>NZ_CP020918.1:2640000-3840000 GCF_003076455.1 Flavobacterium faecale
CATATATCAATAAGGGTTGGGATTTGTATAAATCAAAATCTACTTATAATGAAAGTCTAGAGGATAATAATCCTTATGAAGGTAAATTATACAATAGCAAAGCTCCTGTTTTTCCTTATGACTTGAAAGATATGTATGAGAAGAATGATGCAGGTGTTTTGCGTTCTACTCCTTATGGGAATGATTTGTTGGCAGAATTTGCTACAAAAGCTATAGAAAAAGAATCGCTAGGTAAAGATGATATTACTGATTTTTTGACGGTTAGTTTTTCTTCTACTGATTATGTTGGTCATTTATTAGGGCCAAGATCTATGGAGTTGCAAGATACTTATTTGCGACTTGATCAAACTATTGCTGACTTTTTGAAATACTTGGATAAAAACGTAGGTAAGGATAATTACTTATTATTTTTAACGGCAGACCATGCTGGTGCTGAAAATGTTAGTTATTTGAAAGATAATAAATATAACGTAGATGCAATTAGTCCTTCAACTATTAGAAAGAATCTAAAGGATTTTTCTCTTAAAACATTTGGAGCTGATTTGATTCTGAACTACTCTAGTTTTAATTTGTATTTTAACAAAGAAGTGGTTAAAGCTAAAAATTTGGATTTAGATGCTGTAAAAAGTGCCTTTAAATCTTATTTGATGACTCAGGATTATGTTAAAAGGGTGTACACTGAAGAGGAAATCTTACATGCTACTGGTAATGACTACTATCTTAATTTTATAGCAAAGGGATACGATGTGACACAAAATGGGGATTTGGTAATCTTGGATAAACCTGGTTATATCGAATACCAAGGAACGGGAACTTCTCATGGTACAACTTATACATATGATACTCATGTTCCAGCCATTTTTTACGGTTGGCATATAAAAAAGGGCGAATCTTACAGTAAAAAGGCAATAACACAGATTGCTCCAACTATTGCGCAAAAACTTAAAGTTTCTTTTCCGAACGGTACAGAAGCTCAAGTTCTAGAAGAAGTGTTTGAATAATACTTTGTCTTTATATAAAAAAAATAGGCTGTCTTAGAAAGACAGCCTATTTTTTTTTATACTAAACTTTAGCTTTAACAGGTAAAGGAATCTGATTTTTTAACAAATCTTCAAATGTTTCATGAGCACGTATTAAATGTCCTTGACCATTCATCCATAGTACTTCTGCTGGTTTGTATCTTGAGTTATAGTTTGAAGCCATAGAGTAGCAATAAGCTCCTGCATTTTTAAAACTTAGAATGTCTCCCTCTTTCAATTCGGCTATGCGTCTGTTATTTGCAAAAGTATCTGTTTCACAAATGTATCCTACTACAGAATAAAAACGTTCTTTTCCTTTTGGATTAGAAATGTTTTCTATTACATGTTGTGATCCGTAAAACATAGGGCGAATTAAATGATTAAACCCACTATCAATACCAGCAAAAACGGTTGATGTAGTTTGTTTAATTACATTCACTTTAGCTAAAAACTGTCCTGCTTCACTTACCAAGAATTTACCTGGTTCAAAAATTAAGGTTAAGTTTTTACCATATTCTGTACAAAACTCATTGAATCTTTTTGATAATTTTTTACCAAGTTCTTCAATATCTGTTTCGATATCATCTTTTTTGTAAGGAACTTTGAAACCACTTCCAAAATCTAAAAACTCTAGATTTTTGAAATTTCGAGCTGCATCAAATAATATTTCGGCAGCATATAAGAATACTTCAATATCTAATATATCAGATCCTGTATGCATGTGGATACCGATAATGTTCATCTTTGTATTTTCTACAATTCGAACTAAATGTGGTAATTGGTGAACAGATATTCCAAACTTACTATCAATATGTCCTACTGAAATATTTTCATTTCCTCCCGCCATTACATGTGGGTTGATACGAATGCATACTGGTACATTTGGATGCTTAGCACCAAATTGCTCCAAAATAGATAGATTATCAATGTTGATTTGAACACCAAGTGCATTTACCTCTTCTATTTCTTCTAATGAAACTCCATTTGGGGTGTAGAAAATACGTTCTGGAGCATATCCAGCATGAAGTCCTAGTTGTACTTCTTGGATAGAAACAGTGTCTAGTCCTGACCCCATTTCTTCTAATAACTGAAGAATTGCGATATTTGACAAAGCTTTCATCGCATAATTAATACGTAATTTTTCTACCTTAGAAAAAGCTTTGGTTAAACGATTGTATTGTGATTTTATTTTATCTGCGTCATAAACATAAATTGGAGATCCAAATTGTTCTGATAGTTGTAGTAAGTCTTTCGGTTGCATCTTAATATTTTTAAGCAAATTTATTATTCTTTATTGGTTTTACAATGAAAATAAGTTATTCTAACAAAATATAACAAAATGTTTGTTTTGTAAATCTTAGAAATTTTATTTATATTTATTGTGTTGGTAATATATTGTTTATGAGGTGTTTGTTTGATATGATGTTTCAGTGGTATTGCTGCAGAGAATGATCGTTGAAGTTGATTTAAACGATTTTTATATCATATTTGTCCAATAAACCTGTAATTCCTTGGGTAGCAAATCGTGCTTTTTTCATTGGATTAAACTCGGGATCGATATTATAATGGAATGCGGTTTTGAAATTTACTCCTTTTAATTGTGTTTCATTAAAGATTGCACCTGATAAGTCTGAGTTATCAAACGTTGCTTGGGTAAGATCACAACTCATAAAAGCAACTTCTTTTAGAGAACAATTTTTAAAAACTATTTTAGGCATTTTTTTATTCGTAAATGAACTGTAATCTAAAACGCAATCTGAAAACGAAACCTGAAATAAAAAATCATTACAGGTATGGAAAGTAATTCCCATCATTTTACAGTTGCTATAGTGTACGGTTTTTAAACTTGTTCCGATTAATTGCATCATTGATAAGTTACAATCAATAAATTCACAATCCATAAAACTGTTGTTGGAGAAATCACTATTTGAAAAATCGCAGTTCTTGAAAATGCAATCTTCAAATTGGCGGTTATTAACTTTTTTACCAGTAAAAATTACTTTTTCGAATGTTTTTTGTACGTGTAGTAATCCTTCCATTAGTCGTTAAATATACTTTTCATTACAAATTGAAGTCCTTTGAACATTAAAAACACGGACGAGATGCACGCAATGATACCAACAGCCAAAACTAAATAATGCCAATCATTTTTTTGATTCATAAAAGCATTGTAAATTACAGTTGGGCCTAAAAATAAAAGGGGTAAAGCACCTGAAAGGTATTTCAATCCACGAGAAAGTGTATTTTTATCTGTTGCCATAATTGTTATAATTTACTGTTTTTCCAGTTGTCTACTGCTTTTCGAACACTTCCATTTTCGGTAAGTAATTCAGCTCCTTTTTCGTATGTTACAGGTATTTCGCTCATGATCATTTTGATTCCTCGATCGACCAATTTACTATTACTAAGCTGCATATCTACCATTTTGTTTCCCTTTACTTTTCCGAGCTGAATCATCGTTGCTGTAGAAATCATGTTGAGAACGAGTTTTTGTGCTGTTCCAGCTTTCATTCGAGAGCTCCCTGTTACAAATTCAGGTCCTACAACTACGTCGATAGGAAATTTTGCAGTTAAAGAGATGGGACTTCCAGCGTTACAAGAAATACTTCCGGTGCTAATATTATTTTCGTTACACGTTTTTAGACCTCCAATAACATATGGAGTTGTACCTGAGGCAGCGATTCCAACAACTACATCATTTTGAGTGATGTTGAATTCTTGTAAATCTTTCCAAGCTTGTGTATCGTTATCTTCTGCATTTTCGACTGCTTTCCTGATAGCAGCATCACCACCAGCAATAATTCCTACTACCATATCAAAGGGTACACCAAATGTTGGAGGACATTCTGAGGCATCAACTACTCCTAAACGGCCAGATGTTCCAGCTCCGATATAAAATATGCGCCCTCCAAGTTTCATCTTGGATACAATCTCGGTTACTAGATCCTTAATTTGTGGCAAAGCTTTTTCAACTGCTACGGGTACTGTATGATCTTCTTGATTTATATTTGCCAATAATTCATTTACTGACATTTTTTCAAGATGCTCGTATTTTGACGTTTGTTCCGTTGTTTTTGTAAAGGTCATTTTCTATTTATTTTCAGGTAAGTGGTCAAACTTTGCCTATTTCAATGTACTACAAATTTAAGTATTTATAAAAAGAGAAACGATTACTTTATAGAAAATGTATTTTAGAATTTAAAAAAATATTCTATCCATAATAAAGAGCTGTATTGAAAGGATTTCTATTCGATAAATTGCCACCTTCTTTTTAGAATAAGAGAAAAATATAGAATAGCTCTTAATATATTTACTTTTGAAAATTAATCCACTTTAATTTTAGGTACAGCAGCGGAGTTTACTAAGTTGGTTATTTTGGAATTGTTGGCTTTTACGTATTCTAAAAACTTTACAATATCTTCTTTTTTAGTAAAATAATTGCGGTAGGAGTATGCATATAAAACTAGAAAAGTTCCTCTGTCATTTTTTTGTTGTTGGTAGCGGTATATATTCCACTCAAGGACATTGTGACCACCGCTCAACATGAACGAAATAACTTTTTCGTCTTGATTATTAGCTTTTTCAATGTTAGTTTGTACCAGCGGATTATCTTTTTTTAGTTTTTCAAGCTCATTCAGTTTCATGTTACTTGCCTGTTCTACTAATATATCAGACTGAACGGCCTCTACAATTAACATTTTTTGATAGGTTTCAAATTTATTATCAGATGTTCTAAGGTACTCTTGTTTGTAATAGGTAGTGTTTGGATGTGAACTCCAAGCGAGATGAAAATTGTGATCTTCAAATTTCAAAATTGTTCCCGTATGTAAGAAATCGACAATAGTGTCTTGCTGAAAAGAAAGCAGTGCAAAGCTGGACGTGAATAGTAAAAAAAGGGCTATTTTTTTCATTTTCGAAAGGGGGTGAATTACTAACTATATTTGAGCCAAATATACATATATCAACTAAATAACAATCTTTTTTCAGTAATTAAACCAAAACTAGTACTGACTGATATGAGAATTTGAACTGGCAATTTTTTTTTCGAAAATAATCACAGTCAAACGTACTTTATTAAAGTAAATAGGCTAAAATGATTCCGAGGACTATCATAGATACTTTAGCAATATTAAACTTGTGTCCTTCGCTACTTTCGAAAATTATTGTAGAAGAGATATGAAAGAGAATTCCAATAACTACCGCAGTAATTTCGGTATTGTAATCGCTTAGCATCGGCACATAAGCAGAAACAAAAGTTCCTAAAGGTGTCATTACAGCAAAAGTCATCATGAAAACAAAAATTGCTTTTTTATTTAAATGAGAATTTATAAAAAAAGTAGTTAGAATAATTGCGATTGGTAGGTGATGAATTGCAATTCCTATAGCAAGATTATCTTTGTGATGTCCTACAGGGAAACCTTCTAAAAACGCATGAATACAAAGACTGATAAAAAGTAACCACGGAATATGAGTCATATTCGGGTGACCGTGTACATGTCCATGTTCTGCGCCTTTGGAAAAAAATTCTAAAATAATTTGAAACAAAATCCCCATCATAATGAAGATTCCGATGCTTTGATTTTTAGTTTCATAAACATCTGGAAGCAAATGCATTACTGTCAATGCAAGTAAAAATGAGCCACTAAAAGCTAGTAAAAGTTTTAGGTTACTTTTGTTTTTTGGCTTAATAACCAAGGCAATACTATAGCCAAGCAGTACCGAAAGTAAAGGTAAGATGTAATTCATGGCGATTTGTAAATCGGAGAAAAATATTAAAATAGGCTAGCTCGTAAACAGAGTTACATTTTTACTATAACGAAGGTTTATTTTGTGGTTTAAACCATTCGAATCGAATAAAAATAATAAAACGGTTTCGTTACTATTTGAAAATCATGATTAAGCGCTCGCTTTCAGTTTTATGAAATTTTTTGAGTTTGTAGTCACCAAAAATGTCCAATAAATAAATTCCGGCTTCGTCCATCATGCTTTGAAAATCTTGTAGCGTTAAAGCTTTAACTTTTTCGGTATAATGATATTTTTGACCATTATCTTCAAAATCAATGTCTTTGTATATGTGCCCATCTGAAACGTAGCGCTTAAGGTGAAATTCAATTCCGTCAACGATTTTAACTTCTTCGGGAACTAGCGTGTTAACAACCTGGTTTACATTCATGAAATCAATTACTGCAAATCCATATTCAGATAAACTTTCTTTAATAGCTTTTAATGTGGTTAGATTGTCTTCGTCTTTTTCGAAATACCCAAAACTTGTAAATAAGTTAAAGATAGCATCGTATTTTTCTTCGAAAGATTCTCTCATGTCGTGCACTTTAAAGTGCAGGCTGTCGTTGCTATTTTTGGAAGCTTCGAGAATACTATTTTCGGAAAGATCGGCTCCAAGAACGTCAAATCCTAATTGATTTAAATAGATGGAATGACGACCTTTCCCGCACGCTAAGTCCAATACTTTGGCTTTTTCTGGCAGATTGAGGTAGTGCGTTATATTGTCCATGAAAAGTTGTGCTTCACGGTAATTGCGCTCTTTGTATAATATGTGATAGTATGGAGTATCGAACCAAGAGCTAAACCAAGTTGGTCTTGGTTGGTCTGGATTTGAGTTGGATGGTTGCTGTTCTTCGGACATTTATTCTTTTCTGTTTATTCTATCCCGCAAATTTAGTGTATTTTTGCTGAAAAATAACGCCTTTTGATCTTGAAATGGATTTGGGTTAATTGATAATTTGACGGCAGTTGGTGATTTCTTTTTGCTAAAGCTGTTTGATACAAAGAATGATGATAGAAAATAATTTTAAGATGATTGCCAAAACCTTTTTTGGTTTTGAAGAAATATTGGCCAAAGAGCTAACACAATTGGGTGCTCAAGAAGTAGAGCAAGGTGTACGAATGGTGAGTTTTGTGGGTGATAAAGGTTTTATGTACAAAGCGAATTTAGCATTGCGAACTGCCTTGAAAATTTTGAAACCTATTTATTCTTTTAGAGCAAATAATGATCAAGCATTATATAAAGGAGTGGCAAGTATTAATTGGTCACGTTATATCAATGCCAATCAAACTTTTGTGATTGATGCGACTGTGCACTCTCAAAACTTCAACCATACCGAGTTTGTTTCTCAAAAATGTAAAGATGCCATTGTGGATCAATTTAGAGAAAGAACAGGGCAACGACCAAGTATTGATAAAGCATTTCCTGATTTAAGGATTAATATTCACATTGATAGAGATCAAGTATCAGTTGCATTGGATACTTCAGGGAATTCGCTTCACCAACGTGGGTACAGAACGGCTACCAACTTAGCACCAATAAACGAAGTTTTAGCGGCAGGAGTGCTATTGCTTTCTGGATGGGATGGTCAAACAGATTTTCTAGATCCAATGTGTGGTTCGGGTACTTTTTTGGCAGAGGCAGCTATGATTGCATGTAATATTCCGGCAAACATCAACCGTAAAGAATTTGCTTTCGAAAAATGGAAAGATTGGGATAATGATTTATTTGATAAAATTACTGATAGTTTGTTGGGTAAAATTCGTGAATTTCACCATACTATAAAAGGTTATGACAAAGCTCCATCTGCAGTGAGTAAAGCCAAAGACAATATCAAAAATGCAAATCTAGAGGAATATATTACGATCAAAGAGGATAACTTTTTTGAAACAGAAAAAAACTCAGAAGGCAAGTTACACATTGTATTCAACCCGCCATATGATGAGCGTTTGGATATTCATATGGAAGAGTTTTATAAAAATATTGGCGATACGCTAAAAAAGAATTATCCTGGAACCAATGCCTGGTTTATCACGGGTAACCTTGAAGCATTGAAATATGTAGGTTTGAAACCTTCTCGTAAAATAAAATTATTTAACGCAAGCATTGAATCGCGTTTGGTAAAATACGAAATGTACGAAGGAAGTAAACGTACTAAGTTTCAAGAAGTACAGGAATAAAGATTTTTTTTAGAGATTTACTAAGTTTTAAATACAGTTTCATAGGAACCTAGAAGTCTAAATAACTAAAAAAAAAGATAATGTAAATTGGCTTGATTATCCAAGATACACAGTTTTTTTAAATAAATATTAAGCTTAGCAACTTAGTATATAAATCCCGAAGCTTTGGGATAATAACTTAAAATAAAACAATGACAAAATTACAAATAAGAGCTTTTTTATACCAATTAGGATGTTTTGCAATTCTTTTTATATCTGTGCGTTATTTGGTTGCCATGTACACGAATCTCACTGGCTTTTGGATTCCGATGGTAGCTTTCGTAGTTGGTACTTTGCTTTCACCAAAATTTAAAGCATTAAATACAAAAGATGGCGAAAAGCTATTTATGAAATGGATTTTCATGAAAGAAGTACGAGAAATAGAGTAGTTTCTTCTAGTCTCAGTTTTCAGTCTACAGTCTTCAGTCTACAGTCTTCAGTCTCAGTTTGCAGTCTTAGTCTAGAGTCTCAGTTTTAAATAATTGAGTGAAAAGAAATAGAGGGTCCTTTTATAAAATAAAAAAAAACGTTAGTAGAAAATTTTCTACTAACGTTTTTTTTATTGCTTGAAATTTTATGACTGAAGTTTATTGATCGTTTACAGTAATAAACTGATTACCGTAAACTGAAAACTACGTCTTCTTCACATATTGAGTGATAATCACAATGGTTTGACCATCTACTTTTCCTTCAATATACTCGGCATTTTCATGGTCTAGGCGTATGTTTCGAACTGCGGTTCCTTGTTTGGCTACCATGCTAGAACCTTTTACTTTTAAATCTTTGATAAGTACTACCGAGTCTCCGTGTTCTAGGATAACTCCATTGCTGTCTCTATGGATAATTTTATTTTCATCATCAGCACCTTCGCCTGTAGCTTGTGCCCATAGTAAAGTGTCTTCGTCAAGGTACATTTGCTCCAATAATTCTTGCGGCCATCCTGCAGCGCGCAAACGGCTCAACATTCTCCATGCCACAACTTGTACGGCAGTATGCTCACTCCACATACTATCGTTAAGGCATCTCCAATGATTTAAATCTTCGTTTCCTGGGTTTTCTATTTGATCAATACAAGTAGCACAAGCAAATATATTTTCATCCAAGCCCCCTCTTTGAGTTGGTAGAACGGTATATACTTTCAGGTTTTCGGTTGCGGTACAAAGTTCGCATTGTGACCCACTTCGTTTGTTTAATTCTCTTTCGATGCTCATTTTTTTGTTTTAAGAGGCTAAATTATTTTTAATTCGCCTTGTTTATTTTTGAATAGGATATTATTTTTTGGCTACAACAACCGCTTTTGGTACCAATTTTTGATATTCTCCTTTATTTCGAATAACATCACGTACGATACTTGAGCTTATGTAGGATGTACTTGCAGCAGTAAGTAGAAAAACAGTCTCGATTTTTGACAAATGTCTGTTGGTGTGTGCAATGGCTTTTTCGAATTCAAAATCTGCCGGATTACGCAAACCACGTAATATAAAATCAGCATTGAATTTTTGACAAAGTTCGATCGTTAAGCCTTCATAGGTAATAACAGAGATTTTTG
Organism: Flavobacterium faecale; assembly: GCF_003076455.1. Taxonomy (NCBI): domain Bacteria; kingdom Pseudomonadati; phylum Bacteroidota; class Flavobacteriia; order Flavobacteriales; family Flavobacteriaceae; genus Flavobacterium; species Flavobacterium faecale. The sequence continues at coordinate 2,649,571 of NZ_CP020918.1, forward strand.
GTTCATTTTTAAATGTTTCTTCTATAAAGCGTTTGCGCTCGTCTAGACTAAACATGTATTTTTTTTCTGCATTGACACCAATTGCGATGATTATTTCATCAAAAAGCGGAATAGCTCTTTTGATGATGTCTTCGTGACCAAGTGTAATTGGGTCAAAGGAACCGGGGAATATAGCTTTTCTCATTGTTTTCTTTTTAGTACTATTTATGATGGAAAAAATGCTCTTTTTAGGATCTTCTAATAGTTTTAATTGCGGGAACCCATTCTTTCTTGAGACAATTATCACAAGTTCCACCAGCAACGGTTAATTCTTGAATGTTACCGCAAAAGCTACAAGCATAAGTACCATTTTTTGGAATCACTTCTGATTTTTGACTGAAAATTTGTGGCAAAATAGGCAATCCATATTTTACATCCTCATCGGCATAATAAAAAGTGCTTATTTCGCCATTGGTCTCAATGTAAGCATTCTTAATCTGTCCTAAATGTTCAATAGATTTCAGGCGAAGTTCTAAAAAAAATTCGTCTTGTGCTAAGTTTTCCTTTTTAAAACGGTGAATTGAAAATTCTCCTTCATCAATAATGCATTGGGTTTTGCCTTCTACAAATTGTTCAAACTTTGGACTTTTGGCCGTAAGCCAAATAATTATCTTGTAATAGATTGTTATGACAATGATTACGGCAATTGCAGGTAATAGTCCAACATCATCATATAGCATAGGATCGCCTGCGGCAGAACCTAAGCTGATGATGATTACCATCTCAAATACAGACAGTTGTTTTACACCTCTTTTTCCTGTTAGCTTCAAGGCCAATAGTAAAATGGTAAACATTACTATGGTTCGAAATGAAACCTCAATTAAAAAATTGGGAGATAGATCATTTAATAATATTCTTTTCCATTCTATCATTTCTCTGAAGTCATTAATTACTGTAAAGCAATTTCAATCGCATTTCCGAACAAATCTTGTAATGAGATACCTGCTGCTGCAGCTTGCTGTGGCAGTAAACTTTCGTTGGTCATTCCCGGAATTGTGTTCATTTCGAGCATGAAGGGTTCGTCGTTTACGATGATAAATTCAGAACGAGAGAAACCTTTCATTTTTAAGACTTCGTAGGCGCGCTTGGCTATGGCTCCAACTTTTTCGGTCAATTCATCTGAAATTCTCGCAGGTGTAATTTCTTGTGATTTCCCTAAATATTTGGCTTCGTAATCAAAGAAATCATTTTCAGAAACGATTTCGGTCATTGGTAAAACAGTTACTTTTCCTTTATAGTTGATAACGCCCACAGAAACTTCGGTTCCGTCAAGGAAACTTTCGATAATGATTTCGTTATCTTCTTTGTATGCGGTTTCAATTGCAGTAGGCAAATCTTCAAGGGCATGTACTTTTGAAATTCCGAAGCTAGAACCTGCTTTGTTTGGTTTTACAAAACAAGGTAAACCCACTTTTGAGATAATTTCGTCAATATTGATTTCGTCACCCAAGTTCAGGTAGTAAGAAATCGCTGTTTGTATTCCGTAAGGTTTTAAAACAGATAATAAATCCCTTTTATTGAATGTCAGTGCTGCTTGGTAATAATCGCAAGCCGTTTGTGGCATGCCGATTAACTCAAAGTAGGCTTGCATCAATCCGTCTTCACCCGGCGTACCATGGATGGCATTGAATACGCAGTCAAAAGTGATTTTTTTTCCGTCTACAGTGCTCGAAAAATCGTTTTTGTCTATTGGGTATTCTCTATCATCTGCATCGACATAGACCCATTTGTCTTTAAATATATGAACGCAGAAAGGGTTGTATTTTTTATAATCTAAGTTTTGGTAGACTACGTTTCCGCTTATAAGTGAGATTTTGTATTCGCTAGAATAACCGCCCATGATGATGGCAATGTTTTTCATATATTGAAGTTTTTACTTTTGTAGAATGAAATTTGATTGTTCTCTATTAATAAAATGTTGATGAATGATATGTGTTTCTAACCCCGATAGCAGCAAAAATCCTTGTGAGGGAAGGCTTTATGCCCCATAAAATTGTAGCGTCCCGACGCTTCGGGAGGTGAATTAGCTCCTAAATAAAGCAATTACCTTTTTGATAAACAAAATTATCATTTTTTTTGGAACGAAATAGCTATATCTTTGCAGTATTATAAAAAATAATTTATGAGTTTACGTAAATACCTTGTTAGTCGTGTGTTTTTTGTTCAAGCTTTTTTGGCTGTTTTGACAATTGCAGTTTTGGGTTATCTGTTAATGCATTGGTTGACCTTTACTACGGATCACGGAAATGAAATTACAGTTCCGAATTTGAGCAAATTGACAGAGGAGCAAGTAGAAGAGAAGTTGGATGAGTTGGACTTGGCCTATGTGGTTTTGGACAGTGTAGATTTTAGAAGTGATTTTCCGAAATACAGTGTTGTACAACAAGATCCTTTGCCTGGAGCGAAAGTAAAGGTGGGGAGAAAGGTGTATATCAAGATTAATTCTTCAGGATTTTCATCGGTTAAAATTCCTGATTTAATTGAGAAAACATATCGTGAAGCTGTGCCTACACTAAGAGCTTTGGGTCTTGAGGAAGGAACCGTGACTTACATACCAAATTTAGGAAAAGATATGGTGCTGGAAATGCGTTGCAAAGGACGTAATATAAGCCCAGGAGATAAAGTTTTGAAGGGATCTAAAATTGATTTGGTTTTGGGCGACGGAAAAGCAAGTTACGAAGAAAGTATACCAACGGACACCATTGCGAGTCCAACAGATGAAATGCCAAATGAACAATAATACAGAGTCGGTTGACTTAGAAGAAGAATTATTCGAACACTTTAGATTTGAAGTGCCGAAGGGACAAACAATTTTGCGTGTCGATAAATATTTGATGGGATTGATCCAAAATGCAACTCGAAATAAAATTCAGAATGCAGCTACGGAAGGAAACATTTTTGCGAATGATATTCCGGTGAAATCAAATTATAAAGTAAAACCATTTGATGTGATAACTGTAATGTTAACGCATCCACCGTTTGAAAATCATGTTTTGCCAGAGAATATTCCGTTGAATATTGTCTATGAAGATGCAGCTTTGTTACTAGTAAACAAAGAACCAGGTTTGGTAGTGCATCCGGGTCATGGTAATTACACAGGTACGTTGGTGAACGCATTGGCGTATCATTTTGAGAATTTGCCAATGAATAGTAGCGAACGTCCAGGATTGGTACACCGTATTGATAAGGATACCTCAGGTTTGCTTGTAATTGCAAAAACAGAGGCGGCAATGACGCATTTGGCTAAGCAATTTGAGGCTAAAACAACCGAGAGAGAATATGTTGCCCTTGTTTGGGGGAATATTGACGAAGAAGGAGGTACTATCGAAGGGAATCTAGCTAGACATTTGAAAGACCGTATGCAAATGGCTGTTTTTGCAGATCCTGAAGTAGGAAAACCTGCGATTACGCACTACAAAGTGTTGGAGCGTTTTGGTTATGTTACTTTAGTGTCTTGTGTGTTAGAGACCGGACGTACGCACCAAATACGTGCTCATATGAAGCATATTGGTCATCCAATTTTTAATGATGAGCGTTATGGTGGTCACTTAATTTTAAAGGGAACTACATTTACTAAGTACAAACAGTTTATCGATAATTGTTTTAAAGTGTTACCAAGACAAGCATTACACGCTAAAACACTTGGCTTTGTGCATCCTACAACAAAGGAGAATATGCGATTTGATACTGAATTGCCACAAGATTTTCAAGATTGTATTGATAAATGGAGAGGATATTCTAAATCACATACTATAGAAGACGAGGAATAATTTTCGTTCTCTACCAATAAAAAAGGTTAATTGCTTATTTCAGTAAGCAGTTAACCTTTTTTTTTATCGTTTGAGACTGAAGTGACCTTTGGATATTCTGCCATCAGGGAGTTGCACAGTATACCAATAATCGGTAGCAGGTAGTGGTCGTTTAAGGTACAAGCCATCCCAACCTTGATCTAGTGGATTAAGTCTTTTTAAGTATTTACCATAGCGGTCGTATATTGTAATTTGTATGTTGGCATTGATGCTTGGATCGACGCCTTGAATGTTCCAGTAATCATTAAAACCGTCACCGTTGGGTGTGAAAAATTGTGGAGCGCCAAGAACATAAATGATTTGGCTATCAAAGCCACAATCATTACTGTCTTTTACAAAAACCTCATATTGCCCTGCTGGTACTGAACTAAAGGAACCAGAATCTTGAAACGGACCTTGACTACCATTGATACTAAATAGATTTTGTGGCGACTCATTTTGCAGCTTTATTGAGATCGAATTTGGCTCAGATAAATCTTTAATGATTATCGATTCGATTTTTATTTTAGGCGTTACAATTAGCGGAATCATACTTGTAACAAAGCAAGTTGGTGTAGCCGTGTTGGCTACTTTTACTGTTAGTGTTTGTGTGCTACTAGTAAAAGGATTTGGTAGCGAACTCGACAATGCATTTCCAGCAGCGTCTTGATAAGACACAGTGACATCAGTTTGACTGCCAATAAGTGTGCTCTCAAATGTACTAGTATCAAAAACAGCAGTTTCTTTTAATGTTGTAGCATCTGTTCCTGTAGCACACAAAGTCGTTAATTGAGCAGAAATAGGGTAGACCTTTGGTTCGATTTTTAAAATTTCATAGGGTAACGATAAGACTGTGCCGTTTAATAGTAGATCCAATCTGAATTTTTCTACACCCGACTTGGTCACTACGCTCAACTCTGCTTTGGTTTGCCCTGGCATACTCTCATAACTATTTGTTGCAGTATTTAATTGGTACCATTGCAGTCCACTTGTGGCAGCAAATTCAAAAATAGGGTACGAGTCTCTGTCGGTAGAACTGTTTGGAGCATCATTCCATTTTATACCTCGGTTTTGAAATTCAAACTGTCCGTAATCTTCATCGTTAATATAGCCGCCATCATCATATAATACATAGTTTGTACCTGCAAGCTGGTGGTAATCGTTAGGCTCATTGGTGCTCCAGTTGCTGTACGTAAGCGGTCGACCATCTATCCAGTACCAACCTTTTTGGTTTACTGAATCGTCAAAGTCACTAGCATCTTTATATTGTTTTAATCCCAACCAAAAAGCTATTCCATCATTTACAGTGCCGCTCGCTAGTCTGGTAGCAACTAGTCCATCATAGACTGTAGTTTCTTCTGTAGTACTATTGATCATGTACATCGAAGCTCCAGGAATGGCATTGATAAGGTTGTTTGCATCTTCCCAAGGCATTGTTTGCTGTTTTACATAATAGGTAGATTGATCATATTGAGCTACTTTGGTTAAGCCAAGACCTGCTCCATTGGTGTTTTCAACTTCAAATTGTTCGTTAGAGAGGATTCCAGTTGCGGTGATCTTTACTGTTTCGCCATTGCAAATATTGGTAGTTTTATCTGCGGTTAAAGTTGGATTGATTTCGTAGACAATCGTTTCAAGACGCTTACCGATGGCTGCTTTTGGTGATGTTTCAAGATAATAAATGGTACCACTCACTAATGGAGTGGTAGTTAGCAAAGCAGTACCTCCTGTGAGTGCATCAAACCAGGTATATGTAGCTCCCGTAGGAAGATCAATTACTCGTAAATCAGCAATGGTATAGGTTTTTAAAGTAGAATTTAAAAATGTAAACGTAGGTTCAACTTTTACATTCTGCGAATGAACACTTAGAAAAGTGAAAATTAATAGTGTAGTAAAAAGATTTATTTTCGAATAAAATAGAAACATTTGAATGATGTTATTGTCTGGAATAATTAGTTTAAAAGTAAGCAATAAAATGCCGTAATTATCTTAAAGTAAAAAACAAAGTTTTATTATGTTTGATCCACTTATTTTTTGATGATTAGATTGAATTTAACTTAAAACACCTTCGTAATGTGATGATTATGATTGTATTTGGTAAAATTAATCAATAAAAACTAAGTTGTAGAGTGAAATGGGAACTATTTTTTTGGGGTAAAATAGGCTTTAAAGTGACGATTGAAGTTTTTTTATTCCTTTTAACGACTTTAATTTTCTGAAAGTTCATTAAGTAGTAGTTTTGGCTGAAATTAATAGAAACTAATACTGCCACGGTATGGGAAATATATTTGACCCGGTTTACAGACAAGGTTATATGGAAGGTTATACAAAGGGATTCGACCCCTTGTCTCAAGAATACGTTCACGAGCAAAACTGTACTGCTTTTTATACGGGATTTGAATGCGGGAGATCTGATTACGAGCGTTTAAACGGAAAAATAAAGGATGGTATTCCGTGTCGCATTGTGACTAAGAAAATATTAGACGAATTTCAATTGGCAGGAATGCTAGGTATGAGTATTGACTCAGATGATTTTACCACGTATCAATTGAATGTTATCGAAGAATGGTATAAAAGCGGAATAGAAAACTACAATGTGCAAGAAAGTTTATCACTTCTGGCATTGTTGGAAGAAGAAGGAATTCAGATGATGTAACATTATATTGTTCCTATAAAAAATCCCCTTAATGATCTAGAAGATTGTTAAGGGGATTTTTAGTTTTATTTTTTAGCTGCCGCGGCAACTGGAGGTACTTTTAATTCTATTTTCTGATTAAAAAGAGCGATCTCGGGTTTAGATAATCGCTTTTGAAGCCAGCTAGTCAGTTGTGTAGCACTTTGAGTATCCAAAGGTTTTTTACTGTTGTAAACGAGTACTGGTACGGTTTTTAAGCTATCTGTTTGTTCATTAAAACTGTGATTGGCTACCGCAATGTTCTCAACGGTTGGAAAAAGTATTTTAATTTCAGACAAAAGTTCCTTGTTGTTGTAACGATCAGCTGCCAACTGCTTTTGTAAATTTAGAATCGTAACATCTTTTTGGCTTAAAACCATATTGTTAGAATTAATTTCATTCAAAATATCACTCTTTAGATCGGTGGTATCTTGCACTACAATTAGCTTTGTGTTATTAATGTCATAACTCTTAAGTTTAGCATTTAAATCTTTTATTTCGCTAACAGAAAATTTCTTGGTCAAAAAACCTAATTCTAGTTTTTTTGGACTGGTATTAAAAGCGGTTCTTTTGTATAGAATCGCAATTCCTTTGTTACTGAATTCATTTTCCATGAAGACATCAATAGCATGTTGGTATTTTTTTTGTTCAAAAAGCTGGTAAGCAAAATAGATACTCGGCAGAATCAAAATCGTAATCAAGGTGGTAATAATGTATTTTACCTTTGTTTGATTACGATCTGTCAATTGCTTTTTGGTGGGGTATTTTAAATACTTTACAATGAAGAAAGTAGAAATACAAATGAATACACAGTTGATAGCGTATAAGTAAATAGCTCCAAAGAAGAACATTAAATTACCTACAGCCAAACCATATCCAGCTGTACACAATGGTGGCATTAATGCTGTTGCAATAGCCACACCTGGAATAGGATTTCCTTTTTCGGCTCGTGTGATGGCAATAGCGCCTACAAGTCCACCTGAAAAGGCAATAATAATATCATAAAAGTTAGGAGCAGTTCGTGATAATAACTCTGGCTGCGTCTCTTTGAATGGACTGATATAAAAATAGAAAGTAGACACTAATAAACCTACGATGGTTGCCACCAATAAGTTCTTAAGTGACGTTTGTAGTAAATCAAAATCATAAATTCCAAGACCAAATCCGGCACCTACAATAGGTCCCATCAAGGGCGAGATAAGCATGGCGCCAATAATTACTGCTGTCGAGTTGACATTTAACCCTACAGAGGCCACCACAATAGCACATGCTAAAATCCATAAATTGGAGCCAGAAAAAGAGATGTTTGATTGTACGTTCTCTAATACTTTCGAACGTTCTTCTTCGCCTTGATTAAGGTTGATGAAATTTACAAAACGACTAACTAGCTTTTCCATTTGGGCTGCTTTTTAAAGTTTGTTTAAGCAAAAAGAAACCTATTACACCTGCAGTAAGCGAGGATAGTAAAATTACAAATTTGGCATTATTGATAATTTCATGATCATCAAAAGCAAGTAACGTGATAAAGATAGACATTGTAAACCCAATTCCGCCCAAGAATCCTACAGCAATAATCGTTTTCCAATTTAGATCATCTGGTAGTTTACAAAGACCAGCTGAAACAGCAAGAAAACTAAACAATGCAATACCAACCGGTTTACCAATTACAAGACCCATTGCGATCCCAAGGCTATAATGTTGCTCTAAGGTTTCACCAATGTTAGACCCTAAAACGATAGCAGTGTTTGCCAATGCGAATAATGGAAGGATAAAGAACCCTACTGGTTTATGCAAAAAGTGCTGTAACTTATATGAAATTGATTTTTTCTCTCCGTTTTCGAAAGGGATAACAAAGGCTAGTAAAACTCCCGTAATGGTAGCGTGAATACCTGAGTGAAGCATTAAGTACCACATGATTACACCACCAATTAGGTAAGGGAATAATTTGATTACTTTCATTCTGTTCATTACAAACATAGCCAATAGCACACCTAGTGCAGAAAATAAATACGTAAAAGATATTGTTTTGGTGTAGAATGCTGCAATTATTAAAATCGCACCCAAGTCATCAATAACAGCAAGCGCGGTTAAAAACACTTTGAGTGATAATGGAACACGGTTTCCTAACAAAGATAAAACTCCCAATGCAAACGCAATGTCTGTAGCCATAGGTATACCTGCTCCAGATTGGGTGGCTTCGCCAAAGTTATCCATTAAATATAGTCCTGCAGGAATTATCATTCCACCCAAAGCGGCGAAAATGGGTAATAAGGCATCTTTTATGTTTGAAAGTTCACCTAGATAAATTTCTCTCTCTAATTCTAAACCAATCAGTAAAAAGAAAATGGTCATCAAACCATCGTTAATCCAGTATTCTAAGGGTTGACCTCCTATGTTTGTAAGCCAAGTGTGATGGTATTGTGCTCCGAAAATAGAGTTTGCCAAAATTAAAGAGACAAGGGTACAGCCAATTAAAACTAGACCACTTGATTTTTCATTGTCAAAAAATTCTGTGAATAAGTCGGATTTATAAAGTTTCTTCAGTTGTTTTTTCATAAGAGTCTGCTTTCTTTTTGCTTTTTATAGCAGTTTGAACTGCTAATTAGTAATTTTTTTCAAAAATACCGATTTACTTATTAATTCCATAACAAAACTTGAGGTTATTACCATGCATAGCAATTGATTTTAAGTTTTGTTTACTGCATTATCGTATTTTATACAATTATTTTTTTCTAAACTCCCAAAATAGAAAAGCGACACTTTTTATTTTTATCGAAAGGGACACTGTTTTATTTCATTCTTAAGTGGTTTAGCTGATGGTATTTTTATAATTTATGGTGCTATTGTAGATTTCAATAGTCATGATGGAGTATTCTTATTTTCAAGTTGTATTTTTGACAGCATTAATTGATATCTTTTACTCTTAGCTGCTGGTTTTGAATGTGACTTTAAGTTGCAATGCAAGTAGCTAGAACCTTTATACTTTTATCCTATGAAAATTGTTATTTCTCCTGCGAAGTCTTTGAATTTTGATAAAGAATTACCAACAGAATTGTTTACCGAATCAAAATTTTTGAAAGAATCACGCGCTGTTCATAAAGTTTTAAAAACTAAAAACCCAGACGATTTGTCTAGTTTGATGAGTATTTCTCAAAAACTGTCTGATTTGAATTGGCAAAGAAACCAAGAATGGCATACGCCATTTACTACTGAAAATGCAAGACCAGCTGTTTATACTTTTGACGGTGATGTGTACACGGGATTGGATGCATTTACCATTCCGACCTCTAAACTGGATCAGTTGCAAGATAAATTGAGAATTCTATCTGGTTTGTATGGATTGCTAAAGCCGCTTGATTTAATGCAAGCCTATCGATTGGAAATGGGAACGAAAATGCCAATTGGTGAGCATAAAAATCTATATGAATTTTGGAAGCCAACTTTAACGAAAGCTTTAAACAACGAAATGGAAGCAGGGGGGTTGTTTGTTAATTTGGCGAGCAATGAATACTTTTCGGCAATAGATACAAAAAGTTTGAAAGTTCCGGTGATTACTCCCGATTTTAAAGAATATAAGGATGGGAAATTAAAAATCATTAGTTTTTTTGCCAAGAAGGCGAGGGGAATGATGGTGCGCTACATTATTGATACCAATGCAGAAACGATTGATGACTTAAAAGGATTTAATTATGATGGTTATCAATTTGATGCTAATCTGTCCAAGGGGAATCATTTGGTTTTTACTAGATAAAAAAAAAGCTGCATTTTTGAAAATGCAGCTTTTTTTTGTGGGTTTTGTTATTTGCGTGAAGGATCGTAGCGACATCCTTTTTTGGGGCTTTTTTTGCCCCAAAAAAGATATAGCGGAGAGCCTGGCCCGTAGTTTACGGAGGGACACGCCCAAAATATTCTATTAATGCATGGCATCAGCTGGGTTGATTTTTGATTTACCAGGTTTTACAAATAATATAATCGGGATGCATAATAAAAATAATATTCCCAGATACATAAATATATCCATGTACGCTAGGACGGTACTTTGCTTCATTACTGTATACTCCATCGCTTGGTAGGATTTCTTCAAAGCTTCGTTAACTGTGTAGCCTTTAGACATAAAACCTGCTTGCATTTGTTGAATGCGTTGTTGAATTTCGAATTTGCTTCCGTCAAGGTTGGCTACCAAATCAACGCGATGTTTTTGACTAAATCGAGTGATAAAAGTGGTGATAATTGCGATTCCGAATGACCCACCTAATTGTCTCATCATTCCGGTAAAAGCAGCTCCTTCACCAATACCTTTTCCAGATAGTGTAGAAAGCGACATGGTCGTGATAGGAACGAATAATAATCCTAGTCCAACTCCCCTTAAAATCAATGGCCAATATAGATGTTCGACACCTGTATCTGGCGTCATAACACCATGCATCATGTAGGTAAAGATGAAGAAAGTTAGAAATCCTACTGCAACCATATAGGTTTGCGGAATCCCATTTTGAATCATTCTCCCTACAATTGGCATCATAAACGCTGTTGTGATTGAACCTGGAATTAATAATAGTCCAGCGTCTAAGGCTGTCCATCCTAGAATAGATTGTGTGTAAATAGGTATAATTAAAGTAGAGCCATACAAACCAAAACCTAATATGAAACTCATCATTGTTCCGATACGTAAATTACCATCTTTTAAAACACTTAGGTTTACGATAGGGTACTTATAGGTCATTTCTCTCCAAATAAATAATACCAAACCAAATAGCGATACGACGCTTAAGGTAACAATCAATCTATTGTTGAACCAATCATCTTGTTGTCCATGCTCTAAAACAAATTGTAATGATCCGATGAAGGCAGCTAGAAGTATAATTCCGATCCAATCGACTTGATTAGATTTAAGTTTTTCGCCATATTTAGGACTACGTACAAAGCTTAGTGTTAATAGAGTAGCAATAATACCCAATGGAATATTAATGTAAAAAATGTAAGGCCATGAAAAATTATCAACCAGATAACCACCCAAAGGTGGCCCTAGTGTAGGCCCAACAATAACTCCCATACCGTAAATGGCTTGCGCCATACCACGTTTTGCTACAGGATAACTCTCTGTAATAATGGTTTGTGCGGTAACTAATAAAGCGCCTCCACCTAGTCCTTGTACAAACCTAAAGGCTACGAGCTCCCAAATATTGGTTGCGTTTCCGCATAAAAAAGAGGCCACAGTAAATACTACAATGGAAACCGCAAAATAGTTGCGGCGCCCAAATTGTTGTGACAACCAGCTCGTCATGGGAATAACGATTACGTTGGCAATGGCATAGGCAGTAATCACCCAAGCTACATCTGTTAAAGTAGCACCCAAACTCCCTCGCATGTTGGTTAATGCTACGTTTACAATGGTGGTATCTACAATCTCCAATAAGGCACAGAGTACTGCGGTTATCGTAATGATAACACGTCTGAATCCGTATTCTACTAAGTCATCTTGTCCTTGTTGTGTCATTTGTATTGATGATAAAATTTTATTTTATGTGTACATCTACATCCACATTCATTCCTGGACGTAGTTGTTTAATTTTTTCGGCATCATTATCTTTGTCGATGCTAATTTTTACGGGTAATCTCTGAATTGTTTTTACGAAATTTCCGGTAGCGTTGTCAGGAGGCAAGATTGAGAATCGAGATCCTGTTGCAGGAGAAAAAGAAGTAACAGTTGCTTTGAACTCATAATCTGGGTAAGCATCTACTTTTAAAGTCACCTTTTGTCCAGCAACCATTTTGTTTAATTGCGTTTCTTTGAAATTGGCAATTACCCAAGCTTCAGTGTTGTTGATGATATAGAAAAGAGATTGTCCTGGCTGAACCAATTGTCCTGGTTGAATATCAATTTTCGAAACCTGACCATCAATGGCAGCAGTAATTACAGTGTATGTTAAATTTAACTGAGCAGTCTCCAACATTGATTTAGCTCTTTTAATATTAGCAGCCGCTACCTCGGTTTGTTTACCAGAAACTTTAGATTTAGCTTGAGAAACCGATTTTTGAAAAGAAGAGGCTTTTTGCTGTTGTTCTAATATTTTGATTTGGTTCTCAGCTTCTTGTTTAGCTGCTAACGCTTGCTCATATTGTTGTTTTGTAATGGTGTGGCTTTTGTATAAGTTGCTATAACGATTAAAATCGTTGGTAGCTAGACCCAATTTAATTTTTGCAGATTGAATGTTTCCACCCGCAGATTGTACATTAGCATCTGATACAGATACACTTGCCATAACACTTCCGATATCTGCTTTTGAAACTTCAAAACTTCCTTCGGCACTTGCTAAATTTGCAGTAGCTTCATCAATTTTTAAACGGTACTCTTTGGAATCAATCGTGAATAATGTGTCTCCTTTTTTTACAAAATCATTGTCTTTGATGTACACTTTGTCAACATAACCAGAAACTCTTGGAATAATTGGGTTCATATTTTTCTCAATTTGAGCATCATCTGTTTCCTCATGAGCTAGAGAGTGCATATATTTGAATATTCCGTAAGCACCACCCAAAATCACAAGTGCAGAAACGATGATAATAAATTTAGTATTAGTTTTTTTCTTTTCCATTTTGATTATATTTTTGAAAGATTGAATGTTTGATTTAATTGTCCTGATGCCGATAATAAGGCATAGTATTTTTCAATACTATCTGCTTTAGACAGTGTTTTGTTTATTTTTGATGCCAATTGTTCTACATCTGCTTCGAGTAAATCGTTGGTGTCTGCTAATCCATTATCGTATTTATCTTTGATGATTCGATAATTTTCTGTTGCTTGCCCTACCGCTTCAGTATATACTTGCTCTTGTTTTAAGGACAACTCAAATGCTTCCGTGGCACGTTTTACTTCAATTTTTATGTAATCAGTCAGTACTGCTTCTTGATTTTTTACTTCTTCTGCTTTGCTTTTAGCCAATTTTACAGTAGTTCCATTTTTTAAAATACCACTTAAATCATAAGATAAACCTACCCCAAAGTTCATTGCATTTTGCACGTTGATCACATTTTTAAGGTCTAGGGTTGTGTAACCGCCCACAAGTGCAATCGAAGGATAGTAACCACTTTTTGCTATTGCAATATTATCAAGACTTGCTTTTTGTGCTAATTGAATAGCTTCTAAATCTTTTCTGTTTCCAAGAGCAGTTTCGTCACTAGTAGGGATTCCGCTCATATCAAAATTTGCAAAATCACTTTCAAGAACTTCTACAACTGTGCTTGGATCTAATTTTAAAAAGTTGGTTAATTCAAAGTTGAGTGTATTTAGGTCACTAGTCGATTTATCCAAAGACAACTGTAATTTTGACACTTGTAATTGTGCTTTAAGTAAATCATTGCGAGGTATTATTCCGTTTTTTTCTAACTGAATAAAATCATCTACACGTTGTTGAGCACTTTTTTTGTTTTCGGATAATAGGTCAATTGTTTTTTGCGCCTTGTATAATTGGGCATAATAATCAATTACTCGCATAGCAACTTCTTCTTTGGTTTGCAAAGCATTTGCAGTTTCGGCTTCGTACATATGGTCTGAAGCTTTAACGCTATTGCGAAGTTTAAAACCGCTAAATATAGGTAAGGAAGCGGTTACTTGACCCAATACTAATTGATTTACCACGGGGGTGCCACCTGTGCTAGACGAACTGCTGCCAGTTTGCAAATCTACTTTTGCATTAGTCAAACGTTGGTATTGACCTGAAATTTTCAAATCGGGATACATGCGATTTTTCACCGACTGTACTTCCAACGATTTGGATAAAACTTTGGAATCTGCTAGTGATACTTCACTGCTTTTTTGCCAAGCCAAATGAATAGCTTCTTCGAGTTTTAAACTCTCTTTGACCTGCGCCTGCAGGCTAGGCATTAGGAATAACGATACTCCTAATACTAGGTATGGATTAATTTTCATAGTTAAGAAGTCCTTTTATAGTTTGATGTATGTGTGCTGTAAGTGTGTTTTCTATATAATGCTCAAAATCGGATTCCTTTTCAAGCTGTAATAAATTTTGGAAATAAATTTTGTTCATATACACGTGAAAGAAGGTACCTAAGATTGTTGGAGTGATTAACTCAATAGTTACGTCTTTTTTAAATATTGATTTCGCCTGACCCTCTTCAATAATTCGTTTTAAAGCATTGAAGTTTTTTAGTCTAATATCATCAAGAATTTCAAGTTTGATATTTGACTTTCCACCAGCTAATTCAAAATGTAATATTCTGTAAATTCCTTTATTACAATTGAAGCGATTGATGTAAAGAGAAATCAAACGTTTCATTTTTTCTCTAGGATCTAAATCTTCAGTTGCTAAATTTTCAATTTCAAATCTTAAATCCTTTAAACGATAACTTGCTAAGGCTTGTAGTAGCTTCTCTTTCGATCCAAAATAGTATGACACCATAGCGATGTTTATTTTGGCCTCTTTTGCAATAGTCCTGATAGAAGTACCTTCAAACCCATTGTCTGCAAATAAAGATTCGGCTACTAATAGAATCTCAATTTGTTTTTCGTTAAAATCGGTAT
This sequence comes from Flavobacterium faecale, assembly GCF_003076455.1. Classification (NCBI taxonomy): domain Bacteria; kingdom Pseudomonadati; phylum Bacteroidota; class Flavobacteriia; order Flavobacteriales; family Flavobacteriaceae; genus Flavobacterium; species Flavobacterium faecale. The sequence continues at coordinate 2,664,614 of NZ_CP020918.1, forward strand.
TCAAATTCATGATAGTTTCATTATTTGAGTACAAAGTTAAACAACCGTTTAGTTTAAACAGGTGTTTAGTTTTTATTTAACGAAATATTAACGGTAGCCAAAAAAAATGGACCTCTAAGTTAGAGGTAATAAAAAGTACCATATACAATTGGCTAGTCAGTGTAGTGATATGCGATTTTTCTCCAGGATAATTTGGCTCTTAGAAAAACATATTTAAAAGTTAGCTGATAATAACCATTTTTAAAACTATGAATGATACTGTGATGAACTCGTTTTTGTAGGGCTAAATCTTCTTCTATTTTGCTATTAAGTTGTAGTGTATTGGTTAGAATGGAATAGGTGGAGGCATACATTTGCCTTGCTAATCTATTATTCTTTTTCGAAAAATTTGAACTTAAAGAGGCTTGTACATTTCTTTTTTGCATGATAACGTCATCTAGAAAATCAAAACTATAGTTTCTTGAACATCGTATCCAAAAGTCCAAATCTTCATAAGCAAGTGATTCGTCGTAACCTTGCAATTGGTCAAACGCTGCTTTTTTTATCATAGCAGACACCGAGCATATGCTATCTCCACCAGTTAATACGGTAGTGTATATATCTCCTGTAACCCTTTTTTTTAATACTTTGTTGGAGGTGTTAACATCAAAATAATATGACTTAAAATCCCCATAATGGTCAACAAGTGCAGCATTACCATATACAATTCCGAGGTTGTTGTGTCTACTTTGATTGAATTTTTTGACTAATGACGAGGTAAAATGGGGTAGAAGTAGATCGTCTGCTGCTAAGTCAACTAAATACGTCCCAGTAGCATATCTTGCAGCATTATTAAATGATTTTGTAATACCTAAATTAGTCTCATTGGAGAGAAAACGAACAGTTAAATTTGATTTAATCCAATTTTCAATTACAAGTTTTGAGTCATCAGTGCTACAATCATCAACAATTATAATTTCAATATTAGAATAATCTTGCGATATAACAGAATCTAAACAAGCCGTAACGTATTCGTGTTGATTGTAGCAAGTACATATAATAGTTACAAGTGAATTGTGATGCATTATTTTTAAATGTTATATTTGGAACGAAAATAATAAATTGTTAATGACTGTTCCAAACAAAAAGTATAAAATTGCACTTATTGGCCATCGTTTGAGCGATGGAGGAGGAGAAAAAGTGATGGCAAATTTGTCTATTTTTTTTGATAAAGTAGGGATAGAAGTGCATAATATTATTGTTCTAGATGGTGTAACGTACAGCTATGGCGGTCAACTTGTTAATCTAGGATTGCTCAAAAACAAGAGAAATGATTGGTATAATAAGTTGTCTAGATTTATATTTTTAAAAAAATATTTGAAAAACCAAAAATTCGATTTTATAATAGATTTTCGTCCTAGAATGAAGCCTTTGCAGGAATTGATTTTAACTAAATTCATTTTCAAGACTAAAACCATTTTTACTGTTCATAGTTATTTGTTGCAGTATTACATGCCAAATAACAAGTGGTTTACAAGATTAATTTATATAGATGCTTTTGCCATGGTAACTTGTGTTGATGACATCAAAAATCTTGTGGCTGAAAAATATGCTCTAAAAAATCTTAAAACAATTTACAATCCAGTCAATTTTGATGAGATTAAAGATAAAATTGAGGAAAATGTTCTGGTTGATTTTACCTATATTGTTGCCGTGGGTCAATATAATGATGGTATCAAACAATTTGATAAATTAATTGCTTGTTATGCACAATCTATACTACCACAGAAGAATATTCATTTAATGATTTTGGGAAAAGGAAATTTCGATTTTTTAAATAGTGTTATAATTGCAAATGATGTACAAAACTTAGTACATTTGATGGGTTTTCAAGACAATCCATTCAAATACATTATTAAATCAAAATTTTTAGTGTTGTCAAGTCTAAATGAAGGTTTTGCAAATGTTATAGTCGAATCTCTTGCATGTGAGATTCCTGTAGTAGCTTTTGATTGTCTTTGTGGTCCTAGTACGATTTTAGAAGATAAATTTAATGGTCTTCTTATTGAAAATCAAAATTGCGAAAAGTTAACTGAAGCAATGAACTTATTTATTGAAGATGAAATACTTTACAATTACTGCAAAAAAAACACATTAAATAGTATTCAGCATTTTGCATTAGATAACATTGGTAAACAATGGTTGGATTTAATGAAAATTGATTTATAAACCTCGAATAAGTATGAAAGTTAAAATTATAGATATTCCTAAAGTAGAAAATGTATTAGGAAACATTGCCGTAATAGAAAATGATGTTATTCCGTTTGCTGTAAATAGAGTGTATTATTTATATGATATTCCAAGTACTTCAATTCGTGGTGGCCATTCGCACAAAAAATTGCAGCAAGTTTTAATCGCAATTTCAGGTAGTTTTGATGTTGTATTAAAAAACGGGAAATCAACAAAACGTATTACATTGAACAAACCCGACAAAGGATTGTTGATTAAGAATAATGTTTGGAGGGAGTTAGAAAACTTTTCTTCAGGAGCTGTTTGCTTGGTTTTAGCATCAGAAGTATATAGTGAAGAGGATTATATTCGTGATTTTGAAGAATTTTTATTAACTAGACAATAATTTGATTAGTATTAAATATTTTAAATTAAAAATAAAGCAGTTATAAACCACTTCTAAAACTTTTTGCATGAGAATACTCTACATCACTCCCGATAGTACAAATTCAGGTGGTATTGCTAGGGTTTTGTCGTTGAAATTGAATTATTTGACAGTTACACTCGGCTATCAAATTGAAGTAATTACTGTTTGCAAAACGGCTAAAAAACCTTTTTATCCCTTTAATAAGGCAATAAAATTTCATCACTTGGGTTCGGGAAAATCCATAATTACTTTCCCCTCGCATTTTCTAAATTATTGTAATAAAACCATAGCAGCATTTCAGCCTGATCTTGTGGTTGTGTGTGATGCAGCATTGTCTTCCATCATTCCCTATTTTATAAAAACAAGGGCTCCAATACTTTTCGAAACACATGTGTCTACTTCTTTAAAACAAGTTACGAAACAAAATCTCTTTGATAAGATTCGGTTTCGCGCAGTTTTTTTTACAAAAAAAATTGCCTTTGCAAAATATTCTAAAATTATTTTTGAGACCACAGCAGGTAGGGATGAGTGGCAGTTATCCAATGCGGTTGTAATACCAAATCCTTTAGCATTTATAAGTTCCAATTTAGCTCCCTTAAATCAAAAAAAAGTAATAGCAGTGAGTCGGCATAGTTACGAGAAAGGTATCGACCGTTTACTCTATATTTGGCAGAAGATCATTCAAACACATCCAGATTGGACATTAGAAATTTATGGAGAATGGGATAGTGATTTAAAGTATCAAAAGCTAGCAGCAGAATTGAAAATTGAGACTAATTGCAATTTTTTTGCTCCCAATTCGGCTATTCAAAAATGCTATGAAGAGGCCTCAATAATGCTTTTAACTTCACGGTCAGAAGCTTTTGGAATGGTACTTATTGAAGCAATGCAGTGCGGTTTGCCATGTGTTGCCTATGATTGTCCTTGTGGACCAAGAGATATAATCACTAATGGAACCAATGGGTTTTTAATCGAAAATGATAAGGAAAAAGAATTTGTTTCGAAAGTAAATCAACTTATTGATAACCAATCTCTGCGAAAAAAATTAGGAAAACAAGCAAAGGACGATTCGAAAAAATATGAAATAAGTACTATTATGAAACAATGGGTGCAATTGTTTGAAAATCAAATCAAAGGGTTGGAAGATTAATTCCTAAGGGTACATAAATAACTTATTCGATACATATCAAAAAATAACATAGAAGGATTTTGACTCGCCAAGTTCTTCATTAAAAAAGGTTTTGCGAACCTATGAAAAAGTTGTACAAGGGGAGTAAGTTGATATTTTTTTAGGGTGCTATACATTTGTCCCATTCGAATATAATCTGCAGCAATTAGATTTTTCTCAATCAAATATTTCAGGGCATACAAAGACTCATTTTCTTTTTTAATTGCCTTGTCAAAAGTATCCAAGCCAAAGTGAAATACAGGATTGTGGATATGTAGCACTGGGATTTTTTTTTCTTTTAGATTAAATGAAAATAATGTGTCTTCATGGCGTAGGTTAGGGATCGACTCGTTAAATTTAACCTGATTCAAGATGGATTTATGAACCAGAAAATTCAAAGACAAACAGGAGAGATAAGGATTTTGTTGCCTACTTTTAACGGATAGTGCTTCTCGGCTTCTTCCATAAATCCAGCGTAATATTTTTTCTTTTTCGGGTTTTTCGTCAGGATACAATATACCGCCATTTACAAGCTTAACTTCGTTGTCTATCTGACCAATATAACTGGATATAAAGTTTGTCTGTGTAGGCATCACATCTGAATCCAGAAAAAGTAACCAATTGTACTGTGCTTTCTTTGCAAGTAGATTTCGCACAGCGCTTCTTCCGCAATTATTTTCTAAAACAATAAACGAGCAATTGGGTACTGCGTTTATTTTGGTGTTTTCAGGAACAATATCAGTGGAATGATCATCAATAACGAGAACTTCAAACGGGATGTTAGCAGTTTGACATTGCGCACTCAATTCACACACAAGCGGATATACATTATAGTTGTATGTAGGAATGAGTATCGAAAGCATTAAACAGTCCTTTGCACCACTTCAAAAATGGTAGCATCTTCACATTTCAAAGTTTTTGCTGGGTATTTCATTAACAAGGCATAATCATGAGTTGCCATGATGATGGTTTTTCCGTTTTCGTTAATTTTTCTCAATACTTCTAGGACCTCTGTACTAGTTTGAGGGTCTAGGTTTCCTGTTGGTTCATCGGCAAGGATTAAGTCTGGATCGTTTAACAATGCTCTTGCAATCGCAACACGTTGTTGTTCACCACCTGAGATCTGATGTGGCATTTTATCTGCATAACTTTTCATTCCAACTTTATCCAACACCTCGTCAATTTTATGATCCATATCACCTTTTACGGTCCATCCTGTAGCTTTTAACACAAAAAGCATGTTTTCGCGAATGCTTCTATCGGGTAACAATTTAAAATCTTGGAAAACGATACCGATTTTTCTTCTCAAAAACGGAATATCATTATCCTTTAATCCGACCAAATTAAATTCTACAATTTGACCTTCACCTTGTTTTAAGGGTAGATCGGCGTAAAGCGTTTTCATCAAACTACTTTTCCCAGAACCCGTTTTTCCGATGACGTAGATAAACTCACCACGGTTTACCTCTAAGTTGATGTTGGATAAAATGATTTTATCTTCTTGCGAGATCGTAACGTTTTTAAGGGAAAGAATAGGTAGTGACATAATTAAATATTATTTATTGGGTAAAAGTAAGAAGTTAACGCTTGGATTCAAAATATATTTTGTCATTATATTAAGGACTATAAGGTGAAAAGCCAAAATCAACTTTTCTTTTCTTAATTTTAAGATAAAAAAGGCATCATTGTTGCTATAGCCAATCGCGGTAAATGACATAAATTATAGTACAATATGCAGAGACTTATCAAGTTTTTGTAATAAAAGTATAAATCAATTCGTTATAACCACAGAATATAATACTTTTGAATAGATAAAAAAAAACACACACAATGCGTAAATTTTCTAGGCTCTACATTTTGTTGGCTCTTGCAAATGCAATGGCACTTTCTGCACAAAAATCAGCTGTATATACTCACGAATTAAAGGATTTTGACAGAGCGGTTTTATTATACCGTGATGGTCAATTTGCTTCTGCTCAAACCCTTTTCGAAAAAGTTTACTTAGAAAACAAAAACCAAGAAGTACTTTCAGACTGTTCATATTACAACGCTAGTTGCGCTATACGTTTGAATAGAGGCAATGCAGAGGATTTGATAAACCGCTTTCTAACAGACTATCCAACTAGTGCAAAAAGCAATCTTGCAAACATCGAAATTGCTCACTATTATTTTGAACAAAAAAATTATGCTGACGCCTTGAAAGCTTTTGCTGAGGTGGATGAAAAACAGTTAAGTATCGAAGGAAGGGACAAATACAATTTCCAAAAAGGGTACTCTCTGTTTGAATCGAAGGATAAAAAAGAGGCAACTACTTATTTTAACAAAGTAGTACAATCGCCTGTGTATGGTTCACAAGCCAAGTATTACTTAGGTTTTATGGCGTATGAGGGGAACGATTATACGCAAGCCAATAAATATTTTGACGAAGTATCTGGTGACGAAAAATACAAAGAGAAACTGTCATATTATCAGGCTGACATGAATTTCAAACAAGGAAATTTTGAAAAAGCAATCGAACTAGGAGAGAAAGCGATGTCAAAATCTACGGCAATTGAAAAATCAGAATTGAATAAAATAATTGGTGAGAGTTATTTCAATCTAAAAAAATACGATAAAGCGATTCCGTACCTAACCTTATACAACGGAAAACGTGGAAAATGGAACAATACCGACTACTACCAATTGGGGTATGCGTATTACAAACAGAATGATTTTGAAAAAGCGATCACACAATTCAACAAGATTATAGATGGTAAAGATGCCGTATCTCAAAACGCATATTACCATTTGGGAGAAAGTTACTTGAATTTAAATAAGAAACAAGAAGCGCTTAATGCTTTCAAAAATGCTTCAGAGATGGCATTTGATTTGGCTATTCAAGAAGATGCTAGTCTTAATTATGCCAAATTGAGTTATGAAATCGGAAATTCATACCAAAGTACTCCTGAAGTGTTGTTGGGGTTTATCAACAAATATCCGAATAATAGTAATAGAGCAGTAGTTGAGAAATTATTGATTGATTCTTATATATCTTCAAAAAATTATACGGAAGCGCTAGTTTTATTAGAGAAAAATAAAAGAGCAGAGAATAAAGGTGCTTACCAGAAAGTAACCTTCTACAGAGGATTAGAGCTATATACCAATAGAGGTTATTTGGGTGCAGCTGGAATGTTCAAGAAATCATTAGAAAATCAAGTTGATCCTGAATTTACAGCTCGTGCTACTTTTTGGAAAGGAGAAACAGAAAATATTTTAGATGATTACAATAATGCCTTGCTTAGTTTCAAGCAATTTGCAGGTATGACCACAGCGGCAAAAACTCCGGAGTTCAAAAATATAAATTACAATATTGCTTACGGATATTTTAAGCTAAAAGAATATGACCAAGCGGCGGTTTATTTTCAAAATCAAATTGATAAAAACAAAACGGATACTGACCGTTTAAATGATTCGTACTTACGTTTAGGAGATTGTCGTTTTGTGAATTCCAAGTATTATCCAGCCATGGAAGCTTACAATAAAGTGATCGAGAAAAATGATGCAGATGCAGACTATGCCAATTATCAAAAAGCATTATGCTATGGTTTTGTAGGTAAGAATGACAAAAAAATAGAGGAGCTAAATTCGTTTATTAAGCTGTATACAAAATCAAATTATAGAGACGATGCAATGTATGAATTGGCCAACACTTATGTAGCCAACAACAAACAAGATTTGGCTCTTAAGAGTTATGAAACATTGATTCAAGAATACAAAAATAGTTCGTACATACCCAAAGCGATTTTGAAACAAGGATTGGTTTATTACAACTCAGACAGGGACGATTTGGCATTAACTAAATTGAAAAAAGTTGCCGCAGCTTTTCCAAAAACGCCAGAAGCACTTGAAGCAGTTTCTACCGCTAGATTAATTTATGTAGACAATGGTCGCGTAGATGAGTACGCTACATGGGTACGCACATTAGACTTTGTAGCAGTAACAGATGCCGAGTTGGATAACGATAGTTTTGAATCGGCTAACAAACAATACAGTCAAAAGAATTATAGTCAGGCAATCTCTGGATTCAATGCCTATATTGCTAGTTTTCCAAGAGGGTTACACAGTTTACAAGCGAATTTTTACCTAGCGCAAACCTATTTTTCTGAAGGGCAAGAAGCTAAATCTGTTGCTAATTACGAATATGTTGTAAGCCAAGCTCGTAGCGAATTCACAGAACAATCGTTAACACGATTAGGTCAGATTTATTTAAAAAGCACCGATAAGACTAAAGCTATCGCCATTTTGCAACGCTTGGAAAATGAGGCTGAGTTAGGCCAAAATAAGATATTTGCTCAGTCAAATTTAATGAAATGTTACTATGACAAAAAAGATTACGTCAACTCAGTAACGTATGCAGATAAGGTGTTGAATGCATCAAAAATAGATGATAACGTTAAAAGTGATGCGCAAATAATCATTGCTCGTTCTGCTATGCAAACCGGAGATGAGGCAAAAGCTAGAGCGGGATATGCGAAGCTTGCCACAATTGCAAAAGGAGAGTTGGCTGCTGAATCTTTATATTATGACGCTTATTTCAAAAACAAAGACGGAAAATTTGAAGCTTCGAATGTTACCGTTCAAAAAATCGCAAAAAGTTATTCAAGTTACCGTTACTATGGTGCAAAAGGCTTGGTTGTTATGGCCAAAAACTTTTACGGACTGAAAGACAGTTTTCAGGCCACTTATATTTTAGACAACGTGATTCAGAATTTTACAGATTATCCAGAGGTGGTTGCAGAGGCCAAAAAAGAATTGGCGATGATCAAATCGCAAGAGGCTAAAACTAATTCATCGATTCAAAACTAATTTTTAAAATTTCAAGAAAACATAAATTTAGGTTCGAAAGAAACTAGACTGATTTCAAAAAAATATAAAATATGAAATTCAATTTCCAAAATAATATAGCCTTAGCAATTGTAGTAATGACTGCGCAGGTAACATTGGCTCAAAAAAGAGATGCAAACATAGGGTCAGAAGAGGTTACGGTAACCAAATCGTACAGTCCAACCATATCAGATGCAAATAAAATTAAAGAGGTTCCGTCACTAGATGATGATGGAAATGCAAAGAAAGAAACCATTAAATATGCCATTTTTTCTTTTCCAGTAGCCTCTACTTTTGCACCTTTAAAAGGAAAAGCTGAAGGAGTCGATAAAACAGAACAAGCAAAACTATATGATAATTATGCAACATTAGGCTTGGGTAATTTTGGTACGCTTAATGCAGAACTGTTTGTCAATAAAGAATTGAATAGCAACGATTATATTGGAGGAATGTTCCGTCACTTGTCTTCTCAAGGCGGAATCAAAAATGCCGATTTAAATACTAGTTTTTACGATACTGCTATTGATTTAAATTACGGAGCTAATTATGACGAAATGACGATGAACTTTGATCTTGGATACAAAAACCAAAGTTACAATTGGTATGGTCTCCCAACGGATCTCGGAAACACCCTAACATCCAATGATCGTGCAAACTTGATCAATAGTATCGAGCCTCAACATTCGTTTAACACGATATCTTTGGGTGGTAGATTTGCATTTGATGACAGTTTATTGAACAAAGCTGATTTGAAATTCATTCACTTTTCGGATAGTTTCAGTTCAAACGAAAATAGATTTGTTGCAGAGCCTACTTTCCAGTTTGATGTAAAAGACGAGTTGGTCAAAACCAAAGTTGTGGTTGATTATGTTGGAGGATCTTTCGAAAATAATTATTTAAAAACAAATACAGAAACCATAAAATACGGATATACAAATATCGGAATCCAACCAAGTTTTGTGATGCTAAAAGATGATTGGACTTTAAATTTAGGAGCCGGACTTTTTTACAGCATGGATTCTCAAAACAATAAAGGAACAGTTTATGTATACCCACAAGTAACTGCATCTTTGAAAGTAGTTGGTGACTTGATGATCTTTTATGCGGGAGCAGAAGGGAGTTTAGATCAAAATTCGTATCAGCAATTCGTTGGCGGAAATCCATTTTTGTCTCCAACAATGGGTGATAAAACTAGTGCAGGCTACATCAAACCTACCGACAAGCAGTATGATATATCGGCAGGGTTAAAAGGTAAATTGGCAAACAATGTGAGCTACAATCTTAGAGCGTCTTATTTAAACGAAAAAAACAAGGCATTATACAAAAGCCAAGATTATAACGAAACCATTGCTAGTGAAGCTTACGCTCACGGAAACTCTTTTCAGGTAGTATATGATGATGTAAAAACACTTAGTTTCTCAGGAAACGTAAAGGCAAATTTTTCAGAAAACGTCACTTTCGGACTTACAGGAACTTTTAATAGTTTCGCTACTGACACACAGCAAGAAGCTTGGAATTTGCCAACCGTAAAAATCGAATCAAATTTAGATGTAGCAATTACACAAAAGTGGTTTGCAGGTACACAATTGTTTTACGTAGGCAAACGTATGGATATCCAGCAAAACACAGCCTTGTTCTTACCAAATCCAACGGTAGAATTAGGAAGTTATTTTGATTTAAATGCTCACGTAGGGTACAAACATAGCGATCGATTGACAGGATTCTTAAAAGGAAATAACATTACCAATAATGGGTACCAAAAATGGTTGAATTATCCTGTACAAGGATTTCAAATTGTATTAGGAGCCAATTATAAATTCGAATTCTAGTATTTTAAATTCAAAGTTTACAAGAAAGCACAAGGTTCACAAAGTTTTATTACGCTTTGTTCTTGTGCTTTTTTTACTTTATGGTTATGATTTCTTAGGGCGTGTCCCTTCGTAAAAACTACGGGTCAGGCTGTGCGCTATATCTTTTTTGGGGCAGAAAAAGCCCCAAAAAAGGATACCTCCCGACACTTCGGGACCATCCTTCACGCGAAAATAACGACAAATTTTAAAGTAGAATTAAATATAAAAGTAGTCGAGGAATTTTAAGTTTCAAAAAAAACTTAGAAACTTAGTATCTTAGCAACTTAGACACTTACATAAAAAAATGACTTTCAAACAAAAAATACATTCGCATTATTCCCTTCAAGTACAAGACCGAATCGATGTTTTTAGAGACATGATTTCTGGTTTGACAGAAGATGCCAAGAACGACGCCAAAGGTTCAGCAGGAGACAAGCATGAGACCGCTTTGTCTATGATGCATCTGGAGCAAGAAAAACTCAATACCAAATTGAGCGAAGTAATCACTCAAAAATCAGTGTTAGAAAAAATTAATCCCGAGATTGTTGCCGAAACGATTTCGTTAGGAAGCCTCGTCAAAGCAAATGGAATCTACCTTTATCTTTCTTTGGCTTTACCAAAAATCAATATCGACGGAATAAATGTAATAGCCCTTTCGCCACAAGCGCCACTAGGAAATAAGTTGATGGGAAATAGAGTAGGCTTCACTTTCGAAATAAATGGCACTAAATATATGATTGAGAGTGTGGAGTAGTTGCTTTCATTTGGAAAATAAAGTAAAATCGGTATTTTGTACGTCTAAAAATCAATAAGTTTGTACGTTTAAGTAATTAGCCATGAACACCAAACTCACTTTAAAGCTTGATCAGGAGATAATTGAAAAGGCCAAGCAATACGCTTCGGATAAGAAAGTAAGTTTATCTCGTCTGATAGAAAATTATCTTAATGCTTTAACTTCAGATAAACCCAATGATGATTTACAGATCTCTCCTTTTGTAAAAAGTCTGTCTTCCGGAATTTCTATTCCATTGGATTACGATTATAAAAAAAGTAAAGCAGATTATTTAAACCAAAAAAACAAATGATTAGGCTGCTTGTAGGCACCAATGTAATTTTGGATTTGTTGGCCGAAAGAATACCTTTTTATTATTCAATTGTCAAGCTGCCACTTTGCCTGATTAAAAGATAATTACTTTGGTTGCTTCGCCACTTTCTTTCACAACAGTAGATTATATTTTAAATAAATTTGAATCATCTGAGTCTGTTTTGAGTAAACTTCGAAAGTTTAAAATAATCTGCGAAGTTTGTGAAGTGGATGAACAAACGATTGAAAAAGGACTTAATTCGGGTTTTAAAGATTTTGAAGATGCTGTTCAATATTTTACAGCGTTGCATTCCAGTTGTTCGATTATCATCACTAGAAACGGAAAAGACTTTAATACTGCTACAATTCCAATTATGACTGCCGAGGAATATTTGAGTAGTGTTTTGTAAAACTTATTCCTCAAATTAGTTATTACTTTCGAAATAAAGGAAACTAGATACTAGATTGAAAATTTAGAATAGTGTTTTTTTCTGTAGTCTTTTATTTTTTTTGTGAAATAGTATATAAAAATTATTAAAGTCCTCTCTTTTTGATACTCTATTTGGCGTTTAAGTTGCCGAAATCATTAAAAAAAGGTGTATCCCAAACAAATCTTTCGTAATTTCGCGACCGTAAAAGTTTGACTTTAAAACTAAATTAAATTATGAGCAAAATAATGACAGTCGACGTCTTGTCGAGTATTAAAGGAGCACAGCCTTCAGAGAGTGTGAATAAATTGTTTGATGTAATCAAGAATGCAAATGCATCAAATAATAATGCTACCAATAATGTCAATTATAATTGCGTGTCTGTAAGTGATTTAAGAGATGATGTGGTAATTGAAAGCTCGGCGATTGAGAAAGAACTCATCATGGAAAATTTCCCAAACAAGAAAAATGGATTTTTAGTAGTTGCTAAAGTTATAGAAGGATAATGATGGAATCTCAAATAAGAAATATACACCAACAATTGGTGTCAAAAGAAATAACTTGTACTGCTTTGGTGCAAGAAAGACTCGATTTGCTAAAGCAAAACACCTATAATTCGGTAAATGCTTTGCTTGATACTATGGCGCTTGATTTGGCGGCAAAGGTAGATGCAAAAATTGCAAATGGAGAAACAATCGGTTTGTTGGAAGGTATTCCGTTTGGAATAAAAGATGTGTACATGGTGCAAGGAACCTACACAACAGCAAGTTCTGATTTGTTGAAAAACTATAAATCACCTTATACAGCAACTGCCATTCAAAAATTATTGGATGCTGGTGCAATTCCGTTGGTGAAAGAAAACTGTGATAGTTTTGGTCACGGTTCTTCTAGTGAAAACACCATTTTTGGAGCGGTAAAAAATGCCATTAAGCCAGAATTGGTTGCAGGTGGTTCAAGCGGAGGTTCTGCTGTGAATGTGGCCAAGGACTACACTGTTTTTTCTATCGGTGGAGACACAGGAGGTTCGATTCGTCAACCTGCAGGATACAATAATATCTACGGGTTGAAACCAACTTACGGACGTGTTTCTAGATTTGGTTTAATGGCGTATGCGTCTTCTACAGATTGCGTGGGCCCATTGGCAAAATCAATCGAAGACATTCGTATTGTGATGAATGTCATGAGCGGAAAAGATCCAAAAGACCAGACTTCGATTGCATCAAACGAAATTTCAGAAGAAGATATTGCTCATTCGACAGTGAAAACAATCGGTTATTTTAAAAATTTTATCGAAAGTGATGCTATTGATGCGCAAATAAAAGCAGATTTTTTAGCAGCTATCGAAAAAATAAAAGCCAAAGGAATTGCAGTTAAAGAACTAGATTTCTTTAAATCAGATATCTTAGTTTCGACTTATTATACTTTGGCAATGGCAGAGACGGCTTCCAATTTATCACGTTTAGACGGGACAAACTACGGAAACCGAATTGAGTCTGAAAACTTAATTGAAACTTACGCAGTAACGCGTTCTGAGAATTTTTCGGAAGAAACAAAACGCAGAATCGTAGGAGGGAACCAAGTATTGTCTCAAGGTTTCTCGGATGCGATTTATTTGAAAGGTTTGGCTTTAAGAGACCAAATTTCGGAAAACTTCCGTAAGGATTTTGAAGAAGTCGATATCATTTTATCTCCAGTAACCCCAAGTACACCTCCAAAAATCGGAGACAGTTTGAAAGACCCTTTGGCGATGTATTTGTCAGATGCTTATACAGTAGGTTTTAGTTTGGGACAATTACCAACAATGACAGCGCCACAAGGAACAAGTACAGGACTGCAAATTACGGCAGCAAAAAATAATGACGAATTAGTGATGCAATTTGCTAACTTCTTAAAAGATACACTATAATGGAATTGGAACAATTAAATGCGGCGATCATTGCCCACGATTTAGAATTGGTAATCGGAATTGAAACTCACGTTCGATTAAATACCAAAACCAAGTTGTTTTGTTCTTGTCCAAATCAAGAAATTGAAACACCTAATCAAAATATATGTTCGGTTTGTACGGGGCAAATGGGCGTTTTGCCTGCTCTAAATAAAGAAGCGATTACTAAAGCGATTTATTTTGGAAAAGCGGTAGAATCAACCTTTAGTAACGAAGTGATTTCTTGGGATAGAAAGCACTACGAATATCCAGACAACCCAAAGAACATTCAAATTACACAATATCATAATCCTGTAATTCCTGATGGTCACGTTTCTTGTTATAGAAATGATGGTTCTCAGTTTACAGTAAACTTGACTCAGGTTCATATCGAAGAGGACGCTGCAAAATTGATGCACGAAAAGAAAATTTCGTTAGTCGATTTCAACAAAGCAGGTGTGCCATTAATCGAAATTGTTACAGAGCCATGTCTTCGAAATATCGAAGATGCTTCAACTTATGCGCAGTACATTCAGCGTATCGTTCAAAATTTAGGAATCTCTGAAGCGAACCTTGAAAAAGGAGAATTCAAATCGGATGTTTCGGTTTCGTTACGTAAAAAAGACAGTGCCGAATTAAACCCAAGAACTGAAATCAAAAACTTGAACTCGTTTAAGTTTATGGTCGAAGCTTTGAAAGAAGAAGTAGAGAAGCAATTCAATTATTTTATCGAAAATAAAGCGTTTAGACCCGATCAAACCACGGTTTTATGGGATGCCGATTTGAAGCAAACCAAAGTGATGCGTAAAAAGGAATTCGAAGCAGATTACCGTTTTATTTCGGAGCCAGATTTACCTTTTGTAAACATCAAAAAAGAAATTGAAGCGATTTCTGTAGATACTGCATCTTTGCCTTTCGCAGTAGAATCAATTTTGATAAAAGGTAGCGTATTGCCGCAAGATGCTAAGTTTTTTACAGCAGATGCTTTGCGTTCTAGAACCTTTGTAACCTTAAATAATTCGATAAATGACCCTTCGTTTGTGGCTAAAACTTTAGCAAACAATGTGAAAGCAGAGGATTATGTCAAAATTAATAACATAGCGCATCTAATCACCATTTTTGTATTATTCAAAGCCGAAAAAATTACGGCAGTTTTAGTTCAAAATGCGATTGCAGGCTATTTGAAAGATCATAATTTTGATTATAACAAGTATTTCGAAGAAAACACCATTTCTGAAGAGAAAATCCAAGAAGTGATTACAACAGTACTTGCTGAAAACGAAGCAGTAGCCAATGACATCAAAGCCGGAAACCAAGGAAAAGCCGGTATTTTGGTTGGTAAAGTTTTAGGCGTAGTTGGAAAAGGTGCTGATGGAAAAGTAATTCGTCAAATTATCCTAGACCAATTGGGAGCTGCAGCCATTTTAGAAAAGAAAGAAGCCGCTCAAAATGATTCGAAAGAAATAGAAGTAGAGAGCAAAGGGCATCAAGAAGAAACACTTCCTGAAGTGCCAATCATAATTAAAGACAATTACAGAACACACAAAATCTCACAACTGTCTGAGGAAAATATCAATCAAGAAGTAGAATTATCTGGTTGGGTAGCGTCTGTGCGTGACCACGGTGAATTGATGTTTATCGATTTACGTGATTCTAGTTACGAGATTTTCCAGGTTCGAATTAGTAGAGAATCGTTCCCAAATATTGATGATTTGGTGAAATTAAAACCAGAATCGGTAATTTCTGTAAAAGGAATTGTTGTTGGGCGTAATGAAGATGATTTCAATGCAGGTTTGCGTACGGGTAAAATCGAAATGGAAACGTCTGTTTTAGAAATTTTGAATTTATCGAAGACCTTGCCTTTTGAAATAAAAAGAGCTGCCAAAACAAATGAAGCAACTCGTTTTCAATACAAATTCTTAGACCATAGAAATGATGAGGTTCGTAGAGCCATTGTCAACCGTCATAAAGTGATTAAATTATTGCGTGACATATTAGATGAAGAAGAGTTTTTAGAAATTGAAACTCCAATTCTAAGTGCCGGAACAGATGAAGGAGCACGCGAATTTATCGTTCCAACACGTAAAGGAGCAGGTATGTTTTATACGCTTCCACAAGCGCCACAGCAGTTCAAACAAATGTTGATGGTAAGTGGTTATGAGAAGTATTTCCAAATTGCACGTTGTTTTAGAGATGAGGATTCTCGTGGAGATCGTCAACCGGAATTCACACAGTTGGATATCGAAATGGCATACGCAAGCATGCAGCAAATTATCGATTTGAACACCAAAATGTTCAATAACATCGTTACTAAAATCTACGGTAAAAAATGGATTTTGCATCCGTTTGAAGTCATCACCTATAAAGATGCTATGGATTTCTACGGTTGTGATAGACCAGATTTGCGTTACGGATTAAAAATGCAAGACATTACCGAAATCGTAAAAGAAACTACTTTCCAAGTATTCAGCAAGCCAATTGATGAAGGCGGAATTGTAAAATGTATCAAAGTTTCGGCTCAAGAGCAAGGAAACAAACGTATGTCCAAAGGGCAAATTGAAACATTGACTGCCGTTGCACAACAACACGGTTTAGGTGGCTTGGCTTATATTATCGTAAATGAAACCGAATTGCAATCGCCAATTATTAAATTCTTAGGCGAAGAAATTGCAGCTGGAATTATCAAAGCAACTGATGCACAAGTGGGAGATATTGTATTCTTTTCGGCAGCAGATTATGCTACGGCAAACAAAGCTTTGGATGCTGTTCGTCAAGAAATGGGTCGAATGTTGAATTTGATTAACCCAAAGGAATTGCGTCCGGCTTGGGTAATTGATTTCCCAATGTTCGAAAAAACAGACGAAGGAAGATGGACGTTTACACACAACCCGTTCTCGATGCCAGCAATCTACGATCTGAAAAAGCACATGGATGGTAATGAAG
This sequence comes from Flavobacterium faecale, assembly GCF_003076455.1. Taxonomy (NCBI): domain Bacteria; kingdom Pseudomonadati; phylum Bacteroidota; class Flavobacteriia; order Flavobacteriales; family Flavobacteriaceae; genus Flavobacterium; species Flavobacterium faecale. The sequence continues at coordinate 2,681,509 of NZ_CP020918.1, forward strand.
ACGAAATTGGAACGATCATCGCACAACAATACGACATTATCTTAAACGGTTACGAAATAGGAGGTGGTTCTGTACGTGCACACAAATCGGAAATTCTAGAAGCGACGTATAGAAATATGGGGTACAACAAAGAAGAGATGATGAAGAGCGTAGGAACAATGTACAAAGCCTTCCAATACGGTGCACCACCACACGGAGGAATCGCTTGGGGAATTGACCGACTAATGATGATTTTGGAGAAAAAAGCTTCGATTAGAGAAGTAATGGCTTTCCCAAAAACAGGATCTAGTGAAGATTTATTATTCGGAGCACCATCGCTTTTATCTGATAGAAAAGTAGAGGAGATGAATGTTAGGATTTTGAGGAAGTAGAGGTTTTAAAATTAATAGCATTTTAATGGTGTTGTTAATTTCATTGAGAAATTGAAAAAAATAAAATAATTAAAACTAGCAAATTCCCAAAACAGCATTTTAAAAATGTAAGTTTTGGGAATTTTGTTTTGAATTTTTGAAATTTTATAATTATTGTACTACTTTTATTAAGAAATAAAATGGTTGTAAATGAAGAAAATATTTAATAATCTAAAAATTGTATTCCTATTTTTTCTGAGTGTTAATTTATATGCAAATGTGCAAAACCGCAACACTACAGAATCTCCATTTTCCATTGAGAATAAAGATACAATAGTGATTAAAGGAAAGATTAATTATTTCTTTAATGGTGGGAAGGCTTCTGGAGCTCAAGTAGCTTTTATAACTTTAGATAAAGTATATTTTTCAAATAGGACCACTAAAAATGGTAGATATCAGATAAAAGTTCCTTCAGAAAAAGTATTTAAAAAGAATGTAATATTTATTAACTATTCCTCTAACTTTTATTTGTTTAAATTTGATTATCATATTATTGGATCACGCTTTTCCAAGACTAAAAGATTAGAAGTTGGTGTTGATAACGTATCCAAATTTTCACGAGTAAATCCTAACGAAGATGATCTTGTATATGTAGAAGGAAAACAAAAAAACATTAGTTCGCTATATCAATTTGATCTCGAAAATAAACATATGCAATACGTAATTGAGGATCGTGAAATTATAAAAAATCTTTGTGGAGAAACTTCAAAAAAAAGACTCATATTGTATTTTTTATGGGACAAATATGACTTATAACTGGTTTTCAGAACGATCTAGATTTATCTGTAGCAAAAGAGCAGAATTGTATGCTGTGCTAGCTCCAGTTGTCCTTATCTAGTTTATTTTTAATATAAAAGGGAATTCCTATCGACCGATTGATTGTGAAATTCAATTATGAACTGCAATAGGCATTCATTCGATTTGTTGTAACCCACGTTGATATGTTAAAATAAATGCAGACACAATTTAAGATCTAGAATTATGGAAATAGCTCATATAAAAACTGAAAACTATTACGATAAAGCACTAGAAAGATTGGAAGTGATTTTTGATGTAACTCCAAATTCTATATGGGGTAATGAAGCTTAAATTTTGTAAATTAATCGAAAATTACGAAAACCATTTTTTTCCTATTTAAACTCCTGATCCAATTTAAGCAATCAAGATAAGAATGGAAGAAATGATAATCCGGAAACATTAGTCATAACTAGATTCATTAACCTGTAGCTGCAATAAAAAATAAATCTTATTAAATGTATAAGTCAGTATTTATGAAGTTATTTTACATACTTGTTCTGTTCTTATTTGTCCGTGCCAATGCGCAAACTCAGGAACAGGTTTACGATATTTCAGTTAATGGTATTACAGTCGGAGAATTATCGGTTTCAAAAGTTATTGAAGGTTCCAAAACTGTTTATAAACTCAATAGTAAATCTGTAATTTCTCTTTTTACAAAAACTACTATAACGACCTCATTGATTTGTGAATTTAAAGATAATGTTTTAGAATGGAGCACTTATGTTTCAAAAAAGAATGGAAAACCCTATGACAATAGTACAATCACCAAAAGTGATGGTTTGTATACAGTAACTAGGAAGGAAAAAACAACAACGATTAGCAAGCCTATCAAATATCTTACTTGTATGTTGTATTTTGAAAAACCAATTACAAATGAATCTTATTTTGATGTTTTAGAAGGAGTTTTTAGTCCAGTGAAAATCGTAGATCAAAATAATTATCTATATGTTGATTCGAGTAATAATGAAAAAACAACATATAATTATTTGAATAGAACTTTGCAACAAGGTAGTACTAAACATGCGCTATATGATTTTACATTTACTTTGAGGAGATAGAAATGATTATCATCATCAGCTGCCGCGAACAGAAATTAGCTCAAAAGCTAGCGCGAGCATCTTGCTCGTGCCCACAAAGCAAATTAACAAAACTACAACCCTAAAAAAGTTGTAGTTTTTTTTTTTAGAAATAAATGATACTATCCAACTTTTTTAGTGATTGGCTTGATATTGTTATTAAACGCAATAAAGTTTTTTTGTATCTTTGATAAAAGCTACTTAAATCATAATCAGTATGGATGTTCAATATATATCAGACAAATTAGGCAATAAAACAGCTGTTGTAATTCCAATAGAGCAGTGGAAGAAAATACTCCAAAAATATAAAGGTGTTGAAGAAGAAGTAGAAGAGTCATTTGCAGAAATGTCGCAAGAAGAATTTGTACAGTGGATTGCCGATGCAGAAAATTCCTCAGTAATGTCTCTAGAAACTTTTAATGAAAAATGGGAGCAAGAAATACAGAACATAAAAAGTCTTATACGTTAGAGATAACAGATAATTATCATTTTACGTTAAGGCAAATTGTCTATTACATTGCATTTGAGCAAAAGCAACCATTAAATGCTTTAAAAGTTGGAGAAGGAATCAATAAAGCAATGATTAAAATTGTTAAGAATCCTTTGCTTTATGCGGAGTGCGAAAATATCCCTACCAAAACAAAAATGTATCGTGAAGCTGGGTATAAATCTTGGCTAAATATTTTTAAAGTTAAAAGTAATGAAGTAACCATTTTAGGAGTTATAAGCGGTAAACAAAAGCCAAATCGCTTTAAGAAGATGACAAAATAAAAATGTAAGTAGGTAGAAAATATTGCTTCAATAAGTTTAAAAAATATAATTTTAATAACAATCTAAGTTGATTGAATTACAAATTTTCAAAGTGGGCATTTCGGTGTTTGTTTTGAAAATTTGTGTTTTGTGATGGTTTAGTTTTACACTGATTTTTAAAATTTGCTATTGAAATTGACATTGATTTTTGATTAAGACCTCGGTTTACCAATTCCTCTATCATAAAGCACAATACTCCCAGCAACTGATACATTCAAACTTTTTTCGGATTTAAATTTTACTAAAAAATGACATTTCTCAATAGCTTGCTTGGTAAGACCATTGTCTTCTGCGCCTAACAAGTATACACAACGCCTTGGGTGTTCGAAAGTTTCTAAATCTTCGGCTCTTTCATCTAGTTCGACGCCGACTATGCGAGCGCCTTTGGGTAGATTTTTGAAGAAATCATCAAAATTATCGTAATGAAAATATGGCATTGATTTTACAGCATTGTGCGTGTCACTTGCTTGCTTTGCATATCGATTTCCGATAGTAAAAATATAGCTTGCTCCTAGGTTTTGCGCGGATCGCCACAGTACCCCAAGATTTTCGGGAGTTTTACCATTTAGTATTCCGATACCGAAGTATTCTGTTGTGAAATTATCGTTCATGCTGCAAAAGTACAAACTAGATGTAGGATTATCAATTTTTTATTGCACCTGAAAGTAAAATTCAATGTAATCGTCTTTGATTAAGAAATAGAACATTTTATCGATAGCAAAGTAGTAATTATCTAAGACAAGAAAAGGACCGTCAAAATAAAATTTTTGCTTTTTTACTAAGGTTGAATTGTCTAAAATTTGTCGATCGTTGAACATGGTTAATGACCTGTAATTTATAGTTGCTACGGTGATGTTTTTACTTTTTGCAATAGAGTCAATTTTACTGATAGTCAAGTTATTAGTGTTGGTAGTTTGCGCATAGCTAGTTAAGGTGATGATCATTAGTATAGAGAGCGATATAATTGTTGTTTTTAATGTCATTCTGAATTTTATTTAGTTAGGAAAATCTCATAATTTATTCAAAAATTAAGCCGAAAATTAACTTCTTAAACTTTCTTGCTGTGCTGGGTTTGCGTGAGGGATAGGAATAGGCTACCGAAGTAGCATGGATAGCCCGACAGTAGCAAGCAAAGGGGCTATTTACTCGCATGCTTGGGTAAGCCCCTTTGCTTGGTGGTGGCACGCCCAAAAGTGAATTGAAACGCATATGTTTTGACTGAATTTAGTATTGTGGAATGTTTATCGTTTTTGATGCTGAAGTAATCTTCAAAAGGATACTTATTGTTAATAACTTACCATGTAAAATGCGGATTTTGGCTGTGTTCTAATTTGAGTTTTTATATATTTGTTCGTTAGACAAAAAATAATACATTTTTAGAATAAAAAAACATGAGCGAAGAAATCAAGAAAGAAAATAATTATTCAGCAGATAGTATTCAGGCATTAGAAGGAATGGAGCACGTAAGGATGCGTCCTTCCATGTATATTGGAGATGTAGGTGTTCGAGGTCTTCATCATTTAGTTTATGAAGTTGTTGATAACTCGATTGATGAGGCAATGGGTGGCCATTGTGATACAATTAGAGTGGATATAAATGAAGATGGTTCTATCACTGTAGAAGATAATGGTCGTGGTATTCCGGTTGGAATGCACAAAAAAGAAGGTGTTTCGGCACTGGAGGTGGTTATGACCAAAATTGGAGCAGGGGGTAAATTTGATAAAGATTCGTATAAAGTTTCTGGAGGTCTGCACGGTGTGGGGGTTTCTTGTGTGAATGCTTTGTCTCAGCACTTGACTGCTACTGTACATAGTAGTGACGGAAAAGTGTACGAACAAGAATATGAAAAGGGGAAAGCAATGTACCCTGTGAAACAAATTGGTGAAACGACAAAAAGAGGTACAATTGTAACTTTTTATCCAGATCCAACGATTTTTACACAAACTACAGAGTATTCATATGATACTTTGTCTGCTCGTATGCGTGAGTTGGCGTACTTGAACAAAGGTATCACGATTACGTTTACAGATAAAAGAGAAAAAGATAAAGACGGAAACTTTATTGGAGAGGTTTTTCACTCTACTGAAGGTCTTAAAGAATATATTCGTTACCTAGACGGAAACCGTGAGCCAATTATTGCTCATGTAATCTCAATGGATCATGATAAAGGTGATATTCCGGTTGAGGTAGCTTTGATTTATAACACAAGTTATAGCGAAAATATTTTCTCGTATGTGAATAACATCAACACGCATGAGGGTGGAACGCACTTGCAAGGTTTTAGAACGGGTCTTACAAGATCATTGAAGAAATATGCAGATGCATCTGGAATGTTGGATAAATTGAAGTTTGATATCTCAGGGGATGACTTCCGTGAGGGATTGACAGCAATTATATCTGTAAAGGTAGCAGAACCACAATTTGAAGGGCAAACAAAAACCAAACTTGGTAACAGAGAGGTAGTTTCGCCAGTGAGTCAAGCGGTGGGGGATATGATTGAAGCGTATTTGGAAGAGAATCCAAACGATGCAAGAATCATTGTTCAGAAAGTGATTTTGGCAGCTCAGGCGCGTCATGCTGCTAAGAAGGCACGTGAGATGGTACAACGCAAAACCGTAATGGGTGGTGGTGGATTGCCAGGGAAATTATCTGACTGTTCAGAACAAGACCCTGCAAAATGTGAAGTTTACCTTGTCGAGGGAGATTCGGCAGGTGGAACAGCAAAGCAAGGTCGTGACCGTGCTTTTCAAGCGATTTTACCTTTGCGTGGTAAGATTTTGAATGTTGAAAAAGCGATGCACCATAAAGTGTTCGAAAATGAAGAGATTCGAAATATATTTACTGCTCTTGGAGTAACAGTTGGAACAGACGAAGATAGTAAGGCATTGAATATTTCAAAATTGCGTTACCATAAAGTAATTATTATGTGTGATGCCGATGTCGATGGTAGTCATATCTCTACCTTAATATTAACGTTCTTCTTTAGATTCATGAAAGAATTAATTGAAGAAGGTCATATTTACATTGCTGCACCACCTTTGTACTTAGTTAAAAAAGGAAACAAAAAAGAATACGCATGGAATGATGTACAGCGTGATCAAGCCAATGAAAGAATGGGTGGAAGTGCAGGTATTCAACGTTATAAAGGTCTTGGGGAGATGAATGCAGAACAATTGTGGGAAACTACAATGGATCCTAGTTTTAGAACTTTGCGTCAAGTGAACATTGATAGTTTGGCTGAGGCTGATAGAGTGTTTTCGATGTTAATGGGTGACGAGGTACCACCTCGTAGAGAGTTTATCGAAAAAAATGCAGTTTATGCTAATATTGACGCTTAATTTAGTAAATTGTACCAGTCGATTGAAGGTTTAATCGACGTCATAAAAAATAACTAATTAACCCGTTAACACAATTAAGTATGAAAGTTTCAATTATAGGTGCTGGTAATGTTGGTGCCACTTGTGCAGATGTTATTTCGTATAGAGGAATTGCAAGTGAGGTAGTTTTACTTGATATTAAAGAAGGTTTTGCTGAAGGTAAAGCACTTGATATTATGCAATGCGCAACAAATACTGGTTTTAATACCAATGTTTCTGGTGTTACAAATGATTATTCAAAAACTGCTAACAGTAATGTAGTAGTGGTAACATCTGGAATTCCTAGAAAACCAGGTATGACTCGTGAAGAGTTGATAGGTATTAATGCAGGAATTGTAAAATCGGTTGTTCAAAATGTTTTGGAATTTTCACCAAATGCAATATTTGTGATTGTTTCAAATCCTATGGATACAATGACGTATCTAACATTAAAAGCTACGGGGTTACCAAAAAATCGAGTGATAGGTATGGGTGGAGCACTTGATAGTTCTCGATTTAGAACTTATTTGAGTTTAGCGCTTGCAAAACCAGTAAATGATGTTTCTGCGATGGTTATTGGAGGTCATGGTGATACAACTATGATTCCGTTGACACGCTTAGCATCTTACAATGGTATTCCTGTAACGCAATTTTTATCTGATGATGTATTGACGAAAGTTGCTGCAGACACTATGGTAGGAGGAGCAACTTTGACAGGTTTACTTGGAACTTCAGCTTGGTATGCACCAGGTGCTTCGGTAGCCTTTTTGGTGGACAGTATCTTGAATAACCAACGTAAAATGATTGCTTGTTCTGTTTATGTGGAAGGAGAATACGGTCAGTCTGATATTTGTATTGGCGTACCTTGTATTATAGGTGAGAACGGGGTAGAAGAAATCTTGGATATTAAATTAAACGACACTGAAAAAGCTTTGTTTGCGAAGAGTGCAGATGCTGTAAGGCAGATGAATGACGCTTTAAAAGACATTTTGAGTTAGTAAATACATTATATTTTAGAAAAGACTGCAGTTTTGCGGTCTTTTTTTTGATATTAATTAATAAATAAATTGGTTAGTCTTAACCATAATTATATATTTGCTCGGTTTATGAAAATAAGTGGCATCTATATTTTTGTTTTTTAACATAAAAGGCAAGGTAGGGGAACGCTTATCGGAGCTAAATACAAGAATAAATAAACATAAAATAATTAATTTTTAGTAATAATGCAGAATAAAGGACTTATTAAATTTTTCGCAATTCTATTTGCATTGGTAAGTATTTACCAACTCTCGTTCACTTTCATTTCGAGTAAGATTAAAAATGATGCTAAAGCTTTTGCAGGTAACAATCCTGAGAAAGAATTAAAGTATCTAGATTCAATTGGTAAAGAAAAAGTGTTTAACTTAGGATTTGCTGATTTTACTTTTGACGAAGTAAAAGACAAACAAATTAATAAAGGTCTTGACTTAGAAGGTGGTATCAATGTGATATTGCAAATCTCTGTAAAAGATATCTTGAAAGGATTGTCAAACAATTCAAAAAACCCAATTTTCAATAAATCTTTGGCTGATGCTACTGCTAACTTAAAAGGTAATCAAACTTATATTGATGCATTTTTTGAAGCTTTTGCAGCAAATTCAAAAGGATCTGTAAAATTGGCTAGTCCTGATATTTTTGCAAACAGAACTTTATCTGGTGAAGGTGGAATTAATTTCCAAATGTCAGATTCAGAAGTGCAAAAAATCATCAAAAGAAAAGTTGACGAATCTGTAGAAAGTGCTTTTGGAGTACTTAGAAAACGTATTGACAAATTTGGTGTAACACAACCAAACATTCAAAAATTAGGAGAGTCTGGTAGAATTCTTGTTGAGCTTCCAGGAGCTAAGGATGTAGATAGAATCAAGAAATTATTGCAAAGTACTGCTCAATTGGAGTTCTGGGAAACGTATAAGATTGACGAAATGGGTCCTTTCTTAATGGCTGCAAATGATGCCTTGAAGAAAACGGAAGCTACAACAGTTGAACCTAAAAAAGTTGTTAAAGATTCTTTAAGCGCTTTATTGACAGATTCAAAAGATTCTTCAGCTACTGCTAAGGGAAATAATCCATTATTTGACAAAATGTTGTCACAAGGTGGTGGTCCAGTTTTAGGACTTTATGCTCCAAAAGATACAGCAACTATTAATGCTTACTTTAAAAGACCAGACATCAAAATCTTATTGGCAGCTGACCAACGTTACGCTAAATTTGTTTGGGGTATTGCAGAAACGTTGAAAGACAAAGACGGAAAACAAATTGAAGCAGTTTCTTTATATGCTTTAAAAGGAAATAGAGATAATGCAGCTGCAATGAGCGGTGGAGTGGTTACTGGTGCAAATGCATCGTTTGACCAATTAGGAAAACCATCTGTTTCTATTGAGATGAGTGGTCAAGGTGCAAAAACTTGGGAAGAATTAACAGGTAGAGCTTACTCTCAAAAAAGTAACATTGCTATCGTATTAGATGATATTGTTTATTCTGCTCCAGGAGTAACAACTGGTCCAATTTCAGGTGGAAGATCTGAAATTTCTGGAAGTTTTACACTTGACGAATCTACAGATTTAGCAAACGTTTTAAGAGCTGGTAAATTACCTGCAGCAGCAGATATTGTTCAGTCAGAAGTAGTAGGACCATCCTTAGGGCAAGAAGCTATTGACAATGGTACTACATCAGCATTAGTTGGTTTATTATTAGTGTCTTTATGGATGATGGTATATTATGGTAAAGCAGGTTGGTATGCAAATATCGCTTTAGCAGTAAATTTACTTTTCCTTTTCGGAATCTTGGCTAGCTTAGGTGCTGTACTAACATTGCCTGGTATTGCTGGTATCGTTTTAACAATGGGTACTGCGGTAGATGCGAACATCATTATATACGAACGTGCGAAAGAAGAATTGAGAGAAGGGAAGTCACTTTCTGAGGCTGTTCAAATTTCATACAGTTGGACTGGAGCAATGCGTTCTATTGTTGATGCAAACGTTACCCACATTTTAATTGGTGCAGTATTGTTCATTTTTGGATCAGGACCAATTAAAGGTTTTGCTACAACATTGTTGATCGGTATTATTACATCGTTATTTACTTCTATCTTTATCGCTAGAATCTTTATTGATAAAAATATCCAAGGGAAAAATGATTTGTCATTTGTAACTAATTTTTCTAAAAACTTCTTTACAAATTTCCACTTTGATTTCTTGAAAGTTAAAAAGTACACTTATATTTTCTCTGCAATAGTAATTGTAGTTAGTGTATTCTCACTTGCAACTAATGGATTGGATCAAGGAGTTGATTTTGTTGGAGGAAGAACTTTTCAAGTTCGTTTTGAGAAGCCTATTGACTCTGAAGCTGTAAAAGCTGATTTGACAAAAGTATTTGGTAGTGCAGAAGCAAAAGTTTTTGGTAACGACAACCAATTAAAAATTACAACTAAATATAAAGTTAAGGAGCACGGTACTGAAGCTGACGAAGAAGTAAATAAATTGATGTTTGAAACATTGAGTAAATATTATTCTGCTGGATTGACTTACGATAAATTTGTAAATGCTTATGATGGAAAACAATTTGGTATCCTTCAAGCTTCAAAAGTAGGTCCTACAGTTGCAGAAGATATTAAAACGAATGCTTACTGGGCAGTTTTAGGATCATTGCTAATTGTTTTCTTGTACTTATTAGTTAGTTTTAGAAAATGGCAATATGGATTAGGGGCTATTGCAGCTGTAGCGCATGACGTTATCTTTGTATTAGGAATCTATTCTTTATGTTATAAATTCATGCCTTTTGGAATGGAGATTGACCAGCACTTTATTGCAGCGATCTTAACTGTAATTGGTTACTCTATGAATGATACTGTAATTGTATTTGATAGAGTTCGTGAATTCTTAGATGGTAAAGTAAAAGGTAACTTTGGCGAAATCGTAAACAAATCGATTAACTCTACAATGAGTAGAACAATCAATACTTCACTTACTATGATCGGTGTATTATTGATTATGTTCTTATTCGGTGGAGAATCAATTAGAGGATTTATATTTGCGATGCTTGTTGGTATCGTAGTAGGAACTTACTCTTCTTTGTTTATCGCAACACCAGTATTGGTTGATACTATATCAGCTGCCGATAAAAATGAAATAGAAAAACACCACGAAGAAGCTTAATCTTTCTTCCTTAAGTAACATATTTAAGACCCAGCTTTTAGCTGGGTCTTTTTTTTGGATTATATTTTAAACCTCTTTTAAAAGCGTTTATTTTGTTTTTTACTCCATTTTGGTATGAAGATTGTTGACTTTTTTATACTATAAATGGTGTTAAAGTTTTTTAACATTTGTCATTGTTATATCTTTACATTAAAGTAGTTTCACACCTTACCCAAGCCTCGAATTAAATTAGAAGTCATGAATAAGAATTTTTATCAAGTAGTCATCTTTTCGGTTGTATTGTTTTGCGTGAGTTTTTCCGTGGTTGGCTTACCTATAAAGGGAGTAAGTGCAAAGAGTATTGGGAACACGGTAAAAGAATCCGTTGATGATTTGTTACCGCCTTTGGCACCTGTTGCTAATACACCTGTTTATTACTGTCAGAATGCTACAGCAGTAGCACTTACTGCTACCCCTGATACGGGTAATACGTTAATTTGGTACGGAACCTCTGCTACAGGAGGAACACCTTCTGCAACCGCTCCAACACCATCGACAACAACTGTAGGCTCTTTTTTTTATTATGTAAGTCAGACCGATGGCGCTACTGAAAGCCCTAGAACACAAATAACAGTAAATGTAGTTGCTGATAACGGTGCAATTATCTTAGGTCTTACATGTGATGCAAGCCAAATTGCTGCCGCTGATAAAGCTTCCTCGGTCTTTTTTGATTGGGAAAATAATTCATTAATTTCAAATACCTATAACTATACTTATTCTATTCAAGGCGGAAGTCCCGTGTCAGGCTCTATTATTGTATCACATTTACAAGTATTTGGAATGTTACCCGGGCAAAGTGCTACGATGACATTGACTTCGGCAACGCATCCATGTGTACCAGCGCAAACTTTGACATGTAGTGTACCATGCGGTGCAATATTGATTGCTCCAGATTTTGCGTCAATAGCGGCACTTTGTAGTGGTGATGTAGCTCCTGCTTTGGGTACAACTTCCCCAAACGGAATTGTGGGTACATGGTCGCCGGCTGTTGTGAGTAATACACAGTCTGGTACTTATGTTTTTACACCAAATGCCAACCAATGTGCTAGTTCTCAAAGTTTGAATGTAGCCGTAAATCCAGCTAGCCCAGGGTTTAGTTCTTTTGCAATTTGTCAAGGGGATGTAGCGCCTACATTAGCTACAACATCTCCAAATGGTGTAATAGGAAGTTGGTTACCAATGACTGTAGATAATCAAAATACTGCAGATTATACTTTTACTCCAGATGCTGGTCAGTGTGCTTCACCAGAAACCATTACCGTTACAGTGAAGTCGGCTGGTTCACTAATTGATTTTGATTGGGCGGTAACGGAAGCTTTTTCAGATAATCAAGTAATTACGGTCACTCCTTTAACAGTGGCTACTACTCGTTATTTATATCAGTTAGATTTTGGCCCATTTCAGGATAGCCCTGTCTTTGAGGAAGTATCTTATGGTTTGCATTCGATCACTGTAAAAGATGAAGATGGATGCAGCGCGCCAGTAAGAAGAACGGGACTTTTAGTTGTTAATTATCCTAGAGTTTTCACTCCCAATGGTGATGGTTTTTATGATACGTGGAATGTAAGTACCTTGCGAACAGATCTTACTTCTACTATTAAGATATTTGATCGCTACGGAAAGTTTTTGATCGAAATAGCTCCAAAAGGTAATGGTTGGGATGGGAACTATAACGGTAGGCTAATGCCGTCAACAGATTATTGGTTTGTAATCAATTATGAAGAAAATGGTGTTCAAAAAATATACAGATCTCATTTTGCTTTAAAGCGTTAGTATATTACACATAAAAAAAGCGGTTCGTTCCTGAGTAGGAGCGAACCGCTTTTTTTAGTTCAAGAAGTTATTCTTATATCTCTCTTGTCTTTTTAGCTGTGAAAACAAAGTACAAACCGATTAAAATGAAAGGAATACTCAACCATTGTCCGGTGGATAAAATATTGCCTAAATCGCTTTCAAAACCACCTTGACTTTCCTTCACCGATTCTACGACCATACGTACTGTGAATAAAAGGACTAAAAACAAACCAAACAAGTAACCTGATTTTAATCTAGCTTCAGTCTTCCAGTACAAGAAAAATAAAGTTGCAAATACAAATACATAACAAAAAGCTTCGTAAAGCTGTGTTGGATGTTTTACCGGAACCTCGTGTAGCAAAACTTTGAATTGAGGATTGGTAGCAATGGCGTTATAGGCTTCTGTTGGATTTGGAATATTGGTTCGCGCTACAGCATCGTTTGGAGAGAAATAATCACGAACAAATTTAATTCCGAAAGCTGAATCTGTTGCTTTTCCAACAATCTCAGAATTAAAAAAGTTACCTAGTCTAACAAATATAGCACCACTAGCAACAGCTATTACGATACGATCTAGCATCCATAACAATGGACGTTTGATGATTTTTTTGCAAAAGTAATACATCGCAACAATTATCGAAATTGCAGCTCCGTGACTTGCTAGACCTTGAAATCCTGTAAATTGAAAAGGATTGAAACGGAAAGGTAAAAATATTTCAGCCAAATGATTTCGGAAATACTCCCAGTCATAGAATAAGACGTGCCCTAATCGAGCTCCGATTAAAGTAGCTAGAACGGTCCAAACGAATAGAGAATCTAATTTCTCGATGGATTCGCCTTCGCGTTCAAAAATATTTTTCATGATGTACCACCCCAATCCAAAAGCAATTACAAACATTAAGCTGTAAAAACGAATTACAAAAAAGCCTAAATCTATTCCTTCTGAGGGATTCCATACGATATTCAAAGCGTGTGTCATTATCTATAATTTTGGGGTAAAAATACTGTTTTTGTTGCTAGAATCCATATTAATTTGTCATTATACCGACCAATTAAGAACAGTTTAACAAAGTGATTTAACAATTAATGGTCACATTTTTTCTTAGGTACGGGGTCATAACCTGTGCGTCCCCACGGATGACAGCTCAAGATTCTTTTGATTCCGAGGTAGCCACCGCGCAATAAACCATGTACTTGCAGTGCTTCAATCATGTAAGAGGAACAGGTGGGTTCAAACCTACAGGTAGCAGGCGTGAAGGGAGAAATGGCGGTTTGATAGATGCGAACTAAAAATATAAATGGACTGGTTATTTTCATTTTATTTAGATTGTGCCAGAAATTGAAAAAGGTTCAACTACATCTGCAATTGAACCTTTTTGTATATTATAAAGAGAAACTAGTTCCTTCTTTGCCGTCTTTTAACTGAATTCCAATTGCGAGTAACTGATCTCGAATTTGATCCGATAGAGCAAAGTTCTTGTCGGCACGCGCTTGTTTTCGCATCTCGATCAAGAGGTTTACTGTTCCTTCCAATTTATCATTTTGGCTGTTGGTAGCTTTTTCATTTTCTAATCCTAAAACATCAAATACAAAAGCATTCATTGCAATAGTGAAATCGTTTAGATCATCAGCAGTCAACGTTTCTTTTCCTTCTTTCAAAAGATTGCAAAAACGTACTCCTTCAAACAATTGCGCTATTAAGATTGGAGTATTAAAATCGTCATTCATGGCATCATAACACAATTGTTTCCATGATGCGATGTCAAGCGTACTAGTATTGCTGGCTGTTATTTGCGTTAGGTTTTCTAAAGCTTCCATCAATCGCTTGTATCCTTTTTCAGCAGCAACAATAGCATCATCAGAGAAATCCAATATACTTCTGTAATGCGCTTGCAACATGAAAAAACGTGCTACAGAAGCCGAAAATGCTTTACTTAAAATCGTATTGTCACCAGAAAGTATTTCGCCAGGCAAAATATTATTTCCAGTAGATTTTGCCATTTTTTTACCGTTCAAGGTCAGCATATTTGCATGCAACCAGTAATTTACGGGTGTTTGACCTGTACAGGCTTCGTTTTGAGCAATTTCGCATTCATGATGCGGAAATTTTAAATCCATTCCACCACCGTGAATATCAAAATGATTACCCAAATATTTGGTACTCATTGCAGTACATTCCAAATGCCAACCAGGGAAACCTTCTCCCCAAGGAGAGGGCCAACGCATGATGTGTTGTGGTTCGGCTTTTTTCCACAAAGCAAAGTCCTGTGGGTTTTTCTTGTCCGATTGTCCATCAAGATCTCTAGTATTTGCTAGCATATCTTCAATGTTACGACCACTCAAAATCCCGTAATTGTGATTTTTATTGTATTTTACTACATCAAAATAGATCGATCCATTGGCTTCATAACCAATACCCGAGGCTACAATTTTTTTGATAATCTCAATTTGTTCTATAATGTGTCCAGTCGCTGTTGGTTCAATGCTTGGAGGTAAAAAGTTAAATGCTTTCAAGATTTGATGAAAATCAATCGTGTAGCGTTGTACCACTTCCATTGGTTCCAGCTGTTCCAAGCGTGCTTTTTTGGCAATTTTATCTTCGCCTTCATCCACATCGTCCACCATATGGCCCACATCAGTAATGTTACGCACATAGCGCACCTTGTAACCCAAGTGGGTGAAATAACGAAAAATAATATCAAATGACATAAAAGTTCGCACATTTCCCAAATGCACATTGCTGTACACTGTTGGTCCACAAACATACATTCCTACATTTCCTTCGTGAATCGGCGTAAAAATTTCTTTTTCTCCAGAAAGAGAATTGTATAATTTGATCTTTTGAGTACTATATAATGGCATTTTTTTATTTATTTGAAGCTTAATCCTGCTGTCCGCTGTATCTTTTTATGGCAGAAAAAGCCATAAAAAGGATGCCGCTTCCATCAGGGCTAGGGTATTAGGGTAATCAGGAGACAGTAAGTAAATTAATTCGTTCTGTTTTTTAATTTTAAACTAGCCGAATTAAAATTTAGTTTCCATTTTAATGTAATCTAAAAATTCGCGTCTTGTAGACTCTTCTTTAAATTTCCCACCAAATTCAGACGTTACCGTACTGCTTTCAATATCTTGAATTCCGCGTGAGTTTACACAAAGGTGTTTTGCATCAATAACACAAGCCACATCTTCAGTACCCAAGGCAATTTGAAGCTCTTGAACGATTTGCATCGTTAAACGCTCTTGTACTTGTGGTCTTTTTGCATAGTGTTCCACAATTCGGTTCATTTTTGATAAACCAATTACGCTACCTTTCGAGATGTAAGCAACATGTGCTCTTCCTATGATTGGTAACAAGTGGTGCTCACAAGTAGAGTAAAGTGTGATGTTTTTTTCGACCAACATTTCACCATATTTGTAATTGTTGTCAAAAGTAGAAGCCTTTGGTTTTTTATTCGGATTCAATCCTCCAAAAATTTCTTTAACAAACATCTTAGCAACACGATTTGGTGTGCCTTTAATGCTATCATCAGTCAAATCCATTCCTAAAGTTCTTAGAATGTTCTCAACGTCTTTTTTTATCAATTCAATTTTGTCATCGTCGCTTACATCAAAAGCATCGTCGCGTACTGGGTTTTGTGCAGAGGTAGCAATATGATTTTCTCCTATTTCATCCTGCAATTCGTTATTTTGTATCATTAAAATCTTCTATTATAAACGGGGTTATTTTTAAGGAAGCAAAGTTAATTAATAAATTTTAAACTATGTAATTCGACAAAAGTTAAATAAAACTTTTTCTCTAAACAAAAATAACGGTAATGGCCTATAAATTGGCACTTACCGTTATTTTTATGTTGTAAAGCGACTTGAGTTGAACAAGATTGCTCTTCTATTACAATGCTTTTGTATTAAAAAGAGGTCTTATGAACTTACTTTTATAAAAAGTTAGTCCGTTAATTCAGTCTTTTTTAGTCGATTAACATTGGTTTTTTGTACTTGATTGCTTTGTATACTTTTAGTGCCTCTTTCAAGATATGAACAGAGCGTACTAGTTCTTCTTTCTTGAGTACATAAGCCATACGTACTTGATTTTTCCCCATTCCTGGAGTAGAGTAGAAGCCTGCTGCTGGAGCAATCATTACTGTTTCACCTTCTAATTCATAATTTTTAAGTAGCCATTTTGCAAAATGGTCTGTATCTTTTACCGGAAGTTGTACAATGCAATAAAATGCTGCCTTTGGCAAGGTAACTTCAATACCTTCAATTTTTAGCAATTCAGATATTAAGGTATCTCTTCTTATTTTGTACTCCTTAATTGTTTTTGTAAAATAACTTTTAGGAGTGTCTATTGCTGCTTCACATGCAATTTGTTCAATGGTAGGAGGGCATAATCTTGCTTGAGCAAATTTCATTGCCGTTGCAATTACCTCTTTGTTTTTAGTTACCATACAACCAATACGTGCACCACACATACTATATCTTTTGGATACAGAGTCAATCATGATTACGTTTTGTTCTAGACCAACAAGGTTCATAACAGAGTAATGAATGTCTTCTGGATTATAAATAAATTCACGATACACTTCATCAGCGATCAAAAACAAGTCATGTCTTTTAGCCAATTCTCCCAATTGTGAAATCTCTTGTTCAGAGTATAAATTCCCCGTTGGGTTACTTGGATTACAAATTAAGATGGCTTTGGTTCTTGGCGTGATTAAGTTTTCAAACATTTCGATTGAAGGCAAAGCAAACCCATCTTCAAAGCTAGAAGTAACAGGTACTACTTTGGCACCCGACTCTTCAGAGAAGGCACTATAATTTGCATAAAACGGTTCTGGAATAATAACTTCATCTCCTGGATCCATGATACTTCCCATCGCAAATAACAAAGCTTCAGATCCACCAGTGGTAATCATAATATCTTTGGTATCTACATTAACATGCTGTCTTCTAAAAAAGGAAGCTAATTTTTTTCTATAACTTTTATTTCCTTCAGAAGGACCGTAGGCTATTACATCAAGGTTGATATTTTTAATGGCTTCGATGGCTTTTTCGGGACTTTTAATATCCGGTTGACCAATGTTTAGATGGTAAACTTTAAGTCCTTTTCTAATTGCAATTTCAGCAAATGGAGCAAGTTTACGTATTGGAGATTGAGGCATCTTTTTTCCTCTAATAGAAATATTAGGCATGTTACTAATGGTTTGGTACAAAATTGCGAATTTTTTTTTAACTCGCACATTATTTTACCGTTTAAAAAATTGTTTTCATATCGAATTAAATATTCTTTTAAAAAAGGAATATTTCAAAACGAATTTCAGCCTACAATGGCTGTTTTAAGGGGCTAAGTTTGCTTAATCAGCAAGAACTACGTCTCCTTTTATCTTAAGTGGAATTCGACCTCCATCAAAATTAATGGCGTTGGTTTCGACTGTAATTGTTTTTCGAATCGGACCAGGCGTCATTGTGTATTTAATTTCAATTGTTCCCGAGTTTCCTGGTGCTATTGTGCTTGGTGTCTTTGAAATAATGGTACAACTAGGAGTGGACTGAACCGAATAGACAATTAAAGGACTCGTACCTGTATTGGTAAATTCAAATACGCGAATTCCGTTATCGTTATTTTTGTTTATTGTTCCGTAATCAATAGTATTATTATTGGCTTTGAAATCAATTTTAGCTCCATTTTGTGCATATCCAATACTACTTATGAGCATGAATGTGATAAAAGCGACTATTTTTTTCATGGTTTTTTGTTTTGGATTAGTAAAGATACTTGCTTTTAATTAGGACACAAATTTTTATTTCCCTTTTTATAGTGTACTTTATTATTTACTTTTGTTCCCAAAGTGAAATACAACAATTAGACCAATGTCTGAAAATTAACTTGTAGACGTTTTTATTTTATAATAGAAATCAGCAAATTAGCAACCTTAATGATTAATCATAGCAACGATAAAATGACAATTCCAGCACAATTTGACGCCGAAACGATAGAGAATAAGTGGTATGACTACTGGATGAAAAACAACTATTTTCATTCTGAACCAGATCATAGAACACCATATACCATTGTGATTCCTCCACCCAATGTAACAGGAGTCTTGCATATGGGGCATATGTTGAACAACACAATTCAGGATGTTTTGATTCGTCGTGCTCGTTTAAAAGGGTTTAATGCCTGCTGGGTACCTGGTACAGATCACGCCTCTATTGCTACAGAAGCAAAGGTGGTGGCTAAATTAAAGTCGGAAGGAATAAACAAAAACGATCTTACACGTCAAGAATTTTTGAAGCATGCGTGGGATTGGACAGAGAAATACGGTGGAACAATTCTTGAACAATTGAAACAATTGGGTTGTTCATGTGACTGGGAGCGTACCAAATTTACTATGGATCCAGATATGTCGGCCTCTGTTATCAAATCGTTTGTTGATTTGTACAACAAAGGATTAATATATCGTGGGTACCGAATGGTGAACTGGGACCCAGAAGCAAAAACTACTTTATCTGATGAGGAAGTTATTTTTGAAGAAAGACAAGGGAAACTATATTTTCTACAATATAAAATTGAAGGTTCAAATGACTTTTTGACGGTTGCTACTACACGTCCGGAAACTATTTTTGGAGATTCGGCAATTTGTATCAATCCAAATGATGAACGATTTACACATTTGCGTGGTAAAAAAGCAATCGTTCCTATATGTGGGCGCGTGATTCCAATTATTGAAGATGACTATGTAGATATCGAGTTTGGAACAGGATGCTTGAAGGTAACGCCTGCACATGATATGAATGATAAAACATTGGGCGAGAAGCACAATCTTGAAATCATTGATATTTTTAACGAAGATGCTACCTTAAATAGTTTTGGTATGCAATACCAAGGACAAGACCGTTTTGTAGTTCGTGAAGCAATCGCTAAAGAATTAGAAGAAAAAGGTGATTTGTCTAAAACAGAAATCCACTTGAACAAAGTTGGAACCTCTGAAAGAACCAAAGCGGTAATCGAACCAAGATTATCAGATCAATGGTTTCTTAAAATGGAAGATTTGGTAAAACCTGCAATTCAATCCGTATTGGTTGACGGCGATATCAAATTGCACCCAAAACGTTTTGAAAACACCTACGCACATTGGTTAAACAATATTCGTGATTGGAATATCTCTCGCCAATTATGGTGGGGACAACAAATTCCGGCCTTTTACTACGGTGACGGAAAAGAAGATTTTGTAGTTGCAGAAAATATAGAAGATGCGCTAAAATTGGCACAAGAAAAAACGGCTAACTTGCAACTTCAAGCCACAGACCTGAGACAAGATGTTGATGCCTTAGATACTTGGTTTTCGTCTTGGTTATGGCCAATGTCTGTTTTTGGCGGTATTATGGATCCAGAAAGTGCCGATTTTAAATATTATTACCCAACAAATGACTTGGTTACCGGTCCAGATATTTTATTCTTCTGGGTGGCGCGTATGATCATTGCAGGTTACGAATATGCTGGTGAAAAACCATTTACAAATGTATATCTAACAGGATTAGTTCGTGACAAACAAAGAAGAAAAATGTCTAAGTCTCTTGGTAATTCACCAGAGCCATTGGAATTGATCAAAAAATTTGGTGCTGATGGAGTGCGTGTAGGTTTGCTATTGAGTGCATCTGCAGGAAACGACATCATGTTTGATGAAGAATTATGTAACCAAGGAAAAGGATTTTCGAATAAAATTTGGAATGCCTTTAAGTTGATTAAAGGATGGGAAGTTTCTACTTCAATCGAACAACCAGAATCATCAAAAGTAGCTATCGAATGGTACGAAGGTAAGTTCCAACACGTATTGGCAGAGATCGAAGATAATTTTGATAAATACAGAATCTCTGAGGCATTGATGGCTATTTACAAATTGGTTTGGGATGATTTCTGTTCTTGGTTTTTAGAAATGATCAAACCAGGATACCAACAGCCTATTGACAGCGTTACTTTAGCCAAAGCGATAGAAATGCTTGAAAATAATTTGAAATTGTTGCACCCGTTCATGCCATTCTTGACCGAAGAAATTTGGCAATTAATTGCTGAAAGAAGCACAGAAGAGGCATTAATTGTTTCTACTTGGCCAGAGGGTAAACCGTTTAACGCTAGTTTAATCACCGATTTTGATATCACCATGGAAGTGATCTCCGGAATTAGAACTATCCGTAAAGACAAAAACATTCCGTTCAAGGATACTATCGAGTTGAAAGCGATCAATAATGATGCGATTTCGACTTATTTTGATACTATTGTAACCAAATTGGGGAACATTTCTTCATTTGAATACGTAGCCGAAAAAGTAGATGGAGCATTGTCTTATCGTGTGAACTCTAACGAATATTTTATTCCTGTTGCTGGAACTATTGATGTGGAAGCTGAAATTGAAAAATTGACAGCAGAATTGGTTTACACAAAAGGTTTCTTGAAATCAGTACAAGGAAAGTTATCCAATGAGAAATTTGTAGCTGGTGCACCTGAAAAAGTAATAGCAAACGAAAGACAAAAAGAAGCTGATGCTTTGGCAAAAATCGAAACGATTGAGCAAAGTATTGCCGGTTTGAAATAATACTATAATTGATTTATATCTAAAAGGCTGTCCACAAGACAGCCTTTTTTTGCAAAGTACAGTCCAAAGTAGAATTTTCGGGTGCAGAAAGAATCTTTTTCATATTTTAGCTTTGCCTTTCTAGCTGAAATTCAGATTGATGAGGGCTGTTAAAACAACTGTGTTTTTATTTTCGAAAATATAATTCGCATTTATAAAACCAAATACTGTAGTTTGCCGTATATAAATTAGAATTACAAAGCTACCAAGGGTTTAAAATCCTTCGTGGGTGCGTTGATCTACAAAAATTTTTAAAATATAAATGAATTAATGTCAGGGATGTACTTTTGATGCGTCTATAAAAATATGAATGCCGAAACCAATTTAAATTCGACCACTGCAATTTTGCTTTTTGCTCAAACCGAGCAAGCAGAAGCGGCAACAAAAAAAATAAGTTCTTACACTAAGAACAATATTTTGCTGTGGAAAAAACTGAATAGTAAAGCCATTCAAACCGTTAAAAAAACAAACCTACCTTATTTTATCTCAGATGAGACCACGCAGGTAGGATCAAATTTTGGAGATAAGATTACAGCTGCGGTTAAAAATGTTTTTGATCAAGGATTTGAAAATGTTATTGTAATTGGTAATGACTCCTTAGCATTAACAACTTCTTTATTATTGAATGCAGCTCAAAATTTGCAAAATAAAGATATTGTTTTGGGAGCCGATTGGCATGGCGGCGTTTACTTGATGGGATTGTCTAAGCGAAATTTCAATGCTAGCGTTTTTGAGAAGATTGAGTGGCAAACAAATTCGGTTTTCAAAAATTTAACCCACATTTTTCAGCAGCAAACCATCTTTTATCTACCAAGGTTACAAGATTGTAATGATAAAGATACCTTTCAAGATTCTATTTCTAGTTTAGGGTATGCTTCAAAACTGAGAGCCTATTTAATGGCCTTGGTACAAGAGCGCTTATTTTATTTTTTATTCGAAAAAGTATCTTATTTTTCGTCTTATACCACCACTTTCTATAACAAAGGATCACCGGTTGCTATTTAATTTTTAGAATACAAATTAAAATTAAATAGTCACTTTTAATACCATCCATGAAACAATTTTTCATCTGGGCTATGCTTTGCGTTTCGACCTTAGCCATGGCGCAACAAGATTTAACGGTCGAAATTATCGATAACGACGACCAGAAACCAGTAGCAAATATCACCATTAAATTGGCCAATAGCGCCAGAAATACAACCAATTTACAAACTACAAATGCGCAGGGAAAAGTCATTTTTAAAGGAATTGCAGCACTAGATGACTACCAAGTTGTTTTTGCGGGTAACCTTATGTATGCACCTACAAGCTCGCAAATGATTAGCGTGCGCTCGAACGAGAGCCCAACTATAAATTTTATTTTGCAAAAAACTAGTGGTCAACAATTGAACGAAATTGTAATCGCTACGGGATCAGGATCAAAAATAAACCGAAGAGATGCCGAAGTATCTTTCGAATTGAAAGCGGCAGAACTGCAGGAAATTCCAGTAGAAGGAAGAGATGTTACCAGAGTACTCTACCGTTTGCCAAATGTATCTCAAGCAACAGGATTTTATGCTGAAGCAGCAAATGTGAGTATTAACGGCGCAAGTTCGGGATTCACATCTTATTTGATTGATGGTTTGGATAATAACGAACGCTTTTTGGGTGGTCAAAAATTTGCTATTCCGTCAGGATTTGTAAAAGATATTACTGTTTTGACCAACAACTTTTCTGCAGAGTACGGTTTGACCGGGAGTGGTATTGTGAATATTACACCAAAATCAGGTTCTAATAAAAGTACAGGAGAAGTTTTTTACATTACTAGGCCCGGACCAAGCATCGACGGAAAATCTAGCTTTGCCCAAAGAGATTTATCAGGTAATCAAGTTAAAAATGGTTTTGCACGGTATCAATGGGGAGCAGGAGCAGGAGGTGCTATCGTCAAAGACAAAACGTTTTATTATATCAATTTTGAACACACAACAGATGTAAAAGACAATTTGTTGAATGTACCCGCTTTGGGCGTAGCAGAATCGGTGCGTGGTACCAATCAATTTAATTATTTTTCGACCAAAATTGATCAAATTTGGAACTCAAATTTCAACTCGTCTTTACGTGCGAATGTAGGTGTTGTGGATATTGAGCGCCAAGGAGGTGGTTTGGACGGAGGTTCTACATTTGCTTCTGCAGGAAATTCACAGCAACGTAATAGTATTTTATTGGCTTTGAAGAACAGTTACAAATTAGGTGACTTTTCTGGAGAGACCAATGTGCAGTACAGCCGCTTTAGATGGAATTATGCTAAGCCATTCAATCCAAATACATCGCAGGTTACTGTTTTGGGAATAAATGATGAAACGCTAGGTGTAATTGGGAATCCAGGTTATGTTTTTGATGCCATCGAAAACACAGTGCAGTTACAACAAAAAGTAAAATATTACACAGAGAAACACACTATCAAATCGGGATTAAACTTTATACGAGGGAGTCATGTTTTGTTTGGTGGAGGAAATCCAGTAGGGAATTACAGAGTGAAGTTGACTCAGACGCAAATTGATCAAATAAAAAACAGTGGAGTAGGTGGTGCTTTGAATGTAAACGATATCCCGGCAGATGCACAGGTATTAAATTATAATGTAGAATTGAGACCTACGTCATTTGGTAAAAACCAAGATATATATTCGGCCTATATTGAAGATTTATGGTCTGTAACCGATCGATTAAACTTGACCGTAGGTTTGCGTTATGACTATGATAATTTGTCAAAAGGAGGAAGCGATAGAGGAGATTTTAATAACCTTGCGCCACGATTTAATTTTAACTACAAACTGAATAATAATAGTAGTTTGCGTGGAGGTTATGGTATCTCTTATGACAAAATTAATTATGCTGTTTACAGTGATGCATTACAGCAAAACTCGACCTCGGCAAGCTATAAGGTAGAGTTGCAAGAACTTAAGCGTTTGGGGATTTTACCTGCTAATACCAATATTGATGCGATTACCTTCAACGGTAATTTGAATGCGACCGTAAATAATGTAACGTATTTAAATGGTCCATTGGCTACAGATTTGCAAGGGCAAAGAGAAACTGTTTTTTCGAATGAAAGACGTATTTTGAATCCGAATGGGTATAAGAATTCCTATTCGAATGAATTTGCATTGGGGTACCAATTACAATTATCAGATGATCGATTGTTTTATGTGGATCTAGTACACAACAGAGGAGAGAATTTAACCCGTTTGCGTAATCTAAATGCTGCAGCAGAATATCCTATTGACCCAAATAATGTAGTCATTCGAACTGTAGCGCAAGCAGATGCGAGTCGCCCAATTCCGATTGTGAATGGATCAGCGACTATCAACGGGCAAACGTATACAGGTATTGTGAGAAGTGTGATTGTGAGTGAAAACGAAGGGAAATCTCGCTACTATGCGATGAGTTTGAATTATCAAAAAAAGAGAGGTACAGATGATTATTCGTATCGCTTGAACTACACCTTATCATCAAGTAAAAATGACACAGACGGAATCAATTTTAGAGCTTCGGATGGTAATAATTATGCCAACGAATGGGGACCATCTGTAAATGATCGAACGCACAATATTAACGGAATCTACAATTATTATCCGTTCAAAGGGACTACGGTTACTTTTGCTGGATTATTGCAAAGTGGACAACCGATAAACCGCATTCCGCTAGGTTTTGGAACAACTGATTTAAATGGTGATGGCGCCAGTTTTGCAGATGCCTACACCGGGAACAGTGACCGTTTTCCGGGAGAAAGTAGGAATAGCGACCGCTTGCCTTGGAACACTACTTTTGACTTGGGACTACAACATCAATTTGCGGTGGGTGGTGATCGAAAAATAGAAGTGCGAGCTGATATTTTTAATTTACTAAACGCAGAAAATTTAAGTGGGTACAGCAATAACGCTACTCAAAGTAACCAGATTCAAGGTGGTTCAAGTGCTAGTGGTTTGTTTACGCAACGTAATGCTTCACCACCAAGACAGTTTCAGTTTGGGGTACGTTATTTGTTTTAGGGAATAGAAATGGGTAGCAGGGTTTGCGTTAGGGATAGGAGCGGTATCCTTTTGTGAAGCGGTAGCGGAACAAAAGATATAGCGGATAGCCCGACCGCCTTTTTCTGGCGGGAACGCCCAAGTAATGAGATTTATAATTTTAAAGAAAAATATATGTTTGTATTGGATGCAAATAATCCAGCGGATTTGACAGTTTGTTTGACAAATTTAGGATGGTTAGGAACGGATGAAGAGATTACTAGTTTGACCATTCCGGGTGCGGGGAATATGAATTATGTTTTGCGAGTAAAAACAAACCAACGTAGTTTTATTCTCAAGCAGGCGCGTGGGTATGTAGAGAAGTATCCGCAGGTGGCTGCTCCGGCAGAGCGCGTACTAACAGAGGCTGCTTTTTATGATAAAATAAAAGAAAATGACTTTTTGCAACACTTTATGCCCGAGAAATTGGGCGTAGATGTTGCCAATAAACTGGTTGCTATCGAAGATTTGGGACCGGCGAATGATTGTACGGTTTTGTATCAAGATGGCGAAGAATTGTCTGTTGCTTCCTTGGAAAAACTAGTATCGTATTTGAGTACTTTGCATCAAGCTTTTTCCAAAGCTAGGGTGGATGACGAATTGGCAAATGAAGAAATGAGGGTACTGAACCACGAACATATATTTAAGTATCCGTTTATGGAAGAGAACGGTTTTGACTTGAATACAATACAAGATGGTTTGCAGGATTTGGCAGTAGTCTACAAAAAAAGTAATGCTTTAAGACAAAGGGTCGAAGTATTGGGTGGCTTATATTTATCGAAAGGGAAGTATTTGTTGCATGGTGATTTTTATCCTGGGAGTTGGTTGCAAACTGAAAAAGGAATCAAAGTAATCGATCCTGAATTTTGCTTTTTTGGACCAAGAGAGTTTGATTTGGCTGTTTTTATAGCACATTTACATTTGTCGGGGCAAAGCCAGACATTAATTGCTAAGGTGGCTGAGAATTATGAAGGTTTTGACCAATTGAACATTGCCATTTTGAATGGTTTTGTTGGAACTGAAATTATGCGACGATTGATTGGGTTGGCACAATTGCCACTTGAAATGTCCTTGAGTAAAAAGAAAATGTTGTTGGATATGGCTTACGAATTAATTTTAAACGAATAAGATGAAGTATATATTTTATGTAGGATTGTTGGTGTGGGGAAGTCTAGCGCAAGCACAAACAAAGGTGTGGTTTGATACTGATTTGATGATTGGGATGCCCGATGCATCAGGACCTCGAGAAGTTGATGATGCTTTCACATTGATTATGGCGTTGAAACAACCACAAATCGAAATAGTCGGAATCAGTTCTATCACTTATGTGGACTATAGCTACGATGTAATTTATAAATTGTTGCAGTGGCACAACAAAGGAAAGGCGATTCCAGTTTACAAAGGATCACCAAAAGCAGATGATTTGGGTGTTGAAAATGATGGAACTCGTGCCTTGTACGAAGCATTGAAGAAAGAAAAATTGACCATTTTGGCTTTGGGACCAATGACCAACATTGCAACATTGATAAAAAATCATCCGGATATTATTCCGCAAATCGAAAAAATTAGTATTTGCGCAGCTCGTACTCCTGATTTGCCTTTCAATCCAGGTCATGGTAAATTGAATGTATTTGATTATAATTATGAGCTCGATTACAAATCTATGGATGTGGTTTTAGAATCATCTATTCCGCTAGTTTTTGCAGGCTATGAACCCAGTTCGTACACTTTTATTGGGAATATAGATTTGGCTAGTTTGGATCAAAAGGAAGAAGCTGATAAATGGTTGTTTGATATTGTACAACCATGGATGGAGAAGAACGAGAAGTTTTTTGGAATACGAGGATTTATTCCGTTTGACTGCTCTACATTGGGCGTGATCACACACCCGGAATATTTTACGTACTACAAAGACATTCCGATTAAGGTCACTTATAAAAAGAATGATGCATTGAAAGTACAACCGAAGGTTCCTTTTAAAAACTTCTTAGAAGTTTCGTATGAATTCAAAACAAAAAAGAAAGTAGACTATGCACGACGTGCCTTACTTGGTTTTGAAGAGAAAATTCTAGAGACATTAAGCGTTAAGAAATAAAAAGAAAAAATCCCATTTGCGCATTTGCAAATGGGATTTTTTCTTTTTGTGTAAAATACAATGTTATAAACTATATTTTAGACTAGCCATTACTTGTCTAGGAGCAATTGGGTTTGCGCTATAATTTTCATGAACGGTATAATTGAGTTCGTTCGTGATGTTCGATAATTTGCACAGAAGAGAAAGTTTACTCCAAGAGTAACCAATTGAAAAGTCTACGGTTGCATAACCATCGACAGGAACTTCTCTATCTTGAATAAGTAACGTTCCAGGATTTGCGGTGTCCTCAATATAACGGTTGTTCCAACCAGCAATGCGATTCCCGATATAATTACCAATAGCACCAACAGATATTCCTTTTAATGCTCCAGAAGGTATTTTGTAGAAAAAGCTTAGGTTGGCCGTATTGGCAGGAGTTCTAGCAACGCGATCTCCTTCGATTGAATTACCAACAGCAACTGGTGTTTTTACAAAGCGCATATCGTTGTAACTGTATCCTGCATTGATATTGAAACCTTCAAAAGGTCTGGCGGTGATGTCAATTTCAATTCCTTTACTTTTTGTTTGTCCGCTTAAAACTTTTAAAGATGTATCGGTGTTGGCAGACCCATCAGCTTTGAATTGAGCAGTTTGAACTAAATTATTGTTCGAAATTTGATAAACGGTAACATTAGTACTTAGAATTCCTCTCCAGAAATCTGTTTTGATTCCGGCCTCATATTGATCAATGATCGAAGGTTTTACAGGTTGTAAATCTACTGTTGTACCCGACGTATTTGGTGTAAAAGAGTTGGAGTAGCTTGAGAAGATAGTGATATCTCTTGTTGGTTGGTATACAAGCCCAACTTTTGGTGAGAAAGCATTATCCAAACGTTTTGGAGCAACAGTTGGAGTATTATTTTCTGGTGCTACCGTTTGAAACTTGTTGACAAGCGTTTCCTTGTAAGTAGATGCTTCTGACTCAATCCATGACCAACGAATACCTGCTAGTACTTTGAATTTATCGGTAAGCGATATCAGATCTTGAAAGTAGGCACCAAAACGTTGTGAGTCAGTATTTACTATTTGAGTAGCTCTGGAGTCAAATGGAGCCACAGTACTTTCTGCACTTAGATCATAATTGAACAAATTGATTGCTGTATCTTCAGTCGATTTTGTATTTCCTGCAGCATCAAAGAAAGCATAGGTGTAGGCAATAGCCAAGGATTTTTCGTAATCGATTCCGGTGAAAATTTGATGTTTAATAGTACCCGTGTTGAAGGTACCCTGAAGACTCAATTGATCACCAAAAATGCGTTCTTTGTTGTTACTTTGTGTTAACGGTCTGTTCCAATCACCTCTATTGGCATAGGTTTCAAGACCATACATTTGTGCGGTAGATTTAGAGCGGCGGTCATAATTTTGATACGAAGTATTAAAATTAAGTTTCCAGTTTTTATTAAAATCATGATTTACCAAAGCAGAAATGCTAGACGATTTTGTATTTCCTGTAGACCATAATGCACCGTAATAATTAGATCTAGGTAGATCCAAAATTTCTTTACCAATAATTCC
The DNA here is from genome assembly GCF_003076455.1 of Flavobacterium faecale. Taxonomy (NCBI): domain Bacteria; kingdom Pseudomonadati; phylum Bacteroidota; class Flavobacteriia; order Flavobacteriales; family Flavobacteriaceae; genus Flavobacterium; species Flavobacterium faecale. Next base: position 2,710,310 of record NZ_CP020918.1, read on the forward strand.
TGTTCCAAAATCGGGAGTCCAGTCAGCGCTTAGATAATCACCTTGAACCGTAATTTGAGTTTGATCACTAATATTGAATAAAAGTGAAGGGTTGTAATAGATGCGTTCATTTTTAACAACATCTCTGAAACTAGCTGATTTCTCATAAGATCCTGTAAAACGGTAGGCAATAGATTTATTCAAAGGACCATAAAAATCAACAGTGGGTTTGTAAAAGTCATAACTCCCAGCTTGGAAGTTGATTTCGCCTCCTTTTGTAAACTGCGGTGTTTTGGTAACCATGTTCAGTATTCCGCCGGGAGCTACATTTCCAAAAAGTAGTGCAGCGCTCCCTTTTAAAAATTCAACACGTTCAAGTGAAGATACTTCGGGAATTGATCCTGCATTGTATCTAAAACCGTTTTTCAACATATTATTGGCAGACATATCATAACCTCTAGACCACAGTGATTCTTGTGCACCCCCTCGAGCAGATCCAACATATACACCATTTGCGTTTTTGATAACATCGCTTAACCTGATAGCTTGTTGTTGTGCTATGATTTCGCTACCAATTACCTGCACACTTTGCGGAAGATCCATGATTTTGATTCCTGAACGTGCTGCAGATACTGGTTTTGGTGTTTTGTTGGTTGTTACGGTAACTTCACGCAATATCTCTCCTTTTTTGTTTCTTATGGTATCATGATCAATAGTATAATAATCATATTTTGCAGTGGGTGCGCTATGGTATGCCACCTCTTGTGCTTGCAATTTTAGGCTAATAAGTGTTAAGGTCGAAAGTAAAAATAAGCTCTTCATTTTATTTAGATTAATTAAAAATAACGATTTTTGTGCAAATATATAATGGTATTATTGATTGCGCAACCTTTATTTAGAATAAATAAAAATAAGTTAATAATTATTTTTTATGAATATGATAATCAGAGTTTTATTATATATTTTTATTTTCAAATTTTCGAATAATTTGTACCAAATATTGTCAATAGCTTGTAGATAGCCACATTTATAAGATGAAATAGGGTCTAAAAAACAGGTCGAAATATGTTTTTACGCATTTTAACAATTTTTAACATCACAAATATCAGATTGAAACATTAGAATGTGTAATTTCGGCCCCATGAAAAAGAAAGTTACTTTTCGAATTTTGCTACCCCTTCTTATTTTGCTCATGGGCGGATATGGAACGGGACTATTGGCTAATTTCGATAAAAGTAATAATGACTTCTCTGTTGATGCTTCTTTAACCATCAACGAAAATCATTTTTTTCAAGCTAACCTTTTAGATGCTTTGTTTTTTAGAACTGAACTTCCAGCATCAAAAAGAACTTATATCAAAGTAAGAGTTACGGATAATGAAGTTGATGAAGACGAAGTACAATCTTCAAACAATCAACTTATTCCAAATAAGTATTTTGCAAACTTCTATCAATCGCTATCATCTTCTGATCGATTGATTAATTTTAAGGAAATCTCAAATTTCCAAACGGTATTTTACTACCTGACAACTTATAAAAAGTTTGTCTTGTTTCAAGTTTTTCGAATTTGATTTAGCACCTTCTTTCCCGGCAAAGTCTATTTGCCATCGTAGTACTATTTAAAAATTTACCACCAAACGCTTCGTGGCTTTCGCTAATAAGTTTGGGTTTTACTTGTACTATTTATTTTCGATTACATTTTCACAAACAAAACATTTACTTTAATAAGCTAACTTATTATGAAGAAATTATCTATGATCGTAAGCGCATGCGCTTTGATGGGTCTCATCAGTTGTAAAGAACAAAAAGAAGAGAAAAAAGAAGAAGTTAAGTTCCTGGTTACCAATCCAGTAAAAAAAGACACTACAATTACCAAAGAGTATGTTTGTAATATCAACTCGATTCAGCATATCGAATTGAGAGCTCTAGAAAAAGGATATTTACAAGAAATTTTGGTAGGAGAAGGGCAAGCGGTTAAAAAAGGACAATTGTTGTTCAGAATCATGCCAAATATCTACAAAGCAGAACTTGGCAAATCAAAAGCAGAAGCAGATTTTGCTGCTATTGAATACCAAAACACAAAAAAATTAGCAGACGGAAACGTAGTGTCTAAAAATGAATTGGCAATGGCAAAAGCTAAATTAGATAAGGCCAAAGCTGAAATGCAACTGAATCAAGTGCATTTGAACTTCACAGAAATTAGAGCACCGTTTGACGGAATCATTGACCGCTTTCACGTGAGAGTGGGTAGTTTGCTAGATGAAGGTGATTTACTTACAGAACTATCTGATAACAGCAAAATGTGGGTTTATTACAATGTACCAGAGGCTGAGTACCTTGATTATATGGACAAAGCACACAGCAGTAAAACTAACGTTAACTTATTGATGGCCAACAATCAAATTTTTGACCAAACGGGAGTGGTAGAAACTATTGAAGCTAACTTTAATAATGAAACTGGTAACATTCCATTTAGAGCCACTTTTCCTAATCCAAAACGTTTATTAAGACATGGAGAAACAGGAACAATCGAAATGAGTATGCCTTTCAAAAATGCTATTTTGATTCCGCAAAAAGCCACTTTTGAGGTTTTGGAGAAAAAATATGTGTACATAATCGATAAAGAAAATAAAATTAGATCTAGAGAAATCACACTTGCAGGTGAATTACAACATGTATTCATTGTAAAAAGTGGATTGGCTACTACAGATAAAATTTTGTTAGAAGGAATTCGTTTGGTTAAAGAAAACGAAAAAATCGAATACAAATTAGAAAAAGGAACGTCTGTTTTATCTCATTTAGAGCTTTACGCAGAATAATCGAAATCACTTAAAAAGATAAAAACATGTTTAGTAAATTTATACAAAGACCCGTTTTTGCGATAGTAATTTCGATTGTTATTGTATTCATGGGATTGTTGGCAATGATGAAATTGCCGACATCACAGTTTCCAGATATTGCACCTACGACAGTAAATATTTTTATTGCGTATCCAGGAGCAAGTGCTGATGTATTGGTTAAATCTACGCTTATTACCTTAGAGAACGCCATCAATGGTGTTCAAGACATGAGGTATATGGCTACAGATGCAACTAGTGCAGGTGAGGCAACCTTGAGAATTATTTTTGAACCAGGTACCGATCCCAATCAGGCGGTTATTAGGGTAAAAACTAGGGTCGATCAAGTAATGCCATTGTTACCAGAATTGGTACAACGTGAAGGGGTTGTAATTACTCCAATCCAACCATCGATGTTGATGTACATCAACTTGTATGCAAAGGATAAAAACATGGACGAAAAGTTCTTGTACAATTATGCCAACGTAAAAATGCTTCCCGAAATTAACAGGGTAAAAGGGGTTGCGAGATCACAAATCTTAGGAAGTAGAACCTATGCAATGCGTATTTGGTTGAATCCAGATCGTATGCGTGCGTACAATGTTTCTACTGAGGAAGTAATGAAAGCGCTTGAAGAGCAATCTGTAGTGGGTCGTCCTGGACGTATCGGACAAAGTTCTGGTATCAAGGCACAATCTTTAGAATATGTATTGACTTATAAAGGTCGTTTTAGTGAACCTGCAGAATATGATAATGTAATTGTACGTGCCAATCCTAACGGTGAAGCCATTAGATTAAAAGACATTGGTAGAGCAGAATTAGGAAGTGAATTTTTTGATATCTATTCCAACCTAGATGGTCATCCTTCGGCTTCTATTGTATTAAAGCAAAACTATGGTAGTAATGCCAACGAGGTTATTGGTCGCGTAAAAGCAAAAATGGAGGAGATGAAAGAAACTTTTCCTCCAGGATTGGATTACAAAATCAGTTATGACGTTTCCAAATTCTTAGATGCTTCGATTGAACAAGTTATTGATACACTTCGTGATGCCTTTATTTTGGTAGCAATTGTAGTATTTATTTTCTTAGGAGACTGGCGTTCTACATTGATTCCAATTTTAGCTGTGCCCGTTTCGTTGGTAGGAGCTTTTTTCGTAATTCAGTTTTTCGGAATCACAATCAACTTAGTAACCTTATTTGCACTTGTACTTGCAATTGGTATTGTGGTCGATGATGCAATCGTCGTCGTCGAGGCCGTGCATGCCAAGTTTGCCGAGTTCCCCCATATCTCACCTTATATGGCGGTAAAAAAAGTATTAGGTGAAATTAGTGGAGCGATTATCGCGATTACTGCGGTAATGGTTGCAGTATTTGTACCAATCTCATTCATGACGGGGCCAGTAGGAACCTTTTATAGACAATTCTCTATTACCATGGCGAGTGCAATTGTAATTTCTGCAATTATCGCCTTAACATTGACTCCTGTATTATGTGCGATGTTGTTAAAAAACACACACGGACAAGAGGTTAAAAAGAATTTGTTGACTAAGGCATTAGATAAATTCAATCTTGTTTTTGATAAACTGACAGGTAAATATGTAAGTCTTCTTAAACTAATTGTGAGTAGAAAAGTAGTGACTTTTGGTATTTTAATTGCTTTCTGTATTGGTACATTCTTTGTCAATCAAATACTTCCTTCTGGATTTATACCAAGTGAGGATCAAGGAACAATTTATGCGATTATTCAGACACCTCCGGGTTCAACCTTAGAAACTACAAACGCAGTTTCTCAAAGACTTCAAAAAGTTTGTGAGGATGTTGATGGAGTAGAATCTGTATCATCACTTGCGGGTTATGAAATCATGACCGAGGGTCGTGGGTCAAATGCGGGTACTTGTTTGATTAACTTGAAACCATGGGACGAAAGGGAGCATAAAGTGACCGAAATCATGGAAGAGCTAGAAGGTAAGTCAAGAGACTTAGGAGCTAAAATTGAATTCTTTGAGCCGCCAGCAATTCCTGGATTTGGTTCATCAGGAGGTTTCTCTATGCGTTTGTTAGATAAAAACACTACTACAGATTATGCTGATTTTGATAAAATCAACAAAACCTTCATGGAGAATCTAGAAAAGCGTAAAGAATTGTCTGGTTTGTTTACCTTCTTTGCAGCCAACTACCCTCAATATGAGTTAGAAGTAGATAACAATCTAGCGATGCAAAAAGGAGTTTCTATTGGTAAAGCAATGGAGAATCTAGACATCTTGATTGGTAGTACTTACGAGCAAGGGTTTATTAAATTCAACCGTTTCTTTAAAGTGTATGTACAAGCAGATCCAAAATACAGAAGATTGCCTTCTGATATCTTGAATTTGTATATCAAAAATGACAGAGATGAAATGGTTCCTTATTCTGCTTTCATGAAATTGAAAAAAGGACAAGGACCAAATGAAATCACACGTTACAACATGTATAACTCTGCTGCTATTCAAGGTCTTCCGGCCAAAGGGTACACAACTGCAGATGCTATTCAAGCCGTAAAAGAAGTAGCCGCTGAGACATTACCAAGAGGGTATGATATTGCTTGGGAAGGTTTGTCTTATGATGAAGCAAGTAGAGGTAATGAGTCTATGTACATTTTCATGATTGTATTGGCCTTTGTTTACTTGGTTCTTGCAGCGCAATATGAAAGTTTTATTATTCCATTTGCAGTTGTATTGTCTTTACCAGTTGGTATTTTTGGATCTTTCTTATTATTAAAATTAATGGGATTACAAAATGATATTTATGCTCAAATTGGATTAATCATGCTGGTCGGTCTGCTTGGTAAAAATGCCGTGTTGATAGTCGAGTTTGCTGTTCTCAAGCACCATGAAGGAATGACGGTACTCGAGGCTGCTATTGAAGGTGCCAAAGTACGTTTCCGTCCTATTTTGATGACATCTTTTGCGTTTATCGCTGGATTGATTCCGTTAATGACGGCTTCAGGCGCAGGTGCGATTGGTAATAGAACTTTAGGTTCTGCTGCCTTAGGTGGAATGCTATTTGGTACTGTATTCGGAGTAATAATAGTTCCTGGATTGTACTATATTTTTGGTTCACTTGCAGCAGGAAGAAAATTAATTAAAGGGGAAGAAGATCACTCATTGACAGATGGTTTTGTACATGCAATAGATACTTTCTCAACAACTGAAGAACATGACTAAGATGAATAAACTAAATAAATTAAAATACGCAGGTCTAACCTGCGTATTAATAAGTCTAGCGGGATGTAAAATACCTTCTGTTGTTCAAAAAGCAGAAAATAAGACAACTCCAGAAGTTTTTGCAAATTCGAGTAACGATACTTTGAACTCGGCTAAGAAACAATGGAAAAGTTACTTTACAGATGCTAATTTGAATAGCTTGATCGAAACGGCCCTTCAAAACAATCAGGAGTTGAATATTACCATGCAAGAATTGGTAATTGCACAAAGTGAAGTACGTGCCCGTAAAGGGGAGTACCTACCTTTTGTAAACGTAGGTGCAAGTGTAGGAGTAGATAAGTTGGGACGCTATACCAATATAGGTGCAAGTGAAGCGAATACTGAAATTAAACCAGGAACAGAAACTCCAGATCCTTTACAGGATTATAAAATTGGAGCGTTTGCTACTTGGGAAGCCGATATTTGGGGAAAATTACACAATGCCAAAAAAGCGGCTGTTAGTCGTTATTTAGCAAGTGTAGATGGTCGTAATTTTGTTCAAACAAATTTAATTGCTGAAATCTCAAATTCGTATTACGAGTTATTAGCTTTAGACAATCAATTGGATATCGTTAAACAAAACATTGACATACAAACCAATGCTTTGGCAATTGTAAAATTACAAAAAGAAGCAGCTCGTGTTACCGAATTGGCAGTACGTCGTTTTGAAGCTCAAGTTTTAAAAACACGTGGTATGCAGTTTTCAATCCAACAGCAAATTACAGAGACAGAGAACAAAATTAATTTCATGGTAGGTCGTTTTCCACAGCCTATTGCAAGAGATCATAAAATGTTTGAGAACTTAACACCTGCTACTGTGAGTGCTGGTATCCCTTCTCAATTGTTAGAGAATCGTCCTGATATCAAAAAAGCAGAGATGGAGTTAATGGCAGCAAATTTGGATATCAAAGTAGCTAAAGCTCGTTTTTATCCTTCTGTTGGTATTTCTGCTGGGATTGGTTTTCAGGCTTTCAATGCAAAATATTTGTTGAGTACACCAGAATCTCTTTTGTATAATTTTGCAGGAGATTTGGTAGCGCCTTTAATCAATAGAAATGCAATCAAAGCAAGTTATATTAGTGCAAATGCAAAACAAATTCAAGCTGTGTATAATTACGAGAGAACTATTGTAAATGCTTATGTTGAGGTAGCTAATCAGTTGGCTAAAATCAATAACATGAAACAAAGTTTTGATCTAAAAGCACAAGAAGTACAAGCTTTGAATCAATCGGTTGGAATATCAAACGATTTGTTTAAATCAGCTCGTGCAGATTATATGGAGGTATTGTTAACGCAACGCGATGCATTAGAATCTAAATTTGAACTTATCGAAACTAAGAAGTCACAAATGAATGCATTTGTAGACATTTATAGAGCCCTTGGAGGCGGATGGAACTAGCTGGTAAAGTTAGATTATTTGGTTTTATGTTTTACTTGTGAAGAAAGGTTGCCTGCAAAGGCAGCCTTTTTTGCGTTTACGTGCATTCGCCTATACATACATACATTGTGTGTACAGAAATGATAGCTTTTTTTTTGCTTGGGCGTTTCTCTGGCAACCCAGATAGTTATCGGGGACGGGCTGGGCTATTTGTTCCTGCTTTTTTATTTTGCAAAAAAGCAAGATAAAAAAGAGTTACACTACAAATGAAAATCACTGAATACCAATGAAAATAAATGCTCGGTGAAGTAATCCTTCACGCAAAAAGAAGATAAAGTAACGTTCGTATTAATGAGATTCAAAATGATTTTCTATTAAGCGAATGACTTTGTTTTTACAAATAGTATCGGTTCCAAATAAGTAAGGAAATCTACCTTTTGAGGTGCCAATATTTCGAACATTGACAAACAGTACTTCCTCTGTCAAAATCACGGTTAACTTGTGCGATGGTTGTCCAAAAACAAACGGAATGTAATATTCACCAACAAATAAATCTTGAAATTTTACGGTCCACTGCTCCCTTTCTGCAATTTTTGTTATTTCAAGTAAGGCCACTGCATTAGTATTTTGGAACGGGATAGCGATTAAATCTCTTTCGTGAATCTTGCAATAAAAGGTATAGAAAATGAGAATTAAAACAATAAGCAAGGCAGGAATGTTATCTTTCGCTACAAGCAAAAGTAGTAGTAATGGAAGGTATCCCATTACATTATCGCCTAAATTATCTAATTCGTCCTTAGGTAGTTTTTTGTTTTCAATAATCGTTCTTAATTCATTTTCGGTCATTGATATGTTAATTGGACTTATTTTATTCCCTTTGTTGTTTTCAGTTATTTATACTGTTGTTCAAATATGATTTATTTGCTTTTTATCATACTGTAGCGTTCTGTGCTTGGCTTCCCATTTTGCATGCCTGAAATTTCAGTAGTCATCTGGCTTGCATTAGATTTTGTATAAATAATCTTTTGTGGGTAATCATTATTGAAATTTTCGAAAATTATCTCATTCTCCTTAGCTTCTTTACCCAAAAATAAAATAGGCCCATCGTCATTTTGTCCTTGAATGACTGTTTTGTAGGTCAAATTTTCTCCCTTTTGCTGGAGAACTATTTTTTCTTGGTGTAATGTATCTTTTCCTTTTGTGAAAAATGATGTACCCGTGTAGGTGCTATCGTTTAATTTTACCCATGTTTCTGTGATTATGCCTTCAGTATTTTTTTGTTCCCATTTTCCAATGATCCATTCTGATGACTGCATCAATTCATATGTTGGCTTCGAATTTTTGTCGCATGACAAAAGCATAAGCAATACAGATAGAAGTGTAATTTTTTGAATCATAACGTTTATTTTTAAATCATTGTTTTAAAATGCTAAAGTAGCAAAAATAGCTTGTTTTTTAAAATCAATTGGTTGTACGGTTGAGGTTAATCTGAATGATGTTGAAGCTTTTGTTCATGCGATTAAGCGCCAAACTGTTTGAATCAAAAGCAGCAGGTATTAAAATAAGATTTTGCTATAGCTACGGACTCTTTTAGTACATTTGGTAATTGTACTTATGCTTTATTTTATACTTAATGAGTTGGATCAAATAGTAACTTTAATAGAAGGCTACGCAACCTTTTATTGATTTTATTCTCTAGTATAAACAAAACCTTTATATCATGAAAAAAAAAATACTGATTATTTTTTCCTTTATATTATTCGTAGCTTGTAGTAAAGAGGATGAAAACCCTTCAAAAGCTGTAGTAATAGGAACCTATCAATTGATAGAAAAGGAAGGTAGTATTCCCAATTCTGTACAAACAGGAATAGATATGGAATGGCAAGAAAAGTACGTTTTAAGGGGAGATAATACTTTTACCAAAACAAGAATCCGTGATGGGGTAGTGCTAGAGGCTTCCGGTAGCTATGAGACTAACATTAGTTCAGCAAATGAGAACTTAATTATTTTCTACTATGCAACACCAAATGTTCTTGTGGGATCCTGCGGGTCAGACAAACAAGAAGGAGCACTTTTTCAAACTGAAAGTATTTTTGTTAGTAGTTGGCACGCTTGTGATGGACCTCGATTGACTTATGAAAAAATGGATTAAGTTTTACTTTTTATGTGATACCTAAATCAAGAAGAACAATTAGTTTCCAATTTTTTCTAGTTTGGGACTAATTGTTAGAAACGGGATTTTAGTTTTTATCGAAAGAAAGTCTAACTTTTACTTCTTTTAAAAAGAAACTTTACTCATATTACTTTTCGATAAAGACTAACGCAAATTGATACAACCGTTTGGATTAGTACCCCATGTACCTGAAAGCTTAGAATTGCTCGCGAAGCTTTGGCACCGTGTTCACTCCAATTTTCAAACAGTAACAAAACCAAGACAACTTTCCTGGTTGAAACAAAAGTAGCTACACTTTTTTAAAGAATATAGCTTTTTGATTTATATGCTCAAGTTTGTGGGTACGGAATGCAATTCCGCGCTATCAATAACGTGAAAATTAGTGCAAATCCGAGCGATAAAGTTTATTTGTTTTAAAACCAAACTTTCTTAAAACCACAATTCTGTCAGGCTGAGCTTGTCGAAGCCCCGTTGCAATAGGCAAATCGGCTTAATAAAGTCTTCGACAAGCTCAGACGGACAATAGTGGGATTGCTTGATTTATAACCAGATAACTTTACAACCACAAGTCTGTCAGGCAGAGGGTGTCGAAGTCCCGTTGCAATAGGCAAATCTGCTTAATAAAGTCTTCGACAAGCTCAGACGGACAATAGTGGGATTACTTGTTTTATAACCAAATCTCCTTAAAACCGCAAGTCTGTCAGGCTGAGCTTGTCGAAGCCACGTTCCAATAGGCAAATCTGCTTAATACAGTCTTTGACAAGCTCAGACGGACAATAGTGGGATTGCTTGATTTATAACCAGATATCTTTACAACCACAAGTCTGTCAGGCAGAGGGTGTCGAAGTCCCGTTGCAATAGGCAAATCTGCTTAATAAAGTCTTCGACAAGCTCAGACGGACAATAGTGGGATTACTTGATTTATAACCAGATATCTTTACAACCACAAGTCTGTCAGGCAGAGGGTGTCGAAGTCCCGTTGCAATAGGCAAATCTGCTTAATAAAGTCTTCGACAAGCTCAGACGGACAATAGTGGGATTACTTGTTTTATAACCAAATCTCCTTAAAACCGCAAGTCTGTCAGGCTGAGCTTGTCGAAGCCACGTTCCAATAGGCAAATCTGCTTAATACAGTCTTTGACAAGCTCAGACGGACAATAGTGGGATTGCTTGTTTTGCAACAAATCTTTTTAACCACAATTCTGTCAGGCAGAGGGTGTCGAAGCCCTGTTGTAACAGGTAAATTTGCTTAGTAAAGTCTTCGACAAGCTCAAAGATATTCGGATAGCATCCGCACTATTTTAGAACAATTTGAATAGCGGGGTATATTCTTTAAAAACCAAGTGTATCAGTAGGTTGATTGTAAAATAATTTTTAAATTAGAATGTTTTTGTTGTTATTCAGGAACCACACGAAAGGATTCGTGCGGCAGCGGGGGCCTCGGGAGAAAAGCCCAGAAACAAGTGAGGCGGTAATGGAACTTGTTGAGGAGAGTAATGTCCCGAAGCTCTAAGAGCCGACCCGCTCCCGACTTTTCGGGATTCTGCGGGGCACGCCCAAATGGTTTTACTAGATTTACTCCATTTGTTAGTGCTTTATAACAAAAAAGGCTGTCTAAAAATAGACAGCCTTTTTGATACTATGTTTGTAATGTATTAATGTACACCTGGTAAATCACCACCTTCTTTTGTTGGAAGGTTTGTATGTCCCATTAGGTACAAATCTACCTCTCTTGCAGCCTCACGACCTTCAGAGATTGCCCAAACGATCAAAGATTGACCTCTTCTCATATCTCCCGCGGTAAACACGTTCGGTACATTTGTTTGGTAATTAGTAGCTTGATAGTTACTTCTGAAATCAGTTTTCAATCCCAATTGCTCTGCCAAAGTTTTCTCTGGACCAGTAAAACCAAGTGCTAATAAAGCAAGGTCACAAGGCCAAGTTTTTTCTGAACCGGCAACTTCAATTAATTCAGGACGTTGTCCTGGTACGATTTTCCACTCTACATCAACCGTTTTCAATGCGATTAATTTACCATTGGTATCTTTTACGAATTCTTTAGTATTAATCAACCAATTTCTACCAGCTCCTTCTTTGTGAGAAGATGAGGTTTTCAATTGTAACGGCCAGTAAGGCCATGGAGTTGTTTCGCTTCTTCCTACCGGAGGTTTTGGCATGATCTCAAAGTTGGTTACTGATTTCGCACCATGACGGTTTGAAGTTCCCACGCAGTCAGATCCTGTATCTCCACCACCAATTACGATTACATCTTTACCTGTAGCCATAACTTGGTTTTCGATAGTCTCACCAAAAACAACTTTTGTTTGTTGCGTCAAGAAATCCATTGCTTGTACTACACCATCTGCATCTGCACCTGGAGTAGGTAAGCCTCTTCGTTCTGTAGCACCACCACAAAGTACAATAGAATCAAATGCTTTTAAGTCATTGATATCATAGTTCACACCAACATTTGTGTTTACTTTGAAGATGATTCCTTCTGCTTCTAGGATCGCTACACGTCTGTCGATAATTCCTTTTTCCATTTTGAAATTCGGAATCCCATAACGTAATAAACCACCAATTGCATTGTCTCTTTCAAAAACAGTAACAGTATGACCTGCTCTGTTCAATTGTTGTGCCGCAGCCAATCCTGCAGGTCCAGATCCAATAACGGCAACAGTTTTACCTGTTCTTGTTTTTGGAGGTTGTGGTTTGATCCATCCTTCTTTAAAGGCGCGTTCAACAATATTTTTTTCTATATTCTCAATAGATACTGGCTCTTCGATAATTCCTAATACACATGCTTTTTCGCAAGGTGCAGGACACAAACGTCCTGTAAATTCAGGAAAGTTGTTTGTAGAGTGCAATATCCAAGATGCTTTTTGCCATTCTCCTTGGTGAACCATGTGGTTGAAATCCGGAATTAAATTCCCTAACGGACATCCACTATGACAAAACGGAATACCGCAGTCCATACAGCGTGATCCTTGTTCTGTAATTTCAGCTTCACTCAAAGGAACTGTAAATTCTTTATAATGTCCTACACGTTCTTCAACTGCTGTGTATGATTCATCTTTTCTTTCGAATTCTTTAAAACCTGTTACTTTTCCCATTGTACTATGCTGTTAATTCTTCTACCATTTGTTCTTCAGTCTCTAAACGTTTAAGCGCTTTTTTGTATTCAGTAGGCATTACTTTTACAAAATTTTCTAAGCTTACGTTCCAATCGCTCAATAATTCAGTTCCTCTTGCACTGTTAGTGTACAGAACGTGTTTCTCGATTAATTGTTTCAATTCATCTGCTTCGTCTCCTTCGATTGCTTCAAATTCAATAGTTTCTGTATTACAAAGACCATTTTTAAATTTATTTTCAGGATCATAGATATAAGCGATACCACCACTCATACCAGCTGCAAAGTTTCTTCCTGTTTTACCAAGGACAACTACTTTACCACCTGTCATGTACTCACAACCGTGATCACCCACACCCTCAACTACCGCAGTAGCTCCGGAGTTACGAACTGCAAAACGTTCTCCTGCAATACCGTTGATGAAAGCTTGACCTTCAACCGCTCCAAACAAACAAACGTTTCCAACGATGATGTTATCAGCAGCAACAAACGTAGCTGTAGCTGGTTTTTTGATGATTAATTTAGCTCCAGATAAACCTTTACCTAAATAATCATTTGTATTTCCTTCAACAGTAAAAGTCAATCCATGAGCACTAAACGCTCCTAAACTTTGACCTGCAGATCCTGTGAAGTTAATGTTTAAAGTATCCTCAGGTAAACCTAAGTGACCGTATATTTTTGAAATTTCGTTACTTACAATAGCTCCAACAGATCTGTTGATATTGCTGATTGGGTAATCCAAAGTCATTTTTTCTTTTCTGTATAAAGCACGGTGTGAATCTTTCAGGATTTGGAAATCCAAAACATTCTCTAAGTTATGATCTTGTTTCTCTGTGTTTCTTACCGTTAGATACTTATAAGAATCTGGTCTGTGTAAGATAGAAGATAAATCTAAACCTCTTGCTTTGTAATGTGTAATCGCTTTGTTAGAATTGATTTTATGCGTTTGCCCAATCATTTCTTCCATAGTTCTGAAACCTAATGAAGCCATGATACCTCTTAATTCTTCTGCAACATAGTAGAAGAAGTTAATAACGTGCTCAGGAGTTCCTTTAAAGTTTTTACGCAACGTTTTATCTTGAGTTGCAATACCTACAGGGCAAGTGTTCAAGTGACATTTACGCATCATGATACATCCAGAAGCTACAAGTGGGGCAGTTGCAAAACCAAATTCTTCAGCACCTAATAGACAAGCAATAGCTACGTCACGTCCAGTTTTCAATTGGCCATCACATTCTACAACAATACGACTTCTTAAATTGTTTAATACTAATGTTTGTTGCGCTTCTGCCAATCCAAGTTCCCAAGGAAGACCTGCGTGTTTTAACGATGTTAATGGAGATGCTCCAGTTCCACCATCATAACCAGCAATAAGTACAACATCTGCTTTTGCTTTTGCAACACCCGCAGCAATAGTACCAACACCAACTTCAGAAACCAATTTCACATTGATACGAGCTTCTCTGTTAGCATTTTTCAAGTCAAAGATTAATTGTGCTAAATCTTCAATTGAGTAAATATCGTGGTGTGGTGGAGGCGAAATCAATCCAACAAATGGAGTTGAGTTACGTGCTTCTGCTATCCAAGGCAATACTTTTTCACCTGGTAATTGTCCACCTTCTCCAGGTTTTGCACCTTGAGCCATTTTAATTTGAATCTCTTTTGCACTAGACAAGTAGTGAGAAGTTACTCCAAAACGTCCTGACGCTACTTGTTTGATAGCCGAGTTACGACTGTCACCATTTACATCTGGTTGGAAACGTTTTCTATCTTCTCCACCTTCACCAGAATTGGATTTTCCTCCAATACGGTTCATTGCGATAGCTAAGTTTTCGTGTGCTTCTCTAGAGATAGATCCGTATGACATTGCTCCCGTTTTAAAACGTTTTACGATGTCTGTCCATGGTTCTACTTCGTCCAACGGAATAGGGTCTAAGTTATCAAATTCGAATAATCCACGAATCGTCATTAAACTTGTAGCTTGATCATTTACCGTTTTAGCATACACATCATAACTATCTTGGTCACTCAAACGTACTGCTTGTTGCAATTTGGCAACAGTAACAGGGTTAAACATGTGACGTTCTCCATTACGTCTCCATCTGTATTCACCACCAATGTTTAATCCTAAACGGTTTGGTACTAAAACATCTGGGTAGGCGTATTGGTATCTTTCGTTGATTTCTTTTTCAATTTCGTACAATCCAATACCTTCAATTCTTGAAGCTGTGTAAGGGAAATATTTTTCAACAAATTTAGAGTTGAAACCTACGATTTCGAAAATTTGAGAACCTCTATACGAATGTAAAGTCGAGATTCCGATTTTGTTCATGATTTTCAAAATACCAGAACCAATTGCTTTGTTGAAGTTGTCAACTGCTTTTTGTTCGCTGATATTTGTAATGAAACCTTCTTGTACTTGTACACGAATAATTTCGTTCACCATATAAGGATTGATCGCAGATGCTCCGTATCCAAATAAAGTTGCAAAATGATGTGGTTCACGTGGTTCAGCCGATTCGATAATGATATCAAAATACGAACGCTTGCGCAAACGGTTCATTTGGTGGTTTACATAAGAACAAGCTAACAAGGCAGGAATAGGAGCGAACTCCTTATTTACACCTCTATCAGATAAGATAATTAAGTTAGTTCCTCTTTCTAATGCTTTTGTAATTTGGATGATAATGTTGTCCAAAGCATTTTCTAAACCATTCAATCCTTTATCTTTTGCATAAAGAATTTCAACTGTTTCTGCTTTGAAATTATCGATATCAATATTTCTAATTTTCTCTAAATCGTCATTAGAGATCACTGGATTCTGAATTCTTAATTTTCTACATTGCTTGCTAGAAATGTCAAAGATGTTTCTGTCTTGACCCAATGCCAAACTAATATCGGTAACAATTTCTTCACGAATACCATCCAAAGGAGGATTGGTAACTTGAGCAAATAATTGTTTGAAGTAGTTAGGAATTAATTGTGGTCTATCAGATAAAACAGCAAGCGGTGTATCAATACCCATAGAACCCAAAGCTTCTTTTCCTGCTTGCGCCATAGGAACGATCATCTCTTGGATATCTTCTAGAGTATAGTTGAATAAACGTTCTCTTGTTTTTAAATCTATAGTTTCAATTGGACATGCAATAGTCGTTGTTGGAACATCTTTCAGGTTCAAACGGTACTGTTTCAACCATTCTTGGTATGGTCTTTCAGAAACGATTTTACTTTTGATCTCCATATCATTAATGATACGACCTTCGTTCATGTCTACCAAGAACATTTTTCCTGGTTCCAATCTACCATGGCTTTCAACATCAGCAGGATCTACTTCAACAACACCAATTTCAGATGCCATGATTAATTTTCCGCTTTTTGTAACCGTGTAACGAGAAGGACGTAAACCATTACGGTCAAGTAATGCTCCAATATAATCACCATCTGAGAAAGGTACAGACGCTGGTCCATCCCATGGCTCCATGATACAAGCATTGTACTCATAGAATGCTTTTCTTTCGTCAGACATGGTTTTGTGTTTCTCCCATGCTTCAGGGATCATCATCATCATAACCTCTGGCAAAGATCTTCCGGTATGTGTTAGTAATTCCACCACCATATCCATAGAAGCAGAATCTGATTTCCCAGGAAGGATGATAGGGAATAATTTTTCGATTTGTGGTCCAAAGACATCACTTTTCATGATTTCTTCACGTACACGCATTCTACTCACGTTACCACGCAAAGTATTGATCTCACCATTTTGACACATAAAGCGAAACGGTTGAGCCAATTCCCATGTTGGCATTGTATTAGTAGAGAAACGTTGGTGTACCAACGCCAAACGAGTTACTAAATCCGTTTGTTGTAAGTCGGTATAATAAGGTCCAATATCTTCGGGCATGATAATACCCTTGTATATTAAGGTTGTAGTCGATAAACTTGGAACGTAGAAATAATCACTTTGTGAAATTTTCGAATTTAAAACTGTATGCTCAGCAATTTTACGTGCAGCATATAATTTAGCTTTAAAACTAGCTTCATCAATAGTTTCCGTTTTTCCAATAAACAGTTGCTCAATCGCAGGCTCAGATGCCAATGCAATTTCACCTAATTGAGTAGAATCAACAGGCACTTCTCTCCAACCTAAAACGGTAAGTCCTTGTGCTTTGATTTCTTTTTCAAATATGTCTTTACAAAAAACGTATTGGTTTTTGATTTTAGGTAAAAATACCATTCCAACAGCATACTCACGTGCAGCAGGTAGGCTAAAGTCACAAACTCTATTGAAGTACTCATGCGGTATGTCAATTAATAGTCCAGCTCCATCTCCTGTTTTTCCGTCAGCACTAACACCACCACGGTGCTCTAGTTTTACTAGAATTTCTAATGCGTCATGTATAATTTGATTTGTTTTCTCCCCCTTTAGGTTACAAATAAAACCAGCTCCACAATTTTCATGCTCAAATTCTGGCAAATAAAGGCCTTGTTTTTTAAGTTTCATGCTTGATAATTTTTTTTTACAAAAATAAAGATTTCATTGTATATAATAAGCTAAAATCAGGCTTTAAGCTATATTTTTATAGTAAAATCATAAAAGAAGGTGATATTTGTCAATATGCGGTATTTTTATGCTTTGAATTGGTAAAATGATAATTAGTCTCGAATTTAAAAGGGACTTTTGAACATTTTATGACAAATTTGTGATTTTTGACTCAAATTTAAGAAGCGTAATGAGGGCAAAAACAAAGAATTTTTTTATCATTTTCGAATATAAAAAGGCCAATCATTTATTTTAACATTTGTTCAAAAATAAATGATTTTTAAAGTATAAAAATATTTCTCTCTTAAGTTGTATTTTGTTACTTTTGTGGCACTTATTTATTCTGAAACAAATTCAGAGTCCAGATAAAATCTATATTATGAACATACACGAATATCAAGGTAAAGAAATTCTTGCTAGTTACGGAGTTCGCATTCAACGCGGAATAGTAGCTAATAACGCGGCTGAAGCTGTTGCTGCTGCAAAACAATTAACTGCTGAGACCGGTACAGGATGGCACGTTATTAAAGCTCAAGTTCACGCAGGTGGACGTGGAAAAGGTGGAGGAGTGAAGCTTGCTAAAAACTTAGCAGAAGTAGAAAAAATTGCAGGTGAAATCATCGGAATGCAATTGGTAACACCTCAAACATCTGCTGAAGGTAAAAAAGTACACAAAATTTTAGTAGCTGAGGATGTATACTATCCAGGTGAAAGTGAAGTTTCTGAATTTTATGTTTCTGTATTATTAAATAGAGGTACAGGTCGTAATATGATCATGTATTCTACTGAAGGTGGTATGGACATTGAAGAAGTTGCAGAACACACACCACATTTAATCTTCACAGAAGAAATTGACCCTACTGTTGGATTGCAAGGTTTTCAAGCTAGAAAAATTGCTTTCAACTTAGGTCTTTCTGGGAATGCATTGAAAGAAATGGTGAAATTCATCGACGCTTTATACAAAGCATATATCGGTTCTGATGCATCTATGTTCGAAATCAACCCTGTATTAAAAACGTCTGATGATAAAATCTTAGCAGTTGATGCAAAAGTTGATATCGATGATAACGCTTTGTACAGACAAGTAAAAATCGCTGAAATGCGTGACGTACGTGAAGAGAACCCAATCGAAGTAGAAGCTAAAGAAGTAGGATTGAACTACGTAGATCTTGACGGTACTGTTGGATGTATGGTAAACGGTGCAGGTCTTGCAATGGCAACTATGGATTTAATTAAATATGCTGGTTTTGAGCCTGCTAACTTCTTAGACGTAGGTGGAACTGCTGATGCTAAACGTGTTGAAACGGCTTTCCGTATCATCTTAAAAGATCCAAACGTAAAAGCAATTTTGATTAACATTTTTGGTGGTATCGTTCGTTGTGACCGTGTTGCTCAAGGTGTTGTTGATGCTTACAAAAACATGGGAGATGCTATTAGAGTGCCAATCATCGTACGTTTGCAAGGAACTAACGCTGGAATTGCAAAAGAATTAATTGATAATTCTGGTATGCCAATTCTTTCTGCGGTAGAATTCCAAGAAGCTGCTGACCAAGTAAAAGCTGCTCTTTCTTAATTGAAAAATTATCGAAATTAGTTATCTAATTTCAACCCAATATAAATCCCGAGTAGTTGCTCGGGATTTTTTTTTGTCTTAAATTAAGCTAAAAGGTGATTTGATGTTTGGCCTATTTTTGATTTTGTGATCTGAATGGTTTGAGATGTATACCAAATAACAATCATTTTCTTTTTTAAATCAACTGTCGTTTTGCTGCAGCGTTTGATTTTCGATTGCATCCAGTGGGTAATAGGACAATGTTATCAATGTTATTGCTTTTAGTTTTTATTGGACTACTTAATAATCCGTAAGTTTGCTTTTTTATTTTTAGAAAAACTCATTCTGATACTAACATATGATTACGATTAACCAAGATTTTTCTTTTTCGATAGATAATGTGCTGTTTGTTTTTGCACTAGAGATGGAGGCCGCAAAGGTTTTTGACAACATGAATACTTTGTTTACGGGAATAGGGAAGGTGAATGCGAGCTACGAACTGACCAAAAGAATAACAACTCAAAAACCAGATTTGATTGTGAACTTGGGTTCGGCAGGAAGCAATTATTTTGCTAAGGGTGATGTGGTTTGCTGCACGCAATTTGTGCAACGCGACATGGATGTGCGCGGTCTTGGATACGCACTATACGAAACACCTTTTGCCGAAGGACCCGTGGTATTGCCGTATGGTATGCAAAAAGAGGGTTTGCCAAACGGAATTTGTGGTACGGGTGATAATTTTGAAATGAGCCACGCCGCCTCGTTGTACAATCTAGTAGACATGGAGGCGTATGCCTTAGCAATGATTGCCAAAAAAGAAGGTATTCCGTTTTTGTGTCTCAAATATATCTCAGACGGTGCCGATGATAATGCTGCTGAAGATTGGCCTGTTTTGGTACACAAAGCGGCGGTTGCATTTGGTGCTATTTTTGATTTAGGAGCACAGTAGTCTCTTTATCTTAATTATAGAAAAGTTATTTTTTTCGAATGAAATAAAAAGGACGCAACCGCACAAACCGCTAGTCTTGGTTTTGCAATACCAATAATTTACTCGGGTATTTTTGGGCAAAGGCAGCGATAACTTGTACCGTATAATAACTTGATGGATAACGTGTGAGTTGTTCTTTCATTTCATCTGCTTCAGTGATCGGAATATCATTGGTTAAATATCCCATACCATAAAAGTGACCTTTTTCAACCCAAACGCAACTGTATTCTTCTTCAGTACGACCTTTGTCGATAAGGGCAAAAGTAGCTCTGTTGTTAAGATAAAAGTCCAAGGCTTCGGTAATTTTTTGGTTGTGCTGGGTCATCTCGGGTAAGTCTGTGGTGGAGGTAGCAAACGGACTTTCGCCCATTCCATACTTGCAGAATCGGTGATCGATTTCAAATTTCTCTGCCAGTTCTCGCAATTTGGTAATGCCGTCATGTAGGGAATTGAAAGTCTCCAAACAATTTTGATTTTTACTAAGTTTCCCAACGGCTAAGTAACGGTAACCATTTCTTGCTTCATATTCCAACAAACCATATTTGGCTTCAAATCGTTTTAAGGCTTTGTTGTGTATCGGCCATAATTTTTTGATTTCGCTAGCCTCCAATAACAATGCAATCAATTCGGTAGCGCAAATTTCAAACGAAATGGCGTGTATGTCTCTTAAAAAATTTTGTCTTTGGGGTGTTATTTTATGACCGGTAAAGTGCGAAGCTACTCTTTTTTTGAGATTTACTGCTTTTCCAACATAGACTACTTTACGTAATTTATTGTAAAAATAATAGATACCTGGCTTTTCGGGTAATTGCTCAAAATCTTCAGGCGGAAGGTTTGGAGGTAAACGCTGATCGGGTGCCGTTTTTTTTATCATTTTCGAAATTTCGCCTTCAGTATCCCATTCAAGTAATCGAGAAAATAAAATAGCAGTGGCATCGGCATCTCCTCCTGCACGGTGGCGATTGTCAAGATTGATGTCTAATGAATCACAAAGGCGACCTAAACTATAAGAAAGAAGCCCTGGTCTTATTTTTCTAGACGCTCGTACGGTACACAGTTTTTTGGCAGTCCATTTTAGTCCTGATTTTTCTAACTCATGGCGCACGAACGAATAATCAAAGTTGACATTGTGTGCCACAAAAACGCGATCGGTCAGCATGTCCAACACTTTATTCGAAATAAAATCAAATACAGGTGCCTTCGCGACCATTTCGTTTGTGATTCCGGTTAAGGCAAATATGGCGGGCGGAATTTCTTTTTCGGGATTTACTAAGGATTCCCATCGGTCGATAACTTTTTCACCATCGTGTATGATAATAGCGATCTCGGTAATGCGACTGTGTGTAGCATTTCCTCCAGTGGTCTCAATATCTACAATGGCGTATTCTTGCTTTTTCATTGGAATTTAAATAGTGTTGAGGCGAGATAGTGTATAGTATTTCGCTTCTGTTTTTTTACCAGAGATAATTCAGATTAGAAGAATTTTATCTATGGAAATTAATTTGATCAATGGTCATTTTGATTTTTGACTATCGGTTTTTGGTCTTGTAATCAGGAGGCACATGCACCTCAAGCAGTGTTATCCAGCATAGCATAAATTGATTTGCCGAAATCCTCTACTATATTTTTGAAGTATGCAAAGTGGACATTTTATGGTTTATTATGCTTAATTGGGGTGTAACAACTTGATTTAAATAAATTCACGAGGCTATATAAAAAGCTATGTTGATAATCCAATGTTCTTTTTTACCTCTAAAATATCCTTTTTGAGTTCGACAAACATGTTCTTGATGGTGGTACTTTCTAGCTCTTCTGTTTTTTTGTCAGAACGTGCGATGCTACATTGGTACTCCCAAATTTCCAAAATATCAGATGCTTTGACCTCATACGGTGGATAGAAATAATTGTCTGAGGAAACCGTCAATGTATTTTGTTTGTTTGTGTTCAATCGCTTGTACACCATTCCTTCTGTTCGGGTGATGATGATGTAGGTTCTTCCACCTAATATTTCGCCCAATTGCTCTACATAGCGGCCCACAATGATATCGCCATTTTGGTGCGGTGGCATTGAATCACCTTCCACCGGAAAACCACGGTATTTACCCACGCCCAAAAACGGTAGCGAGATTTGCTGCAATTGCTCAATGTATTCGGGATCGGCATAGCCGTTAAGGTAACCCGCTTTTACTTTTTGTGTAACGACTTCGATACAGTTTTCGCCCATTTGATCCACTTGAATGGGTAGGACCAAGCGGTTGTTTTCGAGTTTAAGCAATTCATTGACATCAATTTTCCGAATATCAACAGACAGTAATAAGTCGATACTCATTTGATAATACTGAGCGATTTTCTTCAGAATTTCATACGGAGCTTCTGAGGTTCCATCTTCGTATTTTACATAGCGCCCCCTTGTAATCATAAGGCTTGTAGCTACTTTTTCTTGCGAGATATTGTGTCTCACTCGCAAGGCTCTAATATTATCTGAAAATAAGGACATAACGGCTTTGTTATAATTTGTAACAACAAATATAGTAAAAAATGTTCTAATCTGTGTTAAAATTTTTAATGGATATTATTTTTAGCATGAAGATACAGAGAGGTTTACAATTGGAGCCAAAGTTAATTTAGCACAACCGCTCAAAGATGCTAGGTTTTTGGGGTGGTGGCTAGGTTTTGCGTTACGCTAGAAAATGTTTCATCGCAAATCAATTCAAAATGATCATTGAAGTTATCGGATGGTTAAGTAGGGTAGAAGTATTTTTTATGATTGATTCTCATACTTCTGCCAAATTTGTTGCTTAATAATTGGCCTTTCGAAAATAAAAGTAGGGCCTATATATTTTTAAAAACAGATCGTTACGAAGTTTGTTTTTTTTCGAAAAGGAAACTGTTTTACGATTGCGTTAAGGTCGGTTGCAAATGATTTTTGGAACGGGTAATCACTGTACTTTTGACCCGAAAAAATAAAAGAAAGTAACACGTAAAGAATTAAATTATGAAAAAAGTAACCTTATCTCTTGTAGTTGTTTTATTGATGTGTACGGCATTTGTATCTGCAAGTTCAATGAAGCCGAAAAAAACGTACAGCAAAATATATAGCGAGTTAGCAACGCTATTGCAACCAAAATCGTATTA
The DNA here is from genome assembly GCF_003076455.1 of Flavobacterium faecale. Taxonomy (NCBI): domain Bacteria; kingdom Pseudomonadati; phylum Bacteroidota; class Flavobacteriia; order Flavobacteriales; family Flavobacteriaceae; genus Flavobacterium; species Flavobacterium faecale. The sequence goes on from NZ_CP020918.1 coordinate 2,733,264, forward strand.
CAACCAACTCGATGAAGCGACAGTGGTCAAAGTACGGTTTAGAATCAATGCAAGCAATGAAATTGTAGTGCTAGAAACCAATACAGACAATGACGAACTGAATGCTTTTATTATGGAAAGTTTGAATTATAAACGATTAAGCACAAATGAATTATCAAATGATACAGATTATATATTTGATATCAGCTTTCAGTCGTAAACTGAAATTTGTCCTTTAATCAAAAAAAATCCTAAGCTGTAGTAGTACTGCTTAGGATTTTTTGGTTTCTAAATAAATTTTATGTCGTTTAGATTTGCAACTATAGTCGTGGGTTGTATTTCCCACGGATCAAAAATACTTCCGTCTGTGCGTTGAACCCAAATGGTATTCAATCCGAAATAAGAGGCCCCAGTGATATCAAATGGATTGCTCGAAATCAACCAAGTATTTTCTATTTTTGATGCTGCCTCGGTGAGCAGGTGTGCATACACGACCGGACTAGGTTTGAACGATTGAACATCTTCAACGCTAACTACTTTGTCAAAAAGCTGTAGAATGTTTGCATTGGTTAGCAACTCAGTCAGCGCCCCTTTCGAACCATTTGAAAAAGCGATCAATTGACAATTTTCTTGTTTCAATCTTTGCAAAGTGGTTACTACGTCGCTAAAAACGGGTAGCTTTTTATACTCTTCAAGCAAAGTCTTCTTTTGATCTGCAGTTAATGGTGTTTTGTGTTTTAAACAAGCGTAGTCCAAAGCATTTGATGTGCAAACTGAAAAATCAACGTACGAATTCATTAAGCCACGCCTAAACGAGTACTCCAATTGCTTGTTTCGCCAAGTTTCCATCACAACATTTGCCTGTTCTTTTAGGTATGTTTGCAAGGTGGTCAAGACGTCTTCGGTATCGATCAAGGTGCCATAAATATCAAACGCGATTGTTTTTTGCATCGTTCTTATTTTTAGATTAAAAAAGACAAGATGCCGTAGTATCTTGCCTTTTCAGGGTATATGATTATTTTTTCCAAGCAAATTGTGCAAATGCAGGATCAACTGGAGTAGCTGCTACGTGGTTTACATAGTTACTAATTACTTTTTGAGACAATCCCAAAATTACTTCCAAAACATGTTTTTGCTCGTATCCTGCAGCATAAAATGCGTCAAGATCTGCTGTAGATACATAGCCACGGTCTCTTACCATTGCAAGTGTAAATACGTGTAATGCTTGTAATTTATCATTTGGCATAGCTGTTCTGTTACGCAATGCGTCAGTGATGGCAGCGTCTACCTTCATGCTGTGTGCAATCCCTGTATGTGCAGGTACGCAATAGTGACATTCGTGCTCAACATTGATCGTTTGCCATACAACCGTTAATTCGTCATTATTGAAAGATGAATTTACAAATAATTCGTGTAAAACTTGGTATCCTTCTAATATACTAGGTGATTCAGCCAAAACTCCGTGTAGGTTAGGAACCATTCCGTATGCTTTTAATGATTTTTCTAGTAATGCTTTACTTTTTTCTGGTGCAGACTCGATCGTGTGAATTTTTAATGTACTCATAATTATTGTTTTAATATTAATTTATTTATATAGCTAAGCATTCGCTTAGTTTTAGATTAAAAAAAAGGTTACAGATTCGTAAAAATCGTTTCAATGTAATCTTCTAATTGTTTTTCGTTCATCATTTTGCTAGACATTGACAAGCCCAACATGCAGCCGCCAAGATAGTTTGCTTGTTTCTCAATCATTTCAGGACTTTTATTAGCCTCTTGTGCTAAGTTTTTCTGAAATAAATCAATCACAAAACCAAAAAATAATAGTAATTCTTTTCGAATAACATCCTCTGGTTTATCAGCAATTTCATTGACTGTGTTGGTTACCAAACAGCCTTTGCGTAGTGTTCCTTCTTTCGAAAAAGGTAGAAAAGCATAAAAATAATCCTTTATACCTTGAATACCGTTGTTAGATTGTTCCAGAACATCAGTAATGGTTCTAATTTGCTTTTTGTAGGCTTTCAGACTTTCTAAAAAAACACCTTCTTTGTTTCCAAAACTAGCGTAAATTGAGAACTGATTGATACCCATTTCTTGCTCCAACATACGCACAGAAGTATTTTCGTAGCCATTGCGCCAAAATAGCGACATTGCTTTTTCGATTACTTCTTCTTCAATATATTGTTTCTTTCTAGCCATCTATTTCTTAACTACGGTACAAAGCTAAGCAAGTGCTTTGAAATAGAAAAATATTTTGGATAAGATTAACATTTTTCTTTTTGGTATCGAATGCATTGCTGCAGACAATATTCTTTCTAGTCTTTTATCGAAGGCTCGTTTTTCTTAGCTAGCATAAGAGTAGCATCTTTAAATATAACTTTAAAATAAAATTGTATAACTATAAGTTGAAGTGTCGAAATACCTTTATTTTTTTTAAACCAAACCATTATGACACTAGCCATAGCCATCGTTATAGGTGTTTTGCTAATTGCATTCGCCTTGTTTATTACCGAAAAGTTTACCGTTGATAAAACAGCATTTTTTATCTTGACGAGTTTGCTGGTGTTCGGAATCGTGACTCCCGAAGAAGCCGTTTCTGGATTTTCAGACAATGCGGTATTGACCATTCTATGTTTGATGATTATTGCCATCGGACTCGAAAAAAATGGCGTAGTCTCCTGGATGGTCCAAAAAATTATTCCGATTGTAAAATTACCTGTTTGGGTTTTTCTACCGCTTTTAATGATTACCGTTGGGTTTTTATCCTCATTTGTAGCCACAACTGCTGTTGTAATTGTATTTATTAAATTGGTAAACGAATTGGACAAATTGGGCAAGATTGATCGAGCTAGGGTATTGCTTCCTATTTCGTTTGCCGGAATTTTGGGTGGTAGTTGTACTTTGATGGGAACAAGTACCAACTTAATCGTTTCGGATATTTCGAGAAAAAGCGGCCTCGGAAGGTTTGGTTTTTTCGAATTCTCTGGCGCTGGAATTATTTTCTTACTCATATCTATTCCGATTATTTATTTTCTAGCGCAGTACTTTTTGCCAAAAACAGCCGCTGTGGAAGAGGATGGTCTTCACAATAAATTTGGCTATATCACCAGTGTGAAGATCAAAGAAGGTTCCAAATTAATTGGTAAAAAGCCGTATGAAACAGAGATTTGGCACGAAAATGATATGCGATTGATCAAAATTCAACGAGGAAAACGTCATTTGAAAGGGGATTTAAAGTCCGAAATTTTAGAAGAGAATGATATTTTGTGGCTCGACTTGACGATTGAGGACTTGACGGCACAAACAGAAAGTCTAGGATTGAATATTCTTGGGGTAGATCAAGATTTGATTGAGGAGCATTTTACCAATGAATATCATGAGGTTATCATTTTACCAAATTCGAGATTTATTAATATGTCTATCGAAAAGTTTAATGCGACCTTGCCCAATAATGTGTATGTGAAAGGGGTGAGTAGTACGGCCTATGATCGCCATCGTGGGAATTATTTGAATAAGTTCTTTTCGAAAAAATTCATAATTCCTGGTAATCGTGTATTATTGACAGGAAGTTTGAGCGAAATAAGAAAAATAGCCAACAATGATAATTTACTATTCGCTAATACAGTGATCACCAATCCGCACATTCCAAAATACAAGAAAATTATCTCTTTCTTGGCCATTGTTTTGGTAATAGTACTATCGGCAACCAATACTTTTTCGATATTAAAAAGTTGTTTGTTGGGTGTTGCGCTTTGCTTGTTTACGGGTTGTATTCAGCTCAAGGATGCGTATGCCGATATCAACTGGCAAGTAATATTTTTGCTTGCGGGCATGATACCGCTCGGAATTGCCATGAAAAACACGGGTACTGATATTTTTATGGCCAATCAGTTGTATTACGTTTTAAAGTCAGTACCGGCTTCGGTCACTATTTCGATCATTTTTGCCTTCACGATGTTAATGAGTGGTTTTGTATCCAACAATGCTACGGCGATAATTATTGTACCCATTGTTATTGCGGTGGCAGCCAAATTGGGACTCAATCCCAAACCGCTTTTGTATGCCGTAATGTTTGGTGCCAATTTTAGTTTTTATACGCCAATGGGCTACCAAACCAATGCAATTATTTACGGATTAGGAATTTACAAATTCAAACACTTTTTAATAATCGGTGGGGTTTTGTCACTAGTCTTGTTGGTTTTGGCTTCCTTTTTATTGCCTTACTTATATTTGTAGAGAATGACACAATTAGTACAACCAAAAATCCGGAAATCAATTGATTGTCCAGATTTTCTATTTTCATTATTCGATAAAAATAATAGATTCAATTAGTATACAAACTCCATCAAGCCAAAGCGATTGGGTTGGTGTACATCTTTTGAAATATCATAAATAGGAAATAGAGTAGAGGTGATACGGCGTTCGCCCTCGACTTCATTTCGATCTTGACGAATGGCCAAGAAAGCCCATTTGTTACCTTTTTGTACCGGCACAATTTCGCCCAAAAATCCAAAAGTAGCTAGTGGGATTTTTATTTCGAGTTGCCAACCCTTATCAATATCAGTATTGTTATTTACTGTTCCGTTGTAGTTCACGGCGGTCTCGTAGTCAGGATTAAACGTTTTTAGTGCAAGTTGTTTTTCTTGGTAATAATTATTGAAATATATAAAATCGTTAGCTGCTTTGTTGATGTTCAGCTCAATACCAAAATGAGTATTCAAACTATCCGGAACGGGAATGATAAATATTTCGCCACAGTCGTCAAGAAAAGGTTTTCCATCTCTTTTCGTTTCACGTGCAGTTAGGTATTTATCTTCAAAATCATAGAAGAGGTACAAATTCTCTTTGTCCCAAAGCATTCTAAAAGTCGTTTTTTGTTTGTCAGTTGGTTTTTCTACCTTATAAATGTAGTCAAATGTCCTGCTTTCGGTTTTTGACCAAATCTCTTCATCCATTTTTCCATCAATGGTGATGGCTTCAGAAGTATTTGAAACCTTAAAAATGGGTTGTTCGCCTAAAACTAATTTTTTTTCAGAGTCAGGAGTAGTTTCAGCATCCTTTTTTTTGTCACATGAAAATGTTACTAGAGCCAAGGAGGCGAGTATGCAAATTGCTATTTTGTTCATTTGGAGTAGTTATTGGTTTTTGTAGCTAATATAGTAAATTATCTTCTTACTTTAGTTGGAGTGTGCGCTATTTATGTGTACAAGCGAGACGCTATTATGGGTGGGTAAAAGTAAATTAACGAAATAGGATTTTTACTTTATCTCCAGATCAGCAATTATATTTCGAATACCTTCTTGATAAGTAGTCACCTTAAAATCGGGAAATTTGTTCTTAAATTTAGAAGATTCAAAAAGATTATCAATTGCATATCGAGGAAGCAATTCTTGCGTTTCTTGGATGTATTCATTAAAAAACGAACCCATCTTTAATGTAAACGAACTCAATATATCATACTTAATTTCTCTATTCAATTGATTTGAAATTTTAGCAATTATTCCTTTGTAGGTTAGTCGGTGATCATCGCAAGGTAGGTGCCAAGTCTGCCCATAAGTTTCTGGGTGATTGCCAATCAGCGCCATCGCCTTACTTGCATCGGGTGTGTAAATCAAAGTTCTCAAAACGCTGTCGTTCAAAAAGACTTTCGGTTTTTTATGCTGTTTTATTTTTTCAAAAATGAGCGAATTGGTAATACTTTTTGTTTTACCAGGACCGTAAAATTCAGGTGCTCTGCATATAACCGCCTCAATTTGTTTTTCTTTAATTGCTTGTAGTAAAAGTTCGGCAGCCATTTTTTTACCTTGTCCTTTTTTCCCTTCGGATGCTAATCTTGTATTTTCATTTTGAATTTTGCTGTCCTGAGCATAGGCATACGAATTGTCAAAATAAACCAGTTTGCACGTATTGATTTTACATGCATTAATCACATTTTGCATTATTATGAACCAATCCCGTAACCAAACATCAGATTTAAACGGAAGTCCGACAGTCAAATAGGCAATATCAGCATTAACCAAAGCCTCAATAACTTGATCAGCATTCAGTAAGTCACAGGTAAACAAAAGATCGTCTGGATTAACTTTTTTAGGATTTCGTCCGACTAACTTTATTTCATGTGTGTAATTGGCTCTCAATTCCTTTGCTAACTCTTCTCCAATGATTCCATTGGCTCCTAAAATTACCTGCATATTGTTTTATTTTTTAAATGAAATACTTTTAATTATGTTTGGTTATTAGGTTTTTGGGTATAAGTGGGAGGTTTGTGTTAAAAGGAGGTTTCATTACTTCGTCCGTTCGCTATCGCTCGGGTGTTGGCTTTTCAAGTCCAACGAAACCTTTGCTGTTGTAGGCAGTTTTTATTTTTTTTCAAGAACACTTGGACTTAAAACATCTTCTAAATTTCCAGTCTTTAGTAAATCTGTTATAGTTTTTTCAATACATTCTCTTGTAAGTTCTTTCACAAATAAATCTGGTGCAATTTGATATAAACCATTTAAATTTTCTCCACTTTTTTCATCAGTTTCTTTTACCGTTTCTAAAAACTTATAAGTCCATACATTTATTCCGTATTGTTTACCATTTGGCAAATCAACGCTAATATTGCAGAATTCATTTTTCATATCAGAATCTGTTAAATCTGCGTGTTCAAATTCAAGCCAAAGTTTAAAGTTAGTCATTAGATTTGATTAATTTGATATTCGGTTTATCGGTTCCAAAATTGCCTACAACATTTTCCGGCTTTGTTTCAGTGGCTTTGATTGAACACTGACCAAAGCAGATGTAGAATAAATTTCCGACTCATAGAGGTTTTTCCGAAGGAAAAACCAAGCCTAAGCCATTGAACAAAACCGGAGTTAGTAACTGGCTTTACTTCTTTTAATTCCTTATTTGATAAATTGCCTCTAGGAATTTTTCCTTTATACCTTTTTCATTTTTTTCAAGTTCTTTCAACACTCCTGCAATAATTATTTTTTCATTTGGTAATTTTTCAGAAGTTTTTGAATGAGCAATTATAAATGTTTCAGAAGTTTTTTCATCTCTCAATTCGTAAACGTCATAATTGTCAATCATTGGAATTAAAGTCAAAGTTGTTACTTTTCCAGTCATAATAGGAATTATAATAAAACCGTTAAAATCCGATTTTGAATCTATTAATTCAGGAACTCCAGTTAAAACCATATTTGAGGATAAAATTCCTTTTTCATTCACTTCAGAAGGAAGTAAATTTTGTGGTTTATACTTTAAATAATCTTTCTTTAAATTTTCGTCTAATTTTGAAATAATTATTTCTTTTTCGTTTTCTTTTAATTTTGAAATAGACAATTCTAAAAACAGTATCATTTTCTGTTTATCATTGAAAATTCCACCTAATTTTCCTAATTCTGCTTGACTAATTATTCCGTCTTCTGCTTTGGTGAGTAGGTTATAAAATCTTCCTCCATTGTCAAGGGAAATTATAGCTTTATCAATTTCATTATAAGGTTTTACTGTTTCCATTATTTTTTCTTTCGTGAGTTGGTTGTAGCTTGTTGCTAACGTCAGTCTGTGAAAAAACCTCCGTTTATTTCTCCAAATATAAGTAAATAATGAATGTAATAGAAAGAAAAGTTGTATATTTAAGTATGCAGCATATCACAGGAATACCGCGCAATCAACTGTTTTTTTCTAGTTTAGAGGAAACTATTTTGCCTAAGGGATTTGTAAAAATAAGGCATTATGGTTTTTTTGAGTAGCATCCCGAAAAAGCGGGACAGGATTTGGAAACGAGAGAAACTAAATATTTTACAAGAAAAACTAAAAGTCAAACCCCAAATAAAGGTAGCCAAGGAATCGAAAATCAGAAAGAGTCAATGCTGTAAAACAGGCAATTTGCACACCATTCTACTGTTTGACCAGCGAGGTCCGCCTGTTTGGTATCTTGGCAGTAGCCACAAATTACCTGTCTGTAAAAACTAGTTTTATGGGTAGGGCAACGTGTGCGATAATGTGAAGGAAAACACAATGAAACCAGCTTAATGTACACCTCAAAAAAAAAGAGGACGCTTTGTCCTCTTAAATAACCTAAACTTGTTTATCGATATCCCCATAGTGGCGGAAGTAGAGCGGTGAGCCTGTCCTGAGCGATAGCCGAAGGGTTCAACCGCGGTTTCATTGTTGGCTTTTCAAGCCCAACGAAACCTTAGCTGTTATATGCTGTTTCTTCTTCGACTTTTAGCAACTTTATTTTATTTTTTTCAAGTAAAAACTTTTATTTTTGAAGCTTCCTTTTTCCACAATATACATTCTATTTCCAATAATTTTCAAATTCATAGTATCTGCAGGAAAACCTGTTTCTGTTTGATAAAAGTAACAAATTATTTTTTCACCTTCTTGTTTCCAGCTTCCTTTAGAGTCAATTCGGATTGTATGAATTTCATTTTTCTCAACAGTATGGTTTGAGTCGATTTTTATTTGAAGTAACGCACTTTTGTCAGTTGAATATCCAGTATTATATATTCCATAAATGCTTCTATTGCATGAAACGAAAAAGAGTAAAGAAGTAATAATAATAGGAATTTTAAATTTCATTTTTCTTTTGAATGTTTAGGTTTTCAGAAATGGCATATAACGTCAGTCTGTGAAAAAACTTCCGTTTACTTCTCCCAAATATACTTAAATAATTAAAGTACTCGACAGAAAAGTTGTATAGATAACTATGCAACACATTACTGGGCTTCCACCCAATCAGCTATTTTATTCTAGTTTGGAGGGAACTATTTTGCCTAAGAGTTTTGTAAAAATAAGGCATTATGGCTTTTTGAGTAGCAATTGGAAGCGAGAGAAATTAAAGGTTTTACAAGAAAAACTAAAAGTTAAACCCCAAATAAAGGTAGCCAAGGAATCTAAAATCAGAAAGTGTCAATGCTGTAAAACGGGCAATTTGCACACAATTCTAATGTTCGACCAGCGAGGTCCGCCTGTTTGGTATCTTGGCGGTAGCCACAAATTACCTGCCTGCAAAAACTAGTTTGTGGGTTGGGCAACGTATGTGATGATGTGAAGGAAAATACAATGAAACCAGTCTATTTACGGCTCAAAAAAAAAGAGGGCGCTTTGTTCTCTTAAATTACCTAAACTTGTTTATCGATATCCCCATAGTGTCGGAAGTAGAGCGGTTCCGTTCAACCGCGGTTTCATTGTTGGCTTTTCAAGCCCAACGAAACCTTTGCTGTTACCAGAAGTACATTTATTCGCCAAGTAATTCTTCCACTTCTTTTTGCAAAACAGGTAAATTTCTAATTACAATTCCCCAAATTACATCATCAGAAACTGAGTCATATCCGTGAATAATTCTATTTCTAACATCTACAATCTTTCTTGAGTTCGAAATTACAATTTCGTTATCAAGTTTCAGAATTCGGTTCACTGCTTCACCAATTATTTCAATATTTCTTTCAACAGCTCTTTTTGTTCTTAAATCATTTTGGTAAACCTCAAATAATTTTGGAGTATCAATATAATAGCTTTCAATTTCATTGATAGAACTTAAAATATCATAAAGCCAAGTTTTAATATTATTGTCCATAAATCAACTGTTTTTTTTGATTTATAGTTTTTCTAAAAAAAGGATTTTTTATTGCTTTTTCCTCAAGTAAATCGACACTTCGTTTGAAAATATTTTCTAAAGAAAATTTTAAATCATAATAATTATCTCCATAATCTAGAACATCTAATTGTTGGAAATCTACAATCAGATCAATATCACTTTCGGCATTAAATTTATCATTTAAAACTGAACCAAAAGCATATAGTGATTTAACTTTATGTGATTTACATAAGTTTAAAATGTCTTTTATATGACTCTCAATTAAATTCATTTTTATCTATTTTTTTTATAAAAGTAATGAAAAGAAATTTAGTTGTATAATTTATTGTGAACTTCCGCAATTTTGGGCGTATTTCTGGTAACTCTCTAATATACGCAACTCTATTAATTGAAATATGATTAAAGTATTGATTTTTTGTTATTTAATCCTGATAACATAAAAAAACACATTGCGTTTTTTCATGTTGTCATTTGTTGTTTTTTTTAGTATCCTTCAAAAATAAGAAAAATTGTAATATAAGTTAACCAAAGAAGTAATTGTTTTTAAATACTTTTCGTATAAAATCGAGAATCAATTTTGGAAATTATCAATTTTAATTTTTACCAATAAAAAAAGCATTTAACCTCTTTTTAAATAGAGATTAAACGCTTTCTAAATTATATAAAAAAGCAATCTATCGAATCGCTTTCACAAATTCGGAAATTTTACCAGTTCCTTCTTCGGTTAAATGTTTGATGAAGGCACTACCTATGATTGCACCTTTTGCGTATTGTGTGGCTTGGTTGAAGGTTGCTGCATTGTTGATTCCGAAACCTACAATTTGTTGGTTTTTGAGGTTCATGTCGGCGATGCGTTTGAAATAGTCTTCTTGTGTGCTACCAAATCCAGATTGCGATCCTGTTACACTTGCTGAACTTACCATATAGATAAAACCATTGGATACACTATCGATAAAGCGAATACGCTCATCGGACGTTTGTGGCGTAATCAAGAATACGTTTCGTAAACCGTGTTTTTCAAAAATGGCTTGGTATTCATCAGCGTATACATCTACGGGAAGATCGGGAATGATAAGACCATCTATGCCAACTTCGGCACATTTGGTACAAAATTCTTCTATACCATATTGCAACATAGGGTTAAAATACCCCATGATGATCAACGGAATGCTTACTGTTTTGCGAATGTCTTTTAACTGCTCAAAAAGTACTTCGGTGGTCATACCGTTGTGCAAAGCAACAGACGAACTTTCTTGAATCGTAGGTCCATCGGCCAAAGGATCGCTAAAGGGTAAACCGATTTCGATTAGGTCAACACCATTTTTCTCTAGATCTTCAATGATCGAAACGGTATCGGTTAGGTTGGGGTATCCAGCTGAAAAATAGATGGATAGTATTTTTTTGTCTTCTTGTAATTTTTGTTCTATTCTGTTCATGGTGTTCTTTTTGTCAAATAAGGATGGGAAGCAAGTCGTTTAATTGGTTGCGGTAAAGGCCCACGCAATTTGATTAGACTCTAGCAAGACTTCCATACGTTTGTAATGTACTCCTTCATAGGTGTCAGCCATCAATAATTCTTCGTCGGTGATTTCATAAAGCAACCCTTTGATTACGTCTTCACGTTTTTCTGTTGAGGTAATGATAGGGTAGGACGCCATACCAAATTCTTCTTCGATTTCAATTTTGGTAACGGTGTAGCCAATCAAAGAATCGGGAGTTCCTTTTAGAGAGCGTCCGAATATATTTTGTTGAATATCTGTTTCTTGTAAGGATCCGTATGCGAATAATTTTGCCATTGTAATGTTTTTTTAGTTCAAGTTCATTGTTGTTGCTTCCGCGTTTGTTATGCTCCCGAACGAGCGGGAAGCATCCTTTTTTAGGACTTATTTTGCCCCAAAAAAGATATAGCGAACAGCCCACGCACTCCAAATAAATCGGAATTATGCGGGAAAGCTCAACTACAATTTAAAATAATCGATATAAGTTTCTAAGTCTTTGTCTCCACGACCAGAAAGGCAAATAATGACAATATCTTCGGGTTTAAATTTTTTCTCTTTTAGTACAGCCAAAGCGTGTGAGGTTTCGATTGCCGGAATAATTCCTTCCATTTGTGCCAGTTCATACCCGGCTTTCATAGCGTCGTCATCTGTAATCGAATAAAACTCGCCACGTCCTGAGGTAGCCAAATGAGAGTGCATAGGACCAACTCCTGGATAATCAAGACCTGCAGAAATAGAATACGGCTCAGTGATTTGACCGTCTGGCGATTGCATCAATAAGGTTTTACATCCATGAATGACACCCACTTTTCCGAGTTTACTGGTTGCAGCACTATGACCGCTGTTGACGCCTTTTCCGGCTGCTTCTACAGCTATAATTCCAACTTCTGGCTCGTGCAAAAAGTGGTAGTAAGTTCCGGCAGCGTTGCTTCCGCCACCAATACAAGCAACTACATAATCAGGATTTTCGCGTCCTTCATGTTCTTTTAACTGCCATTTTATTTCTTCGGATATGATGCTTTGAAAACGAGTTACCATATCGGGATAAGGGTGTGGCCCAATCGCCGAACCGATGATGTAATGTGTGTCTACAGGATTATTGATCCAGTCACGAATGGCCTCATTGGTAGCATCTTTCAAAGTACGAGAACCCGATAAAGCGGGACGAACCTCTGCACCCAACATTTTCATACGTGCCACGTTTGGCGCTTGACGTTTGATGTCAATTTCGCCCATGTACACAATACACTCCATGCCCATAAGCGCGCATACGGTAGCGGTTGCCACCCCGTGTTGACCCGCACCAGTCTCAGCAATAATACGGCTTTTGCCTAGTTTTTTAGCCACTAGAATCTGCCCAATCGTGTTGTTGATTTTGTGTGCTCCGGTATGATTTAAATCTTCTCTTTTCAGGTAGATTTTGGTGTTGTACTTCTCAGACAAGCGCTTAGCGAAGTACAGTGGGCTAGGGCGCCCAACATAATCTTTTAGTAATTGGTCAAACTCTGCTTTGAACCCCGGTTCTGCCGTAATTTTAAGGTAGTTTTGACGTAATTCTTCTACGTTTGGATATAGCATTTCGGGGATGTAAGCACCACCAAATTCGCCATAATACCCTCTTTCGTCTACGTTATATGATGCCATTTTCTTGTTTGTGTTATGAGATGCGATAGATCGCCTCTTTATTTTAATGTGAAGAGACTTTGTAAGGCCTCTATATTTTTTAATCCTGGTTCTATTTCAAATTTACTATTCAGGTCAATGGCATGAATGGGTAAATTAGTTTTCATTATTTCACTTACATCCTCCATTTCGTCCAATCCAATGCCGCCACTTAAGAAGAAAGGCTTGGTAGAAGGGTAGTTTTTGAGTACTGTCCAATCAAATGTGCTTCCGTTTCCGCCAGGGAGCTTCCCTTTTGTGTCAAAAAGGAAGTAGTCACACACTGATTCATAAGGGTTTAATACCTCAAAGTTAAAGTCGTCTAAGATAGAAAAAACTTTAATAATTTCTATCCTGTTTTTTAATTTGCTTCGTAATTCGCTACAAAATGCTACAGATTCTTTTCCGTGCAATTGTACGGCTTGCAAATCGTGTTGGCTTACTTTCGCTAGAATACCTTCAACGGTTTCGTTAACAAAGACCCCTGTTTTCTTGATACTCTCAGGCAACTTTGGAATCACACCATCAAAATACCGAGCAGAACGTTCCCAAAATATAAATCCCATGTAATCGGGTAGGAGTGTCGCTAACTCAAGTATGTTGTCAGGGTATTTCATGCCGCAGACTTTTATCTTCATAATTTATGGCTTTTAGCGGTTGGCTTTTAGCTTTTGGCAATTTGCCCTTTGCTAAAAATATTTTTATTGTATTCAGATGGGAGGCTAAAAGCTATGAGCCAATAGCCAATAGCTCATCTACAAATTCTTTCATGGCATTTAGCTTTTAGCAATTTGCCCTTTGCTAAAAATATTTCTATTCTATTCAGATGGAAGGCTAATAGCCAATAGCCAACAGCCAATAGCCAATAGCTAATAGCCAATAGCCAACAGCTCATCTATAAACTCCGTTGCTGCCTTCCCCGCATTGTCCGTTTTCATGAAGTTTTCACCAATCAAGAATCCTTTGTAGCCGTACGGTTTTAATTCGGTAATGGCTTCGATGCTAGAGATACCGCTTTCAGATACTTTGACAAAGTCATTCGGAATCTTATCTGCCAATTGCTTGCTGAAGTCTAGGCTTACTTCAAAAGTTTTTAGGTTTCTGTTGTTTACCCCGATCATGTTTAGAGTCGGCATAATTGATTTTTCTAATTCTTCGAGGTTGTGTACTTCGAGTAAAACTTCGAGACCAAGACTTTGAGCAAATTCAGATAACGATTTGATTTCGTCACGAGTCAAAACCGCCGCGATGAGCAGAATCAAATCGGCTCCGTGTGCTTTGGCTTCTAAAATTTGGTATTCGTCTACAATAAACTCTTTTCGCAATAACGGAATATTCACCGATGCTCTCGCTAGTAATAAATCGTCTAATGAGCCACCGAAGTATTTTCCGTCGGTTAGAACAGAGATGCCACAAGCACCGGCTGCTTCGTATCCTTTTACGACTTCTTCCACCGTGAAATCATGATTAATCACCGATTTGGATGGAGAACGACGTTTGTGTTCAGCAATGATTCCTGAGTTGCTGTTCTTTAAATTTTGACTAAGCGAAATCGTTTCTTTCGAAAAAAATACAGAAGCTTCCAATTGTGATACCGGAATGATTGATTTTTTGAGAACTACTTCTCTTTTTTTATCGAAAATAATTTTATCTAGAATATTCATTTTGTATTTTATTTGAAGTTATTTCTGTTTGCCGTTTGAAGTTGATCAAACAACTTTAAACCTTAAACGTTGAACTATTCTTTGTTATTTGTTTTTTAGCAAATTTACGAATTTACCAATTGTTAGTCCTTGAATTAGAATAGAAAAACACACAATAACGTAGGTAATTGTTACCCAAATATCTTTTCCTAATTCAGTCGGAATGGATAGTGCCAAAGCAATAGAAATTCCACCTCTTAAACCACCCCAAGTCAATATTAATACTGTTTTGGGACTAATTTCTTCTTTTAAGCGAATAAAAAGAGAAGGGATTAAAACGGATATATAACGGGTTATCAATACTATAAAAATAAGGATTATACCAATTATCAAAATAGTTTTATCAGTATTAATCACTAGCAATTCAAGACCAATTAAAACAAATAATAAGGCATTTAAAATTTCGTCTGCCAACTCCCAAAATTTATCTACATATTCTGCAGTGATGTCAGACATTCCTAATGTTTTTCCATGGTTTCCGGTTATAAGACCTGCGATTACCATAGCCAAAGGTCCAGATACATGTGTGTAATGTGCCAAAGAATAACCACCCATAACAATAGCAAGCGTGATCAAAACCTCAACATTATAACTGTCAATACTGGCAATTAATTTATAACCAATCCAACCCACGATACCACCAAGTATGATTCCGCCAATAGCTTCTTGACCAAAAACAGTTGCAATGCTTAGAAAAGACACATCTGCGTTGGGCTTTGCCAATTGTAGAATGGTAATAAAAACTACTACAGCTACACCATCGTTAAACAGTGACTCTCCTGCAATTTTGGTTTCTAGTGATTTTGTTACTCCCGCGGTTTTCAAAATACTCAAGACTGCAATTGGGTCTGTGGGTGATATTAATGCTCCAAAAAGTAAACACTGGATAAGGTTCACGTCTAAATTAAAAGCATTCAATAACCAAAAACTACTATAACCAACAATAAAGGTACTGATGATCACACTAAGCGTTGAAAAGAGCATGATACTTAATTTCTCAGCTTTTAAATCCTTGAATTTAATATGAATTGCTCCTGCGAAAAGCATAAAACTTAGCATCACCTCCAGTAATAATTCGCTAAAATTAATTCCGTTAAGTATTTCGGCTACATTTTCTTTTAAAGTAGGGAAGATGAAGCTAACTCCAATAATTCCAAGAGAAAATAATAAAGAAACGAGCATCAATCCAATGGCATTAGGTAGTTTTAAGTATCTAAAATTGATGTACGCAAAACTTGCCGATAAAACGATAAGTAGAGATATAAGGGGGAATAATTCCATGTGTATTATTGTTGATTAAAACGTTTTTTGTCAATGAGTTACTTACTCAATTCTTGTAATTTTTGTAAAGAAGCTAATGCTTTCCCAGATAGTAAACTTTCTATGGCCGTACCAAAACCTTCAAGCGGCGTGCAGCCCGTAACCGTTGCAATTGCCATTGCAGCATTGGCACAAACAACATTATTTTGTGCATCATTCCCTTTTCCAGCTATGATATCGGTAAACATTTGTGCCGATTCATCAATTGTTTTTCCGCCTTCAATCTCAGACTGTTTTAACAGTGAAACGCCAAAATCAGCAGGATTTAAAACACCTTCTTTGGTATGCGTGATGTATTTTGCAGGGCAAGTCAACGAAATCTCATCATAACCATCTAGAGCATGCAAAATAGTGAAATTTGCCTTCGTGTTTTGATAGAGGTACCCATACATTCTGGCTAGTTCTAAATTAAAAACACCTACCAATTGATTTTGTGGAAACGATGGATTGACCATTGGTCCCAACATATTGAAAAATGTTTTTACTGCTAATTCTTTTCGAATAGGACCCACGTTTTTCATTGCAGGGTGAAAAAGAGGAGCGTGTAAAATACATATTCCTGCTTGGTCTACGGCAGTTTTTAAAAAATCGGGATCGTTACTGAATTTTATTCCTAGCTTCTCCATCACATTGCTAGAACCCGAAATAGAGGAAACACCATAATTACCATGTTTTGCCACTTTTATTCCCGCACCCGCAGTAACAAAAGAAGCTAAAGTCGATATATTAAAGGTGTCTTTTCCGTCTCCACCTGTTCCACACAAATCGATCGTGTTGAATTCGGATAAATCAACTCGCAAACAAAGTTCAAGCAAAGCTTCTCTAAAACCTTCAAGCTCATCAATTGTTACCGATCGCATCATATAAACGGTTAAAAAAGCGGCTATTTGACTGGAGTTGTAACTTCCGCTAGAGATGTTGACCAAGACATTTTTGGCTTCTTCTCTAGTTAATATTTCGTGATTGATTAATCGATTTAATATATTTTTCATTTTTTTTTAAGTTGCTATCCCGAAGCTTCGGGACTGAGTTGCTAAGTTTTTATCTTTAAGTGCAACTGATTACTATTCGCTTTTTTTATGCTTTGACATGTATTTTAAGTAATTGACAATTTCTTGCGAATCACTAGTTGTCAATCCCAAGGTCGGCATTTTTACTTTATGGCGATAGGCAGATGGATCAACGATATACTGCACTAATTCTTTTTCGATCCAATATTCGGTTACGCTCTTCGGATAATTCAATTCGGGTCCCATGCTGCCACCTGCACCATTGAGCGCATGACAGGTAATGCATTGTTTCTGAAACAAATCGTAACCCTTTACTGCTTGTGCATCCTCTTTTGGATATAAAGCAGCAGTGTTGGTGTTACTAGCTTCCAATTTTATTTTTACCAAATTATAAGGCCATTTGTACTGACTGTCTTTTGGAGAAACGGCTGGATAGACCAAGTAAAAAGGCGCTGCATCCATCTCATTTCCGTTTTTATTAATGGTTTCCCATTTTTTACCTTCTGGAGCGTCTACGTCCTGATAGGCGATAAACGGTTTTGCTTTCAAAAATAAATCCAAAGGCATTTCAGGTTGGTAGCCGTCTTTGCACTCGAAAACAATTTTTGTATTCTTGCTGTCTATTTTCGAAAGTTCCAATTCATTTTGCAATAGGTGCAAGGCATTAACAGCTTTGTATCTTTTAGTTTTATGATAAACAGGATCTTCGACTATGGTGATAACAGTGTCCTTGCCTTCTCTATTTTTTTCGAATAAAGCGACTAAATCAATCACAGTCTCTTTTTGAGAAACGATGGTACTTTCTGCTTTTTGTTCCTTTTTCTGTTGACAAGAAAAGATGCTAAAAACAACTGCACTCACTACTACAAATCGAACTATTGAAATTTTCATTTAATTGATTTTTTCTGCAAAAGAATTAGACTCAAAGTTAAAATGACAACTACTAAAAAACGGAATATAGCGACTGATTACTAGCCATTAACCCAATTTTCAAGCATTTTTTTTCCGGTAGGAGTCAACACGCTCTCAGGGTGAAATTGTACACCTCGTACATCATAGGTCTTGTGACGCAACGACATAACCTGACCATTCTCGTCAAATGATGTAGCTTCTAGCACATCAGGCAAAGTAGGATCGACTACCCATGAGTGGTAACGTCCAACTTCAATTTCTTTATCCAAACCTTGAAATAATATTTCGTCATCCACTACCGTTTTGATGTTGGTAGCAACGCCATGATACACTTTGTCGAGGTTAGATAGCGTTCCGCCATAGACTTCGCCAATCGCTTGTTGACCAAGGCAAACACCAAAAATGCTTTTTGTAGGTCCGTATTTTTCGATCACTGCTTTCAATAGTCCCGCTTCTTCTGGAATTCCAGGACCAGGTGAAAGTACTATTTTGTCAAAATGGGCAATTTCATCAATATCAAATTCGTCGTTACGATACACGGTAACCTCACAATTCAAATCTTCTAGATAATGCACTAAGTTGTAAGTGAAACTATCGTAATTATCTATAACTAGTATTTTCCCCCTAGCCCCCGAAGGGGGAACTGATGTAGAGGATGTATTTGCTTTTGTCATTTTTTGTCTTAATTAAAATTTTTAATTCCCCCTTCGGGGGTTAGGGGGATTATATTGTTTCTGCCAAATCCAAAGCCGTATTCAAGGCTCTTAATTTGTTATATACTTCTTGCATTTCACTTTCTTCATCTGAGCTAGCTACGATTCCGGCACCTGCTTGTGAGTGTAGTTCGTGATTTTTACTTAAAAAAGTACGAATCATAATCGCATGATTAAAGTTGCCTTCAAAATCCATGAAACCAATAGCACCACCGTAAAAGTTACGATTTGTTTTTTCGTACTCTTCAATCAGTTGCATCGCTCGGTGTTTTGGAGCACCACTCAAAGTTCCGGCAGGGAAGGTGTCTGCAACCACTTGCATGGTTGTAGCATTATCGTGTAAATGCCCAGTAACTTTGGAAACCAAATGGATCACATGCGAAAAGAACTGTACTTCTCTATAGCGATCAACTTGTACACCATGTCCGTGACGGCTAAGGTCATTTCGAGCCAAATCGACTAACATTACGTGCTCGCTATTTTCTTTTTTGTCTTCAGATAATTGTTTTGCCAATACTGCATCTTTCTCATCGTCACCAGTACGCTTGAAAGTTCCTGCGATTGGATGAATTTCGGCTTTTCGATCTTTTACGATAATTTGAGCTTCGGGAGAAGAACCAAATATTTTAAAATCTCCATAATCAAAAAAGAAGAGGTAAGGCGAAGGGTTGATGCTTCTTAAAGCTCTATAAACATTAAACTCGTCTCCTTTGAATCCTTGTGTAAAACGGCGGGACAAAACCAACTGAAATACATCGCCACGGAAGCAATGCTTTTTGGCAAGGGCTACATTTTGTTTGAACTCGGCATCTGTCAAATTTGAATATCCTTCACCTTCTCTAGTAAAACTGTAAGTAGCTAGGTTTCGTGTTTGCAGCAATTGCTCCAATTCTGGAATATTATTACGTCCGTCCAAACTATGACAGAAGATATAAGCTTGATTCTTGAAATGGTTAATCGCAATGATGTTTTGATAAACCGCATAATACACATCAGGAATGGTATTGCTGTTTTCTTTTTTGGAGATGTTTACTTTTTCAAAATAACGTACAGCGTCATAAGAAAGGTAACCAAACAATCCGTTGTTGATGAATTTAAAATCATTTTTTTCTGATTTGAATTGTCCCGAAAATTCCTGAATGATTTGTGGTATATCCGTTGTTGCATCAATAGAAATCGTTTCGGAGGTACCGTCAGGATAATTTTTATAAATCGTTTCGTTTTCAATTTTGAACGAAGCAATTGGATTGCAACAGATGTAGGAGAAGCTATTATCATTACCATGGTAGTCACTACTTTCGAGTAAAAGACTATTTGGGAATTTATCTCTAATTTTTAAGTACACGCTTACAGGGGTGATCGTGTCTGCTAGAATTTGTTTATAATGAGTTTTGAGTATAAAAGGTTCCAAATGAAAAATATTTTAAGGATTAATAATGAAAAAAACAATAATGACTTTAACGTAAAAAAGGCTTGTCGTGATGACAAGCCTTTGTATATTTATAGTTAACTACATACTATAGGAGCTTTGTTCACGACGACTGACGTAAATTGTTCCACCACCAAGTATTGTTTGTAATTGTTATCATAATTGTTTTGTTGTCACAAATATATAAATGAATTTTGATTTTTCAAATTATAAAGTGTGAAAATTTTACGAATATTTTTGATTTTTATCGAATAGGACCATCAGGCCCTTTATTTTATTCGAAAGTTAAAAAACCAAAGCCACTTTGAGTTCGAATTCATCGTATATGGTTTTGTCGCCTAGATCGTCAAAGAAGCTTCCGGATCCATATCGAATATCATATTTAGTACGATCTACCTTCAAAGTGGCCGTTGCGGTATTTCCTTTCACCACCAAATCAAAGATAATTGGGTGTGTTTGGCCTTTGATGGTTAAGTTGGCAATGACAGTGTAGGTATTATTGCCTTTGTCTGTAACGGTTTTGAAATTCAAAAGTGCAGTATCGAAGTTGTATACTCCAAAAAAATCATCCGATTTTAAATGGCCTTCAAGTTTGGCTTTTCCGCTTCCGGTTTGATCGGTGTTAGCGAGGCTTTTCATATCGGCGGTAAAATTTCCGTCGGTAACTTTGTTGTCTTTAAAAGTCAGCGATCCTTCTTTAAATTTTATTGTTCCTTCATGTTGTCCAGTGATTTTTTTTCCGATCCAATTAATGTTGCTTTTCGAAACATCAATTTTCTTTGTCTGTGCGGCCATGGTGGCGAAAGAAAAAATACAAATAACGGACCATACAAGTAGCTTTAAATTTTTCATAGTGGTTAATTTTAGTTAGTATTGGTTATGAATGCTTTTATAGGTAGGCTGCAATGAATAGTAAATTGCAACCATTTCGTTTCGAATGGTAATCGCTAAGTATATTCTAGTTAATAAACTGTTTGTTAGCAGTACTCTCAAAGTTACAAAAAAGAAGCGAAAATAGTTCTCTTTATTCAAAAGAAATCATTGCAGTACGATTCTTAATCCTTTTATAATGAGTAAGATGTGTTTTTGTAAAAACAAATAACCCCCAACAAAAAATGTTGAGGGTTATCGTCAAATTAAATTTTAAAAGGGAGAACTGTATCTCTATTGCTATCAAACTGCTATTGCAAAGCTATTTGATTCTATAAAAGACAGTTGGTAATCAAGATGATTAGAATTTCAAATCTACAGCAAGTTCAAACTCATCATTGATAGCTTTGTCTCCTAAGTTACTGAAGAAACTACCTGAACCGTATTTGATATCATATTTAGTTCTGTCTACATTAAATTTTGTAGTTGCTGAGTTTCCTTTTACCGCTAGGTCAAAAGTAACAGGGCTAGTTTTTCCTTTGATCACTAAGTCAGCAGTTACAGTATATAGGTCTTTTGCTTTTACAGCGATTTTTTTGAAAACTAAAGTTGCAGTTGCAAATTTATCAGTTCCAAAGAAATCATCTGCTTTCAAATGTCCGTTTAATTTTTCTTGGTATTCTCCGCTAAGGTCTGTAGCAGTCATAGAGGTCATGTCTACGGTAAATTTACCACCAACAACTTTGTTTGATTTAAAAATGATCAAACCGTCTTTAAAGTTTACGGTTCCGTTATGCTGACCTGTTACTTTTTTCCCTACCCAAGCAATAGAACTTTTTGCTGTGTCGATTTTTTTAGTTTGTGCAGTGATTGTTACAGTTGAAAGTAACACTACTAGTGATAATGCGATTGTTTTAAGATTTTTCATTTTGTGTGATTTGTTGTTTAGATTAAATTTGTTGTTTGTTATTATAGTGTGATAAATAATTCTTCGTTAGATTTTCTAACTTTTTTGTAATGCTGTGTAGCATCTTCTGTATGTCTGTAACCAACGGTAGCGATCAATGTTGTATTAAGGCCAAGAGCATCAAAGCCTAATATTTCATTTACTTTTTCAGGTAAAAAACCTTCCATCGGTGTTACATCAATTTGCTTTTCTGCTGCAGCGTTTAATAGGTTACCCATAGCTAAATATACTTGTTTTGCAGACCAAATATTTTTTGCGTCAGCAGGTAATCCAAGTAAGTTTGCCTTCATTAAATTCCCATAACCAGTGACAGCATCTAGAGGTAAATCTCTTGTTGCAGCAATGTTTTCGACATAACCATCAATATCTTCATCAGATAAACTTGTAACGTTTGCAAAAACAAGTAGGTGGGATGCTTCTACAATTTGACTTTGTCCCCATGCTACAGGTTGAATTTTTGCTCTAATTTCTGGGTTTTCAATGATGAAAACTTTGTATGGTTGTAAACCATAAGAAGAACTTGAAAGACGAATAGCTTCTTTTAAAAATTCTAAGTCTTCATTGCTTATTTTTTTGGTTGCATCAAATTTCTTTGTTGCATATCTCCAATTCTGATTTTCTAAAAATGTGTTCATAGTGTTTATTTGTTTCGGTATTTTTCTAATAATTGATTAAGTTGCTGTAATTCGGCTATTGTCAAATTTTTTGTAAAAGTACGTTGATGTTCTTTTACTTTTGGTTCTAATTCTATTAAGGTATCAAGACCTTTTTGAGTAATTAAAACTTCTATTTTTCGTCGATTGTCAGGACAAACTTGACGGGTCACAAACTTTTTGAGTAGTAATTTATCCACTAGGCGAGTAGTGTTACTCGTTTTTGCTACCATGCGCTCTTGTATGAGGTACATGTTAGCGGGATTTCCTTTTTGACCCCTTAGTATGCGAAGCACATTGTATTGCTCACTAGAGAGTTCGTAGGGTTTCAAAATTTCAGCAAATTGTTCTGAAATAACTTTTTCTGTATACAAGATGTTCAAGACGACTCTTGTCGAATCATCAAGTTTTCCTGTTGTTTTGGTTATGTCTTCGATGGTCATTGCTTTTTCATTTGTTATTTGTAGGTACAAATGTAGCGGTTATTTCATTTGTATATACAAATGAATGTAAATTTTAACATTTAATAAACATTTTAGTTGCAACACTAGGTTTTGAACTAATACTTTTTTGTGGATATAAATAGAGTAGGATACGCCCAAAATAAACATAAAAAAAACCCGATAAGCTTGATGCAAATCGGGTGATGATTGGTTTATGATTGTATTAGTCTTTTAATCCTATTTTGGATAAAATAGTTTCTAATAAACACCATTTTGTAAATCCGGATTGGATTAAGTTGACACCTATAAAAACGGTAAACCACATCCAGTTTTGATTGACGTAAAGGGTTAATAATAAACTTATTAAAATGAATGATCCTACTAGGATTCTAAAAACTTTATTTTTCATAGTGGTATTGCGTGTGATGAGGGAATTCTTCCTCTAAATAAATTATTAGTTTGATTTTTCGATATTTAAAACAGCGACATGAACATGAGAAGCACTTTTTTGTTCGCCATTAAATGCATCAACTAGTTCAAAAAAGGAGTCTACTTTTTCCTTTTTTACAAAAGCATAGTAAAGGATGGATTCGTTTTCGTTGATTTTGCTTCCGAACCAATTGCTTTCAATTGCCTCTTCGGATAAATCTTTAAATCCGGTTACTGTTTTATAAGTAAAGGTTTTTACATCTGCTTGTTTTAGCATTCTTTTTACTTCGCTATCAAATGACGATATAGCTGTTATGATGAGTAATTTCATAGTGTTTTAGAATTATAACAATTCCCTCCAAAAAAGGGAGGGAATTGGGGTCATTAAATTTATATATCATTTTCTTTATTAAGTACTGTCTCTCTTCCTTCGGAAAGGTTGGTGGAGGATTCCCATTTTTTACGCTCTGTGATGTAGTAAATAATAGGCACTACAATTAACGTAAGAATAGTTGAAACGATAGCTCCAAATACTAGTGAAATTGCTAATCCTTGAAACAAGGGGTCAAACAAGATGATAGAAGCTCCTATTACAACAGCTCCTGTTGTCAATAGAATAGGAGAGGTTCTAACTGCTCCAGCCTCTATAATGGCTTGTTTTAATGCGATACCGTCATTCAGTCTGATTTCGATAAAATCGATCAGTAAAACAGAATTTCGAACCATAACTCCAGCTAAGGCAATCATACCAATAAAAGAAGTTGCTGTAAAATAAGCGCCTAGCAACCAGTGTCCAAATACAATTCCGATTAACGATAACGGAATAGCCAACATCATTACGATTGGAGTTTTGAAGTTTTGGAACCATCCCACGATCAACATGTAGATAATCACAATGGCAACCATAAAAGCAACTCCTAAATCACGGAATACTTCTAAAGTAATCTGCCATTCTCCATCCCATTTTACAGTGAAATCGCTTTCGTCTGTGGGTTGTTCCATGTACAATTCATTGACTTTGTACCCTTTTGGAATTTTCATTTTGTCTAATTTCTCGGTCATTCCAAGAATGGCATAAACAGGACTTTCTAATGCTCCAGCCATATCAGCCGTAACATAAACCACTCTTTTTTGATCCTTTCTATAAATGGTTTTTTGTAAAGTTCCTTTTACTACTTTTACTAAATCACTTACGGGAATCATATTGCCTTGATTTCCTTTTATTTTCAAATTCTGAATGTCTTGCAAGCTTGTTTTATCCTTGTCGTCTAGCGAAAGAACAATCCCTACATTATCATTTGAAGTTTCAGCATATAAGTCAGAGACAGGATATTCTTTCAATAAATAAGTCAAATTCCCAACTACTTGTTGCGGTGCAATTCCGTTCAGCATTGCTTTTTCCTTGTCTACTTCTAGTTTGTATTCGACTTGATTGTCCTCAACGGTCCAGTCAATATCTACAATGCCATCTGTTTTATGCAAAATGTCTTTTACTTGTTGCGCTACTTTTATTTGATCTTTATAATCAGGACCATATACCTCAGCAACCAATGTTGACAATACAGGAGGCCCTGGCGGAACTTCAATAATTTTTACATTCGCACCATACTTTTGGGCAATTTTTTGAATATTCGGACGTACTGTTTTGGCAATATCATGACTTTGTAATTTGCGATCCTCTTTGTGTAACAAATTCACTTGGATATCTGCCATATTACTTCCACCACGCAAATCATAATGACGTACCAATCCGTTAAAGGTAATTGGCGCTGAGGTACCTATGTAGTTTTGGTAATCAACCACCTCTGGAATGGTAGTCAAATATTGCGCAATCTCTTTAGTCACTGCGGCAGTTCGCTCTAGCGTAGTACCTTCGGGCATATCAATCACCATTTGGAACTCGTTTTTATTATCAAAAGGTAACATTTTTACCAAAACGGCTTTCCCAAAAAACATTCCAACAGAACCTATTAAAAGTAGTACGGTAATTCCAACAAGAATTCTTCTTCGGGCACTACTCTCTAGCAATGGGCGCTCAATTTTGTTGTATATTTTGTAAATAAAATTGGTTTCAAGACCTTCGGCATGTTTGTGCTCTTGATCGTCTTTTTCTTGCAATAAATGATATCCTAAATAAGGCGTCACCGTTAAGGCAACAAAAAGTGATAATATCATTGCAATCGATGCTCCAATTGGCATTGGGCTCATATAAGGGCCCATCATTCCAGATACAAATGCCATTGGTAAAATAGCGGCAATAACGGTAAATGTTGCTAAAATCGTTGGATTTCCTACTTCGTTTATCGCATAAATAGCGGCTTGTTTAAACGGGAGTCGCTTCATCTTGAAATGTCTGTGCATATTCTCGGCAATAATAATACTATCATCCACGACAATACCTACCACAAATACCAAAGCAAAAAGCGTGATACGGTTTAGGGTGTAATCCAGCATATAATAACTGAACAATGTCAATGCAAATGTTAACGGAACCGAGAAGAACACGACCAATCCACCGCGCCATCCCATGGCAAACATCACCAAAATAGTTACCGCCAAAATTGCAATTCCTAAGTGCAGCAATAATTCGCCTACTTTGTCTGAGGCTGTTTCTCCATAATTACGAGTTACCTCAACATGTACATCATTCGGAATCAAATTTGATTTTAAATGGTCTACTTTTTCAATAATTTTCTCCGAGATTTTCATTGCATCGGCACCTTTTACTTTACCTACAGATATCGTAACGGCAGGATATTCAGATGGATCTGCTTTGTATTCTTTATTGGCTTTTCCGTATCCAAAAGACACATAATTGCTAGCTGTTGACGGTCCGTCTTCAATTTTAGCTACTTGTTTTAGGTACACAGGTAAGTTTTTGTTTACCCCAACCACTAGATTTTCGACATCATCTGCTGATGTTAAAAATTTACCTGTCGTAATCAAATATTCTTGGTCTTGATTGACAAAACTACCCGATTGTGAGCTTCCATTATTGGCTTGAATCATTTGCATGATACCTAGGGCATCCACACCGTTTTCGGCCATTTTATCTTTGTCTAGAACCACTTTTAAGGTTCTGCTGCGTCCACCAATTTCTTTAGTGATGGCAACATCTTTTACTTTTTCAATTTCCGATGTTACTTCCTCAGCAATCTGGCGCAATTGAAAATCATCTATTTTTTCGCTCCAAAGCGTAATACCCAACATCGGTACATCGTCAATAGAACGAGTTTTTACCATCGGTTTGTACACTCCTTTTGGGAACATATCTTCGTGTTTTGCTAGTTCGTCGTATAGTTTTACATACGAGCGCTCCACATCCTGACCAACATAAAACTGAACAATCAGCATGGCTTGACCGTTCATAGCCATTGTATGCACGTGCTCAACCCCTTTAATATTCGAAATAATTTTCTCTAGCGGTTTGGCCACACGACTTTCAACTTCCGTAGGGCTCGCTCCTGGATATCCCACCATGACGTCAGCCATTGGCACATTAATTTGTGGTTCTTCTTCTCTTGGAATCAGAAAAGAACTATAAACCCCAATGATCATCAAACCCACCATCATCAAAATAGTTAGTTTTGAATTGATGAAAAAATTGGCAATTTTACCTGAAATTCCTTCTTGCATATTCTTTTTTGTTTAAAGTTTAAAGTTTCAGGTTTAAAGTTGTCCTCCTGAAACTGAACACTATTAGTTATTATTTTGAAAACTGATCACTAATTACTGAATACTAACTTTTGCACCATTAAACAATTTTCCTTCAGCCGAAACAATGTATTGCTCATTTGCAGCCAATCCAGAAAGTACTTCGACTTGATTCCCAAAAGTTTTACCAATACGCAACCATCTTAATATGGCAATGCTATCGTTACCTATCACATATAATCCAGTAAGTTGTCCTTGTTTTATCAAAGCCGTTTCTGGAATCAACATTACATCACTTTTAGAGGCGTTTTGTTGTTTTTCGATTGGAAATTGAACGTTTACAAACATGCCTGATAATACCGAGGCATCTGCTTTGTCCAAATTAATTTTAACTAAATACTGTCCACCAGTATTCTTGGCAGATATGCTTACTTCGCTTACTTTCCCGGTAAGTTGGTCGTTACTCGATTTGACCAAAACAGTAACAGGCATCCCTTTTTTGATTGCTGTAATATCACTTTCAGATACCATTGCTGTCACTTGTAATTTTGATGCTCCTTCAATACTTACCAATGGCATTCCTGGATTGGCCATATCACCTTCTTTAATAAAAGTATTGGTTACCACGCCCGAAAACGGAGCCGTAATGTTGGAGTATTTAAACTGTGCTACGACTTCATTTCGCATTTGTCTGGCGCCTTCCAATCCTGCTTTTGCCATTTCGTATCGTGCGGTCATATCATCCAATTCTTTTTGCGAAGCACTTTGCTGCTTGAACAAATTCATAAAACG
This sequence comes from Flavobacterium faecale, assembly GCF_003076455.1. NCBI lineage: Bacteria > Pseudomonadati > Bacteroidota > Flavobacteriia > Flavobacteriales > Flavobacteriaceae > Flavobacterium > Flavobacterium faecale. The sequence goes on from NZ_CP020918.1 coordinate 2,760,885, forward strand.
ATCGTAATCTTTCTTAGCATTATTATATCCAGCCGTTGCTTGTAAAATACTTGCGTCAACTTGTGCTTTTTTGGCTTGTAAATCGGTATTATTGATACTTACCAGCGTTTGTCCAGCGGCTACTTTTTGTCCTACTATAACATTTACTTTAGTTACATATCCCATCATTCGAGTGCTCAAATTTGCACTGTTTTCTGCTTCAATTTTTCCGCTAGCACTTACAAACGGACTGTTATCATTTTCAGAAACTCCACTTACTTTTACTGCAATGGCAGGCAATTCGGTGATGGGTTCTTTTTTCTCTCCGTTGCAAGAAATAAGTAGGACAAAAAGGGAAGCGATTATTGTCGTTTTAAATAAAAAGTTCTTCATTATATTGCTTTTAAAATTGAAATTGATTTTTGAAATTGTCATTGAAATTGACTTTTATTTTGTTAAAAACTGTAAATATTGTTGAGTGAAATTGTATTCAAAAACAGCTTGTAAAAAGTCCAATTCTTTTTTGAACATTTGAGTTTCCGTTTGCAATAAGTCCGTTGTTTTTTCTAACCCTTGAGTAAAACGGTTGCTTCTTATTCTGTACGCTTCTTGTGATTGTTCTAGATCCAATTGGGCAAGATTTACTTTATTTTCAGCATCTCTTAACTGACGATTGGTTTTGTTTAACTCCAGTTGGCTTTTGGCCTTGTATTGTTGGGTTTCAATTTCGGCTTTCTGAAAATCAGCTTTTGCTTTTTCCATTTTTCCTATGGATTTAAAACCATCAAAAACATTCCATGACAATTGCGCACCTAATGAATATCCCTTAGCAGCGGTTCCAAATAAGGAATCATCATACAATTCGTAACTACCAAAAGCATTTAATCTAGGTAAGAAATTCATTTTGCTAGACAACATCATTTTTTGATAAGCTGTAGTCGATAAATTCATGGCTTGAATATCTTTTCGATTTTCAGAAAGAGTTGTTGCATTGCTTTCAATCGTAATGCTGTTTTCTAATTCTTCTGTTGGTTTGTATATTTTATCTCCAATATTTTCATTTAGTAAAAAAGCCAAATAATCAGAAGCATTTTGAATGTTACTCTTAGCATATTGCAATTGATTTTTAACTTCATTTACACGCACTTGAACGGATAATAAATCTGTTTTTTGCAGCATTCCTTGTTTAAAATAGTTTTCTATTAATTTCAAGTTAGCATCAGCAGTAGTATTTGCTTTTTCTAAAACCGAAACTGCCTTGTAGGCCAGTTGCAATTCCATAAACGATTTATTCACTTCTAGCTCAATGTATTCTTTGGTGCGCTCCGTTTGTAATGCGAAAGCATTCATTTTAGCCTTAGCTGCTTGACGACCATAAATTCCATCTACATTAATTAAAGGTTGTAGAATCTCAAATTTGGTAGCAAAATTTTGAATGCGATTTGGATTGTTCAATAAATTCGGATCAAAATCAGAAGCGGTCAAAATTTCTTGATTCAATTTAGATCCAAAAGCCATTAAAGGATTTGTAGTTGTAATCGCAGTGTGCGAGGCGGTGATATTCGGTAAGAAAATAGCATTCGATTGTCTATAATCTGCTTGTGCCGATTTGAACTCTTGGTTTGCAATTTTAATTTGTAAATTTTTCTCAGTCACTTTTTGCGAAAGCTCACTTTTAGAAATAGCTAACGTTTCTTGACCATAACTGAAAGTCGAGATGGAAATCATTCCGACCAATACTATTAAATTAATTTTCTTCATCATTTTTTGGTTCTAATTATTACACAAAGATAATTTTGCAATATGAGCTCTACAGTAACAATAGTCACACTTGGTAAATAAAATAGTAAAGCATTTCAGAATAGGCTCTAAAATGCTTTTGGATTTGTTTGTTTTGTAAAGGATTGTCCGTGTTTTTGGATTGTTTTTTATCCTCTAGTACTGCCATGTCCGCCAGCAACAATTTTTAATATTCTGATATTTAAATAGAAAAATTTAAAAAATTGTATAAAAACATTTTGCATTTTTGAATGTTGTGATTTTGATATTCTTTGTGTCATGATTTTATTTTTTAGTTGCTTTGTACTTCTGTCTTATACTCTGAATACTATTCAGGAATCAACCACCAAAACGGACGCATTTTTGCTTTCCATAAAAAGGCATAATGCAAAGAGAGTTTTACCCAATGTCCTGCCAATCCAATGTCTCCAAAGGTTTTATTGATGTCACGACCACCGGTTTGTGGATATTTTATATAATCAGGAACAATAGGGTAGGTAGTAATACTCACGCCGCTTCCTTGTGTCATTCCAAAACCTGCCGAAGCGATACAAGCCGCTCCCATATTACCCATAGAACCTTTGTGATGCAAGGATTCTTTTCCGGATTTAATAGAATCGATAATGTTGTCAGCTACTAGTCTAGCTGTAATTCCAGAAGGCATTCCCGTTCTTGGTGGAGCTGGAAAAATATCAGTTCCGTTTTTACTTTTTCGTGGTTTCGAAATAGAATGTGGTGGTGCAAAAGCAATTCCAGGTGCAAAAATATTTTTGTAAGAAGGATTCTGATAGGTTTCTGGCCAGTCTTGAACCGTCCATTCTTCATAAGGTTTCGGTGTATAATCGGCATCTACAATCATAAAGCCTTTGAATAATTTATCGGTAATATCAGCGCCATTTTTATCATACCCTTTAAAACCATGACCTGAAAAAGCGGGTATCAACATCGCAAAATCATAGGTTTCTGATTTGAATTCTCCTTCCAGATTTTCGTAATGTGCTACGCCATCTTCGATTTTATTAACACCAGCACCCAGAATCCATTTGATGCCTCTATCTTCAAAAATCATTTCGATCATGTCTTTGGATCTCATGTTTAAACCGTTGTAATCCAGTAGCATCCCATCCATTCCAAAATCGCCTAAATCATTTTCGTTAGAAATCCAGGTTACTTCAACTTGATTTCTTACACCATGACGAACCAATTCTTTTTCAACATTCAAAATATATTCAAAAGCAGCACCTTGACAAGTTGCTTTGGCGTGCCCCGTTCCAATTAAAACTTTAGCTTTTTTATTAGACCCTTTTAATTGATCGATAAGATCTTTTAAACCGTGCCATGCATGTTGAGCATGGTCATAAGTACATACTGAGAAAGCTTTGTTTGTACCGGGATTTAATCCTTCGGTCATGTCAAACGCTAATTTTGGACCTGTTGCATTAATCAAGTAATCGTAGGTTACATTTTCGGTCTTTCCTTGATCTGCGCCAAAAACATATTCAACCGCTACATAAGGTTTAGTTTCTGTTGCATTTCCTTCTGGATGAAACGAAACAACTTTGGCTTGTTTATAGCCGATGCCTTTTCTTTTGTATAATGGTTCTAGCGGGAAAATTAATTCTTCTGCTTTCATTCTACCAATTCCCACCCAAATATTCGATGGAACCCATTGGTAATTTCGATTGGGAGAAACAACAACAACTTCATGTTCCTTGTTGAGTTTTCGACGCAAATGAGCCGCTGCGGTATGGCCAGAAATTCCTGCTCCTATAATTACTATCTTTGACATATGACTATGATTTAATTAATTGAAAAGATAAAGGTCTACTAACTATCTGTGAATCACAGTGACATTTGTTACACAGCCTTTTTAATTTGCTAAAAAAAAAACTTTTTAATGAGTTTACTGTATTAAGTATAAAAGTACTTTTAAAATGGAATGAAAAAAATGATAATTATCAGATTTACAAAGATTTAGGTGTTTGTTTTTCTGATTTGATTTTTTTTGATTTTTTTTTAAATAAAATAAAACGCTGTAATTTTATAATTTGTATTCAGTATTCGAAATAGCAAAGTTCGTCTGGACGAAGTACAATTGTTGCACAACTGCCTCCAACTATCTTGATAAAGTGGTGATATTAATTTAAGAATAGTAGTACTGCCATATAGGATTTGTAGGCTAATTATTAATTTAAAATTGTAATTAGGGGAAGTCTTTAATTCCTTTAACATTTTAATAAGCAAATTGGTTGTTTTTTTTTAAATTTATGCTATCTTTAAAGTAGACTTAGTGTAAACGACGAAGTGTGACTTATAATACAGATTTATGGAAGATAAAAAGCTCTCTTATGAAGACTTGGAAAAGAAAGTAACAGCCCTTGAACAGGCTGTAGCTACCTTGGAATTGGATAAAACAAATTTGGAGAGTGTCAATGAGCCAAAGGATGTAGCTTTTCAAGAAGACATCCATTTCTGTATTTTCGAAAGAATTACTGATGCTTTTATAGCGCTTGATGCCAATTGGTGTTATACGTACATGAATCAAAAGGCAGCAGAATTTTTAGACTGCAATGCAAATGATGTATTAGGTAAGTGTATTTGGGATTTGTTCCCAAGCGGAACTGAGTTAGGATTTTACGATGCGTACCACAAAGCATTCGAAAAACAACAATACATTTGTGTAGAACAATATTATCCAACTTATGGATTATGGTTCGAAAATCATATTTATCCCTCTTCTAATGGTATCTCCGTTTTCTTCAAGGACATAACCGAAAAGAAGAGTATTAGTAATGCTTTAGAGCAAAACGAAAAAAAGTTTAGAGCTTTGGTTGAGTACAATCAAGAAGTGATTGCAATTTTTGATGCTAATAAAAAGATAATTTTCAGGTCTGGAGGAGCTTTGCAAATCACTGGTTATACAGATGATGAACGCACCTATTTTCCAATGACTGATTTTTTACTGCCAAATAATTTGGAATACTGTGAAAAAAAATTCCAAATGTCTCTTGAAAATCCTGATTTAGTAATTCCAATTTTGATGCAAATAAAGCACAAAAAAGGACATTTTATTTGGATCGAAGGAACTATGGTAAACAAATTACATGATCCTGCTGTTCAAGGTATAATTATGAACATTAGAGATGTGACGGATCGAATCGAAGCCAAGGAAATACTTGTAAAAGAGCAAATTAAGTTTCAAAATATTGCAGCTACATCGCCAGGAATGATTTATTCTATGCGACAAAATAAGGATGGATCCTTATGTTTTCCGTATGCGAGTAGTGCTATGAAAGCCTTATGTGGTTATACATTTGAAGAAGTAGAAAAAGATGCAAATTTGATTTTTTCAAGTGTGTACTTAGAAGATGTTGCTTTACTTCTGGAAAAAATTATGAAGACAAAAACTGAATTTGTCCCATTAAAACATGAATATCGTTACAATCATCCGCAAAAAGGATTGATTTGGCACGAAGTAAATTCCTTACCTGTGCGCGAGCCTGAAGGTACGGTAATTTGTCATGGTGTAATAACCGATATTACAGAGAAGGTAAATGCAAATCATAAGGTTTTAAAAGCAAATAGATTGTATCAATTTATTAGCCAGATCAATCAAATGATTGTAAGGACAAAAGATCAAGAGACGTTATTTAAGGAAGCCTGTACCATTGCTGTAGACTTCGGTAAATTTAAAACGTCCTGGATTGGCATTGTAAATCCAACCACCAATAAAATAGATCATGTAATGATTGCTGGTGATGATGAACAACATTTGAAGCAAGTGCCCTTAACCGAAAACTATATCAATCAATTTGGTACAGGTCCTTGTTTTACAGCCATAAACAGTGGGAAATATGTGGTAAGTAATGACATCGAGACAGATGCAGTTATGGCACCATGGAGTACAGAAGCGCTGAGTAAAGGTATTAAATCTATGATTGCATTACCAATCATCACATTTGGACGTGCTATTGGTTCTTTTGCCTTTTATGCTGAAGAAAAAGATTTTTTTGATACTACCGAAATCGCATTACTAAGAGAAGCTACAGGTGATGTGGCTTTTGCTTTGGAAATTTTCGAAAAAGAAAGGTTAAGAAACGAGACAGAAAAAGAGTTGGTAGAAAGCGAACGTAGGTATCACACGTTAGCAGAAGTTTCTCCTGTTGGAATATTCCGTTCTGATTATTATGGTAATATCACTTTTGTTAACTCGAATACAGTAAAAATTCTGGGGTTGAGTCATGTGGAAATTATTGAGCAAGGTTGGTTTCATGCGGTACACGAAGCTGACCGCGAAAATTTACGCGTGCTGTGGGATGAGCTAATTCGTACTGGTGACGAACAAACTATTGAGTTTAGATTTGTACAGCCAAATCAAAAGATAATTTGGGTTTTGGGGACTGCCGTAGCCGAAAGAGACTCGAATGGAAAAGTGATGGGTTATATTGGTACTATGACCGATATTACCATTCATAAAAATAGTGAGCAACAATTAAGAATATCTAATGAGCGATTTGAAAAGATTGCTACAACCACAAATGATATTGTTTTTGAACTTAATTTGGTTGATGGAACAAGTTGGCATAACAAAAGTTACAATGAGATTTTAGGTTTTTATGATGATGATGCTTCTCCTGCTGAAAATCAAAGGTTGTGGCGTTCTCGTTTGCATCCCGAAGATAAGGAGAGAATAATCGAGTCATTTGAGCGAGTTGTTGCTGAAAAGAAGAATTATTGGGCTTCCGAATTTAGATTTCTAAAAAATGATAAATCTTATGGCTATTTTTATGAGAGAGACGTCATTATTCGAGACGAAAATTTAGTTCCGATCAAGATTATGGGATCTATGTTAGATATTACCGAAATCAAAAAAGCTGAGGAAGAATTTAGAAAGGTCAATACAAGGCTTAAAGGGGTTTTTGACGCCTTACCTGATTTACTTTTTGAAATAAGTGGCGACGGAATAATTGTGAGCTATCATTCCCATAGTGATAATTTGTTGTCTACACCATCTGACTATTTTATTGGAAAAGAGTATAAACAAATATTGCCTGCTCATGCGGCAGAAGTTGCGGAAGCTGCAATACTTGAATCATATGACAAAGGAATTTCAACCGGTAAGCAATACTGGTTAGAATTACCAACAGGAATTCATTGGTTTGAACTATCGGTTTCAAAGCTTGATGGAAAAAAGTTTAAAGACACTTTGTTTATTTGTTTGTCTAGAGATATAACGGCGACTAAAAAAATTGAACAATCCTTACTGAGAAGTAAAAAAAGATACCGTGGATTATTAAGCAATCTTGAAGCTGCAATAATTGTATACCGACCTGATAAAACAATATTGACTAGTAATAATAAAATACTCGAACTCCTTAATACTACCATAGAGGATAAAGAGGATTTAAAAAAATTGATCGAAAGCTTGTCGTATGTAGACGAGAATAAAAAGAAAATCTTAACCGATGATCATGTGGTTAATCAAATATTACGGACCAATGAGCCAATCAAAAACTTAACGGTTGGTATCAATGTAGGAAAGAGTAAAAAAATTATTTGGGTACAAATGAATGGTTTTCCGCTTTGGGGTGAAAACGGAACTATAGACGAAATTGTACTAAGTGTGATAGACATTACGAAGCAAAAAGTAATGCAAAATGAAATTAGAAAAGCTAAGGATCAGGCTGAATTTGCTAATAAAGCAAAAACACAATTTTTGGCCAATATGAGTCATGAAATACGTACACCGTTGAATGGTATTATTGGATTCTCTTCTTTATTGAAAGAAAAAAATCCTAAAAAGATTCGAAAAGAATACATTAATACAGTCAATGAATCGGCAAATAGTTTGATGCGAATTGTAAATGATATACTCGATTTTTCTAAAATTGAATCGGGTAATGTTGAACTAGACATTGAAAAGGTAAATCTGCATGACCTTTGCAATAAAACTATCGATTTATTTAAGCAACAAGCAGCTCAGAAAAAAATTGCACTTACCTACGAATTTGATAAAGAGATTCCAGAATGGGTAATGGGTGATGAGGTAAAACTGAAACAAATTGTTGTCAATTTGATTGGAAATGCGCTTAAATTTACAGAACGCGGCGAGGTTTTGTTTACTATTAAACAAGTACCATCAAAAAGGGAAGATCAGGTCCAGGTTTTGTTTTCTGTGAAGGATACCGGAATCGGAATCAAATCGCACAGCAATAGTAAAATTTTTAAATCGTTTGTTCAAGAAGATAATTCAACTAGTAGAAAATTTGGCGGTACTGGTCTTGGTTTAACCATTTCAAATCAATTACTCGATTTGATGGGCAGCCAATTAGAACTTAAGTCGAAAGTAGGGATTGGGAGCGAATTTTTCTTTACGGTAGCATTCAATACTGTTTTGAATGCTACGAGTACAGCTGTAGGTGCGACTATTATCAATGACCCAATTGCCTTAAAACTTCTAAACGTTAAGACTGTTTTGTTGGTAGAAGATAACAAAATCAATATGTTACTGGCTCGTACCTTATTGAAGAAAATAATGCCTAATTGTGAAATTCATCAAGCCTTAAATGGTGAATTGGGTGTAGAGAAATGTAAATCGGAGAAAATCGATGTTATTTTCATGGACATACAAATGCCCGTCAAAAATGGTTATGAGGCCACTGCAGAAATTAGACAACTTGAAGGTTATCAAAATGTACCGATAATTGCATTAACAGCAGGAATATTAGTAGGTGAGAAGGAAAAATGTTTTGAAGCCGGTATGGACGATTACCTTTCCAAACCAATTATTTTTGCCGATTTGGAGCGAGTGGTTTCGAAATGGTGTGCGGTTTAATTCGTTTTTTTATAACTCCAAACTGCAAAACCGTTGATCGCAAAGGCATAAAGCGCAATAATACCCAATTGTAATTTGATATCGTTAAAACCAGCACCTTTGAGCATAACCATTCTTATTACTTCTACAAAATACCGAATTGGGTTCAACAACGTAATGTTTTGAGCCCAAGTTGGCATACTTTCAATTGGTGTGAACAAACCGCTCATGAGGATGAAAATCACAGTGAAAAACCAAGCAATAAACATGGCTTGTTGTTGGGTTTCGGTATGATTGGAGATAAATAGCCCGATGCCTAGAATTAAGATCAGGTAGACGGCTGTAAATCCATACACCAAGAAAATATTTCCTAAAATTGGTACGTTAAAAATAACTTTGGCAATCAGTAACCCAACGGATAAAATCACCAGTCCCAATACCCAAAACGGAAACAATTTACCAATTATAAATTGATGTTTTTTGATGGGGGTTACATTGATCTGTTCTAAGGTACCTACTTCTTTTTCGCGAACAATATTCATGGACGATAAAAATAAAGACAACATAGTAACCAGCAAAACTAATATTCCAGGAACCATAAAGGTCTTGTAATTGAGTGTTTTGTTGTACCAAAAGGAAGGGATAGTTGTAATTCTTTCTGGTTGTATTGCAACTCCTTGTTGGTAGGTTTGCAGTTTGGTTTGAATAGACTGGTTGTAACCCGAAATGATTTGTGAGATATAAACGTTGGAAACTCCCGCCGCTGCGCCGTCAATAGCATTGATGCTTACCGATAAATTGGTGTTTTGTTGTTTAATGAGCTGCTGTTCAAAATGAAGCGGGATTTCTAAAATTACATCTACATTGCCTTTTTGCATTTCGAGATTCGCTTCTTTTTTGGATTGAAAAGCGGTAACAATATTGAAATAGTGGGAAGCTTCAAATTTACTGATTAGCTCACGTGAGCCAGCGCTGTGGTCGTAATCTACATAGGCGAATTTAATGTTTTTGACTTCAAAGCTCGCTGCATTAGACAGAATTACCAATTGCATTAATGGCAAAATGAAAATGATGGGCAGCATCCCTTTGTTTCTAAAGATTTGCTTGAATTCTTTTTGTATGATGAAGAGGATTGTTTTCATAATTTGTATTTAAACTTTAAACCCAGTCAGGGTTCAAAACCCTGACTGGGTTACTAGGATTATTCCAAACGAATTTTATATTTTTTGATGCTCAAGCCTGTGTATAGAAAGGTCATTCCGATTAAGATTAACGTTTCTTTCCAAATTATTGAAAAACTAGCGCCCTTGAGCATAATGGCTTTGATGATGATGATAAACCACTTGGCGGGAATGATATTACTTATGATTTGTAGCGGTAATGGCATGCTCGAAATGGGGAAGATGAAGCCCGAAAGTAGTATAACTGGTAACATGAGGCCGAAGAGCGAAATCATCATAGCCGTTTGCTGAGAATCTGCCAATGTGGAAATTAAAATCCCGAGTGTCAAGGCGCAAATGATGAATAATACGGTCTCTAGGGCGAGTAAAAGTAAACTTCCTTCGATGGGCATTTCAAACACAAAATAGCCCAAAAGTAGGATGATAGCAGCGTTGATAATGGATAAAAAGATATACGGGAACACCTTGCCTATGATGACTTGAATGGGTTTGAGAGGCGAAACTAACAGGATTTCCATAGTACCTAATTCTTTTTCTCGAGTGATGGATATGGAGGTCATCATGGCCGATACCAACATTAAAATTACGGTCATTACGCCAGGGACAAAAGTAAAAACGCTTTTCATGGCTGGGTTATAAAACAGCTGGGTTTGCGTCTGAATTTGATAGCTAGGCTGGATGTTTTTGTTTTTTTCTTGAATATAATTTTGTAATATAGAACTGATGTAATTGGATATGGTGTTGGCCATATTGGGATCGGTAGCATCGGTGATGACCTGAACTTTTCCGTTTTTGAGGGTTTGTAAATTTTTGATGAAGTCTTTTTCGAAAACCAAAACGGCTTTGACTTTCCCTTTTTTGAATACGCTTTCAATCTGGGACTCAGATTTAATTTCTTGCTCGATATCAAAATAAGATGAGCGGCTTATTTTTTGGATAATTTGTTGGGTTTCGGTATCATTTGATTTGTCAAGTATGGCGATTTTTACATTGTTGATTTCGTTTGTAATGGCAAAACCAAACAACATAATTTGTGCAATAGGCATTCCGAAAAGAATAAACATAGAACGCTTGTCACGAAAAATGTGATAGAATTCTTTTTTTATAAAACCGATAAATCTTTTCATTTTTGTTTGTTTAAAGTTTCAGGTTTCAGATTTCTATTTCAGAAACCGACAAACTATTTTTTAATCTTTTCACTATTTTATTTAACTGCAAAAACCAATACATTTGTTAAAGTATCTGTATCTACAATATAGGTAGTTCCCCCTTCGGGGGCTAGGGGGATTACTCAATATTCCTAGCCAATTTCAAAAACACATCGTTCATGGAATCCACTTTATACTTTTGTTTTAGATTTTTGGGTGAGTCCAAAGCTTCGATCACGCCATCGACCATGATGGACACACGGTCGCAGTATTCGGCTTCGTCCATGTAATGTGTGGTCACAAATATGGTGGTGCCTTTGTGGGCTTGTGTATAAATCATTTCCCAAAACTGTCGTCGGGTAATGGGGTCCACTCCGCCGGTTGGCTCATCTAGAAACACAATTTTTGGTTCGTGCAATAAGGCCACCGAAAACGATAATTTTTGTTTCCAACCCAACGGCAAGGAGGCAACCAAATTATCGGCTACGTTTTGCATTTGCAATTCGGTTACCAATTGTATTGTTTTTTCTTTAATTTGTTTGCGAGACAAACCGTAGATGCCACCAAAAAAAGTGATATTCTCTTTGATGGTCAAATCGTCATACAAAGAAAATTTTTGACTCATATAGCCGATGTTTCTTTTGACTAAGTCGGCTTGCGTGGCAACATCCAATCCAGCGACAATAGCAGTTCCAGCTGTTGGTTTGGAAATCCCGATTAACATTTTCATAGCCGTAGTTTTCCCCGCGCCATTAGCACCAAGAAACCCGAAAATTTCGCCTTTGTACACGTCAAAAGTAATGCCTTTGACGGCGGTGAAATCGCCAAATTTTTTGGTTAGGTTTTCGACTTGTATTATTTTTTCTTGTTTCATTTTATTTTAGCCACGAATTACACAAATTGGCACGAATGAAGTGCTTTATATGATTTCACAAATTTTATTAGGACAGTAACTCATAACTCTTACTTCAAAACTCCTAACTCTATTAAAGGTCCATAAACACATCTTCAGTAGTGGTTACCGCTTTTTTTATAATAATATCAGTATGACCTTTACTTTCTAAATACTCTTTCAAAAATATTGGATCGAAATCTTCTCTTTTATCGATATAATGAATAAATTCTCCAAAAGCATATACACTATAATGAGTAGGATAACTTTTTAAATCATGAATTAATCCATGGGTATTCTTGGATTGAATGTCGTAAATTACTTTTTCATAGTTGCTAGTGATGGCTTGCGGCGTATCGATTTTTAGCACTTTACCTTTTTTGATTAATGCAATTCGGTCACAAAGCGACGCTTCATCCATATAGGGAGTAGAAACCAAAATCGTAATTCCTTTTTGCTGTAAGCGCTTGAGCATTTGCCAAAATTCTTTTCTAGAAACAGGATCCACTCCTGTGGTGGGTTCGTCTAAAAACAATACTTTTGGAGCATGAATCAAAGCACAACACAAGGCTAGTTTTTGTTTCATTCCGCCCGATAATGCACCTGCTCTTCGTTTTTTGAAGGGTTCAATTTGAACGTATATGTCTTCAATTAGTTCATAATTTTCTTCGATGGTTGTACCGAAAATTGTGGCAAAAAAAGTTAGGTTTTCTTCAACAGTTAAATCTTGGTATAACGAAAATTTCCCAGGCATGTACCCAACGGAATTCCGAATGGCTTTGTAATCGGTTACAACATCCAGACCCGCAACAGTTGCGATACCTTGGTCGGCGAGTAGGAGTGTAGTCAAAACACGAAAAATAGTTGTTTTACCAGCTCCATCAGGACCTATTAACCCAAACAATTCACCTGAATTGACTTCAAAAGAAACCGAATCAATAGCTTTGATTTTGTTGTAGGATTTGGATATGTTTTGGATGGATATGCTCATATATAGGCCCCCTAACCCCCGAAGGGGGAACAACTGGAAGGCGTAGTTGTATTAAATTCTTATTTCTTTGTATTCCCCAGTTGGGGGTTAGGGGGCTAATTTAACTTCCGCTGGCATGCCGATTTTTAGACTCCCATCATTTTTTACTAGCACTTTTGCAGCGTAAACCAAATTCACTCGTTCTTCTTTGGTTTGGATGATTTTTGGCGTGAACTCAGCAGCCGATGAAATCCACGATATTTTGCCTTTGTAGGCTTTTAATCCTTCTTTTTGATCGATAGAAACCGTTACTTCTTGACCTACTTTTATAGCCGATAATTGGGTTTCGCTAAAGTAGACACGCAACGTCATTTCAGACAAATCGGCAATTTTGTACAGGGGTTTCCCGAAGGCTGTAATTTCTTTGGGTTCGGCGTATTGTGCCAAAACAGTTCCTTTAACAGGATTGACAATTTTTGATTTTTTGAGTTGGTCGTTGATTTTTTCAATCTGAACATCAATCGATTTTACTTCGCTTACAATTGGGGCATTTTGTGTCGCTATACTGTTTATTTGTTGTTGGAACACTTTTACTTTTCCCGCGATTTCATCCACTTGTCGTTTTGTAGCGGCGTTTTCTTTGAACATCGCGTTGATACGATTTTGCTCCAGTCGTGCTGTTTTAAGTTGCTCTTCAATCACAGAACGCTGTGATAAAACGTTGGATGATTTGGAGTTGATCGTGTTTTTGGATGCGATTAATTGTTGCTTGTTGAGGTATAATTGTACAGTGTCGATTTGACCAATTATGGCTTCTTTTTCGAGTTGCATTCCTTCGTCCAAATTCAGGTATTCAATTTTTCCATTTGCTTCTGCAGAAACAGTCACTTCTGTAGCTTCAAAATTCCCGAAGGCATCAGCTTCACTTACTTTTTTGTTACAAGAAACAAGGGCTAAAGCGGTTAATAATAGGATACTTTTTTTCATCTTAGTTGATTCCTTTAGTAGTTTGATAATTTATTTGAGCAAGTTCAAGTTGCGTCTCGTGCACTTTTTGATTGGTTTTTGCCTCAAAAAGATGGTTTAATTCGGTAACATAATCAGATGCCGTAATCACACCGTTTCGAAGTTGCGAATCCGACGACTGCACTACTTTTTCGCGCAATTGTATAATTTCGTCATCCGTTTGGATAATGATTAGCATTTTTTCGATCTCAGTTTGGAGTTCTGCCAATTGCATTTGGTTGTTGGTTTCAAAAGTTTCTTTATCGGTCGACACTATTTCTTTGGCAATGTCTAGTGCTTGCTTGTCAGTTTTGGATTTGTCCCAATCAAAAATAGTCCAGTTCATTTTTAATCCCACGATATAGAACCCCTCAAAAGAATTGTTTAGCATATTCAAACCAGGATTTCCGTATCCTGCTTGTCCAAAGGCGTTAAGTTTTGGTAAATTAGATTTCGAAATCACCTCTTTCGAAGCGTCAATTTGTGCTTGTTGTAAATCAAAAAACTGGATTTCAGGTCGTGTTCCGTTGCTGTCTATCGTTCTTGGCTTTTCTAAAACAGTGTTGACTTCGAAAGTAGTTTTGGTCAAACTAGCTAAATTTTGTAATTCTTTGGTACGTTGAAAACTATTTTCGGTTAGGGCTTGTTTTAGTTTCAATAATTCGGCTTCCAATACTTGTTCAGATGCTGGCAATACTGCACCGTTTTTCACAGCCGATTTTACTTCTTTAATCTTTGAGACAATCGTATTTTTTTTGTCCAACAACAATAGATTTTGGTCTTGCCATAATAAAATCATCAAGTACGAATAATTGATACGAGATTTAAGCGTGTACAAATTAACCGCCACTTGTTGCTGTTGGGTAAGGGTTTGTGCCGTTTTCAGTTTGGAGTTGGCCTCTATCATTCCGCCATTATAGATCAATTGGTTAACGTCTACTGTGGCTCTGTATTGGTCTTTGTTTAGTGGTGTGATAGTGATGTTCGGAATACTAATGGGCAATTGTGTTACAGCTGATTGGTAAGTTGCTTGAGCGTTAAGGTCAATTTTTGGCAATTTGGCTTTGTTCATCGCATCAATTTCAAAGGTTGATTTTTGTTGGAGTAGCGCCGTTTGCTTTGCCAATGGGTAATTTTTGGCAGCGAGTTCATAACACGATGTCAATGTAATTTTCTGTTGTGAAAATACCCAAATAGGGGACATGACGATTAATAGTAGTACTGATTTTTTCATTTTTTTATAGCATTAATTATAAAGGAAGCCACATGTTTTTTGCGTTCCTCCAATAATTGATTGTAGGCTTCTTCTTCTGTGTTCGAAAGTTTTTGTAACAGTGGAGTCCCTACAAAAGGAAAAATACAGAGCGAAAATAAATCAATCAAAAGCTGTTTTGGCTGTATTGTTCTGATGGTTTCATTTTGAATGGCTTCTTCAATTTGTTTCAAAAAATTTGTTGGTTTAGGCAATGCGGCTTGACTAAAAAAAGTGGTCGTAAATTCTGGATTGTTATTTAATTCCTGAATAATAAATGTTGGCAGAAAACGATTTTCTAGTACAAACGATATGTAGGTGTTCGTAAAGTTTTCAATCTTCTCAAATAAAGAAACATCCGAATTGAGTACTTGATGGATTTGCGGTGCCAACTGCATAAAAGCCCTTTTAAAAACGGCTTCGAATAACAATTGTTTGGATCGAAAGTAATAATGTAGCATGGCTTTGTTGATTCCTGCTACATCTGCAATTTCTTGCATACGTGCAGCAGCCAATCCTTTTCTATGAAAGACTTTCATGGCGCTTTCAAAAATAATTTCTTCAGTATTGGATTCTAATTTTTTCATTAAACTATATGGTTTAACCATTTGGTTAACAAAGGTAGAAAAAAAAAGCAATTGGCGTTACTTTTTTTTAAATTTCTACTTGAATTTGCAATTTATTTATCAGGTATACAGTTATTTATATCTAGATTACCGGATTAAAATAGGATTGATTATGTACTTGAAGTATAGATATAACGTGGAGTCTAAATTATTTATACAAGACTTTTATAATGCATCAAACTACAGTACATTAGCACTTCTTTTTTGTTATTTATTCGTTTTTTCTAAAATGATATTCATGATGTCTTTCTTTTGCAAAACACCTGATTGTCTCCATAATTGTTTACCATTTTGATATAAAATCATTGTAGGTACGCCACGTACTTGCAACTGCGAGGCCAATTGTTGGTTTTTGTCAACATCTACTTTTAAGATCGAAATTCCGTCGCCTAAATTATCTTTTACCTCCTTTAATATGGGTGCCAACATTTTGCATGGGCCACACCATGTTGCGAAGAAATCTACTAAAACGGGTTT
Source organism: Flavobacterium faecale (assembly GCF_003076455.1). Lineage (NCBI taxonomy): Bacteria > Pseudomonadati > Bacteroidota > Flavobacteriia > Flavobacteriales > Flavobacteriaceae > Flavobacterium > Flavobacterium faecale. Next base: position 2,777,008 of record NZ_CP020918.1, read on the forward strand.
GTCAGAATTAATAATGGATTGAAAATCACTCATTTGATTTGTTTTTATAAGTTGGAACTGCGCATCCATTAAGGCTACAGCCTGTGTTGAATACGGATTGAAATAGGAAAAAAGCACCTACAAAACCAAAAAGCATTTCATGGTATTGTATGGCTTGTTGTATCATAAAGGCAGCAATCGCTAGACGTATCCATCGCATGGCGTGCCAATTGTTCAATATTCTATTTTTCATAGTGTTCTTTTTTTATTTAGGACTATTAGCTATTGTATCAAGATCAAAATCATCAATACTTGTGCTACTTACTACCAATATAGACGCTTGATCTATACTGATACTGACATTTAAGATCTTGTTTTGTTTTAAAAGGTTAGTCTTTATGCCTTCAACATCAAGTTCTTTTTCAATTTTTGGACTATATAACTGCACAAATACAGCATTGTTTTTTTTGAATCTAATTTCTAATTCTGATCCTGCTCTTGGCTTAATGGAATTTTTTGCATGTTCGAAAACTATAAATTCAAAAGCATGTTGAAAGAGCATTTGATATTCTGCTTTAGTCCCACCAAATGGAGGTCCTGATTCAAACTCTTTATCGAAAAGCAAACCAGTTAGAATTCCGTTGCTAGTTAAAAGGCTGTGCATCTTCCAAACATACCTTTGACGAAGCTTTGGTGGCAGGGCACAAAAAAAGGTTTGTTCGATAATTAAATCATATTTTCCCTCATGTTCGAAAAAATCGCCTAAAACAATCGTGATATTTGGATTGTCTTGAAACTTTTCTTCAAGCTTCTGTACCAATGTTGGCGCAATATCAATAACAGTAATATTTGTAAATCCGATTTTTAAAAGATGTTCCGCTTCGTAGGTATTGCCGCAACCAGGAATCAAAATAGCTAGCTCTTTATTTGGTAATTGATCAATATAAGATTGGATAGGAGGAGAGACACAGCCCAAATCCCAACCCGTTCTGTTGTTTTTGTATTGTGTATCCCAATATTCTTGGTCAACTATTTTCTCAGCTGAGTGGGCGACTGTTTTATTCATAGTATTCAAGTTGGTAATCTCCTATATGTTTGTTGTTGTCTTCAATCATTTTTTTATGTCTAAAGAAATTGATTATTCCATATATGAGTATAAATAGAGATGTACCGTAAAACACAATTTCGATTAGTAAACTCCTTTCAATTTGCAAAAGATTGCGGGTACTTAATCCAGCTATAGAAAAATACATTGCTGTGCGTAAAAAAGCCAAAAATGTACTTTGGTTGGCCAAAATAGTACGCTGCAGTGCAAGGCGTTCCCGAAGGATCAAATCTTTTTTTAAAGTTTCGGCAACTTTGTTTGTTTTTGGAATGGTTTTTTCAGGTTTTTGTTTTGAACCTAAATTAAACCATTTCCAAAAATATAATTTAGATAGAAAACTCATAGATTGGTATTTTGATTTTTTGATATTTAAAAATACATATTATTTAATCGTTTTCAAAATTTTTATCGAAGGCAATAGTACTAGAATTGTTTACTAGTATCCATGTTTGACTTGTTGGTAAATTCCTTTATTTTTTACCCGTATTGATTTTAAATGGGGCATATAGTGGACAAAAACTTATGAAACTAGTAGCTATAAACACGACTGCTACTGCTATTAGTATAAGTGATAAGGTACCAGATATGATATCGGTAAAATACAATCCTGAGATTACTACAGCAATAATAAGTCGGATGATTTTGTCGGTGGTTCCCATGTTTTTTTTCATGTTATAGATGTTTTAGGCCCGAGGGCTGTTAGGGTATAAGTGTAGTTTTTATCTAAAGTCAAAGACAAAAGAAGTGTATAGAAACTTAGTTTAAATCTTAGATTCTAGTTAACCATATTTCTTTTTAATCTATTGCAAATTATTTCAGGTAATTATACAAAAGTCGTAATCGAACTGTTTTTTTTGCGTGAGGGATAGTCCCGAAGTTTCGGGAGTAAAGCACGGAAACAAGTGTAGCGCTAGCGAAACTTGTTGAGGACTTGAAACGGATAGCCCGACCCGCCTACCACGATTTGTGGTTTTGGCGGGTCACGCCCAGTTATTTTATTCTGTTTTCAAAACTTTGGATTGGCATACAAAATCAGTTTTTGGTAAATCGGTTTTTGCAATTGCAGCAAAACCACCAGCGATTTCTGTAAAGTTTCTAAAACCTCGTGCTTGCAAAATCGAAGCGGCGATCATTGATCGGTAACCACCTCCACAATGAAGATAGAAATGTTCTTTGGTATCTACTGTTTCAATCCAATCGTTGATGTTGGCAAGAGGTCTCAAGTAAGCATCTTCAAGGTGCTCTGCTTTGTATTCGCTTTCTTTTCGAATATCGATTACTTTGCTTTTGCCAATTTCGACTTCTTTTTCAAACGTAGTGGCATTGATTCTGTGTACGGTATCAATTTCTTTAGCTGCTTTTTTCCATGCTTCGAATCCACCTTCTAGATGTCCTACGATGTTATCAAAACCTACTCGGCTTAGTCGTGTCACGGTTTCTTCTTCTCGGCCGGGTTCTGTTACTAAAATAATGGGCTGTTTTACATCAATGATTAGTTCACCAACCCAGAGTGCAAAGCTTCCGTCGATACCAATATTTATAGATTGCGGAATGTATCCTTCAGAAAAGTTTTGATCATTACGACTGTCCAAAATTAAGGCCCCAGAATTTTCTACAACCGATTCAAAATCTGTTACTTTTATCGCTTGCATTCCGTTGTTAAGTACCGTGTCAAAACTTTCGTATCCTTGTTTGTTCATGGCTACATTCATTCCAAAATAAGCAGGAGGAGGTAGCAAACCATCGGTAACTTCTTTAATAAATTCGGCTTCGGTCATGTTGGCTCTCAACGCATAATTGGTTTCTTTTTGGTTGCCAATGGTCGAAATAGTTTCTTTGCTCATGTTTTTTCCGCAAGCGCTTCCGGCTCCGTGTGCAGGATAAACAATCACATCGTCTGGCAAAGTCATGATTTTATCACGCAAGGAGTGAAAAAGGATTCCAGCCAATTGTTCTTGTGTCATCGAAGCCGCTTTTTGAGCCAAATCGGGGCGTCCTACGTCACCAATAAACAAGGTGTCGCCTGAAAATATAGCGTGTTCTTTTCCGTTTTTGTCGATTAACAAATAAGTACTGCTTTCCATTGTGTGTCCAGGGGTATGAAGCACTTTGATGGTAATATCTCCAATTTTAAATTCCTGACCATCAGTAGCAATAATAGCATCAAATTCTGGATTTGCATTAGGACCATACACAATTGGAGCCCCTGTTTTTTCGCTCAAATCTACATGGCCAGATACAAAATCTGCATGAAAATGAGTTTCGAAAACATATTTTAAAGTTACTTTATCACGTTCTAGACGATCAAGGTAGGGTTGTGTTTCTCTTAATGGGTCAATGATTGCTGCTTCTCCATTTGAAGTGATGTAATATGCTCCTTGTGCGAGACAGCCGGTATATATTTGTTCGATTTGCATGATATAGTTGTTTTACTAATTACTACAAAGATACAGTTGAATTTTTAGGTTTATAGTGACTAAAGTTACACAAGCTAAAATAATTTTGAAATTGAAAATAAATCAAATTTAGCTATTGTTCAAGTAGGGTTTTTAGTCTGTAAGGGTTAAATTTGTGGCAATATTAAAAAACCTTTCCTATGGAAGAAATGCTCTTTTATGATCGAATGCAGTTTGCGTTTACCATAACTTTTCACTACTTATTTCCGCAATTGACAATGGGACTTTCGTTAATTGTAGTTTATTTTAAATACAGATTTTTAAAGACCAACGATCCACATTATAACAAGGCCACTCATTTTTGGATGCGAATTTTTGCATTGAATTTTGCAATGGGAGTCGTTACAGGGATTCCGATGGAGTTTCAATTTGGTACCAACTGGGCCAAGTTTTCCGAACTAACGGGAGGTATCATCGGTCAGACATTAGCGATGGAAGGAATGTTTTCTTTTTTCTTAGAGTCTTCCTTTTTGGGAATGTTCCTCTTTGGCGAAAAAATTTTAGGACACCGCTGGCATTTTGTAACTGGACTGCTTATTTGCTTGGGATCATGGGCAAGTGGATACCTAATTATTGCTACTCACTCTTGGATGCAACATCCTGTAGGATATGAGGTGCTAGAAAACGGGAAATTTGTCCTTACTAATTTTAGTGCTTTGTTTACCAATGTGTGGTTGTGGCCATCGTACCTTCATAATCAAGCAGCGTCTATGGTGACGAGTTCGTTTGTAGTTGCAGGAATTGGAGCATTCTACATACTGAACAATCGCAATGTTTCCTACGGAAAATTATTTTTGAAAACAGGAGTTATCTTTGGGTTAATTTCAAGTTTAATCGTTGCAATGCCAACGGGAGATTTGTTAGCTAAAAATGTAGTTAAACACCAACCGGTAACTTTTGCGGCCATGGAAGGTATTTTTCATACAGATAAAAAAGGAGCAGAGATTGTCCTTATTGGGCAACCCGATGTGAAAGATAAAAAACTGGACAATAAAATTGCTGTTCCCAACGTATTGAGTTTTCTAACCTACGGAAACTGGGATACCGAGGTCAAAGGTCTTGATCAATATCCAGAGGATACCCATCCAACAAATATTTCGGGACTCTACTACGCTTATCATATTATGGTGGGATTAGGTACGCTGTTTATCGGAATGACATTGTTGGCCATTTTTCAGTTACTTAGAGGTAGATTATTTCAAACCAAATGGTTGTTATGGTCGTTTATGTTTATGATGCCTTTCCCTTATATTGCAAACATAACTGGATGGTATACTGCCGAACTGGGGCGCCAACCTTGGTTGGTCTATAACTTATTACGTACGGCAGATGGTGCTTCGCCAACGGTATCTTCCGGTAATACCCTGTTCACACTTATGGGCTTTGTAGGTTTGTATGCTTTACTCGGAATGTTGTTTGCGATTTTGATCGGGAAAATTATTTACACAGGACCAGAACCTACAGAAAAGTAAAATGGGATTTGTGATTGAATATTAATAATTTTTGATTGCAATTTATTCGAATTAATCCCGATCTGTCGGGAACTTACTAATATAAAAAATAGCGATATGGAATTCTTTTGGTATGTGGTGTTAATCGTCATTTTAGGAACTTATGTGGTTCTGGACGGTTATGATTTTGGAGCAGGAATAATTCATTTGTTTTTTGCTAAAACAGAAAAAGATAAAAAAGCGATTACCAATTCAATCGGTCCTTTTTGGGATGCCAATGAGGTATGGTTAATTGCAGGAGGTGGAATCTTGTTTTATGCTTTCCCAACCTTGTATGCAGCTTCATTTAGTGGGTTTTATTTGCCACTGATCATGATTTTGTGGTTATTAATATTTAGAGCTGTTGGACTCGAATTGCGTGGGCAGTTTCACCACCCCATGTGGGAGGCAGTTTGGGACAAAGCCTTTGGAATTGCAAGTTTATTGTTGGCCTTGTTTTTTGGCGTGGCATTAGGGAATGTAGTACGTGGTGTAAACCTTGGTATGGTTACAAATGGTGTTTCTACACAAGAGGCACATTATTTCTTTTTACCACTATGGAACTCCTCTTTCAGTCCGCAAAGCTCAGATTTAGGGATTATAGACTGGTTTACGTTGTTTTTGGGAGTGGTTAGTGTTGTCGCTTTGATGATTCATGGCGGGAACTGGATCATATACAAAACCAATTCAGATTTGAATCCAAAACTAAAAGAGGTGATTTATAAACTAAATTTTGTGCTGCTTGCACTGGTAATCATTTCGTTATCAGTTTGGCATATTATTGAGAAAAAGCCTTTTCATAATTTCATAGATAATCCTATTTTGTTTATTTTCCCATTAATCACCTTTATAGGATTGTTTGGATTATTCAAAGTGCGAAGCTTTAAAAAAGATGGAACAGGTTTTATATTTTCAACACTTTTCCTTGTGGGCGGATTTACATCTACAACGGCTTCTATTTTTCCAGAAGTTTTACCGTCTACGAATTCGGTTAATCCATCATTGACGATTTATAATGTTGCCAATGAGCCTTACGCACTATCGGTAGGTGTATATTGGTTTGCAGTTGCCTTCGTTTTGGTAATTACCTATTTTGTTATTCAATACAAAGTTTTCAGCGGTAAAATGGACGATGTAGGATATGGGGAGCATTAATTAGAAATCCATTTAATCTTATCCAAAATATATTTTAAGCCTTAGCAGTACTGTTAAGGCTTTTTTTGTGAAGTACTATTTTGTAGTGAGGTTGAGCTGTTACTTTAAATAGAGATATAAAAAAAGCCTGAAATTTTCGTTTCGGGCTTTTGAGCGGAGAAAGAGGGATTCGAACCCCCGGACCTGTGACAGTCAACAGTTTTCAAGACTGCCGCATTCGACCGCTCTGCCATTTCTCCAGTGAGCGACAATCATTATCTGATTGCGAGTGCAAATTTAAACCTTTTTTTGACATTACAAACCTAAATTGAATTTATTTTGAATAAATAATTTAGATTAGGGATTTTAGAGGCTAGTAGAAGCTGTAGAGAGGATACGGTATTCGTTTCTTCTACATAAGTAAGCATTCAATTTAGTGCTAATAATAGAGGTGAAGAAAGGTAATGACTAAGGTTCGAATGCTATTTTCTTTTTAAATCAATTATAGAGCACAATTCGGTATTTTTATAATCGAAAAAGAATCTATGTAATGCAGAGTTTAATTTATTAATTGGGTTTATTTTAATGTTTTTGCCAATACCTTTTTAGTTTACTTATTCATAAATGTAGCTACAATAAATACTAATTTTCTAGTAGTACATAAAGTTGTTTTTCATTTTTTTCTATCTTCATGAGTTTAAAGGATGTTTGTAGTCCGATTTATTAAACCATTGGTCTGATTCTTTTTTTTATAAGCAGTAGTAATCCTAATTTCCCACTAATTTTGCAAACTTTGTACTCTAGTTGCAGTATTCATTGTTTTTTGGAATTAAAACAGGAGGATTGAAATCTCGAAGTTAAATTTTATTGGAATACCTGATTTTGTTTATTTTGAGTTCAAAATAATGAAGTATTTTAAGGATATTTTATCCTTAATCAGGTATTTTTAGTACATTTGGACATCAGAAAATCTTTTTTCTTGAGTATTAAAAATTTGAAGGCATTGCAACATAGGAAGATAAAGCAATAAAATTATTTTTATGAGTCAAACGAAGGTGTACATAAACATTAGGAAAATAAGAGAATTAAAAAATCTAACGCGCGAACATGTGGCGGCCGATTTAAACATGAGCATGAGCGGCTATGGCAAGATCGAAAGGGGAGACGTTGACTTGACGGTATCCAAACTGATTGAAATTGCAAAAGTATTGGGCGTTTCGCCAGAATTCATTCTGAAATTTGATGTTTCTATGTTTTTTAATGAGGTAAAATAAGGTGCTCTATAGTGGCGATGCTATTGAAAAGCGTTTATTACTTTTTGATTGTAGGTGGTTGTAAGCACTTATTTAAAATACTGCTCAAAATCGGATTCTAATTTATGCATTCTAATTTTTTTAGCATCTGTGGCTGGACAATTATAGGCAATGGCGCCAATATATCCTGTGGCTAATTCAAATCCTTTAATAGACCAATGTGTGTTGGCTTGATCTACTTTTAGTGTAGCTTCATGCATTCCATCAAGTGTAGGAATAGATTGGAAGCAATCATCAATACCTTGTCCTGTCGCTTTTACTACTGCTTCTTTACGTGTCCAAGCAGCATAAAAATCTCGCTTTTTGTCGGTACTTTTTTCTAATACTTCCTCTTCAGAAGCGTTAATGATTACAGGAATTAAGGATTCAAATTCAAAATCTTTTTCTATATATTCAATGTCAACGCCTATTTCCGTTTTTGATAACGCAATCATCGCATAGTCCTCTGCATGTGAAATATTGAAATGAATCCAAGGAGCATCTGCTAAAAAGGGTTTCTTATTTTCTTTTGTGTCAAATCGTAAAGCAAGAACTTCATTTTGCGTAAAAAAACCTAGTATTATTTTTAAAACGGATCGGTACACTACAAATCGATTTTGATCTGCAGTTTTATAAAATCGGTTTGCTTTGTTTTGCTCCTCAATAGTGAGATAGCTATTTAAATGTTCTTTTATTTCGAAAAAATCAGGTAAAAAGATGGTAAACAAGAGTATATCCTCCTGTTCTAATTTGGGTTGTAGTGATAACGACAAACTACCTTCTTGGAAGGTAGTTGTCGATATAGTAAGTTTAGCTTTTTGCATGCTTTTTGTCTAGTAAACCTTGGAGCATTCGAGCCAAGGTCTTATCATTCGGCGGGTCAACAATGCAATCGTGATCACCGGATATATTATGTATGTTAACTCCTTTTAGTGCTGCTTTCTTCCATCCAAGGTGGCTAGCATCCAATTTATAACCTTTGTCATCTGCTGCTCTAAAAAGTTCTACTTCAAATTGCTGTGGCAGTAAGTGATAGCGGTCTACAATTTTATCCACCATTTGATCGGCTTCTATAAACAACTCCATAGCATGAGCTTCATGTTCTGGAAGGCCAGTTTTGGGTCCAAAGTATTTTTTTTGTATATACGTCGTTTTAGAATTAATACGTGTTTTGAAAGATTTCCAGCTAGTAAGCATTTGGCAAAAATAATCGGCACGTCTGTAGTTACGATCGTAAATACGCCTTAATTTTTTCTGACCCGGTGTACGGCAGTAGTAAGCGGCATCTACATAGGTATCCAAAACAGCAATAAGACTTACTTCTTTACCTTGACTTTCCAATTGTCGTGCCATCTCAAAAGCTACAATTCCACCAAAAGAGAATCCTGATAAAGCGTAAGGACCAGTTGGGTTGATTTCGACAACATACTCAATATATTTTGCAGCCATTTCTTCGACAGATTGAAACCAATTGTCATAACCATTGGGACCAATCCCTTGAAAACCATACACTGGCTGGTCTTCGTCGAAATGGTTAATAACATGAGCAAAATTTAAAATATTCAATCCCGAACCGTGTACGATGAACAAGGGTGTTTTTGTACCGTTTGGTTTTAAAGGCACCAAAAAGTCATTTTTTATCTCCTTATCAATAGTCAACAATTTGGATAATTTCTCAACGGTTGAATGTTGAAACAAAGCGGAAAGCGGAATCCTTTTTCCGGTTTGTTTTTCAATTGCGACCATCACATTTACGGCCATAATCGAATGCCCACCCATTTCGAAAAAGTTACTAAAGATATCAACTTTGTCTTTCTTTAAAATGCATTGCCATATAGTAGCAACTAGTTTTTCTTCTTCGGTTCGTGGAGCGGTATAATTATTTTCACTATCCGATTTGCCTTCGTATTTCAAAAGTGTCGTTCTATCTACTTTGTCATTCAGCGTTCTTGGCATTTTATCCAAAACATTAAAAACATGCGGAACCATAAACGCCGGCAGTTGCGAGGCAAGATGATCTCTCCACTGACGGATTTCTTCGATTTCAGATGCATATTCATAATCTGCAACTACAAAAGCAATCAGTATATCATTTTTGGCTAAAACAATAGCAGACTTTATGCCTTTGATGGAGGTGAGAACGTGCTCGATTTCGCCAATCTCAATACGATGGCCTCTTACTTTTACCTGATGGTCAATACGTCCCAAGCACATCACTTCATTACTCGTGAGTAATTTACCAATGTCTCCAGAGAGGTACATTATGGCATCTTTTTTGTCCGAAAATTTGTTTGGCAGGTACTTAGCAGCTGTTAGTTCAGGCTTACCAAGGTATCCTTTTCCAACACCATCTCCACCAATAGCAATTTCTCCAACAGTATTTGGTGGTAATAGGTTAAGCTGTTCATCTACAATATAATACTGCATATTGTTAATAGGAGGACCTACAGATATAATAGTTTCTTCGTCTTTAATGTGCTTGCATGAAGAGAAAATAGTCACTTCAGTTGGGCCATAAAGTGTCCATAATTCTTCACTTCTTTTGATAAGTTCAGAAGCTAATTTGGCTGGTAAAGGTTCACCACAGCACCAAATTTTTATCGGTAACTTTTTTGACCATCCCGAATCCAAGAGCATCTGATAGGTGGTAGGTGTAGCAACGATTAACGAAATCCTTTCTTTTTCGAGCATTTCATAAAATAAACGTCCGTCGCTAGAGGTTTCGTGGTCTGGTAATACCAAAACAGCTCCCTTAAATAAAGGAAAGAACAATTCAAAACTAGCGATATCAAATGAAATCGTAGAGATAAAGGGTACGCGATCGGTCTCTTTGATTCCGGGTTCGTTTTCTAAAGAATACAGTAAATTGACCACATTTTTATTGGTAATTTTTGCTCCTTTCGGTTTCCCGGTAGATCCAGAGGTGTATAGCAAATACAATACATTTTCGGGATCAACATCCAAGGCTAGTTTGGTTGCAGGATATTGTGATAACGAACTCATAGCATCGTCAATCAAAATCGTATTGGCACTTTTTGGGAGTGCTAGGGCTAATTTTTTACTCGTCAATAAATATTTTGCTTCAGAATCCTCCATCATGTATTGCACACGTAGGGTTGGGTATTCGTGATCGAGAGGCAAATAGGCTGCACCACACTGAATAATCGCCATGATGGCATAGACCAATTCAGGGCTACGTGGGTACGATACCGCAATGTAATCTCCGGGTTGCACTCCTTGAGCAGCGAGATAATGTGCAAATTGATTTACTTTGGTATGCAATTCAGCATAAGTAATCGATTGGTTTTGATATTCAAGAGCAATATTCGTCGGGTTTAATTCGGCTCTATTGCTCAATACAGCTGCCAAAGATAGGTTAGGGTAGGGCGTATCAGTATCGTTTAAGGTGGTATATGCGGCTGCATAATCTTCTTTAACAATTTCAGCGATAGTATTATTTTGCTCCGTGATTATCGTTCGAATAGTATCTTCAAACCCTATCATCATTTTTTTGATGGTCTCTTCATTAAATAAGCTGCTGTTGTAGGAGCATTGAAAAGTAGGGACGTTTTTTGACATACAAGCATGCACGTACAACTCAAAAGCAGAGTACGCTCTCGGGTTGATGTCAAATTGATAGGTTAGTCCTTGAAAAGAATAATCGCTTTCGACATCACGATTAAGATCTACAGTCAAGGTTACGGGTACCAACGGAACACGAGACGGATCTCTAGCAATCGCAAGTTTGTTAAGTAAATAACCAAAACTTATTTGATGGTGCAACTTCGATTTTAAAATGGCCGCACTTCTTTGTTTTAAATAATCGGTAAAAGTTTGTGAAGGATCAATTTTAGTTCGAATAGGAAGCAAGTTGGAGCAATTACCAAGCAAATGCTTCATATCATAACGGGCATTTCCCGAAACCGGAAAACCGATTACGATATCATTTTGTCCTGTTATTTTATAAATAAAAATTTCATACGCAATAATCATGGCGGTTACGAGACTGCAATCGGCGCTTTTACGAAGTTGATTTAGTCCGTTGATTAATTTAATATCAATGGGATAGTCAAAACGATTGCTCTTGTAGGTGCGCAAGTCAGGTCGCTGTGTATCTATAGGTAAATCAACAACCGGCACAGATTCTTTGTAATTATTGAGCCAATACTCTTCTGTTAGTTTAAGTTGCTCATTTTCGACCAAATCATCAACGGTGGTGGCATAGTTACTAAATCGCTCTGGATTTTTTAACTTGGGTGCTACATTGTTCACACTTGCAGAATAGAGAATGCTTAAATCTTCAAGAATGATATTGATACTTAATCCATCACCAATGATATGATGGTGCGTGATGATTACAACGGTCTCTAAGGCATTAACTTTGATTAATTTTACACTGAACAAAGGCCCTTTTTCAAGATCGAATAGGGTGTTTACTTCTTCCTCAATCTGATTTTTGATCGCTTTATCTTTGTCAGCGGTAGCTAAGGAGCTTATATTTATTTCAGAACTAACGATTTTTAGTTCTTTGGCAATGTTCATATAGATACCATCACTGCTAAAAGTGGCTCTCAAACTTTCGTGTCGTTGCACCAAAGTTTTCAAGGCAAGTTCAAAAGCTTGGAAAATAAAGTCTCCTTTAAAAGTAAGCGTATAAGATAAATTATAGGCTTTGCTTGCATCACTACCTCCAATCATACAATCAGTCCAAATTTCTAACTGTGTATTAGTGGTTTTAATGACCGTTTCAACAGCATGGTTTTTTGCCGTTAAAGAAGGTTGTGCCTGTTTATGTAAAGGATCACTCATTTTTTTGAATATTATGTAGGTATTTATAGCTGGGGCTAAAAATTAGTTAAAATTTGACGTGTTGTGGCATGCTTATTGGTATTTATAGCAATGAAATCTGTAGCATTTATTACTACGTTTTTCACTATACTTCAATACCTATCAATAAATCGGTTAAAAATAAGAAATTTAGCTGTATATATAGTGCTTTCTGCGCAATTTGTTGTAAAAGTTTTGCTATATATTGGTCAAATGGTCTTTTTTCTATATCAAAATTATCTCCTGGAATGTGATGCAAATCAATTCCGTTTTTTGCAATTTTCTTCCAACCCAATTCCAATGGCGCTAAATCATACTCGGGATGGTCTTTAGACCGAATCAAATCAACTTTAATATCTTGTGGTTGTAATTGGTATCGATCTACAATTGTAGATACAATGTCTACTGCTTCATTAAATTTCTGTAATGCTATTTGCTCATCTTCAGTAATTTTACTTTCAGTGCTAAAATGTTTTTCTTTTAGATAGTTTCTTTTTGCATTGATACGATTTTTGAATGCTTCGATACTAAGGAGCATTTGTTTTAAATAAATCAGTCGCTTGCGTGTACGGCTGTACTGGCGTACCCATTTTTTTTGTCGGAAACTTTTATAATAATACGATGGATCTACAAAAGTGTCCACTAATGCAGTCATAGAAACTACTTTTCCTTCTGCCTTTAATTGTTTAGCCATTTCAAATGCCACTACACCACCAAAACAAAAACCAGATAGCGCATAGGGGCCAGTAGGCTGAATTTTCAGCATAGCAGCTATGTAATGAGCGGCCATTTCTTCGATAGATTTATACCAATCGTCATATCCCTTTGGACCCACACCTTGAAAGGCATAGAAGGGTTGGTCATCATCAAAATGTTTGCTCATGTTTACAAATTGTATCACATTCAATCCACCCGCATGCACCATGTATATAGGAGGTTTTGATCCAGTAATTTTTAAGGGCACCAAGCAGTCGGCAAAAACAATCCCATCTGTATGCAGTAATTTGGCAAATTTGGCTACAGTATTATGTTCAAATAAGGTTGGTAATGAGAATTTTTTTCCAGTACGTTTTTCAGTTTCTCCAATAATTTTAACTGCTTTTATCGAATGACCACCAAGTTCAAAAAAATTGCTAAAAATATCAATAGTATCAATTTCTAGATTTTTCTCCCAAATTTCACTGATCAATTTTTCTTCTTCAGATCGTGCTATGGTTATTTTTTTCAAAAGTTGTGTTTCTTCCAAAAGTTGAAATAAAGCAGTCCTATCAATTTTGTCATTTAGGTTAACCGGAATACTATCAATCAGTTGGTATCGTTGTGGTACCATGAATTCAGGTAACTGTTCTAATAACTGCTCTCTGCAAAATGCAATAAAATCAGAGGTTGCTAAATCACTTTTTACAGGAATGATAAAAGCAGCTAAAGTAGCATTTTGTGCAAGTACAACAGCCGATTTTACGCCTTCAATGGCCGCTAGTACGTTCTCTATTTCTCCAGTTTCAATGCGGTATCCCCTTATTTTTATCTGATGGTCTATTCTGCCTAAGCACACAATTTGTCCGTTACCATCCACTTTTCCTAGATCTCCAGTACGGTACATCTTTCGATTATTAGTAACATCCTTAAAATAAGGAACAAAAAGTTGATCGTTAAGTTCTGGTCGGTTCAGGTAACCAGCTGATACACCATCACCACCAATCACTATTTCTCCAATTTCTCCTTCTTTGACCAAATTGCCATCGGTATCTAGTAAAAAGATGGTCGTATTAGCAATTGGTTTTCCTATGGTAATAAGTTCGTCTTGAGCTGTTATTGGAGTAATAATGGAGCAAACGGTAGTTTCTGTAGGCCCGTAAAAATTCCATACTTGGTCACATTTTTCTAGTAACTCCTTAGCCAGTGACAATGGCAAAGGTTCTGCACCTGCTATGGCTTTTATATTTAAGGGAACAGTCCAGCCCGAATTAAGTAGCATTTGCCACATGCTCGGGGTACAAACCATTAGAGTAATCTGATCATCTTGAATTTTTTGTATCAATCGCTGTCCGTCTAATCGGGTTTCATTATCAACAATTACTACGCAGGCGCCAAAAAGTAGCGGAAGGTAGATTTCGATTACCATAGGATCAAATGAAATGGTGGTGACTGAAAATATTTTGTCCTTCTCCGTTATTTCAAGATCGTTTTTTAAAGCATACAAAAGATTCAGTATGTTACAATGGGCAACAACCACACCTTTTGGCTTTCCTGTAGAGCCGGAGGTATATATGATGTAGGCTCCTGTTGTAGGATGTACACGATGATCTAAAGGTTGTGTTGGAAATTCTTCTGCGCTTACCAAAAGGTCGCTAATGGCATACGACTGATTCCCAGTGGTATTGTTATTTAATTTGGCTACTCCAATATGAAAACGAGCAGAAGCATCTTCAATCATCAGTTTCAATCTCGCTTCTGGATAAGAGGTATCTACGGGTATATAAGCGGCCCCACACTGCAAAATAGCAAAAAGAGTCGCAATTAATTCGGGAGAACGTTCCAATGAAACAGCCACAACATCTCCTGATCGAACGCCCTCAGACAACAAAAACTGAGCAGTTTTATTGATCATGAAATCCAATTCTTGGTAGGACAGTTTTTGTTCCCCATCTTCTATCGCAATTGCATGGGGGTTTTGTTGCACCCGTGCCGAAAAAAGATCGTGTAGGGTACTTTGAGGATACACCAACTTTGGACCACTAATTATTGAATTACCATTTTTCATTCTAAACTAAATTAATGCGAACTAATTTACTATCAAAAACTTGTAATCGTATTTTATTTTTAATTTTAAATCAAGACTAGCTATGCTATGTCTTATGATAAGTGTTTAGTTCTGCGGTTATTATGTTGAAGTTAGCTATTTCCAATAGAAGTTTTTTTAACTAAAGAAACATCTTTTTCTCTCTCTGGAAAATCTTCAACAGAACAAAAAAACCACTTTTATTGCAAAAGTGGTTTAATTTTCTGTATACAGCAGGTATAATCGTTAAACTGCCTTAGTTGTAAGGTTATAGAAGTTTCATTCGATACTAATCAGCATCACTTTAAAAACTTATTTTAAGCGAACAATTAAAAAACGGCATCAATAAATGCTTGCTAAAAAAAGTATTTAAGTTTAAAATTGGATGATCATGTCAATATTTTTTTTTCGAAAGAGAAAATAATTTAACTAAATGGTATGATTGTAATTCGTTGTTTTTCAATAAAATGAATCATTATTTTTTTATTCGAACTAATTGCATGCTGTCCTTCAATTTGATTAACAGATTAAATTGAAACTGCTCTTTCATTCAAAATAGTTTGAAGTAAACCAGCTAGTGCCATATCATTTGGAGGCGCAACAATGTCCAGATGATTACCAGAAACCTCATGAATTATAATCCCATTTGGAACTGCTTTTTTCCAACCCAAATAAATAGGATCGGTCTTGTATTGCTTATCATCTTTTGATCGAAATAAATCAACACTAAAAGACTGCGGTTTCAATTGATACAAATCAACAATCCCATTAACCTTTTCGACTGCAGCTATAAATTGTGCGAAAGCTTCTGCTTCCTTGGCCGTTTTAGTAGGGTTTTCATCCACATATTTTTTAAACAAATAATCTTTTTTGGCTAGCGTACGGTCTTTCATGGCCGTCCAACTAAAAATCATTTCCTTAAAGAAATTAATTCTTTTCTTTCGTACCGATATTTGTCTACTAATCTCTTTTTCTTGAATGGTATTTTTATAATAAGCGTGATCTACCGTAGTATCAAGTAAAGCTGTTAATAGCACTTTTCGACCTTGTTCTTCCAACTGACGTGTCATCTCAAAAGCAACCACACCACCAAACGAAAAGCCGGCTAGCGCATAGGGCCCAGAAGGGTATAAGGCTACAATGGCTTCAATGTATTGTGCTGCCATATCCTCGATAGAATGATACCAATCGTCATAAGGGCGAGCAGTACCTTGGATGCCATACACGGGTTGGTCTGGATCAAAGTGTTTGCTAATACTTGCAAAATTCAAAACATTGAGTCCCGCACCGTGAATTAAAAATAGAGGTGGTTTGGTACCAGAGGCTTTCAAAGGAACAAGACAACTCACAGTATTGTCTTCTGAGGAGTCTAATAATTTTGCAAACTGTTCCACTGTTGGATGTGTAAAAAGTAAAGAAAGCGGGAATCGTATTCCAAAACTTTTTTCAATTTCGATCATAACTTTTACCGCAACAATAGAATGCCCACCTAATTCAAAAAAATTAGTAAAAATATCAATGGGAGCAATTTGTAGCTGTTTTTCCCAAATCGATGCAATCGCAAGTTCATTTTCGTTTCTTGCTGTTGTAGTATCAGAAGCAGGATTAATGGTATAATTTGACAATGCCTTTTTATCAATTTTACCATTTAAAGTTGTAGGTAGGACTTCAATCACATTAAAATCATGCGGAACCAATTTTGGAGGTAAATGCTGTTGCATTTGTTCTCTCCAAAACGGAATTTTTGCCTTAGCGTCACTTATGGAGTCGGTTGGTACTATGTGCGCAATTAGGAAATTGGCTGTGGCTAGAACGACTGCTTGTTTAATTCCTGGTAATAAGAGCAGGGCTTGCTCAACTTCACCAGGCTCTATACGATGTCCTCTAATTTTTACTTGTTGATCCAATCTACCCAAATACTCAATTTCGTTAGTCGCTAGTAACTTACCCAAGTCACCAGTTCGATAAATAAGATCTTCCTCGGATGAAGATAAAGTGTTGGTAATGAATTTTTCTTCTGTTAATTTTGGTTTATGCCAATATCCCTTAGAAACACCATCGCCTGCAATTGCAATTTCACCCACAATACCTTGAGGTAATAGATTTCCTTTTTTATCAATAATATAAACTTGCGTATTGGCTATCGGGCTACCAATCGTAACAATTTCGTCCTCAAATTTTATTTCTTTGATGATGGAGTAGATGGTGGTTTCTGTTGGGCCATATCCGTTCCATAGTGTTTCACATCGGCTTGTTAGTGCTCGGGCAAGATCGAGAGGCATAGCTTCGCCTCCACAAATCGCTTTTAAAGGTAGTTTTTCTGTCCAACCGGAGTCGAGCAGCATGTACCAAGAAATGGGAGTTGCCTGCAAGAAGGTAACCTTCTCTTTCCTCATTAAATCTAAAAGTAATCGACCATCACGTGCTGTCTCTTGATTAGCGATTTGCAAAGATGCTCCAGAAATTAGTGGTAAGTACAGTTCTACGCCTGCGATATCGAAAGATATAGTTGTAATCGAAAGAAATTTATCAGAAGAACCTATTCCTGTTTTCTCCTTCATACCTATAAGAAGATTGACAAGATTATGATGTGTAATAGGTACTCCTTTCGGTTTTCCGGTGGATCCAGAGGTATATAGTAAATAGGCTAGACTGTCGGTACTGAACGGAACAGCTACGGGTGTAGCGGGAAAGGTTTCTAATTGTGCAAAAATATCCTCAATAAAAAAAGTATGCTCCACCTGTGGTGCTACTGCAAAAATGGTCTTAGCAGTTAGTAGTAATGTAGCTTGAGAATCACTAATCATGTAATCTAACCGTGCAGCAGGATATTCAGGATCCAAAGGAAGGTAAGCAGCTCCACATTGCAGTATCGCAAGAAGAGTACTAACTAATTCGGCTCCTCTTGGAAGCGACACTGCTACTATTTCGCCTGGTTGCAAGCCCTTCTTTAACAAATAATGAGCTATTTGATTTACTTGTGCTTGTAGTTCTTGATAAGTTAATTCTTTTCCGTCGGCATATATTGCTACATTATTTGGAGTTTTTACCATTTGTATTTGAACTATCTCAAATACGTTAGCAGTTGGCATGAGTACTTCAGTGTCATTTAACTGTTTATAATCCTTTAAATAACTACTGTATATGGTATCACTTATTTTACGACTAGGGTATTCGGTGATTGATTTTATCAGTTTCGAATAGGTCTCCATCATTTTATAAATGCTCTCAGGTTTAAAGAGAGCCGTATTAAACGACCATTCAAAAACTAAATTCTCTTCAGTTCCTGTTGCATTAACGAAGATTTCAAAAATTTCAAAAGACCTTGGGTTGCTTTTGCTGCTACAATTTAGATCGTGAAAGCTAGTAGTCTCTTCTTTTGCAGAATCAACATTAAATACGATAGGGACTAATGGAATTCTAGAAAGATCTCGATTTGGATTAAGTACTTCCAAAAGTTGACCAAAAGTAACACGAGGATGCTCATAGGCAGCTGCTAATTCAGATTTTCGTTTAAGGAGATAATCTTCAAAAGTAGTCTCTGGATCCATTTTGAACCGTAAGGGTAATAGATTTGCACAATGGCCTACAACTTCAGACATGCCTAACGCTATTTGTCCAGGAAAAGGTAGTCCTATTACCAATTCTTCTTGAGCAGTGATTTGGTGTAAAAAAACTTCAAAGCTTGCCAATAGGGTAGTGTTGAAGCTCGTCCCCGAAGCAGTGCTTATTTTTTTCAAAGCTTTTAATAGTGACGAATCAATAGCAATGTCTATTCGTGCACTAGCATAAGTTCGGAAATTAGGTCTTGGATAGTCAATAGGGAGATTGACTTCGGGTGTACCTTCCTTATACATGTCCAACCAAAATTTTTCAGAAACCTTATGCTCAGCTGATGCATTATATGTTAATTTTTCAGAGGCATAGTCATTAAAAGACATAGCAGCGGCTAAGTGTGCTTCTTTATCGAGGCAAAAACTCGTGTAAAGGGTAGCCAAATCGTTACGTACAATCTCAAAAGACCAAGCATCGCAAACAATATGATGTGCGGTAATAAGTAAAATATGTTTGTTTTCATCCAATTTAATCAGGTTAAACCTTATTAAGGGACCATGAGAAAGATCAAATAAATAGTTGGTATCTTCTTGGATAAGGAGTGAAACTTTTTCTTGCTGTTGATCAATAGAAAAATCCGTGAAATCATACTGCTCCAGTGGTAGCACTAATTTTTTAGATATAGTCATGTAAACACCAGCAGATCCAAAGGTTGCTCGTAGTGATTCATGTCGATCTGCTACGGCTTGGATAGCAGCAGATAGATGCTCAACCTGTAATGGACCCGTGAACTCTAAAGAGGAGGATTCGTTATAGGCTTGATTTGCTTCAGATCCACCGACAGTACAAGCAACCCAAAGCGCTGACTGTGCCTTGGTCATTCGTACTACAAATTCTGTTTCAAGACCTACAGAAGGGTCATAGTTTTGTGGTAACATATTGTCTTGGGGTATTTATTATACGCATATTTACATACGCTAACTTGTAAGTTGGGAGTCCTTTACGAAAATATACGATAAGACTTCATAATATGAAGTTACAAATTATTTTTGTTTTAAGTTCTTTTTTTAATCCCGAAAAATGCTAAACAGCTAATTACTATAATTACTTTTAACATATAAACATTTGTTTTTCAGAAGAATACATTTTTTTTGTTTCGAACTAATTGCATGCTGTCCTTCAATTTGATTAACAGATTAAATTGAAGCTGCTCTTTCATTCAAAATAGTTTGAAGTAAACCAGCTAGTGCTATATCATTTGGAGGCGCAACAATTTCTAGATGGTTACCGGAAACTTCATGAATTCTAATCCCATTTGGAACTGCTTTTTTCCAACCCAAATAAATAGGATCGGTCTTGTATTGCACATCATCTTTTGATCGAAATAAATCAACACTAAAAGATTGCGGTTTCAATTGATACAAATCAACAATGCCATTGACCATTTCGTTTGCGGCAGTAAATTGAGCCAAGGCGTCTGCTTCTTTCGCTGTCATAATGGTATCTTGATCTACATATTTTTGAAACAAATAATCTTTTTTGGCTAGCGTACGGTCTTTCATGGCACGCCAGCTAAACAGCATTTCCATTAAAAAACTCATTCTTTTCTTTCGTACGGATACTTGTCTGCTATATTCTTTCTTTCGAATAGAATTTTGATAATAGGCATGATCTACGGTAGTATCAAGTAAAGCGGTTAATATCACTTTTCGACCTTGTTCTTCCAATTGACGCGTCATCTCAAAAGCTACCACTCCGCCAAAAGAAAAACCCGCTAGCGCATAAGGACCAGAAGGGTATAAGGCTACAATGGCTTCAATATATTGTGCTGCCATATCCTCGATAGAATGATACCAATCGCTATAGGGGCGAGCAGTACCCTGAATACCGTACACTGGCTGGTCAGGATCAAAATGTTTGCTGAGGTCTACGAAATTCAAGATATTAAGACCTGCACCATGTATAATAAACAGGGGCGGTTTGTTTCCAGATTTTTGTAAAGGAACCAAACAAGAAGTCGAAAGTTGGGTTTTACTTTGTATTAATTTCGCGAATTTTTCAACTGTAGAATGTTCAAAAAGTGATGATATCGGATACGTTTTGCCTGTTTTTTTCTCAAATTCAGACATGACTTTTACTGCAATAATCGAATGACCACCCATTTCGAAAAAATTACTAAAAATATCAATAGTCGGTAACTTTAAGTGCTTTTTCCAGATTTCAGCAACCAAAACTTCTTCGTCAGTTCTAGGCGGGCTAAAGCTAGCCGTTGCATTAATTTTTGCTTTAAGTTGCAACAGTGCTTTGTCATCGATTTTTCCGTTGGTAGTCATCGGAATTTGATCTACAAAATAGAACACAGATGGCACCATAAACGAGGGTAGCTGAATCGTTAAGTGATTACGAACTTGCATTAAAAGTGTTGCTTCATCAGTTGTAGTTTTCTGTGGAATTAAAAATGCGATTAACGAGTCATTATCGGTTAAGACTACAGCAGTTTTTATTTCGTTAAGGTTTGTAATAGCATGTTCTATTTCTCCTAATTCTATACGATAACCTCTTATTTTTACTTGATTATCGGCTCTGCCAATGTATTGGATAGTATTGTTGTCCAATAACTTCCCAATATCGCCTGATAAATACTGTTTGCCTCCCAATTGATCTGTGAAATTAGGAAAAACATAACGCTCATCGGTTAGTTCTTGCTGTCCCAAATAGCCCGATGATACACCTGCTCCTGATATTGCAATTTCACCCAACTGCCCTTTTTTTACAGGTTGTCCTAGTGCATTCAACAAGTGAATTTGAGTGTTGGCAATAGGTTTTCCAATAGCAATAAACGCATCGTCTTTATTGATTTGAGATAAAATACAACATACAGTAGTTTCGGTAGGACCGTATATATTCCATAAAGATTGGCAACGGTCCAAAAGTTCTTTGGCTAGCGTTAATGGAACGGCTTCGCCACCAATCAAAGCTTTGATAGACAAAGGAGCATCCCAACCCGAATCGAGAAGGATTTGCCATATCGTAGGCGTTCCCCACATGAGTGTAATAGCTTCGTCTGCCATTTTTTGAAGCAATAATCGTCCATCACGTCGTGTTTGCTCATCGACCATGACGATAGTTGCCCCGTGCAATAAGGGTAAAAACGTTTCCATGACCATAGCGTCAAAAGAAATGGTAGTTAAACAAAGCACTTTATCATTCGAGTCAATTCCTGGTTCTTTCGCCATAGAACACACAAGATTAGACACATTTTTATGCATTACTTGCACTCCTTTTGGTTTTCCTGTTGATCCTGAGGTATAAATGATATAGGCTATTTCGTTTGGTGAAACGGAATTGCTCAAAGGCTTGCTATCAAATGGTTTGCTTTTTTCGAGCAAAATAGCAATAGTGTACGCTTTTTGAGTCAGTTCAAACAGTTCGGTCTCCTTTTGCCCTATAAAAAACTGTGCGTTTGAATCTTCTATCATTAATTTCTGTCTCGCCTGCGGGTAGGCTGGATCGATAGGTACGTAAGCGGCTCCGCATTGTAGTACTGCAAAAATGGTCATCAACAATTCAGGAGATCTATCCAAAGAGATAGCAACTATTTGTCCAGAACACAAGCCTTGCGACGATAAATAATTTGCCATCTGATTGGCAGATTGCCATAGCTCAATATAGGTAACCGTTCTATTTCCGTCAATAACCGCAACAGCATCAGGTGTACGGGTCACTTGCGCTGCAAAAAGCTCGTGCAAATTGTGATCAGGAAATAGGGTTTCAGTCTGATTGAGCACAGTATAATCTGCTGAAAAGTCCTCATAAACTATGTCACCAATAGTTTGATTAGGATTTTCAGCTACACGTTTCATAATGTTTTCGAATGATAACATCATTGCTTCAATGGTTTTAGCTTCGAACAAGGCCGTCTTGTAGGACCATTCGAAGATAAAATTTTCACCTTTTTCGCTAAGATTTAAAAACAGTTCGAAAGATTCAAAGGCTTTAGGATTGCTTTGACGCGTAAATTGTAAATCAGCAAATTGAACTCCATTGTTCATACCTAAATCAACATTAAAAACTACCGGAAGTAAAGGAACTCTTGATGGGTCACGCGCTATAGGTAATTTTTGTAACAATTGCCCAAAAGTTAAATTTGGATACTCATAGGCATCAAGTAATTCTGATTTTCTTTTCTTTAGGTAAGTAGTAAACTCACTATTTGCCTCTATGCTACTTCTTAAAGGTAAAAGGTTGACACAATGCCCAATTAAATGCGACATTTCTTTTACGGGTTGGCCTGCAAAAGGCATACCGATGACCAAATCATTCTGCCCTGTAATTTTGTACAATAAAAGTTCAAAAATAGTAACAAGGGTAGTAACCAAACTTGTTCCTGCTTGGCGTCCTGTTTGCTTAATTTGAGCTACTAAAGCCGCGTTTAGTTCGAAATCCAATCGGTTTCCTTCATACGTTTTTAGCTGAGGTCTTATAAAATCTGTTGGGAGGTCAAGAAGCGGAATGTCCTCCTCAAACTGTGAAAGCCAAAAGTTCTCTGTTGCTATATTCTCTTCCGATTGTAAATAATGAAGTTCCTCAGTTGCATAAGCACTAAAGGGTACAGCATTTTCAAGGATTGGCGTTTGCTTTTTAGCATGAGCAGTATACAAGGCACCTAGATCTTGAAACAATACTCCAAAGGACCATCCATCGCATACAATATGATGTGCTGTAAGGACAAGTGTATATTTCGTTGCTGAATGTTGAAAAAGAGCCACCTTAATTAGAGGACCATGCACAAGATCAAATAGAAAATGGGCATCATTTCGAACATAATTTGATACTATATTCTCTTGATTGGTTTCCGTTTCATTGCTTAAATCAATTTTTTCAAAAGGAATATTAATTTTTTTGTAAACAGTCATGTATAAGCCATCTGGGCTAAAGGTGGCACGTAAAGATTCATGTCTGGCAACTACAGCTTGAACAGCGGCTTCCATAGCTTGTGTATCAACGGCACCATCAAATACTAGGGTTGTCGATTCGTTAAAAGAGCGTGCTGCATTTTCTCCACCAAAATAACAGGCAGTCCAAATTTCTGCTTGTGATTTTGTAGTATGCAATACAAAGTCGATTTCGGGACCAGTAAAGGGGTTGTAGGTTACACTATTTTCTACCATTTGGGGATACTTTTCTCTGTTAGTTTTTACAAGTTAATCTTATCATACGATCCTTCAATGGTCTCATTTTCTACAAACCAAGCTGTATTTCCTTCAGGATCTCTTCCTAAATCTGCATTAGGGACAGGAGGTATATTTAGCGTAACATTGTTTTTATTAGCAACTGCGGCTAACGTTGAACTAGTACCACCATAAAAGCCAGCCTGAACCAAAGTCACAAGACTATCTTGGATGGTAGCTATGATAAAATCGATATCCTGATCGGTATACGGTTCAGTCAAGAAGCACGGAAAACCGTCCATGATATGAATTCCTTTTTCACGCAATACTGTAAAAAGGAGATCAGTGTATTGAACGTCATCGTTAAATTTCATGCGCCATAATGAGCTGAAGTGATTGATTACCATAGGCAAACCATTCGAACTAAAATAAGCATTTAGTTCCGCAGCCAATCGATCGGTCATGGCGTTCAAACGATTTTGCAAAGCAGGACCTTGCTCTTTCAAATGAAGAAGTGAAGCTTTACAACTAGCAAGTGCCAACGGATGGCGTACAAACGTTCCCGCAAAATAAGTTACCCCAATTTCCGGAATCGAATCATCTCCAAAACTCCATTGACCACCGTCCAAGGTATCTAGGTATTTTCGTTTTCCTAAAATAGCTCCGATAGATATTCCACCGCCAATTACTTTACCATAGGTTGCAATATCGGCTTCGATTTCAAACAAAGCTTGTGCACCGCCAAGATGAGACCTAAATCCCGTAATCACTTCATCAAATACAAGGGCAATATCATTTTGTTCTGTTAAAGCTCGCAATTGTTTCAAAAAAGCAATCGGTTGAAATTCAGGTCGTCTACTCTGTACCGGTTCTACCAGTACAGCGGCTATTTCATCGGCTCTTTCGGTGATAATGCGCAAACTTTCATCTGTTCCATAATCCAATAAGAGCATATTTTGAACAGATTCCGACATAATTCCTGCCGCAGCCGGAAAGCTCGTTCCTTTTTTCGAACCTCGAACCAATGCTTCATCATTAATTCCATGGTACGAACCAGTAAAAGCAACAATCAAAGAGCGTCCCGTATAGGTACGCGCAATACGCATAGCACCCAATACCGCCTCTGATCCTGTGTTACATAAGGCTGCACGGTCTTGGTTGGTGAACGAAAGTAAAAGTTCGCACACTTCTGCGGCAAGGGGATGTTGAGGTCCAACTTCAAAACCACTTTCAATTTGTTGGTGAAGGGCTTCTTTTATAAAATCAGGTTGATGACCAAAAAAACAAGATCCAAAACCATTTAGCGCATCTAAGTATTGATTTCCATCGAGATCCCACAATTGGTTACCACTTGATTTTTCAATAACAAGAGGATAAACCATCTCTTTGGTTAGGGGTTTGAAACCAGTAACCACCCTTGGATCGGCCATGATACTTCTATTCTTTTGTGCATAGGTTTTACTAGCAGCTGTTTTTTTAGTGTAGCTCGTTACAAGTTGGGCCAAAAATGCAGCTTGCGAGGGCGCTAATTCGGTTGCCAATTTTTCAATCTTTGGCGAAGCACCAAAAGGTTTTGAATGCTCAACAATTTCGTTGGCTGTTCTACTATCTGCGTTTGAATTTTGTGCAAGTATCGGCTGAGGCATTTGTTGTGCTGCCTCTTGATGACTAGTGGTGGGTAATTGAATCGGTGTTCCTTGGAGCAATTCTATCTGCTTTCCTAGTAGCTGAATTTGTTGAGCAATCAATCCCAACGCTGTATTATTTTGTTCAGAACTAACAGGGTGAGTATAGCTAGCAACTGCCGCAGCCACAGGAGTAACTTGCGGTATAGGAGCCACTGCTGGAGCTACCGCTACAGGTTCAGGAGGAAGTTGCGCATCTAAAAAGTCGGCTAACAAATCGGGTGAACTTAGACCTTCATTAAGTTGACGAAAAGTAATGGGGAGTTTGAATTCTTTTTTTAATCGAATAGCCAATTGGGTTAGGGTCAAGGAATCCAATCCCAATTCAAGAAACGAATAGCTAGTAGCATCTTCTGGATATTCTACACCACTAGTTTGATTGATAGCAGCTGCAATTTGATTTAAAATAGTAATTTTTCTCATAGGTAATAGGTCATTTGTCGGCTCAGTCACTAGTGGAGCTTTGATAGATAGTTGTTCATTTTGTTTTGCCAAGGTTGCTATTGGTGCAACTTTGGGAGGATCAATCCAACAGGGTTTTCGATCAAAAACATAACTAGGCAACGCAATAAGTTGTCGTTGTCGGTCTTGATAGAAAGCCTTCCAATCGGGTTCAAATCCCCTCAACCACAATTCACCCATAGTGGTCAAAATCGATTGGTAATCGTTCCCGTTTTCTTTTGGCAAGGGTAAACTTGTATAAGCAGCGATCAAATTTCCCGCTCCTTGTTGCTTGGTTAAAGCCGTTAATGTTTGCCCAGGACCCACTTCTAAAAATGTTGGATCATCCAACGTTAGTAATGTTTTTGCCGCGGGACTATAGCGAACGGCTTCGCGCATATGGTTGGACCAATAGGTTGGATCGGTTGCTTGTTCATTTGTAAGCCATGTTCCCGTTACCGATGAGGTAATGGGAAGGGTAGGAGTTCCTAATTTTATTTTTCGAACAGCAGTTTCAAATGGCCCCACAGCAGCATCCATCATGTGTGAATGAAAAGCGTGGCTTGTAAATAGCTGTTTGTTGGCGATTTCTGCCTGTTGTAACATTTTCGAAAAAGATAAAATTTCATTTTCTTCACCCGCTACCACACACAATACAGGCGAGTTTACCGCTGCAAGAGAGAGTGTTTTGGGCAAAATAGCGAGTAGTTCCTCTTCGCTCATTCGAACAGAAAGCATAGTTCCCGTTGGCAGTTCACTCACCATTTGACCACGTAAGGCAATCAAATGTAAAGCATCTTCCAAACTGAAAATTCCAGCCAGCACACCACCTACAAATTCACCAATACTATGACCACAAATGGCGGTGGGTTGTATCCCCCAACTGCTCCAAAGTTGTGCCAACGCATATTCGGTAACAAACAAAGCCGGTTGGGTAAAGCGCGTATCTTTCAACTGCGCTTCTGCTTCCGGACTGGGACGTTCTGGATATAAAACCGTTCGGATATCAATCAGAAGGTCTTTTTTCAAAAGTTCTGCACAAAGATCAATCGTCTCTTGGTACACTTTTTCATGCTGGTACAATGCCATTCCCATTTGAGCGTATTGCGATCCTTGGCCTGGGAATAGAAAAACCAATTCGGAGGGTACCGATTTTAGCACAGCCGATTTAATACTAGTTTTTTGTATCGAAAGCAATTGGTTGGCCGATTCAACATTTGTGTTCCCTACCAAAAAAGAGCGGTGTGTAAAATTCTGACGGGTTTTTTGTAAAGAATAGGCAACATCAGCTAATGCAATTTCATTTTCCGTATTTAATAATTGTCCCAATTCCTTTTGAAAGCCTTGAGCGCTAAACGCTGTTTTGGCAGACCATAACAGCAATTGCTCTGGACGACTAGGACCGAAGATCTTAATTTCTTGCGGATATTCTTCGACTACTAAATGTACATTGGTTCCGCCCACACCAAATGAACTTACTCCTGCACGTAAAGGCAAATCGGTAGTTGATTTCCAATCTCTCAATTGGGTAGTAACAAAAAACGGACTATTTTTAAAATCAATAATCGGATTCGGATTTTCAAATCCCAAAGACGGTGGCAGCTGTTGATGGTACATCGCCAAAACGGTTTTGATCAATCCAGCAACCCCTGCCGCAGCAGTAAGGTGACCCATATTACTTTTGATAGAACCAATAGCACAAGATTCCTTTTCGGGCGCAGGGCCAAAAGCCATTTTTAAACCTTCAATTTCAATAGGATCCCCCAGTGGAGTAGCGGTACCATGCGTTTCTACATAGCTAATGGTTTCGGGTGCAATGTTGGCATCCTGCATCGCTTGCGCAATAGCATCGGCTTGCCCTTCGGTGCTAGGAGCTGTAAAGCTTCCTTTGTTTCCTCCATCATTATTAATTCCAACTCCTTTAATAATACCATAAATAGTATCACCATCTTTTTGCGCGTCTTCTAGACTTTTTAAGAGCACTACACCAGCACCATCACTAAAAACGGTTCCTTTTGCGTCAGCATCAAACGATCGGCAGTGCCCATCATTACTCAACATCGAACCTTCTTGGTACAAATGACCACTATTGATGGGTGCTGTGATATTGGAGCCTCCTGCGAGGGCAAGATCACAATGGCCGTTTCGAATCGCTTCTACCGCCTGCGCAATGGCTAGGAGCGAAGTAGAGCAAGCCGATTGAATACTCACGGCAGGCCCTTTCAAGTCCAGTTGATATGCCGTTCTAGAGGCAATATAATCTTTTTCATTAACCGTTTCTGCTTGTAAATAACCAATTTGGTCTAAGATGGCAGCATTCGGAAGTATGTTTTTCTTATAATAGGTATTGGTTCCCACACCTGCATAAACGCCAGTTTTACCTTTGTAATGCGCTGGTAAGTAACCCGTTTGTTCTAGTGCTTCCCACGCAATTTCTAAGAATAAACGAAACTGTGGATCCATCACTTCGGCTAATTTTGGATTAATACCAAAAAAGGACGCATCAAAACGATTCGCTGACGTAATGATTCCGCGTGCCGATACATACAAAGGATCGTTGCGCAGGCTTTCAGGCACAGCCGCATCCAATTCTTCGCGATTGAAAAAAGTGATAGTTTCTTTTCCGCTTTTTAAGACCTCCCAAAGTTCAGGAATGGTATTAGCACCTGGAAAGCGACTCGCCATGCCAATGATGGCAACAGCATCAGTTCGGGTATTTTTTTTTGTTTTCGAAAAATCAAATTTTGCTTCTTCCTTTATGGTTAGTTCCAAAAACGAACTCAAACTACCTACCGTTGGATATTGGTAGATGTTGGTAACAGAAATAGGACTATCTAATTCATTATTCAATACAGCAACTACCTTTTGTACTAAGAGTGAAGTAGCACCCATCTCAAAAAAGTTATCGTCAAGGCCCACAGCAGGGATATGCAATTGCTTTTGCCACACTGTAGCTATGTTTTTTTGCAGTTCCGTTTTTGGTTTTCGAAAAAGTGGAGCATTTGAAGGACGGATATATTCTGGTTTTGGCAAACTCTTTTTGTCAATTTTACCGTTAGAATTCAGCGGAAATTGATCTACCCACATAAAAACGCTAGGAATCATATAGGTAGGCAGCAAGGTAGAAAGTAGTTCAGCTACAGTACTATTTGTTATGTTATTTCCATCCGCTTTTAAGTAAGCCACAATTCGTGCAGTTTCAAAATCTTTGTTAACAATTACAGTGGCCAATTTAATTTCGGGCAAGCTAAGGAGTACAGCTTCAATTTCACCCAATTCAATACGGTATCCATTAACCTTTACCTGATCGTCAATACGCCCCATATAGACAATATTCCCGTCTGTATCTTTTTTAACCAAATCGCCAGAACGATACATTTTCGTGCCCAAATGAAATGGGTTCGAGCAAAACTTTTCTGCATTTAATTCAGGTCTATTAATATAGCCTTTTGTAACGCCTTTTCCTGCAATACAAAGTTCACCAATTTCTCCATCTGGGACAACTTGATTTTCTTTGTTAATGATATGTAATTGAACATTCGCTAAAGGTTTACCAATCGGAATATTTTCAGTAACATGATTAATTGTAGTGTGAGTTTTATAGACGCAGCAACCCACTGTTCCTTCTGTTGGACCATAATGATTGTATAGAACCGCATCAATACCATTTTCTTTAAGTAAATCTATATGATGTTGGTATAGTGCTTCGCCACCAAGCATAAATTGAGAGCTAAGTTTTTGATTTTTGTTCCTTTGCACAGCAGTTATTAAGAAACTTAGGTGCGAGGGTGTCATTTTTATAAAGTCAAAGGGAGCGTATTTAAATAAGTTTTTATCCGAAAATATACCATTGCTAGCGGCAGTGCTAATAATAATTTTCTTTCCATACATAAGAGGAGTGTACAGCTCGGTCACGCTTCCATCAAAAGACATGGAAAGATGAGCAAAACATCCAGACTGATTTACAGTATCACTAAGTATGTATTTAGTACTATCAACATAATTATACAAATTACTATGTTCCACCATAACTCCCTTAGGACTCCCTGTGCTTCCTGAGGTATAAATTACATAGGCTAAATGATTGGGATTGACTTTGAAGTTAAATGTAGAATAAGATTTATCTAGGTATGTACTGGAAATAAAAAGTGATAAAAAGTGATCGTCAATGGTAAGAGCACTGTTGCTATCTTTAACAATATACTCAATTCGCTGCAAAGGATAGCTAGGTTCAATAGGAACATAAGCAGCTCCACATTTTAAAATCCCTAACATACACACAATTGACATCTCGCTGCGCTCCAATAGTATAGCTATAAAATCTCCTTCGACTATTCCATGCATACTAGTTAAATAATTCGCTAGTTGATTGGATAACACATCCAATTCCAAATAGGTAAGTGTTTTATTTTCAAATACAACCGCAACATTCGATGGATGTTCGACTACTTGTCTCTGAAATAAATCCAGAACAGTCCAATCCTCGATAGAAGTAGGGGTGTTGATAAAACTAGTATGTATTGCTTGCTTCATGGTGCTAACGTTAATTCGTTTTTCTAATCTGAAATAAACCACCACAAAAATGTGTGTAACAAGAGAAAGACTTTTTTAGCTAACAACCAAGGAGAAAATGCTCGATAGAAGTAACTCATAAAAGACTAGTAGATCGGGGCATTGATCCAATAGGATTGTGGTATTTATTTCATATTTACCTCTTTATTGTTATAAAAAGAAGTAAATACTACTGCAAAAGAAAGAAAAACTATTGGGTATCAATTATTATTTCTTTGTAAGACAGTATAATGTCGATGAATGGCACAAATTCAACGTACAAACGTTGTCGATTAGTTGCTTAGTCTCCGTTTTCAATAATTAAGTTACTATTTGTAGTCCATTTGGTAGCTATAAGTGTATAAAGGTCTTCGATAGGCTAAGTCGGACCATTTTAGTAGTTATGTTTCATAATCCGACTTTCAATTGATTGTTCACATTATAGGACACACCTATATATAAGGAGTACCGACAATTTTGTCCCATTGACCCTGTCGAGATGTAAACTGTAGCAACAGAAACACTGAAACTATATGCAAGATAATTATGAAAATGTCATTATAACCTAAGAACAACAATCTGAACGAGTGGTTCAATCTAAATCCCTAATCCCTAATCCTAAATCCTAATTCCTGAATCCTAACTCCTAACTTAATTTGTTTTCAACTAGTAGTTTCCAACACCTATATATAATGCAAACCCAAATTTTTGTCCCATCGAGCTTGTCGAGATGCAAACTGTGGTAACGGAAACACTCAAATTAAATACAAGACAATTTTGAAAATGTCATTATAACCTAAAAACAATCTAAAGAAGTAGTTTCTTCTAACTGATAACTGAAAACCGAAAACTCATAACTTATAGCTCATAATTTATAACTCCCAACTCCTAACTTATTTAGTTCTCGACGAGTTGCCACAAATACCTATATATAATGTACACCCACAATTCTGTCCCATCGAGCCTGTCGAGATGTAAACTGTGGTAACGGATATGCTCAAATTGAAAGCAAGATAATTTTAAAAATGTTATTGTAGCCTATAAACAACAATCTTAAAGAAGGAGTTTCCTCTAACTGATGATCGAAAACTCGTAACTCATAACTTATAGCTCATAATTCATAATTAATAACTCCCAACTCCTAACTTAAATTTGCTTTCAACTCCTATATATAATGTACACCCACAATTTTGTCCCATCGAGCCTGTCGAGATGCAAACTGTGGTAGCGAAAACACTCAAATTAAATTTAGGACAATTTTGAAAATATAATTATAACCTAAGAACAACAATTTGAACGAGTACTTCAATCTAAGTCCAAATTCCTAAATCCTAAATCCCAATTCCTAATTCCTAATTCCTAAATCCTAACTCATAATTTATAACTCCCAACTCCTAACTGAACACTGATAACCGAAAACCGATAACTTACAACTCATAACTGATAGCAGATAACTCCTAACTAATAACTTTCTCGTTAAGAATTCCATAATCCAAACCACTCAACATTATGAGATTCAAGATTCAAAGTACCTATTTTAAGATATTGGTAAATCGTATCCTCAAAAGCACCATTTTGATTAAATACCCGTTCATTTGTCGAAAGTTTTGCTTTTTTAAGCAAAAACTTTGAAAAAAATAAAAGTTACATAATTTCCTGAAAATGTTTCAATGGCATAGTTATTGTGATGTTGGGGTGTCGCACAAATACAACTCAAAAAACAAAATAGTGTTTATAGGTTTTTTACTAACAAATGAGTTAATTCGTGTATTTAATCGATTTTTTAATTCATTTTGACGGATAAAGAGGTTTATATGTTTATGTTTGTACCAGAATTAATTTATAAACAATTAAAAATCTCAGTAAGGTGAAAAATTTAAAAATCAAATATAGTACAGTGGTGCTGCTAACGATCTTCTTCGGTTCGTTTGCAGGTTTCAGCCAAAATAGTAACGGTGATGTAATGGGGAACATTATTACATCAGGTAACAATGCCGAAGGAAGTTCTGGAAGCGTAGCCTATTCTATCGGGCAAGTTTTTTATACCTACGTAGGCGAGTCAGTATATGAACTAGCACAAGGGGTTCAACAAAATGAAACGGCAACTACATTAATTGTTCCTACAAATGTTGATCCTATCGCAGAAATTGTTATTTTTCCTAATCCAACAACAGATTATGTATCCATAAACATGACGGGAATAGTGCTTAATAAAACGCAGAGTTCTTACCAACTTTACGATATGCAAGGAAGAATGCTAAAACAAAGCAGCATCAAAACACAAGAAACCCAAATTAATGTCAGCGATCTTAGCTCGGCAGTCTATCTATTGCAAGTTGTAGTAGACAATGATCATACGAAAACATTCAAAATAGTAAAAAACTAAAAACCCTCAAAAATGAAATCAATACTTACCCTACTATTATTGGTGACAGTTGCACTATCTGTGCAAGCGCAATCACCAGAAAAAATGAGTTACCAAGCGATAATTAGAGCACAAGACAATAGTCTGGTGGTCAATTCTAGAATTAGCCTACGCGTGCTCGTGCACCAAACCTCTGCTTCAGGAGCTACAGTCTATCAAGAAACACATTCACCAAATACCAACAACAACGGACTTGTTTCTTTGGAAATTGGAACAGGTAAAGCAGTAACAGGAAGCTTTAGCAGTATCGCTTGGCAAAACGGACCTTATTTCATAGAAACACAGGTAGATCCTGCAGGTGGCTCTAACTATAGCATTGTAGGGATAACCCAATTGCTAAGTGTACCTTATGCTTTACATGCCAAAACAGCGGAGCGCTTGGTAGGAGCAGCTCCAACAGCAGCTGCAAATACAGTAGCAACACCATATAGAGCTACCTTGATGTCGGTAACAGCGGCAAGGAGCTTTGTAGTAGCTGATGTAAACAATACTATTGCTTGTACCACTACAGCGACTCTTACCTTGCCAACAAATTTTTCAAGCATGGCAATTGGAGATACCGTAAATCTAGAAGCACATAATGGAGCAATTTTAACTATACAAGCAGCTTCAGGAGTAAGTTTGAACTATAAAGACAGCGGAACTGCTAGCTTTTCAAGTGCAGCAACCAATGTAACCTTTGGGTTTTTGAGAAAAACAGGAGATAATTCTTATATAATTTCAGGACAATGAGAAAATTATTAAACATACTATTATTTTGTACCACAGCTAGTTTTGCACAAAACTACCAGTACGCACAAAATAAAAAACCGGAACTACAGAAGGCTGCATCGATAGTGGAGGCGCCACTTTCAAGAGTAATTGATTTAAATCAAATTGAAGAGAAAGCCTATTTTGCAGCGCATTTTTTGCCGCTTTCAGAAAAGGCTAATATTCAAAAAGCACTGGATCAGTATGGTGCTATTAGATTGGATAAAGGAAGCTATGAAGGAGTAGCAATTACAATGCATAGTAATCAACATATTTACGGCCACCCAACTTTTTCATGGACATCAAAAATTACTGTTGCAGGTGGAAGCTCAAATGTTAGTCTAATAAATATGCATGTTGAAGGTGAAGATCTACACCTTGGAAACGGAGCACCTATTACAAACTGCTTGTTTAAAAATTTTGCATTTACCGGTATAGTCGCTGATTCAGGAGCTATGATAGAAAATTGTGAGTTCATAAATTTCATTATCAGTTATACTAATTTAGATTTTAGCAAATCAGGTTACTATAGAAATAATAAGTTTATAAAAATACAAGGGGGGGGAGCTGAGCCAAGAGGTACTGCTGGAATTACTATAAAAGGTAATAGTTCTACGCCTAGTTATGGTAATACCCATTTATGGACGAACTT
Source organism: Flavobacterium faecale (assembly GCF_003076455.1). NCBI lineage: Bacteria > Pseudomonadati > Bacteroidota > Flavobacteriia > Flavobacteriales > Flavobacteriaceae > Flavobacterium > Flavobacterium faecale. The sequence continues at coordinate 2,811,303 of NZ_CP020918.1, forward strand.
GTTAACGCCTCAAGGTGATGCTATAGTGTTAGATAATTTGCAATCTTCAAATTGGGTAGGTGTAGATACTGAAATGTGGAACTCGGAGGGTTTGAGTGTTGGTAATAAATCTATGTTTTATGCTACTAATATGGGAGTACTTAATATTACGGAATTAGGTGGTACTGATTATTCTAAAACTCCCACGGGAGGATATAACATAGATGCGAAAAAATTATTATTACTTAATAATGGAATAGGAAGTTCTGTACTGAGTAAAATTTCTACAACTACGAATGCATTTAATCTAGGAAGTTATATAGATATAACCAGACAAGAAGGCACAGTTGGAGGTTATGATTTAAGCGGACAGAGATTACAAGATATTTACAATACTTCCGACGTATATATAAATGGTTTAATACAGTCTACTGTTTTATCAAATACAGGAACAATGGTTACGGATTATTTAGGAACCAAAAAAACACCTTGGTCAAGACCTAGTTGGGAAAATTTACCTGATCCATTAGGAGCAAATTGGAAAATAGATAGAGTAGGAAAACCTGATAGTGCATCATATATTCAAAATTTAATAAATACAAATAAAATTGCAGAATTACCTGAGGGCGTGTTTTATATTGGTTCCTCTTTAAATGTTGGAAGTAATGGCGAGGGAATTATTGGTGCAGGTACTGGTAAGACTATAATTTGCGGTTTGACCGATGATTTTCCTTTAATTAGTATGTATAACAAGAAGTCACCTGGTGCTGATTACTTTGGTACTGATTATACATTAGCATATTTAACACTTCAAGGTGGGTCTAAAGGACAGTTTTTCCCTGAAAATTATTGGGGTACAAGTTATATCACACCTAAGTTTGTGATTTTTAGAGACCAAGCTATAGGTGCTCATTTTTACAAAATGGGAGGTACAGATAATTGCTTTTGGGATCATGTGAGTTTTATTAATTGCGGCATTGGTTTTTATCAAGATTCTAAATATTTTACTGGTGATCCAGGATATATAGATAAAGTAGTTTTTTATGATAACCAATTTCTAAACTGCGGAATAGGCGTGTCGGTGCAGGCAGCTCGTGCTGATAACTTAAATGCATGGGTAAACTGTAAGTTTGATAATAATGAAATTGCATACGAAAACGGGAGTAATAACTTTCCGATAATGGCAAATTGTGATTTTACAAACACTTATGGTGACTATATTATTCGAGGTGGTGATATTTCATTATATAACTGCGACTTCCATGATAATAAGCCAACTATTGCTACTCATCATTTTGTTCAAATATGGGCAGAAGGTTGTAATTTTATGGATAACGTACCTTTTTCAACCTCAGTAATTAATAATAGTACAAGCCAAACTATTTTAAACTCTACTATAGTTGGTGATGCAATTGACAGGAAACACACAGGTAATAAACTTGATAGGTCATTATTTATGAATACTAACTTACTTTTCCATCCAACAATTAATAAGTTTATGATGACTGTTAAAGGAGTAGTGCCTACAGTGATTATCGATGCGGCTCCTAATCCATACCCGCAATTGTTAGTAACACAATAAATATGGGTAGAAATACATAAAAAAGGTTCAGGTGATTTTCATCTGAACCTTTTTTATGTATTAGATTTTTTTTTAAATATAGATTTATCTTTATTATAGCAGTGGTGCTGAATAAGTGATGAATATTTGAAGGAATAGAACTTTATCGGATTTTGATTGTCTTTGAACAGATAAATTTTTCTTAGTCATTTAGCTTGTATAAGTTTGACTGATTTTTATAGGTTTAATGAATAACATTTAAAATATGAGTACTGTTGGTATCTATTTAAAAATTAAAGAAAGCCGTGAAATGAAAAGGCATACCGTTGAATATGTGGCCATTCAAATGGAAATGACAGTACAGCTCTATCTAAAGGTCGAAACAGGCGATGTCGATTTAAAAATTTCCAAATTAGATAAATTAGCTAAAGTTTTAGGAATTAAAAAAAGCGAATTATTTGCTTTTAATTAATGCCATTGATATTATTAGGAATAAATTTATCTACATTTTATTTTTTAATGATTTATATGTAAATATAATTTGCAGAATTTTCTTTTTTGTTTTTGTTTACACATTTAGTAGGAAATAAAAACACAACGTTTTTAAATAAAATTCCTTTTTTAATTTATCGAAAATTAAAACCTTTACTACTATAGAATGCGGTATAAAAAGTCATGTATTACTATATTATCGTAGGGCATGTACTGATAAATAAATACTAATTTTAGGTGATTAAAGAAGTATTTTTATAGTTTATTGTCCTGAATAAGGAGTTTTTGCCACCAAAATTAAAGGTGAATCCATGTGGCACTAACTAATTTTGTGCACGTTATGGAAAATAAAGTCATTGAAGGTAACAACTACAATTTTTGTTGTTACAAAAAGGACTAAATGCATAGTATTCAGTACAAAGCATGGCTTTTACTGATTTTTTATTTACCCCTTAATTTGGTTATTCTGTAACTGACAAGGGGGAACCCGTATCACAAACGAACAAATAGCTTATAATTTTGGCTATAAAATGTTTCATTTTTTAATTAATTCAAGATTTTCTCTTAGATGACAAACAAAGCAGCCAAAATTTATATCGCAGGCCACAACGGAATGGTAGGAAGTGCCATTTGGCGCAATTTAGAAGCCAAAGGCTATTCCAATTTGGTGGGAGCATCTAGCAAAGAGGTAGATTTATGCAACCAACAAGCCGTAAACGACTTTATAGCAACCACAAAGCCAGAAATCATTATTGATGCGGCGGCCAAAGTGGGTGGGATTTTAGCTAATAATGATTTTCCATACCAGTTCTTGATGGAAAACATGCAAATTCAAAACAATTTGATTGATGCAGCACATCGAACGAATGTCTCCAAGTTTATTTTCTTGGGTAGTTCTTGCATCTATCCAAAATTGGCACCACAACCCTTAAAGGAAGACTACTTGTTAACCGACTCTTTGGAGCCAACAAACGAATGGTATGCTTTAGCCAAAATTTCAGGGGTAAAATTGTGCCAAGCGATCCGCAATCAATTTCAAAAAGACTTTGTGAGCTTGATGCCAACTAATTTATACGGTACACACGATAACTTCGATCTTAAAAGTTCACATGTGTTACCCGCTATGATCCGTAAGTTTCATGAGGCGAAACACAATCAAAATGCAGCAGTTGTGCTATGGGGTTCTGGAACGCCAATGCGCGAATTTTTGTTTGTAGACGACATGGCTGCCGCAGTAGTTTTCGCTTTAGAAAACAAATTACCCGATTACTTATATAATGTAGGAACAGGTGAAGATTTAACCATCAAAGACCTAGCCACCACCATCCAAAAAATAGTAGGTCACACAGGCGAAATCGTTTGGGACGACAGTAAACCAGACGGGACACCAAGAAAATTAATGGATGTATCTAAAATGCACGCCTTAGGCTGGAAACACCAAGTACAATTAGAAGAAGGAATACAAAAAACATACAATTGGTTTTTGGAAAATATAGACAATTTCAAACAAATCGATTACAAATAAAACAAATCGATGGAAGAGGATAGAAGTTAGAGGTTAGAAATAATAGGTTAGAGGGAATAGGGTAGAAGTTAGAGGGACAAAGTTAGAAGGAAAAGAATATAGAGAACAGCCAAATAACTGCAATCTAAATCCACCCTAACAAGAAAACTGTAAACCGCAACCGAAAACTGCGACATCCACATCGACAATCACTGAAAACTGCGACTGCGACCGAATACTGAGCCAGGAAACTGCGCCAGCCACATCGACAATAACTGAAAACTGAGACTGCGACCGAATACTGAGCAAGGTAACTGCGCCAGCCTCATCGACAATCACTGAAAACTGAAAACCGCGACTGCAAACTGACCTCAAAGACTGAAAACTGCGACTGCGACCGAATACTGAGCAAGAAAACTGCGACTGAATACTATCCTCAAAAAGCAACAAAACACTAAAAAAAAAACGCCATCGTGCAAAACAAATATCTTATGAATCCAACACAAAAAACAGCATTTATTACAGGAGTTACTGGTCAAGACGGAGCTTACTTAAGTGAATTTTTATTAAAAAAAGGCTATATCGTTCATGGTCTTAAGAGACGTTCGTCACTTTTTAATACGGACAGAATTGACCATTTGTACCAAGATCCACATGTAGAAAATAGAAACTTTATTCTGCACTATGGTGATATGACCGATAGTACCAACTTAACTCGTTTGATTCAAGAAATCCAACCAGACGAAATTTACAATTTGGCTGCGATGAGTCATGTGGCGGTTTCCTTCGAAACACCTGAATATACGGGTAATGCAGATGGATTGGGTACATTGCGTATCTTGGATGCGGTGCGTTTGTTGGGTTTAGAAAAGAAAACACGTATTTACCAAGCTTCTACATCTGAGTTGTACGGTAAAGTACAAGAAGTACCACAATCGGAAACGACTCCATTTTACCCACGTTCTCCGTATGCAGTTGCCAAAATGTATGCTTTCTGGATTACAGTAAACTACAGAGAAGCGTACGGAATGTATGCGTGTAACGGAATCTTATTCAACCACGAATCACCAATTAGAGGGGAAACTTTCGTGACTAGAAAAATCACTAGAGCAACTTCTAGAATTGCTCTGGGATTACAAGATAAATTTTATTTAGGAAACCTAGATGCCAAACGTGACTGGGGACATGCCAAAGATTATGTGCGTATGATGTGGATGATCCTACAAGCAGAAGAAGCGGAAGACTGGGTGATTGCTACAGGAACCACTACACCAGTGCGTGAGTTTGTACGCATGAGTTTTGCCGAAGTAGGAATCGAATTAGAATTCAAAGGAGAAGGAGTAGAAGAAAAAGGTTTTGTAAAAGCCTGTAACAATCCAGACTATCAATTGGAAATTGGAAAAGAAATCCTAGCAGTTGACCCAAAATACTTCAGACCTACCGAGGTTGATTTATTAATTGGTGACCCTACCAAAGCCAAAGAAAAATTGGGTTGGGAATGCCAATATGATTTAGCTGATTTGGTAAAAGACATGATGCAATCGGATGTTGCTTTGATGAAAAAAGACCAATATTTGAAAGAAGGAGGGTATCAAACGTTGAATTATTTTGAATAAGGTTAATGTCATGAATAAAAAAGCTATTAAAGGTGAAGGCTCTTTGGATATACTTTATGTCCTTAGAGCTATAGCTGTATTAATGGTATGTTTTTGTCATTTTGGAAAGGTTGCTTCAATTAATGGCAATAATTTTTCTAAGCTTTTTTCATATTTTGAGAAGTATGGAAAATATGGTGTCGAGATATTTTTTGTAATTTCTGGCTTCGTTATTCCATTAAGTCTATCTAGAGGCAAATATACCATTGAGAATTATCCAAAATTTTTATTGAAGAGGGTAGTAAGGTTACATCCGCCATACATCGCGGCGTTAATACTAACTTTAACAATAATGTTTATTTCCTATAAAGTTAGACATGTTGTATATCCTGAGAATGTTTTAAGTATATTTCAAAGCTTATTTTATTTACATGTTCCAAGTGATAATCCTGTTTTTTGGACGTTACTTATTGAAGCGCAATACTACCTCTTTATTGGTTTGTTTTTTACACTAATAACAAGAATGCCAAAATTTTCTATTTTAGTGTTTGTACCATTTTTTTTGTTATTTTCAATGACTTTAGTCGCTGATTATATTGAATTATTTAAGTTTATTGAGTATTTTTTAATGGGGACTGTAGGATACTGTTTGTATTCTAAAACAGGTGATAAATACATAAATAATCTAGTGTTAGTATTGATCTTGTCTTTCATTACATTTAAAGGGAATTATGTTGGACTATTTTTTTCCTTTTCAACATTGGTTATCATACTTTTCATTAATTTAAAAGTATCTAAAGCAATTAAATTTTTGGGAATTATCTCTTATTCGATATACCTTATACATTTTCCAATTGGGATGAAATTAATGAATTTCATGAAACCCAGAATTAACGATACATCGATGCCATTATTATTTTTATTGGCTTTGATAGTAAGTATTGCCTGCTCATGGGTATTTTATATATTATTTGAAGCTTACTCAGAAAAGTTGTCGAAAAAAATAAAATATACACAGTAGTTGTTAAAAATATAAAAGATTTAAAAATGAAAGTAAAAAATATATGTTGTTTGGGTGCTGGTTATGTAGGAGGTCCTACCATGTCGGTAATTGCCTTGAAATGTCCAGAGATAAAAGTAACGGTGGTCGATTTGAACGAGGCGCGAATTGCTGCTTGGAACGAAGAAGATTTAGACAAACTTCCGGTTTACGAACCAGGACTTGCGGAGGTAGTATCTGAGGCGAGAGGTCGCAATTTGTTTTTCTCAACTGAGGTTGATGCGGCTATTGATGCGGCAGATATGATTTTTATCGCAGTAAATACCCCAACCAAAACCTATGGAGAAGGAAAAGGGATGGCAGCCGATTTGAAATTTGTAGAGCTTTGTGCGAGACAGATTGCTAGAATCGCTAAAAACGATAAGATCATTGTTGAGAAATCAACCTTGCCCGTGCGTACGGCACAAACCTTACAAACCATTTTAGATAGTACTGGTAATGGGGTACATTTTGAAGTACTTTCCAATCCTGAGTTTTTAGCGGAAGGAACAGCCATTGAGGATTTGTTTAATGCAGACCGTGTACTGATCGGAGGTAAACAAACTGAAAAAGGTAAGGCTGCTATTCAGTCTTTAGTAGATGTGTATGCACATTGGTTATCGCCAAAACAAATTTTAACAACCAACGTTTGGTCGTCTGAATTGTCAAAATTAACAGCAAATGCTTTTTTAGCGCAGCGAATTTCTTCTATCAATGCTTTGTCCGCTTTGTGCGAAGCGACAGAGGCAGATGTAGATGAGGTAGCGAATGCTATAGGTACCGATAGCCGTATTGGACCGAAGTTCTTAAAATCATCAGTTGGTTTTGGAGGCTCTTGCTTTCAAAAAGACATTTTGAATTTAGTGTATCTGTGTCGTCATTTCAACTTACCGGAGGTAGCCAATTATTGGGAGCAAGTGATTATTTTAAACGATTACCAAAAGCGTCGTTTTGCTAAAAGCATCATTACTTCCTTATTTAATACTGTTAGCGACAAAAAGATCACCTTCTTGGGTTGGGCCTTTAAAAAAGACACCAATGATACACGTGAATCAGCAGCCATCTCTGTGGCAGATCATTTAATAGAAGATGGAGCTGAAATACATGTATACGACCCTAAGGTATCAGAAGCGAAGGTCAAGCAAGACATGCAATACATTTGGGAATTGAATGGGGTATCTGAAGCTAGAATTCAATCCAAATTAAAACAAATCGTAGTGTACACAAATCCAATGGAAGCGATGCATCAAGCACATGCAATTGCCGTGTTAACAGAGTGGGACGAATTTAAAACTTATGACTGGGCAACGATTTACACTAACATGTACAAACCTGCTTTTGTTTTTGATGGTCGTAATATTTTGGATGTTCCTACTTTAACCAAAATTGGATTTGAAGTAAAATCAATTGGCAAAGGATAAATTACCAATGTTGAATGGTACTAGTAAATATAAAAAAAGCAAAAACCTATGAATAATCCTTTTAATAGGTTAAAGAAACACAAACATTACGACAGAGGATTAAGTATATTAAAATTAGTTTCTTTAGTAGGTAGTACAGAAATACTATTGAAAGGTATTGGTTTTGTCACAGGTATTTTGGTTGTGCGTTTGTTACCAGTGCAAGAATATGCCTTTTACACTTTGGCAAATACCATGGCGGGGACGTTAATCGTATTGACTGATGGCGGTATCTCAAATGGTGTGATGTCCATTAGTGGCAAAGTTTGGAAAGATCCAGATAAGCTGGGCACGGTACTAGCTACTGGTTTAGATCTTCGCCGAAAATTTGCCGTGATAACTTTAATTATTGCTGTACCCATCATCATTTATCTTTTATTGCTAAATAAGGCTAGTTGGCTGACTGCAATTTTGATAGTTTTATCATTAATCCCTGCTTTTTATGCTGATTTATCAGATTCTTTGTTAGAAATTACTCCAAAGTTACACCAGGATATTAGCAGTCTTCAAAAAAATCAAATTACTGTTGGTATAGGACGCTTGGCCTTAACGCTTTTGACTATTTTTATTTTCCCATGGACCTTTATAATTTTACTGGCTTCTGGACTGCCGAGGATATATGGGAATCATAAGTTAACGAAAATAAATGCGAAATTTGTCAATACAGACCAAAAACCAGATCCAGTTGTTCGTAAAGAGATTCTAAAAGTAGTCGCTAGAATTTTACCTAATATTATCTTTTTTGCTTTTTCAGGGCAAATAGTTATTTGGATTTTATCCGTATTTGGAAATGCTAATGAATTAGCAAGTATAGGTGCCTTAGGTAGATTTTCAATTTTAATAGGGCTTTTTAGTAGCTTGTTAACAACACTTTTTGTACCTCGTTTTTCACGATTAGAAGATAATAAATCAAAAATTTTAAAAGCATTTTTAATTTTTCAAGTTATATTATTTCTATTTACCTCCTTTGTGATGTTAATTGTATTTCTTTTTCCGTCGCAAATGTTATGGATATTAGGTACAGCTTATAATGGTTTATCTTCAGAACTATTTTTAATTTTGTTAGCCAACTGCATCGGTTTGATCAGCGCTATGACGGGTAGCTTAATCGGAAGTCGAGGTCATTTTTTAAATCCAGTTTTAGTGATTGTTATGAATTTAGGGACTGTTACAGTAGCCTTTTTTATGTGGGATTTGTCAACACTCCAAGGTATCTTGTATTATAGTATTTTATATCAATGTATTTCTTTGACAGTCAATTACATTTTCAGTTTTTACAAATTGAGCCTAAAAGCAACCTAAATTTAATAAATCTATAAAATGAGCGAATTAATGCCATCAAAATATATGTCTTTCAGACAAAATTATTATAGTACTAAACTTTAATAAGTCACATTTACTTATATAAATGAGTGTACGTAAATAAAATTTCTTTTTATGAAACTTTCCATAATTACAATAAATTATAATGATGTTGCAGGCCTGAAAAGGACTGTTGATTCTGTAAAAAAACAAACTTGGATAGAATATGAACATATCATTATTGATGGGGGTTCGTCTGACGGTAGTGAAGAGTATTTACAAGAGCATGAACAGTATTTTTCATACTGGGTTAGTGAGCCTGATGGAGGAATTTACAACGCCATGAACAAAGGGGTACTACAGGCAAAAGGAGACTATCTATTAATGCTTAATACTGGAGATATTTTGCATAATGAACAGGTTTTACATCAAGTATTTCACAATACTAATAGATACGAAGATATTATTTATGGTGATGTAGACCGAGAGTCAAAAGGACTTGTTTTTACTGAAAGTATTTTTCCTGATAGCCTCAGTTTTGGTTTTTTAAGAAATGGTATGATTAGCCACCAAGCAGTGTTTTTCAAAAAATCACTTCATGATGAAGTAGGCTTATACGATGAAACAATCAAGTACGGTGCTGACTGGTATTTTATTACGTTGGCTGTTTGCAAGTATAATGCCTCTTATATTCATTTAAAAATGAAAATGGCTATTTGTAATGCCGATGGTTTGACCTCCAGCCCAAAAGAATTTGCTGCTATGGCAACAGAAAGAACAACTGTTCTTAGAAGAGAATTCCCCGGCTTTATTGACGACTATCTTTTATTTGATAAAATAGAAGATAGTAAGCTAGCAAATAAGTTAAAACGCGGTAGTTCAAAAGTTATTGATACGGCAAAGGGTGTGGTAAAAAAAATCTTAAAATAAAAAGCAGAATTTGTATTTAAGGAAAGTAGATTATAAAATTTTTACTCCTGTATTTTACTTTTTTATTATAAAATTAGCTTGATCCAAAGACTATGAAGAAATACTTTTATGCGACACCAACTTTTAGTGAATCAACTTGGGCAATTCTAGCTGTAACAAGATTTTTACTAGCATTTATTGTGATGTATAGTCATTTTTACGCTTATGTTTTTGGATTCAATGTAGGTACAAATCAATTTATTATAGATTTAGATGCCAAAGCAGCTGTGATGGCCTTTTTGCTTATTTCAGGGATTTCAATCGGTTATTCATATGATAAGAATAAAAAAGGATTTTTTAGACGTCGTTTAATTCGCATCTATCCTCTGTACTTTATTGCAGTTTTGTTTGGGGTCGTTTTACAATATTATTTAAATAGTCCGTTTGAACTTCCAAATACTACTATGGTTCCAGCAGGTTATTTAACAAGCATTGCTAATTTTTTACTTTTGCAAGGAATTATAGCTATAACCATACCGTTTAATGGTCCATTATGGTCTATTGGTGTTGAATTTCTATTATACTTGATGGTTCCTTTTTTAAGTCACCTACGATTACGATACTTAGTTGTTATTACCTTAATTTCTATGATTGCTATTATATTTTTTAATCACAGCTACTTATATGGTTATACAACTTTGTTGTGGGCATGGCCTTTTATTATTGGTTTAATTATAACTGTCAAGAAACAGCCATCTTACGCTTTTATTTTATTAGGTTTGAGTTTGTTAGTTGTTAATTTTCAAAATGAAGTATTTAGAGATAATTTATCTGTTGTTACAGCAAGCGTTAGTATAATAATTTGTTTACTTGCAATGTATGCAAAATTGAATTTTTCTACAAAAACTAAGAATATTTTTAATTATTTAGGAATGATTTCATACCCATTGTATGTCTTTCATTTACCTCTTTTTTTATTAATGTACAGTGTTGGTTTAAGGGAACAGTACCTTTTCATTAGTTTAGTTATTTTACTTTGTATTCCAATTAATTATATTTTTGATACTTATTTGACAAAAATATTTTGGAAGCCTATGATACTAAAAGTTGAAAATATTATTAAGAAAATAAGAGTAAGTTGTATAGAAACTATAGTTAAATAAAGGATAATGAAAAAAATACCAGGTCAAAGCAAAATTACTAAATCCACAGCTACGGCAATAGGTGCAAGAAATCGTGATAATTTTTTAAAGATTTTTACAGAGAATGCTTCTGCTATAGTTAAGTCTATCAATCAAAGTAAAACCATTGCAATGGAAGTGGCTAGCTTTTCTTCCTTTAATGATTTTCCTGAACAAGTTTTGTCTATTCTATCTTTTATTAAACATGTTGGGACACCAATAAAATGGACTGTTTATTCTGATGGATCTCACTCTGATGAACAAATAAAGCTACTAAAATTAAACTTCAATTTTGTAAATGTATGTAGTATTGATTTTAGTACAAAAGAAAGTTTAGAGGAATTATGTAGAGATGAACTTAAGCCTTATCATACCTATATATTGGATTATGCAAATAATCATGCATTTGGTAAAAGACTTTTTTATTATTTAAATCACTCATTGGAACATCCTACACTATTTATAGATTCCGATATATTGTTCTATGAAAAATCAAATATTTTTGAGATGCTAATTAATGAAAATCCGAAAGCTGATGGATGGTTTATGCCAGATGCTTTTTGGGGGTGTTTAGATAGCCGCTATAAAGCTGCACATTCTGAACAAATGTATCAAGTAAACGCTGGTTTTATGTTTGTATTAAAACCTTTTGAAAAATACAATAAGGCATTAGATTTTTATAAAATTTTAGAGTCTACTTACGAATATTTTAGCGAGCAAACAATTATAAATATTTTATTGAAAGATAATAATTTTATGCCTCTACCTTCTAATACTTTTATATTAGATTCAGCAGATCAATTTGACTTTTCTTATTTGTATAATCCAAGAGACATAGCAGTACGGCATTATACAGGTCCAGTGCGTCATAAAATGTGGCAGAAAGATTATAAATGGCATTTAAGCTTATAATAAGAAAGAATGAAAAAAGGAATAGTAATAGTTGCTAATTTAAAAAGCCAAGATTATGCTGAGAATCTCATATATTCTATCAGAGGAAGTGGGTGTAGCCTACCTATACGCTTAATTCATTTTGGAGGTAAAGCGGTTAATTCCAAATACATTCTTGATGAAGTAGAGTTTTTGACCATAGATGATTTTTCTACAGAAGCTAAAGCTTTTATAAATAATTTGAGAACGGTTTTGACCGACTGTCCCATGGGATTTTTATACCGTTTTTTAGCCTGGTTTTCTGATTGGGATGAATTTATTTATACGGACAATGATATTGTAGCGCTGATGGATTGGGAAAGGTTATTTGAATTTTCAGAAAATTATGACTTGGTCCATGCTGATGAAGAGTATACTACTCAAGGTATTTATAATTATATCCAACCGGATAAAGTAGAAACTATTTTTGGAAAAGATAGTTTATCGTCGGCTATTACTGCAGGTCATATGGTGGTCAAGAAAAGTTCTAAAATGATAGTAGACATGAATACTGCTGTAGCCTGGTTTAAGGAACAACCTGAAATACCTAGAAAACACGATCAATCATTGTTGCATATCGCCGCTCTACTAGGTAATTGGAGGATTTTAAATCTTTGTAAGTTCCCGCACAATTGGTTAAGCACTTGGTCTGGTGATTATAAAAACAGTTTAGATTTAATTCATGCCATCCAAGGGGGGTATGAACAAAAGACTGCCTCTTTTGCCAAATGGGAAGCTAAAATAGCGTCTGAAAATAATACTATTATCTACAAAGATTCAGTAGAGAAAAATATGAATATTCCTATCAGTCATTTACATTTTTCTGGTAGAGGACGGATTGGTGCAGAGGGGGTAGACGAATTAATGTTCTCTAGTCTGACGGATAAAAATAGGATGATGCGGCTTTTTAAAATTCAATTGGCTGATTTATTTTATGTAACGTACATGAAGGAACAAATTAAAAGAATTAAAAGATATTTACACCGCTAATAAAAGAAGTTATTTATGAATGCAGCAATTTGCACTCTCTTTGAAGGACAGTATCATTATGGTGTGGCAGCACTTTCAAATTCCTTATACAAACAAGGTTTTCGAGGAGATATTTTCGTTGGTTATCGGGGGGGATTACCCAATTGGGTGCTTAGTGGGAAGGTTGAGTCTATAGGAAAATGGTCAAAAGCTACTACACTAAATACGGCAGAAGGTCTGAAGCTTATTTTCTTGCCATTAGAGACGAATTATAGTTTAACGAACTATAAACCTAATTTCATGGAAGAGTTGTGGGAAGGACCTGCAAAAGAAGCAGATGCATTTTTCTATTTTGATCCTGATATAGTAATTGATGAACCTTGGAGTTGCTTTGAAGAGTGGATTAGTTGTGGGGTAGCACTTTGCGAAGATGTTAATTCTCCTTTACAAGAATATCATCCTCGCCGACAAGGTTGGAAAAAATATTTTAAAGGGTACGGAATCGATCTATTTTACAAAAATCAAATATATGTTAATGGCGGTTTTATAGGCGTACTTAAAAAGGATCGTAGCTTTTTAAAATTATGGATACAAGTGCAAAATTATATGGGAGATGCAATTGGAGGTCTTGAAAATTCAATTTTCTCAAATCAAACGTATAATTCTACGATTGCAAAAAGAGATGGTTTTCAAATCTTTGATAAATCTGATCAAGACGCTTTGAATATTGCTATTGAAGCTTTTGGTGATAATGTAAGTTATTTGGGGAAAGAAGGAATGGGCTTTGTTGCTGGAAAAGCAACTATGTTTCATGCTTTAGGGGCAAACAAGCCTTGGAATGTCAATTTTTTAAAAAAAGCATTCTTTGGTAGGTCTCCTCGACCAGTAGATGACTGCTATTGGAGAAACAGTAGCTCTCCTATTATGGTGCATCCAAAAAGTTCTATAATTCGAAAACAAGCGTCTAAGAAAATAAGTAAGTTTATCTGTCGATTTTACAAAATTTAATTAAATAGTCACTCATAATATATGAGAATAATTTTTATATGCGGCTCCGCAGAACCAGGTAAGGATGGTGTAGGTGATTATACACGTCGCCTATGTGGTAAACTTATAGTATTGAAACATGAAGTTCAGGTTATAGCAATATGTGATCATCATGCAATTTCCTTTAGTAGTGATGAGCAGTTGGTAGAAGGAACAATGGTTGTAGTAAATAGAATTCCCATTTCAAATACAAATCATCAACGTTTAATTTATTTACAAAATATAGTAAGTAATTATCAACCCGATTGGATTTCTTTACAATATGTCCCTTACAGTTACAATTCAAGAGGCTTACCTTTTTGGCTACCTTCTTTTTTAAAGAAATTAAAAGGTAATCACCAATGGCATATCATGTTTCATGAATTATGGATTGGTATTGATCAAGAATCTTCATTGAAAACTAAAATAATTGGTAGAATTCAACAATTATTAATCAAAAAGGTAGTTAGTCAAACTAATGCGCAGTTAATTACCACACAAAATCAGTTATACAAAAATCATTTGAAATTTTTAGGATACGAAGTAGAATTGCTACCTATATTCAGTAATATATCGAATTCTACAGTTGCTAAAGATAAATTAAATCGTATTCAATTTGTTTTATTTGGAACCATACATCATGGTGCAACTTTTGAAAGTTTTATCGAAGATGTAAAAAAATGGGCTAATCATGAGGGAAAATCTATCCACTTTGTTTTTATAGGTAAGAATGGCAGTGAGTTAGAAAATTATGAAACCTTACTTAAAAGCTCTAAAATTTCTTATGAAGTTTTAGGTATTAGATCTGAGGAATATATATCTCAAATTTTAATAGATAGCGATTATGGTTTATCTACAACTCCTTATTTTCAAACAGAGAAAAGTGGTGTATATGCAGCCTATAGTGAGCATCTGATTACTACTATAAGTTTAGGTAGACCCTGGACTCCTTCCAAAGGACAGTACGTTATACCTCAAGTTATAAAATATACCAAGGGACAATTAGAATTAATTCCCGTTGCTGTTACTTCTTATTCGTTGGAATTGGTTGCAGATAAATTTATAAATTATATAGAAAGTATATGAAAATATTAGTATCACATCCCACCTTGAATGCAAATTCTAAGAATTTTATCAATGGATTGATTGAGGGAAAAATACTGTTCAAGATAATGACTGCTATAGCAATATTTCCTTCTAGCCTATTATTCAAATTAGGTAATAATTCAAAACTTAAAGATTTAAAAAGAAGACGACTAGATAAAAGTTGGCAAGAATTTACTATGTCGAACTCCTTTTACGAGTTTGGCAGATTATTTTCATCCAAATTAAATCTTGATTTTTTAAATAAACATGAAAAAGGTATTTTTTGTGTTGACAAAGTCTATTGTCATCATGACAAATCGGTGGCTAAAAGCCTTGAGGAATTTAAAAATAATGGTTTGGAAGCAGTCTATTGCTATGAGGATGGTGCATTAGAGACATTTCGAGCAGCAAAAAAAGTAGGTTTGCGATGCATGTACGATTTACCAATTGGCTATTGGAAAAGTGCTCGCAGTTTAATGCAATATGAATACGATAAAAATCCTGACTGGTCACAAACATTAACTGGCTTTCAAGACTCCGAATTTAAATTAAATAAGAAAAATGAGGAACTTAAGTTAGCAGATGTGATATTTGTTGCAAGTAGCTTTACTAAAAAAACATTAGAAGAGTACAGTGGGACATTGGCTAAAATTAAGGTTATTCCCTATGGATTTCCGGAAGTTACAGTAAAAAAAATATATGAGCCATTAGAAAATCGCAAATTAAAGGTTTTATTTGTGGGAGGTTTGTCTCAAAGAAAAGGTTTGTCCTATTTGTTTGATGCTGTTTCACAATTGACAGATCAAGTTCTATTGACAGTAGTAGGCAATAAAGCAGTTGAAGAGTGTACTGCACTTAATGAAGCACTAGAAATTCACAATTGGATTCCTTCCCTATCTCATGATGAAGTATTAGTTTGTATGAGAGAGCATGATGTCTTTGTTTTTCCTTCTCTTTTTGAAGGTTTTGGTTTGGTCATTACAGAAGCAATGTCACAAGGTGTACCCGTTATCACGACGGATAGGACTGCTGGACCTGATATCATAACTCACGATAAAGATGGATGGATTGTTGATGCAGCTTCTGTTACTGCAATCAAAAATATTTTAGATAAAATTTTAAAAAATCCAGAACAGTTGGAGATAGTTGGATCTGCAGCTCAAAAAAAAGCAGCTACAAGACCATGGTCTGTTTATGGGGAAGAAATGGTAGCGGCAATCACAGCAATTGATTTTAATACCCTCACAAAATAATGGAAATGTCAGTTACATCAGAGCAGGAAACTTCTTTTAGGGAATTAAAAATAGCCATTTGGTTGTATTTTTTATTATGGATATTTGAAGGTGCTTTACGAAAATGGATTTTACCTAGTTTAGCGACGCCACTTTTGATTGTTCGCGATCCAATTGCTATATATATAATCATTCGGGCGCTCTACCTAGGAGTTAAATTTGTTAACGGTTATATTGTTCTTGCTTTGTTAAGTACAGTATTCAGCTTGGCAATAACACTTACTTTTGGGCATGCTAATCTTTTTGTAGCACTATATGGAGCACGCATTATGTTATTTCATTTTACCCTCATTTTTATTATTGGTGCAGTTTTTTCAAAAAAAGATGTTGTAGCATTGGGGCGTGCGCTTTTGATGATAAATTTGCTTATGACAGTAATTGTGTACTTTCAATTTTCGAGTCCTCAATCAGCATTTATAAATATAGGTCTAGGAGGTGAAGGTAGTGCTGGATTTGCAGGTGCACTTGGTTACAGTAGGCCACCGGGAACATTTTCCTTTACCTCTGGATTAACTGTATTTTATGCATTTGTATCTGTTTTTGTATTTTATTTCTGGTTATCAAAGGATAGGATCTCAAAACCACTATTGATTGCTAGTTCTATTTCATTAGTCATTGCATTACCTCTAACAATTAGTCGAGGTGCAGTAGTTGCAGTTGCTATTGTAGGCCTATTCGCTATAATAGCTTCTATTACTAGCGTTAGGATGGTGTTTAAGCTTGTTGTTGTAAGTGTAATCTTTAGTGTGTCTATTGTTTTATTACAAGAATATTCTAGTATTTTTAGTTTAGGAGCAAATGTATTTATGGAGAGAGTAGAATCTGCAAATCAGCAAAGTGCTGGAGGAGGATTGACCGATTCTATATTTTTACGAATGCTTAACGATTTTCTTGGTCCAATAGCAGATCTATTAAATCAACCCCTATTTGTGGGTAACTTAGGAATGGGTACAAATGCGGGAGCACAAATGTTATCAGGTAAAGTAAGTTTTCTAATATCTGAAAATGAGTTTGGTCGCTTGGGAGGTGAACAAGGTATTATTTTTGGAGGTTTATTGATAATAGTGCGTATTGTTTTAGGTGCGAATATAGCCATACAGTCATTTAGATTACCTAAAGAAAAAAAGTTATTACCATTTGCACTTTGTGGCACGGCCTGCGTTGCTTTAGTTCAAGGGCAATGGGCACAGCCAACTGTTTTGGGTTATGGTGTACTTGTTACAGGTTTGGTATTGGCCTGTCTTAAAGAAGATAGGGTTTCAGAGATTTATTAAATATTCGGCAGTATTTTAAGATTAGGTGTATGCCTTCTATAAATTATTAAATAACAATGACAATTGTAATTTTTACACATCCTTCTTTTCTTTCACATCAAAGCATGCCTAGGTATGCAAACATGCTTAAAACAGGTATGGAGGCTAGAGGACATCAAGTTGTATTTTGGAGTCCGTCTGCACGATTTTATAAATTGTCAAAAAGCAGTTCGATAAAAAAATGGATGAGTTATGTTGATCAATACCTTATTTTTCCTATTGAAGTAAGGCTAAAACTACGAAAAGAAGCTCCAAATACTTTATTTGTATTTGCAGATCAAGCGCTTGGTCCATGGATACCATTAGTTTCGAATAGAAAACACATTGTCCATTGCCATGATTTTTTAGCACTGAAATCTGCATTAGGACAAATTCCTGAAAACCCAACATCGTCAACCGGTAAATTATATCAAAGGTACATTCGAAAAGGATTTTCAAAAGGGAAAAATTTTATTTCCATCTCCCAGAAGACGGAACAAGATTTAAAACAATTTCATCTTGGTGCAATTGAGCTTTCGCGTGTGTGTTACAATGGTTTAAGTAGGACTTTTAACGTACTCGATCCGTTCGAATCTAGGGCGTCAATGAGTATTAAATTAAGTATAGATGCCTCACAAGGCTATATCATGCACATTGGAGGGAATCAATACTACAAAAACCGAAAAGGAGTTATTGCAATTTATGATCAGTGGAGAAATATAAGTAGCCATAAGTTGCCTTTATTTTTAATAGGTGAACTTCCGTCAGAAGAACTATTAACCAAGCAACAACAGTCATCGTATAAAGAAGATATCCATTTTATCTGTAATTTAGAAGATAACTATATTAATATTGCCTATTCTGGAGCAGCTTGCTTGTTGTTTCCTTCATTGGACGAAGGATTTGGTTGGCCTATTATTGAAGCAATGGCTTCAGGATCACCAGTTATTACAGTAAATAAAGCCCCAATGAATGAGGTAGGAGGTACCGCTGCAAGCTATATTGAACCAATGCCAACAAATACGGATCGTATGAAAGCTTGGACTACAGCCTCCGCTACAGTTGTTGAAGCGCTAATCAATCAAACGGATAAAAATCGTATAAGTAGGATTGAAAAAGGAATTCAACACATACAGCAGTTCACTATGGATTATGCGTTGGATCGCATAGAAGAAGTTTATAAAGAACTGCAATAGAAAATAAATAATAATGCTTGCATATCGGCAGCAGTACTATAATTAAGCTAATTAGATTTGAATTTAAATATGAAAGTTATCCATTTTATTGCAGGCATTGATACAACAGGTGGAGGTACTACTGAATACATGCGATTGTTATCGAATGCACTAAAAGCGGAGATCGAATTAGTTATTGCGACTGGGGTATCGCCGAACCCTATAAAAATAGACGGTATAAAAGTAACTTTCTTTAAATTTGGTTTAAAACACTTACCTTTTTTAAGAAAACAGTTTACTGCTTTTATCCAACAGGAAAAGCCAGATCTTGTGCATATTAATGGTATATGGAGTCCCGAAAATGCAATATTTCAGGCAGCCGCACAAAAGTTGGGTATTAAAGTGATTCTTTCACCACATGGTATGTTAGAACCTTGGATTATGAACAATAATCCTTGGAAAAAGAAACTTGCTATGGCTTTGTACCAAAGAAAAGCGATTCAAAATGCCGATTATTTGCATGCCACTGCCGCAATGGAGGAAAAAAGCATCAAATATTTGGGTTTTAGTAATACTTTGTTTATTATTCCAAATTTTGTAGATACATCAGAAATAAAAGATGTTAAGGTAGAGTATGGATCTAAGAAAATAATTTTTATGTCACGTATTCATCCTAAAAAAGGAATTGAATTATTACTCGAAGCTTGGAAAACAGTGGACACGTCAGAATGGAGTTTAGAAATTGCGGGAAATGGAGATCAATCTTATATAGACGATTTAAAAAAGTCTTCAAATGATTTGGATAATGTTTATTTTGTTGGGCCCAAGTATGGTGAAAAAAAATGGGATTTTATCAAGTCAGCTGACGTGATGGTATTGCCAACACATAGTGAAAATTTTGGTATTGTGGTCGCGGAGGCTTTGGCTGCAGGTGTACCTGTCCTGACAACAAAAGGTACACCTTGGCAGGATTTGGAGAGCTATAATTGTGGATGGTGGATTGATTTAAATATAAATAATATAAAGGAAAATTTAACCCTGATATTTAATATACCAGTGGTTACCTTACAAGAAATGGGTAAAAATGGCAGAGAACTGATAGATGAAAAATATTCACTGCAGACAGTTGGTGCAAATTTATTACATAAATATGAATGTATTTTAAAATAGATCATATGCTAAATAAAAAAAATATTTTAATTTAAATGTGCATTGTAATAATAAATTATGGACAGAAAGCGAATTAATTTTTTAGATGGTTTTAGAGGTATGGCAATAATTTTGGTAATGTTGTACCATTCTTACTCTAGGTGGCCTAATATAGTTCCATATGGTACGAGGTATAGTGATTTTCCAATTTTTAAATATGGTAATTTAGGTGTTGAATTATTTTTTTTAATATCTGGTTTTGTTATTTTAATGTCATTAGAGCGGAGTAAAAGTTTTTTGACATTTATTAGTAAACGTTGGCTAAGGTTATTCCCAGCAATGTTAATTGCTACAGTTTTGATATACTCAACTTCTTATTTTTTGTCTGAGAGACCTAACGGATTACCTGATATAAAATCTGCAATTCCTGGTTTAATTTTCATGGAACCTCATTGGATTAATTTTTTTACAGGGATCTATATACCAGAGTTAGAAGGTACCTTTTGGTCTTTATATGCAGAAGTAAAATTTTATCTCATTTTTGGTATTCTTTATTTTACAGTGGGAAAAATAAATGCAATTATAGGTTTAATTTTAATGTATTTTATTTGTTTAATAAGTTATCAATTGCATTTTGAAATTCTATATTCCTTTTGCTATAGTTTTTCATTCATTTATTTTGGATACTTTGCGGTAGGTGCGTTAGCATATATTTATTACTCTACAAAACAAAAATCTTTTTTATATTCAGCACTTTTGTTATCGATTATTGTAGCTGCAATTGAAATTTTAAAACACAAAAGTTTTGATTTTTATTTAATCACATTTGTCCTGTGTATTTTTGCTTTGTTTTTTTCCCCTATTTATTTCACAAATCTTAAATTAGTTACTTCCAATAAATTATTTCACTTTTTTGGTTTTGTGAGTTATCCTTTGTATTTGATTCATGAGAACGCTATGATTGCACTTATTATTAAGTTCAACAACATTACTTCACATATCCCCCATTTATTGTTACCATTATTACCTATAGTCATACTTGCATTTATTTCTTATTTAATAGCTAAATATGTAGAACCCTTTATAAGGAAATTGATTGAGAAAATATTATTTGTGAGTAAACTAGAAAATTCAAAGTAAAGCTGAATGACTTCTATTATTCAATCCTTAAGTCTTTACATAAAATTGTTTAAAAATTAATTTATGAAAATTACAATTGTTCAAGGAGCTTTTTTGCCGGTGCCTGCTATTTTAGGTGGTGCAGTTGAAAAGATTTATGATAAATTAGGACAGGAATTTGTGAAAATGGGCCATGAAGTAGTTCATATTAGTAGAAGACATGTGTCCTTAAAAAATGTTGAAATAACTAATGGTGTGCAGCACATACGTATAAAAGGTTTTTCTACTCCCAAAAGTTTGGCGATTTTAAAACTCTACGATTTATTCTATACTAGGAGAACTTTATCCCATATTGATAGTGATATTGTGATTTCAAATACTTTCTGGTTACCTATACTTTTTAGTAGTAAAGGCAAAGGTAAGTTATATGTGAGCGTAGAAAGAAGGCCACAATGGCAATTTAAATTTTATAAAAAAGCCACAAAATTTAGAGCCTGTTCGCTGATGATTTTGGAAATGCTAAAAGTTAAATTAGAAAAAGAAGACTTAAAAAAACTCTGCTACATACCAAACCCAGTTCCCTTCGATTTAAAAGATTTTAAAACTGATAAAGTCAATAAAATTTTGTTTGTAGGTCGTTTGGATCAAGAAAAAGGACTTCATATACTCATTGATGCATTCAATAGTATTCCTACATCTGTAGCGAAGGAGTGGGAACTTACAATTGTAGGGCCTTGGGAATTAGCCGAGGGTGGAGCAGGCGTTGAGTATTTTGAGAGTTTAAAAAAGCGCGGTGGCAATGTTAACTTTATTGGGCCAGTTTATGATCAGGATCAATTATCTAAATACTATTATGAATCAAAAATTTTCGTCTATCCAATACAAGATGGTACTGGAGATGCAGGACCAGTTGCCCCACGGGAAGCAATGTCATATGGTTGTGCTACCATATTGTCTAACCACCCTTGTTTTGATGAATATGCAGTAGGTGAAACCAATTGTTTGCGCTTTAATCAAAGTACTGATCACCAAATTGAGGACTTAAAAGAACAGATGATACGATTAATATCTAACCCTGAGCTCATTAATACAATTGGAGAAAGTGCTAAAAAAGTGTACGAAGATTTTTCAACAATAAAGATTGCACAAATGTTTATTACTGACTTTGAAAAAGAATTAAATGAAAAATAGTCCGACCGTTTACGACCAGAATTCTCCATATGATTCTCCTTGGACCGTTTCACATCGCATTAAAATGTTAGTTTGGGAATATGTATGGATGCTATTGTGTAGTTGGACGCCAAAACCCGTTAATGCGTGGCGTCTCTTTTGGCTCAAGTTATTTGGTTGTACCATCTACGGAAAACCCTTTGTACACCAAAGAGCTCGGATACAAATTCCATGGAATTTGATCCTACATGACCGCGCTTGCTTGGGTGATCGTACAAATGCCTACACGTTAGGCGTAATAGAAATTTTTGAAGGAGCAACAGTAGGGCAAGAGGTATACCTATGTACAGGCACACATGACTTTAATAGTCTTGCATTTAATTTAATTACAAGCAAAATTACTATTCATAAAAATGTATTTATAGGAGCACGCGCTTTCATTATGCCTGGAGTAACTATTGAAGAAAATGCAATCATTGGTGCTTGCAGTGTAGTTACTAAAAATGTTGAAAAAAATACTATTGTTGGAGGTAATCCAGCTAAATTTTTAAAATTAAGAACTATTGAATAAAATACCAATCACCGTCATCGTATCGGTAAAAAACGAAGAGCTAAATTTACCCTCTTGTTTGGATAAATTAGTTCGCTTTGATCAAATCATTGTGGTGGATTCAGGCAGCACTGATAAAACCAAAGAGATTGCTATAGCCAAAGGAGCAGAGGTCTTGCAATTTGAGTGGAATGGTAAGTTTCCTAAAAAGCGTAATTGGGCATTGCAAAACGCAACAATCAAATACGACTGGGTACTGTTTCTAGATGCAGATGAATTTGTAACCGATGCTTTTGTAGACGAAATTGCGATCAAAACTATAGATTCAAATTTTAATGGATACACCATTCAATTTGAGAATTTTTTCATGGGGAAACAATTGCGCTACGGCTACGGTTTTAAAAAATCAGCCTTGTTTAAAAGAAGTAAAGGTGCCTATGAAAAAATAGATGAAGATTTGTGGAGCCATTTGGATATGGAGGTACATGAACATCCAATCATAGAAGGGAATGTGGGTGTCATAGAGGCAAAAGTAGCACACAAGGATTTTAAAGACTTAGACCATTATATTGCCAAACATAATGCCTATTCGAGTTGGGAAGCACAACGATTTTTGCAATTGCAATCGGGCAGTAATGAACAATTATCTTTAAATCAAAAAATTAAGTATGGGCTATTAACCACAGGATTGTTACCTGCCGTTTACTTTTTGGGCGCTTACTTCTTAAAATTGGGATTCTTAGATGGCAAGGAAGGCTTTTATTTGGCGCGTTTTAAATCCCATTACTTTTTTCAAATTCAGACCAAAGTAGCATTATTAAAAAATAAAAAATAAAAAAATAAATCATGAAAAAAATATTAGTAACAGGAGGAGCAGGTTTTGTAGGATCACATTTGTGTAAACGATTGTTAAACGAAGGAAATGAAATTATTTGCTTGGACAATTATTTTACAGGAGCCAAATCAAATATTATTGAATTGTTGGATCATCCCTATTTTGAGATGGTACGTCATGACATCACAGAGCCTTTCTATGCCGAAGTAGACGAAATCTACAATTTAGCTTGTCCCGCTTCACCAGTACACTACCAATATAACCCAATAAAAACCATCAAGACTTCGGTGATGGGAGCGATTAATGTGTTGGGATTGGCAAAAAGAGTAAAAGCAAAAGTGCTACAAGCTAGTACAAGTGAGGTATACGGGGATCCGTTGGTACACCCACAGCCGGAAAGCTATTGGGGGCATGTCAACCCAATCGGAATCCGTTCGTGCTATGATGAAGGAAAACGTTGCGCAGAGACTTTGTTTATGGACTACCACAATCAAAATGATGTAGCCATCAAAATTATTAGAATTTTCAATACCTACGGTCCAAACATGAATCCTGCGGATGGTAGAGTAGTATCTAACTTTATCGTACAAGCTTTGGAAGGGAAAGACATTACTATTTTTGGTGATGGATTGCAAACTCGTTCGTTTCAATATGTAGATGACTTAGTAGAAGGAATGATTCGTATGATGGCATCAGAGCCTGCATTTTTAGGTCCAGTAAATTTGGGTAACCCAAATGAATTTACGATGTTGGAATTGGCGCAAGCAGTGATTAAATTGACGGGTTCAAAGTCAAAAATTATTCATATGGATTTGCCGCAAGACGATCCAAAACAAAGACAACCGGACATTACCTTAGCAAAAGCCAAGTTGGAAGGTTGGGAACCAAAAATTCAGTTGGAAGAAGGTTTGCAAACGACCATCAACTATTTTGATACTTTGTTGATGAAGAAATAATAATTTATTAGGTAGGAGTACTTTAGTGTAAAATTAAGTACTCTTGCTTAATTAATTGCTATTCCAATGGTAGCGTTTCCCTTTTCGAAATCGACAAAAAGAAGCCGTTCATCGAGAATTAGCGTTCTATATGGAAATAGTACGATTTTATAAAAAGTTTTCGTTTCTTTTGCGGAGAATTCATCATAAAGTAAGTTAAAAAAATAATCCAAATAGCAGGTATACATGCGAATAAGTGTCATTACAGTTTGTTACAATCGAAAAGCAACGATGGCGAAAGCCATTCAGAGTGTGCTTGACCAGGATTACGAAAACATTGAATACATTGTGATCGATGGTAATTCGACGGACGGCACTCAAGAAGTAATCCGTTCTTTTGGTAATCAGATTACGACCTATGTGTCCGAACCAGACAAAGGGATGTACGATGCCATCAATAAAGGAATTGCTTTGGCGACTGGTGATGCGATTGGATTAATGCATTCTGATGATGAATTTTATGACCACACTGCCATTAGTAAAATTGTAGCACAATTTGAAAAAGACAGTACTATTGAAGGGGTATATGGAGATGGAGTCTATGTTTCTAATGATGCCGAAGAACGTTTGATTCGGAATCGAATAGGTGGCGCCTTCAGTATCGACCGCATTAAATCGGGTTGGTTGCCTTTGCATCCAACAGTGTATTTGAAAAAAGCAGTGGTGGATCAATACGGTTTGTATAATTTGGATTTTAAAATTGCTTCGGATACGGAGTTTTTACTGCGTTATTTGTACAAATATAAAATCAAAATGAGTTATGTAAACCAATACATCGTGAAAATGCGAATGGGTGGTATGAGTACTGATGCGCAACGCGCTTTTGAAGTATTGAAAGAAGATTATAATATTTATAAATACCATGGATTATCAGCTTTACGTGTGGTAGCCCAAAAAAAATCCCTCGCATTAAAACAATATATCCTGCGATAATGTACTCTTGATAATAGAAACAGTATCTCATTCGAATAAAAGAACCTTAACCTAAATACAGAATTAATTTTATATTACCATGAAAAAACTCCCTATTTCGATCCTATTAGTATTGATATTGGTGCTACAGTCTTGTGGAACCAAAAAGAAAATGTTGTACGTACAAGATTTAGATGAATATGATAATACGGCTTTGGTGTATACCACGACAAAGATTCAGCCCAATGACATCTTAAAAGTAGACGTTAGTGATTTGAATCCCATTGTAGCTGCACCCTTTAATATTCAATCGACAGGTGGAGGTGGACAAATGTCTACAGAGATGTTGCAATTGACTGGCTATTTGGTAAACCCAAAAGGGCAGATTATGCTACCAATTTTGAATGAAATGGGAGTTGGAGGTTTAACACCCTCTGAAGCGGAAATGAAAATTAAACAAACCTTGATTAACGAAGGCTATTTAGTTAACCCAACGGTACAGGTTCGTGTTGTTAATAATAGATTCACTGTTTTGGGTGAAGTAAACAATCCAGGTGTTATCAATTTTACGGAACAATCAATTAGTTTATTAACTGCCATTGGTTTAGCAGGCGATTTGACTTATTCAGGAAAACGTAAAGATGTGCAATTGATTAGAGAGACCAATGGTGTACGATCGGTTTTTCATATTGACTTGACTACTGCCAATTGGATGTCTAATCCAGATTACCGAATCAGACAAAATGATGTGATTTTGGTAACACCAAATACGGCCCGAGTGAATAGTGGTCGCGTGATTAGAGACCCATTACAAGTGTTGGGTGTCTTGAGTACGGTTTTAGCTATTTTTCTAATCATTCGAAATAATTAATCATGGATTTTAAGAAAGAACTTTTAAGATATTTAAAATACTGGCCTTTATTTCTCATCTGTTTGTTGTTAAGCATTGGAGCGGCTTATTTTTATTTAGAGTCTGTTTCGCCATCGTATGAGACGGCTGCACTGATTAATATTGATAAGAAAAAGGAAAAAGACGCACAGATTGTGACAACGATCAATTTGCAAAAAGAAAAAGAAGACGGTCTTGAAGAAGAGAAAGCTTTAATCACCTCGAATAACTTCTTGGCGAAAATCGTAAGCGATCTAACGTTGAATATCAATTATTACGAAAAAGGATATTTGCAGAATAAAGTAGTTTTAGACAATCCGTTACTTGTAAAAGCTGTAGGGTCAAATGATTCCTTGCCGCAAAAGCAATATGATGTTCAGATTGTTGCAGAAGGTTTTAAAGTGAAAGATATTGCTACCGAGAAAAGTTTTCTATTACAGGGGCATAATACTACTCGTGTAGTAGCAGGATTACCTTTTACGATTGAACTAACGCCAAAGGCTAAAAGTCAACCTGATTTTTATTTTGACAAAGAGTATGTGGTTACAGTAGAACCTACCGAAACGGCGGTTAAAAATTTGAAAGGAACCTTAGGAATTGAATCTTTTGAAAGTCCGAGCAATAATTTGGCTTTGAGCTATAGAGGAACCAATCCAGAGCTTTCTACTAAAATTTTAAAAAAATTAATTTCAGATTTAGACAAGACCATAATTATAAACAAAGAAAAGAATTATACCAAAACATTAGCCTTCTTAAATGAGCGTATTGCGATCTTTGCTAGAGAAAAAGATTCTATTCAGCGTGTAAAAGAAAGTTATTTGCGTGATAATAATATCTATGTGTTAGAAGATTTTATCGCTACTAAAACGGTAGAAAAAAGCACTACTTCGGCAGCGGCTTCGTTAAACCAACGTGAAATTGCATTAACGCGTTCGGCATTGAGAGATGTGCAACGCGCTAGTGGGAACACAGCCTTGGGAACGGATTATAATTTGCAAGCACCAGCAATCAATAATCAATTGGTAAGTTACAATGCAAGTTTACTAGAAAGTGAAATTTTATTGCAAAGAGCACAAAAAAATAATCCAGCATATTTGGCTTTGGCCGCTAGATTGCGTGTACAAAAGCAAGCCATCATTAGTTCATTGAATGATTATTTGAGCTATTTAAGTCAAACCAATGCGGCGAATAATGTAGAAAAAAATACAGCAGCTGCGCAGGCAAGAAGTATCCCTACCAAAGACAAGGATTTGGGGAATATCAACAAAAACTTGGCTTTGAAAGAAGAGACTTATTTGTCTTTGTTGCAAAAGAAAGAAGAGACCTTATTAAACGGTGCTATACTTGAATCGAACTTAAGTGTTTTGGATTCACCACAAACCAATTATGGAGATACGTATCCAAAAAGGAAAGTATTCATATTGGGCGCTATTTTATTTGGATTTATACTAGCTTTTGGTATTACCTACGTACGCCTAATGATGGATTCTAAAATTCATTCAGAGGAAGATTTACCAAGAGAGATTTCAGAAGTACCCTTTTTAGGAACCATGCCAAAAATAAATGTATCTGAGAAATTGGATAATTCAGCTACTTCACGTTCTGTCATTGCAGAAGCAACCCGTACTTTATTTTCGAACATTACCTATTTGTTACCTGCAAAGGCGCAGAAAAGCGGAAATGTAGTCTTGTTTTGTTCTTCGGTACAAGGAGAAGGAAAATCGTTTAGTGCGTTTCACAATGCTATTACGATTAGTAACTTGAATAAAAAAGTACTTTTAATTGGTGCCGATTTAAGAAATCCTCAACTGCACGATTATTTTGGTGTGACCAAAGACGTTCCTGGATTGACTAACTTTTTGGCCAATAGAAACGAAGACTGGAAGCAAAATATTATCAAAGGAACGAATTTCTCAGAAAACTTAGATGTATTGTTGTCAGGTGAGATTCCACCTAACCCAACACAATTGTTGACCAATTCAACTTTTGAAATTTTGTTGGAAGAGGCGAAACAAAATTATGATTTCATTATTATTGATTCAGCTCCCGTACAATTGGTTTCAGATACTTTGAATTTCAGTTCATTGGCAGATGTAACAGTGTATATAGCACGTGCCGATTTTACCGAAAAGAAATCATTAGTACAGTTGAGCAACTTCATCAAAAAAGGGCAATTGAAAAACGTAGGTCTAGTGATCAACGGAATGAGAAGAAATATGGGGTATGGCTATGATTATGCCTATACCTACAAAGAAGAAAATGTGAAAAAGTCATGGTGGAAAAAATCATAACTTTTGAGTAAATGCTAATAAAATAGCAGATTAACATGTTGAAAAGAATAGTGCAGGTACTTTTGGTATTCGTTGTGGCAGCAGTTTTTTATTATTCGTGGTTGCCTGATCCCAATATGAGGTCTGAAAGTTACCTACCTGGTTGGCTTTCTCGCTGGAGTAATCGGAATTACAATTTTAGAACTGCGGTTCCTTTTATTGCGTTGGGGTTTTTACTGGAATTTTATTCCTATAAAAATTTAATCAGGGAGAACAAACAACAGCGCAGGATTGGTTTGCTAAAAAACATGATCGTTGCTGCACTAGTAGTACTAGTGGCCGAAGGAGGACAATTTTTATTAAAAAGTAGAAGTCCCGATCTAATGGATGTGTACTACGGCATATTGGGGAGTATAGTGGGAGCAATAGGGTTTCAAATATTTAAAATACTAAAAACGAAAGTAAGGAATGCGTAACAGACATAAATTTGCCTTTATGATAGGCTGCCTGATGGTAGACATGTTGGCTATGATTTTGGGTACTTTGATTTTCTTGCATTTTGTTACCAATATCGAAGCCAGTTGGGGTGGTATCGTCTTCAATAAATTGATTCCGATTACGGTTTTGAGTTGGTTGTTTTCTGTAACCTATTTCAGACTGTATCGCGTGGACAAGTTGTTTAACTTGGAAGAGTTTTATGGTGATAGCTGGCGTGCCTTTTTGACCCAAAGAATATTATGGCACAGTTACATTTTCTTTTTCCACGATGACATTTTGTACGTGGTGATGAGTAAGGCCAATTTGTACCAACTGTGTTTCTTATTAATCTATTTTCTTGGGTCTCGTATTGGTTTTACCATAGTGATCAACAAATTAAAACGTTGGGTAAAGAAAAGGTACACCGTTGCCATTTGGGGATTCAACAAAACAAGTATTGAGTTGGCTGCAGATTTGGAAACCAATGCGTACTTTATCCACTTTAAAGGGATTATCAATGAGGATTCTGATATAGAGTACAATAACAAAAAGATTTTTGGAAAAGCCTTGACTGAAGCCATAAACAAAGCTGCAGAGGATAAAATTGATGAATTGTACATTGTAACCAAAGCAGATTTTATCACCGATTTGAATTACTTTTTTGAGTTGGGAGATAAGCATTGCATGCGCTTGAAGTTTATTCCTGATTTCTCTGCGATGTCCAAAGCGCATTTTAGTGCTGGTAATTTTAATAATTTTCATGTTATTAAGCCCAGATATGAGCCGCTGCAAGATCCCAATAACCGATTGGTGAAGCGAATATTTGATTTGGCTTTTAGTTTGTTTGTTATTATTTTTATATTGTCATGGTTGTATCCAATCATTGCGATCATTATCAAAAAGCAAAGTAAAGGACCTGTATTGTTCAAGCAATTGCGAACAGGTAAGAAGAACGAACCTTTTTGGTGCTTGAAGTTTCGCAGTATGTATGTGGATTCTGGAGACGAAAGTCAACAAGCACGAAAAGGAGACGCACGTACGACTCCAATTGGTAAATTTATCAGAAGAACAAGCCTTGACGAAATGCCACAGTTTTTTAATGTGCTTATGGGTAGCATGAGTGTTGTAGGACCACGCCCGCACATGTTGAAACACACAACCGATTACAACGACCACATACACAATTTCATGGTACGTCATTTTGTAAAACCAGGAATCACAGGTTTGGCTCAGGTATCAGGTTTGCGTGGAGAAACAAAGAAAGTATCAGACATGAAACGAAGAGTTCGCACAGATATCGAGTATGTACAACGTTGGAGTTTGGTAACCGATCTTAAAATTGTCTTTTTGACGGTGATGGTTACACTCAAAGGAGATGAAAACGCATTTTAAATTATAAAATTCAGAAGTTATGAATATTACGTATTATTTAGTGGGTGTACTTACGGGAGCGTCTTTGTCTACATTTTTTGTGGGGAAAGAGTTGTACAAGTACTATATCAAATATAAAGTGCAACGTAAACAGTTGGATCGTCTAATCAAATTAAATGATAAAATTTTGAAAGCCAATGACGCTAAGAAAAACGCTGCCCTAGACATGAATGTTGAAGGATAGAAATTAGCAATAGGTTGGTCAGGTTCTTTTTTTAGAGCCTGATTCAAATTTACAATATAAAAAAAGCAGTACTAAACTTGGGTTTAGTACTGCTTTTTTGGTTTGTATAGCGTTAGGAATGAGTTGTGGTTTCTTTTGAATTTGCTGTTTTTTTATGGTTGATGATTGTCAGGTTGAGCGTAGTCGAAACCTCGTCCTATGGACAACTAAATAATCTCCACTTCGATCTATTTGACTAAATTTGAAATAGTAACTACAATTATTACGCACTTCTAGGGACGCTACCAGAAGTCTTCGACCCATCGACAAAAGCTCAGGGCAGCTAGATCAGACGGACATCGTGATTAGAATTATGATTATTTAAATTTGACATTATACTATTTTGGTTTTGGATGTAGCTGTATAATAATTGATGATTGTCTGGTTGAGCGCAGTCGAAACCTCGTCCTATGGACAACTAAATAATGTCAAATTCACTATATTTGACAAAGTTCAAAACAGTAAATTCAATCATGAATAGTAGAATTCTACAACTAAATCAGAAAAAAGTCTTCGACCCTTCGACAAAAGCTCAGGGCAGCTAGCTCTGACGGACATAGTGCTTACAATTATGATTATTTCAATTCTACAACTAAATCAGAAAAAAGTCTTCGACCCTTCGACAAAAGCTCAGGGCAGCACAGCTTAGACGGACATCGAGATTAGAATTATGGTTATTGCAATTCGACATTATACTATTTGGTTTTGGATTTACTGATGAGTAATAATTGGTGATTGTCAGGTTGAGCGTAGTCGAAACCTCGTCCTATGGACAACTAAATAATCTCCACTTCGATCTATTTGACTAAATTTGAAATAGTAACTACAATTATTACGCACTTCTAGGGACGCTACCAGAAGTCTTCGACCCATCGACAAAAGCTCAGGGCAGCTAGATCAGTCGGACATCGTAATTAGAATTATGATTTTTACAATTCGACATTATACTTTATTGGTTTTGCATTTACCAATGTACAATGAGTGGTTATTGTCTGGTTGAGCGCAGTCGAAACCTCGTTCTATGGACATCTAAATAATCTAGACTTCGCTCTATTTGACAAAGTTCAAAACAGTATTTACAATTATTACGGACTTCTAATCACACTACCAGAAGTCTTCGACCCTTCGCCAAAAGATTAGGGTAGCTAGCTCAGATGGACATCGTGATTAGAATTATGATTATGTCAGGTTGAGCGTAGTCGAAACCTCGTTCCATGGACAACTAAATAATCTCAACTTCGCTCTATTTGACAAAATTTCAAGCCGTAAACTCAATGATAAAATAGTATTATTGCTTTTGTCTTTTTCGGCAAAGAACCTTAGCATCCAAGAAGTACAACTAAGAATCCTAAACTTTATTTTACTGCAGCTTTGGTTGTAATTTTAATCGTATTCCCTTTTTCGGTATCCTTATCGACATTCATTTTGTCAATCGTGTTGGGGTCTAGTTTGTCTACGGCTGCTTTCGTTGTTTTTTTTCCATCAATATAGTACTGCACATCTAGCGGAATTCCGTCGGTTGCACTTTCTAAAATTTTGATCGTATGGGTACTGCTAGTCGTTTTACTTTCTTTACTATTCGGTACGGCAGATTTCACTGCTTTTACTGCTGGCTGAGGACGTTCAGTGGTCGTAGTTGTATTGCTCGTAGTCGTGCTTGAAGTTGTGATAGTTTGTGCGTTCGTTTTTGTTTTGCTCCCCATCGATATCGTGCTTTGCTCTTCATCAGAATCACCTCTTGGGTTCGTCACTTCTTCTCCTTCGGCATAAAAACCAATTTCGATAGTACCATCCTCCATTTTTTTAGACACGATACGTATAGGGTCAATCGGTCTAGTCCCCTTTTGTCCATTCGTACCCGAACTACCCATATGATCGTCAAAAGTTACCTTTATACCTATAATTTCGCCAGTTGCATTACGTTTCACATTCGAGATAAGTAATTCTACATCTTGTGTATCCTTAAAAAGGGTTGTGGTATTTTGAAGTTCTTGATCCGTAGCATCTTTTTTAATGGTATGGTCAATAGTATTTAAAGTGCCGCTAATAGGTAAACTATTGGGTGCTTGCGCTACCATTTTGATTTGGAAAACAAGTACGAAGGCAATAAGTGCTGGAACAACTAAGAAGTATTTCATAGCATTCCTTTTTTTAGATTGATTTTTGTTCAACATAACAATTCGTTTTTTAATTAATGATTGATAAAAGTGATTGGTGAGGGCAACGTAAGGCTGTTGCGTTGTTATTTTTAAAAGCGTGATTTGGTAGGCCCTTTTGTCGGTTATATTTTGGGTAGCTTCATGATCGGCTATGAATTCTAAGTTTTGCAAAATGGCTTTTTTGTACCACCAAACAAACGGATTGAACCAAAAAACCGTACAAAATACAGTAGAAAGCAATACGTCTAGCGTGTGGTTTTGATCGCTGTGCACTTTCTCGTGCGCTAGGATGTTGGACAATTCCGTTTCCGAATACAATTCAGAATTATACACGATGGTCTTGAAAAACGAAAAAGGTGCGGAATTATCTTTGGTGGCAATCAAAGTGAAATCACCGTCTTGCTGCCTTTCTTTTCCTTTTAGTAGGCTTCGTAAACTATAAAAGTCAAACAGCATTTTAGCGGTCAGAAATAAAGTTACAAGTCCGTACATAAGGAGCAATGCCTGTGGCCAATACGCTAACATACTTTTTTCGTCCGGTTCGACAATATGCGGCAAAGCAGTCCAATTCAGTTTGGGAAGTCCGGCTACGACTACCTTTATTTTCGTAAAAAATAGCAAAGGCAAAAGTGCTGCAGTGACAAGACCGGATAGCAAAAACCATCGATTATTGTCAAAGAAGGTTTCTTTTCGTAAAAGAAAATGATAGCTTAGAAAAAATAGCGCCAGCAATCCGCTAGATTTCATGAAGTATACTAAAACATTTTCCATAGGCTATTTTTTATTTTCGATCATTTCAAGAATCTCGCGTAATTCAGCTGCCGAAATTTTTTCTTCCTTAGCAAAAAACGACACCATATTCTTGTACGAGCTGTTAAAATAATTGTCAATTGCGGTGTGCATAAACTTTTTTCGATACTCCTCAATGCTCACGATAGGGTAGTACTGATGCGTTTTTCCAAAGGCGGTATATGCGACATATCCTTTCTCTTCTAAGTTGCGCACAATGGTGGACAAAGTGTTGTAATGTGGCGGATCTACAGTGATTTCTTCCATTACTTCTTTTACAAAAGCCTTTTTTAGCTTCCATAAAATGTGCATGATTTCCTCTTCCTTGTTCGTTAATTTTTGCATAGTAAAATGATTATTTGGGCGTTCCCCGCTCACTTTCGTTGCGTAGAGAGCGGGTCAGGCTATTCGGCTTTATCTTTTGGTCTCTTGCCAAAAAAAGGCAAGACACCAAAAGGATACCGCCTGCTATCCTTAACGCAAATCAAACGTACAACTATATTTTTAGTTATACAACTATTTATGTAGTTTTAAAACTAATTTTATAGTTATAGGTTTTAGAAAAGGAAAAAGACTTGTAATGAAGTAATTGGGTAGGGGAAACCAATCTTATACTTTACATAAAGGATGCTTCAGCAAAAATTGGTTATAGTTTCAACCTTAGAATGTTGTGCTCTAGCTATTGTATGTAGTGAAGCTTTCGGTTTACACATTGCGAACAGCACCAATTAATAAGGATATCAAAGGTATGATTAGTTCAATTTGAACTTTCGCTTTATAAATTAGAGATGAAAATAATTAAGCAGCTTGGCTTTCTACAACCAATAGCTTCTGAATCCAAAGGCAACAAAAAGCCGCAACCACACCAAAGCTTCCCATGATTAACCAATTGACTTGATAGCCAAAATCGGCTATGATACCCAATCCTGCTTTTGAACTCACAATATGGGCCAAACTAAAACTCATAGTGTATAAGGCCATGTACCTGCCTTCGTGCCCGCGTGGTGCTCTGCTCAACGCAAAGGCATTCGAAAACGGAAAAGCAAAGATTTCGCCGATCGAAATCAAAATCATGGCAAGCACTAGCATTCCGGCCCAAAAATCAATGAGTAACAGATAAAAGCTAGATCCCATCATCAAAGCACCCCAAAAGATGATTTTGATTTTCCCCTTTTGCTTTCGTTCAAAATAGCTGACAATGGGCATTTCTAAAGCAAAAATCAATAAACCATTTAAGGTCATAAGCAATCCTGTTTGGAACTCCGTCAACCCAAATTGGTCGCTGTGATACAACGGTAGCGCTGTAAACAATTGAAAAAAGATCATTGCAGTAACAAAACTGATAAACAGAAAGATCCAGAAAATTTTGTCTTTGAATACCGAGGCTACTTCTATGCTAGGGCTATCGGTATCATGCTGTATGGCTTTCTTTTTTTCTTTAACCAATAGGGCAAAGATTAAAATAGCCATCACAGACGAGCTTCCGTCAACCCAAAATAAGGCTTGGTAACCCATTCCCATAATGATTAATCCTCCCAATGCGGGTCCCGCGGCAAACCCTAAATTTACAGCCAATCGTACCAGCGTTAACGAACGGGTTCTGTTTTCAGGTTTGGCATAAGCGCCTAGAGAGACAAACATTGCTGGTCGAAACATATCGGCCAAAGTCATTATGGTAAACATTCCAAAACACAATCCCCAGAAACTAGTGATGTACTGCAGCACAAAAAAGAAAATTCCGGTAGTAAACAAGCTGAAAACCATCACTTTGTAAAACCCTATTTTATCGGATAATTTACCTCCAAGCCATGAACCCAACATGGATCCAAACCCAAAAGCAACCATAATCCATCCCACTTCGCCGTAGGTAAAATGAAGGTCTTCTTTTAAATATTTCGATAAAAAGGGTAGCACCATCGTTCCCGCTCTGTTGATAAAGGTGATGAGGGCCAAAATCCATATTTCTCTCGAAAATCCCTTGAAATTATTTAAATAACGTTTGAAAGCGGTTAAAAGCATGCTGGTTTTTGTATTTTTTACAAAGGTAGAAAACTTTGTCTAGCGGTCTCTTGGTCTCATGGTAACTTTTAGACTATTTTTGCATAAAAAATAGTATATGAAAAATACTGCTGCAGTATTGCTTTTTCTTTGGTCAGTAGTTGCTTTGGCACAAGAACAATTTGATGCCAAAAAAAGTGAGGCTTTTCAAAAAGAACTGAATGCTGAATATGCATCAGCTAAAACAAGTCCGTTGGAAGCGGCTGATTTGGCTACCTTCAAAACCTTAGATTTTTATCCTGTTACTAGTGACTTTTATGTCCATGCGAAATTCATTCGAACCAAAAAAGAAAAGGCGTTCAAAATGAAAACCTCTACTAGTCGTGCTCCTTTGTATGTGAAGTATGGCGAAGTTCATTTTACCATCAAAGGGAAAGAATGTGTTTTGAACCTGTATCGCGATATTGTCTTAACTCGAAAAGCAGCCTATAAAAATGATTTGTTCCTTCCGTTTTCTGATTTAACTTCGGGTAACGAGACCTATATTGGTGGTCGCTATATTGATCTAAAAATTCCAGCCGGCGACAGCATTGATATCGATTTTAATACCGCTTACAATCCGTATTGCGCTTACAACCATGCGTATTCGTGCCCAAGAGTGCCGCTAGAAAATGATTTGCAAGTGAAAATCGAAGCGGGAGTCAAAAAATTTCATGACTAATGTCGTTTTT
Source organism: Flavobacterium faecale (assembly GCF_003076455.1). NCBI lineage: Bacteria > Pseudomonadati > Bacteroidota > Flavobacteriia > Flavobacteriales > Flavobacteriaceae > Flavobacterium > Flavobacterium faecale. The sequence goes on from NZ_CP020918.1 coordinate 2,847,792, forward strand.
CAACCTACATACACACCGCTACACGCAGGAAGCAGCTACGCTCGAATTAGTCAATCAATATCCTTGGGCATTTAATGAGGACTATGAGAAGTTTTCGATAGGGATTCATCCGTGGTATCTTGACGAAAGTAGGTTGCAACAGGATCTTGATTTTATGACAATAAAAATGAGTGATCCCAATTGCCTGGCCGTAGGAGAATGTGGCTTGGACAAACGAATCGAGATTCCGATGGAAGTACAGCAAGTTGTTTTTGAAAAACAATTGTTGCTTGCCCAAGAATACAACAAACCTGTAGTGCTACATTGTGTGGCCGCTTTTGATGAAGTGATGGCGACAAAAAAGCGTCTCAATATCACCGTACCAATGATTGTGCATGGTTATTCGAAAAATGAACAATTGGCCAAACAATTAATAAACAACGGATTTTATTTGTCTTTCGGGAAATATTTAGTTCGAAATCCAGGATTAGAAACCGTATTTCTTTCGGTTCCAGACGATCGCATTTTTTTGGAAACCGATACAATCGACGAAGACATAGCCGATGTGTATGCTTTAGCGGCAAAATATAAAAAGCAAACAATTGCTGAATTACAGCAAACTATTGAACATAATTTTCAGCAGGTTTTTAAAACGAGTTGAAATCAAAAATGAAACAAAGGTGGTGGTAGATTATCGATACCTTGAACTTTAAAAAGAAATATACAATGGCAGAGTGGACAGAAAGAGCCGAGCTTTTATTTACAACAGAAGGATTAGAAAAATTACAAAAGGCACACATTTTGGTCGTAGGACTAGGTGGAGTAGGCTCCTTTGCAGCCGAATTTTTGGCGCGTGCAGGAGTAGGCGCCATGACAATCGTGGATGGCGATGTGGTAGATATTACCAATATCAACAGACAATTACCAGCTTTGCATTCTACCGTAGGGCAACCCAAAATAGAGGTAATCGCTGCCCGCTTGTTGGATATCAATCCAGAATTGAAGTTGATCAAAATACAAGAGTTTCTTTCACCAGAACGTGCTTTTGAAATTATCTCAAAAGAGTACGATTATGTTTTGGACTGCATTGATAGTGTCACACCAAAACTAAACCTAATCATTGGTGCGAAGCGAAAAAGAGTTAAAATTATTTCGAGCATGGGTGCGGGTGGAAAAATGGAAGCATCAAAAGTTAAAGTAGCCGACATAAGCAGAACTGTGAATTGTTACTTTGCAAAAACGATTCGCAAGCGATTAAAAAAAGAAAAAATAGATAAGTTGAAAGTGGTCTTTTCCTCTGAGATTCAAAAACAATCGAGTTTGAAAATGACAGACGGAGCCAACTATAAAAGATCATTTTACGGAACTAACAGCTATATGCCAGGACTTTTTGGACTGTACGCTGCAGAAACTGTAATTAGACATCTGATTAAATAAACTACCAATTGGTTCGTTTAAGCTGCAACTTATTTTAATTTATAAATAGAAAAACAAAAAATGATACAAACAATAATTTTTGATATGGACGGCGTAATTGTTGACACGGAGCCCGTACACCGTTACGCTTATTTTCAACATTACAAAGAGTTGGGTATCGAAGTTTCCGAGGAAATATATACGACTTATACCGGACTTTCAACACGCAATACGTACCAGAAACTAAAAGAACTTTTTGGACTTCAAGGAGATGTTGAGGAGATGATTCTTCGAAAAAGAGCTTTATTTAATGATGCTTTTGATACCAAAGAAGATTTGTTTTTGCTAGAGGGAGTAGAAGCGCTAATCAAAGATTGTTATGCAAACGGCATGCAACTGATTTTGGCCTCGTCTGCGTCTAAGGTTACGATCGAAAGAGTGTTTAACCGTTTCAATTTGAACCAATATTTCACACATAAGGTGAGTGGCGAAGATTTTCCGGAGTCAAAACCCAATCCGGCTATTTTCTTGCATGCAGCAACACTATCTACTGCGCCAAAAGAAAATTGCATTGTGATCGAAGACAGTACCAATGGAGTGAAAGCTGCAAAAGCGGCAGGAATTTATTGTGTGGGGTATAAAAGTACCCATTCCAAAGATCAAGAATTGGCTCTAGCAGATTTAGTGATCAACCATTTTGAGGAACTGAATTATAAAGTTGTGAGCGAATTACAGTAATTATTCAATTCGCAACCAATCACTTTTACTATTTTTGCACAAACTAAAACAAGATAACATGAAAAATATTTTTATCGCTCTAGTCGCAGTACTTTCACAAACTACAATGACAGCACAGATTCAGACACCACAACAAAGCCCGAAAGCTGAAATTCACCAACAAGTTGGTCTTACAGAGGTAGATGTGGTGTATTCACGTCCGTCAGCACGTACAAGAACAGTGTACGGAAATTTAGTTCCTTTTGGGAAATTATGGAGAACAGGTGCCAATGAAAATACCCTAATCACCTTTAGTGACGATGTAGTTATTGATGGAAAAAAGTTACCAAAAGGGAAATATTCGTTGTACACAATTCCTAATATTCAAAGTTGGGATGTGATTTTCTATAAAACGACAGACAACTGGGGAACGCCAAAAACTTTTGAAGAGGCTAACGTAGCGCTAAAAACGACGGTAAAAGAAATCGCGATTCCAAACGCAGTAGAGACTTTTACAATCGGAATCAACAATATTGATACCAATGGAGCGGCGCTAGAAATGGCTTGGGAGCACTCTTTTGTATCTATGAAATTTGAGGTGCCAACGCAACAAAAAACAATGGAAAGCATCGAAAAAGTATTAGGTGGTGCTACTGGTGGTGATTATTTTGCCGCAGCACAATACTTCTTGCAATCTAATGGTGATGTGAACAAAGCAAATACTTACATTGAAAAAGCATTGGAATTGACACCAGAAAAACCTTTTTATTACTTGAGACTTAAATCGTTAATCTTGGCTAAAAAAGGAGATCGCAATGGTGCTCTTGAAGCAGCCAAAGCGTCGTTGATTGCTTCTGAAAAAGCAGGAAACCAAGATTATGTGAAGATGAACAAAGACAGTATTACTGAGTGGAGTAAATAAGCTTTTGCTATACATTAAAAAATCCCGTTTCAGATCTTGAAACGGGATTTTTTGTTTTTGGGCTATTCTATTGGTAATACAAAGGCTTCTATAGGGTGCAAATCCTTTTTACACTTACGTTGTCTTCATTGCGACTGTGGACTTTTCACTGCTATCCTCACACGCCTATCTGCACGCGAGAAACTATTTTTATACACTGATAATTAAGACTTCAATGCTTTTTCATGTATAGGCAAGCTATTTGCTTTCGATTCAAATCTCAGAAATACTTGTGCTTTTTATTTTACCAGCAAATCCCTCTTTTTGCGAAAAAGTAGTTGCAATAACATGGAGAGTACAACGGTGAGCATAGCGCCAATAAAGTTCAGCCACAAATACCCTAAGGTTTCTTTACCACTTGGATAAATGATATTGGTGAAATAATAAATCACAAATATGGCCAATTGACTGGTTACCGCACTGTAAAATATAGCTTTGGATTTGACAAACTTGAAATAAAATCCAACTAAGAATATTCCCAAAACCGTTCCGTAAAAAATGGATCCAATGATATTCACGAGCTGAATCAAATTTTCGAACAAGGTTCCAACGCAAGCAAAAAGGATGGCGATAACACCCCAAAGTAAGGTGAATAATTTGGTAGCGTTCAGATAATGCTTTTCTGTCTTTTCGCCTTTTACATTTCGCTTATAGATATCAATGGCTGTGGTTGAAGCCAAAGCATTCAATCCAGAGGCCGTGGAAGACATCGCTGCTGATATAATGACCGCAAGCAACAAACCGACAAGACCTTTGGGTAAATAGTGAAGGATAAAGTGAAAGAACACATAATCTTTATCATTGGTTTCACTATTGCTATCGGCTTTCAAAATAATATCCTTTGCTTTGTCTCGTAAATCTTTTTCTTTTTGTGACAGTGCAACCAGTTCTTTTCTCAAAATAGGATTGTCATAATCTTGATTAAGTTGGTCGATGTACAAAATATTGACAACTTTTTTATCTTCAGACAAAACTGCTAAATCTTGTTCTAGCTTGTGGTATTCATCCTTGTATTGCGACTTTTCGATCGTGATTTTATTATTCGGATTGAAATTTAAAGGCACTGGATTGAACTGGAAAAATACAAAAACCATCACACCTGTAAGCAAGATAAAAAACTGCATTGGCACTTTTAAAAAGCCATTCATGATCAATCCCATCTGACTTTCACGAACAGACTTACCGGATAGATAACGTCCTACTTGTGATTGGTCGGTACCAAAATACGCCAACGCCAAAAAGAAACCTCCTGTGATTCCGCTCCAAAAAGTATATTTTTCCTCAGGATCGGTAGAGAAACTCACAATATCCATTTTGGAATTCGCACCCGCAATGTGAAGCGCATTGCTGAAGGTCATTTCGTTAGGAAGATAATTTAGAATCAAAAAGAAGGTAATCATCATTCCCGACATGATCACAAACATTTGCTGTTTTTGGGTCACGTTTACCGCCTTTGTTCCTCCAGAAAAGGTATAAATTATAACCAAACAACCAATGATGATGTTCATATACGTCAAATTCCATCCCAATAATGCCGACAAAATAATAGCAGGCGCATAAATAGTAAGTCCAGTTCCAAGTCCACGTTGAAATAGAAATAATATCGCAGCAAGAGAACGAGTTTTTAGGTCAAAACGTTTCTCTAAATATTCATAAGCAGTAAAAACTTTGTACTTGTGATATATAGGAATAAAGGTGAGCGAAATGACAATCATGGCAATAGGCAATCCAAAATAAAACTGAATAAAACCCATTCCGTCATGGTAAGCTTGTCCTGGTGTGGACAAAAAAGTAATGGCACTAGCTTGCGTAGCCATCACTGATAATCCTACGGTATGCCAAGGCGTTTCGTTTCCGCCTAGAATAAAATCTTGTACATTTTTGCTTCCTCGGGTTTTTAAAGAGCCGTAAATTACAATAAAAAGTAGGGTAACTATAAGTATGATCCAATCAAATATCTCCATTTTTTAAGAATATAATTTCATTATTAAATAGAAGATAGTAATGTAGATCGCGTTTGCAATTAACACCCAAGTATATTTTTTCTCCCAACGTTTTGGTTTTTTCGATTCCATACTCTATTTTTTAAGCGTTGTTTTTAAGTTTGGTTCGGCAGTTTGATTTTGTAGCGAAATCAGGTTTGCCATCAATCGGTAAGCTCCCGCTACACCTTCGGGCAATTCTCTAAAAAAGCTTAAGCCCGTGTATACGTAATACCCTTTGCCATAAGGCGCAACGAGCAACGCACCATCTACCGCAGCTTCTCCCGTATCATGTGCAGACAAAATAGGGGTAAACTCAGGCGCATGACTACTCGGATAATACAATCCTTGTTCTTGTGTCCAGCCTTTAAAATCTTCTTTGGTAATCTTGTTAGGGTAATTCAATACGGGATGATTGGGTGCTAAGAACTTTACATCAGCATTCTCTTCAGTTACTCTATTGGTCGAAAGCGTTAATGGATAAGGTGCCAATTGAACGCCAGCCAATAAACTTGGTGTGTTGTACTGCACAATCATCGTTTTTCCGGATTTTACAAAGTCAAACAAAATGGCTTGTTTATTAACCAAAGGTTGAATGGTATTGTAGGCTCTGATACCTGTAATAATCACATCAAAAGGACGAATGCTTTCCGTTGTGATTTCGTCCGGATTTAAAAAGGATAAATCATAGCCCATTTGGATTAGGCTTGCGGGTACAGCATCACCTGCGCCCATGATGTAACCTATTTTTTGTGATCCGATATTGATGTCTAGTTTGATAAACTTAGACTCAGCTTCTTGTAGAATTTGTTGTTTTGCAATATGTGGGTATTCGATATTTATTTGTTCCGAATTGTATTTTTTGCCATTGATGGTCAAACTACTTTTCGCATACACTTCTGTCGCTTTTGCTGGAGGAGTTACCGAAAAAGTATAGGTTTTGTCTGTGCCTTTCTTTACTAGGTTAACGTCAAATTTGGCTGGAGTTACTTTCCATCCTTCTGGAAGTTCCAATTGCAGCTCTCCTTTCAAATGGTCTTTTCCTGCATTGACTACAACAGCAATTTCTTTGGCATTATTAGAATTAAAAAGAACAACTTTCTCAACAAAATTTGTCGAAGCTTCAGGAATAATATCCAAATACTCATACATTTCGCCTTTGGCAGGGTGGTTGTATTTGTACACAATAGGGCGCTCGATTTTTATTTCTAAACCATTTACTTTTAGAAAGAAAAAGACTTTGTTGGTTCGAATAATATCTGGTATTCCAATGTTTTCCTGATTTTTCACGGCATACATTCCCAACGTTCCAGGTTCTTTCAACCAATAGGGTTGTGTAGCCTCGGTGTTTGCCGGAATTGTCATCGCCACTTTAAACTTGCGATCTAGGTTATTGGTCAATGCTATATTTTGAGTAGTAGATTTTTGATCAGGGTAAGTGGTTACGCTTTCCAATTCTACTTTAGCCTCCGATCTGTTGATGGCTTCAAGCGTCAGTTGCAGCGTTTCTCCTGCTGTAGCAGTCGGTTGATTGCTTACTGCTTCAAGATACAACCCAGCACAATTTATGATGCAGTTTTTTATCTCTTCTGATTTTATGGTTTTCCAGTGCGTTTCGTCTAATAACTGGATCATCTCATAAGCTTTGACCAAATTAGGAATACTAAGGTCAGGTCGATTGTAATTGTAATTTTTGATTATTTTCGAAATCAAAACACCAACAGGTTTACCACCAGGAACACGGTTCCAACTCGTGTCTATTCCGTCAAATATATCGTTTTTGGAGTTGGATTTCAAACCGTTGATAGGTTCTAAATATTCGAGTTCGTCACCTCGGCTACCCGTGCTACCAAAACCTTGCGATTGGTGAGAACTTCTGCTCAAAGCAGCCATTTCAGCATTTGATTTCCCTAAATTAGTGTAAAAAACACCCGTTTGAAAAGCCACAAAATTAGATTTATCAGTTGCATCAAATTTCGCTTGACTGCCATAAAACCAGTAAGACGGATTGAAAAATTGTTTTTTTACCTGCCATGGTTTTACATAGGCCAGTTGTTCAGGATATATTTTTGGATTGTTGGTCAAATCAAAACTTTCAACACTTAATAGCGCAGAGGCAGAGTGGTGTCCGTGCGTATCTCCAGAGGTACGATGGTCAAAACGATTGATGATAATGTCGGGTTGGAATTTTCGAATCGCCCAAACTACATCAGCGAGTACGTTTTTTTTGTCCCAAATTTCTAAGGTTTCAACTGGTGTTTTCGAAAAACCAAAATCATTGGCACGAGAGAAAAACTGCTGTCCGCCATCGATTTTTCTAGCCTCTAATAATTCTTGTGTTCGAATGACTCCTAGCTGTTCGCGCAGTTCAGGACCAATTAAATTTTGTCCTCCATCACCTCTAGTTAGCGATAAATAGGCCGTTCTAGCCTTTTTTTCATTCGATAAATAAGATATTAATTTGGTATTTTCATCATCGGGATGTGCTGCAATATAGAGTACTGAGCCCAAGAAATTTAATTTCTGAATCTGATTATAGATTTCGCCACTAGTTGGTTTTTGTGGTTTTTGCGCGCTAATAAGTTGAGCAGAACAAAGAACGACAAAAAAGGATTTTGTAAAATATGGATGCATTTTTTTAATATTAATTTGCAATAGTTTCAAATGTACTAATTATAATTTTTTATGATGGTTTTTTGAAGTTTTCTTAACAAAAAAAAGAGCATCACTGATGCTCTTTTTCTCAACCAAACCAAGTATTTTTCTCAACTATTAATGTCTTTTGTTGTATTTTTTATCATACTTTTTATCGTGTTTTTTGTTGTAATCATGACGGTCATAATGGTCGTGATCATCATATCTATTATTCTCTACATACACAACACGTTGCGGTGCTCTGTGATTGCTATAATGTTCGTAAGGACGGTATCCACGGTAACCGCTTAAAGCTACAGTTTGACAGTTGTTGATGTTAACGTTTCGGTATTGCGTAGGTAGGTCTCTTGAACGCACCCAATTGTTTCCGTTTTGGTACACGTACATAGAAGCTCTTGTGTCATAATAAGCGTGCACATCGGGCACATAGTAAAAATCTACGGCTACATTTCTTTGCACTGGTGCCCAAACCGGACGGCTACCAATATTTACATTCAAGGATACTTGTGCTTCTGCTACACTTGATACTACTAAGAATAATCCAACGGCTACTAGTTTTAATGTTCTCATGATTTCTATACTTTAAATTGTTTTGTACTTTTTAATTTGTTGTTGTTGTTTAGTAATTTTCAACAACTGTGCCAAAGCAATTTTATGGGTAATGATTCTAATGAGATTGCAATACTGATTAGAGGTATAATGTATTGTTTAATAGTAGTTTGACGTTTGTAAAAATAAATTCAAAAAAACGCCTTTAATCTGTTTTTTAATAGAAATTATTCGAAAACAAATACTTTATTCCAGTCAAAAGAAATAGATATAATCGTTTTTAGAAAGAAAGATAGTGAGATTACAAATGTACTTCTAAGCCAAAAGTAGTGCGTAAGATTTCGATATTTGGATTAATTTCCAGTAGACGGTTGTAGCGATCGGTATCGTTCAGGCTACGTTTGTTTTCCATGGCTTCGTTAACAATTACATCGATGGTAATGTCGTGATTGTGTAAGTGGCCACGTAAATGTCCTAGTAATCCAATTTTTTCACTCTCAAAATCCAATTTAGACCCTTCATTTGGGAGTTCGATTGTAATTTGTGTGGTGCCTACAAGTTTGGGATCGTTAATCATTAATAAGGATTCCATGATTCGGTATCCTTTATTTCCGAGTTTTTTTGCGTAGTTGTTCCATTGAATTAGCATTTCGGTTTCTGTAAAAGGCTCTGTTGGCAATACCGTATGATTGACGGGTTTTACAAAGTTTTTACTGCTTTCTTCCAATGCTTTTTTGGCACGAATACTTGCTAACGAAAAAGCAGACACACTTGCCCCATCAAAATTTGGGGTTGCTACTTTTACTGAAGCTACTGGCGCTTCGGGTTGTGGGGTAGGAGCAGCTGTAACTTTTGGAGCTTCGGTTGCTTCTGTAGTTTTTACCGTCGTTTGATCGGCTATGGAGTAATCACGTTTCCTGAAATAAGTAGGCGGAATTATGAAAGACTCAACTTTTTTTTTTCTCCATCAAAAGTGATAGAGGCCAATTGCATCAAGCAAAGTTCCACGAGCAAACGCTGATTTTGACTCAGTTTGTATTTTAAATCACACTCATTGGCAATCGCTATACCTTTCAATAAAAAGTCTGCTTCACATTTTTGAGCCTGAACTCCATACAATTTTTGCGCTTGTTCACCAGCTTCAAGTAAACTTAAGGTAGCAGGTGTTTTGCTCACCAATAAATCTCTAAAATGACTAGCGAGACCGGATACAAAATGGTGTGAATCAAATCCTTTTGCCAAAATAGCATCAAAAGCCAATAGCAAATCTGGAATTTTATTTTCTATCAATAAATCGGTGATCGTGATATATGTTTCGTAATCAAGAACATTTAGATTTTCGGTAACAGCTTGTCTTGTTAAATTGGTACCACAATAGGAAACAACACGGTCAAATATTGACAAAGCATCACGCATAGCACCATCTGCTTTTTGGGCAATGATGTGTAAAGCATCGTCTTCAAAGGTGATTCCTTGGCTTGTAGCTACTTCAGCAAGGTGTTCTTTTGCGTCTTTAACTGTGATTCTTTTAAAATCAAAGATTTGACAACGAGAAAGAATCGTTGGTATGATTTTATGTTTTTCTGTAGTTGCTAGAATAAAAATGGCATGCTTTGGTGGCTCTTCCAATGTTTTCAAGAAAGCATTAAAAGCGGCAGAAGATAGCATGTGGACCTCATCAATGATATATACCTTGTATTTTCCTGTTTGTGGCGGGATACGTACTTGGTCAATTAGGTTCCTGATGTCATCAACAGAGTTGTTTGAGGCAGCATCTAATTCGAATACATTAAAAGAGAAATCTTCTTCTAAATCATCATATCCAGGTTGGTTTATTTTTCGAGCCAAAATACGGGCGCAAGTCGTTTTACCAACTCCTCTAGGTCCTGTAAACAACAGAGCTGAGGCCAAGTGATTGTTTTCAATGGCATTAAGTAGCGTATTGGTAATCGCTTTTTGTCCCACAACATCTTTAAATGTTTGAGGACGATATTTTCTAGCCGATACGATAAATTGTTCCATAGTTTTCTGTATTCGAAAGCAAATATAAGACTTGAATTTCCATTTACAAAATTTATATGGGCTCGCTTTTCAATTTGAAAAATATAAATGCCTAAACGGTATTTATCAGCAAGATTTGCAACTTAAGTTGAGTGTAGTTTTAAGTTTAATATAGGTAGAGAGAAATAACTTTGTTATAAAAAATCATTACCATGAAGGTTGCTGTTTCAATTTAAAATAGGTACAATAAATAATGTTCACGGTATAAAGTACCAGGTTCTTGAAAGGTATCAGATTCTCTTTCGAACCAGATATTATATTTTCTATTGTTTATATGATCATCATTGAAGTGTAAAAGTACAACTGGAGGTTTTGATCATGATAAAGGCAGTAGTAACGCATTCGCGAAAGCAATAAGAAAGAGTGGATAATTAGTCCAAGGAAGTTAATTTATGGCAGTGATAATATTATAAGTTAAAATTGGTTTAACTACCGCCCTTGTTAGGTTTTAAGGCAAATTAAACCATATGTTGCATTCAAAAAAACATTTGTTATTGTTGGATTAAGATAAAGTGACCATCTTTGGTTTATGGAAAATAGTTAGATAGAAGTGAGCAAATTGAAGAGGTATTAAAATTTAAAACGGTGATTTAAGAGATAAATGTTTTTTCTGAATAGAAATAAAGTCAATGATTATATGAAAACGGTAGTATAAATTGTGGATTTTTTCATCAAAAACAATTAGATTCAGTTCTGTTTGATTCAATATATAGTAGGACACTGCCTTTTTTATTCTTTATCATTTTTCGTAAAGGAAAATCTTTTAAGTCTCTGCTGTATAGAATAGAGCAAAAAAAGCAAGATAAATTAGGATTATATATAGGAGTAAATAATATCATAACCATTACATTTGCATGTAATGGTTTTTTTATTTTATTAAAAAATCACCTTTTTATAGGCTTCTAAATCTATTTTTGGAATACAGAATTTGATTGAAATCTACACTTCAGATAGCGATCTTTTAACTGATTTTAACAAAACCTACAACTTTTTCAACTGAACAAGCCAGTCTACTTTTGTTTCAGTTAGTATCACTTCAAAACGCTTGATTTGTTGCTGTCATTTTTTTAATAATCTAGTTTTTAGTAGGTAATACATTGATAGTCATAATTTAATTGTGTTTTTTTTACCAAATTCTCCTCTCGTAGCCTATTTTATTGAATTAATAAGAAAATAAAAACTAGACAAAAACTAGACACATAGCCTTTGTGACTAGAATACAACTCGATATAAGTGCTGTTTTGTCTTGAGAAGGAATTCGCTTACAGTATGTTCATGATTAATTTTTGATATTTGTATTAACTAATCATTAACTTATTATAAAATGAAATTCAATTTAAAAACTAATTGGAAACTCAAATCAAGATTGATGGCGATAATGCTGCTTTCTAGCTTTGGTGTACTCCAAGCACAAAAAATCCAAACGGTATCTGGAAAAGTTACTGGTGATGGAGGTCCTTTACCAGGTGTAAGTGTTATCATAAAAGATTCGAAAGGAAAAAGTGCGGTAACGGACTTTGATGGTAACTACCAAATTCAGGCTAAAGATACGGATGTCTTATCATTTAGTTATATCGGTTTTATGACTCAAAATGCAAAAGTAAACGGAAGAACTTCAATAAACGTTAACTTAAAAGAGTCCCTAAATGAATTAGACAATGTAGTCGTTGTTGGGTACGGTACACAAAGAAAAAAAGAAGTAACTGGGGCTGTTAGCCGTGTTAAAGAAGAAGACGTAGCAAAATCAGCAACTTCAGATTTGGGTTCTGCTTTACAAGGATTGATTGCAGGGGTAAATGTAACGTCAAGTTCTGGAGATCCTGGAGCAGAGGCGAACGTTCAAATTCGTGGATTATCATCTGTTTTGGGGAGTAATAGACCATTGTACGTTGTGGATGGTATACCTTATGATGCCAATCCAAACATTAGTATGAATGAGATTGAAACTATTGATGTTTTAAAAGATGCTGCTTCGGCTGCTATTTATGGAACTAGAGGTTCTGCTGGGGTAATATTAATTACTACTAAGCAACCAAAGGTTGGAATCATGAAAGTTAAACTGGATAGTTACTATGGTGTTCAAAGTAATTACAGACATATGCCTGTACCTACCGTAGAAGAAAAACTATACATGGAATTCATAAATAAAAATAATCAAAGTGGAACTGTATTTGGGAATTCTTGGACTACTATCGAGGCAAATCCTACGCAGTTAACTAATAATAGTAATTTTTATAATGTTATTGAAAATGATCTAGCGCCTATTCAAAGTCATAATCTTAGTATCTCAGGTGGTAAAGATGGATTGTCTTATACTATTAACGGTGGATATTTTGGACAACAAGGTTCGTTAATCAATTCAAACTACGAGCGTTATAATGTAAGAGCTAATACTCAGTTTAACAAGGGGAATTGGAAAATTACAACTGGATTATCTGCAAGAAATGAATACACACAATATTCGCCTTGGGGATTGATTTTGGATGCTGTAAAATATAATCCATATGGAAATCAAGTTACGGCAGATCAAACTCAAATTGACAATTCTAATGGAGATGCCAATGAGACGACACGTTTATCTTATATTGGAGCAAAGTTACAGACTAATGATAAAAGCTTCAGAGATTATTTTGACGGAAATATTAGTGCAGAATACAGCTTTAATAAAAATTTAAAATATACGGTTAGGGGAGCAGTTAGTTATGACAATTCTTCACGTTTTACAATAAACCCTTCTTTTATTGCTTATGATAATCAAGGAGTATTAATACCTACTCAACAATCTAAAATTAGAAATTTAAGTTCAAGAGCGACCAAACAAACGCTAGAGCATATTTTAAATTATAATAAGAAATTTGGAAATCATAATTTAGGTTTGACTGCTGTTTATTCTTCTGAGCAATATACGTATGGTGAATTCTACGCCGAAAAATTTGATATTGTTGATAATGATATTACGGTTTTAAATGGCGCCAACGGGCTAGCTAATGCTGGATCAGGTAACAACCAATGGACACAAAATAGAATGACTAAGTTTATTGGTACATTGGGTAGAGCGCAGTACAATTACAAAGGGAAATACCTATTGAGCGTGAGTGCACGTCGAGATGGATCATCAAAATTTAATCAACAGCACTTTCAATGGTTCCCATCGGCATCGATTGGTTGGAATGCTTCAGATGAAGAATGGTGGAAACCGATTAAAGGAATTGTTTCAAATTTCAAAGCGAGAGCGAGTAGAGGTAGTACAGGAAATTCTGGTGTAGCTGATTATTCTTATAGTGCAGGTATTGATTTGAATAATGATTATGTCTTGGGTACAGGGGCAGATCAAAATTACATTCAGGGAGGAATTCAAACTGCTTTTGCAAACAAAAATGTAAAGTGGGAAACTTCAGTTTCGACCAACTTAGGATTTGATTTTGGTTTTTTAAATAACAAACTAACCTTGACTTCTGATTTCTATGTAACGCAGAAGAAAGACATGTTGTTTCCTGTTTTATTACCTCCAACAGCTGGTGGTGGTTCTGGATCTGATGTGGTTTTGAATGTTGGTGACATGAAAAACACTGGTATTGAATTGGCGATGAATTACAGAACTGGAAAAAAATTCAAACATGACTTAGGAGTTAACTTTACTAAAAACAGCAATACCGTTACCAAAATGAGTGGTACCAACAAATTGTTGTATTTTGATGGAAGTACAATATCAGGTCAAGATAATGACCAAGATAAAGTATCGGCTTTGGCAGAAGGTTATGTTGCAGGTGCCTTTTTCTTGATGAAAACAGATGGTGTGGTTCAAAGCTCAGAGGAGTTAATTGAATATCAAAAACTTGATCCTACGGCTAAACTAGGAGATCTACGTTATGTAGATTCTGATGGTGATGGAAAAATCACTAACGACGACCGTAGATTTGCGGGTAGTGGTACTCCAGATTTTGAAATAGGTTTAAATTATTCAGCCAATTTTAAAAACTTCGATTTCTCAATGCAATGGTATGGTTCATTTGGAGCAGAGATCATCAATGGTGGAAAAGCATTAGGATATAAATCATCAAACAACAAAGATTTAATTTACCAATGGACAGCTCAAAACCCTACCTCTCAAGTTCCTGCAGATAGAGGTGCATTGCACAATAACTACAGAGGTTGGTCAGATTATTGGTTAGAAGATGGGACGTTTGTGAGACTTCGTAATGTTTCTTTGGGATACACTGTTCCTAATAATGTAGTAAACAAATTAAGTTTAACCAAATTACGCTTCTTTGTATCGGCTCAAAACCCGTTACGTATTACTAAGTATAAAGGATATGATCCTGAAGTAGGGAATAACGGTTTAAGTACTCGTGGTATTGATAAGGGAACCGTTCCTCAAAGTTCAAAAGTAACTGCTGGTTTGCAACTCGAATTTTAAATTAACCCAACTTAAAAAACTGAAAAATGAAAAAACATATATACAAAAAACTATTTGTAGCCGTAGCTTTAACGCTAAGCATAAGTGGTTGTCAGAAAGACTGGTTGGATGAAACCAACCCAAACATTATCTCTACCGATAATTTTTGGAAAAACACTAAAGATTTACAAACAGGATTAACAGCTGTTTACAAAGGATTTGCAAGTCCAAAAAATCATGCGCTTATTCAAGAATTAGCACGTACAGATTTGGCATGGGCTAATGGTTACCAAAGACCCGCTAATAGTAACCCGTACTATTTGCAAATTTTCACCAATGCAGAGCAACCAATCAATGATAAATGGGCGGCAAACTATACTACTATTTTTAGAGCCAATCAAGTTATTCTGGCAGCAGAGAGAATTATTCCAACGTTAACGGTTGCAACTGATATTGATTTTGCAAATAAGATTTTGGCGCAAGCACGATTC
Organism: Flavobacterium faecale; assembly: GCF_003076455.1. Classification (NCBI taxonomy): domain Bacteria; kingdom Pseudomonadati; phylum Bacteroidota; class Flavobacteriia; order Flavobacteriales; family Flavobacteriaceae; genus Flavobacterium; species Flavobacterium faecale. The sequence goes on from NZ_CP020918.1 coordinate 2,862,999, forward strand.
TTTAGAGGATTTCACTATTTCAATCTGTACCATTCATTTAATGGTGGAGTGCTTCCAATTTTTGATGACGTACCTGTAAGTGAAGCTGATTTTTACAGACCAATGCAAACTGCAGAAAATGTAAAGAAATTTTTTCTTGCTGATTTGGAATATGCAGTAAAAAATTTACCTGCTGCATGGACTGGAAAAGACAAAGGTAGAGCCTCTGCAGGAGCGGCAGAAGCGTTGATAGGACAAACCTATTTGTATGAGAATAATTTTACTGAAGCTGCTCCGTACTTTAAGCGCGTTATTGATAATTACGGTTACAAATTGATGCCAAACATTGGTAGTAACTTTACGACTATGGACGAGTTGAATGATGAGTCTATTCTTGAAATATCATATGCTACTGGTTATACAGACAACTACAACAATTATGACAGTAGAGATGTAGCGAGTTCAGCAGGTTTGCAATTACAATTTACAGGTGCTCCTGGAACCTATTTTGGTGCAGTTGTAGCCAACTGGTTGATCAAAGAATACAGAAATGATGTTATGGACACCAAAGATGAACGAAATTATGTAATTGATAAAACTACTGGAAACAAACGTTTAAGAAAATTTAGTTTAAGAACGTCTTGGTCTGTAGCAGTTGTTGATGATGTTGATATGCCTTATTATTTAAGAGCAGAAACGGGTCAAGCTGCAATCTTCAACGTGAATATGACTTGTTTTTGGAGAAAGCATACCAACTGGGATTTGACTAGAGGTGAAAATATATTGTCTCCTGGTAAAACTCGTTCAGGTATCAATGAAAGGCTGATTCGTTTGGGTGGAATTCAATTGCAATATGCTGAGTGTTTACTTGAAATGGGTGATGTTGACGGTGCATTAGTTCAAATTAATAAGATAAGAAAGCGTTCAGGATTGCAATTGTTAGGATTGATAAATTCAGGTGAGTTTCCTGCAAATGATCATGATAATGTGGTTTACACTAAAGAATCTTTGACTAAACATTTACGATACAAAGAATATCCATTAGAATTATCTGCTGAGGGTTATGGTTGTGAAAGAAATGTGGATTTAAGAAGATGGAACGTTAAACTAGATCGTTTCAAAGAATTGGCGGCAAGAAGATATTATTCTAAAGAGTTCGTTACCAAAGATGAGATGGGTGCAACTGTAACAAGATGGGGATCAATCGTTGTTGAAGTTCCTGCAGGAGATCCTTTGGCAAATTCTACTTGGAATGAGTTTCAAGAAGCGGCCAAAAATTACAATGCAGCGGCTCATGCTTATTTCCCATTACCAAATGGAGAGATAATAACCAATCCTAAATTGTATGAAATTGTTGGAAATTAATTCGAACATAATTACATCACTAATAACAACTTGATTAAAACATAAATAAGATGAAAAATAAATTATTAATAATCGGATTAGTATTGTCTGGTATCTTCGTAGGATGTCAGACTGAATACGAAGCGCCAAATTCGCTGAGTGATATTGGCTTTTATAATAGTGCAGGAACCGTAAAAACACTTAATGTTGCCTTAAATAAGTACATGAGCTTTACAGATTTGTCTCAAGGGGCAATTGATCATAAGTGGACTATTGAGCAGGGTGTTAATTTCCTCCAAGGTCCTATTAAGACTAAAGATACTATTTTTAAGGTAATCAAAAAAGGGGATACAATTACCAAAGATTTGACTGTGATTTTACAGTTTACAAAGCCTGGAATAAGCAAAGTACGTTTGTACAATGTATTTAAGGACTCAGTAACTTTTAGAGGAAACACGAATAACATTAATTATCTTAAAGGTTCAGTTAAAATTGCCCCAAATAGATGGGTAATTGATACCACTTTTATGGTAAAAGTATATGATACTCTTGCTCCAAAATTTGTGATTAAACAAAATGATGTAGCCTTAGATCTAAGTAGTAAAGATACTGTATATGTTGAAGCTGGAGACAAACTACATTTCTCTGATCTTACTACACAAGGCGAGCCTACAGCAAGAACTTGGTCAATACGTAAAGTTTTAGCTGCTGGAGTTGCTGCTTCACCATCAGATGTGGTTGGTTCAGCAGGAACAGCTGAGGCAGATATAATTTTTAAAAAGCTAGGTATCTTTAGAGCTTCATTAAGCGTTACACGTTCGGGCTTGAACATTCCAAGTGCTTTTAAAACGGTAATAATTAATCGTCCGATCAAAGTGGTGCCTTCAAGCAAACCATTTGTTTTATCAGGTACAATTAGAGAGCAACAAAATGAAACCATCCAAATTCCGTTTGCAGGTGAATTTGCTGCCTTTACTGATGTGAAATCGAAATTTACAGTAAAAGTAAACGGAATCACATTTTCGATCGCTTCTGTAACAATGAATGCATTGGACCAAACGATATTGGATTTGAAACTTACGGATAAAATTTACCGTCCAGATGTAATTACCATTTCGTATAACGGAACCGTTTTAAAATCTACAGATAACAGGGTATTGCAATCGTTTACAGATGTGCCAGTTGCTATGCACGATGTTAACTTACTAGGTACTGCAGCATTGGCTGGATTTGAAGACGGTGGTGGGGTTTGGAAAAAATATTTTTCAAGTGATGCACCTGGTTTGATAAATTCAGAAAAACCTTTTGCAGGTAATTTCAGCGCCAAACTTTCATTAGTAACAGGACAAAAGGAATCTTCGATTTCTACATTACCTGCTGGTGGTACAAATTTCCCTTCAATTGTTAATCAAACAGGAAAGGTATATGTAGTAACTTGGAAAATGTTTATTACTCCTGAATCGAATACCGTGGGTAAAGCAATGGGCTTATTTTATATTCCAGCTTATTCTCAAGTATTTGTGAATCTAGCAGATAAACCAAAAGGTGAATGGTTTACAGTGACAGGAGAGATCCCTGTAGGAACATTAACAGGTTTGTATTTACGTTTAATAGATGGTACTAAATTAACAAATGTGACTTTGTATATCGACGACTTGAAAATCGTAGAAAAAGAGGTTAGACCATAAACCAAGAAGATTATACAGAAAGCAAAAGAGCTCGATATCCAATAGAGGGCACTGAAAAAGTCTTTCTAATAAATTGACACATAAAAAGGAGTAGATATCTATGGATTTCTACTCCTTTTTTCTTATATTTAAATCTAATTATAAGTGTTTTTTAGATGTTAGTACAACAACAAACAATACAATTCAGCGATTATTCTTCGTTGTATGATTTAATAGTTCCAAAAGAAAATCTATTAAGAAAAATTAATGATTTGATTGATTTTTCATTCATTTACGATGAGTTGTTAAATAAGTACTGTCCCAATAATGGGCGAATGGCAGAAAGTCCCGTTCGTATGTTTAAGTATTTACTACTTAAAACAATCTATACTGTTTCCGATATTGATGTCGTGGAGCGTTCTCAATACGATATGTCCTTCAAATATTTTTTGGATATGAATCCAGAAGACGATGTTATCAATCCGAGTTCGTTAACAAAATTTAGAAAACTACGTCTAAAGGATACCGACCTATTAAATCTGTTGATAAACAAAACAGTCACCATTGCTATCGAAAAAGGTATTATTCGTTCGAAGTCTATCATCGTTGATGCCACACATACTTTATCAAGATCCAATCCATTTTTAGCCATCGATGTATTGAGAGAACGTTCCAAGCTACTGCGAAAAACAGTATACAGCTTTGAGCAGGAATTCAAAGAACATATGCCTGAAAAAAATACAGACAATGACTTAGAGAAGGAACTTGCTTATTGTAAAGAGTTGGAAAAACGCATTGAAAATGAGCCGTCAATAAGTTCGATTCCAGCTGTGAAAGAGAAATTAAATCTACTCAAAGAAACTGTAGAAGACACTCAAGAAAATTTTACCTTATCAAAAGATGCAGATGCTAAAACGGGTCATAAATCTGCTGATAGTTCTTTCTTTGGATATAAGACTCACTTAGCTATGACCGAGGAGCGCATCATTACAGCGGCTGTAGTCACATCAGGTGAAAAAGGGGATGGACCAGAATTACCTAGACTTTTAGCGATTAGTCAAAAAAACGGAATTGATGTTGATACTATTATTGGGGATGGAGCTTATACAGGAAAAGAAAATCTCAAACTCACAAGGGAGCAAAATATTAAAGTGGTAGCCAGACTAAATGTTACAATAGCACAAGGAGCTAGAAAAGACGAAGATAAATTTGACTATAATAAAGATGCCGATAGATTTGTTTGCACTGCTGGTCATATGGCCATACGAAAGGCTCGCCAAGGTAAAAAAAATGTTGGAACCAATCAAATACAAACCTACTATTTTGATGTGGAAAAATGTAAGACCTGCTCTTTAAAAGAGGGTTGTTATAAAGAAGGATCCAAGACAAAAACATATTCGGTGTCGATAAAATCGGACTTACACCAAGAACAAATCAGCTTTCAAGAAACTGACTATTACAAAGAAAAAGCAAAACATCGATATAAAATAGAAGCGAAAAATAGTGAGTTGAAAAATGTACATGGTTATGATAGAGCAATATCATATGGCATTACCAATATGCAAATGCAAGGTGCAATAGCTATTTTCGCAGTCAACTTAAAAAGAATACTCAAATTAATGTAGAAAAATGAAAGCTACTGCTGCATTACTCAAAATGACTCTAGCTAAACTCAAAATAGCCTTATTGAACCAACATTAAAAATCAAGATTAAAAAGGAAAACGCTTGCAACGGATTATATAACTCCTGTTACAAGCGTTTTTTTATTGTCTAAAAAACGATGATAATCAAAATATGCGATGTTTTTCAGTGCCCTCTATCCAATATCGAGCTCTTTTTTTTATACGCTGTAATCAAATATACACTAGATTTTTATAGCTGCACATTGTAATCTGAAGTAGTCATAATACAGGATTAAACCTGAAAAATACTGTTTTAAAAGGTTTAGGAAACAGTGTGGTTCCTGCTAACTTGATTACATCCTTTTACCTTACTTAAATGGGTACTACTGTAGTTTTTAAGCTTGTTTGTACCTTGGTAGAAGTAGAATATCTGGATTACATAAAGCACTTGTATACCTATTTCATGTAGACAGATGATCTTACTATTAATTCCCGAAATATTGAAAAATTAATTGATCCAATTCGTCTTTATTGATAGGTTTTGCTATACATTCATTACAGCCAGACTCAAGAATTTTTGCTTTGTCCCCAATTAACGCATAGGCTGTTTGGGCAATGATGGTAACGTCTTTGTTAAATACTCTAATGGCTTTTGTGGCCTCGTGACCGTTCATTTTTGGCATCTGAATGTCCATCAAAATGAGATCTATCTCAGGATTATTAGTTGCTTGTTCTACAGCTTCAAGACCATTTCGAGCCTTAAATATGACTAGACTGTATTGTTTTACTAATTTGGTTAATAAAAGTTCAGACATTTTATCATCTTCAACAATCAAAATAGTAATTTTATTTTTTAAAGTAGGAACGTTTTGCGAAGGAATTGGAACGTTTACAACTTGTGTAGGGCTATGTTTAATAGTAAAATAGAATGTGGTTCCTTTGTCAATTTCAGAAGTGAGCCAAATTTTACCTTCAAGCATTTTTATGTATGCTTTACTAATAGAGAGTCCAAGGCCAGCTCCTTGAACAGCCATTTTGTTTATAATATCGGCTTGCACAAAACGATCAAAAATGGCTTCTTGTCTGTTTTGTGGTATTCCTGTACCAGTATCTTTAACATAAAACTGAATCATGGCATCTTCAATAGTATAGCCAATTTCAATTGAGCCTACGCTGGTGTGTTTGATCGCATTGGTAACAATATTGCGCACTACAGCATAGAGCTTATTTTGATCTGTGATGATATAAGCATCATCATGAGGTAGCTGGTTTTTGTAGGTTACAACGATATCTTTGTTCTCCACTTCCGTACAAAGTTGCGAGTGGTAGTATTCAATAAGTTCGTTGATGTTTGTTTCTTCCAAAGTAAGCTCCATCGTTCCCGTTTCAATCTTAGAGATGTTGATAATATCATCGATGATATTCAACATTCTTAAACTACTTTTTTCGATAAAAGTGATGTACTTATTGTGTTTTTTTGTACTAATATTAGGGTCTTTCAATAAGTTAGAAAAACCAATTATACTATTCATTGGCGTTCGTATCTCATGGCTCATGTTAGCCAAAAAAGCTGATTTTAGTTGGTCTGATTCAATTGCTTTTTCTTTTGAGGCTTGCAATTCTATTTCCATCTTTTTTCGATCGCTAATGTCGATTTCAAGTCCGTCCCAACATTGAACAGAATCGATTATTCTTGGTTTCGAAATGTAGTACGACCAACGAAAGCTTCCGTCTGGATTAATCACTCTTGCTTCTGCAGAAAAGACGCCACTTGTTTTTGCGGCTTCTTTTTCTTTACGGGTAATTTCAGCAATGTCATCCGTATGTATTTTACCCATAATAAGGTTGGGGTCTGTTTTGGCTTGTTCAGGAGAACATCCATAAAGATCAGAAACTGTTTCGCTTAGGTACGTGAATTTTCGAGTATTATCATCTAGAATTGCTACTTGATAAATCATACCGTTGACCAAATTGTTTGAAATTAATTTGAGTTGGTCTTCACTCTTTTCTGCTACATCTTTTGCTTTTAGTAGTTCAGCTGTTCGCTTTGTAACCGTGTTCTTTAATAGCAATACAAATGCGACTGCAATTAGTAATATACACGAAATGATACCAATAATCCATTTGATATAGTTTGGTACAGAAGATGTGCGGTTTTCATTAAGCCACTTAAATAATGATTTATAATAGGCTGAATCAGAATCATTTTTAAGGGTAGATAGATTTTTATCGAAGATACTAACTAGATATTTTTTTTTATTTTTGTTTAAAGCAAAGTGCAGCGATGAAGGACTTAAAATTATACCCGTTGGTTTGATTTGGCTGCTGTAAAAAGGTGAAAATCGAAAGAAGCGGTCTGCAACGAGTACATCAATTTCGTTTGAGTTGATGGCTTCAGCTGTTTTTTTATAACTATCATACGAAAATAATTGATATCTAATTCCGAAATTTTTGGGAACAAAATCTCGCATTTGCTGCTCTTGGTTTGAACCTTTGAGAACACCCACGCGCAATCCTTGTAATTGATTTATATAGTGTAAATTCAGATTTTCACGTTCAAAAACTTCCAACCATGAGGTTAAAACGGGTAATTTGGTTAAGCTGAAAATCTTTGATCTTTCTTTGGTATATGCCATGTCGGGCAGTACATCAATTTCGCCTTTTAGTAAAGATTTATAAAGGTTATTCCAAGTATCATATTTGTAAATAAAATGAACCTTTTCTTTATCCTGAATATCATTAAGTACATCAACATAGACACCGTCAGGTTTCCCTTCTTTGTTTATAAAAATTTTTGGAGGGTTATCAAATACACCTATAACAACTTGAGTTGATGCATTGACCTGCGCAATAGCAGTGAACATAATTGCTATGCTAAAAAACGCTGATAGTAGTAGAAATCGAGTTGTTTTTTGATTAAGCATAAAAGTTTAAATACTTACTATTCATATTCTTAGTATAAAGTAACAGTTTTTTTTTTGTCAATCCATCCTTAATTTGATTATTATTTAATTATTAGTAAGTTGTACTGTTAATTTACTACTTAAAATCTAAGAAGTGCTGATAGTGTATGGCTAGTAATTTGAGTGAATTTCACTAGTAAAACTAGCTAATAAAGTAGGATGTATTTGTTTTTTATCCACAGCTAAGACCATAATTTTAATCATTAAGAAGAAGACAATTAGCTCTCAAGAGTCTAATAATTTTTGGATATACAATTTCGTCATGTTCATAAAGGCATGTGTAACACGCACTACACGTCTTGGACCATCCATCAATTCGGTAAATATGGTCGGTACAACTTGCCACGAAATTCCGAAACAATCTTCGCACAATCACATTTACTTTCTTTACCACCATCGGTAATAAGCGCATACTATTAGTGCTCGAATTCGTCTTGGTCTTTGCATTCGATAAAAAAGTTATAGGTATAAATTTACGCGTTTAATTATAGTTTAAATAGTATTTAGGCGAATGCCGGTTATCAGTGGTTTCTATATCAGGTCTTGTGTTTTATTCGAAAAGTAGAGCATTTCTTTCTATTAAAATATAAGAGAACTGTTGGATAGTACTATAGAAGTAGCATTTAATTTTTTAAATAGAATTTATATGTAAAACTTATATTCAAATATAAATATTTTTTGTAGATTTGAATTATAAATAACTAAAACCAGATTCTATGAAAAATTTCAAGAAGCTTTTTGCCTTTTTTTTGGCAGTTGGCTCTGTTACTCTTGCTGTAGCCCAGCCAAATACAACTCTCTCTTTGGAGAAAACAAATGAGCAGATTACCGATTTGAACGGAATGAGATGGAGGTTCAAGATGATGCTGCCTGGGGAAGGAGTAAAGAAGGGGCTATATAAATTACCAGCTGAGGATATTGAAACTCTCGTATGGAATAATGCCAGAGTGCCAGGAGATGTGTATACCGATTTATGGAAGGCAGGAATCATTGATGATCCCCACTTTGGTCGAAATAGTGTCAAAGCGCAATGGGTACAGCAGTATGAATGGTGGTATGCTTTACAATTTAGTGTAACCGAAGGGATAGAAAACCAATTGGTTGATATAGTTTTTGAAAGTGTAGATTATGGTTGCGAAGTTTGGTTAAACGGGCATTACTTAGGAAAACATGAAGGTGTTTTTTCTCGTTTTTCTTTCAATGTAAACGACTATTTGCGTATTCACAAATGGGATTTTCTAAAAGGTCGTAACATGCTTGTGGTAAAACTTGATACGCCACCGCAGGTAAATGCATTTGTAGCAGGTAAAAAAACGCCTTGGTTTGGTGACTACTGGCGAGATATTACACCTATCGGAATCGTTGGACCGGTCAATATGGTGCGTACGGGTAAGGTGCGTTTTACAGATGTATATGCACATACAAAATTGAATAAAAATGGTTCGGCCGACGTAAATATGGAACTTACAGTGGAGAATAAAACCAGCCAAACCAAAGAAATGACCTTTGAAGGATCTCTGAAAGGGAAAAACTTCAAGATGGACGAAATGCGTTTCGACTTTAAAAAAATGGTTGCTCCTGGTGTTCATAAATTGAGTCAGAACGTTCATATCAAAGACCCAAAATTATGGTGGCCTTGGGATCTAGGAGATCAAAATTTGTATCAATCCAAGATTTCGATCAAAGACGGCAGCATTAATCAAGATGTAAAAGAAACCACTTTTGGTATACGTGAAGTAACCTCAAAATGGAATCCAGGTTTCAAAAAGGATGTTGATGTGACTTTTCCACGTTCGACCTATATTAATGGAAAATTCCACTTTATCCGTTCTGCATGTTGGGGTGGACCACCAAATATTTTTGTAGGACGCACAATAAAGGAAGATTATAAAGAATTGATTCGTTTGGCCAAAGAAATGAATATGAACAACATTCGTATTTTTGGATGGCACCCTCCCGAAGTACCAGAATTCTACCAATATTGCGACGAGATGGGAATGACGGTTTGGCAAGATATAATTCCGTTGGGAACAGGAAACATTCCGTCTGATGAGAAAAATTTAGTAGAAATTTTTAACGAAGGAGTTAAGGTAGTAGTAGATAGAAGAAACCATCCATCGTTGATTATGATGGAAGGTGGAGAAGAAATGATGTTTAGAACTCGTGACCCCAAATTTGGACGTGAATTTTTGGAGCGTCTTGGTGACTCGTTACAAGCAAATGTAGATCTGCCTTTTGTACCAGATTCTCCAATGACCGATCCAGTTGGGCAAGCAGCTGGCTTTAAACCGAAAGAAGCAATTCATGCCTTGAGGTATTTTTATGATATGGGCGAATGGTTGCACGAAGATTGGTTGCAGACAAAAGCCAATGGTTTCCCAATCGTTCCAGAATTTGCCATTACTTCGGTACCATCTGTAGAGAGTTTGAAGAAATTTATTCCTGAGAACGAAATGTGGCCTCCAGGATTGAGTTGGGGGCATCACTGGGCCGATTTGACACGCCTGCGCATGCAAAACTGGGATGTTTTTGGTAGTGAAATGAAAGGCTCTCTTGAAGAATTTGTTAACGCAACCCAAGATGCACAAGGAATTATTTTCCAGAACGGAATCGAACATTTCCGTCGTGATAAGCCTAGCTTGAGCGGAATTGCATTGTGCCACTACATTACCTATGGACCAGACATGAAATGGGCTATCGTAGACAATTATCGAAAACCCAAAAACTCATATTACTTTGTTCAAAAAGCATATCAGCCACTGTTGGTTAATTTTGAATTTACCAAACGTCGTTGGTCAAACAACGAAGCTTTTAAAGGAAATATTTGGATTATCAATGATTTTTATAAATCATATAAAGATTGTAAAGTGAAATTTGAAGTAAAAGATGATTCGGGGAATATCGTACTAAACAAAAATTTTGCTGTGAATGCAATTGATGAAAATAGTGCTAAATCATTTTTTGCAATTGATGAAAAAGTGTTGAAAACTGTAAAATCTAAGTTTTATGTAAATTTAGAACTTACGGATAAAGGCGGAAACGTCATTTCAAAGAATGATTATTTCTTTTTGATTGGAGATCAGGCAGCCGCTTCAAAACGTTTTAAAGAATGGAAACAGGAGCGTTTGGATTTAGAAAATAAAAATGGAGGTTATGGTTCTTATTACCATTATTTCAAAGAATTGGACAGCGACAACACTATCCGTTATGAAAGTGGGACGCAAACTCCAAAGGCAAAAGGATTCTAAACATCTTTTCTAACAAATTAGAAAGAGGTTTCGCTGCAAAGTGAAACCTCTTTTTTGGTTTACGATAGTTAAGGTTGGACTATAATTTCTTATTTTTAGAGCAAAATAGACAGTATGCCTAGAATTTGCAGTTTTATAGTGGTGATGATTTCGCTATCCTTTTTTTTCTCTTGTCAAGCGACCTTGCCGCTCACGGTTAAGAGCCTCAATCCATTGCCACAGGAGACAGATACAACTTTTGTAAAGTTAAGAGACTATAGTTCCGACTTTGTGTACAATATGAAATATGCCACCGATGATAACTTTTTGAAAGCGCAAGTGTACGATTGTGCCGAATGCTATCTGCGATTAAAAACAGTAAAAGCGTTGGTTTTAGTCAACAAAGAATTCATGAAGAAAGGGTATCGCATTGAGTTATTTGACTGCTATCGACCACTAGATATTCAAAAAAAAATGTGGGCCATTGTGCCTAATCCCAATTATGTCGCTAATCCAGCCAAGGGTTCGATACACAATAGAGGTGGAGCAGTAGACATAACATTGGTAGATGCCAACGGGAAAGAGTTGGAGATGGGAACAAAATTCGACTTTTTTGGCCCCGAAGCCAGTCATAAATACCTGAAAGTATCTGATGAAGTCAAGAAAAATAGAGCCTTACTTAAATCGATAATGACCCGTAAATACTTCAATTCCTTTGATTCTGAATGGTGGCATTATAATTTAAAAGCTGCTTTGACCGACAAAGTTTCTAACGAAAAATGGGATTGCGATGGAGAGTAGTTTTCAAGTGCATCAACTATAATAAAGATGATTTGGGTGTGCCTTGCTGAATTCTGAAGTTTCAGGACGTTATACTCTTTTTTCACGTAGAATAAGCCCCAGAAAAGGAAATTCACTTCTATCCTCCACGTAACTTCTAAAATTATTGAAGCTTTATTAATTCACCACTATCTCAGCCCAAATAGGAATATGGTCCGAAATCGAATGCGCCTCCTGCAATGAAGAAAATTTTTGGTAGAACAAAAGGACACCAGCATTTTTCACCACAACTTTGTTCGAATTGTAAAAGATATTATCAAACTCAGATGCTAAGCATTCCTCCAGCACACAATCTCTCTTCAAAGAAGTCTTTTGATTCGTGAAAACAGGTAAATAACCCATTTTTCGCAACGGATTGAAAACCGTATGCGACTGCGGGCAATTAAAGTCTCCGGTAAAAATTAAATTCAGTGTCGGATATTGTGCTGGTAAAAACTTGAAATATTTGATTTCCGTTTCCGGTTGTTTGCTTTTGGTAATTGCGTGAAAATTAACCAAAGTAAAGCTTTTATGATCCGCTTCAAAAGTGCAATAAAACGGCTCACGATCAATCTCCAAATTGTATTTTTTTTCGAGCCAAGCAGTACCAATTTTTTTAATTTTGGCCGTTTTCCACAAAAAAGCATAGCGTTCCGTTTTGTAGGCGCTACTCGTTGTAGGCTCGCTCACAACATAATCCCAGCGGCTTCCCTTACGGTTGAGTACATCTGCAAGCCTTGCAACTGCCTGTGACCCGCCATAGCCCGCAACGACTTCCTGAAGCGCCACCACATCAAAATCTCGAAGGGTATTGGCCATAAATTCGATTTCGCTATCTGACTTGGACTTGCCTAAATTTTCGATGTTCCAAGACACTATTTTGGTTTGGGCGCAAACCCTACCAAACTGTACCCACACAAAAATAAAGAGGAATAGAAAATGTAGTTTAAAAGAAAAGAATCGATTTTTTGTAATATACATTTGTAGTGCTGCTTATTGTTTTTTCGAAGATAAGGCAATAGACCCTAATAAACCAAGTGCAATGATAACATCGACTATATTCCAAATCGTTCTCCCCAGTGCAAGTTTGAAAAACGGTTGAAAAAGTAACGCCAAAGCAATATAAATAATTACTTCATTCTTCTTTTCCTCACCCGATGCCAATATTGCCAAATACCCAAATCCTGCCATACCCAAAAACCGAACAAGTTGAAAATAACCGTAAGGCAAGGGTAGGAGGCAGGCTAGTAGGAGGATGGCGAGGGTGAGTTTTAGAGTGGATTTATTCATAAGTTAATGATAAAATGGAGTGTTGACAATAGGTGCAAACCATTGTAGAAAATGTTCAAAGAATGGAAGTATAGCAAAAGTAAAAAGCACAAATACTAATCCTTTAATTACGAAATAAGTAATATTATTATTATCCATTTCAATATGATTTTTTCTGTCACCTAAAAATAATTTGGTCACTGTATTGATTATATAGTAGACAAAGAAAGTAGCTAAAAAGGTAAAACCAATATTAATGGATATCTTTTGCATCACTTCAAAGAAAGTATTACTAATTGTTCTGGAATAAATAATAATTTCAATTGTATTTTCAATTTCCTGTAGTGCGATTTTTAAGAATAATGTAAAGGAAATAAAGAATGATGAAAACCATATAGTAAACGAAGTCGAAATTTTCTCTTCTACTTTTATATTAATCTTTTTTGATTGAAATTTTATTGCTAATAGCATTAACGGAAATGATACTATAGCAACTAATACGGTAAAAAAAATACTTTGTTGATCCATTTTATTTTGATTTTAAGGAGATTCTCCAATTATTTAAATTAGACATTTGGTTTGATATTATACCTGGCTTACAATTTGGCGCTGTTGTTTCCCATAATATATAATTTTGACTTCTGTAAACATATGATAGTCCATTGATTGGAAGATTTATTCCTAATATTGAATGACTGTAAAATTCACTACTCAGTATTGCAACATCGTAATCATAATGCGAGAATATGGTGTAAAGTAATATAGTTCTTGAATCGCAATCCCCCTTCAAATTCGCTAAGAATTCAACGGGAGTATTAATACCAAATTTTTGATAGCCGTCACAAATAGCATCCGGTTGCAGTAGATAATTGTGAGTAAATCTGTCATCGTATAAATTTGGATTACAATCGTTGTCTAAAATAATAGCATATGGGATATCTTGAACAAATGATACTATCATTTCTGCAAATTTTATTCTTGACAGTTGATTTTTTGAGTTAATACTATCAAATAAATGATAAAGTCCTTGTAGTTTATATTTGTCATTTTCTTTAATATTATAGATGATTTGATCGTAAGTACTTACGGAGTTTAGACGTAAATGTAAATCGTTTTTAAATTTTTTTGATTCATATATGTCCTTTTCTACAAGAGTGTAATATCCTTCATACTGATTATTCTCATAGTCCTTCCATATTCTATATCTTTTAATTAATTTTTCACTTAAATTTCTATTGTTTTCTATAACTTCAGTTTCATTAAATGCTAATGTGTCAGAATTTTGTTCATTCTGGCTATCAACTATTATTGGTTTGGGATTAAAATTTCTTGAACTATGGACCAATGAGCGTCCTAAGGAACCAATAAAAAGTAATAGCAATAGAATACCGATTACTCTGAAAAACCATTTCAAATAAGGAGCTAAAATATTAATTAAAAATATAGCTATACCAATTGGAAATATATACAGCATGCTTGGTAAAATTGCTATAATAAATAAAAACCCTAGTATTACGGCAATAAACCCTGGTATAACTGACCAACAACCAGATGTGTTACTAGATATTTTTGGTTTAGATTGATAGATCCATTCACCCCAAATCGTGGAAGGAGGTTGCTTACTGTAAAATTCAAATTTGATATAATTATCTTTCCTGATAAATTTTCCGGTTTTTATACCACTTGATTCAAATGTTTGGATATTATCATTCTGAATTGTTGTTGTATAATTTGATTCAACTATTGGTCCATTTATATGTATTACTTCTTCCCGCTCATAATCTAAGATATAACCTGTAATTCCAGATGTAAAAGAACCAAACACTTCTTCTCCTTCTGTTTGATGTAACTTTCGGATGGTTTTGAAATCATAAACTATGGGTTCTATAATATTTATTCCGAAACTAGTATTTTGTGTTATAAGCTGAACTAATAGTGTTGTGGGTAGTTTTTCAACTGGGAAAATATTGTTGCTTGGGACCGAAAATATTTTGTTTTTTTGAAAATCCTGAGGAAAAGTACAATTAACGGAAGCTTCATATATTTCAAAATCAAATTCATTATAAAACTCTCCTTCATTTATTTGATTCCCTCTGTACTTTCCAGTAAGAATGCCTCGTACATAGGTTTTTCTCTGAGTTTTTATCTCAGAGATTACTCTAATATACTCCTTACCATCCGCTCCAGTAAAAGAATCTTCAGATATGATGTTAATAATTTTATCCATAAGATGTTTTGTTTTACTTTAATGAATCGTTATCCGAATAAAGTAATTGTAATAAATCTGCCTCATTATTTTTGATGGATTTAGGATTTCCTTTTTTTGTTCTAAAAGGGGAATCAATCCAATACTCATATTTCAAAATCAACTCATTTTTAAACTCTTCCTGAATTTCTTCATGTAATTTATTAAATAGATCTGGATTATATTTTTGCAATCTTTTTAGAACAGGGTTAATACGATCTAAGGAACTTTTGTTAAGGTCAGCATTTTTTTTTGTTAGTATTTGAGACTGATTTTTTTTTGATACTTCGTACTCGTCTAATATTATACGGTATTCAATAATCATTTTTTTGAAATAATAATCAGAGGTTCTTAAATCTTCGATACTAATTTTTTTTATTTTATTTTCTAACCAATGAAAATTATTTGCACTCACAATTTCTGTGCGTAAGCGTTGCATATCAGGATTGTTTTTATAATCCTTATCAAAAAAGCTCTCAGATATATTCCTAACCCTAAATTTAAAATATATTGGTAAAATAAAAACTAAGCAGACTGCTAGTGTACTTAACCAAGACAAAAGGTTTTCATCTAAAAGTAATTGGATCGTTTTGATATAAAAATTACTTTTGTTAAGTAAATTGTTTAAAGCAATAGAATTTTCAGTTTTGGAATTTATGGTGTTGATTAAATTTTTTTTATATATATTAAAGGAGCTTGAAATTTTTAGGTTTGTAATTATTATTGCTTCTATATCTATTATGAATTGATTGTCACTTACTACCTCATCATTGTATAATTGATTCAGTTGATCAATTATTTCTTCTCGCTTTGCTTTATTTTTTTTATCTAAAAAAATAGACTCTTCCATTTTTTTTAAACTATCAAGTAGAGTACTTGATTCCTTTAGAAATTTCTTGTCATTGGAGACTTTAGTGTTGAGAAAAGAAATCTGATGTGATACATTTATCGAGTCTACTTCATTTAATTGATATTTTATTTTTTCATTAAATTCCTTGTAAAATATAATTTCATTTTCAATAGATGTTTTATTCGCAGTAGTAAACATTTTAATCTTTTCAATTATTTTATGTTTTTCAATACTACTTTGAACAGTTTTTGATAGTAAAACGACATTCAGTGGTTGAGCAATTATTATTGCTAAAAGACTCATTAGAGCTAACCTAAATAGCATTGAACTAGTGATAAAACGATGTTTTTCATTCTTTACTCCTGAATTCATAGTTCTACCATTTTTACTTTTAAAAGCAACGGGTAACAATTTTGGAGAAATGGTGTAAAGTAAAAGCAGATAAATATTAGTAATTATTGAGCCCCAAATTATACCCATAGGAATACTAACCCATTTTGTTCCTTGAAATAAGGAATAGGTGAAAAATGTGGCACTTAAGAAACAACAGAAGAAAATAAATAGGACAAAAAAACCAATTAAGGCAAAACGTAGTTGAATTGCATTACTACATTTTCGAATTATAAAATCATCTTCTCCCGAGCAAGTACATAAGAAAAGCCTTAACTGATTAACTGCTTTGTTCATGTGGATTTATTGAATTAATATAATCATCTAAATTATCATCTATTTTTTTCTGTTCCCTTTCCTTATATTTATTGATTGCATAAAGCGTCAACTCTCTTTGAATTTCTGTCACTTTTATTTTCTCAAAAATTATTTTTTCAGCTTCATGGTTAATAGTTAAATGACGTTCAACTCCTTGCTTATCTTTATAATAATCATATTTGACTTCTATTCCATACTCTGCTTTAATTAATTCGTCACGATTTTCAGCTAGATAATCATAGGTAGTTTTAGTTAACATTAATTTGAAGAAGATAGGAGTAAGTTCTATTGCCATGAATAATAATGTAATGAATAATGAAATCCAAAAACCTGCAACCTCATGCGCAATTTTAATACGTTCAAGAAGACCATCTAAACCATTAGCTATTTTTGTATTATCCGCTCTAGCTCTTTCTTTTTCATTTCTTAATTCGTCCTTCCTCTTATTTAGCTCTGCTAAATCCTTACCATTTTGATTATCAAAAGTTGCCAGTTGATTAGTTAAATCATCTAATTGAGACTTTAAAGCTTTTGACAATGGTCCGTTCCCGCCTACGATACCTACGGCTTTACCCATTAAATTATCAGTATAGGCTTGTTCAGCGATTTTAATTCTTTGATTCAAAGAATTTCTTTGTTCTGAAATTTTTCCAAAATCTGCGATTAGTAATTTTTCTCTATCTGCATATGTCTTGTCTACCTTAGATTGATATTCAGCTTGTTGTTCTAGTTGTTTCTCTCGAAGCTTTATATCAATTTCAGTTTTAAACATTCTGATTTCAACGGGTTTAGATATTGTCATAGCGATAATCATCCCCATTATAATTCTGGGTAGGGCACTTTTTAATTCGCCTATAGTTATAGCTTCAGTACCATCTCCCTTCCCTGTGCTTGTCACAATAAAACGATCAATATTGTAAATCATTAACCCCCAGATAATACCAAAAAGGATTGATATAAATACAGTTTGTAAATCTATCGGATTTTCTATAGCAGAACCTCTAGGTTCAAAAATTGTATAGAATGCATATCCACCTGCGATGCCTGCTAAAGCTCCTGTAGCAAATACAATTCCCCCCAAACACATGTATTTTATTTGATCAGAATAGGTTGCTCTTTCTAATAAATATCGGTCACCACCAGCGCATTTCCATAATAAGCGCATAATTTGTCCAGACTCCGGTAATTCATAATAATCTCTTTTCATATAAAATCGTTTTGGTTAAAAGAATTGCTTTTAAATATTATTGGATGGTTTCTAACTTTAATTTTTGGTAATAATATGCTTTGTTTTTTTTGCTTAATATTTAGTGATGGAATATTGATGTTTTCAATTTGCTGGAACTCCAATTGCGTAGCAAGGTTTTTGAATTTTGTTTTAAAATTCTGTGATTTGAAGTTTAATTGAGGTTCAATTTTAATTTGGTATTCTTTTTTCTGAAAGAATCCATAAACTATTAAATTAAATTCATGTTCAATATTTGTTAGATCAAATATTTTTATCTGCTTCTCTAATGTCTTATTATGATTAAAACCGTAATAAATAGCATTTTTAAATCTGTAGTTAATAATTAAATAGCCATTCTGAAATATTGGGTTTCTATCATACTCTAATTGAAGTAATTCAATTTTTTTATGCTTTCTAAACAATATTTTAAAAAATCGTCCAGCCACTACTTTTATAAAGTGTAATTTCTGAAAAAGTGTTGTTATCAAATTTGATTTCAAAATGTACAATTTTAATTAACGGATATGTTTATTCCTTATGATAAAAGTAAGTTTATTTGTGATAATTAAAAGATAAAATAATATTTAACTTTTCAATTTTATAAAAAAAAAATCTGTGTAGATTTTGACGTCCACACAGAATTTTAAAATTATTCTGTAAACTCAACAATATTTGCTGATGCAGTTACAGTAACCTGAGAATAGAAAGGAAAAAATCCATTGAAGTGTTTGTCATAAGTAACATTTACAATTGCTTTTGGTCCAGTTAAATTTGCATTTTTCATCATTTCACTTTTAGCTTTCTCCAATAATGCTCTGTTTGATGAACCTCCAATTCCGAAGATGTAAGTATTTGTAGAAACACCAGAAGCCGTTCCGATAACATTGAAATTTTTCTTAGATAGTTCTACATTAGTTTGATTACTATTTGAATTACCCATTACTGATGCACTTCCTCCACAACTTGTAATTGTTAAAACTAAACTCATTGACAGTAAACATAAAATTTTCTTCATGCGAAATATTTATTAATTTTTTTTACCTACTCTTTTGGATTTTCGGATACCTCCCCAATTTTTTTGTTATGGTTCAATCACTGCCCAAACCTACACCCATAAAACTTCATTACCTTACGGGAAACCACAATCGGGCAAAATAAATTTTATAAAAAACAAAAAAGCCTCCTTGCGAAAGCTTTTTTAAGCCAAATAAGCAGGCAGGTTGTATAAAATTTGAGGCAAAATTAGGGTCGCGTACTAGCGCATGGGTGGCGGAGGCGGAAAGTAGGAGCGCTCCGTAGCACCTTGGTTGGTGTCTGGACCTTCGCATTGCGTGAGGACGATGGTAAAAATGAGGAGCATGCTAAGAATTAGTGTGCGAGTCAATCGGATCATTTTACTTATGGTTTAAAATTGTTATTAGCGTAGTTTGCAAACAGCTCACTACTATTTTTTTTAGCAAAAGTAAAATGATATTTACGACTTTCCTTACGGTAAACCGTAGTTAGGCTATTATTTTTTAGATTTTTTTTAAACAAAAAAAAAGCCTCCAATCGGAAGCTTTATTAAAAATGATAAATGCTTAAATTACGCCAAGATCTTTGGCAATAGATACAAGGTGCGTCACATTTTTGGCTTTAAAATATATTTTCAGTTTGTTAATGTGTTTTTCGATAGAGCTTTTGCTGTTGGGAGTGATTCCTTCTTGTTTAAAAATCGCCTCCATAGCATCTTGAGTAATTCCGATTGATAATTTTTTCAGTAAAACAAGATCGTATTGATTGATTTCGCTTGTAGTTTTATCTTGTAGAATAGGCAGTAACTCGGCGGAGATGTTTTCACTTTCGTTTCTATATGCTTTTTGAACCGCTACTTTTAAATCTTGCATCGTCTGACGGCCTTTTAATACGTAACCATCGATACCAATGTCTTCAAAGAGTTCCTTGATTTTGTGCGCGCGATCTTCAATAGAGAAGGCGATAACCTTAATTTCAGGAAATAACGCTTTTACTGCATGTATCAATTCTTGACCAGAGTTCAAAATATTTACATGGTGATCCGACTTAAACGATAAGTCTGAAATCAATAATTGATAAGGAGCATCATCTTGTGCTGCCTTTTTAATTTTTAGTAGGGCGTCGTCACAGTATTTGGTGTACTGTACTTCAGCAACCTCCAATTCTTTTAAAATTTTGGCGGCTCCTACATCATTAAAATCAATATCATCTGCAATTAAAACTTTTGTAAACATAAAACGGTACTATTTTGGAATTATAATTTTTGCTTTAAATCCTTTATGGGTTTGTGTGTCAAAAGTAAGTAGTCCTTTAATACCATGAATACGGTTTTCCGCATTTTGGAGTCCATTTTTCAAAATTAATTTTTGAGAGCATCCTATTCCATTGTCAGAATAGGTGATAAGCAGGCGTTTTTCCTCAGAATTAAATCCGATGATGACAAAATTAGCTTTGCTATATTTTTGCATATTTACCATTAATTCTTGTAAAACTCTTTGAATTGCAATCTTTTTATGGTCATCTACAGCGCTCCAATCAATGCTATTTTCTGTTTTTAGGATTACTTCAACAGTATTTGACTTATAACTACTCAACATTTGCTTGAGGTTCAATTCGAAATGTTCACCCGTATCCACCACATTATTCTCTTTCGAAATATTTCGGGTACGTTTATAAATTTGGTCCAAATTATCGACTAGCGTTTCCATTTTTGTGGGATTTTGCAAGTCCTGATTTTGAGCAAAAGTCATGGCATAATACACATCATTTGCAAGTTCATCATGCAGTTGTTTTGAAATTCGGGTTTCGGTAATGTAACTAGCTTGCAACAGTTCTTTGGCGTTCTTATTCTTAAAATAATGAATCAAAAATGCAATGGCAAGGAGGAGGAAGAGAATACCAAAGCCAAAGAAGTACGATTTGTTTCGTTCCGTTTGTATCTCCAAAGCATTTGCAGTCTGTTTTTCTTTTAATTCTATATTTTCTAAATTGGCTTTTGTGGCATCGTATTTTATTTTTGCAAATTGATTTTTGGCATTGTTACGCACTTTTTTGATGCTGTCATCAAGTACTACAAATTCTTGCGCATACGTATTGGTGCTGTTCGTCGCAGTATTGCGCATCAGGAACGAGAGTGCTTGCAATTGCTCGTCGACACTATTGGTTTCCTTGGCATTGTGTAGTGCGAGTTGTGCGTACGAGAGCGATTTTTGGATGTTGATACTTTTGTAAAAATCGGCTAGATGGCTGTAACTTTCTATACAACCATACAAATTATGGGCTTGTTTACGTAAGACCAGTGCTTCTTCCATCAAAGGTAATCCAATTTTTGGAGCACCATTTTTGGCTTGTGCATAGCCAAGATTGTCCATTAAAATTACTTTTTTGTGCGGCAAACTATCCAATTCTGGCATTTTTAGAGCCGGCTCAAGTAGTGCAATAGCTTCTGGATAGCGTGCTTGCTCGATATAAACGGTGGCGATATTATTGATGGGTGTAAATTTCAATTTGGGAGTAGCAACGGTTTCCAAAATGTAATTGTAGTAGCCAATGGCATCTTCATAATTTTTCTGCTCTTTGGAGTTGATTCCGAGTAGATTTTGGATAGCGAGTTTGTACTCGGGCTTGGAAACAGCATACGGAATCGCCTCTATCAACGTTTCTTCAGAACCAGCATAATCGCCCACAATTTGCTGAATTTTAGCCATTTTAATTAGATTGTATGTCAAGTTGTTACTGTCTTTTTGAACTTTAAAAAGCAAGTTGGCAGCATTGTATTTTCGATACGCATTGTCGTATTTAGCGGCATCAAATAATGTATCGGCAGTCGAACTGAGGTCGTTCGCTGTTTTTTGATCAATTGTAATGTTGGAATCTTTTTCTTGTTTTTGGGTCTCTTTTTGGCAAGAAACAGCAAACAATATAAGGAAGAAATAAAATATAATCGGGGATCGTTGCATTTGGGTAAACTTTCCCCGAAAATAATAATAATTTTAGAAAATAAGTGGCATTATCTCATTATTCTCTACGCTTTATGTCAATGTCGTCATCTCCAGGACCTTGAATATAATAGGAACAAAGTTGGTTTTTTTGTGCTTTTTCAAGCAAAACATCGATGTCTTTTGGTGTTGGTAAATCGCTGTTGTTGCTGTACACATGTTGCGCATTTGTTACTCCTGTAAAAGCTAATAAGGCTACAATAATTGCATTTTTCATAAGGTTTGATATTAAAAATTAGACATGGATTGGCCTGTTCGAATCGTTGGATCGAAATTTTTGAAGGCCATTTTAAGGTTGCTTACCTGTGGTGGGAAGTTTGCTAAAGAGCCACAAAAGGACTTGGTTGAACTTCCCAGACATCCAAATCGGTTTTGTAGCAGTAGCTGTTTTTAGAACTTGTTTTGTACATTTGCTAGCGTCGCGTCACAGCAGTGCACCGTTTTCTGATGCAAAGGAAGGGCAGCTTTGGTGGTATAATCGACTGGAATTCCGATGATTCCTAGAATTCCTTCCTATTCCGTATAATTCCGTTTGCTTATGAACAACAATGATATCGAAGATTACAAAAGCGCAATCTTGGCCCAATACGACCTGGGAAAAAAGGGTCGGTGGAACCAATTTTTATGGGATCCATCAAGAGCTAAATTGAGAAATTTGTGTTTCGAATTGTTTAAAGAGCATTCGCATCCAGATGATCTGGCCAGTTTCAAAACTTTTTGTGGTTTTGACTTCAGCCTGGAACATGGTAATAAGTTGAAGGTCGTAACGGATAAATTTAGACCTCTAGAAACATTTTTCAAGAGAGAGACCAATTTAAGTGATCTTGCAGCTATAAATATGGCCGCAATTTTGGTTGGTTATGAAGTTCGCCCTTTTTCGAAATTTGTAAAAAAACACGAAGTAGCCATAGTGTTGAATGAACAGAAGAGCGCAAGCAGCGTATCATTCGAACCTGAAAAAAATTCAGTCGATCTGGATCTGGTGGTACGCAACGGCGGAAATAAATGGAATTACAAATCCATTATACCAATTGTGATAGTGAGTGTAGTTGTTTGTAGTGTTGCTTTTTTTTATTTCTCGAAAGACGCTTGTATGCAGTGGCAAGGCGATCATTATGAGCAGGTAGATTGCGAAGATAATTCGGCTTTTGGATTGGTAAGAGCCAGTTCAAAATCACCTTTGAACAAGAATATTTTTGGTTTAAAGAAAATTAAGGTATGCGATACAACCACATTTTTTAGGGATCACAAAGCAATTGTTTGGTATTGTAAGAAAGGGAAGGTGGTGGAGTTTTTTAATAATGGAGGGTTCCATCCAGAGAATGATAAACCGCTTAGACCCATCACTCAGTACATGATTGATAAATACGTAAAATAAAAAAAGCACCCACTAAAGCTTATAATTGCTTTTGGTGGGTGCTTGATAGGATTGTATTTTGTTTTTTTTCGAAAAAGAAAATTATTGAATGCACTGTAAATAATCCATGAAAAAGGTCTCCGGTTGATACACTTTTTGATTCATCTCCGAGGTGATTTCTTTTTTGACTACATAATCTTCAATGGTGGTCAAATATTTGATTCGCATTAAATTGATTGGGGAACTTTTTAATTCTTCCATGGTTCCTTTTACAAACAAGAAGGTACCAATGGTTACTCTATTGTCGAATCCGTTTGGATCTCTGATCAAGCTTCCACAGCTTTCTTTATCTTGATGCACCATCGTGATTACTTTTCCGTTTTGCAATTGTAGATACAGTTTTGAGTTTTTGTCAAAACAATTTGCAGACAAAAAGGCTTTACTTTTTTGAATCAAATTAACTGTAAGCGCTGGTAGACC
This sequence comes from Flavobacterium faecale, assembly GCF_003076455.1. Taxonomy (NCBI): domain Bacteria; kingdom Pseudomonadati; phylum Bacteroidota; class Flavobacteriia; order Flavobacteriales; family Flavobacteriaceae; genus Flavobacterium; species Flavobacterium faecale. The sequence continues at coordinate 2,886,771 of NZ_CP020918.1, forward strand.
ATTATCTGTGACCAAGGAGAAAAATATATATTCTGACTTACCAGCAAATATTTTTTCAGACATTAAATACTCATTGGTAACTTTGTAAATCCCAAGTGAATCGTTAACATTGATGCTATAGTCACAGTCTTTTTGGGCAAATAAAGCAACTGTTGCAAATAAGAAGAAGCTTGTTAGAATTTTTTTCATGATTTATTTTTAGGCTATTTTGGTGCAAATTAAGACTATTTTTTCATTTTTTTCATTCGTAGTAAAAAAACAGTAAGTGTTGCCACCCTCTTTTATTTTCCATTTTTTTCGAATGTTTTCCACGGATTCTGGAAAATTTCGAGTGGTTATATTGGTTTTTATACCGCTAAACACGGCTTTCATTTCGTTTTTGGTGTATCCAATTACCTTAGTAACTTCAAAGGAGCGACCCGGAAAATCAATTACCGAATCAGAGGTGTACAAATGAGAATGTTTATGCAGTTTGTCAAGGTTGAATTGCAATGCCACCTCGTCAAATCCTCCCGATTTCATGATGGCGCTGTTGGGCTCGTAAACGTATCTTTTTGGTGTACCAAAATTTGGAAGGTTTTCATTTTCATTATAAACGAATTCAAATTTTTCAATCTTGTCTTTGACCAAATTGACTGTTTGAATCGAAATAGCACCTTGGTAGTCTTTGTGTATTTCCCATAACAACTCTTTTACTTCATTTTCTAAAGCTATAATGTGAATGGTTTTTACATTTTTCAATTCACTTAAACCAGAACTCAAGTCGAGTAATGGGGCTGTTTTTATTAGAATTTTATTCGAATAGCCAAAATAAAAATTCAAGTTTTCCGGGACATTTGGCAGGCAGTCTTCCAATAAAAACACTTTGCCTTTCGCATCATTTCTGCGTGAAGGATCGATGTACATCCAGTCCCATTGCGAGTTGCATTCGATCAATGTTTGCTTACTATCACCCAGATGACAACTGATGTTTGTTACTTTTAATTGCTGCAAATTATGCTCAACAATGGCAGATAGCTCCGGATTGATCTCGCAATGTGCTACTTGTTTTATTACTTTCGAAAAATAAAAATCATCTACTCCAAAACCACCCGTCAAGTCGATTAGACTATCTCCAGATACCAAAGTTGATTTGTATTGAGCTGTTTTTTCAGAAGAGGTTTGTTCGACCGAAATTTTGCTAGGATAGATAATGTTCTCAGTAGCAAACCAGAGCGGTAGTTTGTCTTTTGCTTTGGTTTTGGCTTCAATTTGTTTCAAAACAGCAAGCCATTCTATATCCAAGAAAGGATTTTTTTGCAAAGCCAATTTCGATAAAGAGACACCAATATTTTTAGTTATAAAATCTTGAACAGTTGGTGCTAAAATAGGGGATTCCAATTACTAAATATTTTCGGTTAAAACAGATACGATTTTGTTCGTAGGAAAGAATTCTTTCAAAACTACTTTTAGAATAGTAAAAAGCGGAATAGCCACAACCATCCCAAACACGCCAAAAGTAACACCACTAATTAAGATCACTAAAAAGATCTCTAAGGGATGTGAATTCACACTTTTGGAGAAAATGATGGGTTGAAAGATGTTATTGTCTATAACTTGAACAATCATAAAACCAATCATAATATAAATTGTCGTTGGCAAAACTTCGGTACTAAAGTCGGTACCTATGCCACCAATCAAAGTCAATATCGCTGCTAATATCATTCCGATTAATGGTCCAATGTATGGGATAATGTTTAACAAGGCGCACAAAAACGCTATAACAAAAGCATTTTCTGCGTGAAATATCAATAAAACGATGAAGTACAGAATAAAAACTACCGTAAGCTGAATCATCAATCCTACAAAATAGCGGGACAATAAAATATTAATTTTGTCGATAGAATTCAGAATTTTATCTTCAGTAGCATCAGGTAGAATCATTTTTGCTTTTTCTTTAAACAGCAATTGATCTTTCAAAAAGAAAAAGGTAATGAACAAGACAGATCCCAATCCCATTCCAAAACCGGCAATAAGGTTCAAGATGGAGTTTATAAAATCGGTAAAATAGTTGTAATTTATTTTTGAAGATAAATTTGATTCCTTTAAAATTTGTTCCAAGTTAATGTGGTTGACATTAAAGTAGTTTTCGATATTTTTTTCAATTACCAAAAATTGCTTTTGCAAGGAATCGGTATCCAACAAGGACAAATTCTCCGCTTGCGAAATGATTAAGGGCACAAACAAAAGTACAAAACCAACGAGTAGCGAAATAAGTACTACCAAAGTCGTCACAGTAGCCATGGTGTTATTGAACTTGAGTCTCTTTTTTAAGAATGAAACAAAAGGATTCGTTACCAAACATAAAATTAACGAAATAAGCAGGTAAATTATAACAGTCTGAATTTGATATAAAAAATACAGAAACAAGCCAATTGCCAAAAAATAAGCAATAGCGCGTAGTATTCCGTTGGCAATGATTTTGGACGTAATCATAAGAGGCGATTTATTAGTTCTATATAAGGAGTAAAGCCGTTGTTGTTAATTATTAAAAATATAAGAGATGATGTTGGCTCCCATTTTCAGTGCTTTCTCTCGCACTGCGATGGGGTCGTTATTCACTTCTGCATTTTCCCATCCGTCACCAAGATCACATTCGTAGGTGTATAAGAGTACCAAACGATTTTTGACAAAAATGCCAAAAGCCTGCGGACGCTTGCCATCATGCTCGTGAATTTTGGGCAAGCCGTTGGGGAACGAGTAGGGCTTTTGAAAAATAGGGTGTGTGGCCGGAAGTTCAACTAATGGGTTATTCGGAAATATTTTTTTGATTTCTTTTCGAATATATTGATCCAATCCATAATTATCATCAATGTGCAAAAAGCCACCTGAATTTAAATAATCTTGAAGATTTTTCACCTCAGAGTCATTAAAAACCACATTTCCGTGCCCCGTTAAATGCACAAACGGATAACTAAATAAATTGGGACTCCCAGGTTCAACCGTTGCAGGTTTTAGTTTGAAAGTAGTATTGATGTTGGTATTGCAAAACCGAATCAAATTGGGTAATGAGGTTGGATTTGCGTACCAATCACCGCCGCCACTGTATTTCAACAAAGCAACTTCTTGACTGTAACTAGTCAAAGAAAGGAATAGCAAACCAAAAATAATTTTTTTCATCAAATACCCGCAATTAAGTGAAAAGCAATATAGTTTTATTATTCGTTAAAAAAGGCAACACTATGACAAGCTACCATAGCAGCAGTCTCTGTGCGTAGGCGAGTGTTACCAAGCGATACTGCTTGAAAATCATTTTCTAAAGCCAATGCAATTTCTTTATCTGAAAAATCACCTTCTGGGCCAATAAGTACGGTTACATCTTCATTGGGTTTCAAAACCGATTTGAGTGTTTTTTTATCCGTTTCTTCACAGTGAGCGATTAACTGCAAACCGTTTCGTTTTTCCTGCGCAACAAATTCCTTAAAAGTAATTGCTGGATTCAGTTTCGGTAAATACAACTCATTCGATTGCTTCAATGCCGAAAGTATGATTTTTTCGTAACGCTCTATATTGACCACTTTTCGTTCTGATCGATCGCAAAGTATAGGCGTGATTTCATGAATTCCAATCTCTGTAGCTTTTTCCAAAAACCATTCAAATCGATCGTTCATTTTGGTCGGTGCCACTGCAAGGTGCAATTGGTATGGCGAAGGTGCTTTGTGGGTACAAGACACAATCTCAACCGTACATTTACTATCAGAAGCTAGGGTTATTTTGGTTTCGAATAAGAGTCCTTTACCATTTGTCACCTGTAATACATCGCCATCGCGTTTGCGAAGTACTTTAATGATATGGCGGCTTTCTTCTTTATCGAAAGAAAAGTTCTCGGTCGTTTGAGTAAGGTCACTATTGTAAAATAATTGCATAATTTAGAATTGAATTCGTGCTTTTGAAACTACAGTTGCAGTTTCAAATTTTTTGTTTAAAAACTTTTGATATCCTACGATGCCAATCATCGCTGCGTTATCGGTGGTGTATTCAAATTTTGGAATATAGGTTTTCCAGCCGTATTTTTGCTCGCCTTCTTTCAAGGTTTTTCGAATTCCGGAATTGGCAGATACACCGCCACCTATGGCAATGCGGTTGATTCCGGTTTCTTTGACAGCCAACTTTAATTTGTCCATCAAGATTTCGATAATAGTATATTGTATAGAGGCGCAAATATCGTTCATATTTTCAGAAACAAAATTTTCGTTCTCTAGTTTTTTCTTTTGTATAAAATAAAGAATAGCGGTCTTTAAACCTGAAAAGCTAAAATCCAATCCCGCCACTTTTGGCTTGGTGAATTTAAATGCCAACGGATTTCCTGTTTGTGCATTTTTATCCACCAATGGTCCACCAGGATAAGGCAAACCAAGAATTTTGGCTGATTTATCAAAGGCTTCACCCACGGCATCATCGGTTGTTTCACCAATAATAGTCATATCAAAAAATCCATCCACACGCACAATTTGCGTATGTCCACCACTGATGGTCAAGGCTAAAAATGGAAATTCGGGTTTTTCAAAGCCTTCTTCATCTATAAAATGAGCAAGAATATGAGCATGCATATGATTCACAGCGATCAACGGAATGTTCAAAGCAATAGCCATAGATTTCGCAAAAGAACTACCTACCAATAAAGAACCCATCAATCCAGGTCCTTGGGTGAAGGCAATTGCGCTTAATTGTTCCTTTTGAATGTTGGCTTTCTTTAAAGCAGCATCAATTACAGGAACAATATTCTGCTGGTGCGCACGTGAGGCAAGCTCGGGTACAACACCTCCATATTGCGTATGTATAAGCTGGTTGGCTACAACATTTGATAGTACTTTGTCGTTTTGCAACACAGCAGCGGCTGTATCGTCACATGAACTTTCGATGGCAAGAATAAAAACCTCGGAATTTTGCATAAAAAGGCACAAATTTTGAATTATATTTGACGAACCGAAATTTAAATTCTTTAATTTTACGGCGCAGCCAAAATTAAAGAATTTTTGTGAAAGGAGTGATGCTTTCCCCGTGCAATATCCATTTTTTAGAAAAAAATAAAAAACAAGAAAATTAAAAAGTTTATAAAAATATTTTCAGGCACTATCTTTGGATTAATTGTCCTTTTATTATTGCTTGCAATTGCACTTTCGACTTCATTTGTGCAGACCAAAATTGCCAAATATGTTACACAAACCTTAAACAAGGATTTTGGTGTCGATATTTCGATGTCAAAAGCCAAAATTAATGTGTTTGGTGGCGTAAAGCTGAATGATGTCCTAATACGAGATCATCATAAGGATACCTTAATATATAGTCAAATTCTAAACACCAACATATTAGACCTAAAAAAATTAACAGAAGGTGATTTAATGTTTGGCGGCATCCGTCTTGAAAACCTATTGTTTAATTTGAAAACCTATAAAGGAGAGAAAGAAACAAATATTGATGTTTTTATAAATAGATTTGATGATGGTAAACCTTCTAGTGGCAAGCATACACTATTCACCACCACAGATGCCGAGATTGTAAACAGCCATTTTATTTTGACAGACGAAAATCGAGTGGTTCCCAAAGATCTTGATTGGACCAAGTTAAATGCTAGGTTGAAAGACTTCAAGCTTTACGGTCCTGATGTGAACACAATTATCAAAAAAATGTCTTTCCACGATCACCGTGGTTTGTATGTGTCTGAACTAAACACGGTTTTTAGTTATACCAAAAAGCAAATTCAGCTTAAAAATCTGGATATACAGACCAAAGAGTCCATGATCAAAGCGGATATTACTTTGGACTATAAAATCACCGATTTTGCCGATTTCAATAATAAGGTAAAATTCACGGGGATTATTTATCCGTCAAAACTTTCTTCGACAGATATTCGACCTTTCTATTCCGATTTAGGTAAAAATTTAATCTTCAATTTGACTACTGGTATCAACGGTACCTTAAATAATTTGACATTAAATCACATTGGCTTATCCAATGCCGACGGAACAACTTTGATTGGAACCATAAATTTCAAAAACATTTGGGGTAATAAGCAACAGCGCTTTTTGATGGATGCTGATGTGACCAAATTGGCAAGTTCCTATGATCATTTAGTAAAATTGATTCCGTCTGTATTGGGAAAAAAATTGCCAGCAGAATTAAAACGAGTGGGTGATTTCTCTCTAAAAGGAGATATTCAATGGAGCGCAACGGATCTTGATGCCGATTTTTCGATGATTACAGATATTGGTCTTGTGCAAGCCGATCTTAGCCTTAATCAGATTGATATAATTGATGAAGCTTCCTATTATGGTAATGTCTTGACCAAAGATTTTAACGTAGGGATTCTACTTGGCGAAAAAAGTCTAGGAAAAGTAACAATGGATGTTGAAATCGACGGTATTGGATTTTCAGAGAAATATTTGGATACGGGTATCAAAGGGGTAGTTTCCAAGATTAATTATAACAATTACAATTACAGCAATGTTTCTTTAAACGGAAACTTCAGGCCTCCGTTTTACCGCGGAAAAGTAAATATTGACGACCCAAATCTTAATATGGACTTTGATGGTTCGGTTGATTTGAGTAAGAAACAAGATAAATATGATTTTCATGTTAATGTTCGAAAAGCCGATTTTCATAAATTAAAATTTGTAAACGAACTTACTTCCAATTTTAGAGGAGATGTCGTGGTGCAGGTGGATGGAAATTCGATTGAAAATTTACAAGGGAATATCTATATCACCAATACATCTTATCAAAACAGTAAGGATACGTATGCTTTTGATGATTTTTCGATCAATTCTATTTTTGATGCAGATAAAATTCGAACCATAACGTTGAACTCTCCAGATATTGTGCAAGGTGAGATTGTAGGGAAATTTAAGTTTAAAGAATTAGGGATTTTAGTTCGAAATTCATTGGGTAGTTTGTATACCAATTTTAAACCTGAGAAAGTAAACAAAGGACAGTTCTTGAAATTTGATTTTACGATTTATAATAAAATCATCGAAATTTTCTACCCCGATATTTCCATCGGTACCAATACGGTCATGAAAGGGAATATCAAATCGGATACGCAAGATTTTAAACTAAATTTCAAATCGCCACAAATTATTGCTGCATCCAATACCTTCGACAATATTAGGGTTTCGGTTGACAACAAAAATCCTTTGTACAATGCCTATGTAGAATTGGATAGCATAAAGACTAAGTTTTATAAGATTCGTGATTTTAGCTTGATCAATGTAACTATAAAAGATACCTTGTTTTTTAGATCTGAATTTAAAGGTGGGCCGAAAGGGGAAGATTATTTTAATTTGAACTTGTACCATACTATTAATAAGGACAACCTGAATGTTGTGGGTGTTAGTAAATCTGAGATGAAATTCAAAGATAACCTTTGGTACTTGAATGAGAAAGATGCGCCGAACAATCAAATATTATTCGATAAGTTACTGAAAAATTTTACCATTGATGACATCATAATGTCACATCAGGACCAAGAAATTGAGTTGAAAGGAAAGATTGGAGGTACAACAAACAAAGATCTTAAATTAACCTTCAAAGATGTCGACTTGTTTAAAGTCACACCTGAGGACAATAAATTTGTTTTTAACGGAAATCTGAATGGGTCCGTCAACTTTTTTCAGAATAATACAGTCTACAAACCCACCGCTTCTTTGGAGATTATAGGTTTGAATATTAATAAAACTGATTTGGGAGACCTACGTTTTGACATTGAAGGGGATCAAAATCTGGAGAAATTCACTATCGATTCGTTTTTAGATAATAAAAATTTAGAATCGCTCAAGGCACAAGGAAGTTTTACAATCATCGGTAAAGAGGCGGCATTGGACTTAGATCTAAAACTAGATAAGTTCAATTTAGCCCTTTTTAATCCTTTGGGAGGTGAGGTTTTATCTAATATTCGAGGATTTATAACAGGTAACTCACATGTTGGAGGAACGATTAATCAACCTAAAATTAGCGGACGCTTGTTTGTTGATGATGCTGGTATGACGGTGCCGTACCTAAATGTTGATTATGCCTTGGATAACGGATCTATTGTAGACCTGCGTGACGAGCAATTTTTATTTAGAAATAACGTGCTTACTGATTCCGAATTCAAAACAAAAGGAATGTTGCGCGGTAGTATTGAGCATAATAAATTCATGGACTGGAAGTTAAATCTCGATATTAGTTCCAATCGATTATTGGTGTTAAATACCAAGGATAGCGAAGATGCTGCTTATTATGGTACCGCTTTTATTGATGGAAATGCGTCGATTACAGGACCTACAAATGGTTTGTTTATAAAGGTAAATGCAAAATCGGAAAAAGGTTCGGCCTTGAAAATTCCGATTAATCAAGCTGAAAGTGTAGGCGAAAATAGTTTGCTACATTTTATTACAGCCAAAGAAAAAAGTAATATTAAAAAAGGAATTGTTGACAATTCTAGAAATTATAAAGGCTTAGAGTTAGAATTTGATTTGGATATCACACCTGATGCCGAAGTAGAAGTGATTTTGGATCGAAATTCGGGTCATGGGATGAAAGGGAAAGGTTTTGGATCGTTATTATTTAAAATTAATACACTTGGTAAATTCAATATGTGGGGAGATTTCCAGGCGTATGAAGGATCATACAACTTTAAATATGGTGGTCTAATTGATAAGAAATTTGATGTTAGAAAAGGAGGTTCGATTTCTTGGGAAGGGAATCCTATGCGTGCCCAATTGAATTTGGAAGCCGTGTACAAAACTATTGCTAATCCTGCAGTTTTGTTGGAGAATTCATCTTTTAACCGAAAAGTGCCTGTAAACGTAGTCATTGGTATCAAAGGAGATTTGAGTAGCCCTGAGCCAGATTTTAATATTGAGTTCCCTACGGTGACCAATGTTTTAAAATCGGAGATACAATATAAGTTATATGATAAAGATGTTCGCCAAACACAAGCACTATACTTACTTTCTTCAGGTGGATTCTTGAGTTCAGAAGGGGTAAGTCAATCCGATTTCTCTGGAAGTTTGTTTGAAACGGCTTCTAGTTTGTTGGGTGGAATTATAAAAAGTGATAATGATAAATTCAAAGTAGGTTTCTTGTACACAGCCGCAGACAAGCGCTTAGGAAAAGAAACCGACGGTAGAGTAGTAGCGACGATTTCGTCCAAGATAAACGAGCGTTTTACTATTAATGGTAAAGTAGGGGTTCCTTTTGGAGGAATTAATGAGTCGGCTGTTGTAGGCGATTTAGAGGTACAGTATCGTGTGAACGAAGATGGAACATTGAGTTTGCGAATTTTCAATAGAGAGAATGATGTGAATTATATCGGGCAAGGAATTGGATACACGCAAGGTGCGGGTCTTACGTACGAGGTCGATTTTGACACGTTTAAAGAATTAGTAGATAAAATATTTAATAACCAAAAGACGAAAAAGGCGATACAGTATATCGATCAATTTCAAGATTCTAATTTGGCTCCAGAGTACTTTAATTTTAACAAACCAAAGGAGCCGAAGTCTGTAAAAACAGACCCAAATAGAGAAGGACTTGTTCCCGAAGAAGAATAGTTTACCACCTTACCCTTGTTGAAGTAAAAAAAAAATAGTAATTTTTTTTCCGACAGGTTTTTAAGTTATTGTTATTATTTATTCGAAATTTTAAATTTTAGTTAATAAAATTGATTTTTAATTGAATTTTCGAAAACTTATTAACGAAAACGTTTGAATTTGTTGAGGGTGAGTAAATTAGCATTTGGGTTCTAAGGATAAGTGAGATATGTTTCTTAATTTTACGTCTTAAACTAAAAACAAACTGAAAATAATGACACAAAAGATTAAAAAGATAGGGGTATTGACTTCTGGGGGAGATTCTCCTGGGATGAATGCAGCTATTCGTTCAGTAGTTAGAACTTGTGCCTATCATAATATTGAATGCATTGGTATTTATAGAGGATATCAAGGTATGATTGAAGGAGATTTTGAAGAAATGGGACCTCGTTCCGTAAACAATATAATTAATAAAGGAGGAACAATTTTAAAATCGGCACGTTCAGCTGAATTTAGAACTCCTGAAGGAAGGAAGAAAGCATACGATAATTTAGTGAAAGCTAACATTGATGCTTTAGTAGTTATTGGTGGAGACGGTACTTTTACAGGAGGTTTGCTTTTTAACTCAGAATACAATTTTCCTGTAATGGGAATCCCTGGTACGATTGATAATGATATTTACGGTACAAGCCATACACTTGGATACGATACGGCCTTGAACACTGTAGTGGAAGTAATTGATAAAATTAGAGATACTGCTAGTTCACATAACCGATTGTTCTTTGTTGAAGTTATGGGAAGAGATGCAGGACATATCGCTTTAAATGCTGGTATTGGTGCTGGAGCAGAAGAAATTCTTATTCCAGAAGCAGACTTAGGATTGGATAGATTACTTGATTCATTGAAAAAAAGTAAAGCATCTGGTAAATCATCAAGTATCGTAGTAATTGCAGAAGGAGATAAAATTGGTAAAAATGTTTTCGAATTAAAAGACTACGTTGAAGCTAATTTACCTGAGTATGATGTACGAGTTTCTGTTTTAGGTCACATGCAACGTGGTGGTGCTCCTTCTTGTTTTGATAGAGTACTTGCAAGTCGTTTGGGTGTAAAAGCAGTAGAATCTTTGTTAGACGGTGTATCTAACTTTATGGTGGGTTTAAGTAATGATAAAGTAAACCTAACACCTTTAGCGCAAGCGATAAAAGGAAAATCAGAAATCGACAAAGAATTGTTGCGTGTATCTGATATTATCACAACATAATAAAATTGAATAGAAGCAATCAAAATTTAGTAATAAAAACTGATTGTGGTTTTAACTTAATAATAAATAATAAACAAAAGAAGAAATGTCAAAAGTAAAATTAGGAATAAACGGTTTTGGTAGAATTGGAAGAATTGTATTTAGAGAGTCTTTTAACAGAGACAATGTAGAAGTTGTAGCAATCAACGATTTATTAGATGTTGATCACTTAGCTTACTTATTAAAATACGATTCAGTTCACGGACGTTTCAATGGTACTGTTGAAGTAAAAGAAGGACAATTATTCGTAAATGGAAAAAATATCCGTATCACTGCTGAGAGAAATCCTGCAGATTTGAAATGGAATGAAGTTGATGTTGATGTAGTTGCAGAATGTACAGGTTTCTTTACAACTGTTGAAACTGCAAATGAGCACATCAAAGGTGGTGCTAAGAAAGTAATTATTTCTGCTCCTTCTGCTGATGCTCCAATGTTTGTAATGGGTGTAAACCATACTGAAGCTAAAGCTTCTGACTTGATCGTTTCTAACGCATCTTGTACTACAAACTGTTTAGCTCCATTGGCTAAAGTAATCAATGATAACTTCGGAATCGTTGAAGCTTTAATGACTACTGTTCATGCTACAACATCTACGCAAATGACTACTGATGGTCCTTCAAGAAAAGACTGGAGAGGTGGACGTGCTGCATCTTGTAACATTATCCCATCATCTACTGGAGCTGCAAAAGCAGTTGGAAAAGTAATTCCAGAATTGAATGGAAAATTAACTGGTATGGCTTTCCGTGTACCTACAACTGATGTATCTGCTGTAGATTTAACTGTAAAAGTAGCAAAAGAAACTTCTTATGAAGAAATCATGGCTACATTGAAAAAAGCTTCTGAAACTACAATGAAAGGTGTTTTAGGATTTACTGAAGATTTAGTTGTTTCTCAAGATTTCGTTGGAGATTCTAGAACTTCTATCATCGATGCAAACGCTGGAATTGGATTGAACTCTACTTTCTTCAAAATCATCTCTTGGTATGACAATGAATATGGTTACTCAAGTAAATTAATTGATCTTTCTGTACATATTACAGGATTGAAATAATCAATTAATAATTAAATAGAAAGAATCCCGTTATTAATTATTAACGGGATTTTTTTATATTTAGACCATAATTAACCTTTACTTTAGGGTATCAAATAACCATAAAAACCAAACAGAATGAGATTATTAGTAGATAGCGGTTCAACTAAAGCAGATTGGATTGCGATAGATGATAGTGGTAAAGTATTATTTACAACGCAAACTTTAGGTTTAAACCCAGAGGTTTTAACCAAAGAGGTAATTATAGAACGTATCAATGATCGTTTTGACCTACAACAAAGTAAAGACGAAGCGACGCATTTGTACTTTTATGGTGCGGGCTGTGGAACGGATAAAATGAAAGCAAACCTTACGGTTGTTTTTAAAGAATATTTTTCGAATGCTACTACGGTCGTGGTCGAAGAAGATACCTATGCGGCAGTATATGCAACTACGCCAAAAAACGAAAAAGCAATTGTTTGTATCCTTGGTACAGGTTCTAATTGTAGTTATTTTGACGGTGAAGTATTACATCAAAAAGTACAATCATTGGGATACATAATCATGGATGATTGTAGCGGAAACGTATTTGGAAAAGAATTAATTAGAAAATACTATTTCAATAAAATGCCTCAAGAACTAGCAGTTGAATTCGAAAAAGAATACAACCTTGAAGCTGATTATTTGAAAAACAAATTATACAAAGAGCCAAATCCTAATGCGTACATGGCAACATTTGCTAAGTTTTTGATTCAAAATAAGGATAATCCATTTTGCCAAAAGATCATCAAGAAAGGGATGAAATCGTTTGTAAAAAATTATGTGCAACAATTTGACAACTGCAAAGAAGTTCCGGTACATTTTGTGGGTTCTATTGCTTACTATTTGAGAGAAGAGTTGCAAGTTACCTTTGATAAATACGGTTTACAATTAGGAAATGTATTAAGACGACCAATCGATGGTTTGATTGCTTATCATACTGCTAATAAATAAATGGGAAAAGCGATGGAAATAGCAATTATAGCTCACGATGGTAAGAAAGTTGATATGGTTCAATTCTTGAATAAAAATATTGATATTTTAAATACCGAAAAAATTAAAATTATTGCCACAGGTACAACAGGTGGTAAAGCAGTAAATGCTGGTTTTAAAGTAAAAAAGATGTTATCTGGCCCAATGGGTGGTGATGCTCAAATTGCCGCTAGAGTAGCAGAAGGGAAGACTAAAATGGTCTTGTTTTTTAAAGATCCTTTGGCGAGTCATGCACATGAGGTAGACATAAATATGCTCCTACGTGTATGTGATGTACACAATGTGCCTATCGCTACAAACGAAGCCTCGGCACAGTTGTTACTTAATGCAATTGCTATAACATTGCAATCATAGAAATTTCTACATTTACATTCTTTGGCAAACATGCCACTTGAACCGTTTCACGAGCTGGAGCGGTTTTTTCGTTTAAATAAGATCCGTAAACGCCGTTAATTGCTGCAAAGTCATTCATATCCATGATAAAAATGGTTGCTTTAACTACGTGCTCAAAGGTCATACCAGCGGTTTCTAGTACTGCTTTCAGGTTTTCCATTACTTGTTTTGTCTCTGCAATGATTGATTCATTAACGAGCTCATTTGTAACGGGATTAATAGCTATTTGACCTGAAATATACAATGTGTCGTTTTTTAGGACTGCTTGATTGTACGGTCCAATTGGTGCTGGTGCAGCTTCGGTAAAAATAATTTTTTTCATCTGTATGTGTTTTAATATATTATAAGTGTACTTATGGGTACTTTTTTTTTTACAATCGAAACCGGTTTATTGATCTTACATTTATTAATTGAATTTCAATGATTATAAAGTAAAACTGCCGTTGTTTGTGTTTTTTAAAAAAGTCAAGCGTAAAAGCTTTTATCTTCTTACAGCACTGTTTTTATTCCACTTAACATCACTAAGAACACCAGATTTGATTCCGATAAAAAAGTTCCAATTGGCGTTAGTTCCAAAGGGTGTCCAGTTAAAACTCATTCTCCAACTTGCTAAGTCACGCTCAAAACGGAGTTGTGTATAGGTAACTCCTTTTTGTACAAAATCATAACCAGTAGACATTCCGACTTTCCATTTTGGTGTCAAATCGGTATTAGCAGAGATCATCACAGAGTTTCCTGTTATGGTTTTTTCTCTATTACTATTTCCATAGGTTAGGGCGTAAGCAAAAGTCATGTCCCAAGGTAAATTAGAGGTAAAAAATTCAGAAATTTTGTCGTCTCCTTCTTCCTCACTTCCATCAAATTGACTTGGTTGATTGTTACCAAAGCCGTTATTGGTTCCGAATAAATCATCCTCTCGACCTCCGTTTCGGGTGGTTTGGGAGTTCTTATCTTTCTTATCTTTTTCCTTACTCGAAATAGCGTAGTTTAAGGTCATATTTGCGCTTGTCATTCGAAAAAGACTTCCGCCGTTATTAACGTTAAAAGTATTTATTCTAGTCCCTGAATTGTCGATGGCATAAGGGTCAAGTGTAGTTGCAAAATTCATGTTCAGTTTGTCTTTGAACAATTGTGTACCACCGCTCACACGTACAGGTGCCCAAGCGAGCGTTGTTTTCCCATCTGCGTTTAGGTCATAACTCGTTGATACATTTAAGTTATTCAAAAGCATTATTTTTTTCGCCTCAACTTTCGTACTGTCACTGTCGGTTACTTTCGCTTCAAATGTATTGCTTATCGAGATACCAACATTACTAGCGTTGGTAAGACCAGGTGATCCGTAAATTCCATTCTCAAAACGTGTGTATTGAGCCATTTTTCCACTTGCATCTGAAGCATAGGTGTCGTAATATTTTTCAAAACTTGGCGTATAACTGTATGATAACGACGGACGCATTACGTGTCGAATAGATTTTATGCGTTTGTCGTCTCCGAAGTTAAACGTACCATATATTGTTGTTCCCAAACTTGATGAAAAAGAGTACGTTCTGAAGGCATCGAAACCATTTATAGTTTCTTCTACAACAGCGCTTTTATCGGTGTCATAAAATCTTTTAAGTGTTTGCAAATACCAAACTTCTTCATAGTTTGCAGTGGTCGTTGCACTAAAGTACTTGAATAATTTAAAGTTGGTACTAATCGGAATCGTATGCTGCGCTCCAATTTTAGCATCTCTAAACATTTGTGGTTTAAAAAATAACGAATCTGTAGTCGTTACACTATTTCTTCCGTTTAAGTTGTATTGAAAGTTGATGTTTTTAATAAACCCTTTTTTAACTTCATCTTTACCTGCAAATGGATAAATTCGATCAACACTTAACTGCAAGGTCGGCAAGGTCATGTCGATAACTTGTGTTTGTGTATTTTGAGAATGCGTTGCCGATAGTGACATTCGAACCTCAGGAACAGAATTAAATGTTTTCGAATACGATACAGACGAACTCAAAGTATTGTTTAATGTAGATCCCACATTGGCCTGATTGATTGATTGTGTAAAATATTTACTACTACCAAGGTTCACAGAGGCTGAAAAACTCGAATTTGGATTTGCTTTTGAATCTCTTGAATGCGACCACTGAATATTATATATTTTTTGTTTCGAATAATCAGGAAAACCTCTTTCACTTGAAATTAGGTTTTCATATCGAATGTTTACATTTCCGCGGTAATTGTATCTTTTGGCATAAGCCGATTCAAAACGCATTCCGTAACTACCATTGGTATAATAATCACCCATCACCGTCAAATCATACTGATCACTTAACGCAAAATAGTATCCACCGTTTTGCAATGAAAAACCACGGGTATTGGAGTCGTTGTAACTCGGTAGTAAAATACCAGAAACGCTAGTCTCTTTACTCATCGGAAAATAGGCAAAAGGCATTGCGATCGGTGTAGGGACGTTGGCGATTACCATATGAGTCAAACCTGTAATTACTTTTTTTCCGGGTATAAATTTCACTTTACTAGTTTGGAAATAGTATTCAGGATTGTCTACGTTTGTAGAGGTTGTGAAGCGTGCATTTTTTAGAAAATAAACAGAATCGTTTTCCTTCTTAGTAACTTGCGCTTTTACTTTAAATTCGCCTTGATCGGTTCTTGAGTTCCAAATTAAAGCCTTTTTTGTTTTAAAATTGAAGCGAATAGAATCGGGCTCAATAACATTTGATCCCTGTTTGAAATTAGGGTATTGCGTTAGTTTACCGGTTGAATCTTTGATTCGTCCCGCATATACTTCATTCTTTTCGTAATCAAGTATAATGATTCCAGCTTTTAACTCAATGTCTTTGTAGTATAATTCAGCTTTATCGTATAGTGTTATGTGCTTTTTCTTTTGGTCAATACGCGAATATTGATCTGCTTTATAGACCACTTTACCCTCAAGTATATTCTTGTTTGATTTTAAACTGTCTTTCTTTATAATAGTATCACCAACTTTCTTTAAGGTTTTAGTCTCGTTGATTGGACTAACTATTGGCTTATCTACTTGTTTTTGAGCGGGTATAGCGCTTGGCTTTTTCTTTAAGTCTTGTGAATATACACTGCTACATCCTAGACTTAGGAGAAACGATAGTAAAACGATATTAAATAAGTTTGTCTGCAAAGGTTTAAATACTATTTTTGTAAAAAATTATGGCTCGCTATTTGAAGTGGCAAACTTACATATTATTTTTTGCCAAAAATAATCAAATGCCCAATTTATAGCGATAGCTTTTTAATTAAATTAACTATATATAAGGATGTATACTTTCAAAAATATTAAAGTAATTTTTACTTTTCTGACAATTATAAGTTCACTAGCCACATTTAGTCAATCCGGAGTATTTAAGGTCACCTTAGATGCAGGACACGGAGCACACGATTTTGGTGCCGTGTACAGCGGTCATGTGGAGAAAAATATTGCACTAGCAATTGTGTTGAAAGTGGGTAAAATGCTTGAAACTTATCCCAAAATAGATGTCAATTATACTCGTAAGACAGATGTTTTTATTGATTTGGTCGAAAGAGCAAATATTGCCAATAGAGATAATGCCAGTATTTTTGTTTCTATTCACTGTAATGCCAATAAAAACACCTCTGCAGATGGAACGGAGACTTATGTAATGGGTATGAATAAAATTGCATCCAATCTAGAGGCTGCAAAAAAGGAGAACTCGGTTATTACGCTTGAGAAAGATTATAAACGAAAATACGAAGGATTTGATCCCAACTCACCTGAAACCATGATTGGTATGAAGTTGATGCAGGAAGAATACTTAGAAAATAGTATTTCCTTGGCTAGTAAAGTAGAAGATGAATTTGAAAAGTTAGGTAAGAAAATTAGAGGAGGAGGAGTAAAGCAAGCCCCTTTTATGGTATTGCATAAAGCCTATATGCCAAGGGTTTTGATTGAAACTGGTTTTATTTCTAATCCTACTGAGGGAGCTTTATTGGATTCTGAAAATGGACAGTTAGAAGTGGCACGTGCCATTACTAATGCTATAATGAGATATAAAAATGAATATTATGGATCTGCAAATGAGGTAGAGCCAGTAAGAGTGGCTCCAAAACCAGTGGTAAAGGATTCTACTCCTTCAAAAAGTACAGTTGACTCGGTTAAGGCGATTACTAATGCAACTTCCGCAACTGGGGATACCGTTTTCAAAATTCAAATTACTGCGATCAGTAAAAAATTATCATTGACACCTAAAAATTTTAAAGGATTAAATTCGTTGTCTGTGGACTACGATAATAATTTATACCGTTATATGTATGGTAAAACCAGTGACTATAACGAAGCCAAAAAGCTATTGGAAGAAGCAAAAGCTAAGGGGTATGAATTTGCTTTTATCACTGCATTTGTCGGAGGTAAAAAAGTGAGCGTTCAAGACGCTATCAAATAAAGATTGATTCTAAAGTTTTTATATTAAATTTACAATAAAATACATATATTTTGAAATTAACGAGAGAGATCAAAACGGCAATCCTAGTTATTGCTTCTATACTTTTATTCATTTGGGGTTATAGTTTCTTAAAAGGAAGAGACTTATTTACTAGTTATAAAACTTTTTATGTAGAGTACGATAATGTTGAAGGTCTTGCAGCATCGGCACCTGTAACATTGAATGGTTTGGTAATTGGAAAATTAAACGGAATCACGATTAGCGAAACTACTGGTAAATTAATGGTGGAGATGCGTGTGAAGACTGATTTTCCGATTTCAAAAGCTAGTAAAGCAATTATCTACGAACCTGGTTTTATTGGTGGTAAGCAAATTGCTATTGAACCAAATTTTGAAGACAAACAACTAGCTGAATCTGGAGATAAATTAAACGGAAATGTGCGTCCAGGTTTAACTCAAAAATTAGGTGAACAATTGGTACCATTACAAGCAAAGGTGGAGAAATTAATCACAAATGCAGATCAATTAATTACAGGAATCAACACGGTCCTAGATCAAAAAGCACAACAAGATTTAAAAAAGAGTTTGGCAGAGTTGAGTCAAACCATGGAACAATTTCATAAAGCGTCTACTAGTGTAAACGGTATGCTTGATGATAATAAAGGACAGATTAAAGGAATGGTGGCTAACTTCAATAAAGTTTCGGGTGATTTTTCTAAAATTTCAGACTCGATCAACAAAGCTAATGTAGGGAAAACAATTCGTACCTTAAATGCAACTTTAGGAAAAGTAAACGGGATAATGGCTGGTATTGAATCTGGAAAAGGAACGATGGGCAAGTTGATGAAAGATGATGCTCTGTATAATAACTTTACCAAAACCTCAAAAGAACTTGAACTCTTATTGCAAGATGTACGTCTATATCCTACACGTTACATAAACGTTTCCGTTTTTGGTAAAAAGAACAAACCATACAAAGGTCCTGAAAATGATACCATTTCTATAAAATAATAGCATATTGCTAAAAAAATAGGCGAAAAATTATATTTTACATTATTATTGTAAAATATATTTAACGATATTTACAATTCAAATTTTTAAAAAGTCAATTCAGACTGCACTAAGCGCAACTTTTTGAAGGTAGTTGTAGTGCTTTTTTTGGGCACTTTATGTGA
The DNA here is from genome assembly GCF_003076455.1 of Flavobacterium faecale. Lineage (NCBI taxonomy): Bacteria > Pseudomonadati > Bacteroidota > Flavobacteriia > Flavobacteriales > Flavobacteriaceae > Flavobacterium > Flavobacterium faecale. The sequence goes on from NZ_CP020918.1 coordinate 2,905,693, forward strand.
TCTGATTTTGATGAAAACAATAAACAATAGTATATGGATTATTTAGATAATTTGTTATTTGCCATTTTATTAATCGGTAGTTTTGGTTACTTTTTTTCGAACATTACAAAAATCAAACGAAATATCAACTTAGGTATTGATGTTGACCGTACCGACAACCCCAAAGCACGTTGGACAAATATGGCGATGATTGCCTTAGGTCAATCAAAGATGGTCAAGAGGCCCGTAGCTGGTATTTTGCACATTATTGTATATGTTGGTTTTGTAATCATTAATATTGAAATGCTCGAAATCATTATCGATGGTCTGTTCGGTACGCACAGAGTATTTTCGGTTATCGGTTCGTTGTATGGTGTTTTAATTGGTTCTTTTGAAATCCTTGCCTTTTTGGTTTTGGTTGCTGTAATCGTTTTTTGGATACGTAGAAACGGAATCAAACTAAAACGTTTTATCAATCCAGATCTAAATGGTTTTGCAAAAAATGATGCAAATTATATCTTGTATTTCGAAATGGTATTAATGACACTTTTCTTGGTCATGAATGCTACAGATAGTCATTTTCAAATGAGCAATTCTGGAAACGTAATTTCGCAATTTATTGCACCTTTATTTTCGGGCGTATCTCCAGAATCTTTGGAAATGATCGAAAGAACTGCGTGGTGGTTGCATATTTCGGGAATTTTAGTATTCTTGAATTACCTTTATTTCTCAAAGCACCTTCATATTCTATTGGCTTTTCCTAATACGTATTTTGCAGACTTAAATCCATTAGGACAGTTAAGTAATCTTGAAGCGGTTACTAAAGAAGTAAAACTAATGATGGATCCAAATGCAGATCCATTTGCAGCGCCTGCACCTGCAGAAGGTGAAGTGCCTGCTAAGTTTGGTGCTAGTGACGTGCAAGATCTTAATTGGGTACAATTGCTAAATGCGTATACTTGTACAGAATGTGGTCGTTGTACTTCGTCATGTCCAGCCAATCAAACAGGAAAGAAATTGTCTCCTCGTAAAATCATGATGGATACGAGAGATCGTTTGGAAGAAGTAGGTAAAAATATTGATGCCAACAAAGGAATCTTCATTCCAGATAACAAAACATTATTAAACGATTACATCACTCCAGAAGAGTTGTGGGCATGTACATCATGTAACGCTTGTGTGGAAGAATGTCCGGTAAATATAAGTCCGCTTTCTATCATTATGGATATGCGTCGCTACTTGGTGATGGAGCAAAGTGCCGCACCAATGCCATTGAACGCAATGATGACCAATGTAGAAAATAATGGAGCTCCTTGGCAGTACAACCAACAAGATCGTTTGAACTGGAAAAATGAAGAATAATTTCTAAGGATTCGTTTTTTATTCGAAAGAAAAATAAAAAGTAGGAAAGCACAAGAAGGAGTTGCTTTCTTTTAAAATAACAAAGTGAAACCGTAAGCGGTTAAACCATATAAAAATTATAAAGATGTCTGAAAATTTAATCGTTCCTACAATGGCAGAAATGCTAGCACAAGGAAAACAACCAGAGGTTTTATTTTGGGTAGGATGTGCCGGAAGTTTTGATGATAGAGCAAAAAAAATAACCAAAGCATTTGTACGTATTCTTAATCGTGCCAATGTACCTTTTGCGGTATTAGGTACCGAGGAAAGTTGTACTGGTGATCCAGCTAAAAGAGCAGGAAATGAGTTTTTGTTTCAAATGCAAGCCATGATGAATATCGAAGTGCTTAATGCGTATGAAGCTAAAAAAATTGTTACGGCTTGCCCTCACTGTTTCAATACATTGAAAAATGAATATCCAGAATTAGGTGGACAATATGAAGTGGTACATCATACAGAGTTTCTAAAATCATTATTGGATGATGGACGCTTGACAATCGAAGGTGGACAATTCAAAGGAAAAAGAATTACTTTTCATGATCCTTGTTACTTGGGTAGAGCCAACAAAATTTATGAAGCTCCAAGAGATTTAATTGCAAAATTAGACTCAGAGTTAGTGGAGATGAAACGTTCTCGTGCAAATGGATTGTGTTGTGGTGCTGGTGGAGCACAAATGTTTAAAGATGCAGAACCAGGTAATAAAGAGGTAAATGTTTTGCGTACTGAAGATGCACTAGAAACAACACCAGAAATTATTGCAACAGGATGCCCATTTTGTAACACCATGATGACTGACGGAATCAAGAACAAAGAAAAAGAAGGTGAAGTAAAAGTGATGGATATTGCAGAATTAATTGCAAACGCTCAGGACTTGTAAATTTGTTTTTTGAAATTTAAATTAAGTCTTCGATATTTTTTTCGAACAAAATAAAAAGTGAGAGTGCAAGATTATCCTTTAAGTGTAAATCTTAAATTTTTCATTAGAGAAATTAGAAGCTCGCAAATAAGTGATAAATTTGCAATCTAAAATATATATAAAACCATGTACGTACCTTTTGAAAATTTACCCGAAGAATCTAGAATATGGATTTACCAATCCAACAGAAAATTTTCGGATGTAGAAATGGCAGCTATCGAAACTGATTTGCAGGCTTTTTTAGAAAACTGGGCTGCTCATGGCACAAGCTTAGAATCCTCTTACCAATTGAGATACAATCGTTTTATAATTTTGGCAGTAAACCAAGATGTTCAAGCTGCAACAGGTTGTTCAATTGATTCATCAGTGGAATTTATCCAATCGTTGGAACAAAAATATAGTGTTGATTTGTTAGACAAAATGAACGTTACTTTCAAACAAGGAGAACATATTGCACACAAACCACTTATTGATTTTAAAAAAATGGTCAAAGACAAGTCGGTTACAGAGAATACAATTGTTTTTAATAACTTAATTAACAACGTACAAGAATTTAACGAGTCTTGGGAAGTTGAAGCTGCAGACAGTTGGCACAGTCGTTTCTTTTAATAGAAACTTGATTTATAAAACAAAAAAAGAGGCATTTTGCCTCTTTTTTTTGTTTTCATTTATTATGGAAAAAATTTAAATTCATTTCTGTAGTAAAGTGTAATATTCGTATTAAAATAGCTGTGTTTTTATTTGAGGTAAGGTTAAGGCTATGTAATACAACTTGTTACGTTTAAATATACCTACTATTGGGTATTTTAAAAGTTAGAAAAAAATTGTAATTTATAAATTTAATATGCTTAATTTCAGATAGTTATATTTGAAGATGCATTTATTGTTAATTATTAATTTATTTCTAATACTCACTATTATGAAGAAAATTTTATTTTTTACATCGATTTTCCTTGCGTTTAACTTGCAAGCACAAAACAAATTACTTTCGTCTATTGAACAATTCCAAAATGATGGCAATATGCAAAATTCTTATGGTAGTAATTATGAATATGATAGCAACAATAATTTGACCACCGAAACAAGTTATTTTTGGACAGGAAATAGTGGTTGGCAATATGCATCAAAAGAAACTTTTAGCTATAATGCCAACAATAAAGTTGTGTATGACACCTATCAAAGTTATAATTCATTTAATAGTGTCTTAGAGAATCAGTTTCAGGAGAATTACATTTACAACACCAATAATAATGTGGAAGAAATAATATCTAAAGATTGGAGTGGTTCTCAATGGGTAAACTCAAGTAGAACCACAATATCCTACACAGGTAATTTGTTGACAGAATATATTGGTTACGAGTGGAACGGCGCGCAATGGATCAATGAGGGCAAAGGAACTTTTACATATAATTCAAATGATAAAATTTCAGGGAATTTGGAGTATAAATGGGTAAATGGTAATTGGGTAGTTTCTAATAGAGACAGTTATACTTATGATTCAAACGGAAAGCAGACCTCTAGATTAAACGAGCAGTTCGAAGGAAATAGTTGGGTTGAAGATGATAAAAATGAATATACCTTAGATAATTTAGGTAATAGAATAAGCATGACCGAAAGTCATAATTACTTAGCAGATATAAATAGAACAAATTACAATTACGAGACTGCTACTCCTATGTCAAATTTTGCACATCCATTCAAAGATAAAACGGGTTTGGACTATATTTTTGAAGAAACGCCTCATATTAGTAAAGTATTGAGTTCAGATAATTTTACTTATAATACGACAACAAGTAGTTTTGAATTTAATAGAACAACGACTTATAATTATGATACGGTTATTGTTTTAAGTAAAGAAGATTTTATACTACCAAATCAGGTCGTAAAGGTTTTTCCTAATCCTACATCTGATTTTGTTCAAATTTCTGGTCTTACAAAAATTCAAAACTATGAAATATATAATGTTTTGGGAGCTCAATTAAAGAAAGGTACTGTCAATAATAATGAAGACATTGATTTACAAAATTTTAAAAATGGTCTCTATTTCTTGAAATTTAATAACGGAAATACGTTTAAGATCAAGAAAAATTAATCATAATTTTTCAAGTTTTAAAAAAACAATCTCCATTAAAAGAGTGCTTTAATGGAGATTGTTTTTTTATAAATACTTGTAAAGTTTCTTTTAGCCTAATTATTTTGAATGGTCCATTGTTACAATTAAGGATCGTAATCCATGCGCTTCAGTGCGTTTATGCACACATATGTATACGATCAGATCATAATTTCGTCCACATTCGAATTATGAATTATAAGCTCCCGAAGAATATGTTAATTCGTAGCTATGTGTATAAACTTCAAACACAATTCCAAATGGATCTTGTACATAACACATTCTGTAAGGTTTGTCATTAGGGTAGTATTCTCTAATTGGCATTCTCTGTTTTCCACCATGAGCCACTATTTTTTCCACCAAAGTTTCAATGTCTGGATCTTGAATACAGAAATGGAAAAGTCCTGTGTTGAACGGGCTAAATTCAGGTGCTTCTTTTTTTCCATTCGGAAATGAAAACAATTCAATTCCTATTCCATCTGAAGTGGATAAATGTGCAATTTCAAATTCTTCCCAATCATCACCAAATACATCGATGCACATTTGGCCAATGGCAGTTTCTTTTTCTTTATTTACTGTAGATGGTTCCATGATTACATACCATCCCATTACTTCAGAATAAAATTGTACTGCTTGTTTGATATCGGGGACTGTAAGTCCGATATGTGAAAATGATTTCGGATAAGTGTTATTTGTTTTCATATTTCTTCTTTTTGGATACAAAATTAGATTATATTAGCCTTATTGGCAATAACTTACCCAAAAGTGATATAGTTACCAAAAGGAGTAAAATACTGTTTATCAATAAGTAATAGTTTGAAATATGAGCGAAATAAAATATTGTCCACTTAATTATACCATGAATTTAATTGGAACAAAATGGAAACCACTTATATTATTTCATTTATTAGAGGGCGGACTTCGTTCTGGTATTTTGCAAAAAAAGATTGATGGGATATCAAACAAAATGTTCACGCAAACCGTACGAGAATTAGAAGTTGATAGCTTAGTCAAAAGGATTGTGTATCCTGTAGTACCGCCGAGAGTAGAATATGAATTGACAGAAAAAGGAAAATCATTGGAAGCTATTTTAAGAAGTTTAGATCAATGGGGTATTGAACAAAGCAAACAAAATTTGTAGAACTCATCAATACGTACAAAGTGGATGTGCTTATCAAAAACAATATTTGTTGAAACTATACTGAAACAGTTTGTGTATGGGTAATTTTTACCCAGGAGTAATTATAGATTTTCTGATCATCTTAGTCCTAAATGATAAGATTATAGCTAGTTATGTTTCGATAAGTTAATAAACCATATTTTAAGTAGGATCATTAATCATTCAAATTTTAGGAAATGTAAAAGTGGGTAATTTTTATACAGTTTATTAAGTATTGTATTTTATAATCACTTGTAATTGTGTTAGTTAAGGAATAGGCATATGTATTGCTATTTGTTTATCGAAAATAAGTATAAGATAAAAACTAGCGCTATATGAAAACACAAGATGTAAAATTTACAGATAATTCGATCCTTTCGAATGATGTACAAAACAATGTTAAGGTTCCACAAGATAATTCAAAAATAACGAGTCAAATAGTATTGCTTGCGACTATGTTATTGTTAATCAGTGGTGCAACTGTAGTTTATAATTTGCAACCTGAGTTTTATGATTTTAATGAAAGCCGTCTTAATTCACCTATTGGTTTTGCTTTTTTGGCGGTTACCTTAGCAATTGCTGCTTTCAAACTTTCTTTTTTAGTGTATAATATCTATTTGTATTTTACTTATAAACCTATTGCATCTGTTAGTGATGATGAATTGCCAACTATTACAGTTATAGTTCCAGCATACAATGAAGGTAATTTGGTTTATTCGACTTTGTTGAGCATTGCTAATAGTGATTATCCACAACATAAATTGGAGATTCTTGCTATTGATGACGGAAGTAAAGATGATACTTGGTTTTGGATGAAGAAGGCAAAAATGGAACTTGGAGACCGCGTTGTGGCCTTACAACAACCAAAAAATGCAGGAAAGAGACAAGCATTGTACCGTGGATTTAATTTAGGTACAGGTGCTGTATTTGTAACCATTGATAGTGATTCGATTATAGAAAAAAATACGTTACGTAATTTAGTTAGTCCGTTTGTTGTAGATAAAGAATGTGGTGCGGTTGCTGGTAATGTGAGAGTTTTAAATAACGAAAAAGCGATATTGCCAAAAATGCTAAATGTAAGTTTTGTGATGAGTTTTGAATTTGTGCGCTCAGCAGAGAGTCAATTAGGGAGTGTTTTATGCACACCTGGTGCACTTGCTGCCTACAAAAGAGAAGAAGTTTTTGCTTGTTTACCAAATTGGATTCATCAAGAATTCATGGGTAGACCTTCAGATATTGGCGAAGATCGCGCAATGACCAATATGATTTTGAAACAAGGTAAAAAAGTACTTTTTCAACGCAATGCCATTGTTCTTACTGATGTTCCAGAACAATACACAGGATTATACAAAATGTTCATCCGTTGGGGTAGAAGTAATGTTCGTGAAAATATAGCCATGGCAAAATTTGTCTTTAAAAATTTTAGAAACGGAAATAAAGCAGGTACGAGATTATTGTTTTTAAATCAGTTTTTAACTATTGTAATGACATATCCATTTATAATTTTTATGTTGTATTTTATAGTAGTTCATCCAATATTGTTTTTGAGTTCAACTTTGTTGGGAATATTGATTGTATCTAGCTTTCCAGTTTTGTTTTATGCTAAAAAATACAGTGCATCAGAGTCACTTTGGGCTTATGCTTATAGTGTTTTATATACATTTGGATTGTTCTGGATTTCACCCTACGCTATTGCAACTGCTGGTAAAAGTGGTTGGTTGACTAGAGAAATTGCTGTAAAATAAAATAAATTCAAGTAATAATAGAAAAGCCACTGTACTAGTGGCTTTTTCTGTTTTTTGTCATCTTGCATTGCATGTCTAACCTCAATTAGGATAGTTTAATTAAATGTGCAAGGTTATTATTAATTATTCAGCTATTAATTGTTTGATTTCCTTTTCGAGTGAAAGACCGTATTGGTAGCCGTAATCGAATATGGCGTCAATTTTTCGAAGACCAAACATGTGAAACTGACTCATATTAGGTGGTTCGATAAATAAATCACAGTGTTGAATTTTATCTTGTAAGGTATTTCTAAGAAGTAAATGTACAGTGCGATCAACGATTGTATTCAAATGCAATTCTTGAATGTCTTTTTGAACCGAATTTACCGAGATACCAATTATCTTTTCGCAATTGTTCAACAAAGGATCAATTGGAAAATTATCCAAAACTCCGCCGTCAATATAAGAGCGTCCTTGATAATGTACCGCTTCAAAGATCATTGGTATGCAGCTCGAAGCCATTATTGATTGTGACAGATCGCCTTCTGAAAAATAAGTTATTTCTCCTGCTAATATATCTGTCGCAGCTATGTAGAGCGGAATCTTCAAGTCAGAAAAAGAATTGCTAGGGAAGTAGTCATGATAGATTTTTTCAAAGCCTTTCATAGAAAATATGCCTTGTTTTTTTCGAATAGTACGAGAAACATTAAAAAAGTGTCCATTTTTTATGATAGAAACAATTTCGTCAATCGCATAACCATGTGCATAGAAGGCACCTGCAATGGCACCAGCACTTGTACCTGAAATTACTGATGGCTTAATTCCGAATTCTTCCAAAGCTTTTAAAACTCCCAAATGAGCAATTCCCCGAATGCCGCCACCTGATAGTACAATTCCTATTTTATATTTCATTTGTAATGCTGCTTATTTCAAGTGTAGTAAAAGAGGTTGTATCTTCTAAAAACGAAGTTATAAAAATATTTGTTTTATTGGTCGCAATTTAGAAATACTATTTCCAAACTAAACTATATTAGGTTAATTTATAACTGTAAAGTAGTAGCTTATTTAAAGGTTTTTCGTGCAGATTTCATCTTTTAGATTTAACTTAATTTTACCTTTTATTGTGTCATTTTTGCTTAATTTGCGGTCTATATTAAAATGAATAGATGAGAATTGCAATTGTTTGTTACCCAACCTTTGGGGGTAGTGGTGTTGTCGCTACAGAGTTAGGATTAGAGTTAGGTCGTATGGGGCATGAGGTACATTTTATAACCTACAGTCAACCCGTGCGTTTGGCTTTGTTAAACCCTAATGTACATTACCATGAAGTAAATGTTCCAGAATATCCTTTGTTTCATTATCAACCTTATGAGTTGGCATTGTCTAGCAAATTGGTAGATATGGTAAAATTGTACAATATTGAAATTTTACACGTGCACTATGCAATTCCACATGCCTATGCGGGTTATATGGCACGACAAATGTTGAAACAAGCCGGAATTCATATCCCTATGGTGACCACTTTGCACGGGACAGATATTACCTTGGTTGGTAACCATCCCTATTACAAACCAGCTGTTAGTTTTAGTATCAACAAATCAGATGTGGTAACGTCTGTTTCACAAAGTCTTAAAGAAGATACCTATAGATTATTGAATATCAAAAGAGACATTCATGTGATTCCGAATTTTATCGAATTAGACAAAAACACCCTTGATCCTCATATTCCTTGTCGTCGTTCTGTAATGGCAGAGAATGGTGAAAGGATTATAACGCACATCAGTAATTTTAGAAAAGTAAAACGAATTCCGGATATTATTCGAATATTCGATAAAATACAACAAAAAATCCCTGCCAAATTAATGATGGTAGGTGATGGTCCAGAGAAAGAAAAAGCAGAATTATTATGTCAAGAATTAGGTATTTTAGACAAGGTAATTTTCTTTGGAAACAGTAATGAGATTGATAAAATTCTAAGTTATTCAGATCTTTTTTTATTACCGTCGGAGACTGAAAGTTTTGGACTAGCAGCTCTAGAAGCAATGGCTTGGGGAGTGCCTGTAATTTCTAGTAATTCGGGTGGCTTGCCAGAAGTTAATTTCCCTGGTGTATCTGGATATTTGAGTGATGTGGGAGAAATTGATGAAATGGCCGAAAATGCACTTAAGATTTTAAGTGACGATGTAGTGCTATGTGAATTCAAGAAAAACGCATTAGAAGTGGCGAAGAAATTTGATATTAAACATATTTTACCGCTTTATGTAAACTTATATGAAGAGGTTTTGAAAAAATACGCAAAGAAGTATGTCAAAAAAGCAAAACTAAAATCGGGATCGAATTAAAAATCAATTGATGAAAAAATTAGGAAGTGTATTGCTGGCGGCTTTTGTAGTATCTTGTGGTACTACTGCGGTAACAACGGCAAAAAAACAACCACTTTATCAACTGCTTACCCAGCAACCTACGGGCGGCGCGAGTATTAAGTTTTATGAAATCCTTAGCGAAGCGAACGAAATCAAAATGCTGCAAAATGATCCTGTTCTTAGAAAAAAAATAAGTCCTAATGATCTACAAAATGCAAATTTTTTGATTTTAAACATGGGAGAAAAACCAACAGCTGGTTATGGAGTAGTGGTCGAAGAGGTAATGCAAACACAAGATTCTATTGTGGTCACTGTCAAAGAATCAGTGCCTGCTGAAGGTACAATGGTGACACAAAACATAACATACCCGTATGCAGTTTTGAAGATTAATTCAAAAAAGCCAATACGTATAAAATAGAAAATGCCGCTTCATTTGAAGCGGCATTTTTATATATTATAATCTCGTCAATTAGAATTGGTAACGCAATGAAAGTGCAACATCAGATCCGTAATTGTTTTTGTAGTAACCTGATCCACCAAACTCAGGACGGAAATCCAAAGAGATCAAAAGTGGAATAGGGAAATTATATTCAATTCCGATATCTCCTGCAGCATAAACAAATGAATTGCTATCATTTTTGTTGCTATAAGTTCCTGCACCAGCACCAACACCTGCATACCAGTTGAATCCTTGTTCAATATTCCAAACCCATTGGTATATTCCCGTTAGCTTGAAAGCATCTACATCATTACTATTTCTCCATCCTAAATCCAATTCTAATCTGTTGTCGCTAGACAATCCTCTTTGGTAAGACAATTCTCCACCAAAACCGTTGTTATCACCAAAACGAAGCCCTAACGCATTTTTAGAGATTTCTTGTGCTTGCGCGCTAAACGCCAATGCTACTAGCATGATAGCCGATAAAATAAGTTTTTTCATAATCTAATAATTTCTATTGCAATGTTATATGAACTGCATAACGGCGAAATTAGGTCTAAATTATTGAGAATAGTTAAAATTTGTTGCTTGAATATCTAAAATGTTTATTTGTAAGGTGTTATTACAGTGTTATTTATGACTATTCGTAATAGGTGTATAAATAATGATCGCGAATATTTGTCGATTTTATAGTTACATTGATGGCTTATTTACCGAATATCTTTGTCTGAGTATGGTAAATTATGCGGCAAATCATTCAAATGTTTTTATTTCGAAAATAAAATAGAAGCAATCAATTTTGTATTGAGTATTTCTTCATCTTCTGATGCTTGTTCTATTCCAGAATAATAAGATTCATCGTATCGTCTGAGTTTCCATTTTTTGCGGTTGTACTCAAGAGCAGTAAGATTTTCGACCCAGTCTCCAGAATTAAGGTATAGTGTACTACCGTTTTTATTAATTTTCTGTATCATTTTAGGCTCGTGAATGTGGCCACAGATGACATAATCATATTTGTTTTCAATAGCTAGTTCGGTTGCAGTTTCTTCAAAATCAGAAATATGTTTCACTGCTTTTTTTACACTTGCTTTTATTTTTTTCGAAAAAGAGTAAGGTTCTCTTCCTAATTTATTCAAACACCAGTTAACAAATCGGTTTGCTAAGATCAGGTAGTCGTAACCCAATCCACCTAATTTTGCGATCCATTTAGCGTGATTTACGGAGGCATCAAATACATCTCCGTGAAAAATCCATGCTTTTTTGCCATCCAGCTCCAATACAAGCTTATCTACAAGGGAAAGATTCCCCATTTTGAAATCACTAAATTTACGGAGCATTTCATCATGGTTTCCAGTGATATAGTGCACTTTTGTACCCTTTGAAGCCATGCTCACAATTTTTTGAATCACTTTGAGATGCGATTTCGGAAAATAGGATTTTCTAAACTGCCAAATATCAATAATATCACCGTTTAGTACCAAGGTATCCGGTTTAATCGAATTTAAATATTTGTACAATTCTTTGGCATGACTACCATAAGTACCTAAATGTGTATCTGAAATTACTACTAATTCAACTTTTCTTTTTTTCAATGTAATCTAATTTGAGTACCTGCAAAATAAAGGTTTTAGTAGCGTTTGTGATAAATGATAACGTTAACATACAGGTTATAATATTAATTCAAAGTGAAATTTGAGTAGCCAATATTAACTAGTGGTAACGCTTGTATGAATATTACACTTCTTTGGTCAAAAATGTATTTTTTTTTTGAATTAGATTGAAGGCAGAATCGGTATAAAATAGTATTTTTGTTAAAAAATATTATAATGGCAGGAAATAGCTACGGCACACTATTTAGATTAACAACATTCGGAGAATCACACGGAGAAGCCTTAGGCGGAATCATAGACGGATGTCCTTCAGGAATAACTTTAGATTTTGACGCGATTCAGTTAGAAATGTCTAGAAGAAAACCAGGGCAATCTGCAATTGTAACTCAAAGAAAAGAACCAGACGATGTTCAATTTTTATCGGGTATATTTGAAGGTAAAACAACAGGAACACCAATTGGATTTATAATTCCAAATACCAATCAAAAATCAGATGATTATTCGCATATAAAGGATAATTACAGACCTAGTCACGCTGATTATGTGTACGATCAAAAGTATGGTGCTAGAGATTATCGTGGTGGTGGTAGAAGTTCGGCTCGTGAAACAGCCAGTAGAGTTGTAGGTGGTGCAATTGCCAAACAAATGCTTTCGAACATCAAAATTAATGCCTACGTATCTTCTGTGGGGCCAATATATTTAGAAAAGCCGTATCAAGATTTGGATTTTTCGAAAATAGAAAGCAATCCGGTACGTTGTCCAGATGAAGCATTAGCGGCTGAAATGGAGGAATATATTAGAGAAATTAGAAAAGAAGGAGATACCGTTGGAGGTACAGTTACTTGTGTAATTCAAAACGTGCCTATTGGATTAGGAGAACCTGTTTTTGACAAATTACATGCCGAACTAGGGAAAGCAATGCTATCTATAAATGCTGTGAAAGGCTTTGAATTTGGTAGTGGTTTTTGTGGTTCGAAAATGAAAGGTAGTGAACACAACGATCTTTATAACCCAGATGGATCAACGAAGACTAATTTGTCAGGCGGAATTCAAGGTGGTATTAGTAACGGAATGGATATCTATTTTAGGGTAGCTTTCAAACCGGTTGCAACAATTATGAAAAAACAAGAGTCACTGGATAATAAAGGTAATATTACTGAAATGACCGGTAAAGGACGCCATGATCCATGTGTAGTACCGCGTGCAGTGCCTATTGTAGAAGCAATGGCTGCAATTGTACTAGCAGATTTTACCTTAATCAACAAAACGTACAAATAGTAGTTTATTGAAGGAAATAAGAATAAAAGTGAGTTGCTATGAATATAGTAGCTCACTTTTTTTTATTAGAAAATGTAAAGTTTTATATTTTTTTAGGTCAAATGACTAAAGAAGTTTTATTTGTAACATTATTTGAAATTACACTAATTGTAGTTTTTTTTTATTAACTTAAAATTCAGTAGCATAATCGTATTCTAGTACTAGTTTTTAGTGTATATTTGATTAATCCCCCAAATATATGTTAAAAATTTACCTCATTTTAATGCTGTTCAGTTCCTTTCTTGGCACTGATACAGATGCTGACAACCTAAATCAAACACCTCCCAGAAAAGAAGTCGTAGCCTTAACAAAGGATGCCGTTGCACTACTTAAGAATGCTGACTATGAACGTTCATTTTTAACGTCTAGATTAGCACTTCATTATTCTATTAATTTAAAAGACAACAATTTAATTGCAAAGTCATACAATTTAATAGGCCGTAATTATGGTGAAGTTGCAGAATTTGACAAAGCTATTTTTAATTATAAAAAAGGGCTACTATATGCTCATAAAGCTAAAAATGATACTATCGCATCTAGTATTTATAACAATCTAGGTAATATTTATTGTTTTGAGAAAAACGATGCTAAAAAAGGAATATCATATTTAGAAAAAACGTTGTTATTTGATCAAAAAAATAAAGATACCGCACAAATTGTGATCACCAAAATTAACATCACTTGGGCTTATTTTGATATTGGAGCATTTAAAGAAGGGGAATCTTATTTAAAATATATAAATGATAACACTGCCAAATTTGGTGATAAAAACAATGATATTATTGTAGATATGCTCAACGGTATGTATGCAGCTTCATTGAACAAAAATCAAGAAGCAGTACTGTATTTTGAAAAAGCCATTCAGAATGGCCTTGCTTCAGGTGATAAAGCAGACTTATCGTATGTTTATTTAGAATATTCGAAATACTTTAACAAACGTGCTGATTATAAAAATGCCTATAATTTTTTGGTAGCTTATGATAAATTAGAAGCAGAAATCGTTAACTCTGAAAATATAAAAAGAGCCAAACGAGTAGCTGTTGATGTAGAGTTAGACGAATACAAGCGAAGGGTAGATTCTATTACAGCTGTAAATACGTTGCAGCAACAAAGTTTGAAGAAAACCAAAGTTATTGTTATCCTATTCATCATTGTAATGGCAATTTTACTTTTGCAGTTTTATACTTTGTACAAAAACTTTTTGTTCAAGAAAAAAACCAATCAGGATTTGACGAAGAGTAATGAAGAATTAGTAATCGCAAAAAATGTCGCGGATGAATCGTCTAGATTAAAAACACAATTTGTATCCACCATAACTCATGAACTGCGCACGCCTTTGTATGGTGTAGTCGGAATTACAAACATGCTTTTGGAAGAGCACAAGGAGTTAGAGAATAGTCCACACCTTAATTCTCTTAAATTTTCGGCCCGTTACTTATTGTCGCTGATTAATGACGTGTTGCAAATTAATAAAATTGAAGAAAATAGGATTGTATTGGAGGATCTAACCTTTAATATTGGTGACGAAATCGGAATGATTATAAACTCATTGTCTTTTATTGCAAAGAATCATAACAACACGATCGAAGTATTTATTGATCCAAATATCCCAGAATTATTGATTGGTGACAAACTACGCTTTTCACAAATTCTCATCAATTTATTGAGCAATGCGCTGAAGTTTACAGATAACGGTACAGTCACCATCGTTGCTGATTTGATAAAAGTTGAAGAACATAAACAGTTAATAGGTTTTAAAATTATAGACACTGGTGTTGGAATAGCCAAAGAAGACCAGGTAAAAGTTTTTGAGAAGTTTACACAATTAGGTCGAAAAGAACTAGATTACCAAGGAACAGGTCTAGGTTTGGCTATTGTCAAAAAGCTATTAGAACTTTTTAATAGTACCATTGAGGTAGAAAGTGAAGAAGGGAAGGGCACTACCTTTAGTTTTGTCATAGGCTTTGAAGAAAATCTAGATAAAAGCTTGACGATTATAAAGGAAATTGAAGTTGATACAACTGATAGGCAACTGTTTTCTATTTTGGTAGTAGATGATAATAGTATTAATCGAATGATTACCAAGAAGATAATTGAAAAAGGTAATTATCAATGTGCAGTTGTTTCTTCGGGTGAAGAAGCTATTGAATTACTGATCACAGCAAAGTTTGATGTGATATTGATGGATATCAATATGCCTGGGATGGATGGATTTGAGGCAACAAAAATTATTAGAAATATGGGAATTATGGTTCCAATTATTGCCCTTACAGCATTTAGTAAAGAAGAAGTGGTGGAAGAATCGCTATCATCTGGAATGAATGATATTATTGTAAAACCTTTTGAGGCTGGTACATTATTTAAAATAATTAATCAATTATTGTACAAGCCATAATGACACTTTATTAGTTTACCAAATCAAAAAACACCTCTATCAAATGCGATAGAGGTGTTTTTTTATGTTTTAAGCTTGGTGTCAGAGAATCTTAATACCAACGCTTTTTATTCTGTTTTGATGCGGTTGATTTTCTTGATTTATGTCCTTCTTTTCCGCGATTAGAATTTTTAGGTTTTGTTGAGCCTCCTGGTGCAGTCTCTGGATTTCCAGAATGCCAAGGATAAGGGTGATCGCTAACTGTTTTAACATCAACCTTTATCAATTTCTGAATGTCTTTCCAATAACCATGCTCGTCTTTACTACAAAAAGAAATAGCAATTCCGCCATTTCCTGCACGACCTGTACGGCCAATACGGTGCACATAGGTTTCAGGAATATTAGGTAAATCAAAATTAATAACAACTGGTAATTGATCGATATCGATACCACGTGCAGCGATATCTGTGGCTACTAGTACACCAACTTCTTTGTTTTTAAAAGCCTCAAGTACTCTTTGTCTCGCATTTTGAGATTTATCACCATGGATAGCCTCTGCCGGAATGTTGTTTTTCCGTAATGCTTTTACAACATTATCTGCACCATGCTTGGTCCTTGAAAATACCAAAACGTCAGTTAGTTTTTCATCTCGAATTAATTGGTACAAAAGATTTCTCTTTTCACCTTTTTCTACAAAATACACGCGTTGTTCTACATTCTCTGCTGTCGAAGAAACGGGTGATACCGTTATAGTTTGAGGTTCTGTCAAAAACATTTCAGCCAATTCTCTAATGGCTATTGGCATTGTCGCAGAGAAAAATAAAGTTTGACGATTGTTGGGTGTTAGCTTCACAATTTTCTTAACATCATTTACAAAGCCCATGTCCAGCATTTGATCTGCTTCATCAAGTACTAAAGTATGCAGGTGATCAAGATCTATAAATCCTTGCTTGTGCAAATCGAGTAAACGTCCTGGAGTTGCAATCAATATATCGATACCGTTTTTCAAAGCATCTACTTGTGGATTTTGAGAAACTCCTCCAAAAATAGTTAACTGTGTAAGATTGGTATATTTGGCATAGGTATCAAAACTTTGACCAATTTGTACAGCCAATTCTCTAGTTGGTGTTACCACCAAGGCGCGAATTTGTTTGGCTTTTTTGCTTGAACCAACAATACGATGTAGTTGGTGTATAATAGGTATCGCAAATGCAGCTGTTTTTCCTGTTCCTGTTTGAGCGCAACCAATTACATCTTTACCTGCTAATACAAGCGGAATAGATTGTTCTTGAATTGGAGTAGGAGTGGTATAACCGAGTTCGTAAACGGCTTTTTGGATACTTTTTGAAAGTGATAAATCTTCGAATAACATATTTTTGTAATTAAAATATCCGGTGCAAAGTGCAGGGATAGCGTCGCAAAGATAGTGTTAATTATTTAATCCTTTGAATAGACGTGCTATCAGGCTTCAATCATTTAGCAATTACTGATTGGCTTTTATAAAATCAGTCACCAAATAACCAATCAAATGGCCAATTAAGTGATTGTTCTTTTCCTCTCCCAAATCAGGTGCGCCTTCACATATATGTAGGTATGCAGCATGCCTGTGTTTACCAAAAAAAGCAACAAACTGACGTAATTCTTCAATTGAGAAACCACTCAAAGTCATAGCACTACTCGGGATGTTAGGTATAGCGTCTAGGTCTATTTCGATACCATAATAATCAGTTTTTATAAATTCATGAGAGGCAACCATCTCTTGATAAAATTGTTTTTCGTTTCTGATTTTGATACTGTCGTAGGTGTTGTAACGAACTCTTTCTTCCGATTTTTTGATGATATCCAGTACACTTTTAGAGGTGTAGTTTTCATGTAAACCAAAGACAAAATATTTTTTAAGAAAGCCTTCTTCATAAGCATATGAAAATCCGTTTCCGCTGTGACGTCCTTCCAGAATCCTAAAATCAGAGTGAGCATCAAAATTAATGGCATTGACAGGTTTTCCTTTAGCTAAGGCAGCACCTTTTATATTTCCGTAGGAGTTATTATGCCCTCCACCGATAATTATAGGGGTTTTTCCTGCTTTTATTATATTAAAAATAATATGTGAAACTTCTTTGTCAATCTTTTCTACAAGCTTGCTAAGTTTTAATCGATCGTCCATCACTTTGAAGTCCAAATTTTTGGCTTCAGCCATTTCTTCACGCACATCTACTTCGCCTAAAACAATAATAGAACTTCCTTTTGAAAAGCGGTTGTGTTGAATGTTAGCAATACTTTTAATAGCTGATTTCCAGGCAGATTCAGCACCTGGGCGTCCGTAATTGGCTCGAATACCAACATCTTCTGGTATGCCAAAAAGTACATATTTGGCTTCAGAAGCTTGCAGAAAGGCAATAGGATCTGTATTTGCAGGTATGGTTAACATTTTCTCTCCAAACTTAATTTCACCACTTCTATGATTGGTGATTTTTCCAAGATCTTTGATTGTAAAAGGCAAAAGTTTGTCCATAGGAAAAAATATTTTTTTTCAAAAATACTATAATTGTATAAACTTACGTTATAACTTGAATATATATTCATTAATTTTGAAAAAACATAACAAATAAAAAACCAATATTGTAAAAATGGAAAATCAACAGAGTAATTCAAGTCTAAAAGCAGTAATAGCCGTTTTAGCTATTTTATTAGTAGGGAGTTTAGTCTATATTTTTAAAGTGTCTTCAGATGTTGAAAATGTTCAAACAGAGTTGAAAACTACTTTGACTGAGAAAGAAACAGTAATGAAAGATTTGCAAGATCTTAAATCAACTTATGATGCTGCTATTGCTGAAAACACTTCGATGTCTGAAGAGTTAATTAAAGAAAGAGATAAAGTAGTAAGCTTAATGTCTGATTTGAGTAAATCAAAGGGAGATGTTGCGTCAATGGCAAAGTACAAGACTCAATTTATAGCGTTGCAAGCCAACATGAAAAGCCTAATGGCAGAGAATGAAGGTTTGAAAAAACAAAACACAAAACTTACCGTGCAACGTGATAGTACTGCTGTAGTTTTGGTAGCTTCACAAAAAACAAATGAAACATTATTAAGTCAAAATGATGATTTAGCTAAAACAGTTGAAAAAGGAGCTAGATTATCGATTGTAAACTTAAAAACATCGGCTTACATTGTGAGAACTCCAGGTCTTTTAAGAAGTTCAGAAAAACAAATTGAAACTGACAAAGCAAGTAGAGCAGACAGGCTTAAAATTAGTTTTACTATTGCTGAAAATCAAATTGCAAAATCAGGTGATAAAACTTACTATGTACAAGTAATTGACAGTAAAAACAATGTTTTGGGTGATAAGAAAACACAAAATTTTGGTGATAAAACTTTATCTTATAGTTTTGCAACGACTATCAAATATGAAAATAAGTCAGTTGTAGTTTCTGAGAATTTAGCAGGAAAAAATTTCGCAAAAGGATCTTATTTCGTAAATGTATTTGATAAAGATGTTTTGGTTTCTAAATCAAGTTTTGATTTGAAATAGTCTTATTTACTTAAAATAATTCAAAATAATAAAGAGTAGTGATTCAGTTCACTACTCTTTTTTTTTAGTTTAATAGGGCAGTTGGATTGGTTTCTATCGCTTAGAATTATTTTTATGCAGTATAGGGTTGTATTAAGGAAGTTGACAGATTAGAAAGGTAAAAGGAACAACACTTTTTTGAAAGCTTAAAATAAGTTTTTAGTCTGTTTGTACTCTAACAAAATTATATTGACTTGTATGGGTAATAGATTGGGGTTGGTATGCCATGTCTAGTCCTAAATAAACGATACAGATTATTGGGATAAAAATAATTAATTAAACACTTGCAAGAACGTTTTTGCAAGTGTTTTTTGTTTTATATGTTCTCATTTTAATTTGATTCTGTACGTGCATTTGATTTGGTGTCAGCATATAATTAGAATAATGTGGTCGTAATTCGTTATATATATCAACTGATTCTTTTACGATTTTCTGCATAATTTTCAAATCTAGATTATATTTATCAATCATAAATTCCTGTTTTAGAATTCCATTTATTCTTTCAGCGACTGCATTTTCATATGGATCAGAGTTCTGTGTCATACTTGGCAATATGCCATTTTTACTTAAGATCTTTTGGTAAGCATTTGCACAATATTGCAATCCTCTATCTGAGTGATGAATCAAAGGTACTTCCTTGTTTTTTCTTTGCTGTATAGCCATCTTTAAGGCTATAACACTGCTTTGGGTGTTCATATTGTTAGCAATATAATAACCCACTATCTTTTTAGAATAAGCATCAGTAACGATACTTAGATAACACGGCTTATCTCTTTTTCCAATGTATGTAATATCAGAAACCCATACTTGATCGGGTCTATTTATTTCTAAATCTAGAATTTTATTTTGGTGTTTTCTAAAGCGATGATGTGAATTAGTAGTTATGTGATAACTGCGTTTTGGTTGGATTAATAAGTGATTGGCTCTCAGTATATCAAATAATTTATCTCTACCAATTTTCATTGGTTTAAGCTCATCAAATAACAGAAGATATGATTTCTTAGTACCTAATATAGGCATAGATTTTCTAATATCCATAACCAATGAAACTGCTTGAATTGCTTTAGTTTCTTTAATAACTTTCCTCTTAATTCTACGATAATAAACCTGTCTGTCTACCCCGAACAAATTACAGGCGAACATTATTGTTTGCTGCTCTTTTTGCTTAAAATGGTCGATTGTTCGGGTGAGGAGTTTTTTCGGATATCAATTTGGTATTCTTTCTCAGCAATATCAATCATCATATCAAAAATGATTGCTTTTTTATCTGCGACAAAGGCTTGTTGTTCCAAAAAGGACTTCTGCTTCTCCAGAAGTTTTACTTTGGCTTCAAGCTCCATTATCTTTTGTTCTGGTCCCTTTGACATAGTGAATGGTGTTTGGTTTTCCCAATCAAAGTTACCAAATTTTCGTAACCATTGCACAATAGTAGCCCGAGACTGAATCCCGTATTCTTTTTTAACTTGAGAAATAGTAGTAATTCCTCGTTCAATTTCTTGAACAATTTGTAATTTAAAAGACATTGAGTAATCTTTTTGGGTACGCTTCACATAGCGTGTTTCTTCATGTTTTTCCATAAGGATACTTTTTGTGTATCGCTATTTCAGGACGGGACACCAGATATATAAAAAAAACGGCTGTCACATGTGACAGCCGTTTTCTTTGGTAAGAGGTAAGCTATGATTATTCTGAGACGGTGATTTCAAACATTTTGTCCCAATTTTTTCCGGTAACAAATATTGTTTTGGTTTTAGGGTTATAAGCAATCCCGTTTAAAACGTCATCTACGGTTACATTTAGTAATTTACGCAAGCCAGATAGGTCCAAAATACCTTCAACAGCTCCATTTTTTGGATTCACCACTGCTATAGCATCCTTCATCCAAACATTTGTGTATATTTTACCATCAATCCATTCAAGCTCATTAATTGCCTTAATTTTTGCGTTTCCGGCATATACATTAATGTTATCAATCATTTTTTGGGTTGCAGGATCCATTTTCCATATCTTCTCCGTTTTATCTGTTTGGTAAATATAAGTTCCATCATTTGTCATTCCCCAACCTTCAATATCTTTCTCATAGCTGAAGGTTTTTTCTAGTTTCATGGTTTTGGCATTGTAGATAAAACCTGTTTTGTTTTGATAAGTTAATTGATAAATTTTATCATTTAAAATGGTGATTCCTTCACCGAAATATTTGGCTTCCAAATCGACTTGTTTGTAGATTTTACCAGTTTTGTAATCGAATTTCTTTAAAAACGATTTTCCTTCCAATCCTGTGCTTTCATACAAGGTATCTTTATAAAATTCCAAACCTTCGGTAAAAGCATTGGTATCGTGTGGGTAGGTATTTATAATTTTATACTTTAATAATTTCGGTGTCACATCAGACACTAATTCTACACGTGCTGTGGCTTCAGAATTTTCACCTCCAAAATAAACTAAAGCTTTTAGGTTTTGATAGCCTAGTTTTTGGTCTTTGAATTCAAAAGCTAGTTTGCTGCTTCCTTTGCTAGTTCCAACTTTTTGATCGTTGATGTAGTAGATAATACTATCAATTTCTTTTGCACTAGGGTTTAAAATTCCTAAATCAAGCTTGTCTTTTGGTAGGTATTGGGCTGAATATTGGTTAGAATCGAAAGTAAATATAGAATTTTCACCTTTTTTTTTGCCGCCACAACTAGTAATTGCTATTCCTAATAAAATGACAGATAGTAAGTTATGTTTTTTCATTGTTTTTTTAATTTGTTCGACTAATATACAATGTTATTTTTAGAGCACAAAGGGCTTGCAGAAATATAAAAAGATTGTATATTTGCACCGGCAAGTCCTACACGACCAGCTCCTGCAGACTCCCCCAGGATGGGAACATAGCAAGGGTACGTGGTTGAGCGGTGCGATGTAGGTCGCTTGCCATTTTTTTTAAAATTGAACAATTTTGTCTTCCCTAGGGAAGATTTTTTTATTTTTAGACGTTTCTATAATATAAGTAATGATGAGTAGAGTAGTTTTGATTACAGGAGGTTTCTCTGCAATCGCGATCGTCTCGCTCATACCTTCAAACAAAAATCTATAATCCAATATTGATAGAATCGCTTTCATTTTTTATAAAAATAAAGTTTAAAACCCAAAAAAGCACAACTCTCCCCGCTACCGCACGAATCCTTTCGTGTGGTTCATGTCGTTTAACCTAAGTATCTTTAAAATCCAAAATATTTAAATACAACTACATCATCAATCAAACCTTTCTTGCCAGCATAATCAATGGCACTACTGTAAACATAATCTTCGGGATTAAAGACAAAACCTGCCTCAACAGGATTATTGTGTATATATTCTATTTTTTGTTGTATTACGGCATTGCTCCACAGCTCAATTGGTTTATTGTCATGTCTCCAAAATTGATAATGTTTTACATTTGAACTTTTTTCTGCTTCTTTTTTAAAAAAATCAAGTAGAAATTCTCTACGACTCTCTTTTGAATTTTCTTGAATGCTTTTTACAATTGACCTGCTCGTAAATCGCTTTAAATCGCCAATTAATAATTCAGGATTTTGTCCATCTATACTCCGAAAGACCAAATGTACATGACTAGTCATTATACACCAAGCATAAATTTCTAAACCTTTGTTCTTTTGACAAAATTGCAAACTTTCTAAAAACAAATCTTTGTACTCATTTCTCATAAAAACATCTAACCAGCCCACCACAGCAAAGCTGATAAAATATACTCCATCTGGATTATGAAATTTATAATTCCTACTCATAATATCTATAAAAATAAGACTGTTCTGTAAATATATAAAAGTTTTGATTACAGCAGAACATACAAAACGCAGTATTTTTAAAACCCAAAAAGCACAACTCTCGCTGTGCTTTTTAGTTTTTAAATTAGAATAATTACGTTGCTATTCACGAAACCACACGAAAGGATTCGTGCGGTAGCGGGGGTCTTTTTAATATTTGTATTTCTCAGGATGTTTTTCCCTTTTATTTATAACCTCAAATAATCTTTTAGTAATATTGTCTTTTTCTCTTTCTAAAACAATAATTCTACCAGACTTATTTTTTTCGGGTTGGAGATATAAAAATATTGTATTTTCATCGTATGTCAAAACATCAAAAAAACCTCCTCTCCAGTCTAAAATAGAGTCATTTTTAACACTCCATTCCGATGGTAATATTATATTATCAGCTGCACCAATATACTTTTTGTATTTATTAGTTTCTCTATCTAAAGTATATCGGTCAGAAATTTTATTTTCTTTAAAAATATAATGTGTAAATTGATATTCATTATCAAAACATATCCAAGATTCATTTGGGTTGTTTATTAATATTTCTTCTAAACTTCTTTGCCTATCACATCCCGTAAGGATAAATAAGAATATAATTAATTGGCTTATTTTAGTTTTCATCTGATATAATTTTGTAAGGTATTTGCGGTAATAAACTATTGAAATTTTGTCTGTCTCTAATTTTTATATCTAACGTTCCTTTTTGGTTGTAATCAAGAGGATCTATTACAAAAGTAAAGTCTAATCCAGCAATATTATTAAAATTATCTATTTTTTGTTTTATTTCATAAACAGGATAATCTCTTTGAGTATCTGTTCTTTTATCCATGTTTAAAATATACCTTACTAATGATCTTATAGTACCAATTTGATAATCCCGAGTAGCATCTTTAAATGTAATATGTTTCATGGCATTTATATAGACATCGATATGTGTAGATAAATTATCTGGAGTCTTTAATATATTATCATCCACATGAAATATCTCGTGTTTTAAAATACTTTTAAAATTATTAACATTATCCAAATCTTTTGAATAGCCACCATTTGAATTTAGAGTTATCACGCTTCCTTTTGTACCATCACTAAATTTAACAGAAGAAAGTGTACTTGCTTGATTTTCAGACGATGGGTCTGTAGCTTTCCTCGAGCCAATATAAAAAAAGTTATTCTTATCATTTAATTCTCTTGCCAAAGATGCAGCATATCGATTTAGTTCGATTCCATCAAAATGTGAATTAGGATCTAATTCAGATGGTTTTTTGTATGTTCCATCTTCAGATTTTATTTTTACTGTATTGCCTTCAATTCGAAAATCGGGTGGTGTTAAATCTATCAGATTTACAATATCCACAAAATCGCTTTCAGCAAGATTCTCTTCACACGAACACATTTTTTGTTCTCCTTTTGTGACAACTATTTTGCTGGTTGTTAGCTTTGAGGTAGTACAGGGTTGATAACAATCATCTGGAGGGGTGTTACCTTGTGTTTGACTGTCTTCTTCATCATCAGGAATATCATTAAAAGCACCTGTGTTTTCATAATCAGTTCCAGTATTTGTAGGGAACCCTGGAGGTGTTGTTGAGGTTTTATCTGGACATTCTTTACCTTCAAATCCTCCAATGTAACCGCCATTAAACTTGGTTGATACAGCCGTCCATGTATAACTTAATGATTTGATTTCATAATAATTTCCATGTTGCAAAATTTCTGGGTTTACTAAATTGGCAGCAGCAGTTCCAGTTTCAGTGAAAAGATTTTTACGTACTTTATCTAAATCTGAAAAATAAAATGGACCATTAAAAGTAATAACATCTCCTATTTGATAGTTTAAAGAGTTACCAGGCACATAAGTTTTATTTTTTCCTTCTGAACAATCATCTTCTGCAATTTTTATACAACTACAATCTTCGTTTTGAACAAAACCTTCAATGCATGTATTTGGGCAAACAATCTCTATATTTGATGGTGTGTCACCATAATCACCATCATCACCACCATCACCACCACCATCATCATCACCATCATCATCACCAAATTGATCTTCTGGTTCTTCAGGATCAGCGGGCCAATCAAAATCATCAGATGAACCATTATCAATAATTACTTCGTCTAATTCACCTAAATCCCAAGTATCATCATCATCATCATAATATTCATAATCATCATCATCATCGCAATCATCCTGAGCATAACTACCCTGTCCTGCTAACAAGCAAAATAGTAGCATTACAAATGTAAAATATTTTATTTTCATTACTTGTTATTTTTTAATTAAAATGGTTTTTATTACTTGGTCGTTATAGTACAGATTCAGGATGTAGTTACCTGCAGAAGCATTGAAGGGTATAATTTGTTCTTGTAGTCCTGTGCCAGTAGTTGTGAGCTTTTGAGTGCTTTTGAGCAATCCCATAAAATCATATATACGAATACTAATTTCGGTTGGAATAGTCAGTTCGTAGCTTAGTTTAAAGCTATTACTAGTTACTGGATTAGGATAGACCACTAGATGCGAAACAATGGTGTTTGCTGGGTTTGCGACTGGTTCTTTCTCTTCGTCATTCAATTTTCGCTCTAGGATGAGGTACATTGGTTTTTCGTTTTCGTGCTGTTTAATGTTGTACAATTGCAGGTTGCCTACAATATATATATCGTCCTCGTTTTCGAGTAGTTGCAGTTTGGCTTCCTTGAATTTATACGACTTCATTACGGGCTCTACATACCTATTGAGACGGTCTATTTTAGAATCGTTAAACAGGATTCTTTTTTCTTCGAGCGTGGCTTTAAAGGCTAAAGAATCGCCTTCTTGTTCTGTCCATATTCCTGCAAGGGCTTGTCCGTCTTGGTCTAGCGTTATTTTGAGCGGTGTGGTAGTAATGATGTTTTGACCGCTCCAGTCGTAGCGCATGAGGTGTCCTGTGTATTCGCCACTAATATCACCTTTAGCGATTTTGTGTTTTACCTTTTTTATTTTTTTAGGCACTTCAATAGGGGCATTTTCTACGTCTTCGGCTAGGGGTGTCGAGACAGTTTTGATTTGATTAGGTTCGGCATTTTCAGATTCGGGTTGTGCTAGTTCCAGCTCGGCTCTTTTGAAACCCAAATCGGCAGCTTGGTTGTAATATTGGCTCGCTTGTTCTTTGTCTATCGTTACACCATAACCATTACTGTAGCAATAGCCTAGCATATAGATAGCTATGGGGCTTTTTTTGTCGGCAGCTATTCTAAAGTATGCTAAAGCTTTGTTGTAATCTTGTGGAACTCCAAAACCTTTATAATGCAAATACCCTTGAGCATAAATACATTGCGCATTTCCTAATGCAGCTCCTTGTTCAAAAATATCCATTGCTAGAACATAGTCTCGTGTGGTACCCAAGCCATTTTTTACCAATTCGCCCCAGCGTGCATACCCATTTATATCACCTGCTTTGGCTGCTTTTTCAAAATTGCTTACCGCTTTGGTTAAGTCTTTGGGTATGCTTACACCTTCTCTGTATAGTGTTGCAAGGTTGTAATAGGCTTTGCCATAGCCATTTTGAGCTGCTTTCTCAAACCATTCTATTGCCAATACATCATCGGTGGGGACTCCTAAACCTTGAATGTAGATTTGAGCCAATCCATTCATTGCTTCAGGATTGCCCTCGGTGGCTAGCTGCTGAAAAGTTTGTAGTCCTGCTTGAGGATTATACAAACGGGAACCTTCCATAAGCTGTAATCTAGCTTTTTTTAGAGGGTTGGGTGGGTCGGTGGCTGTTTGCGAAAAACAGTGTGTACTGCCTAGTAGCAGTAGCAGGGCAACCCCAGTGGTAATTGTTTTTGTCATTGGTTTGTTATTTAAAGGTTATTATTTTTATTTTTACAAAACTTTTTATTGTAATTTTTGCTAACAAAAAACTGTTTTCTAAGTATTGAGTATTGCAAAACGAATACGCTCACTTTACCATTTTAATTGACTTTTGGTAACGGTAGTATTTTTTTCATTCCTTTTGATAGAGTCCAATTGTTTGAGTAAGTCGGGTTTTTTGAGCTCTATATCTCGTTTTTTGAACATATTGACTGCACTTTTATTCATTTTTAGTTGGTCGCTAACCATTAAATAGCGCAATTGGTACATAGCAAATTGTTTGGTTACTGTTTTTTGATCTTGCCCTTTTGTAAGCCCTTTGTTTTCAAGCTCAGACCACTTTTCTTGTGCAATTTGTATCGCATTCTTTTTATTTTTGTTTGCCAACAATTTTTCAATTTGTTGCGGGTCTAGGATAGATGCAATTGCCGTGTTTTCAAATAACGTATAAGTGTCTGTTTTTTTGAGTAGTACATTGGTTGCTTTGTCTTTGTATTTCATTATTTCCAATTCTTTGTATTTGGATAATAAAGAGTCAATTTGAGTGGTGTTGAGGTTTAGTTCTTTTTCAAATTGAATCGCTAGTGAGAAAATATTTATTTTGTATATAAAATCTGATAAAATATTAAATCGAGTTAACACAGGTGGTTGTTTTTCGAGTACAATTAGATTTTTTATTTCGGTGCTTTTTTTGGCATCAAATTTTTTTGCGCTGGAGTCTATATAACTATTCAATCCTATATAATAATCCAATAGTTGGCGATGTACGAGACTACTATCTTTGGCAGCTACCAATTTTAGTTTTTGAATATTTTTCCAATCATTGTCTGCTTCTTCTTTTGATTTGTCTGTATAAACCAAATTAATTACCATTGCAAATTGCTTTTGATTGAGAATAGTATCGAGTTTTTGGTTGTAAAACTGTTGTTTTTGTACTGATTCTTGCATGTTTTGAAAATCCAAAAGCTGGTTATGAGCTCTAATGGCAATGATTTGTTGGGTTGTTAATTCTAGTTTTTTGGCAGATTTTAAAGCCAAAAGAAATCTGTTTTTGTTGTCTAGTTTGTATTGGTAAGCATCTAACTGTTCGTCTGACAAAATACCTGTTAGTAATTTTTGAGTTGTTGGATAGTAATTTTTTAAATTAGCAATGGGCTCTCCTTTGGCAACACTTAGATTTGCAAGACTATCATTGGCAATTAATTTGTTGCCAATTTTAAATTGCTGGTCTTCAGTAAGTACTGTTTTAGTTGAGATATCATAAATTTTATTAAGCATTGAAGCAGGAAATTTTTTTATAACTTTCGGACTTAATTGTGCCGTAATCAAGCTTGATGCCATGAAGAATAAGAGCAAGAATGGAGTTGTTTTTTTCATTTTTTTTGTGTTAGTTAATCGTTTATTCGATTATTTGTTAGAAGATTATTTCTAATTCAAAATTCCTAAATCCTTAATTTTGTTGTTTAAAACCACGTTCGTTCTCCTGTATCATCAATTATAAACGGCCGTTCAAGTCCTTTAGAATCGCTACTCAAGAGTAGAAGCAAAGCATTTTTGGGTACTTTATGAAATAGGAGTGATACTGTAGTTTCTGTGGCTGTAATAGTCTCGGTCAATTGCCATTTGTTATTCCAATACATTAATTTGTAGCTTACATTGGGTTTTATGATTAAATAATTGGCTAGTGATTTGATGTTTATATCCTGCAATTGATTGAAGTCGGGAGTTAAAACGGTATTTTCGGTTTCTCCCACAATAATAGGCGCACCAGCTGGAATCATTTTCTCATTACTGTAATATTGAGGTAACACGACTGTGCCTAGGCAAATTTGATCAAATTGAGAGTCGTTATTTATGATTTTTCCCCACCAAAAAGGTTGCCAACGTAAACTACTAAAAGTACAGGCATAAACGATTTTGTTTGGTAGTTGATTGGGGTATAAAGAACATTTTACGTTTCTTGTTTTCCAATATTCATTTGTAACATCGAGGAAGTTAGTTTCTCTTAAAAACCCCTTTGGGATTTTATCTTGTTCTTCAAAACTAGCTAGGTTTTGTGGGTTTTTAGAATAAGTTGTTCTTAGAACTTTGGCAGGTTCTCGTCTTAGTTTTTCATTGTATTCTTTTGTTCCATAGTCAAAATGAGTGGGTTGGTTGTTATCGCCAAAAAAAGCGTTCAACGCATGACCTCCTTTTGTGGTTGCCCAATAGGGAATAAAATCTACGGTGGCAGGAATTCCTTGAGAGCGCATGGTAAAAACTCCTAAATCTGCCAAGTCTTCACAAGGACCTTGTTTGCGAAAAAGTAGTTGCAGACTGCCTAATCGAGGCAAAGGGTCTTTGCGTTTGCCAAAACTCCAGGTATTTGTAAACCACGAATTGGCTTCGTCGGTTACATACGGAAGGATGGCTTCAAAACCAATGTCTTTTATTTTAGGAGTTATCCAGCTAAATTTTGTGCTATATGCAGTTCTCCATTCTTGAAGTGGCTCTATATTGATTCTATAAGGTAAAATATAGTCGCAAAAAGCATCGAATGAAATGTTTTTAACAGGAGAATATTTCCAAGCATCAAATGCTTTTTCGAGATTGTTTATCAAGAAATCTCCTTTGATGGTTTCAATATCGTTACTCTTAAATGGTTTGGGTCTCAAACCGGGATTTTGAGTTTTGATGTATTCAATTACTTTGGAAGCTTCATTAAAATCGGGATAATCTAGTTCGTTGTAGGCGATTTTTTGACCATCTTTGCTTTCCCAATAATAATCCGCCGATTGGTGGATGTCCATATTGGCAATCAAAAAATAAATGGCTTGTAGTTTTTTCGGGTCATTTGTTTGCTGGCAATGTGCAATTGCTTTCTCCAATTCAGGTCGATTACTACCTGCCTTTTTTAGATTTTGTTCAACAGCAACAGGATGTTGAGCGTACACTCCAAGTGAGCAAATTAGCAAGAATAATAGTGGCTTAAATTTGTGTAACATTTGTTAATTGTTTAATAGGTTATTTGTTTAATCGTTTAATTGGTTTATTCAGTTATTTGTTTAATTGCGACTGGTAACTATCAACCAACAACTGAAAACCATCAACTACGACTGACCACTTTCTTAGCTTTCATCTTATAATACTGTACTTTTCTTGACGGTATTTTAGGCTTTAAGTCGATTATCTCTTGGGCAGCTTTTTTTGCATTTGGGATGTCCTTGTTTTTTAAATAGGCCTGCATCAATAAGTTGCGATACTTGAATTTAGAAGGCTTTGTCAAGATTAATAGTCGAAATTGAATAATGGCGTTGGCGTATTGTCCTAGTTTTTGATATGAATACCCCTTGCCTAAAAACAATTCGGGGTCCGAACTGTACGATTTGGCTTTGTTGAGGCAATCGATAGCGTCTGAATATTTTTTTGTTTTATAATAAACCAATCCTAAATTTTTCCAGTAATCAGGGTATTGTTGTAATTTTGGTTGGATTTTCTGGAGTATTTTTAAGGCTTCTGGATAATTTTTAGTTACTACAAGCAAAGATGCTTTTTTGTTTTGTCTGTCGGCAATTGCAGTATTGACAAGAGAACTTAACAAGAAAATGCTAATTGCAATTCCCCCCATTTTAATTGTGGTGGCAATAGAGTTGTCTTTCATAGCTATCCATTTTGGCAATGAAATAGGTTGCACTTGGCAGCAAATTATAGCCGCATAAATTGAGAACATTGTCATAGCAGGAATACATTGTGTCGCAACATTAACCATCGCTATTATTACAAAAGCAAACACTCCAGCAAAGGAAAGATGAAAAATGCGATTATTGTTTATGGAGTATTGTGGCGATTCGCTATCTTCTTCCAGATTTGCACTTTCGACTAAGGACTTAGGACTAAGTACTAATGACTTTCTACTCTTCAAAGCAACTAGTAATGAACCAATAAAAAATGACAATAATGTGAGCCCAACTAATCCACCTTCAACAGCATTTTGAAAAATTTCGTTATGAGGGACTAAAACGTGTCCTGCATTTTGCATTTCTTCGGAGGTGGCTTTACCTTTTTCGATATATTGTGCTTGAAATAAATTGTATTCTTTTTCGAATAAACCATAACCATAACCTAATAATGGTTTTTCTACAACCATCAAAGTCGATAATTTCCAGATAAATTTACGCCCGTCCGACGAGGCTTTTTTGCTGTTATAAAGTTGGTTGCCAATTGGAATTAGAATAATACAAAAAACAATCGCAAGTGCTTTGACAGACATTTGATTCTTTTTGTCTTTTGCCCATTTGATAAAATCATATTCTAAACCAAAATAAATTACGGCAGCCATTACAATACCAATCCAAGCCGCTCTACATTTGAGTAAATACAGCGCAACTAATAGAAATGCGAAGCTAATAGCCGTTATTTTTGACTGTTTTTGTCTGAAAGAAGCATAAAAGAATGGAGTTGTCATGGCTAGAAATAATGCCGTAACATTGGGGTTACTCCATGAACCTGTAACTGTAAAGAGGTTGTTTTTGCTTTCTAATGTGCCAAAAAATTGTAGTAAACAATAGCAAGATTCTACTGTAGCAATAGCAATAATTCCAAAAGCGAGTAGTTGGAAGTCGAATTGAGGATGTTTGAATAATTGAGTAGCAGTACAAATTAGCAGAAAATGTATGCCATAATAAATAACAATGTCCGTTGAACCACCTATTAAAAAATACCGAACGGCAATGTAAGAAACCCATAAACCACAAAGTAGAATGGGTAAACAAGTGTTAAGTTGTTTATTATCAGTTAAATATAAATGGGGGGGGGGGTAATTGCAAATAGCAAAGCACTTATGCCAAAGGCATAATAGGCAATGCTAGTGGTTTGGTAGAAATAATCTGTATTGATAAGTCCTGCAATAATTGTAACTAACAATAGAAGCGTTGGAAAGGTAATTTTGCTATTCACTTTTAAAAATTCAGTTTGTATTTATTTCTTGTTAACAAACATAGTCCAAAAATTATGTTAAACCTATACCCACTTTTAGTGATATTACATTTTCAATGAAAATTTATTAAATTATTTATTAATAATGTTTTTATGTTCTTAAAATATAAAAAATTTTGTTAAAAAACAGTATTTATTGCGTTGTGTAATGGTTTCAAATTGATTGGAGTATAAAACAAATGTTTTTTTTTGAATTTCTTAAAATTTAAAATAGTGCAATTAAAGAATTCTTAGTGCATTTAAAAAAAAAGTAACAATTAATTGAGCTGCATTAAGAAGAAAGTTTTGGTTATTTGAGTAGTCTATAAAAAGAAATTTTTGAACAAAAATACTATATTTGCTTTCTAAAATTTTTAAATGAATAAAGTAGTTTTAATAACAGGAGGTTCATCTGGAATTGGGAAATCTATAGGCGAGTTTTTGCAACAAAAAGGATTTACAGTTTATGGAACGAGCCGCAACCCAGATCGAATCACAGATTCTCTTTTTCCGTTATTAGCTTTGGATGTGCGTAATGTAGCGACTATAAAAACCGCCATTGCCGAAGTTATTGCTCGGTCTGGACGAATAGATGTGGTGATAAACAATGCTGGGGTTGGAATAACGGGACCACTTGAAGAGATACCTACCGAAGAAATCAAAAATAATTTTGAGACTAATTTTTTTGGTCCAATCGAAGTCATGAAAGCAGTTTTACCACAAATGAGGATTCAAAAATCGGGTTTGATTTTGAATGTAACCTCAATTGCGGGCTATATGGGCTTGCCGTACCGTTCTATTTATTCGGCATCGAAAGGAGCTTTAGAAATTATAACTGAAGCGTTACGAATGGAAGTAAAATCGTTTGGGATACATATTGCAAATGTTGCTCCTGGAGATTTTGCCACTAATATAGCCTCAGGTAGGTTTCATGCTCCCGTAATTCAAGGATCTGCTTATGAGAAGGTGTATGGTGATATGCTAGAAACAATGGATGAGCATGTAGATGCAGGTAGTAATCCAATGGAGATGGCAGAAGCTGTTTTTGCTATTATTCAAGAACCAAACCCTAGGATACATTATAAGGTAGGTGCTTTTATGCAAAAGTTTTCTATTGTACTGAAACGTATTTTACCTGACAAAGTATATGAAAAAATGTTAATGAAACATTATAAGTTGTAAATTAGCGTCGGTTTTGCGTGAAGGATAGGAGCAAACTACCTTGCAGTGCGGATAGCCTGACAGCGCTTGCGGGAGCAGGCGACTACTCGCAAACTGAATTGGCCTGCTCCTGTAAGTGGTGGCACGCCCAAAGGATATTTTTGGAACGGATGAATTAAATTATTAAACATAAATAAATTAAGAAATATGAAATTTTTTATTGATACGGCTAATTTGGCTCAGATTAAAGAAGCGCAAGCTTTAGGTGTTTTGGATGGTGTAACTACAAATCCGTCTTTGATGGCTAAAGAAGGAATCACTGGAAAAAACAGCATTTTGAAGCATTATGTGGATATTTGTAATCTTGTTGAAGGTGATGTAAGTGCTGAAGTAAATGCTCTTGACTTTGACGGAATGGTGAAAGAAGGTGAAGAATTGGCTGACTTACACGAGCAAATCGTAGTGAAATTGCCTATGACCAAAGAAGGGATCATGGCTGCAAAATACTTCTCTGATAAGGGAATTAAAACAAATGTAACTTTGGTATTCTCTGCTGGACAAGCTTTGTTGGCTGCAAAAGCAGGTGCCACTTATGTTTCTCCTTTTATTGGTCGTTTGGATGACGTTTCGACTGATGGATTGAACTTGATTCAAGAAATTAGAGAAATTTATGATAACTACGGATATGAAACTCAAATTTTGGCTGCCTCTGTACGTCACACGATGCATATTGTGAACTGTGCAAAAATTGGTGCTGATGTAATGACGGGACCATTGTCTGCAATTTATGGTTTGTTGAAACACCCATTGACAGATATTGGATTGGCGCAGTTTGTTGCTGATTTTGAAAAAGGAAATAAATAATATTTTTCTAAAAATAGTAAAGCCTCATTTTTTTTATTAAAAATGAGGCTTTTTTAGTTTAAGGTCAAAGCACCCAGTATCTCTTCAGACATGAATGGTCCGCCAGGATAAGAGGCTGTATAGTCTAAGTTTAACCAAATTTGGTTGCGCTCATCGATATGATAATGCAATTGTTTGTTGGCACTTTCTTTGGTGAACAACACATTTTTGATCAAAAAGTTTACTGTTTCTAAGTCGTTCATGCTCCCGATCAAAATCTCAGGGTAGATGTGTCCTTTGGTATGTATGAGGCGAGGCGTGCCACCGATGGCGCGTACACAAGCAGCCATAAGTATCGAATGATCATCGCAGTCTCCAGAAAGGTATTTTAGGGATTCGCTTGCTGTAGCAATGTAATCATCGTCTTTTGGATCGCTTACATAATGCCAACGACTATTAATTTCTTTGAAAACGGCAAAGCACTGAATAATGGTTCGGTACTCTGAATAACCTCTTACGTTTTTGAAATTTTCATTGGTAGCCATGATGGCAAAGGTGCGTACTTTTGGATTTTTGTACTCAATAGCATTGAGAATCAAGTTTTTGTTTGGGAAAGGTAAAAGCTTGGAAACAATGATATCTTGCGGATACGGATTGTCTGACATGGTGTAAATCATGGAGTTGTAGTCCTCAAAAATACTGTCAAAACCATAATTACCAAATGTTGTACCATAGACTAAAGCCAATATATAGACAAATATGCAAATGATTATAATGGTACGCAACAATCGTAATGTAAGCTGAATGGCGATTAATAATAAGATGAATAGAAGTATTCTATCAATGTTGAAAGGCCAGTTGAGTTCGATTAGGTTCTCGTGAGCGATGATAAAAACGGGTATGGAAATTAAAATATTAAGTACAAAAATAATGACATCGTCCCATGGTTTTTTGACCTGTAGACTCTGCTTTATTTGAGTAAAAGTAATGTTCTTAATATTTATCATAAATAACCTAAAAAGGCAAAAACAGGAATGATTTTACATTTTTATCAAAAGTACCTATTTTATAGCTGATTTTGGTGTGAAAAAAATGTTTTTGAAGATTGTTTAACAGTTTTTTTCGAAATGATAATTGCTATTCCTATTCTGTGATAAAAACCATGATTTTGATCTAAAAGTGAAGTAGTTTTTGAAGAACTTGTAAAACTAGTTTATGAATCATTTTTTAATCGAAATAGTCAATCAATAAAATAAGTGCAATAAAAGTACCGATACCCAAAACAGTACGGATTCCCTCAGGAGAGAATCCGCTTTTGTTTTTGATTGGGTCATTTTCAAACAGGTGATAGGCTAAGCTGGTATTGCATTCTACGCTTCTTACATGGTAGCAGAATAACGCATATATCCACAATGAAAAACCTCCTAAGGCTAGAAATAATTTTTGAAGAAAAGTCCCCACTATTTTACCAATTGCTCTAAGGCATAATCAATCAAGTTGATGGTAGCCTGATTAGGATCACTACTGAAAGTTTTTGTGGCACGATTAGCAATGATAGCATTTAGAGATAAGGCATGATGTCCTAAAAGAGCAGATAGACCGTAGATGGCAGCTGTTTCCATTTCTAAATTAGTAATTCGAACGTCATTGTGACTGAAGCTGTCCATTTTGTTATTTAGTCCTTCGTCTTGTATTGGTAAACGTAAAATACGTCCTTGTGGTCCAAAAAATCCACCGGCCGTAGCTGTGATTCCTTTGAAAATTGAATCACTTTCAAATTGTTTTTCGAGTTTTTCAGAACAGGATACAGCATAAGGTCTCCCTTTGTCTGGACTCCAGCTGGTGTGCTTGATAAAGGCGTCTTCTAGTGTTGCATGTGTAACGTGATCGGCTTGGTAGGAGCGAAGCATACAATCTAGACCCAATCCCATTTTTGACATTACAAAACTATCTACAGGAATGTCAGCTTGCAATGATCCTGAGGTTCCAATGCGTACAATGTTTAAGGCTGTATGTTTTTCTTTTATGGTACGAGTCGTTAAGTCAATATTGACCAAAGCATCCAATTCGTTTAATACGATGTCAATATTATCGGGTCCAATTCCCGTAGATATTACTGTAATTTTTTTGCCTTTGTAAGTTCCGGTTTCAGTTTTGAACTCTCTTTTTTGAGTCGAAAATTCTACAGAATCAAACAATTGCGTAATTTTTTCGACACGATCAGGATCTCCTACAAAGATGATGTCGTGGGCTATATTTTCTGGTTTTATATTCAGGTGGTATACACTACCATCTGGGTTCAATATCAATTCTGATGCTGCTATCATTTTTTTATTTTTTAATTATACTCTTCGTCTTTAAGACCAAAAGTTAGTTTTTTATTTCTAGAACTAAATTTAGTTAAAAAAAGTGGCAAAAATATCAAAAACTGATTTTTTTGCCACTTTTAAGAAAGCGAAATAAGGAAGGGGTTTTAGCCACCCACACGTTTTACCTTAAATCCTTTTTCTTTTAAAAGTTGCATGATTTTGTCGCGATAATCTCCTTGCAAAATCAAGGCACCATCCTTAAAACTACCACCAACACTAAGTTTGGTTTTTAGTTCCTTGGCCAAAATTTTAAAGTCTTCATCCTCGCCCTCATAACCTTCGATAATGGTTGTTGCTTTCCCTTTTCGTTTTTCATATTTACAAATCATAGGTTCTTTTTGAACGTATAATTGGTGAGGTGTATCGTCAATTTCTTCGGGCTCATTACTAGGTACATGATCCGGGAATAGGTTTTTTAATTGGTCTTCTAGATTCATTTTTATTTTATTTGAACATATAAGTGGTACACTGATGAAAAGGATTCGGAAAAGCGAAACTACGGATAAAAAAAGCTTTTTTTATTTCTAAGATCTCTCTAATCAATGTTCCAAAAGCATGCAATGAAATATTATTTTTTAATCAATCCTAATTCAACTAAACGCTCATAAAGAAAATCTCCAGCAGTGATGTCTTCAAATTGTTTTGGGTGTTCGGCATCGATACAATTTTCTAAACAATTTAGTTTCATATCACTCACAGGATGCATGAAAAACGGAATAGAATAACGAGATGTTCCCCATAATTCTCTCGGTGGATTTACCACTTGGTGAATGGTCGATTTTAATTTGTTGTTGGTGTGTCTTGATAGCATATCACCTACATTAATCACCAATTCATCTGGTTGTGCAATAGCATCAATCCATTCTCCATCATGATTTTGTACTTGCAATCCTTTTCCTTGAGCACCCATCAACAAAGTGATTAGGTTAATGTCGCCATGAGCAGCTGCACGTATGGCATTTGCAGGCTCAGACGTAATAGGTGGGTAGTGAATTGGGCGTAGGATAGAGTTTCCTTCTTCAGCATATTTGTCAAAGTAGAATTCGTCCAATCCTAAACGTAATGCCAAAGCTCTAAGGACATAAATTCCTGTTTTTTCAAGCATTTGGTACGCTTCTTTTCCGGCTACATTAAAACGAGGTAATTCTTCAACTTCAATATTTTTTGGGTATTCAGAGGCATATTTTGAGCTGTCATCTACGTATTGACCAAAATGCCAAAATTCTTTTAAATCACCTTCTTTGCGTCCTTTAGCATGTTCTTTTCCAAAAGAGATATAGCCTCTTTGTCCGCCTATGGTTAAGTCTTCATATTTTTGTTTCGTTTCTAAAGGTAACTGGAAAAAATTTCTTATTTCGCTATATAATTCTTCAACTAAATTTTGGTCTAAAAAATGTCCTTTCAAAGCTACAAATCCAATATCTTCAAAGGCAGCTCCTATTTCGTTTACAAATTTTTGTTTTCTCTCAGGATCATTCGATAAAAAATCTCTTAAATCTACGCTAGGTATGTTTTGCATGATTATGTGTTTTAAAATTATTGTCTTTTAACGGTTGTTAGTTTTTGCTTTTTCTTTGATGATATCACCAATTTTTTTGTTTTCTATTTTGCTTTCTAACCATGAAATAATATCAAGGTATAGGAAAGCTCTTTTTTCGTATGGTATTTTTTCTAATTCTATAAAACGCTCTCGCATTTTGATAAATTCCTTTTTAATGTCAGAAGGATAGATCGAATTTAAATTTCGCATGAAGCGAATAATTTCTTTCTGAACCTCATGTAAATCATTCATTTTAAGTAAGAACTTATACGTGTTTTTGATTTGCGTTTCTAGGTGCAAATCTTTTCCTAGTTCATAGTTGACAATTAAGTACAACAAACGAGCAAAACACATTAAATCTTCACGCATGGTCAGATTCTTATTGTTGATGATTTTTTCTAGGTAAAAAATACACTCGTTAAATTTGTCTGATCCAAAATAGATGCATGCAAACTTATAATAAAACAACATCTCGTGATGCTCATCAAGGTGATCGCTGTGAATCTTAATTTTATCAATTACAATCGGAATCAAATATTCGCCTTCTTGAAACGAGCCTTCTAAGATATGGTAATTTAATTTATTATTGTATAAATATAAAAATGCAAGTGACGAAATATTGTCATTGACAGGAAAACGAGGATCTTCGATAGTCGCTTCGAGTTGCTGCAAGTAATTTTTGAATTTAGTTTGGTATTTCAACATAAAAACCGACTCCAGAAAATAGTTGTTTCCTTTTAGAAAAAAAACGGGATTGAGGTAAATCATGTTTGGATTGTCATAAAATAGAGTTACCCATTTGTAGGCAAATTTATAACTGGCAACAAAATCTTGTACCAAAAAACTACGCCACAAATTGGCATTATAAAACCAATATTTCTCTCTAAAACCAAATTTATTTTCGTCGAGTTTGGCAATATGTTTATTGAAATATTCGTCAATATACTGGTATTCTTCGTCATTTTTTACATAGCCCGTTTTGAGCATAGTACCGTACAATTGCAACGATAAATTAGATAGTTTACTCGAAATGGTGTTTCGATAATTAAGCTCTTTTGCTTGTATAACGAGCTCATCTGCACGCCCTTGTATACTGCGTGTGATGTATTGTGACTCGATTAGTTTTTCGAATTCTACGATCTCAAAAGCGATGTATTTTTCATCATTTTCGAGAGCCTGAATTTTTGTTTTGTCTAATATTTTTAAACTTTGTTTGTATAAACCTTTGTTATACAAAATGGTAGCAAAATCAATTTGCTCACGTAATTGGTATCGAATGTTTTGACTCGGAATATTTAATCGAATACTAACCAATATTTGCTTGTACAAATAAGATTTTAAATTTGAAAGTTGCACCTTTTTTATAATGCCACTTTTGAGTATAATTTTTTCGTCATAACCTTCCGATTTGTCCAGGATATTGAATAATTCGATAAATTTTGTATTGGAACTTGTCTCTAATCGACTCGCAAAGATCTTAAACTGACGTTTTTCAGACTTTGAAAGGGATTTGATTAAGACAAATAAAAAATCTTTTTGATGGTTAGCCATTGTAAAATAATAGTACTTAAGTAATTGTTAATCAGCTTTTTGAGTAGAGTTAATCTTCTTTATAAGCAGTATATTTCATTAATTTGATTTTTATAATAAAGTAATGAAAGGTATATTTGTTACCAAGTTGTGAAATTACATTAAATAAATTAAAATGAATAGAGAGAAAGTTCAAATTTTTGATACGACTTTAAGAGACGGAGAACAAGTTCCAGGATGCAAATTAGATACCAAACAAAAACTCGTTATTGCTGAACGATTGGATGGAATGGGAGTAGATGTTATCGAAGCTGGATTCCCTGTATCGAGTCCTGGTGATTTTTTATCTGTTTCAGAGATTAGCAAAATTGTAAAAAATGCAACCGTATGTGGACTTACACGTGCAGTAAAAAATGATATTGATGTTGCAGCTGCAGCCTTGAAGCATGCCAAAAGACCTCGTATACACACAGGTATTGGTACCTCACAATCACACATTATACACAAGTTAAATACAACACCTGAAGATATAATAGCTAGAGCAGTCTTTGCAGTAGCTCACGCCAAAACCTATGTTGAAGACGTAGAGTTTTATGCAGAAGATGCTGGTAGAACAGATAACGCTTTCTTGGCTCGAGTCTGTGAAGAAGTCATAAAAGCAGGTGCTACAGTACTTAATATTCCTGACACCACAGGGTATTGTTTGCCACACGAATACGGTGAAAAAATTAAATATTTAAAAGAAAACGTAAAGGGTATCGAAAACGTTACGATTTCTTGCCACTGTCATAACGATTTGGGTATGGCGACTGCAAATTCTATCGCAGGTGCTATGAACGGCGCAAGACAAATTGAATGTACTATTAATGGAATAGGTGAGCGTGCAGGAAATACAGCCCTTGAAGAAGTGGTAATGATTTTCAAACAACACCCATACCTAAACTTATATACTGATATTGATGCAAAGCAATTAAACGAAATGAGTCGTTTGGTATCAGATTCTATGGGGATGATGGTGCAGCCTAATAAAGCAATTGTTGGTTCGAATGCATTTGCTCACAGTTCTGGAATTCACCAAGATGGTGTAATTAAGAACAGAGAGACCTATGAAATCATGGATCCATTAGAAGTGGGTGTGAATGAGTCATCAATCATCTTGACAGCAAGAAGCGGTAGAGCAGCCTTGGCATACAGAGCGAAAAAAGTAGGTTATGAATTGACAAAAGTGCAATTGGACCTTGTTTATGTTGAGTTTTTGAAATACGCAGATATTAAGAAAGAAGTAATGGATGATGATATACATCAAATCATTGAAGCTTCTAATTTACAAGACGATTTAGTTAGAAATTAAAAATAAAAGCCATGAATTTAAAAATAGCTGTACTTGCAGGGGACGGAATAGGTCCCGAGGTAGTTCTTCAAGCCATGAAAGCATTGAATGCAACTGCTTTGATGTTTGACCACGAGTTTATTTTTGAAGAAGCTCTCATTGGAGCTGCGGCTATAGATAAAACAGGAAAGCCTTTACCGGAGCAAACATTGAATTTATGTTTGAATACAGAGGCTGTGCTATTTGGCGCTATCGGAGACTTGAAATATGACAACGATCCAGAGGCGAAAATTCGTCCAGAACAAGGGTTGTTTCAATTGAGAAACGCGCTAGGTTTATTTGCAAACAGTAAATCAATCAAGCCTTATGAAGGTTTACTCTCTAGCTCTCCTTTGAAAAAAGAAATTATTGAAGGAACTGATTTTCTGATTTACAGAGAACTTTCAGGCGGAATTTATTTCGATGAAAAAACCTTGAGCGAAGACGGAAAAGTAGCCACTGATTTGTGTAAATACACCGAGGAACAAATTTTGAGAATTGCTCATTTGGCTTTTAAAGCAGCACAAAAGAGGAACAATATCGTGACACTTATTGATAAGGCAAACGTATTGGAAACTTCAAGATTATGGCGCAAAGTGGTAACTGAGGTAAGTAAAGAATACCCATCTGTTGAACTTAATTATTTATTTGTAGATAATGCTGCCAAACAAATCGTTGCCAAACCTAAGCAATTTGATGTTATTCTTATCGAAAATTTATTTGGTGATATTTTATCAGAGGTTGCAAGTGTAATTACGGGTTCTATTGGAATGTTGGCATCAAGTTCTATTGGGGCTTCACATACTTTATTCGAACCAGTTCACGGAACTTTTCACCAAGCTAAAGGGAAGAATATTGCTAATCCATTTGCCTCAATCTTATCAGCAGCTTTGCTGTTAGAACATTTTGGTTTGGTAAAAGAAGCAAAAAAAATACACGAAGCGGTCGAAAAAGCAATTGCTTTGAAGGTCGTCACCACCGACTTGAATCCAGAGTCAAAATTCGGAACGAATGAAGTTGGAGATTTTGTTTCCAATTTTATTCTAAACAAGCAAGATTTATTATACTTCAACAATGACAATGTAAGTATAGGACAATCAACAATAGTATAATTACAAAAAAAAGACAGATACAAACACATATATAATGGAATTAAATAAATACAGTAAGACGATCACTCAAGATGAAACACAACCAGCTTCTCAAGCTATGTTGTATGCACTTGGACTAACTGAAGAAGATTTAAAAAAAGCACAAGTAGGTATTGTAAGTATGGGTTACGATGGGAATCCATGTAACATGCACTTAAACGACTTGGCAAAAGATATTAAAACAGGTGTCTGGAAAGAAGATTTAGTAGGTTTGATCTTTAACACAATTGGTGTTAGTGACGGAATCTCAAATGGTAATGACGGAATGCGTTTTTCATTGGTATCTCGTGATGTAATTGCAGATTCTATTGAAACAGTAATGGGAGCACAATGGTACGATGGATTGATTGCTGTTCCTGGTTGCGATAAAAATATGCCTGGTGCTTTGATGGCAATGGGTAGAGTAAACCGTCCATCTATTATGGTATACGGTGGATCTATTCACCCAGGAAAATGGAAAGGTGAAGATTTGAATATCGTTTCTGCTTTTGAAGCTTTAGGAAAAAAAATAAAAAATACAATTACACCAGAGGATTTTAAAGGTGTAATTCAAAATGCTTGTCCAGGTGCTGGTGCTTGCGGAGGTATGTATACTGCAAACACAATGTCATCTGCAATTGAAGCTTTGGGAATGAGTTTGCCGTACAGCTCATCAAACCCTGCTTTGAGTCCAGAGAAAAAACAAGAATGTGTTGATGCTGGTGCAGCGATCAAAATATTATTGGAGAAAGATATCAAACCTAGAGATATTATGACTCGTAAAGCATTCGAAAATGCAATTACGATTGTAGCAGTTCTAGGAGGTTCTACAAATGCTGTAATGCACTTAATTGCAATGGCACATTCAGTAGGAATCGAATTGACACTTAAAGATTTTCAAGATATTAGTGATAAAACACCTTTATTGGCTGATTTAAAACCTAGTGGAAAATACCTAATGGAAGACTTACACAATGTTGGTGGTGTTCCAGGAGTAATGAAATATTTATTAAAAGTTGGATTATTACACGGTGACTGTTTGACTGTAACTGGAAAAACTATCGCTGAGAATTTAGCATCTGTACCTGACTTACAAGACGGTCAAGAGGTTATTTTCGAAATTCAAAAAGCATTAAAAGCGACTGGAAATATTCAGATATTGTACGGAAACGTAGCTTCTGAAGGATGTGTGGCTAAAATTAGTGGAAAAGAAGGTGAATTTTTCGAAGGTACAGCAGTAGTTTTCGAAGGAGAAAAGCAAGTAATTAAAGGAATCCAAGGTGGAGAAGTAAAACCAGGAAATGTAGTTATTATTCGTTACTGCGGACCAAAAGGTGGACCAGGAATGTCGGAGATGCTAAAACCAACTTCTGCTATTATGGGAGCTGGATTAGGAAACACAGTAGCCTTGATTACAGACGGACGTTTCTCTGGAGGATCACACGGATTTGTAGTAGGACACGTTACTCCTGAAGCTTATGAAGGTGGAGGAATAGCTTTAATCGAAAATGGTGATGTGATTACCATTGATGCTGTGAACAACACCATCAATATGAAGATTTCTGATGAAGAATATGCAAAACGTAAAGCTGCATGGAAACAACCAGTATCTCCAATCAAACAAGGGGTTTTACTTAAATATATGAGATCGGTTTCAAGTGCATCTGAAGGATGTGTAACTGATAAATAGCTTTTAGCTTTTGGCAATAAGCCATTTGCTAAATGAAGTATTACCAGCCAAAAGCCAAGTGCTAATGGCCAAATGCAAATAAAAATATGGAAACAACTAAAATAAGCGGGGCAGAAGCCGTTATAAGATGCTTACTAGAAGAAGGCGCAAATTTGGTTTATGGTTATCCAGGAGGAGCAATCATGCCAGTTTACGACGAATTATATAAATTTCAAGATCAATTGCATCACGTTCTTGTACGTCATGAGCAGGGTGCTGCACATGCTGCACAAGGTTTTGCTAGAGCAACAGGTAAGGTGGGTGTGTGTATCGCAACTTCAGGACCTGGTGCAACAAACTTAGTAACTGGAATTGCAGATGCGCAAATTGACTCTACACCTTTGGTATGTATTACTGGACAAGTCGGGAAACATTTGCTTGGTTCTGATGCTTTTCAAGAAACAGACATTATCGGAATATCGACTCCGGTAACCAAATGGAATTATCAAATTACAGAAGCACATGAGATTCCAGAGATCATGGCCAAAGCTTTTTATATCGCTCGATCAGGCCGACCAGGTCCAGTATTGATTGATATTACCAAAAATGCTCAATTTGACTTATTAGACTTTAGCTATACAAAATGTACCGATATCCGTAGCTACCATCCAAAACCAATTCTTAATGAAGAAAAAGTTAAAGATGCTGCTGCAATTATCAATAAGGCCAAAAAGCCTATGATTATTTTTGGTCAAGGTATTGTTTTGAGCGAAGCAGAAGCAGAGTTGAAAGCATTGGTTGAAAAAGCAGGTATACCAGCGG
Source organism: Flavobacterium faecale (assembly GCF_003076455.1). Lineage (NCBI taxonomy): Bacteria > Pseudomonadati > Bacteroidota > Flavobacteriia > Flavobacteriales > Flavobacteriaceae > Flavobacterium > Flavobacterium faecale. Next base: position 2,949,681 of record NZ_CP020918.1, read on the forward strand.
CTTGGACTATTTTGGGACTATCAGCTTTGCCTACCGATCATGATTTAAATGTTGGTATGGTGGGTATGCATGGAAACTATGGACCTAATATGCTAACCAACGAGTGTGATGTTTTGATCGCTCTTGGAATGCGTTTTGATGACCGTGTTACCGGAAATTTACAAACGTATGCAAAGCAAGCTAAAGTTTTACATTTCGAAATTGATCCAGCAGAGATTGATAAAAACGTAAAATCAGAAGTTGCTGTTTTAGCAGATTTGAAAGACGCCTTAACAGCTTTATTGCCTTTGATCGAAAAAAAATCGCATACAGAATGGCATAATGAATTTAAAAGACATTATGATATCGAACTAGAGGCAGTTATCAATGAAGAGTTAGCACCAACCAATGGAAAAGGAATTTCAATGGGAGAAACAATCGAAATGATTAACAAGCACTCTCATGCAGATGCTATTATGGTTTCGGATGTAGGTCAACATCAAATGTTTACTTGTCGTTACTCAAAATTCAACCAAACCAAAAGTAATGTAACTTCTGGAGGATTGGGAACTATGGGTTTCGCCTTGCCAGCAGCAATTGGAGCAAAAATGGGTAGACCAGACCGCGAAGTAGTTGCCGTAATTGGCGATGGTGGTTTTCAAATGAACATTCAAGAGTTAGGTACAATTAACCAAACTAAAGTTCCGGTTAAGATTGTAGTGCTAAACAATGAATTTTTAGGAATGGTTCGCCAATGGCAAGAATTGTTTTTCGATAATAGATATGCTTCTACCGTAATGGTTAATCCAAACTTTTGCGCTATTGCAGAAGGGTATTATATCAAAGCAAGAAAAGTAACCAAAAGAGAAGAACTAGACGAAGCGGTTGCCGAAATGATGGCATCCAAAGAGGCTTACTTCTTGGAGGTTATGGTAGAAAAAGAAAATAACGTATTCCCAATGATACCTACAGGAGCTTCGGTTTCAGATATCAGATTATCATAAAATAGTTTAATAGTTTAAGGATTAAAGTTGTTTAATAACGGAACTTTTAAGTTGCCAAACAATTTTAAACTTTAAACAATTTTTAAACTTTAAACAAAAAAAAATGGAAAATAAAACATTCACCATTTCAGTATATTCAGAAAACAATGTAGGGTTGTTGAATCGCATCTCAGGTATCTTTTTGAAGAGACATATCAATATTTTGAGTCTTAATGTTTCAGAATCAGAAATCGAAAACGTTTCAAGATTCATTATAGTTGTAGATACGACAGAGAAATGGGTCCAAAATATAGTAGGACAAATAGAAAAGCAAATCGAGGTGATTAAAGCATTTTATCATGTAGATGATGAAACTATTTTTCTCGAAAATGCTTTGTTCAAAATAGATTCTAGTTTGCTTTTCGACGAAAGACAAATTCAGAATATTATCAAAGAAAGCAATTCTGAAATCGTTACGGTTTCAAGAAAATTCTTTGTCATTTCAAAATCAGGAAGACGTTCTGAAATTGAAGAAGTACACGAAAAATTAAAACCTTTTGGAATCATGCAATTTGTGCGTTCAGGCCGAATTTCAGTTTCGAAAGAACCAATGGAGATATCAACATTATTACAAGAATTAAATATAAATAAATACTAAAAAATGGCAAATTACTTCAATTCATTACCACTTAGATTACAGTTAGAACAATTAGGCGTTTGTGAATTCATGGATAAATCTGAATTTACTGACGGAATCACTGCTTTAAAAGGAAAAAAAGTAGTTATTGTAGGTTGTGGAGCTCAAGGTTTAAACCAAGGGTTGAATATGAGAGATTCAGGATTAGACATCTCTTACGCTTTGCGTGCTGAAGCTATCGCTCAAAAAAGAGCATCTTATATGAATGCAGCCGATAACGGTTTTACTGTTGGAACATATGAAGAATTAATTCCTACAGCTGATTTAGTATGTAACTTAACTCCAGACAAACAACACACTGCTGTAGTGACTGCAATCATGCCTTTGATGAAACAAGGAGCTACATTGGCGTACTCTCACGGTTTTAATATTGTTGAAGAAGGAATGCAAATTCGTAAAGACTTAACAGTAATTATGTGTGCACCAAAATGTCCAGGATCTGAAGTACGTGAAGAGTACAAAAGAGGATTTGGAGTACCAACTTTAATCGCTGTTCACCCAGAGAATGATCCAAACGGAGACGGATTAGCTCAAGCTAAAGCCTATGCTGTAGCAACAGGTGGAGATAGAGCAGGAGTATTGCGTTCTTCTTTCGTAGCAGAGGTAAAATCAGATTTAATGGGTGAGCAAACAATCCTTTGTGGTTTGTTGCAAACAGGTTCAATCTTGTGTTTTGATAAAATGGTAGCAGAAGGCATTGATGCTGGATATGCTTCAAAATTAATCCAGTACGGATGGGAAACTATCACAGAAGGATTGAAATATGGTGGAATCACCAACATGATGGACAGATTGTCTAATCCTGCTAAAATTGCTGCTTTCAATGCAGCTGCAGAATTAAAAGAAATCATGCGTCCATTATTCCAAAAGCATATGGATGATATCATTTCTGGAGAATTCTCTAGCACAATGATGGCTGACTGGAACAATGATGATAAAAATTTGTTGGCTTGGAGAGCTGCAACAGGAGATACTAACTTTGAGAAAACTCCAGCTGGTGACGTTGAAATTTCTGAGCAAGAATACTACGATAACGGAACTTTGATGGTTGCAATGGTAAAAGCGGGTGTTGAGCTAGCTTTTGAAGCAATGACAGATTCAGGTATTATCGAAGAGTCTGCTTACTACGAGTCTTTACACGAAACACCACTTATTGCTAACACAATCGCAAGAAAGAAATTGTTCGAAATGAACCGTGTAATCTCTGATACTGCTGAGTACGGATGTTATTTGTTTGATCATGCTGCAAAACCATTAATCGCTGAGTACGTGAAAAATGCACCATCAAACATGGTAGGTCGTCCATTCGGAAACACATCTAACGGAGTTGACAACAAAGAATTGATCGAAGTAAATGCAATCATCAGAAACCACCCAGTTGAAGAAGTTGGTGCTTGGTTGAGAGAGTCAATGACTGCAATGAAAAAAATCGTATAATTTAATATACAATTTTAATAGTTTGAAAGGCTGCGTATTTTTACGCAGCCTTTTTGCGTTAATATAGGATTTATTTACAGTTATTTTTGGGCGTGCCCCTTCGTAATCCCGATAGCTATCGGGAACGGGTCAGGCTATTCGTTGCAATCTTGTGGGGGCATAAATGCCAGCCCCCACAAGGATTTCGACCGATAACTCGGGACTATCCTTCACGCAACTTCAAGACAACGATAAGTATTTGTTTTGGAAATTACTGATAACTATTTTGAATATATATTTCAAAAAAAAGAGTACATTTGGAAAACCAATTTGGTTATCCAAATAGAAGCAATACTTTATAAAGTCATTTTAAAATAGATTTCATGACAACAAGACGAGAATTTATTACAAAATCTGCCTGTGCTGCAGGAATATTACCTTTATCGAGCTTTTGCTTACCTAGTATTTTTGATTTTGCTGATAATGATTCCCTTGATGTTAGTATATTTTCTAAACACCTTCAGTTTTTAGATTATAAAGCCACTGGTGAAATGGCGGCCGAAATGGGATTCTCCGGTGTTGATTTAACCGTTCGTCCAGGTGGTCACGTACTCCCAGAGCGTGTACGCACAGATTTGCCATTAGCTATTGCTGCCATTAAAAAAAGCGGCATCCATTGTAATTTGATTACAACGGCTATTGAAAGTGTCAATAATCCCCTTGATATGGAGGTCTTAAAATGTGCTTCGGAGGCAAAAGTACAGGTCTACCGTACCAATTGGTACAAGTACAAAGATGGTATGTCTATGCAAGATTCGCTACTTTTCTACCAAGAAGAAGTCCGAAAGCTAGGCCAGATAAATAAAGAACTTGGTCTTATAGGTAGTTATCAAAATGTAGACGGAATTGCAATAGGTTCTTCTTTTTGGGAAGTCGATACGATTCTACAAACGGTTGATCAAAAATATTTTGGCGCTCAATATGACATTAGACACGCTTTAGCTGAGGGAGGGAATTCATGGGAAAACGGATTTAGATTATTACATGATAAAATCAAAGTCATCGTTTTAAAAGATTTTAAGTGGGGAATTGTAAACGGGAAATGGCAGGCCATTAATGTGCCAGTAGGAGAGGGAATGGTGGATTTTACTACCTATTTCAAATTACTAAAAAAACACCACCTAAAACCTCCAGTTTCTTTGCATATCGAATATGATTTGGGAGGAGCTGAACAAGGAAAAGAAATCATTACTGTAGACAAAAAAGTAGTTTTTGACGCCATCAAAAAAGACTTGGTAACCATTCAAAAACTATGGAAAGAAGCTTAACGACTATAACTAACCAAAAAATTAATATGAAAAATATTGTATCGGTAATTATCTTGCTTACTAGTTTGTACGCACAAAATATTTGTTCTCAAAACATTCCATCTGAAAGTATAATTGCAACAAATGAACTAGCTTCTTACCTAAAGCCCGAGGTACAGCAAGAGTTGGGTGGTCGTAACGCAATTACGCCAACTGTACTAGCTAACTATTTTCGAACTAAATTTTCAGAACGATATTTTTATAATTGGAAAGATAATGATGCTCGATTTCAAGCGTATGCACAAGCGTATCCCGATACGGAAAAGAATCATTTAGAAAGAGCTTCCGATCACATGACAAAATATCCTGCAATTGCCCAGTGGAAGCTACCTTACAAGTATCGAAATGGTGAACCAGTCGATACCTATGCTATGCGACATTTAGCACGCCAACATAAGATGGTAGATATAGCTTTCGAATATAATTTTCAAAATAAAGATCCAAAGTACATTACTTATTTCAAGGACCAATTAAAGTCGTTGAATTTGGCTCTGTTAGCCAACAAGTATGAAACAATGGAAGGTGGAAATGGTACTTATGAAGCCTTTCGATCAGGATACCGCATTTTGAATTGGCTGGAAATTCACAATATGTTCTTGGGTGAAAAAACATATTCAGATGAAGATCAATTAGTAACTATTGCCACTTTATTACAACATGCTTCCAATTTGTATGAAAGTAATACCGAATTTGTTCCAGGGAATCACCAAACAAGAGGAATGTCGGCTTTGGCAATGCTATCTATTTTGTTCAACGACTTTGAAGATGCAGATAAATGGAACGAGCGTGCGATGCATCTATTAGAACAACATTTATCAAAAGAAATTAATGCAGACGGATTTCAGTTTGAGCGTACGGTTCATTACCATATTAGCGATATTGATACGTATTATTATGTGTACCAATTGGCAAAAAACAGTAACGTAAAAGTAGATCAAATATGGGAAAATAAATTAAAATCTTTGTTTGTAACCTTAACCAAAATTGCTTATCCAGATAAATCAGCACCCGTTTTTTCAGATGATACCGATAAACCTTGGGCTGAGACCAATGACATTTCTGGAGCGTTAACCTTAGGCTATTTGCTTTTCGGTGATCCGCAAATGGGTTATTTTGCCAATAATTTTGTAGCATCTGATATGTTTTATTTTCTAAACAATTCACAATTGAAAATGTTAGACACTATTAAAACGCAAGCACCTAATTTTAAGTCGGTTGATTTTCCTGTGACAGGGTTTTACTTCATGCGCCAAGGTTGGAACAAAGATGATATGATGATGTCAATTTCAAACGGATTGGATCCAGATAAACCAGACCATCAGCATGGTGATATGTTGGGCATTCAGGCGATGGCAAACGGACAGGTTGTTTTACCCAACTACCAAGTGCGTTATTCGTTAAAGGACTTTGAGTTTTTCAAAAATTCGATGGTGAAAAATGTTGCCTTGGTGGATAACGAATTAATAGGTAAAGACTACGGCGGAAACCAAGGAGGGAGTGGTTTTGGTAAATTTAAATCGCTACCACATCCAACAACTATTGCATGGAAGACAGCTGAGGATCTTGATTTTTATGCAGGTAGTCACGATGGCTTTGAAAATATAGGTGTTTATTATTCGCGACAAGTCATTTATTTAAAAGGGGATATGTGGATTGTGAAAGATAATTTCAAATCGACTACACCGCATACCTACAAGCAGGTTTGGCAAGGACATTATAGTGTTGACAAAGGGGCAGATTTAATTAGATCTAGTTTTTCGGACGGTTCAGGTGCTGATATTTACCAATTTAAGAGGGCAGACACAGTTCAGTCTGACGGGAAAGATGGAAAACAGTGGTCTGTAGTAGCAAAGAAAGACCAACAAGATTATAGCTTCATCACCGCTGTAACTCCTTTTAAAAGTTTTGAAGGAAGAATTGATGAGGACAAAGAAAGCCCAGCGGTAAAAGGGTGGAAGCAGAACAATTCAAATTGGACTGCAGAAGGAACAGCGACAGTTTCACTATCAAAAGAGAAGGCTTCAGTATTTTTTTCTGTAAAAAAGTTAACGCTGAATTTGATACAACTAACTTTTTCGTCTGATGCAGATGTATATGTGAAAGAAGTTGAGGGCAAAATACTAATTACGTCGCTAAATCAAGCTACAGTTACAGTTACCTATAAAAATGGTAAGGTCAGTAAAAAGGCTATTTTAAAACCAGGTGAAACGTTCGAAATTATACTGCATTAAAGCTACGATTTCGATTAGAATTAAGGACTATCTAATGTAAATAGCCAAAAAAAGCCGTAGATATTTATTTACGGCTTATCTAATTTTCGAAAAAAAAGTTACGGATTTGTAGACCATAAAGCCGCACTTTTAAGCATTGCTCTTCGTGGTAATTGTAATCCTGCTACAATTAAATCGGCAAAATCTTGTGGTTGCAATACACTATCTTCAGAATCTTTGTTTGCAATACCTAATTCTATCGTCATGTCAGATTCTATAGTGCTTGGTGTTAAGGTGCAAACTCTGATATTATTTTTACGAACTTCTTTCATTAACGATTCAGACATTCCAATTACAGCAAATTTAGAAGCTGAATAAGCAGAAATATTTGCATTTCCATTCAAGCCTGCGGTAGAAGAAATGTTGATAATATCACCTTCATTTTTAGCCAATAAATAAGGCAAAACCTCTTTGGTTACATAATACATACCCATTACATTGGTTTGAATAATTTCACTCCATTGGCTAACTTCCATGTCATTAAATGATCCAATAGCTGCAATGCCGGCATTATTAACCAAAATATCTACCCCGCCTAAAGTTTCAACAATACTTTTTATATTCGTTTTAACTGCTTCATAATCGCTTACGTCAAATACAGAATAAATTGCAGTAACGCCAATCGCTTGCAATTCAGCAACAGTTGCTTTTAAAACAGCTTCATTTCTTCCTGTTATTGCAATATCAATACCTTCTTTGGCAAAAGCTATCGCTGTTGCTTTTCCTAATCCACGGCCACCACCAGTAATAATGGCTTTTTTGTTTTTTAAATTACTCATATGTTCTTATTTATTTAGTCCAGTAATCAAGTACTAAAACGTCGTCTATTATCGGTCCTATTTTATTTACCATTTTTAGATGGGCTTCATGAAAAAGATAAATTTCTCTAGCGTGCTCATTATTAAATGTTATGGTAAAGCAATGTGTTAAACCTTTACTATGTCCTTCAGTACTATCATTAACTCCCCATTCAATAGTTGCAATTTCTGGAATTTCATTTTTAAGATTTAAAAAAGCTTTAACTGCCTCATTAACTTGTTGCGCTGTTGCATTATCTTTATACTTTAAATTGACCATATGTCTTAACAGCTTTCCCTCTCTATTAATTTTAGGAGAAACCTTGTAGGAAGCAATTTTTCCCATATCAAATCTGTTGGAGCCAGCAATAAGGAAATTATCATTGCCAATTTTATGCGATCGTAATCCGTAGTAAATCGAGAAACCCATTTCTAAGTAATTTAGGGGAGTTAGAATTCCGTTTTCATCCAGTTTGCATAGCTGAATACTAGCATCATCTCTAGTTCCTACAGCTAATATGGCTTCTTTATTAGTTGTAGATACAATTTCAATCCTTGTTTGACCTTTTAACTTAGTGTTTTCGTCATCTTTTAAGACAAAATGTGGCAGCAGTGCGCCTTTACTATTTATTTTAAAAACACTCACGCCATCGCCATGATACACAAAATTTGGTCTTTTTATAAATCCATTATTTTCATAATATTTATGATGTCTATGTCCTACAATCACATAATTATTTTTTCCTAAAGTAACTCCAGTTACGGGGTATGCGCCAGTTAAGTAGCGATCGGTATCATTGTCATCTATGTTGTTGACGTTTTTAAAAGTTCCATTTTCGAAAATTCTAAAGCTACTTACACCATTATCCTGAAAACCACTAGTGTACAAAAAGGTTTTTCCGCCTATATTATGAGTAAACATGCCAATGATACCATCAGTGTGTATTTTGTCATCATCTTTCGTAGACTGTACCGAAGTCAATTTTCCATCATCATGAATTTTAAAACTACTTAAACCTGGCGTTTCTTCCAATCCTCCGATAAAAAGATACGAAGCCTTTTTCATGTGAATTACTTGTAAGGTTATAGCGGTACCAAGATGGGTTTTGTCAGTGTCTTCTACTAGAGCCACTCGTTCTAGAGAACCCGTATCATGTATTTTGAAAGTTTCAATAACATTTCCGTACTTGTTTGCAACAAACAAATAATCGGTGCCATTTATCTTATCAGCAACCATTCCTCTAGCCGGACCTTTTTTCATATACAGTTCGTGGTTACTTACAGGCGTAAGCTTACCGTCTTTGTCTAGGCTAAAAACATCTACATTTCCAGTTCCTCCAGCAAATACAAAATGGGATCCGTTTTTTTCGTAACTAGTGATAGAAACGGTGTTTTTACCGGATATATTTTGGAAATCTTTTCGATACAGCATCAGTTGATCTGTAACTTGAGAAAAAGATATTTGTGTTAGAAATAGTAAACATAGTAGACTAAATCGTTTAATAATGTTCATAGTAGTATTTTTTTTATTTTAATAATTTACTCACTTATTGCAGCGGCTCCTACCATAGCAATTGCTCTATCCTCATCAATAGTGCCGCCACTTACACCAATGGCACCAATAATTTTGCCTGCTTTATTTTTGATAGGTACACCACCGGGAAAGGTCATCAAACCTCCATTTGAATGCTCGATGTTGTAGATAATTCCTCCAGGTTGCGTCAATTCTCCAAGTTTTCCAGTATCAATATTGAAATAGCGTGCTGTCTTCGCTTTTTTGATGGCGACATCAATACTTCCTAGGAAAGAATCATCCATTCGTATAAATGCTTTTAAGTTTGCACCAGCATCCACGACGGCTATGTTTACGAGTACATTTGCTTTTTTAGCATTTTTCTTAGCTGCCAAGAGTGCTGTGAAGGCTTCCTCATGAGTAATGTCACTCGAATTTTGCGCTTGCAATGCACTTGTCATGCTAAGTAAGCAAATAACCATCAGCTCCAATTTTATTAGTTTCAGTATTTTCATCTTTCTGTTTATACATTTATATTACAAAAGTCATCAACAGTAGGCAGAAAATTGTTGAACAAGTTCAACAATGACTAAATAATTAGCTATTCTTTTTTATTTTGCTCAAAAATTCATGTGTTATTCCCAAGTAACTCGCGACTTGCTTGTCTGTTAGTTTAGAAACAATGTTTGGATAAGTGGTGGTAAAGTGAAAGTAACGTTCTTTTGCAGTTTGACAATGATTACTGATTAATCGACGTTGCCAAGCCACTATGGCTTTTTGAGACATTATTCGGAATAATTTTTCTACCACAGGAACAGTTTCATAAAGAGCAAGTTTATCTTCTCTGCTAATCAGTAAGAGGGTGCTATCTTCTAAAGCTTGGATGTTTAGATCCGACGATTTTTGGTTCATGAAGCTATCAATATCCATCAGCCACCAGTCATTGCTTGCAAAGTAAAGCGTGTTTTCATTACCTTTTTTATCAATAGTAAAAATTCTAAAACAGCCATCAATTACAAAACCCTCAAACTTACAAACGCTACCTTGCGTCAATAAAAACTCCTTCTTCTGGATCTGTAGCGGCTGAAAATAAGTGCAGATGTTCTCTAATTCTGCATCAGAAAGAGTGACGTTCTTTTGGATATTTTGTTTGAGGAGATTGTATTTCATTAATTTTCTTGTGCTTGAATCGGTAAATAATCATCTTGATTTTTCAAATCCCTTTTTTGATTAAGGCACTAATTTAGCAAATAAAAGTTAGATGAAAAATCGGCTTTCAAGTTGACTTCTTTTGGGCTTTCAGTTTAGATTGTTCATATGCTTCCAAAAGATTGTTTAATTTGTTTATTTTTTTAAAGTTTTTTCATACATATATGTGCTATCTTCATTGATGGCCATTAGAATATACTCTGTTTGACAGGATAAAAAAAATCATATTGCAAACAAATGACGCCTACATTTTAACGTTAATACGCCAGTTCCAACAACTTTTCAGCAAAGGCAGTTCCAAGATTTTTTTGACCTTGTGCATCGTAATGTACTTTGTCAGATCGTTTAGGGTAATCTTTAAAACCACTATTCATTGATGTCAGTATAATATCAGTTTTAGGATCATCTTTGGCAACACTTACCATTGCATTACGAACAATTTCGACACCTTCAATGTATTGACGGGGAGGACAACTGATTTGACCGATTATAAATGGCATTTTGGGTAAATTAAATTCAGAACGATAGGATTCAATTAATAGCTTCAAATTTTCTTCATAGGCTAGGGCCGTAAAATCTTTACGGGTGTCTGTTTCTCCTTGCATCCACGCCATTCCTATAATGACATACTTTTTATTTTCAGCTTTTAGAGCATCCAAACATTTGTGAATGCTAGTTATATGCTTTTTATAGAGATGCATTTGTTTGCGCTTTTCATCTAGTTCTGCTGTATTCGCTTTTTGAGCAGTCCAATTGGGATTCCATGCACCATATAGGGTAGTGCCACCAACAGCTTCCTTAATGAGTAAATACTGTTTGTCTGGATTTTTTTCGGCTAATGTGAGACCGATGAATAATTATGGACCAAAGTCAGTTGCTATTTTGTCAGCTTTAAAATAGGAAAGAGGTTGTGCGTCTCTGCCATCAACAACAACCGAAACACGATTTTTAACTGCTTCAATTCTTTTAATATCTTCTGGCTTTACATCAGCCATGATGCCATGACCCGCCATATTTGATTGACCTCCCAGTAAAACAATTTGTAATATTGCATTCTTGGATATTGTTTTTTGAGCCTTTACTTCATTCGAAACAAAGGCCAAAAACAGCACTACTAGAATTTTAAATTCATTATTAATTTTCATCACTTATTATTTTACTTCCAGAAAATAAACTTGATTAATGTTCATTTTGAAAGTAGGAGCTAATTTTTCGCCAGTAAGATAGTTCACTACTGAGGTAGGTGTTTTTCCGTCAGCAAGTGTAATCGAAATAGCAGCTTCATTTTTACCGTAATTCGCAATGTTCAAGAATGAATTTCCGTTTTTATCAGATAGAACTCTCCAATCACATCCTTTTTGTTCCAATCCATTGCTTTCTTTCACATTCAAAGCAGGCAATTTGTTTTTTTCTTTTAAAATCGAAAAAGCTTTATTTTTCATTTCGTTTAATGATTCTACGACTATCACTTTTCCTTTTGAATCTTTCAAACTAGTTTGTAATGGTCTTCCGTATTCATCCGTTTTTAAACTTTCTTTGTCCATGATAACCACACCACCTGTATCAATATAGGATTGTAGTGCTTTAATATCAGTTTCGAAAGCAAAAGGGGTTTTGGTAATCAAAATCGTTTCCCAAGTTTTATTGTCGTTATTTTCGATAATTCCTTTTGTAGCAAATCCAATAGGAGTACCTTCAAAAAATACCTTTTGATACGCTTTAAAAATATCGTCCATATGGGTTGGTTTGTTGATAGACGAAGCCTTCGTATAAAAAATACGAATTGGTTTCTCTTGGCGTTGCAATTCCATGATTTTGTCCGAAATCGAATTTAAATCCAAAATGGTGGCATGAACTTCGTTTACCACGCGTGGTTGGTGGTTGTTTGAGGCAGCATAACCGTTGCTGTCTTCGCTTTTTCTACTAGAACCATCTTCTCTTCTAGCCCAATACCAGGTTTGAATAGCGGTTAACCCATGCACATACGCTTGCCAATAATTGCAACGCACGTATTCTTTAGTTTGGTATAAATCTCTGTATTTTCCTGTAGAAAGAAAATGTCCTTCGGTGTTGAACATGATTTTGTCTGGACTAATAGATTTATAAAAATCATATGACATACACATTTCTACCCAATCAAAATTGAAGTTTTTCTCCCATTCTTTTGGTTTCCCCCACATCCATGGCCCGCCAGTACTACAATCGTTTCCAATAATGTCACTATTGCGAGTCAAGGCTTCCATATCAATACCATGATCTCTTTTATTTTCTGTCCAAAGGTTAGGCATGATTTTCATGTGGGTTCTCGCGTTTGGATCATATTTTTTAACCTCCTTTTGTAGAAATGAAAACCAATTGGTAACTCTGTCCATATTATAACTTTCAAAATCAAACCAAGTTGCGGTCCCTTGTTGCGATTCGATTATGTCTTTTGGAACTACCATTGTTTCAAAATTACTGAAATTTGTTTTCCACAGCTCATTAACTTCATCAATATTCCCATGACGTTTTTCTAGCCACTTTTTAAAATCAAGAACAGCCAAATCAGAAATAGGAGCAGATGCCCAAGTTTTTTGTATGGTGTTCCAATGCGGTTCGTTACATAACATATATCCCAATTTGGTATATTGCTTTCCAGCCATCAAAGGCACAACAGCGGCAATCAAATCTGACTGAATTTTCTGTGCTACAGGATGATTAATGTCGTACATGGTATATTTTATTCCTGGGCCATCTGTGATTTCAGGATACTTATTTTTGGCCCAAGTTGGGGTAGTGGAGTGGTTGAAAAAAATGAACCCCATGCTACCGTTTTCTTTGGTAGTTAATTCTTTTAATTTTTGAGGATTAACTTCTCCGTTTTCATTTACAACATAAGAAGGAGTTAGAAAATAGCCATCTTGATCCCCATGAAATTCGGTATATTTTTTGCCTGCAGGTTTCCATGTCCAATCTGTAAGAAAAACAGGTTTTCCAGCAAAGGTGATTTCGTCTTTGTTCACATCAGTTTTTGACCAATCAATTTTAGGAGTAGGCAAGCGTTTTATTTTTCCGGTCGCTATCTGCTGTAATTCGGATATAGCATCATCGAGCATGATTGCCATTTCTTTGCGTTCAAAATCGGGTAACATTTTTGCATATTTGTCCGCTTCCTTTTTATAAGCATTTACTAAGGCAAAGCTTTTTTTATTCGTTTCAAAATTATCATCATCCCATTTGGCATAATCCAAAAATATTTCAGCTGTTCTTAAAGCTGTTTCCTCCTTAAGAGTATTGATTTTTTTTGATTGTGCTTTTCTTATCTCTATTTTTAAAATATTGATTTTTTCTTTAACTATTTTTTCAGTGGTTTGAGCGGAGATACTGCCGCAAATTAATAAGGAAAAAAATGTTGATTTTATAAAACGTGAGGAGTTATTGTTGTATTTCATTTTATAGATAATTTGATAGGTTAGATTTCCGGTACTAATATTCAAATTAATGACTTTAGAATTAAAATCATGTATCTGTCAGTTTATAAATATGAATTGCTTAAGGTTTATAGATACAAATTAATATTAAATCGCTTTTTTGAATCTAAAAACAAATAATTATTACTACTGTAAAGTTGTTTGCTTATTTTTGAGCTCTTAAAAATACAAGATCATGTACAATTTATTGAAAGGAAAAAAAGGAATTATTTTTGGCGCTTTGGATGAGAGTTCAATCGCCTGGAAAACAGCTGAACGCGTGCACGAAGAAGGTGGTGTTTTTGTGTTAACAAATGCTCCAGCTTCGATACGATTGGGCAATATTACTGCCTTGGCTGAAAAGACAAACTCACAAGTGATTCCTGCAGATGCAACCTCAGTGGCTGATTTAGAAAATCTGGTCGAGCAAGCCATGGTTATTTTAGGTGGTAAAATAGATTTTGTTTTACATTCGATAGGGATGTCTGTAAATGTTCGAAAAGGAAATCATTATACCAATCAAAATTATGAATTTACCGAAAAAGGCTGGAATGTATCGGCGGTTTCATTTCATAAAGTAATGCAAGTTTTGTACAAAAAAGATGCTATGAATGAGTGGGGTAGTATTGTGGCTTTGTCCTATATGGCAGCGCAACGCGTATTTCCAGACTATAATGACATGGCAGATAATAAAGCTTTTTTGGAATCAATTGCGCGTAGTTTTGGATACTTTTTTGGAAGAGATAAAAAAGTGAGAGTTAATACTATTTCGCAATCACCTACAGAAACACGTGCAGGAACAGGAGTGAAAGGATTTGGTGGGTTTATTGCATTTGCAGATAAAATGTCACCACTAGGAAACGCAACTGCCGAAGATTGTGCCAACTACGCCATCACACTTTTTTCTGATTTAACAAAGAAAGTAACCCTTCAAAATTTACTGCACGACGGCGGATTCTCCAATATGGGAGTGAGTCAGGAAGTGATGGAGATGTTTGAATAATTTTTAAGTAAGGATTATAGATTTGGGATTTGTTAAAAAATAAGGATTTAGGATTTTGATTTTCATTTGATCACTCAAAATAGAGGATTGATCGATAAAAATGATTTGACATTGTTAATGCTTCGCCAGTTCGCACTTTCAGGCTCGAGTCACAAACCGTTAATCCTAAATCCTGATTCCTGATTCCTAATTCCAAAAATCAAAATTTCTTTTAAATCTATTGATCAAGTCTATTCTAATATCCATTATATTTGCGGTCGATTTCCAACTTAATTTAATCCTTGTTTGAGTATGTTTTTCTCATTAATAATTCCTGTTTATAATCGTCCTGACGAAGTTGCTGAGCTTTTAGAAAGTCTAGCAAAAACAACTTACAAAAACATGTTTGAAGTCGTTCTAATCGAAGACGGTTCCACTATACCTTGCTTGGAAGTCGCTAATAGATATGTCAATAAACTGGCTATTTCGTACTATCAAAAAGAGAATTCAGGTCCTGGTGATTCTAGAAATTTCGGAATGACCAAAGCACAAGGAGATTATTTTATCATTTTCGATTCTGATTGTATAATTCCGGAGCAATATTTAGATGAGGTCGAAAAAGCCTTGGCTGCAGATTATGTCGACTGCTTTGGAGGTCCAGATGCGGCACTCAAAAGTTTTTCAGACATTCAGAAAGCTATAAATTTCACCATGACGTCATTTTTAACCACAGGTGGAATACGCGGTGGCTCTGAGAAAATTGGTAAGTTTCAGCCTCGTAGTTTCAATATGGGTTTGTCTCGCAAGGCATTTGAATCATCAAAAGGTTTTGGGAATATTCATCCTGGTGAAGATCCTGATTTATCCATTCGATTATGGGAACTAGGTTTTGAGACTCGTTTGTTTACAAATGCTTTCGTCTACCATAAGCGTCGTATTGACTGGGATAAATTTACTTTGCAAGTAAGTAAATTTGGTAAAGCTCGTCCAATATTAAACAGTTGGTATCCCAAATATAGTAAGTTGACTTTCTTTTTTCCGTCATTATTCGTGATTGGATTTATAGTAGCTTTAATTTTACTTCTTTTCAATAATGACTATTTGTTAAAATTATATTTCCTATATTTCGTTCTGTTATTTGTGGTTTCGACCATAAAGAATAAAAATCCAAAAATAGGTTTCTTATCCGTTATTGCCGCTTGGAAACAGTTTTTCGGATACGGACTTGGTTTTATCAATTCCTATATCAAAGTTATTATTCTTAAACAAAAGCCAGAAACAGCATTTCCAGAATTATTTTTTTAATATAAAATTATGACAAAAACGATCGGGCTAACAGGCGGAATTGGAAGTGGTAAAACAACCATTGCGAACTATTTTAATTCTAAAGGTATTCCGATTTACATCGCTGATATTGAAGCTCGCAAGATCATGCAATCTCAAGAAATAATTGAAGCTTTAAAAGTGATTTTTGGTACTTCTATTTTTGATGGAAATATCTTGATTCGACAAAAATTAGCTGATATTGTGTTTAACGATCCCGAAGCTTTGAAGCGTCTGAATGGGATTGTTCATCCTGCAGTAAAAAAACATTACGAGGATTGGCTTCTGGAGCAAGACTCGGTTCCGTATATCGTTTATGAATCGGCTATTTTATTCGAAAACGATGGCTATAAAAATTTTGATTACATAATTTCTGTAACTGCACCCGTGCAAACGCGTATAGATCGTGTCATGGATCGCGATGCTATAAGCCAAGAACAAGTTCAAAAACGTGTTGATGCACAATGGAGCGATGAAAAACGCATCTCCAAAAGCGATTTTATCATCGAAAATTCCAATTTAGAGCAAGCAAAGCTAAAAGTAGATCAAATTCTTAAAATTTTAAAGATTAAACAAAAAGAGTCTTAAATGTTAATCTTTGGTTAATGCATATTTAGTTATAGTGTTAAAATCTTAATTTTGAAGCGATGAATAAAATGTTTTTTAGATTATTGGTTCTACTAATGAGTTTATCCTTAATTGGGATAATTCTCGTTCAAGTTTATTGGTTTAATACCTCTTTTAAAAATAATGATGAACAATTTAAGTTTCACGTTAAGCAAGTTTTAGGGAATGTAGCCGATAAGTTGCAAAAGCAAGAAGCTTACAGTTTCTACGACAAATACAATCATTATAAAGATAGTACAGGTAAAATTCCACAAAAAAATGATTTGTTAGAATTTTACTATGTTCAAAAAAATCCAAAAACAAATGAAACTATTGTGTATACAAATAGTTTAATGTCTGAGGATTATAACATCTCATCATCGCTCTTTGATAAAAAGTTTAGTGCTGATAAATTCAAGAATTTCAGTAGTCGTAGGACCACAGAGGTCTATAACGGAAACGGAATTGATAAGTCGGGATTGCAACAAAGTTTGACACCTGATATTAAAATACAAAAAAGTGGAAGTTTAGATATTCTAGATAACGCTCAGTTCGAAATATTTTTTAAAGATATTGCTTCTGTAATGCCGATTAATGAAAGAATTTCGAAAGAAAAACTGGAGAAGTTAATTAAGAAAGAACTAGAGCAATATGGTGTAAATACCAAATTTGAATTTTCTATTTTCAATAATGGAGTACAAACGAAGATATTGTCCAAAGGATTTTGTCACAAAGAAGAAGGATATTCGATTCCGATTTTTTCAGACAATGAGGGGAATGAGAAGTACAAATTGTTTGTAATGTTTCCTTATAAAAAGAAATTTCTTTGGTCAGAGCTAGTAAGTATTACGGTATTGTCGATAATCTTTACATTGATTATCCTAATCGCTTATAGTAGCGCCTTGAATCAATTGATAAGACAACGCCAGATATCAGAGATCAAAACGGATTTCATCAATAATATGACGCACGAGTTTAAAACTCCTATTGCGACTATTAATTTGGCACTTGACGCAATAAAGAATCCGAAAATTATTGACGATAAAGAGAAGGTCTTGAGGTATTTGCAAATGATTCGAGACGAAAATAAACGTATGCATGCACAAGTAGAAAATGTATTGCGTATTTCGAAACTAGAAAAGAAAGAGTTAGATATTGAAAAAGAATCTAATAATGTAGAAGATATAATTGGTGAAGCAATTGAACATGTAAGTTTAATTTTAGAAGATAGAGGTGGAGCAATCACCACTAATTTTGAAGCCGCTAGAACAACTGTGTTGATTAATGAAGTTCATTTTACAAACGTAATTGTGAATATCTTAGAAAACGCAATCAAGTACACTACAGGGGCACCTGAAATTGTAATTATGACAGAGAATATCAAAGATATGATCTTGATTAAAGTACAAGATAATGGTTTGGGAATGAGTAAAGTGGCTCAGAAAAGAGTTTTCGAAAAATTCTATAGAGAGCACACTGGAGACATTCACAATGTAAAAGGGCACGGTCTTGGATTGGCCTATGTAAAAAGAATAGTTGAAGACCATAATGGTCAAGTATATGTAGAAAGTGAAAAGGGAAAAGGAAGTACCTTTATAATAAAAATACCGCTAATAAATTAAGATATGGAAAGTGTAAATAAAAAAATACTCTTAGTAGAGGACGATTTGAATTTTGGAGCCGTTCTAAAGGACTATTTAATGCTAAATGACTTTGATGTTACCTTGGCTAAAAATGGTATGGAAGGTTTTGAGAAATTCAAAAAAGACACGTACGACTTGTGTATTCTAGACGTAATGATGCCATACAAAGACGGGTATACCTTAGCAAAAGAAATTAGAGAAAAAAATAGTGAAGTGCCTATTATCTTCTTGACTGCAAAGTCTATGAAAGAAGATGTATTA
The DNA here is from genome assembly GCF_003076455.1 of Flavobacterium faecale. Taxonomy (NCBI): domain Bacteria; kingdom Pseudomonadati; phylum Bacteroidota; class Flavobacteriia; order Flavobacteriales; family Flavobacteriaceae; genus Flavobacterium; species Flavobacterium faecale. The sequence goes on from NZ_CP020918.1 coordinate 2,968,176, forward strand.
AAAGGATACAAAGCAGGTGCTGATGATTATTTGAATAAACCTTTTGATTCTGAAGTATTGTTGATGAAAATCAAGGCAATTATTCAGAGAAAATCATCAGATGTTAAGCCTGAGCAAGTTCAATTTGAATTTATCGTTGGTAAATTTCATTTAAATTCAAAACTTCGTTTCTTGACAATTGAAGGTGAAGAACCTATAAAATTGTCTCCTAAAGAAAATGAATTATTGAAAATGTTAATTCAACATGAAAATGATTTAATGCCAAGAGAATTAGCTTTGACAAAAATATGGAGAGATGATAATTATTTTACTTCTCGTAGTATGGATGTGTACATCGCTAAATTACGTAAATATTTAAAATTAGACGAGAATGTTGAAATCCTTAATATCCACGGAGAAGGATTTAGACTAGTAGTCAAAAAATAATACGCAGTAGTAATTATAATGCCAAAAGCTTCGAGAAATCGAGGCTTTTTTTATTTGTAATCTGTCGAAGATGCTGTGATAGGTCCTTTAGTATTACGAACTGAAATTAGAAGTTTGTACAGAAGTATTTTTTTATTTAAAAAATCGAAAGGAGGTTGCTAACTTTTTGTAATTGTTCCGTGCTATTATTTGAACAATCGATAAAGTAATTATACTGCCAAATCTGTGTTTTTTTTGCTTGCTGATTGTTTACTTGATCCCAAGTTGGATAAACTCTAAATCCGCACTTTCCTTTTTTAGTGCTACCTGATAGAATGGCGTTGTCATGTAACACAGTTTTAGGAAAAATAAAGTACCCAATCTGATTGTCTTTTTTTGCAGCTATGATGTAAAAATCATAAGGATCGACTATACTGTGCGGGGTTGTAATTCCTTGGCTGTTGCGTTTCCATAAGGTTACAAATTGACCTGTTTTGGTGGGTGTGATTTTAGAAACTCTAAATTTTATCGAAAGTTCTCCCAGCAGAAAAGTATGCGCCGAATAGCCTGTGCTCTCAACTTCAGCTTGAACAGCTGCTATTGATAGACCGATTGCATTAAAAAGTACTTCGTCAAGATGTTTTATTTCCCTAGTCACAATTTTTACTCTTTTCGATTAAATTCAAAACTAAATAGGCTGTTTTATATGTAAAATGAGATAGCTTCCAAAAGCTAAATGGTTGCAAATGTTTTTTTTTTATATTCTACAACACTCGTAACAGACAACATGGGCTGCAACCGTTTTCATCAAGCAAGGATAAGTTTGAAGCATTAGCTGATTGTTATTCGAACTAAATTAAATTCAGTTGTAAAGCAAAACAGTTCTTGTTTTCTTTTGTGACGCTGAAAACGATTAAATGATCGGCAATATTTTCATGAATGACTACTTTGTCTCGTAACGAAAGTTCTTTCATGAAATTCATCTCAAAACTCTTTATTTTTTGGTTTAGAATAATTTTTTCATCGACAACATCCATGCACCATTCAAGGTATTTTACATGGTTTACGTGGTTGATAATATCTAAATCGGATAAAATGACAGATTTTCCAAAAACTTCTTCTTTTTCGGGATTGATTACTATTTTCGAAAAGGTTTCGGCGGTAGCTTTCAAATCTGGATATAGTACAAAATGTTCGTGATCCAATGCCAAAGCTTCTGGGCGTCGTTTTACGGTGTTAAATACAGCCCAAAAAGTTTCTCCTCCAATAATTTTCTCGCCGTTAAGGTAGATTTCTAATGCTCGAATAGAACGTGAATTTTCCAGGGTATTAATCCACGTTTTGACCGTAACCGTATCTTTCCATTTGGGTAGCGATTTAATTTCGACACGCATTCGACTCAGTACCCAAGCTTGTTTAAAAGCTTGCATGTCTGAAAAGCTAATGCCACCAAGATCTGCATGTGTAGCGGCTGTAAGCTGCAATAAGTTGCATAACTCAGTATACTTTAAATGGCCTGAAGGAAGGCACTGCGTAAAATTTATTTCGTAATCTTTTTCTAATATCGAACTAAAGGATGGGTGTATTGGCATTTTATAAGCGTATTCGGTTGTGTATTATTTAAAATTAGCGTGAAAACAAAAATAAGGAAAATCTATGGTTTTACTAATACTTTTTAGTTAATGAATGTGAGTTTAATTCATAAAACAATAGAACAGCAAAATTACATAACCACTAAGTTGATATTTACCCTTTTTATTCTGTCTTACCAGTAATATAATCGATTATGGTAGGTGTTGGTGTTTCAAAGTCGAACCACTTTGTACTTTCATCACGTTTAAACCAAGTTAGTTGACGTTTAGCAAAACGGCGGGTATTCTTCTTGATTTCTTCAATGGCAAAATCCAAGCTAATTTCTTGATCAAAAAACTGAAATAATTCTCTATAGCCCACCGTTTGTAGGGCGTTCAGCTCTCTTTTAGAATATAAACTTTTAGCTTCTTTAAGCAAACCTTCATCCATCATGATGTCTACTCGCTGGTTGATACGGTTGTAGAGTACAGCACGATCAGCTTCGAGACCAATGAGTATGGGGGTAAAGTAGCGACTTTTTTCTTTTTGTTTTAAAAACGAAGAGTAGGGTTTTTGAGTGCCTATACAAACTTCTACAAAGCGCATCATGCGTTGCGGATTGAGTAAGGTTTGCGGATTTTCAATGCTGACAGTTTCAAAATACTGTGGGTCAAGACTTTTTAATTGGTCTTGCAGGTATGTGATTCCGAGTTTTTCATATTTTACGGTAACGTCTTTTCGCACCATAGCATCTATTTCCGGAAATTCATCAAATCCTTTCAAAACAGCATTTACGTAAAGACCTGAGCCACCCACAAAAACAACATAATCATTGAATTGAAATAATTTTTCGATGGTGCTTATGGCTTCTTTTTCATAATCTCCTACCGTATAATTTTCGGTTATCGATTTGTTTTGTATAAAATGATGTTTAGCTGCGGCTAGCTCCTTTTGATTCGGGACTGCGGTACCAATGGTCATTTCTTTAAAAAATTGTCGGCTATCGCACGAAACTATATCACATTTATAATAATTGGCTAACTGAATACTCAAGGCTGTTTTGCCAATTGCTGTGGGACCGATAATCGTAATTAGGTATTTCATATTTTGCTTTTAGTCCAAATAAATAAGACTGTTGCAAGTTACTATTTCTAAGAATAAAAGTGGAGATTTAGGGCTTTCTTTCTTTATTATTTAAAAAATTAAAGACCAGTATTTTGAGTAATAAATGACTGAAAATTATATTAACTAAGTAGTGAAGTTCCACATTTATAACAAAATCGAGCATTGTCCTGATGGTCATCTGTGCCACACACGGTACAAGGTTTTGTTTGTTTAGGAACTTTGGTTGTAGATTTTGCGATTTCGGCGGTTACAATACCTGTTGGTACTGCGATGATGCCATAACCCAATATCATTACGAAAGACGCTATAAATTGTCCAAAGGGCGTAACAGGTGAAATATCACCATAGCCTACGGTCGTCAAGGTGACAATGGTCCAGTAGATTCCGGCAGGAATACTCGTGAAGCCACTTGCTGCTCCTTCGACTACATACATGATGGAACCGATTATTATTGTGATAATGAGTACGAAATAGATGAAAACAATGATCTTACCACGACTAGCGTTAATAGCTCTTTTGAGGTGAACCGATTGACTATTGAATTGCGGATGATTCAGAATTTTGAATAGTCGTAACAATCTTAAGGCGCGTACCACCGTGAAGACGTTTGACCCCACAAGAACTAAGCTTAAGTACATGGGAAAGATCGAAAGGAAATCGATAATACCGTAAAAACTGAAAATGTATTTCCATGGTTTGTCAATACTGATGATCCTCATGAGGTATTCGATAGAGAAGAAAACAGTTATGACCCATTCTAATAATATAAGTTGTGAATGATACTGAGCATTAAAATCTGCTACGGTTTCCATCATCACTAAAAGAACACTGAGTAGAATAAGTGCCAATAAAATTAAATCAAATAACCGCCCCGCTTTGGTGCTAGTACCATAGATGATGATATAAGCACGTTGTTTGAATAGGGTATAATTTGATTTCTTAGACATTTTTTTGTTAGAATTTCATGATTTTGTGCCCCTTATTTTTTTTAAGGTAAGTTTGAACAGTATGCTTTGTGTCTCTATTATTTGGCATAGGAATCAGTATCGTTCTAAGGATTTCAATATTGGTGATTTGATAATTTAAATCATAAAAAGCATAGCCCTTCAATTGGCCATTTTCTATCAATACGGCTGATCGTTCGGATACAGATCTACCTCGATCAATGATCACCATACTAGTGTTATCAAAATTATTTTTCGTGATGAAATTCTGTACTCTTAGGTTGTACTCGGTAGCGGAAACTTCTCCTAAGCATGCTCCATCACATTCCTTAATTTTATGCTTGAAGCAAGCGGTCTTAGTAGGGTATAAGCCAGTTAGTTTCTGACATAACTTAAATTCATCTGTAATACGGAATAGCGCATTTTTACCATCTGTCTCATTGTTGTATGAAGTGATATCTTTTTTGCGTCCGTCTGTTTTTTGAAGCTTTAAGTTTAGGTAGCCATTGCTGTCTTTCTCAGCATAAATGGACCAAGGTAAAGTGTTGCGTCTCGGAATACGATTATAAACGGGACGGTTAACTTTAATCGCTTCTGTCTCTTTTAGAATGGCTATAAGTTCGTTTCCTGTCTCTTCATAAGACACTTCAAAAACTTCTTTTTGTATTTTTTTGGCAGTATTTGTTATTCCAGTAAAAATCTGGTTGATACGTTTTTTTATATTTCTACTTTTTCCAATATTTATAATAGCTCCAGCTTGGTTATGGACGTAATAAATTCCCGTTTTGGCAGGGAGCTTGTTTATAATATCTTGAAGTTTTGGTGCGATTCCTTTTTCGATTTCGAATTTAATAAAATCTTTGACAATCGTTTTTTCGATATCCTTATCAAGCAACATTTTAAAAAGCTTGACGGTAGCGAGTGCATCACCACTTGCCCGATGCCTATCTGTAACAGGGATGCCTAAGGCACGCACAAGCTTACCAAGGCTGTAGGATGGCTGTTCTGGGATCAAGGTCTTGGCTAATTCTACCGTACAGATGGTTCGCGACTGAAAATCATATCCTAGGCGACGAAATTCAGTTCGCAAGATGCGATAGTCAAAAGTTGCATTGTGAGCCACCACCACACAGTCAGTTGTGATTTCAACAATGCGTTTTGCAATTTCATGAAATTTAGGCGCCGATTTTAGCATGGCGTTATTTATACCTGTAAGTTGTACCACAAATGGCTGAATAGGAATTTCAGGATTAACCAAGCTAATAAACTGGTCCACAACTTCGTGTCCGTCAAATTTATAGATGGCAATTTCCGTAATTCCTTCTTCGTTGAATTGTCCTCCTGTGGTTTCTATGTCTAGTATCGCGTACAAAATAAGTATTCAGTTTACAGTTATAAGTGTTCAGTAGTGAAAAGTAAGTAATCAGTTGTTGTAAAAGATGAATTTCATTATGAACACAAAATCAAAAATCGTTAATCCTTAATCAGAAAACGTTAATCGTTATCTTCCTCCAAAGATACTACTTCCAATGCGAACCATGGTACTTCCGCATTCTATAGCGAGTTTGTAATCGCCTGACATTCCCATTGAAATAGTCTGAAGGTTACAATGTACAGGATTTTTACCTTTTAGAGTATCAAAAATAGATTTTAAATGGGTGAACTCTTTCTTGACTTGCTCTTGATTGTCGGTGAAAGTTGCCATTCCCATCACGCCTTGTATTTGGATATTTTGCATTGTAGCAAATTCTTCGGAAGCTATCAGGTCATTCAGTTCCTGCTCATCCAAACCAAATTTAGTTTCTTCTTCGGCAATGTGTAGTTGTAATAAACAGTTAATCACACGATTATTTTTCGCGGCTTGTTTATTGATTTCTTGAAGTAATTTTAAGCTATCAACACCATGAACTAAGCTTACAAAAGGAGCCATGAATTTGACTTTGTTGGTCTGTACATGTCCAATCATATGCCACTGAATATCTTTCGGCATTTGTTCCCACTTGTCTGCCATTTCTTGAATTTTGTTTTCTCCAAAAATGCGTTGACCAGATTCGTATGCTTCGGTTAAATCACTTACAGGCTTTGTTTTAGAGACCGCAACTAAAGTAACAGTTTCGGGTAACGTAGTTCGTATTTGTTGTAGATTTTCGGCTATTGTCATTGTATATGTTTTTTATCGAGTTAGAATTTTATTCTAAATTGATTATTTTTTATTTTTAAGATTTCTTCAATCCGTATTTCGAAAAATGAAGTATTCGAGTATAAAAATTTATTGAGCTGCAGATTAAAAATTTCTCCAACCTGTATTTCCAACAAGTGTCTATTTCAAAAACTGCTTAGAAACTTTTTCAGCCTTCTTGCTTTCGCTATAATCATAAAAACCTTCGCCAGATTTTACACCCAATTTTTTAGCATTGACCATGTTCACTAGTAAAGGGCAAGGCGCATACTTTGGATTTTTGAAACCATCGTGCATCACGTTTAAGATGGATAGGCAAACATCTAGTCCAATAAAATCGGCCAGTTGCAAGGTTCCCATAGGGTGACTCATTCCGAGTTTCATTACGGCATCAATTTCGGCAACTCCAGCTACTTGATTATAAAGCGTCTCAATTGCTTCGTTAATCATTGGCATTAAAATGCGATTTGCTACAAATCCAGGATGATCATTGACGGTAACAGCTGTTTTTTCTAATTTTTGAGTCAATGCCAAAGTAATAGCAACAACCTCATCACTAGTATTGTATCCTTTAATAATTTCGACCAAAGGCATAAGTGGCACGGGATTCATAAAATGCATACCAATCACTCTATCAGGATGTGCAACTACGGCTGCAATTTGCGTAATCGAAATCGAAGACGTATTAGTCGCAAAAATAGTATTGTGCGGACATAATTCGTTCAATTTTTTGAAGATAGCGAGTTTTAAATCTAGATTTTCAGTAGCTGCTTCAATCACAAAATCGACTCCTGTGACACCATCTTTCAAATCGGTATAGGTAATTATATTTGTAATGGTCTTGGCGAATACCTCGGTAGTTATTGTTCCTTTGGTTACCATTCGATTCAAATTGTTAGCAATTGTTTCCATTGCTTTATCTAATGCCTTCTCTGATACATCAATTAACTTGACTACAAAACCATTTTGCGCAAATGTATGAGCAATTCCGTTACCCATAGTTCCTGCACCAATTACTGCTACTGTTTTCATTTTCTAAAATAGGTTAAAAGTTAAAAAAGTTTATAGATTAAAATCACCTGAGCGACTTTAAGCAATAAACTTTTAACCGTAATTTGTATTATTTTTTAAAACAATCAATTATCTGATAAGCAATTCTAAGTGCTTCTGTTGCTTGTTCGAGAGTTACTACTGGCTCTGTATCGGTGTTGATTGCATGTGCAAAAGACTCAAGTTCGTCCAAAATGGCATTGTTGTGATTTACATCAGGATTAGAGAAATAAATTTGTTTTTTTACTCCTTCGGCATTTTGTAAAATCATATCAAAATCACCAGGATTTTCTGGTGCATCCTTCATTTTTACCACTTCACATTTTTTCTCTAAGAAGTCTACGGAAATATAGGCGTCTTTTTGAAAAAATCTACTTTTACGCATGTTTTTTAATGAAATACGGCTTGCAGTCAAGTTGGCAACACAGCCATTCTCAAATTCTAAACGCGCATTGGCAATATCAGGAGTTTCACTAATCACAGATACGCCGCTCGCAGACACATGTGTAACTGGCGATTGTACTACGCTCAAAATAGCATCGATATCATGAATCATCAAATCCAAAACCACAGGAACATCGGTTCCGCGAGGGTTGAATTCAGCTAAACGATGCGTTTCAATAAACATCGGATTTTCGATCATATTTTTGGTAGCGATAAAGGCAGGATTAAAGCGCTCCACATGCCCAACCTGTCCCTTAACATTATATTCTTTTGCAAGTGCAATAATTTCTTCTGCTTCGGCAACAGTATTCGAAATTGGTTTTTCGATAAAAACATGTTTACCCGATTTTATGGCCGCACGAGCACATTTGTAATGCGATAACGTAGGCGTTACAATATCAATCACATCCACAGCGTGAATCAACTTGGCAATAGTTTCAAAATGTTTATAGCCAAATTCCTTTGATATTTTTTCGGCATTTTCTTGATTAGGGTCATAAAAACCAACCAATTCATATTTTTCAGATTGTTGTAATAATCGCAAATGTATTTTTCCTAAGTGACCAGCACCCAATACTCCAATTTTCAGCATAATGATGTAATTTCTACAAAAATAAGAATTATAAACTAACATCAAACAGCTAATCATCACAAATGTTGACCAAATTTAGTTAGTCGTAAATAGCTTTTTTGTCGTGCAAGTATCAAGACGAAAGTGCCACTGATGTACTTTTAAAAATAGTGCAGTAGTTTATTTCAAACGTAGTTCACTTATTATTTAAATAAAGAATAAGAGGTGCAATAATATTTTGATGCTCGTTGAAATTGGCAGAGAAATTATTTTAAATTATACGCTTGCTATATCTGTGTGAACTCCAATTGCTTATCCAAAGCCTGCAAAATAAGTTCCAATTGTTCAAAACCACTTTGCTTTGAAGCCCTAATATTTGAAATTCTTTTCTATTTTTGCTAAAATATAAATACCTCACATTGAAAGATACTGCAAAACATCAAGGACGTCGAAATCAACTAGTAAGCTTATTACAAGAAAAAGGAATTACAGACAAAAATGTTTTGGAAGCCATCAGAAAGATTCCGAGACACCTGTTTTTGAATTCAAGTTTTGAGGAATATGCCTATCAAGACACCGCTTTTCAGATTACGGCTGGGCAAACCATTTCGCAACCTTATACCGTAGCATTCCAGTCACAACTGTTAGAAATCAAAAAAGATCATAAAATTTTAGAAATAGGTACAGGCTCTGGTTATCAAACGGCAGTTTTGTGCATGATGGGTGCTAAAGTTTTTAGTATCGAAAGGCAAAATGAATTGTTCAAAGAAACGTCTGCCTTACTACCAAAACTAGGCATTAGACCAAAACACCTCACCTTTGGAGACGGATACAAAGGTTTACCAGGTTTCGCTCCATTCGACAGCATTATTGTAACTGCTGGCGCTCCGTTTATTCCGCAACCACTTATGGCACAATTAAAAATAGGGGGTAGGCTGGTAATTCCGTTAGGAGAAACGGTTCAAATTATGACATTGCTTATTCGTATCAACGAAACGCAATTTGAAAGACACGAACTTGGAGAGTGTAAGTTTGTTCCGTTGTTAGAAGATAAAAACTAAGATTTCCAATTTTTCATACACTGTTTTAGTGCGACTGAATTGATTGAAAAATATAAAATTATTAGTATGCACCTTTTCGCTTTTGCGAATTTGTTTTCCGCGTTTATTATTTTACTAAAACAATTAAGTCCTAAAATTCAAAATCCAGAAAGCCATTCGAGCATCATCGAATGGCTTTTTTTATTGTCCTATAATCCCAATGTAGCGTTCCAGGGATTGTTTTTCTATCTGTGCAATAAACAACAAAAAGTCTTCCTTGTTATTTTGGGTTTGTGCCGTCTCAAGAGATTGGTAATACTGCATTCTTGAATCATAATCTCCTTTTATATTGGCAATGACATAACCATGTTGTAGCAAAATTAAGTTCATCACTAATCGAGAGGTCCTGCCGTTCCCATCAATAAACGGATGGATAGTAACCAGTCGTTCGTGCATTTCGGCAGCCAAAACTACGGGGTGCAAGTTATTTTTGTGGGTTTCATACCAAATATAAAAATCCTCCATCTCTTTTGAAACCATGTACGGTTGTGGTGGCATATAAGTACTACCTTTTATCATAACTTGTACTTTTCTGTATCGACCTGCATCATCGGGATTAATTCCTCTCAGAATCAAATTATGGATTGACAAAACTTCTCTTTCATTCAAAGTGGTGTTTTTCTCCATCAAATGTTTAATGTAAGCAATCGCTTCTTGATGGTTAATGGCCTCAAGATGTTCTCTCATGCTTTTTCCAGAGATAGTCAGACCTTCGTTGATAACCAAGTCGGTCTCGCGTAAGGTGAGTGTGTTGCCCTCGATACGATTACTCTCAAAGGTGTATTCAAGCTCGAGTGCTTGTGCAATCCTGAAACTATCAAATTGTCTAAATTGGTCTAATTTTATTTTTAAAACATCAATTTGATCCAGCACCGATTGGAGTGCATTTGAAATGATATTGTTGGTAACACTTCTATTATATTTTATTTCTTCTTCAGCTTCTTTTAATGCTTTAAGAGCTAAGGCATCATCACCAATTTCATAAAGAATTTTTTCTTTGAGCCAAGCCACCATCAAGGTTTCGTAGTTAATGTCTAGTGCGGTAGCCAATTTTAAAATTTGTTCTTTGGTTGGTTTGCGCGTGCCACTTTCAAATTTACTAATCAAGGCTTGATCGATGCCCAATAATTGTGCAAGCTCTCTAGTTTTTAAGGCCTTAGATTCCCGAGCTGTTTTTAATAAATACTTCATAACTATATTTTTGTCATGACAAAAATAGTCATATTTCTTAATATAAAAAAAGCATTATTCAATTATAATTCAATAATGCTCTAATTTAAATCTATTTTGTAGTGTACATAGCATTATGTGCTAAAATTATTAACAATTCAATCCTGACCCAAAAAACTTAGTAACTCAGTCTCTTGGCAACTAAATAAGCGGGCAGAATATTTCCCTATTTATGTATTTTTTTAATTCTATCCAAATCTCGTTTGGTATCTTGTTCTTTGAGAGATTCTCTTTTGTCGTAGGTTTTCTTTCCTCTACAAAGACCAATTTCTAGTTTAGCCAATCCTTTATCGTTGGTATACAATTTTAAAGGCACAACGGTAAGTCCTTTAGATTGTACAGCGCGAGCAAGGGTTTTTAATTCTTTTTTCTTGAGCAGAAGTTTTCTCTCACTACGTGCTTTGTGATTAAATTGGTTTCCAAAGGTGTATTCTTCAATATAAGTATTGATTGCAAAAAGCTCTGTACCAGTAAATTCGCAAAAACTTTCGGTGATATTGGCTTTTCCTAAACGGATGGATTTGATCTCTGTACCTGCTAGTACGATTCCAGCAGAATACTTTTCGATTATCTCATAATCAAATCGAGCACGTTTATTAAGGATGTTAACTGTTTTTAGCATAGGTTTGCAAATGTAGGAACATTTAATATAAGTCCACAACTTTTTAACGAAATTGCATAAATTTGTCAAATGGAAAATCAGCCTTCAAAAGATCCGATGCACGGAATCACGCTAAAAATCATTGTCGAACAACTTGAATCCTATTATGGATTTGATACTTTGGCAGAATTAATTAACATAAAATGCTTCAAAAGCAATCCGTCAGTCAAATCATCACTTACTTTTTTACGAAAAACAGATTGGGCACGAAAAAAAGTAGAGGAGTTGTATATTAAGACGTTACCTAAGTTTTAAACGATTTCAATAGTATATTGCGATGCAAAAGTTTCGTTGGCAGCCAATTTTAAAATGCCTTCTTTTTCGAAAATATTTCCGTTCGTGTCTATCGTATCAGCATAACCTAACCACGGTTCAATGCATAAAAATGGTGCGTTAACCATCGTCCAGATTCCTAAGCTAGGAAAATCGTTGTACTGAACGCGCAAGAATGCAGTATTGTTTTCGATTATACTCAATGTTTTCGAACCTATTGTTTTAAAAATAAGCGCATCATTTTCGAATAATGAATATTGCAATGCGACACTATTTTTGTTGTCTAATGGAAGCTCTTTGGTGCTATCTGCTATTAAATTGTCTTCGAGTAAATGATATGCAAGGGATTCTTGATCGCTAAATTGCAATGAATATTCCTCAAATTTGTTTGGTAAGGCAAAGGCAGGATGTGCGCCAATAGAGAAGGGCATTTCAAAATCATTATGGTTCATTACTTTATAACCAACATGGAGATTTTTAACTTCTAAGGTATATATAATTTGCAATTCAAAAGCAAAAGGATATTTTTCAAGCGTAGTAGCATTCGATTCAATAGAAAATACTGCTTTTTTGTTCGTTTTTTCGATGAGCTTAAATTCCATTTCACGTGCAAAACCATGTCGTGACATTTTGTACTCCTTGCCGTTACACAAATAACTATCGTTTTTAAGAGCGCCTACAATTGGAAAAAGTACAGGTGAATGTTTGCCCCAAAAGTCAGGGTTGCCTTCCCAGATGTATTCTTTGTTATTTATGTCTTTAATAGAGACCAACTCGGCACCCATAGACTTAATTTGAACCGTTAAATTTGCGTTTTCTAGTGTTGTTTTCAAGAGTAGACTATTAATTATTACGAAAAATTTAAGAAATAAGGTTAAATTCACTTCTTTCGTATCAAATATAAGCTATCTGTTCGTTTTTTTTTCATTAATTTGTTATTTAAATATAAAAGTATGATAAGTAAATGTTCGGGTCTTTTTTATGCAGCATTATTGCTAGCCAGTTCAACATCATGGAGTCAGCAGGCACCAGATGCACCTTCAAATTTCAATTATAACGAAGCGTTTTCTTCCAATTTTTACAGCAGTCAAGGAACTATGTTTCGATCAGCTAGTGGTCAGCCAGGAATTACGTATTGGCAAAACCGAGCAGACTATCAAATATCGGCTAAATTAGATGACAAAAAAAGCGAAATTACAGCGACAGCCGTTATTAATTACACCAACAATAGCCCAGACAAATTAGGTTTTTTGTGGTTGCATTTGGATCAAAATTTATTCAAATCCGACTCAAGAGGAGAGGCTTTAGTACCACTTAGTGGAAGTAGAAATGGATCTCATGGGCAAGTTTTTGATGGAGGACACAAAATCAAGTCGGTAAAAGCAATCACGAGTTCAAAAGGTAAACTAACAGAAACAGAAGTGAAGTTTTTGATTACCGATACGCGTATGCAAGTTTTTCTGCCATCAGAATTAAGTGCGAAAGGTGGAGCAGTAAAATTAAAAATAGATTTCTCATACATCTGTCCAGACGAAGGTTCAGACCGAACAGGAGTATTAGAAACCAAAAACGGAAAAATATTTACAATTGCGCAATGGTACCCACGTATGTGTGTATATGATGATGTACGCGGTTGGAACACGAACCCTTATTTAGGAGCATCGGAATTTTATTTAGAATACGGTGATTTTGACGTTTCAATTACTGCTCCCTCCAATCATTTTGTAGTTTGTTCAGGTGAGTTGTTGAACGCAAAGAGTGTTTATTCTGCAACTGAACAAACCAGATTAGCACAAGCTAAAGCAAGTGATAAAACGGTTTTTATCCGTACGGCTGAAGAGGTTGAAGCAAATGCCAAAGTTGAAACTACAACGACAAAAACGTGGCACTTTGCCATCAAAAATTCTCGTGATGTGTCTTGGGCTTCTTCAACAGCTTTTATTGTTGATGCGGCAAAGATAAACTTGCCAAGTGGCAAAAAATCGTTAGCTATGTCTACTTATCCAACTGAAAGTGCTGGAGATTTAGCGTGGGGACGATCTACAGAATACACCAAAGCCTCTATTGAAAATTATTCTAAAAGATGGTTTGAGTATCCTTACCCTGCTGCGATTAATGTGGCTGGAAATGAAGGCGGAATGGAATATCCTGGAATTGTTTTTTGTAAATACCAATCGAAAGGGAAAAGTTTATGGGGAGTTACAGATCATGAATTTGGACACACTTGGTTCCCGATGATTGTGGGCTCCAATGAGCGTCTTTTTGGATGGATGGACGAAGGCTTGAATACCTTTATCAACTCGTTGAGCGATATTGATTTCAACAAAGGAGAATACAAAGATGGTCCTGAAGATTTGCAGCAAAGAGCAAATTACTATACAGGAGGCACTCTAGAGCCTGTTATGAGTTCACCTGATAATATGAAGGAAAACAATATCGGAATATTACTGTATGCCAAACCGAGTTCAGCTTTGGTAGTTTTGAGAGAGCAAATATTGGGAGAAGAGCGTTTTGATTATGCTTTTAGAACGTACATCAACCGATGGGCTTTTAAACATCCTACACCAAATGACTTTTTCAGAACTATGGAAAATGTAGCTGGTGAAGATCTTGCGTGGTTTTGGAGAGCCTGGTTTGTAAATAACTGGCGTTTTGACCAAGCTGTAAATTCGGTTAAGTATATCAAAAACGATCCTTCGAAAGGAGCTGTTGTAACGATTTCGAATCTTGACAAAATGGTTTTACCAGTTATTATGGAGTTCAAAACCAAATCAGGTAAAATATCACGTGTAAAACTACCTGTTGAAGTTTGGCAAAAAAATAAAGAATGGAGTTTTGAACCTAACATTAATGAAGAAATAGAAACTATTACACTTGATCCAGATCACGTATTTCCAGATTATAATGTTGCAAACAATGTTTGGACTGCAGGGAGTGGAGAAATTGTAAAAGATATAATTCTAGATGGATATTTAGGATCATTCTCAAACCCAAAGTCGCCTTGGAAAATTGAAATGACTGAGAAGTCGAACGAATTAACATTTCATATCGAAGGATATCCTGAATTTAGTGTGGAATCAGTCGGTAAAAATTTATTCGAATCAAAATCTGCTGGCGTTAAATTTCAATACAAAGAAGATTTATCAGGTTTTGATATGATGATGCAAAACGGTCAATCAATACCTTTTACTAGAAACAAATAGAGATATTATTTCTGTATAAAACAAAAAAATACCAGCGCGAGCTGGTATTTTTTTGTTTATATAAGTTCTTTATGCAGGGATTTGTTGGCTTAGACAGTGTAATGTACCAAAACCCCAAATCAAATCAATTGCACTAATGCCAATGATTTCGCGATCAGGGAAACATTCTGCTAAGATGTTTAGTGCTTTGCGATCGTTAGGATCGTTGAAGGTTGGCACCAAAACACATTTGTTCAAAATCAAAAAGTTAGCATAGCTTGCAGGTAAACGCAAATCTTCAAAATCCAAACGTTTAGGCATTGGTAAAGTTACAATAACTGGAGATTGACCATTTTCTAATTTTGCATTTTGCAAACGCTTCAAGTTTTCTTGCAAAGGTTTGTAATTGGCATCATTTGGGTCTAATTCTACAATAGTTACAATGGTATCTTCGTTTATAAAACGGGCTAAATCATCTACATGTCCGTGGGTATCGTCACCTTCAACACCATCGCCTAACCAAATGACATTGGTAACTCCAAGGTATTCTTTGAAAACGGCTTCGTAATCTTCTTTTGTGAATCCAGCGTTACGAACTTGAATAGTCGGATGCATCAAGCACTCTTCGGATGTGATTAAAGTACCGCGACCATTTACATCAATTGCGCCACCTTCTACAATTACGGGCTTTCCTTTGTACATGACCTGCGTTACAGGTATGTTTAGAAAATCAGTTACTTTTTGAGGAACATTTCGGTCTAGTTGGTAATTTTTATATTTTGCCCATCCGTTAAAGTTGAAATTTAATCCTTCTCTTTTACCATCGTTATACACTACAATAGGTCCAGAGTCGCGCATCCAACTGCGGTTGGTCTTGTGTATGATGTAGGATACTTGTGTTAGGTTTACGCGAGCGCGCTCTAGCATATCCGCTACTTTTATTTTTAATTTCTCATCGGCTACAACCAAAAATACTTTTTCAACCGCAGCTACTTTTTTAATAAATTCTACAAAAGCCCATTGTATTGCTTCGTATTTCCCTGGCCAATCATTTCCATTATGTGGAAAACAAAGTAAAATTCCGTCTTGTTTTTCCCATTCAGCAGGAAAACGTCTTTTAGTATCAGTCATAATCAATTTCTATTAAACGTTGCAAAGGTAAACAATCGAAAACTTATTTTTTGAATCCAAGCTGTGCAAAATATAGAATAAAAGGTTACTTTTTATGTGATACTCTTTTCTCTTTTATGGATACAATTAGAATTTAACATTTTTTTAATTCAAAAATAGTTGGCAATCAGCGATTTCAATACTAAAAATGATTTATATTTGTTGACCCTACTATTAAATTGAAACCTAGTATATAGTGCTGATTACTATTGTTATAGGTTTTGTTTTTTTTTTAAATCCCCTACATTTTTCGGCAACAATTAATTAAAAACTCATGCATCAAGACGTAAAGAGGATTCAGATATTTGACATAGCAAAAGGGATCAGTATTATTTTAATGATTATTAGTAGGTTCAGTTTTGTATCATTATATCCTTATTTATCTGCTTTTCAGGATGCGGTGATGGTCTTCAAAATGCCATCCTTTGTTTTTATATCTGGATATCTTTTGAGTGACCGTTTGCGTTTTAGACCCTTTCTAGAAAGTAAAATAGACGGACTACTTAAGCCCTTGCTTAGTTTTGTGTTAAGTTTGACCATTTTAGAAATTATTTTTTATGTCTTTACAGCCGATGTAGTTACGCTAAGAGGCGCTATTGGTTACCCGACTAATCTGCTTCGTTCCTTTTATCACGGTAGTTTTGATGTAATTAATGTATCATTTTGGTTTATTGGAGCATTATTTTTAGGCCAATTGTCATTAAAAGGGTTTTTGGAAATAAGAAGATTAAAAAAGCCACTAAATTATATTTTCCTAGTTGTTTTCTTTATGGGAGTAATTCTATTGGATACATTAAAAATCAAATTTTATTGGACAGAATATATTCCTTCCTTTTTCTTGTACCTATCGCTAGGATACGGATTTAAGCAGTTAAGCACAAGATATTTCAACGGGACAAAATTTTTCTACAGTAATAAGACCGTTGTTTTTCCTATTCTATTTTTGGCGGCTCTGTTTGTGTATCCAAAATTAAATTTGAGTACAAGTTTAGATTTATCAGGACTTCTTTTTAACTATCATTATACTTTGGTACTCTCCTTATTAGGTATATTTACCTTGCTGTTTGTGTGCCGTTTTATCGAGAAAGTGCCTGTTTTGTCGGCTGCTTTGGTATATTGTTCCAAAGCTAGTTTCTTTATCTTGGCATACCATATCTTTATACTTCAGATCTTTACACATTTCTTTGACATGGAGACTTACAATCCAATATTGCATACCTCTTTGGTGGTTCTTAATTTAGCTATGTGTTGTTTGATTTACAAATTGGTACGACAAATTAAAATTATAAGAGTGTTTTTCTATCCTTTGAAGACCCTTGTACTTAATTACTGCGAAGTTAAAATTGTGAATTCAAAATATTTAAAGCGATTTTTTCCTGCAGAGGATACTGTTATGAACTAAGTTTTTTTGAACGAAATTTACACTAAGGTAACATGCTCGTTCCCAACTTAAAGATTTTATAATAATGTCTTAATCAAAACTCACGATTGCACTTCTATTTTTGCGGAAAACAAAAAAGAAGGAAGCATGAAAAATTTGAAAATTACATTATTAGCCGCTTTATTTATGGCGGTCGGTTGCGAAAAAGACACTATAGACAACAATGTAGAATCGGTAGTAAATGAAGATGCAGCAACTTTTGCAGAGATTGGTACTATCGCAATTGGTGGAGAAGGAGCAGCAGAAATAAGTGCTTATGACGAAACGACCAAAAGATTGTTTACGGTAAACAATAGCGCTACCAACCAAATTGATGTAGTTGATTTATCCAATCCAGCGAGTCCAAAGAAAGTTGCTGTTATTAATTTGGCTCCTTATAACGGTGCTTCTAATAGCGTAGCTACGCACGATGGTACACTAGCTGTGGCACTAGAATCTACAATTGACAAGCAGGCCAACGGAAAAGTAGTTGTTTTTAAAACATCTGATTATAGTTTGATTAAAGAAATCACAGTTGGCGCTTTGCCAGATATGGTTACTTTTTCTCCTGACGGGAAATATATTATGAGTGCTAACGAAGGAGAACCAAATGATGATTACTCCAAAGATCCAAACGGAAGTATTTCGATTATTGATATTGCTAGTAATTATACAGTAACCACTTTAGATTTTACAAGCCTTAGTTCACAAGCGACAAGTTTGAAAGCGGGAGGTTTTAGAATATCACATCCTACTAACAATTTTGCAGCAGATATCGAACCGGAATATGTTACCATATCTGAAGATTCAAAAACGGCTTGGGTAACCTTGCAAGAGAACAATGGTGTTGCAAAAGTAGATTTGGCTACGAAGACAATCGCTGGAATTTTTCCTTTGGGATATAAAGATTTTAATACCGTTGCAAACGGAATCGACATTAGTGACAAAGATGGTTCTATCGTTTTTAGTCCATGGAAAGTAAAAGGATTGTATATGCCTGATGCGATTGCAAGTTACAATGTAAATGGTGTTAGCTATTTTATTACTGCAAACGAAGGTGATGCTAGAGAATACAAAGCCAATACAGATATTATTAGAATAAAATCGGCCAAATTGGACCCAACTGCTTTTCCTGATGCTGCGGCTTTGCAAGCAGATGCAAAAATGGGACGTTTGAATATTATTTCGAACATGGGAGATACAGACAAAGATGGTGACTTGGACGAATTATTTTGTTACGGAGGACGTTCTTTCACGATTTGGAACGGCAGCACAGGGAGTTTGGTTTTTGATAGTAAAAATGATTTGGACAAACGTGCCAATGATTTGAATATTTATGATGATGGTCGTAGTGATGATAAAGGATCAGAGCCAGAATCGGTTGTAGTAGCCAAAATGG
The DNA here is from genome assembly GCF_003076455.1 of Flavobacterium faecale. Lineage (NCBI taxonomy): Bacteria > Pseudomonadati > Bacteroidota > Flavobacteriia > Flavobacteriales > Flavobacteriaceae > Flavobacterium > Flavobacterium faecale. The sequence goes on from NZ_CP020918.1 coordinate 2,986,901, forward strand.
GAAGTAAAAATATCTTGTTTGTAGGGTTAGAAAGAGCCGATGCTGTAGTGATCTACGATGTAACAAACCCAAGCGCACCCGTATATTTGCAAACTATTAAAACAGGAGATGCACCCGAAGGATTATTGTTTATTCCGGCAAGTAAGAGTCCGACTAAGAGAAGCTTATTGGTGGTAAGCAGTGAAGGGGACGGGCAAGTGAAAATTTTTCAACCAAATTTGAAATAATTATTTATCCAAATTTCTTTATAGAAAGTAGATTTTGGAAGGAAGGCATGGTTTGCGTGAGGGGTAGAAGCTAGCTACCGAAGTAGCGCGGATGACCCGACAGTAGTATAGAAAGGGGCTCATAAGCGCTATGCATTTTCAGCCCCTTTTTATACTGCTGGCACGCCCAAAATAAGTGTAATAGAATGCAAAAAGGACTAAAACGTTGCTGTTTTAGTCTTTTTTTTATTTAGAATAGTGTTGTTTTAATCAATTGCTCTTTTGGTGATGTCTCCAAAGGCATCGATGCGTCTGTCTCTGAAAAATGGCCAGTTTTGACGAACGTTTTCTTGTAGATCCAAATCAACTTCGGCAATCAAAATCTCTTCTTTATCGTGAGATGCTTGAGCTAAGATTTCGCCTTGAGGTCCTGCGATAAATGAGGCTCCCCAAAACTCGATTCCGGCAGTACCTTCAATATATTGCTCGAGGCCGATACGGTTGGCAGCGGCAACATATACACCGTTGGCTACGGCATGTCCCTTCATTACATTCATCCAAGCGCCGTATTGGTTTTCACCGTACTGCTCTTTTTCTCCAGGATGCCATCCAATTGCGGTAGGGTAGAACAATACTTCGGCACCTTGAAGCGCTGTCAAACGAGCAGCTTCTGGGTACCATTGGTCCCAACAAATTAGGGTTCCGATTTTACCTTTTTGAGTCGGAATCGTTTTGAAGCCTAAATCTCCAGGTGTGAAATAGAATTTTTCGTAGAAATGTGGATCGTCTGGAATGTGCATTTTTCGGTACAAACCAGCTTCGCTACCATCTGTATCAATAATGTAGGCACTGTTGTGGTAGATTCCGGCCATTCTTTTTTCGAAAAAAGGAACGATAATTACCACACCCAATTCTTTTGCCAATGCGCTAAAAGCAATAAAAGAGGTGCTATATAAAGGCTCTGCAATAGAAAAATTATCTACATCTTCACTTTGACAAAAGTAGTGACTGCTGTATAATTCGGGTAACGAAATAACTTCGGCACCTTGACTAGCGGCATCACGTACCCAGCTGATACATTTTTTTAGATTGTTTTCGGCTACGTCATTAAGATTTAGCTGAATAACGGCAATTTTATATTTTTTGTTTGGCATGTTTTCAATATTAGACTGCAAAAATAAGAATTTTATAAGGAGTAGAAAAAGACTAAAACAAAATTTTAAGAGTTAGTCGATGGTATAGCTTGTCAAGTTTAACAAAATGTTGTGTAAATTAAACCATACGACTGCCTATTTGACTACAGAAGCACGTATTTTTGCAACTGTTTATACCTAAAATCGAAAAATTATGAGCCGAATGAACTCTTTGCTTTTTGTACTATTTATGACCTTTATTGCTACTGTACCGCTACACGCACAACCGGATGTAAAGACGCTTGTGAAAGAGCAAGAAGTAGCCATGGGTGGAACTGCTAATTATAACAATGTAAAATATATCGAATGGGATTTTGGAAAACGAAAACTCTATTGGAATAAATGGACGGGTGATGTTCGGGTAGAAAATCCTGAAGCCAATCAAGTGATTTTGGTCAATATTAATAGTTTGAAAGGGAAAGTCTTTGAAAACGGAAGCTTAGTCGAAGAGGACAAAAAAGTGGCTAAATTATTAAATCAAGCCAAAAATTGGTGGATTAATGATTCCTATTGGTTGGTTATGCCTTGGAAACTCGAAGATCCTGGAGTGTCTTTGTCTTATGTTAAAACGGAGCAATTGCCAGACGGAGCTACTGCTGATGTTTTGCAAATGACCTTTAACGCTGTAGGAGTTACTCCAGAGAACAAATACTGGGTGTATATGGATCAAAAGGAACACTTGATTAAACAATGGTCGTATTTTAAAGGTTTTGACGATGCCGAACCAAAATTCACTCTAGCTTGGGATAACTACCAAAAAGTAGGTAACATTTTATTATCCTACAACCGATCAAAAGGGGCAGGCGGACCAAAGAATGTAGTTGTGAAGTCAGATTTTGACAATGCTATTTTTACAAAATTGTAGTCTCGATATTTTATTCTTTTTTTAAAGGCTTCTAAATTAATATTTAATACTGAATTCGGTTATTAAATTATAAACCAGAAATTATAGCTACGCTGCAAAGTATGTTGCAGTAGTAGTTCTAGTTTGTGGTTTTCTTTTTCGAAATTGTTTCGAAAGGTAGATTGATTTTAACTTTTAATTATAAGGGAAACTTTTGTTTGTGATGAATTTTAGCGCACTATTATCTTTATCTTTGTTTTTCTCATTAAACACGATTTTTCATGTCTTTGCAATCCAAATTTGATTCTTTATCAAAACAATTAGAAGGAACATTACTGTACGACGAACTTCATAAAATATTGTATTCAACCGATGCTTCGGCATACAAATTAACTCCCGAGGCAGTTGCTTTACCCAAATCGGTAGAAGATATTGTAAAAGTGGTTCAGTTTGCACGAGAGAACAAACTTTCGATCACACCCAGAACCGCAGGAACCTCATTGGCAGGGCAAACTGTTGGAAACGGAATCATAGTTGATGTATCCAAGTATTTTACTAAAATAGTCTCTTTCGATAAAGAAAAAAAGACCGTTACTGTACAACCAGGAGTAATACGTGACGAACTCAACATATTTTTGAAACCATACGGATTGTTTTTTGGTCCGAATACTTCAACCTCTAATCGATGTATGATTGGTGGCATGGTTGGAAATAATTCTTCTGGGACGACTTCAATTCGCTACGGGGTTACTCGTGATAAGATTGTCGAAATTAAAACAGTGTTGAGTGATGGTTCGAAAGTGAGCTTTAGCGAAATCACTTCTGCTGAATTTATCCAAAAAACCATAGGAGACAGTTTAGAAAATCAAATTTATAAAAAATTATACGACGAATTATCTGTTCAGGCTACGCAAGAAGAAATCAAGAGAGAATTTCCGAAGCCTGAAATTCATCGTAGAAATACCGGTTATGCGGTAGATATTTTACTAAAATCAGATTTGTTTGGAGGTAAAGAGCCAACTATCAACGTTGGAAAACTATTGTGCGGAAGCGAAGGAACATTAGGCTTCACTACCGAAGTAACCTTGAAAGTAGATATTTTACCGCCAAGTCATAACGTAATGGTAGTAGCACATTTTCACACCATTCAAGAGAGTTTAGAGTCGGTTTTGATTGCTATGAAACATCATTTGTACACTTGCGAAATGATGGACGACACCATTCTTGATTGTACTAAAACGAATAGAGAACAAGCCAAAAATAGATTTTTTATTGTAGGTGAACCCAAAGCGGTTATGATGCTCGAAGTAGGTTCGTATGAAAGCATGGAAGATGCCCAAAAGCAAGCCGATGATTTGGTAGCTGATTTGGAGAAAAACAACTTCGGTTATGCCTTGCCAAAAATATACGGCACCGATATTGACAAAATAAACGAACTGCGCAAAGCGGGCCTCGGACTTTTGGGTAGCATTGTGGGCGATAATAAAGCGGCAGATTCTATTGAAGATACTGCTGTTGAATTAAGTGACTTGCCTAACTACATTGCCGATTTCTCAGCCATGATGGCACGTCACGGACAAAGCGCGATTTATTATGCACATGCAGGAGCAGGAGAGATTCATTTGCGCCCAGTTTTAAATTTAAAAACAAAGGAAGGAATTTTTCAGTTTCGAAATATAGCTACCGAAGTAGCCCATTTGGTTAAGAAATACAGAGGTTCCTTGAGTGGTGAACACGGTGACGGAATTGTACGTGGTGAGTTTTTGCCGTTTATGATCGGGGAGCAAAACTATGAACTGCTTAAACGCATCAAATTGGCATTCGATCCATATTCTGTTTTGAATATGGGAAAAATAGTCAATGCCTTAAAAATGGACGAAAACCTGCGTTTTGAACCCGGAAGAGTAGAACCAGACATACAAACGATTCAGGATTTCTCAGATAGTATGGGAATCCTACGTGCTGCCGAAAAGTGTAACGGTTCTGGTGATTGTCGAAAATTACCATCGGCAGGAGGGACACTTTGTCCTAGTTACCGCGCCACCCGAAACGAAAGAGACACTACTCGCGCCCGTGCCAACGCCCTACGTGACTATTTGACCAACTCGGATAAGGAGAATAAATTTGACCAAAAAGAATTGTATCAGGTATTTGACTTGTGTGTGAGCTGCAAGGCGTGCGCGAGCGAGTGCCCGAGTAATGTTGATATTGCCTCACTAAAAGCAGAATTTTTATACCAATACCAAAAAGCAAATGGCTTCTCGTTGCGATCCCGAATTTTTGCCAACAATGCCAAACTAAATCATTTGGGTAGCGGTTTTCCATCTTTTACGAATTGGGTTTCAAATCTTTCTGTGGTAAAAAGTATAATGGGTGTCGCGCAAAAACGCGAAGTACCTCATTTGGCTAAAATCACTTTTAGAGATTGGTACAAAAATCAGAAGCAATCAGTGGTTCAGGATACTTTGATCAATAATAAGGTATATCTATTTTGTGATGAGTTTACCAATTATTATGATGTTTCGGTAGGTATTGATGCGTTTGAATTGTTGACCACTTTAGGATACGAAGTCGTGATTCTAAATCATGAAGAAAGTGGAAGAGCTTATTTATCGAAAGGCTTTCTGGAAGAAGCCAAAGAAATCGCCAATATTAATATCGAAATATTCTCAGATGTAATCACAGACCAAGCACCACTTATCGGAATCGAACCTTCGGCAATCCTATCGTTTAGGGATGAATACTTACGTTTGGCGGTGGACAAACCTAAAGCTGCTAAATTGGCCAAAAATGTGTTTACCATCGAAGAATTTTTCAAAAACGAAATCACAAAAGGCAACATAAAAGCGGAACAATTTTCTGATGAGGTTAAAGAGATAAAAATCCATGGTCATTGCCACCAAAAAGCATTGAGCACCGTAGAAGCGACTTTTGTGATGCTAAATATTCCAAAAAATAATACGGTGACGATTTACAATTCGGGTTGTTGCGGAATGGCAGGATCTTTTGGGTACGAAAAAGAGCATTATGATATCAGTATGCAAATGGGAGAGGATACACTGTTTCCAAAAATTCGATCGACTGCACAAACCACAGAAATCGCTGCCGCCGGAACCAGTTGCCGCCACCAAATTTTTGATGGAACGAGTAGAAAGGCACAGCATCCGGTGAGTATTTTGAGGAGTTGTTTGAAGTAAGCGAAAATCAAATATTAATTTCAAAAACGCATCGATTGAGAATAATTGTAGTTGAAGCTAGATATTTTTTTTAGATTAAAACACAATATTACAAATTACAGCAAATAAAAATGGTTATGATTCGTAATAGAATATCTCTATCATGAATCATAACCAAAATTTATCTGTACTATATCAGCGTTTTAAAAAAGCAGAAAATACAATGAAGAGGTGTGCAAGAATTTTATTTAAAAAATAAAGACACCAATTATTTTTTCAATTCTGTAAAGTAATCAAATATTACAGGAACATTTTCAGCACCCATATCAGCAGCAACAGCAGCTTGAAGGTTAGCAGAAGTAGCTTCGGCAATTTGAGAAGTTGTACCAAGGTCGTTCATCATTTGAACAAAATAGCCTAAGTCTTTATTAGCGTTAGCAATAGAAAATCCTAAATCACTTACGTTATCGACAGCATAGTTTTTACAAAATTTCATGAAAGGCGAATTTGATGGTCCAGCAGACATGATATCAAACAATTGTTGTCCATCTACACCGGAAAGTTTCGCTGCTGCGAAAGCCTGTGACATAGCAACTACAGTTGTCATTCCCATAAAGTTATTTATCAGTTTGGTTGTATGTCCCGCACCTAAAGGTCCTAAATGGAATACGTTTTCACCTTGTACGTCAAGAACTGGTTTTACTTTATCAAAAGTTTCTTTGTCTCCACCTGCCATGATGTTAAGCAAACCGTCTTTGGCATGAGCTGGTGTACGACCAAGCGGAGCGTCAATCATTCCAACTCCTTTTTCGGCAAGATCTTTACCTATTTTGCGTGTAGAAGCTGGAATCGAAGTTCCAAAATCGACCAAAACAGCACCCTCTTTGATTCCTGCAATAATCCCCTCTTCGCCATAAACAACTTTTTCTACAACTGCAGAAGTCGTTAAGGCAAGCATTACGATATCGCTCTTTTCAGCTAATTCTTTTGGTGATGTTGCCGCAGTAGCATTACCACGAGCTATAACAGTTGCAACAGCATCCTTATTAAGGTCCATTACTATTAGTTCGAAACCTCTTGTTTGTAAGTTTTCAACCATGTTTGCACCCATAAGACCTAAGCCGATGAATCCGATAGTAGGTTTTTTCATATATAAGTTATTTAAATTCTATTTGTTAGTGCAAAGATATACATCTGTTTGCATTTAACAAAACTCTTCAATCTCGTTATTGTTCCAACTAAGACCTTATTTGTTAAAAAAAATATAAAAGATTTTTAAAACATCGTTCTCAAATATCCGATAGTATTGCATTCTAATTTTGAAGAAAAATATTTATCAAGTTTCCATGTGATTTTCTTTCACAAAGTGATTATGACATACAATATGTAAATAGATATTCGTTTATAATAACAAATTGGGTCGATTGAACTCTCATTGTTTTGGTTGTTTTTTAGTGATAAAGCTTATTATGATCTTCAATTATTCTTCATTCTAAAAACAGTTAACAAAAAAAGCTTTTATGTCTTATTTTGTTTTAAAAAAAAAACATAATCTTTGTTAATCTAAAACTTTTACATGGACTTATTTACCCCAGACTTAGACCCAAACCACAATCTCTTACCCCAAGCCGGCACCGTAAATTATTACGGTTTTCTGTTTTCGCAAGAAGAAGCCAATCATTTTATGTCCGTTTTATTAAGTGAAATAGAGTGGAAGCACGATGAAGCTATAATTATGGGCAAACTGATTGTGACCAAACGTAAAGTAGCTTGGTACGGCGATCAAGAATTTGAATATACTTATTCGAACCGAACGAAAAAAGCAATGCTTTGGACACCCGCTTTACTAGAATTAAAAGCACGAGTAGAGCAAAAAACAGGAGAAAGTTATAATTCATGTTTGCTCAATTTGTACCATTCAGGAGAAGAAGGAATGACATGGCACAGTGATGGTGAAAAGGATTTAAAGAAGAACGGTGCTATTGCATCTTTGAGTTTTGGTGCGACCCGCAAGTTTGCTTTCAAACATAAGGATACCAAAGAGACAGTTTCGATTATATTAGAAAATGGGAGTCTGTTAGTGATGAAAGACGAAACACAAACACACTGGTTGCATCGATTACCACCCACTAAAAAAGTATCGAAACCCAGAATCAATTTGACTTTTAGAACAATTATGAAGTAAGCTAAGGGTTAGACCTTATATCTTTAGAACTTTTATAAAATGAAATAGGGTATTTATCCTAACCCTTAACATATAACATCTTTCACTAATTTTCTTAACAAAAAACATTGAAGTTTAAAGTTTAAACAAATCTTAATTCCTTAATTTTGTATCCACAAATAATATTACACACTATAAATAATATACTATGAGTTCATTTGACGTAGTCATCATTGGTTCTGGACCAGGCGGATATGTATCAGCTATTCGTTGTGCACAGTTAGGATTTAACACAGCTATTATCGAAAAATATTCTGCTTTGGGCGGTACTTGCCTAAATGTGGGATGTATTCCATCAAAAGCATTGTTGGCATCCTCTCATCATTATGCTGAAATTAAGCACTTTGAGGATCACGGAATCGAACTTTCGGGTGAGGTAAAAGTGAATTTAGAGAAAATGATTGCTCGTAAGCAAGCGGTTGTTGATCAAACATCTGGAGGTGTTAAATACCTTATGGACAAAAATAAAATTACGGTTTTTGAAGGTATGGGATCTTTTGTAGACGCTACGCATGTTGCTGTTGCAAAAGCAGACGGTACATCTGAAACAATCGAAGCAAAAAATATAATCATTGCAACGGGTTCAAAACCGTCATCTTTGCCATTTATCACTCTTGACAAAGAAAGAATCATCACTTCGACAGAAGCGTTGAAGTTACCAGAAGTTCCTAAACACCTTATCATCATTGGTGGTGGAGTTATTGGTATCGAGTTAGGGCAAGTATACTTACGTTTAGGAGCGCAAGTTTCTGTAGTGGAGTATATGGACCGTATTATTCCAGGAATGGACAGTTCTTTATCGAAAGAATTGACAAAAGTGTTGAAAAAACAAGGAATGAAATTCTACGTTTCTCACAAAGTGAAATCGGTAGAAAGAGCTGGTGATGCAGTTACTGTTCAAGCAGAAAATGCAAAAGGCGAAACAATCACTCTTGAAGGAGATTACGCTTTGGTTGCTGTAGGGCGTCGTCCTTATACTGACGGATTGAAAGTTGAAAATGCAGGAGTAAAAATGGCTGACAGAGGTCAAGTTGAGGTAAACGATCATTTACAAACTAATATTCCTAATATCTACGCTATCGGTGATGTTGTTCGTGGAGCAATGTTAGCACACAAAGCAGAAGAAGAAGGTACTATGGTTGCTGAGTTGATTGCAGGTCAAAAACCACATATCGACTACAACTTAATCCCAGGTGTTGTGTACACATGGCCAGAAGTTGCAGCTGTAGGACAAACAGAAGAGCAATTGAAAGCTGCTGGAATAGCATACAAATCAGGAAGTTTCCCTTTCAAAGCGTTAGGTCGTGCGAGAGCAAGTGCTGATTTGGACGGATTTGTAAAAATTCTTGCCGATGCAAAAACAGATGAGGTTCTTGGTGTACACATGATTGGTGCAAGAACTGCAGATTTAATTGCCGAAGCAGTTGTTGCAATGGAATACAAAGCATCTGCCGAAGATATTTCAAGAATGTCACATGCACACCCTACGTTTGCAGAAGCAATCAAAGAAGCAGCACTAGCAGCGACAGATAACAGAGCATTACACGTATAGTTTTAGACCATACCAATAAAGTAAAACCGCCAGATTTTAAATTTGGCGGTTTTTTTATGCTCAAAAATAATATTGTAAATCTCGTTATTAATTCTGTAAGACAGTAACTTTATGTTTTTCATACTTTTATAAAAAAATTAAGCATTATGAAAAAGAGACATATAGTTGGTGCACTAGCATTAGTTGGAGTAGGAGTTATTCTTAGTTCATGTTCTAGTAAAAAAACGATTCCAGACAAAGCGAAAGCAGTTCAAGATTTTGATAAAAGTAAGTATTTAGGTAAATGGTACGAAATTGCCCGACTTGATTTTAAATTTGAAGAGGGCTTAAATAATACTACCGCAGAATATTCTTTAATGAAAAGTGGTAAAATCAAGGTCGTAAACAAAGGGTACGATGTGGAGAAGGATAAATGGAAAAAAAGTACAGGAAAAGCCAAGTTTGTAGGCAATGAGAATGTTGCCATGCTTAAGGTTTCTTTCTTCGGACCATTTTATGCAGGGTATAATGTGATTGCAATTGATGAAGATTATAAATATGCGCTAATTGCAGGAGATAGCCTAGATAACTTATGGATATTGTCACGTGAAAAATCAATTCCGTTAGAAATTACTTCAGAGTACATGAAAATTGCAGAGGAAATAGGTTATAATACAGCAGATTTAATTTGGGTACAACACACTAAATAATTGCTTAATATTAATCATAAAAAAACCGACTTCAATTGAAAGTCGGTTTTGCTTTTTGATTAAGATTGCTTTTTCTGAAAGCATTTTTTGTAGACAAACACCCCGCCAGTTGCAAGCAGGAGTAACCACCAAATTTCAAATAAAAATACGATGAGGTTCAATAACATGTACCAGCCTGATTGCAAGGCATCAATCACGCGCATGCCTAGATTGGGTTTGTAGTATTCGTAATCTTTGGTAGTAGCATTCATTTCTTGTTGCACTGTTTCGTTTTGGTACAGTTGTATGGTAAGCGTACTAAAATTAATTTTATCCTCTAAAGCCAAATTTTCTAGTTTAGAGTTGTCTTTTTGGGCTTCTTTATCCGTTAGTGTTGCTTCGGCAGTAGTAATGTCTGTTAGTTTTTTACCTTTTGTGTCAATCGCTTTTTCGATTCTTTTTTCTGTTTTTGCTGCTCTATTTTCGGCTAGAGTGTTCGAAATGGATTGCAAGGAAACGTCATCAGCTTTAATAACACGATAGTCTAGAAATTTGATTTCTTTAGCAATTGATTTTAGTACCGTATCCAACTTTTTGTTGGGTACTCTAATGGTGATATTATTTTCGACATTGTAACGAGTAGTTTCAAGGGTGCTGTCTTGACTTATTTTAGTATCAACTTGTTCAATTATGTTACTTTGTAAATTGGTGTAAATCACAAAACCGTCAAAATGGTTGGTGATGTTTTCAATGGCATAAGTAGATTTTGCTACATTTTTGACTTTAAATTTTAAATCGGCTGTACGAATGAATTTTCGATTGCTCCCTGGTTTTTCTACAGCGGCAGAGGAAGAGATGGTAGAAGCATCAGAAGTGAGAGCAGCAACTTCTTCGTTGGCTTCTCCTTTTTTACAACTACTGAAAAGACTGAAAGTAAAGGCAATAAGCAATGTTATTCCTAATGTTTTTTTCATGGAAATGCGTTTTAAGGGTTCGGATTTTTCTGATTCAAAAGTCATACCACATTTTTTAACTTTCGAATAATAGTATTGTATTCGAATAGGATTCTTTTTAAGTACTAGTTTTTTGTAGGTTCGAATTTGAGAAGCGATTTTTTTTGTTGTAATTTTGAGTTTTAAAGCAAAAATCAATTGAGATTAATAGTAAATAAGCCCCTAAGTGATATAAAATTGTTTAAAAAACAATTGCTAACCTGGTCGCAGCAATTTCGCGAAATCACCTTTTTAGATAGTAATGATTATCCGCAAGAGTATGCTACTTATGACTGTGTATTGGCAGTTGACGCCTTTACTTCACTAAAAACAGATTACCATAATGCTTTTGAAGATTTAAAGCAATACCAACAAACTACACAAGATTGGTTGTTTGGGTATTTGTCGTATGATTTGAAAAATGATACAGAGGATTTAAAGTCCGCTAATTTTGATGGAGTGGATTTTCCTGATTTGTATTTCTATCAACCCAAAAAGCTTTTCTTGATTAAAGGAGATGCAGTCGAGATGCAGTACTTACACTTTTGTGATGATGAACTTGAAGATGACTTTTTAGAAATTACAAATACACCTTTGTGGTCTAGTCTTGATGAGCGGTCGTTGGATATTAAACAGCGAATTTCAAAAGATGACTACCTTAAAAAGGCGAAAGTTTTGCTGGAAAAAATTCATCACGGACAAGTGTACGAGGCTAATTTCTGCATGGAATTTTATGCAGAGAATGTTCAAATAAGTCCGTTGGAGACCTATTTGAAGTTAAACGAAATTTCGAAACCACCTTTTTCTGTTTTCTTCAAAAACCATAAACAGTATTTGCTTTCTGCTTCGCCTGAACGCTACTTAAAAAAGGTGGGGGAACAGATAATTTCGCAACCCATCAAAGGTACAGCAAAGCGCTTTGAAGATCCTGAAGAAGACGAACGCTCGAAAGCAGAATTGGCATCCAACCCAAAAGAGCGAGCAGAAAACATCATGATCACCGACTTGGTGCGGAATGATTTATCGCATACTGCACAGCGTGGCTCAGTACAAGTGAAGGCTTTATGCGAAATAAAAACCTTTTTGCAAGTACACCAAATGATTTCAACCGTTACTTCAATTATAGATAGTAAACATTCTGTAATAGATGTGATTAGAAATAGTTTTCCAATGGGAAGCATGACAGGAGCGCCCAAGATTTCGGCTATGAATATAATCGAAGAGTTGGAAGAAACCAAAAGAGGTTTATACAGTGGTGCAGTAGGCTACTTTAGTCCCACAGGTGATTTTGATTTTAATGTTGTAATCCGAAGCATCTTGTACAATCAAGAAAAGGAATATGTTTCTTTTTCGGTTGGGAGTGCTATCACGGCGATGTCAATTGCCGAAAATGAATACGAAGAATGTTTGCTAAAAGCCAAAGCAATGCGACAGGTTTTGGAGTGAAAAACGTGCTGTAATCTTATTAATTTGGTTTTGACGAATGTCAGTCTGAGCTTGTCGAAGGCTTATTATATTGTTGATTAACGTGCCGAGCGCTTCGACAAGCTCAGCGAGACAAAGTTTTAAATTGAAATTAGAGTAGGTAGAATTTTGATTTATTTTCATCGTCTGTCAGTCTGAGCCTGTCGAAGACTTTTTGTATAATTGATTGTTGTAACGAGCGTTTCGACAAGCTCAGCGAGACAAAGTTTTAAATTGAAATTAGAGTAGGTAGAATGTTAATTTATTTTCATCGTGTGTCAGTCTGAGCTTGTCGAAGACTTTTTATATTGCTGATTAAGGTGCCGAGCGCTTCGACAAGCTCAGCGAGACAAAGTTTTAAATTGAAATTTGAATAGGAAGAATGTCTATTTATTTTTATCGTCTGTCAGTCTGAGCCTGTCGAAGACTTTTTGTATTGTTGATTCACGTGCCGAGCGCTTCGACAAGCTCAGAGAGACAAAGTTTTAATTGAAATTTGAATAGGTAGAAAGTTAATCTAATTTCATCGTATGTCCGTCTGAGCCTGTCGAAGACTTTTCGTATTGCTGGTTAACGTGCCGAGCGCTTCGACAAGCTCAGCGAGACAAAGTTTTGAATTGAAAGTAAAGTAGATACAACGTTAATGTATTTTCATCGTCTGTCCGTCTGAGCCTGTCGAAGACTTATTGTATTGATGATTCACGTGCCGAGCGCTTCGACAAGCTCAGCGAGACAAAGTTTTAAATTGAAAGTAAAGTGGGTAAGATGTTAATCTATTTTCATCGTCTGCCAATCTGAGCTTGTCGAAGACTTTTTTAGTTTAGTGTTTTAACGAGCGCTTCGACAAGCTCAGTGAGACAAAGTTTTAATTGAAATTTGAATAGGAAGAATGTCTATTTATTTTCATCGTATGTCAGTCTGAGCTTGTCGAAGACTTTTTATAGTGCTGATTAACGTGCCGATCGCTTCGACAAGCTCAGCGAGACAAAGTTTTAATTGAAATTTGAATAGGAAGAATGTCTATTTATTTTCATCGTGTGTCAGTCTGAGCTTGTCGAAGACTTTTTATATTGCTGATTAAGGTGCCGAGCGCTTCGACAAGCTCAGCGAGACAAAGTTTTAAATTGAAATTTGAAAAGGAAGAATGTCTTTTTTTTTCATCGTATGTAAGTCTGAGCTTGTCGAAGACTTTTTATATTTCTGATTCACGTGCCGAGCACTTCGACAAGCTCAGCGAGACAAAGTTTTAAATTGAAATTTGAATAGATAGAATGTCTATTTATTTTTATCGTCTGTCCGTCTGAGCTGGTCGAAGACTAAATAATATAAATGAAAAGGCAAATCAAGATTAATAGAGTTTTAAACTAAATATTTAGTACTTAAAAAATAAATCAAAATGATAGAACGTTTTAAAAAGCAGTTGCAAGCAAGGTTTTCGTTTTTAGAAAATAAAAAACTATTGTTGGCTACAAGCGGCGGACTGGACAGTATGGTGATGGTCGATTTATTTCGAAAGGCTAAATTCGAAATTGCAATTGCGCATTGCAATTTTCAACTTCGTGGTTTGGAGAGTTTTGGAGATCAAAATTTCGTACAAGAATATGCCGAGGAACATGCGATTCCGTTTTTTTTGACACAATTTGATACAACTGCTTTTGCAAATGATTACAAACTTTCGACTCAAGTGGCTGCTCGCGAGTTGCGTTACAACTGGTTTTATGAAGTGTTACAAGAAGAAGGCTATGATTATATCCTCACCGCGCACCATGCAGATGACAATATCGAAACTTTCCTTATTAATTTATCCAGAGGTACAGGTTTAGATGGGTTTACCGGTATTCCTGAGCAAAACGGCGAAATCGTGCGTCCTATGTTGTCTTTAACTCGTCAAGATATTTTGGAATATGCGCAAAATGAAGGCTTGCAGTGGCGTGAAGACAGTAGTAATGCCTCAGATAAATATGTTCGAAATAAGATTCGCCACCATTTGGTACCGCTTTTAAAATCGCTTAATCCGCAGTTTATGGAAGCGTTTCAAAAAACACAGTCGTATTTGCAAGACGCCTCCGAAATGGTAGAAGATGCTTCAACGATGGTGTATCAACAAGTTGTTCGTCAGGATGATGAAGTGTTTTATATCGATTTAAAGCAGTTGTTGAAATTACCAAATTACAAAGCGTACTTATATCAGTGGCTGAAAGATTTTGGTTTTACTTCTTGGGACGATATTTATGAATTGGTAGATAGCTTGTCAGGAAAACAAATTTACTCGTCTGATTTTCGGTTGATCAAAGATAGAGAGCAGTTAATTTTGAGTCCAATTGTTAAGGAGGATGCTAACCTTTCATTTTTGGTACACAAAGAGGAGCAAGACGTTAATCTTCCCTTAAAACTGACCTTGAAAGAGGTGGATTCGATTACAGATCCTTCAAATACGAGTATATTTGTGGACGCTGAAAAGTTGGTTTTTCCGTTGGTTTTAAAAAAATGGATCGAAGGTGATGATTTTCAACCCTTAGGTATGGGCGGAAAGTCAAAAAAGCTGAGTAAATTTTTTAAAGACGAAAAAATGTCTTTACTCGAAAAAGAAGCTACTTGGGTGCTCTGGTCTGGAGATACAGTCGTTTGGATTGTAGGCAAAAGGGCAGATGAGCGTTTTAAAGTACGCAAACAAACATTAAAATTATTAAATATTCAATTGGTATAATGAAGAAGATATACTTTTTATTACTGACTATTTTGGCTTTTGCCAATGTAAATGCACAAATTTTAGATCCTGCTAAATGGAAATCGTCCCTCGAGAAAAAATCAGATGACAGTTATGTTCTGACTTTTACCGCGGTGATCGAAAAAGACTGGCACCTATACTCGCAGTTTACACCAGATGGTGGACCGCTACCTTTGGAATTGGAATTTAAAAATCAAAAAGGCAATTATACCTTAGTTGGGAAAGCGAAAGAAAGTAAAACACGTACGGCTTTCAACGATATTTTTGAAGTCAATGAAACATTTTTTGAAGGGAAGGCGCAAATACAGCAAGAAATTAAAATCGTAAACGCAAAATTAGCGACGATTGATGCTGTTTTAAACTATCAAGTGTGTAAAGACGTATGCATCAATCAGGAGAAAAAGTTTAGTTTTTCTATTCCTGGCAGTACTTTAAATGGTAGCAGTACGATTGAAAAACCAGTGCTAGACGCTGTGAGTGCAGATACGCTTGCGCCAAGCTTAGGTGAGGCTAATGTAATGGAATCGAACATTCAAGAGTCGGTAACCAAAAGCATTGCGATTAATGATAAAGAAGAGAAAAAAGGACTTTGGTCTATATTCTTCATCGCTTTTATATCTGGTTTTGCTGCTTTGTTAACGCCCTGTGTTTTCCCGTTGATTCCTATGACGGTTAGTTTTTTTACCAAACAAAGTAAAACAAGAGCGGCCGGAATTCGAAATGCCATTTTTTACGGAATCTCAATCATTGTGATTTATGTTGTTTTGGGATTGGTGGTAACAACCATTTTTGGAGCAGGAGCGTTGAATGCCTTGTCAACCAATGTATGGTTTAATATTATTTTCTTTGTATTATTGGTTTTCTTTGCAGTGTCCTTTTTGGGTGCTTTTGAGATTGTTTTACCCAATTCATGGGCAAACAAAGTAGATTCGCAAGCTGATCGTGGCGGAATTATTGGGATTTTATTCATGGCTTTGGCTTTGGCTATTGTTTCGTTCTCTTGTACGGGCCCAATCGTGGGAACCTTGTTGGTGGAAGCAGCTTCCAAGGGCGGGATCGCTCCTGTAATTGGTATGTTTGGGTTTTCGTTAGCAATGGCTTTGCCTTTTATGTTTTTTGCTTTGTTTCCTGGATTCTTGCAATCGCTTCCAAAATCAGGTGGTTGGTTGAATACCGTAAAAGTATTTTTAGGATTTTTAGAATTGGCTTTAGCCTTTAAATTTTTATCGAATGCTGATTTGGTTTTACAATTGCATTTATTGGAAAGAGAAGTGTTTCTAGCAATTTGGATCGCCATTTTTGGAGTGTTGGCACTTTATCTATTTGGTAAAATTTCAATGCCACACGATAGTCCAATGACTCATATTTCGGTAGGAAGAGCGATGATGGGAATATTGATTCTGACCTTTACCATTTATTTAATTCCGGGATTATGGGGAGCACCTTTAAAATTGACCAGTGCTTTTATTCCGCCATTGGAATACAGTGAAAGTCCACATGGAGTTGGAGGTTCAGGAACAGCCAATGGAATTGCAGCGCCTGATGGTGCAAAAATTGGTGTTCATGGCTTGACAATTTTTGAAGATTATGACAAAGGATTGGCTTATGCCAAAACAGTAAACAAACCAATTTTACTTGATTTCACTGGCCATGCTTGTGTGAATTGTAGAAAAATGGAAAACAATGTATGGTCTGACCCCAAAGTGTTATCTATTTTGAAAGATAAGGTAGTTTTGATTTCGCTTTACGTGGATGAACAAATAAAATTACCAAAAAGCGAGCAAACCATTTCAAAAACGACAGGTAACGAAATAGAAACAGTAGGAGAGAAGTGGACCGATTTTATGATTTCACGCTACAAAACCAACACGCAACCCTTATATGTTTTGACAGACTTAGAAGGGAACAGTCTGAATACGGCACAACCAACCATAAGTTATGTTGGGATTGATGTTTATGAAAATTGGCTTAACATTGGAATAGCTGGATTTTAAGCAATTGCAAAAAATAAAATATATAGAAAAACCTCGTTTTATGGATGTAAAATGAGGTTTTTTGTTTTACTGAAAGACTAGTTTTTTGATTTATAACAAACACAAGTACAATATAGTTCAATCTAATTTTTGTCTCATCAAGCGCAGTCGAGATGCAATAGTGGTTCTCGACTGCGCTCGAACTGACAATAGGTCTGTTTTATAAATAGTATTGGTATTATTCCTCTTTTACTGTCGATGTCTCTGAATTGGGTGAGGGGTAGAAGCTAGCTACCAAAGTAGCGCGGATGACCCGACGGCATTATAGAAAGGAGCTTTGTAGGCGCAAACTACGGTAAGCTCCTTTTTTTAATGGCGGCACCCCCAAATAGTAACGCAAAAAAAAAACACTCTAAAGACGAATCTTTAGAGTGTTTGATTATAATGTGACTAGGTGTTAAAGGTATTCTCCGTGTTGAGAGATGTCTAATCCTAATTCTTCTTTTTCTTCTGTTACACGTAGCGGTGTGATTTTGTTCACGATAAAGAACAAGGCATACGATCCTAAGAATGCAAAGATAGATACCATGATCATGGCTGTTAATTGTGTTATGAATAGGGTAGAGTCTCCAAAGATCAAACCTTCGTTGTCGCCTACTGCTGGGTTAATTTTGTTTGAAGCAAAAACTCCAGTTAACAACATACCAACCATTCCACCTACACCGTGACAAGCAAAAACGTCTAGAGCGTCATCAATTCTTCCTTTTGGAAATTTACTTACCATATAGTTACTTACCAAACTACTGAAGATACCAATGAAGATTGCATGAGGAATGCTCACAAATCCTGCTGCTGGTGTAATTGCTACCAGTCCAACAACGGTACCGATACAAGCACCCATTGCAGATACTTTGTGTCCTAATATTTTGTCAATAAAGATCCAAGCCATACCTGCGGCTGCGGCTGCAACTGTAGTTGTTCCTAAGGCTTGTACTGCCAATGTGTTGGCTCCTAATGAAGATCCTGCGTTGAAACCAAACCAACCGAACCATAATAAACCAGTTCCTAATAATACATAAGTGATACGAGCTGGGTTTACTTTTTGGATTTTTCTTTTTCCTAAAAAGATTGCTCCTGCAAGTGCTGCCCATCCTGCGCTCATGTGAACTACTGTTCCACCTGCAAAGTCAAGTACTCCCATTTTGAAGAAGAAACCGTCTGCATGCCAAGTCATGTGGCATAATGGTGTATAGATGAATAAGATAAATAAAACCATGAATAACATGTATGCCCAAAAACGAACACGCTCTGCAAATGCCCCTGTAATTAACGCCGGAGTGATAATGGCAAACTTGGCTTGAAACAAAGCAAACAATAGGAACGGAATGGTTCCCCATGCTGTGTGTATGTCTACGCCTTGGAACATGAAAAACTCTGTTGGGTCACCAATAAAACCACCGTAACTTGTACCGAATGACAAACTAAATCCAATTACTACCCATAAAATTGTAACAATAATCATGGCCATGAAACTTTGTAACATGGTACTGATTACATTTTTTTTACCAACCATACCACCGTAGAAGAAACCTAAACCGGGTGTCATGATTAAAACTAATGCCGTGGCAACGATCATCCAAGCAGTGTCTCCTGTGTCGTACTTTGCAGCTTCGGCAGGAATGTTTGCTGGTGATAAAAAGAATGAAGAAAAGAATGTTAATGCAGATAAGGCAATAAGAATGATGCCCAGAATAATTTTTCTCATAGGATTAATAAAATTTAGTATTTGTTGATTTTTTATGCAAATCTAAATAATTATTAAGCATGCCTATTAAAAGGAGGGGGGTCTAATTTATATTTTTGTTAATTTTATAATGAGACCCCCTAAATTTTAGTCAATTGTTTGAAATAGTATCATAATTTTAGAATTCAGCAAAAAGACTGTTAAATTAGTAGTGTAATTCTTTCTAAATTAATGAATTTAAAGCATTTGACAACGAAAACGGTGTCGTAAACTTCAGAAAACGATAGAATTATCATTTTTTAAGGCTTTTTTGAATAAATCATTACAGTTTGCTGTGCAACTATTCAATAGTTTTCTCCACATAATCCGAATTCAATAAATAAAGTGCGCCCATGTACTGAATTTTGAAGCTTACTAAATCGCCGATTTTGTAGTTGGTATCTGAATTTGATATGTCGATAACTAGCATGTCTGAGCTTGCGTCTACAATGGTAATTTTTTCGTCGTCTGCCTGCAGGTATTGCGGTTGCATGTCGAGTAATCCGATGTCAAGTATGGCTCGTAAAGAAGTACTGCTAAAATCGACATCATCAGCTACTGTAAAAGCATGTCCGGCTACGTTTTCGCCTAGTTCGCCAGTTGGGGTATCTGGCTTCTCGGTGATTTCGATAATTTCGGCAAAAAGTTTGAACACGTCACTATGCATGCCTTCCATGGTTTGACCGGTAAATAAATCTTTTCCGAAAAAGAGCGCTTCGCCTATTCGAAAATGATTAACAGCCATTGGTCGTGCGTTTTTCAATATTAAAGGCACAGCAACAGAAGTTCCGCCGGAAACCCAAGGAATACTAATATCAAATTTGGCTTCTATTAATTGTTTGTATAAGCTTAACTGAATCAATTTGTCTTGCGTAGGCATTACACCGCTCAAGCAATTCAGGTTGGTACCGATTCCTCTTATTTCGATATTGGGTAATTTTAAAATATCGCCGTAAAACTGTACTAATTCTTCACCCATAACGCCCTCACGTAAATCACCCATTTCGATCATGATAATGATTTTATGAATTTTGTTTTGGCGTTGTGCTTCTTCAGACAGGAGCTGAATCGTGTATTTCTCGGTATTAAAACTCACATCGGCATAGCGTACAATGCGCTCGATACTGCGTTTTGCAGGCGGCTTAATGTATACGGTTTGAATGTTGGGATTGAGTTTTTTGATTTTCTTCAAATTACTCACGCGCGAGTCGTGCATTTCGGTCACACCCAAGGCGATAATTTCTTGGATATAAATGGTGTTGCCACACAATAATTTGGTCACCACGCCCCAATCGATGTTGCGAGAGCTGAAGATGTTGTCCAGGAAAGCATAGTTTTCTTGGAGTTTTTTGCGGTATAATTTTATAAAAGCCATTTTTATTGCTTTGTTTTTCTTGGGATAGTTTTGGATATTCGAGTCAGTAGCTCGTAGTTCAATTGATTGCTCAAATCACTAAATGAGGCTACAGAAACGGCTGTATCACCTTGTTTTCCTATTAATATTACTTCGTCTTCTTTTTTTACTGGTCCTACATCTGTGATGTCTACCGTCATCATGTTCATGTTTACAGATCCTACCACCACGCAGCGCGTACCATTAATGATCACACGGCCTTGATTGCTTAAGGAACGGCTGTATCCATGCGAATAACCGATGGGAACAACTGCAATGATCATTTTTCTTTCGGCCAAAAAACTGGTTCCGTAGCCTATGAATTCGCCAGCTTGGACGGTTTTGATGTTCATAATTTTACTTTTCCAACTGATTACGCGCTGTAAAGGGTCAATTTTGCTTTTTTTCGAATTTAAATAATTGACAAATACTTCGGGACTGGGCCACAAACCAAATTGCATAATCCCGATACGAACCAAATCCATTCTAGTCTCTGGGAACATCATTGATGCCGCAGAACAAGCAGAATGTTTGATTTCGGGTTTCAAGTCATTGGCGCACATGTATTGGTAGGCTTCATCAAATCGTTTGATTTGCTTATCAATGCGGTAATAGTTTGCAATGCTTTCTGCGCCTGCATAGTGTGTGCATAATCCTTTTAGAACCAAATGTCCGCCTTCTTTCTTCAATATAGAAACTACGCTTGGTAATTCTTTTTTGTCAAAACCCGTGCGGTTCATACCAGTTTCTATTTCGATATGAATTTTAGCTTTTATATTGCTACTTTTTGCCACTTTAATGGCTTTGTTCAGTCGGTTTTTATCGAAAACAAAAAACTCAATGTTATGATTCACTACCCATTCCATATCTTCGTCAGATACGAGTCCAAGTACCATAACAGTCACCTTGTCTTGTAATGTGTTGTAAACGATTTTGGCTTCTTCGACATCAAAAACAGAGAAGTGTGTGATGCCACAATCGTTTGCCATTTGCACAAATTCCGATAAGCCATGACCGTACGCATTCCCTTTGACCACAGAGGAAAGGATGGTTTTTTTATCGAATGTTTTTCGCAAAAAGGCAATATTATTTTTCAGAGCCTCTCGGCTTAGTTCAATAGTTGAATTAGTGTGCATTGGTAATTTGTTTGGCAATTTGGTAAAATATACCGACACCGGTACTTATAATATCATCCGGAAAATCATAATCTGGATTGTGTAGGGCAGGAGTTAGTTCTCCAGATCCCAATCCGAACATGGCGCCCGAGTAGAGTTTCGTGAAAATTCCGAAATCTTCGCCCCAAGTGAATGGGAATTCTTTTTCGGCCAAATCAAAACCATTCACTTGTGCCGATTGACGCACATGGTCAACGGCTTCGGTATTGTTTTCGTTGGCGTGAAAGCTTTGCGTCCAGCTGATTTTGATTTCCAACTGATATTTTTTGGCAATTGCAATTGCGGTATCTTCAAGCTGGGTTTCAATGATTTTCATTTGGTCGTTGCTGTCAGATCGGACCGTGAAATGTGTCTGACCACTTCCTGCGGAAACCCCGTAAGCTTTCGAACCCATTTTGGAATAAATTGGCGTGATCAAGCAAAAGTTGTCTTTGGTAATATCCGTTTGCATTTGCCCTAAAAACGAAGCTGTGATCTCGGCCAAAGCCAATGCAGGGTTGATTCCTTTCTCTGGTTCTCCTGCGTGCGAAGTTTTACCTTCAAGTTTGATGATTATGCTGTTTACGGCACAAGTAAACGTTCCGTTTTTAACCAAAATTTGATTTTTGGGATAGCTAGGTAAATTGTGCAGTGCAAAGATAAAATTGGGAGCCAAGGCTTGAAACCTTGAATCGGGCGCA
This sequence comes from Flavobacterium faecale, assembly GCF_003076455.1. NCBI lineage: Bacteria > Pseudomonadati > Bacteroidota > Flavobacteriia > Flavobacteriales > Flavobacteriaceae > Flavobacterium > Flavobacterium faecale. The sequence continues at coordinate 3,008,952 of NZ_CP020918.1, forward strand.
ATTTTCACAGCACCTTGACCGTCTTCTTCAGCGGGTTGAAAAAGTAAAACGACTTTCCCTGTTTCAGGTCTCACAGCGTGCAGTTGCATCGCGAGTCCGCACAAGATCGTCATGTGTCCGTCATGCCCACATTTATGTGACACGCCCTCGTATATAGACTGGTGTTCAAAGTTGTTAATTTCTTGAATAGGCAAAGCATCCAACTCGGCTCTAAACACCACCGTTTTCCCTGGCTTGCTTCCGTTATAGATGGCAAGGATTCCTGTTTCTCCAACCTCAGTAATGAGTTCATCAGGTGGGTATTTTTCGAGAAAAGAACAAATTCTATTTGCTGTATTGTGTTCTTTAAGTGCTAGTTTAGGATGTTTATGTAAATCTTTGCGTAAAGCAATAAGCTCCGATATATTTAGATTTGAATTCTCCATTTGGTACTGTTTTAAGCGCTAGTTTTTTAATGAAATAAACGCTGTAATTGATTTTTCTATTCTAAATAAAACAAAACTAGATAACCATTTTTCAGGAAAATTTCCCTTCTACCTTTCCTCTGTATTTAAGGGGATTTGCGGTTTTACGGATTGATTCAATGTTTTTTTTTTCGAATAAAAGCATGCTATTTAATCAAACGCATCTCTAGGTATTTGTTTGTGAACCCTAGTTTCTCATATAATTTTTTGGCAGGATTATTAGGTTCCACGTGCAAGGCAATATCGCCATCAGTGCTGTCAATTGCTTTTTGCATCAGTTGTTTTCCGTATCCTTTGCCACGCTGGCTATTGTCAACTGCAATGTAAACCAAGATATTTTCGGGGATAAAGCCATTCATTCCCGTTTTGTTCAAGATGGTGATTCCAACGATCTTTCCTTGGTCCATTCCAACCACGATTGATCCTCCTTTGTCAGGATTCATGGCGTAGGCAATACATTTTAAGATATCATCCACTTTATCGCCATATTCTTCAAGGTGAGTGAACAAAAAGTTGGCAATGATTGTATCGGTAATCGTAGTATCGGCTCCTGTGGCGCTATTGATGATTTTAAATTCCATGTTGTAATTTTATTTTATTAGAATGATAAATTGATAGTATGACAAACACAAGCAAAGACACTGTAATCCCGTAGGCGTTGGCGTCTAGGTGTTGTGGTAATTGTATTCCTAAAGGTAGTTGATTTTTGGTCAATATTAAAAAAATTGTCGTAGTTCCTCCCGATAGCATGCTCCAAAAAGCGGCAATAGGATGACTCTTTTTCCAGAATAGCGCTCCAATCACGGGGACAAACAAACCAGAAACCATAAAAGCGTAGGAGTAGAGCATGAGTTCGAGTACATTTTGCATTTGCGAAGCCAGTAAAATGGCAAAAACACCCACAATCAAAGTAACGATCTGCGACAGTTGTAATTCCTTTTTATGTGTCATTTCTTTTTTCGAAAATTTTGCAAGGATATCGGTCACTATATTTCCAGATGCCGCCATCAAGCAACTGTCTGCGGTAGAAAGTATGGCAGAGAAATAGGAGGAAAGCATCAATCCCATTAATCCGATAGGTAGGATGGTAGCAAGTAAAATAGGTAATCCCATCTCGCTATCCATTCCGTTGGCGTCAGTAATTCCGGCAAACATACCTTGGTTGGCGGCTACTTTTGCCAACAGTCCAAGACTCACACCCATAAAAGCCATGATCGGCCATTCAAAAACACCAGCAATAAGCCATGCTTTTTTGGCTTCTTTCTCGCCTTTGCTCGCATAGATGCGTTGGTACAATGTCATTCCCACAAACCAAATCGGAATAATAGTAATCGCCCAATTAAAAATTTGGTAACCTGTTATATTCGTTAAAGAGAGGTATTCTGGAGCAAGTGAACTTTTGATCGCATCGTAACCACCCACTGCATGGTACGCCATCGGAATCCCGATGAAAACCAAACCCAAAATCAGGATGGTCCATTGAATAGTATCGGTATAGATCACAGCTTTTAGACCTCCAATAGCGGTGTAGATAACGGCAATTAACCCCATGACAATCAGAGCGGTTTGCAAATTTAAACCTTCGATAGTGGCTGAGGCTAGTTTGGCTCCCGCGAGTACCTGCGAACTCGTAAAACCAATATATCCAATAGCAGAAATGATTCCTGCCAACAAGGCTACTCTGGCCGAATAATAATGTTCAAACAACTGCGGAAACGTAAAAAATTTATGTTTGTGACCCAGTTCGCTCACTTTCGGAATCAAGAAAACGGCACTCAACCAAGCACCAAGCAATCCTGTAAAAAGCATCCAAGAGCCCGACAATCCCATCGTGAAACCCAGTCCACCAAGACCAATCGAGAAACCACCACCTACATCTGTAGCCACGACCGATAGCCCAATGTGCCAACTGCTCATATTGCGTCCGCTGACGTAAAAATCTTCTGCAGTTTTGTTTTTCTTAAAAAAATAATAACCTACGCCAAGCATCGCAAGCATGTATACGACAAAGATTATATAATCTAGTACGTGCATTTTTCGGTATTTTTGATTATTTATAAGCCTGTACTCGAAATTCTTCCGAAGGCAATGAGTGCAGTCAACTACACATTATGAAGGCGTTTCAGTTTGATTTCGTTGCATTGAAATCGTAGAATGGTAAAACTGAATTATTGCATTAAATTCAGCTTTTAGCCCTGAAAACCGTTTAATTTCTGGCAAAGGTACGTTTTTTTATCCAAAAACCGCTCAAAACGCAATAGGTAAGTCTTAGGGCTGAATTAAGAATCGACCTATTTTTGACCTTGTTTGTATTCGAATAGATTATTTTTCGAAACCCATAAAAGCAGTTTATTTAGTTTTCGAATGACAATCCGTTTTCCATTTCTAACCCCTTCATTTGCAAAGTACAACCCTTAAAATTTTTATAAGAAAATTGCAGGTTATTATAATGTAAAATGTCTATTTTTAGAAAAAATATCTGCTATGCTCGTTAAAGTTTTTGGAAGTGCCGTTTTTGGTGTCGAAGCGACCACCATCACCGTAGAAGTTAATATCGACAAAGGAATCGGCTACCACTTAGTAGGTTTGCCAGACAACGCCATCAAAGAGAGCAGTTACCGCATTGCCGCCGCACTCAAAAACAACGGCTACAATTTGCCGGGCAAAAAAATAACCATCAACATGGCGCCTGCCGATTTGCGCAAAGAAGGATCTGCTTATGATTTGACCTTGGCAATCGGAATCCTAGCAGCCTCAGATCAAATCAAATCCGACGAAGTCAACAAATACATCATCATGGGGGAGTTGTCCCTTGACGGAAGCCTGCAACCCATCAAAGGTGCCTTACCGATAGCGATCAAAGCCAAAGAAGAAGGTTTTAAAGGCTTTTTTCTACCCATGCAAAACGTCAAAGAAGCCGCCATCGTAGCAGGTCTCGACGTATACGGAATCGAAAATGTGCTCCAAGTCATCGATTTTTTCGAAGGTAAAGGTACCCTAGAACCCACCACCATAGACACCAGAGCCGAATTTTACAAAGACCTTGATTTTCCAGAATTTGATTTCAGTGATGTCAAAGGCCAAGAGTCCATTAAGCGCTGTATGGAAATCGCGGCTGCAGGTGGTCACAACATCATTCTGATTGGTCCTCCAGGTGCTGGAAAAACCATGTTGGCCAAGCGATTGCCAAGTATTTTACCACCCATGACGTTGAGAGAAGCATTAGAAACCACCAAAATCCATTCGGTAGCGGGGAAACTTAAGGAAGCCGGATTGATGAACCAGCGCCCTTTCCGCAGTCCGCATCACACGATCTCGAATGTAGCTTTGGTCGGTGGCGGGAGTTACCCACAACCGGGCGAAATCTCCATGGCGCACAACGGCGTTTTGTTCCTAGACGAGTTACCCGAGTTCAAGCGTGACGTGCTCGAGGTCATGCGTCAGCCGCTCGAGGACCGCGAAGTAACCATTTCGAGAGCCAAATTTACCGTGACCTATCCGTCGTCGTTTATGTTGGTAGCGAGTATGAACCCGAGTCCAAGTGGGTTTTTTAACGATCCCGATGCACCGCAAACCTCCTCGCCACACGAAATGCAACGCTACATGAGCAAAATATCAGGACCCTTGTTGGACCGAATCGACATTCATATCGAAGTCACGCCTGTGCCTTTTGAGAAACTGTCAGACGATCGCAAAGCCGAAGCCAGCGTCGATATCCGTAAGCGCGTTACAGCAGCACGCGAGTTTCAGTCCCTTCGTTTTGCCGAAATGGAAAACGTGCACTACAACGCCCAAATGAACACCAAATTAATTCGCGAGTACTGCGCCCTAGACGATCCTTCCAAGCAATTGCTCAAAACCGCCATGGAACGCCTCAACCTTTCTGCACGTGCCTACGACCGAATCCTAAAAGTGGCCCGCACCATCGCCGATCTCGAAGCATCACCAAAAGTCGAATCCATGCACATATCCGAAGCCATTCAGTACCGAAGCTTAGACCGCGACGGTTGGTTGGGGTAGAGGAGTGTTGTGGTTTGGACTGCCGATAGCTCTCAGCACGCTGAAAAAATTACGGCAGAAATAGTATAATGAGTTAATCTAACGGAAAATCATTTGGGCGTGCCCCGCTGAAAAAAGCGGGTCGTAGTCCCGACGCTTCGGGATGCTACAATCTTTTTATGGGGCAGAAAAAGCCCCGTAAAAAGGATTTTCGCTGCTATCACTCACGCAAAATATCGTTAAGTTGAGTGTATTTTGTGTCATTTCGACAAAGGAGAAATCACATAGCATAAGCAACTAGTGCGATTCCTCCTTCGTCGGAATGACAAAACTGGATGTTTTTAGCCTTAACTTAAAAACATTGCACTCGCATGACAGTTGGATAATGAGGGGATTTTATAAGTTATTCAATTTTAGATAGTACAAAAGAATCAAACCACAAATTGCACAAATTCCCACAGATTAATTTGCGGAAATTTGTGCAATTTGCGGTTAAAGTTAGAAGGGATTAACTTTTTGAATTTAGAAGATTGAATTTAAACTGTTGAATCTACTGTTACAATTCTATTATTTATTTTGAAATTTGGAGATAATTCTTCATCGCTTTATTGTAAATTTTTTGGTCAAGCGAGGTAAGCGCTTCTTTTACATTCCAACCCAAAATCATTTCTTCGTCTTTTGGGTCGATTTCTTGCCCTTCTAATTTTCGAGACAAAATATCACTCAACAATATTTCATCTGAAGAGTAATAATTTGGATAGTATTGCTCTATGAATGACCAGTTTATTTGGTTTGGGGTTTTTTGAGTGGTCATAGTAATAAAGTTAAGATAAAACTGAAACAAACTCACCAATAACTCTCATTTCAGCTCCATTTTCTTCGTTGATAATAATATTTTTATAAGAGCCATCATAAGAGTTTGGTCTTAAGATGATTTCAGTATGCTCCCAACCTTCTTCACTAATTGTTTTTTCACTTGAATACGTTTTGATTGTAAACGCGGAATTAAAATCTTGATCTTGAATGTCTATATTTTCGACTAAAATAATTTTACCATTCCTGCTACCACCAATATAAGGTTTGAATAAACAAATTGAACCATTTGGAATTACTCTGTTCATTGATTCACCGATAATTTTACAAGCAAAATAATCACTGCTTGAATTTGTGTTATTAGGTCCTTCAATTAGAATAAAATCTTTATCAGATTGAATCTCACTGAATGTTCCTGCAGCTGCATAAAAATCATATAAAGGGATTGGATTTTTTAATTTTGGCTCAAAATCAATAACTTTTTGTTTTGGAGAAATATCTTTTACCTTTTTCGCACTGTTTACTTTTACCGTAGCTTTTTGTTCGAGATAATTATACATGGAATTTGAAACAGGATCAGATAAGATAAAACGTATTTTCACAACTGATACAAACTTACCACTATCATTTTTCATTTTAGTTTGTTCGATTTGAGTGAGTTCAGGAGTAACTTCGCCCATGTAATAAAATTCCATTCCTTCATCATTATTTTTTTTGATAAAAAGTGGTAAACGTATAATTCCATTTTTACCCAAAATCGATTGAACGTCATTACTAGTAATTTTTCTATTGGATTTTGACATCCAGTTAAATTCTCTATTACTAATAAATTCATCTTCGTATTTAGTCGATTCTGATATGTGATCTTCCTTATGATAATTAACAAAAATAGGACAATGGGAATTATCAGGGCTAACTAAATATCCACCTACGTTTTGTGCTACAGGATTTTCTGAAACATTTAATATTCTGAAAACATCCTTTCTGGAGTATTTTCGATAAAGTATAAATCCATTCTGCCAATTCTCTTGTGAATACATTTTATCAAATTCATATATCGCGCAATTAGTAGAATCAATTAAGAAATTCTGAAAAACATTGTCATCTAAGGCCTTAAGAAAGGAATCTGAAAAAAGGAAGTTTTTGTTTTCAATATTTATAATATCTAAATTGTGAATTTCTCTTGCCGAAATTAATTTCCCTTCTTTTTTCTCTCTAATAAATTCAAAATTTAAATTGAATACTGCCGATTCAATTGTTTCGTCAGAAACTGTATATTGGTATTTCTTTAAAATTGTTTTTTTAAAGGTTTTTATTGAAAGCTTTCCATTATCAAGTAATAGCTTTATAATTAAACTCTCTTCAACTCTCTTTGAATTATTTATTTCCTTTGAAAATAGTTCTAAAATCTTAATTTGTTTTTTTGATAGTTCAGTGTTAAAATCCTTTTCAACTTTTAATATGAAATTGTAATATGAATTAGAGTATTCAACATATAGGTAAGGATCTCTAGATCCATGTTCTATAAAATCCATCATCATTGGAATTCTACCCAATTTAAATTGTAACAAAGCGTAGTCCTTTTTTAAATCACTGAATAACTGCATGTTTGCAGAATCGATGGATTGAAATATTTTTTCTTTTGTGATTTCATCAAAATTAATAGTTGAAGATCCTGGAATCATTCTGCTACCTTCGGTAATTAGTTTTCTTAATGAATCTTTGTTGTATGAAGTGTCACCGTATAATGCAATAGGGATTAGGTAATTATTTTCATAGTTCCCTATAAAATCAATAACTGTAACATAACTTTTCCCGTCAACTTTTCTTAATCCGCGACCTAATTGCTGGATAAATATAATCGCTGATACGGTAGGTCGAAGCATTATGATTTGATTGACTTTTGGAATGTCAATCCCTTCATTAAAAATATCAACTGTAAAAATGTAATCGAGTTTTTCATTTACATTATCCGATTCTAATCTTTCTATTGACTTAGCTCTCTCTTCTTCGGAACTATCACCTGTTAAGGCAACTGTTTTAAATCCATTTTGATTTAATAATATGGAGAGTTCAATCGCTTCGTTCTTTCTTGAACAAAATATTAAACCTCTTGTTATCCCATTATCACTGCCGTAGAAATTTGCCTGTTCAATGATATTCTTTACTCTTTCTTTAGAAATCAAAAGATTAAAAGTGGTTTTGTTGTCGATCTCGATATTATCAATTTGTAAATCAGTTACGCCATAATAATGAAAGGGACTTAGCATTTCCTCTTCCATTGCTCTGTTTAATCTAATTTCATAAGCAATATTGTGGTCAAATAATCGAAAAATATCCGTTCCATCTGTTCTTTCAGGTGTTGCTGTCATTCCTAAAAGAAACTGGGGTTCAAAATAATCAATTAATCTTAAATAGGAGTCTGCGCCAGATCTATGACTTTCGTCAATAATGATGTAATCAAAATGATCCTTCGAAAAGTTACTAAGATGTTTAGGTTTTGAAATAGTTTGTATTGTGGAAAATATAAAATCACAATCTAAATCTCGTTTATCACCGGAATATAATCCCATTTTTTTATCCTTTCCAAATACTCTTTGAAAGGTAATTAATGAATCTTTTGCAATGGTTAATCGATGAACGACGAATAGTAATTTTTTAGGACTGAAAGCTTTTGCATCGAAAGCAGATAAATAGGTTTTACCTGTTCCTGTTGCTGAAATTATTAGTGCTTTATTCTTTTTTTGTTTTCGTAAGTTATTTAAATTTTGCAATGCTTCTATTTGCATTGCATTGGGAGTTATGATCGTCTCTAAATCAGTTAAAGATTCTTTATTGATTTTTAGATTTAGAAGAAATTGTTTTTTGTATATTTCTTCATAACGTAAAATATATTCCTTTGTGACAGGAGTTGCTTTTTCAAAATCAGATTTGAATTCATTTACTACTTTTTCGACAAGACCACTATCATTTAATGCAGAAACCTTAATGTTCCATTCCTTATTGACTGATAATGCATTTGCAGTCAAATTGCTACTACCAACAATTAAATTATAATGCTCTTCATTTTTAAAAATATAACCTTTTGCATGTGCATTCCCTATTGTTGCAATTCTTAAATTTATATTTTTGAATTGGGATAGTCTCTTTAATGCTTCAGGTTCGGTGAAATTCAAATATTGAGATACTAAAATTTCTCCTTTTATGTCATTGTTTTCTAATTCCCTAAGTTTATTAATTATCGTAGCAACTCCACTAGTAGTAACAAATGCAACTGAAATATAGAATTGACTACAACTTTCAAGTTCTTGCAGTATTGATGATAATACTTTTTTTGGTGGATTTTTTTGATTAACAAGTAACTCAGGTTGATAGGCTATACTTGATAAAATATTTTTATCAACATAGCCAGTTTGTAAGCTCGAATTAAAAATTTCTGTTAACTTATCCATTCATTATTAATTTGTTTACAATCGGAATATCAGCTGCAGCCCAATCAAGTTTTTTAAGTTCATCAATCGTCAACCATTCTTTTGCAATATGTTCGTTAAGTTTAAGTTCTTTATTCTTAACTTCACAAATGTAGCTATGCATGGTCAATTCAAAATCTGGATATTCATGTATCACAGTAAGAAACAATGATTTAATAGAGGTTGTAATATTTAATTCTTCAAGTAGTTCTCGATGTAAAGCATCCTCTTGTGTTTCACCTTTTTCTATTTTGCCCCCAGGGAATTCAAATTTTTCGGAAATATAGGAAAATTTGTTTTTAGGTCTTTGGACACATAAAATCTGGTCTTTGCAAAGTATAATTGCAGCTACTACTTGAACTTTTTTCATTCTTAAATAATATTTTTACTTTAGGTCTTGAATGAATGCAGTTTCCAATTATAAAATAAGAATTGTCATTCAATGCAAATATATATTTTTTGAAATAATAAACCTTAATTCCTTCCCAAAATTCCCAAGCCCTGACCACAGCAAAACTCCATATAAAACAGGCTTGCATTTTTTCTTGGTCAAAAGAGCGGATCCCAAAACGTCGAGAAAGCTCCTTTTTGGCCTTTTAAAAAAATAAGAATACAAACAAGCGTGTCGCGTTCTGCAGGAACAACTCCTGAAACTATAAATCGTAAATTGTTTACTGCCATTGCGGTGTTTTTGGAGTAAATACGTATATTTGGTTGTAACGAAATTTTTGAAGATGAGAATTGAAACCGACCTTAAGTTAGGATTTAAAGATGTAATGATTCGGCCAAAACGCTCGACCTTAAAGAGTAGAGCGCAGGTCTCGCTGGAACGAAATTTCAAATTTTTGCACTCTGGGGCAAGTTGGTCTGGTGTGCCTATTTTTGCCGCCAATATGGATACGGTTGGAACTTTTGAGATGGCTTTGGTACTGGCGAAAGAGCAAATTTTTACGGCGGTTCACAAACATTATTCGGTAGAGGAGTGGCAGGCATTTTTGTCGGTTTTGGCTCCGGAATGCCTTCCGTACATAGCGGTGAGCACGGGTACAGGTAAGAATGATGCCAAAAAATTGAATGATATTTTGACGCTGAATCCTGCTTTGCAATTTATTTGTATAGACGTGGCCAACGGCTACTCAGAGCATTTTGTAGAATTTTTAAAGCAAACGCGTTTGCAATACCCAGACAAAGTGATTGTTGCGGGTAACGTGGTGACCGGCGAAATGGTGGAGGAACTGCTCTTGGCGGGTGCCGACATTATTAAGGTGGGTATTGGTCCAGGGTCGGTTTGTACGACACGTGTGAAAACGGGTGTGGGGTATCCGCAGCTTTCGGCGATAATCGAGTGTGCCGATGCGGCGCATGGTTTGGGTGGTCACATTATAAGCGATGGTGGCTGCGTGACTCCTGGTGATGTTGCAAAGGCTTTTGGCGCTGGTGCCGATTTTGTGATGCTGGGCGGAATGCTTGCGGGTCACGAAGAGAGCGGGGGCGAACTGGTAGAAATTGACGGCAGTAGCTTCAAACAATTTTACGGAATGAGCTCGACTACTGCGATGAACAAACATGTAGGTGGCGTGGCCGAATACCGCGCTAGTGAGGGCAAGACCGTCTCGATTCCGTTTAAAGGAAAAGTGATTCATACCTTGATGGATATCTTGGGTGGCTTGCGTAGTACCTGTACGTATGTAGGCGCATCACGCTTGAAGGAATTGACAAAAAGAACGACTTTTATTCGTGTGAGCGAACAAGAAAATAGAATTTATAACGAATAATATAGTATGATTTCAATTGTTGCTGCGGGTGTTGCAGAGGTAAATGTGATTCGGGAAATCGCTTTAAAAGTCTGGCCAGTTACCTATGGTTCGATTTTGTCTAAAGAGCAGCTGGTCTTTATGTTGGATGCTTTTTACGACATCGATACTTTAAGAGATAGTATGGCCAAAGGTTGCCTATTTGTTTTAGCCAAAGAAGGCGATACTGTTTTGGGTTTCGCTGGTTTTGAGCATTTCGAATCCACGAAGCGGACCAAAATTCATAAGCTATATCTGTTACCCGAGTCACAAGGAAAAGGAGTAGGGAAGTTGTTGGTGGAATACATTGAAGCTTCGGCAGCAGCGATTCATTTTGAGGCGCTGCTTTTGAATGTAAATCGTTTTAATAAAGCTTTGGGTTTTTATGAAAAACTAGGTTTCAAGATTATTGAGGAAGTCGATATTGAAATCGGTAAAGGCTACTTGATGGAGGATTATGTGATGGAGTGTTTGCTTTCGGTATAATAGTCCACGGATGAAACGGATTCGCTATCGCGAAGTCGCGGATAAAAACGGATTTTTCATGTGGCTTGCGGTTAATTTTTTTTAGCCACTAATGACACGAATTTTTACGAAGGCTCACGAATTTAATTAAAAAATCTGTGCGTATAGTTTTAGCCACAAATGACACGAATGACACGAATGCTCACGAATTAATTTAGAAAATGTATACGTATAGTTTTAGCCACGTCCCGAGTCTTCGGGAACACGAATGACACGAATTAATTTAAAAAATCTGCGGAAATCTGTGTAAATCTGTGTTTTCGCGATAGCGACTGAGTTTCATCCGCGTCCTCTCATGCTCAGGAGTATAACTCTAGTTAAATTAGGGAAATCTGTGTAAATCTGTGTTTTCGCGATAGCGAATCAGTTTCATCCGCGTCCTATTAGGTGTATAGCTCTAGTTAAAATAGAAAAATCTGTATAAATCTGCGTTTTCGCGGTAGCGAATCCGTTTTATCTGCGTACCATAAATACGTAAAGGTTTACTCCACAATAATGTCATGTGTGAACAGCAAGCCTTTCAGGTATTCCATTGAGAAGACGGCTTTTTTGAGTTTGGTTCTTTTGGGGTCAATTGTGTAGTTTTTGCTGGTTGCAAAATTAGCTTTGTTGGCAACGGCTTGATCGAATTCGGCACGGTAGAGATCACATTTTTCGAAAAGAACTTCGGTGAGATCTGTTTGCATGAAGTCAACAGCTACCAAACTACAGTTGTTGAAAGTGGTACCTTTCATTTTTAGAGTATAAAACTTAGAAAAGTCCAGTATTGTATTCTTAAAATGGATTTCGAAAATAAGCTTGTCACACATAGCAAAGTTAACCTCGTTGATTTTGCAATTGTCGAAAGTGACAGTACGTAGCGCTACGTGATTGATCTTGGTTTTGTTGAAGTTACAATTTTTAAAAGTACAGTCAATAAAGGTCACAGCGGTAAAACTGCAAGCCGTAAAATCGCAATTGGTAAAAACACAGGCCTCAAATTCCTTAAAATTAACTTCCTCAATAGTGTAGATTAAGTCTTGGAAAGATTGGTCGAGGAAATACGCTAGCATGGATTTTTTTTGTAAAAGTACTAAATAGAACGGACTCTTATTACATGATTTTTACAATTTATACGAAGTGGTTTGGGAGGTGGTTCGGCTTTAGAAGAATTAGAAAAAGTCTGAATTCAAATGTTCGTAAATTAAAAAAGGGATGCTGTTGCAATAACAGCATCCCTTTCGAATATAAAAATGAAGCTTTGATTATGCTTTTTCTTTTTCGAAATTAGTAATGACTTCTTGGTAATAGTCAAAGGTCGTTTTTGCTATCGATTCCCAACTGAAGATTTTCAATACACGTTCTCTTCCTGCTTTTCCCATTTTGGTAGCTAGTGCTTCGTCGTCTAACAATACATTAATCTTTTGGGCAAATGCTTTCTGGAATTCTTCTGGATGAGTAGGGTTGAAGTCGGTTCTTGATTTACTTTCTAACGGAATCAAATAACCAGTTTCACCTTCCACAATAATCTCCGGAATCCCGCCTACGTGACTTCCTACTACGGGAGTTTCACAAGACATTGCTTCCAGATTTATAATTCCAAACGGCTCGTACAAGGACGGACATGCAAATACACGTGCTTGGCTGTATAGAATTTTGATTTTTTCACGTGGTAGCATTTCTGATATTAGAATCACACCATCACGGGTTGCTTTCAGCTCGGTAATTAATTGCTCAGTTTCAGCAGCGATTTCAGGCGTATCGGGTGCACCTGCACACAATACGATTTGACACTCTTTATTGAAATATTTGGCTGCCGAAATCAATTGTGAGATACCTTTTTGACGCGTAATACGCCCCACAAAAAGCACAAACGGAATGTTTGGATCAATACCAAGATCTCTCAATAAGGCATCGTCTGTGGTTGGTTTATAAAATTCAGGATCAATTCCGTTATGAATTACAGTAACTTTATTTGGATCCACACCGTAAGCTTCGACCACATCTTCTTTCATTTGTTCACTTACCGCAATAATTCCGTCGGCGGTGTTGTAGGCGTTATTTTCGATCCAACGAGACAAGAAATAACCATTTCCTAGTTGTTCCACTTTCCACGGGCGGTGCGTTTCTAGACTGTGGGTAGTCAAAATCAAGGGCACTTGTAGTAGCTCGCGCGTCATAACACCTGCAAGGTGCGTGTACCACGTGTGGCAATGAATAATATCGGCCTCTGGAGTAGCTTGCGACATCTCTATGTTTCGACTCAAGTTGTGAAACATTTTGATATGCGAATTCTTTTCGTCTTTTGGATTGCTCAGGCACGAATCAATACCTTTTACATTGAGATTACTTTCGTTTACATTTTGATCTCCAAAACAACGAACTTCCACTTGTCCAAGTTTTAGGAGTTCTTGACTCAAAAAATCGATGTGTACGCCAGCTCCACCATAAATATTTGGTGGAAATTCATTTGTAAAAAGTGCTATTTTCATTGTAGACTAGTTTTATGTGCGGTTAAATTTTTTAGATATATAAAGCGAAAAACCCCTTGACGATGCAATGGACTATATTTTACTAAAGTAGCAAATTATTCATAAATCAGAAGCAAAATTGTTGCAAATACAGCACATTTTAAGAAAATAAAAAAGGAAATGAGCTAGTTCTTGCTCAATTAATCTGAATGACTGTACAATTATTTAGTAAGATTGATATGTAAAAGTTGCATCAAGACAAAGCGAATCAAATGTTAATCTCTGAAGGTAATGGTGAATTTTGCCCCTTGGTCAAGAGCACTTTCTACCTGAATTTGGCCTCCCATGTTGATCACATGATTGTAAACTAGGTACAATCCAATACCATTGCTATCTGAGTTGTCATTAAATTTTTGATGCAAACCAAATATTTTACTCCCTACATTTTTCATGTCAAACCCAATTCCGTTATCTTCAATAATTAATTTTCGAACCCCTTCATCAATGATGGAATAGATTGAAATAACAGGAAAGGTTTCTGTTTTCGAATATTTAATCGAATTGGTAATAAGGTTCAAGAAGATGCTTTTCATGTACGTTTTATTGAAATACAAGAGATCAAATGCCGTAAAATCGCTGTTTATTGTAGTATTCGAATTAGAAATATAAGAATTTATAGAAAAAATAACGTCTTCAAGTGTTTCTTGAAACGAAATTCGTTCTACAGGTGAGCTGCTTTTAATTTTGTCACTCAGGACGTTGATATAATCGTTCAAAGAGTTTTTTAATCCTTCAATAGTATCCTTGGTGATGTTTAAATATTCTACAGACTCGGAATCTGTAATTTTTTCGATTTCTAATAAATCAAAAACACTAATCAAATTATTTACCGGAGATCGCAAGTCGTGTGCAGCAGCAAAGGTAAGCTGTTTGTATTCCTCAACGGCTTGATTTAACTTAGCAAGATGTAGGTTTCTTTCTTCTTCTAATTGTTTTTTATGGGTTACATTCTTGGCAATAGCATAGATGTATTGTTTGTTTTCGATAGGAATTGAGGTCCAAAGCAGCCAAACAATACGACCACTTTTGGTAATGTATCTATTTTCGAAATTAACTAAGTGATTGTGATCCTTAATGGATTTTCGTGCGAAAGTAGTAGTCTCTTTGTCTTCATAATAAATAAACTGATTGATAGGTTTTGCCTTTAGTTCTTCCTCAGTATATTCGAGTAATTTGCAGACAGCAGGGTTGATTTTTTTGAAATAACCATCGTATCCAGAAATACAAAGTAAATCAGGAGATTTATTGAAAAAATCTTCAAAGGTGGCTTCGGTTTCAAACGTTTCTTTGGGGGCTTTTCCGTTAATGATGCGCAACATTTTTCTCATTCTCATCTTTTCCTACTTTTAAACCATTTTAAATTATCAATTCTTTGCCGTCAAATTGCGCTTGTGATCGGACAAAAACTAAAGTGGTGCTGAATGCTATTATTCGTTGTTCGTTCCTTTGTTTTTTAAGTCTGTTTTATAAAAATACAAAATAATAAAGTACGTTGTCTGCAACTGTATAGAACTTAACACTATAAAACCAAATTAAACCAAAATACCTTATAAAAAAAGCGGATAGTTGCTTTTTTTATAAGGTATTTCTATTTTTAAATATCCTACAGCTAATTGATGTAAATGGACATTTATTTGTATTATAAATGGTTATATTCTGAATATTCCACCAAATGCAATGATTCTTTGAAAGAAGAAAAAGTCTTGTGAGGCCTTATCTTCAGGGTTTTGTGTGGTACGAATGTCTTGCATATTGATATAACCACCTTTTAATTCACCTTGTACGTAAAAGTGTTTGAAGAAAGTAATATTCAAACCTGCCTTAACAGAGGTTCCAAAACCAGAAACATGAAAATCATCGTGACGATCTTTACCCAATAAGGTAGCATTTGTTTTTGGGTACAATACACCTACGCCAACACCTTCGGTAAGGTTGATTTGGATCTTATCTGTATTTCCAATTTTGAAAATTTTCGAAATATCATCGTGGCGAGATACTTCAGTATTGATGTAGTTTAATCCATCGGTATGCTCAAATTTTAAGAATTTTTCAGTAAGCAAAACTTGATCTGGATTTCCAGTTACCGTTTCATCATAACTCCCTTTGTTTGGGTAATAACCATCAATATCCACTGCTCGATCTTGTACCATTACATATTTCATGTGATCCAGACCAATCGTAACACTGTAATGGTCATTTAAAAAATAACCCAACCTAAAATTGGTTTGAGGAATTGTCATCTTGGTAGGATTGATATAATCCATATGCCAACCTTTCGGCTTATCTACTGCTTGCACATCCTTCAGCGTAAAGTTGTAATCAGCTCCCTTAAAAGTAATGTCAGATTTGCTGTAGCTATCTCTGTTTCCTCCCCAAGACACAAAAAACTTTCCTTTATTGTGTGCCGTATATTTTTCTTGTACTTTAATTTCTTCCTGAGCAGTCAGGGTATTTATAAACATCAAACCTAATAATCCGATGTATGCAATGCTATTTTTCACGAGGGTAGTATTAAAATGTATTAATTGTTTTTCTAATCGCCACTAGTTTTTTCATAAGCGATTCAAAATAGTCTAGGTGCAACATATTTGCTCCATCACTTTTTGCGTTTGCAGGATCAAAATGAGTTTCGATAAAAATTCCGTCAACACCTACTGCGATACCCGCTTTGGCTACCGTTTCAATCATATCAGGTCTTCCACCAGTGACACCCGCTGTTTGGTTAGGTTGTTGTAAGGAGTGTGTAACGTCTAGTACAGTAGTGGCATATTGTTGCATGGTTGGGATTCCTCTAAAATCAACAATCATATCTTGGTAGCCAAACATTGTCCCTCTATCCGTCACCATTACGTTTTCATTTTGGCAATCCAATACTTTTTGAACGGCATGTTTCATGCTCTCTGGACTCATAAATTGTCCTTTTTTCAAGTTTACTGTTCGTCCAGTATTTGCTGCAGCCACCACAAGATCAGTTTGACGCACCAAGAAAGCTGGTATTTGTAAAATGTCTACATATTGCGCAGCCATATCAGCATCTTCATTGGTATGGATATCTGTAACAGTAGGAACATGAAACGTTTCGGATACTTTTCTAAGAATCTTTAGCGCTTTTTCATCTCCAATACCTGAGAAACTATCAATTCGTGAACGATTGGCTTTTTTAAATGATCCCTTAAATACAAACGGAATTTCGAGAGAGTCGGTGATCCCAACAAGCTTTTCAGCTATTCGCATCGCCATTTCTTCGCCTTCAATAGCACAAGGTCCAGCTAGCAAAAAGAAATTCCCGCTTTTTGTATGTTTAATTTGAGCAATTTGTTCAATATTCATCTTTTATTATTTTTTTATGCAAAGATAATTCGAATTCAGAATTCCACTTGCACAATTAACGTTTATTTTAGTTGTCTTTATTTTTTTATCGAAAGTCCCACTGGAGCCAGCAAGTAGCCGCGCTCATATATATTAAGGTACAATTGAATAGGTTTTTTTTGTCCTTCCCATTTCAATTCGTACACATCCAAAAATCCAGCGCCCATACCGCTCGTTTTGGTAGGGAAGGGGCAACAGCTTTCAAGTTTGGTATAGCTTATTTTTTCGCCTTTTGGTCCTGCTAGCGCACGTATAAAGCGTACAGAGTTCAGGGTGTCATTGGCTGTATTGTTGTAAAAAACATTTATAGGATAATCTTTTTCATACCCATATCTTTTGTCTTGGCTCATCTCTGTGATTATAAAGGTGTTTTGAGCACTAATTCTTGGGATTGGAGCATTATTATCTACATTTTTCAAGGTAGACTTTGTACTCACACAAGAGGCCAAAGCTAATGCTATCACGATAGTAAAACTGATTTTCTTCATTTCGAAAGAAGTATAAAATGATTTTGTAGTTGTTTTATAATTTCAAAACAAAGATAAACAGAAGTTTAGTTTTTAATGTAGTTAATTTAAAATCTCTCACCTCGGCTTCGACAATAACTTTAGAGTAATTAAGGTCATAACTCGAAATTGTTTACTAGTAGCATTTACTTTTGTTTTTAAATTTTGCAAAAGGGACGGTTAACTATTTAAATAGAACTTATCTTTGCAATCTAAATTTTTAAAAATATGAATATCTTTTTTCAAACCTGGCCTTGGTATGTTTCAGGTTTTATCATTGGTCTAATAATGTTATCACTAGTTTTTTTCGGAAAATCTTTTGGTATGTCATCCAATTTACGAACTATGTGTACAATCATGGGTGCAGGCAAAAAGGTTGCTTTTTTTGATTTCGATTGGAAATCTCAACGTTGGAATTTATTAGTAGTATTAGGTGCAATGCTTGGTGGTTTCGTGGCAACACACTTCATGAGCGATCCTAGTAATGTATCGATTAATCCAAAAACAATCGAAGCTTTGGCAGCTTTAAACATCGAAGCTCCAAACGGACAATTGGCACCAATCTCTATTTTTGGTGACTTGAATTTTTTGCAACCCAAAAACCTTATTGTTTTATTAGTTGGTGGTCTTTTAGTAGGTTTCGGAACTAGATATGCTGGTGGTTGTACTTCTGGACATGCCATTTCGGGTCTTAGTAATTTGCAACTTCCGTCTCTAAAAGCTGTAATAGGTTTCTTTGTCGGTGGCCTTATTATGGTTCACGTTTTATTCCCCTTAATTTTTTAAATCATGAAAATAATCAAATATATACTAGTCGGTTTTATATTCGGAATCGTTTTGACAAAATCTGAAGCCGTTTCTTGGTACCGTATCTACGAGATGTTTCAGTTTCAATCCTTTCACATGTACGGAATCATTTCTGTTGCAATTGCCACTGGAGTAATTGGAATCCAAATCATTAAGCGCAATAACATCAAAGATATTGATGGAAACGCAATTGAAATTGAAGACAAAGAACCAGGTAATTTTCGCTATTGGATAGGAGGAACTATCTTCGGACTCGGTTGGGCTTTGATAGGTGCTTGTCCAGGACCAATTTACATTCTACTAGGAGCAGGATACTATTCGATAGGGGTTGTACTAGTAGGTGCGATGCTTGGGACGTACCTGTATGGAGTAATCAAAAATAAGTTACCGCATTAATCTACTGTTTTTATTGCAGTTGTTATGATTTTAGTCTTTTGTTTGTAAGCAGAAATGCTTAATCACTAAACTTCGAGCCTATCCTTTACGCAAAAAATTAAATCAGAATATATGTCATAAAAAAAAGCATTCTCGTTGGAGAATGCTTTTTTAATTTTATGCCAAACCGAAAATTAAATGATTTCAGCGCTAATTCCTGCTTCCAATAATTGCAAGCATTGTGGTTTCAATTTCTTCAAAGGTCCCGTTTTTACGGTACATTTTCCGTTGTAATGCACGATTAATGAGCATTGTTCTGCTTGCTCAGGTGTGTGCTCGCAAACGCGCATCAAGGTTTCGATAACGTGATCAAAGGTGTTCACATCATCATTATATACAACAATTTCGTTATTCAAAGTAGGTGCTTCTTTCAAGCTTACCTTTTCTCTTATTTTTTCTTTAGTACTCATTTTGTTCTTTTTTTTGTACTTGTGATTAATAAAATAGCAACCTCTAATTTACGTATTTTAATGATACCCAATTGTTTCTTTCGAATTTTTTAACATACGTCAATCCTTTTTCTGTGCATGATGCATCAATAAACGGAATGTCTTCGGTATAAAAACCGCTCAATAATAAAGTTCCTCCAGGATTCAAACAATCTACATACGCTTGCATGTCATTCAACAAAATATTACGGTTGATATTTGCAATAATAAAATCGTATTTTTTGTCTTTCAACAAAGCAGCTTCTCCTTCATATACCGTAATGTGCTTGCAATTGTTGCGTTCTGCGTTTTCGATAGAGTTCAAATAACACCAGTTGTCAATGTCAATGGCATCAATAGGTTGCGCTCCTTTCATTTCGGCCAAAATAGCCAAAATAGCCGTCCCACATCCCATGTCAAGCGTTTTTAAACCTGTAACATCTGTTTCAAGCAAGTGCTGAATCATCATGTGTGTAGTCTCGTGATGTCCCGTTCCAAAACTCATTTTTGGTTCGATTACAATATCAAATTCGGCTTCTGTTTTCGGGTGAAAAGGAGCACGTACGTGACAATTTCCGTCTACATCAATAGGTTCAAAGTTTTTTTCCCATTCTTCATTCCAATTTACTTGCTCGATTTCTTCAAAAGTATAGTCGATTTTAAACTCTTCAGAACTTAATATCTGAATGTTCTCTAAAATAGATTCATCCCATAGATCTTTTTGTACAAAAGCAGATACGCCCGTTTCTGTTTCAGTAAAACTTTCAAAAGCTGTTTCTCCCAATTCTGCTACAAGAATTTCAGAACCCAATTCTTTTGGAGTGATTGTAAAATGGTATCCGATATATATATTTGACATTTCTTAATTTTTTTGCAAAGGTAGCATTTCTGTTTTATCGTTTTTATATAAAGCAAAAAAAGAATTGTAATTTAATCGGGTTCGAAAGTGTTCTTGCTATTTGCAAGTGCACTTTTAGAAAATTGTAAACCGATTTACCTTTCGAATATTTTCTTTTCGAAATCCATTATTTTTTTCGAAAGAAAGAATGTCAACTTTAATGCAAGTCTTCCGATGGTATTGATAAAATGGTTCTTATTATTTGTGATACTGTAAATGTGTGAGATGTTTGTTGTTATTTTTTTGGTACAAAGTTAATAGGGAATGCCTTGACGTACAATTTATACGAGCTCACTTTCAATAAAAAACACCGATCTGGAATTGGCTAATTATAGTTATCCTAGTTGTTAAAAAAAATGAAATAAAAAATGCTGTTTTATGAATTTCTTAGAACGGAAAGTATGGTTAAATTTATCTTATCTTTGCAGAATAAAAACAATCTAGTATAATGAAAAAGTTTACTATCCTTTTACTTTTAATTGCGACGATAAGCAGCAGTGCTCAGGTGACTATTCGACAAAACAAGCAAGATAATGACTTAAAACTATCCGCTTTACCTTATTATAGTTTTGGAAAAGGAATAGGAATCACTTCTCCTGATAGTTTGTACCAGTTAAATATTCGTTTTCGAATGCAAAATAGGGTTACTTATACCAAAAATGAGGAGGAAGCTGGAGGTTATGACGGCCAAATTCGTCGTCTGCGTTTGCGATTAGATGGCTATGTAGGTTCGCCAAAATTTCTATACGCTATTCAGTTGTCTTTTGCGCCAGGTGATGTGGGCGAAATAAAAGAAGGTGAAAATATCAATATTATTAGAGATGCGGTAGTATTCTACAGACCAAACAGGCATTGGAATTTGAGTTTTGGTCAAACTAAATTACCAGGAAACAGACAAAGAGTGAACTCATCTGGTGGTTTACAATTGACAGATCGTTCTATAAACAATGCAAAATTCACCATAGATCGTGATTTTGGTTTTCAAGCACATAATTTACATGAGTACAAAGATAAATTTTCATACAACTTTAAAGCTGCTGTATCGACAGGTGAAGGTCGAAATGTGACCGGAAACTCGGATAATGGGATAGCACTAACCGGAAAAGTAGAATTGTTGCCTTTTGGTGCTTTTACCAAAGACGGAACTTATTTTGAGGGCGATATTGCAAGAGAGAAAAAGCCCAAATTCATGCTTTCGGGCGCTTTTCAGCAAAACAATCATGCCAAGCGTACGCAAGGGCAGTTGGGTAGTGATTTGTATGAAGACCGTACCATGAAATCAGTATTTGTAGATGCTATGCTTAAATATCGTGGTTGGGCTGCCATGTCGAGCTATATGTCGCGAGCTACTATTGAGAATGCGATTACAGTCAATCCAAATAATCCGTTACAGAGTAACTATGTATTTGTTGGTGAAGGTTTTGATTATCAGTTGAGTTATATCTTTAAATCAAATTACGAATTGATAGGTAGATTTTCGACTCAAAACGTGGGGAAAGACATTAAAGCTTTGGCACCCGATACCAAACAATACAGTTTAGGAGTTACAAAATACATTTGGGAACACACCTTTAAGCTACAAAGTGAGCTTACCTTTGACCAGCTTTCGTACAATGATGGCAGCAGCAAAAACAATTGGTACGTACGTTTTCAAGTAGAAATCGGAATATAAATAAAAAGAGCAGTGACCTTCATCACTGCTCTTTTTGTATCTATATAAGAAGGTAGTAAATTATACTGCCGCTTTTACAATCGCTAAGAAATCATCTGCTTTCAAGGCTGCTCCACCAATAAGACCACCGTCTACATCTGGTTTAGAGAAAATTTCAACTGCGTTTTCTGGTTTTACACTTCCACCATATAGGATAGAAACTTCGTCAGCTACTTCAGCTCCAAATACTTTGCGAACTGTTTCTCTGATAAATTCGTGCATTTCTTGCGCTTGCTCAGGAGAAGCTGTTTCACCTGTACCAATAGCCCAAACTGGCTCGTATGCCAAAACAACTTTTGACCAAGATCCTTTTTCGATTTGGAACAAACCATCACGCAATTGGTTCTCAACAATGTTAAAATGTTGTTTGTCTTGACGGTCTTTCAACTCTTCACCAAAACAGAAAATAACAGTCATGTCATGTTTCAAGGCTGTGTTTACTTTTTCAGCAATTAAAGCATCACTTTCATGAAAGATAGCTCTACGCTCAGAGTGACCTAAGATTACTGTGTTCACACCAACACTTGTCAACATATCTGCAGTGATTTCTCCTGTAAATGCACCACCTTCAGCTTGGTGAACGTTTTGTGCTGCTACTGTGATTGCTTTTCCTTCTAGTTGTGATACAGCTGCTGCTAGATTCACAAACGTTGGAGCTACAATTACTTGTGCAGTAGTATCAGCAGGCAATTTTGCTACCAATTCGTTTAAAAGTTCAGCAGTTTGTGCGGCATTTTTATGCATTTTCCAGTTTCCAGCTACAATTTTCTTTCTCATCTTTTCTGATTTGTTTTAATTTTTATTTTAGTTCAGTTATTGTTTTGTCTATAAGGTCAAAGTCTGTTTCAATAGCACGGTACAAGGCAATTTTACCCGTTTTGTCTATTACAATGTATCTCGGAATCCAATCTAGGTCAATTGCACCAGCAAATTTTCCTTTCATTTGATCGTTTGCCATAAAGTGTGATCCCTTTAAATCGTGCTTGATTATTCCGTTTTGCCAAGCAATTTCAGTTTTGTCCATAGAGATAAAAACGTAGTTTACCTCAGGATGTTTGGCTTGCAATTCTTTCAACTTTGGCATTGCTTTGATACAATCTCCACACCATGAAGCCCAAACTTCGATCACCGTTGTCTTACCTTCGTTTGCTTTCAAAATAGATTCAAAACTCACTTGGTTCCCTTCACGTGTAAGCAAGGTTTCTTTCAATGCTTCAGTTGAAAAGCTTGTTTTTTCTTTTGTTTTATTCGAACATGATATAAAAATGAATACTAAAGCGACTAGAGCAGTTAATTTTTTCATTTGTGTAATTTTTGCTAAGTTAATTAAAGTTGAAATAAAGCCCTATTAAAAACAGCCTTAATCCCGTTTTTTATTGATTTTTTATCGTAAAATCAATAAATTTCTATTGATATGATTATGAAAACGTAATAGTTTGTTTTTCTGTTGCATATATTTCAATCAGACTCAAAAATGTGTTTACAATCTACAATTTCAATTTGTCGATGTCATTATGATGCACTTTTTGTGTGATTGTGCCATAATTCAAAATTACGATGCTAGGATTTGCTCTTTCGATTGTTTTTAATGTAGTACCATCACAGAAGTAAAAGTCAAAATCAAAAGCATATTGTTTTTGAGCTGCGGCTATTTGTTCAGGAGTCGATGCGGTCATAGCGATCACTTTGTATCCTTTTGCTTTGGCATCAACGGTCAAGGTTTTTAGTTTAAGTAAGCCTTCCGGTGAAGCATTTGGCAAGTCGTAGGTAACAAAAATCATCACCTTTGGCTCACGTAAAAATTCTTCCTTATAATCAGATCCATCTTTGGTCATCGTGAAATCGTGAATAGGAGGGACATAGCCTTCTACGATAACCTTGTCTTTTCGATCTACAAACGTAGCGCCTTCTGGAATATTCATCAGGTCATTTTCGCCAAACTCTGTATCAACGCCATTGACTTTGTAGATAAAAATCATTTCTACAACCGACTTAGGAGCAGAATCAGGTATTGCCATTCCTTTTGTAATATTGGTACCAACTTGGTACGGTCTAAAATCAATTGCTGGTAAATGGTTCAAAACATGATAACCAAACATAGCCGCAAGAGCAAAACTTGCAAACGCCAAAACAGTTTGTATTTTGTTACCAAATAATGGCTTAATTAACTTTCGATTAAAAGTCAAAATCAAGATAAAAAACAACAAAACAATATCCTTGGTAAACGATTCCCATGGTGTCAAATGGAGCGCGTCACCAAAGCAACCGCAGTCTTTGACCACATCAAAATAGGCAGAATAGAACGTCAAGAACGAAAATTTAATGATCATAATCAGCAAAATCCAAATGGTCCATTTTGCTTGGTATCCAATCAATAAAAAAACACCCAAAACTACTTCAAGGATAACAATAAATAGCGCTAAAGCGAGGGTATACGGAATCAAAAAAGGCATATTGAACACGGGTTCACCAAAATATTCGCCGAGTTTATAGGAAAATCCCAGTGGATCATTCAATTTAATTAATCCCGAGATGATAAAAAGAACGCCGACAAAAATTCTCGAAAATTGGGTAAGTATATTTTTCATTCTAAAGAGGTATTATTTTTTGAATCCCATTAATATTAACGCAAAAACGGAATAGTTAAGCATGTCTTGGTAGTTGGCATCGATCCCTTCCGAAACCAATGTCATCCCTTTATTGTCTTCAATTTGTTTCACACGCAAGAGTTTTTGCAAGATCAAATCGGTCAATGAACTCACACGCATTTCGCGCCATGCTTCGCCGTAATCATGATTTTTGGCTTCCATCAATTGTTTGGTTAGCAGCGCTTTTGCATCGTATAATTCGGTAGCTTTTTCTAATCCCAAATCAGGTTGATCAACAACACCCAACTCCAATTGAATCAAGGCCATGATCGAATAGTTAATGATTCCGATAAATTCTCCAGTTTCATCTTCGTCCACTTTTCGAACCTCATTTTCTTGTAAGCTACGTATGCGCTGTGCCTTGATGTAGATTTGATCTGTAAGCGAGGGTAGCCTCAAAATGCGCCATGCACTCCCGTAATCTTTCATTTTTTTGGTGAATAACTCACGGCAAATTGCCATAACTTGATCGTATTCCTGAGAAGTATTGTTCATTATTGATGTATATTTGTCTAAAATTTTCTCAAAAATAAGGATTAAATTTAAAAGTCAAAGGTCGTTTAAAGTTTAAAATGTTTAAAGTTTGAGGTCGTTTCCGATTGAGACAATTTTAAACATTTTAAAATCTTTAAACTTTTAATCAATAAATCAAAATGACCATAAACTGTAACGGACAATTAATAGATTTGAAAGCACCCAAAGTAATGGGAATTTTGAATATAACACCCAATTCTTTTTTTGACGGTGGAACGTATAAAAATGAAGCTGACATTCTTTCGAAAGTAGAAAAAATGCTGGTTGATGGTGCAACCTTCATTGATGTGGGTGCCTATTCAAGCAAACCAAATGCCGAATTTGTTTCAGTTCAAGAAGAAATAAATCGAATCCTGCCGGTGGTAGCACTAATAATGAAGCTATTTCCAGAAGTTATCCTTTCTATAGATACGTTTAGGAGTGAAGTAGCTAGGATTAGTATCGAAAGTGGTGCTGCCATAATCAATGATATCTCCGCAGGAAAATTAGATGAAAAAATGATGGAAACCGTCGCAAAAGCACGAGTACCTTACATCATGATGCACATGAAGGGGAATCCACAAACGATGCAAACCTTGACAGATTACGATAATATTGTAAAAGAAATGATTTTGTACTTTTCGGAAAGAGTTTTTGAAGCACGTCGTCACGGAATATCAGATTTAATAATCGACCCCGGATTTGGCTTTGCTAAGACATTAGATCAAAATTTTGAAGTGATTCGAAAGTTAGAAGACTTTCAAATGCTTGATTTACCATTGTTGGCGGGTATTTCTAGAAAATCAATGGTGTACAAAACACTCGAAAACAGCCCTGAAGAAGCATTAAATGGCACGACCGTTTTGAATACGATTTCGTTGTCAAAAGGAGCCAATATCTTGCGGGTACATGATGTGAAAGAAGCCGTTGAAACGGTAAAATTATGGAATAAGTTAAAGAAATAAATGATGAAATACCTATCTATTGCACTAGTTGTACTGCTTTTTTCATGTGGTAAAGAGGAAAATATACAATTGCCCAAAGCAGCTAAAACTATAGTAAGCGATGTGCAAGATCACTCGCCAATTTATATTTTTTTTAGATCGAAAGAGAAAGATACGTTGGCAGAAGTAAATCGAAAAAACAGTATCATATCCACCAATTGGATTTTGAATATCGATGCACGCTTACCCTTGAAATTGGTTATTCCGGAAGTAATGAAATTGCAGGAAAAAAAGCGACAAGAGAAAGCGCATAAAAATGAAAAAGCAGAGAATTTTTATGCATATGCTGATAGCATCGGAAAAAATATGGCTTTCATTCCGTTTACGAAGGTTTTTTATAAAATTGGGAAACCGGATAAAAACAAATTAGTTTTTCATTTTCGAAAAGGAAAAGATGTAGTTGTATTTAAAGGAGTTGATGTTCAAATAAAAGATTTACTAGAAAGCTTTTATGCTACTAAATATGAAGTCACACCAAAAGTTGTATTTCAATTTGATGGGAATATGTCTTATGGAGAATATCTTCAAAACAAAATACTATTAAATGGATTCAAAGATATAAATGAAGAATTTATCTTTTAAGATGAATTCATATTTGCGTTCAGCTTTCACTGGATGATAACAAATTATTATTAAGAAGGCTTTAGCCGAAAACTATTATGTTTTCGGCTAAAGCCCTTTATTATTTTGGAACAGTTCAATCGGAGGATAATTTTAATTTATGTACAAAAATCATAGTTTAGTCTAAATAATCGCACGAAGACATTAACGACGGAAACGGCAAACTGGCACTGAATACCGTAAACTAAATACTGCAACCTAATACTGCAACCTGAGACTGTAAACTGAAAACTGCAAACTGAGACTGAACACAGAAGTTCTACTGATGATGATAAGGTTCGTTCTTCAAAATAGTAAAACCGCGATATAATTGTTCGATAAAAAACAAGCGCACCATTTGATGGGAAAACGTCATTAGCGAAAGCGAAATTTTCCCTTTTGCTTTAGCATAAACCGTATCAGAGAAACCATAAGGACCACCAATCACAAACACAAGCGTTTTGACACCCGAGTTCATTTTTTTCTGCAAATCTTCCGAAAAAGCGACACTTGAAAATGTTTTTCCGTTTTCGTCCAACAAAATTAATTGGTCAGTGGGTGTGATTTTCGATAAAATCAATTCGCCTTCTTTTTCTTTTTGCTGACTTTCAGACAAGTTTTTTACATTTTTTATATCTGGAATCACTTCCAAATCAAATTTGATATAAAAAGACAAACGCTTGGCGTAATCATCAATCAGGGTTTGAAGTGCTTTATTGTCGGTTTTGCCTATTGCAAGTAGTTTAATATTCATAAGGTTTTGATATACAAATAGATCTGATGGTTGTTTTTTTGCAGCAATTATTCAGTTGCTATTTATCTACAAGATCATTTTCTCGTTTCAATATTTACTTTTCTATAATACAAAATTGTAAAAGAGCAAAGATAACAATCTAGTTTTGGATTTTGATCATTCCTTCGGATCCAGTTGGTTTTGGAGTCAATTCCAAAATAGAATTCGGCGCCAGTAATTTTTCTATTCGATGAGAAACAAATATAATGGCAATGTTCGTTTCCTTAGCCAAATGTGATATAAGTTGCGTGACTAGCGCTACGTTTTCGTCATCTAATCCTTCTGTAGGTTCGTCTAAAATCAATAACGGCGGATGTTTAAGCACCGCACGTATGATCATAATGACCCGTTGTTGGCCTACTGATAAATCTATAAATGCGGTTTTTCGAAGGTGTTGCATGTCTAAAAAGGTGAGCCACTCGTTCACAGTTTTGACTTGTAAGTTGGTAGGCTGCACATACAAACCTACAGAATCGAAAAAGCCAGAAAGAATCATTTGCTCTGTGGTATGTTTTTTTTGGAATAAATCAATCATGGCCGATGAGAATTGACCAATATTTTTTTTAATATCCCAAATGCTTTCACCGCTTCCTTTCTTTTTCCCAAAGAGATATAAATCTTGTCCGTAGCCTTTTGGATTGTCGCCAGTTATCAAAGACAAAATGGTACTTTTTCCAGATCCATTAGGACCTATCAATTGCCAAAACTCTCCTTTTTTGATCGTCCAATTGACGCCATTAAGTATGGGTTTTTCGTTATAACTCACATTTAAATTGTTCATTTTGATCAAGACAGGATCTGGGCATTCAATGATTTCTAACGGTTTCGGAATCGCGGTTACAAAGTAATTATCCTTTGTTGTAATCGTAGTTAACGGTTGCAAGGCAAAGGTGTTATCTAGAATTTGTCTCTTATTGAGTATAAAATCAAGTAAATCATCAGCACGATTAACGAGCTGAATCAAACTAAAGGTCTTAGCTAGTTCTTGGAGCTGAATGCGAAGTTCTTTCCTAGAATTATGATCCAAATGGTCCAAAGGATTGTCTAGAATTATAAAATCAGGTTTTTGATTGATGCAGTATTTTAAAAAAGCCTTCTTTCGCTCACCAGAGGAGAAAGTGCGCAGTTGACGTTGTGTGTCGGGTGCCGCTTCCACCGAATCGTATTGGTACTCTTTTTCGATAAACTTTTCGATGGCTAAATCAGAGAAAAGAATACCTTTTTTGAAATTGAAGAACTCCAATTCTCCTACTGCTTTTGATGTAATTATATTCTCGATGAATTCTTTTTTTGCGACTTGATTGCGCAAAAGAATATCCCAGTGATTGATGTCTTGCATTTTGTACTATTAAAAACACAAAAGTACCACTATATTACTACATTTGAAATGCTGATATTATTTTTTGTCTGATTTTTATGCTTTGGCCTTGTTCTGAATCGAATACCGGTTGATGGTTAATAAAAAAGTATAAAGACTGCAGGACAAATTTTCTTTTCGATAAAATTATCTTATTTTAGCCTAAACAAATAACGACACCCAATGATTACTGAAGCTCAATTTTTGAATGAAATACAAATCTTAATTGCAAATGCTATCCGTGAGGATGTAGGCGATGGCGACCACAGTTCACTTGCTTGTATTCCTGCAACGGCGCAAGGTAAAGCAAAACTTTTGGTCAAAGACAACGGGATAATTGCTGGTGTCGACTTTGCAAAAATGATTTTTGAGTACGTTGATTCCAATTTAAAGGTGGAGACTTTTATCGAAGATGGTGCTGCTGTGAAGTATGGAGATATCGTATTTCATGTCGAAGGAAGCTCTCAATCAATCCTAAAAGCAGAGCGTTTGGTGTTGAATTCAATGCAGCGCATGTCTGCCATTGCGACCAAAACCAATAGCTATGTACAATTGTTGGAGGGTACTGGTACCAAAATATTAGATACTAGAAAAACCACTCCAAGTTTTAGAGTGGCCGAAAAATGGGCCGTAAAGATTGGTGGTGGAGAAAATCATCGTTTTGCACTCTACGACATGGTGATGTTGAAAGACAATCATATTGATTTTGCGGGCGGAATTGCCTTAGCGATTGACAAAACCAAAGAGTATTTGGCGACACAAAAGAAAGATTTGAAAATCATAGTAGAAGCTAGAGATATTGACGAGGTAAAAGAAATTTTGGTTGCCAAAGGGGTTTTTCGAATCTTGTTGGATAATTTTGACTACGATATGACTCGCGAAGCTGTTGCATTAATTGGAAACGAATGTTTGACCGAATCATCAGGGAATATTAACGAAGACACAATTAGGCAATATGCAGAATGTGGCGTAAATTATATTTCGTCTGGTGCTTTGACACATTCTGTTTATAATATGGATTTGAGTTTGAAAGCGATTTAATACTAATTTGAGCATTAAAAAAGAATAGATGTCTGCAGAAATTGAAGCAATAATTAACCGCATTCCCGTAATTCGAAATTTGGTTTCCGTTTTTAAACGGATCAAACTTCCTTGGATGGAAGGGATTAGTTTGTATGATTTACTCGAATTATATGGGTTAGGTCTTACTTCTGGCGCCTTCTCTAATCGTGCTGGTTCGATAGCATTTAGTTTTTTTATGGCCTTATTTCCGTTTGCGCTGTTTATTTTAAACTTAATTCCGTATATTCCGATAGAAGGTTTTCAGCAAGATTTTCTAGATTTTGTAGCAGATGGAGTACCACCAAATACCTACCACGCTATCGAAAGCATTATCAATGATATTTTGACCAACAGTCACTCAGGCTTGATTTCGACCGGTTTCTTGTTGTCAATTTTCTTGATGGCCAATGGATTGAATGCTGTTTTGGGTGGTTTTCAAAAATCAGATCATGTATTGTTGAAGCGCAGTTTTTTACAGCAGTATTTGGTTGCCGTAGGAATGTCACTTTTTTTGTCCTTCCTATTAATATTGACCGTTGCAGTAATCGTTGTTTTTGAGGTTGTCATTCAGTTAGAAGCCATACAAGATATTGTCAGTGATAGTATTCCGTTGATTATATTAGGACGTTATATTTTCTTGGTTTTGATGCTGTTAATCACCACATCGATCTTATTTAAATTTGGTACCAAAGACAAATACAAAGGAGCTTTTATCTCAAGAGCATCCATATTTAGTACGATCTTGACTATCTTAACCTCTTACTTTTTTGGTATTTGGGTAGTGCATTTTTCAAAATATAACGAGCTTTATGGTTCTATTGGGACTTTATTAATTGTTATGTTTTATATTTGGATCAACTGTATGATTCTTTTGCTTGGTTTTGAGTTAAATGCTACCATTCATAAAAAAAGAGACCAAAACGATAGCCTTAAGCTCGAAAAATAAACGCATTAATGGGAGGCGAAAATTCCATTACTATTAACTAATTTCAAAAAACAAACAACCATGAAGAAGTCATTATTGACCCTAGTTTTATTATGTGTAACCTCTGTTTTCTATTCTCAAAGCATTACTGGAAAGTGGAAAACAATTGACGATGAAACGGGCGAAGCAAAATCTATTGTCGAAATTTATGAGCGCTCAGGAAAAATTTACGGGAAAGTTACAGAGATTCTAGATGCAAAACGAGCAAAAGCACTATGCCAAGATTGTAGCGGTGAAGATGCTAACAAACCGATCTTGGGTTTGACAATTATTAAAGGACTTAAAAAAGACGGAAAAGAATACAACGGTGGATCTATCTTAGACCCAAAAAGCGGAAAAGTATATCGTTGTTTGATGGAATTGACAGACAAAGACAAACTTAAAGTAAGAGGTTATGTTGGTTTTTCATTATTTGGTAGAACACAAGTTTGGTACCGCGTTAATTAGTTATAAAATATAATAAGTATACAAATGTTATTTTTTGTTGAAGTTATCATGCCGCTTTCATTAGCCAAAACCTTTACGTACAGTGTTTCTGAGGCGGAGTATCACTTTATAAAAAAAGGAATGCGTTTGGCAGTACCTTTTGGAAAAAATAAGATTTATACAGCATTGGTAATTGATACACATCAAAACAGACCAAGTTTATACGAAGCGAAAGAAATTCATCAAATCTTAGATGAAAAACCAATCGTTAACGAAAAACAAATCGCACACTGGCAGTGGATCGCTACCTATTATATGTGTGCAATTGGTGATGTGTATCGTGCCGCAATGCCTTCTGCATTTTTGTTAGAAAGTGAATCCCTGATTATGCAAAAACCAGATGTTTTTGTTGATGAAGCTACACTGACTGACGAAGAATACCTAGTCTATCAAGCGTTGCAACTGCAATCTTCATTGAAAATTCAGGAAATAAGTGCCATTTTAAACAAAAAAACGGTTTTTCCTGTCATTCAAAAAATGATAGACAAAAACATTATAATTTTAGAGGAAGAAATACAAGAAAGCTATAAGCCAAAATTGGTGCGGTACATTCGTCTGCATTCCAAGTACGAAGGCAATGAGGGTTTAAGCCAATTACTTGAGTTTTTGAAAAATGCAGCCAAACAAAAAGAAATTGTTCTGGCTTATTTTCAGTTAAGTGCAGTTGAAAAAAAACCAATTGCGGTCAAGAAATTAGTTGAAACCGCAAATACGAGTACGGCAATTGTTAAGGCTTTAATCGAAAAAGAAGTTTTTGAAGAATATTACATCCAAGTTGATAGAGTTCAGTTTAAAGGGAAAGCTTCGGAAGATGCTATAGTTCTAAGCGAGGCACAACAAAATGCCTTTGACACTATTCAGACTAGTTTTGAAACCAAAGAGGTGAGTTTGCTGCATGGTGTGACCTCGAGCGGAAAAACAGAGATTTATATTAAATTAATAGAACATTATTTAGAAACTGGTAAACAAGTTTTGTATTTATTGCCCGAAATAGCACTAAGTACACAGCTAGTAAGTAGACTTCGAACTTATTTTGGTGATAAAGTGGCTGTTTTTAATTCGAAATATAATAATAATGAGCGTGTAGAGGTTTGGAATCAAGTCTTGCACCAAGCGGCAAAAGCACAAATTGTTATTGGTTCAAGGTCTTCTTTATTTTTGCCTTTTCAAGATTTAGGATTATTGGTGATTGATGAAGAGCACGAGCAAACTTTTAAACAAATGGATCCTGCACCGCGCTATCATGCACGTGATGCGGCTATTGTTTTGGCGCACTTTTACAAAGCCAAGGTTTTGTTGGGGTCTGCAACACCAAGTATAGAAACCTATTTTAATGCACAAAATGAAAAATACGGACTAGCTACCATTACTGAACGTTTTGGGAAAGTCATGATGCCCGAAATAGAATTGGTTGATATTAAGGACAAATATTTTCGAAAACAAATGTCAGGGCACTTCAGTGATGTTTTAATCGAAAGGATAACCACTGCAATTTCATTAGGTGAGCAAGTGATTTTATTTCAAAATAGGCGAGGGTATTCACCCTTGTTAGAGTGTATGACATGTGGGCATGTACCGCAATGCCAGCAATGTGACGTGAGTTTGACCTATCACAAGCACAAAAATCAATTGCGTTGCCATTACTGCGGATATTCAATTGCAAAACCGGTGAGTTGTCATAATTGTTCTAGTATTGATTTGACGACCAAAGGTTTTGGTACCGAACAAATTCAGCAAGAATTGATTCACCTTTTCCCATCTGCAAAAATTGGGCGTATGGATCAAGATACCACAAGAGGTAAATTCGGTTTCGAAAAAATTATAGACAGTTTTAAAAATCAAGAAATCGATATTTTGGTAGGAACGCAAATGCTAGCCAAAGGTCTGGATTTTGAAAATGTGAGTTTGGTAGGAATTATGAATGCCGACAATATGTTATTTCATCCTGATTTTAGAGCATTTGAAAGAAGTTTCCAGATGATGACGCAAGTAGCAGGACGTGCAGGACGAGCGGCAAAGCAAGGTCGTGTTGTTATTCAGACTTACAATCCTAATCATAATACCATTCAGCAAGTCACGCGCAATGATTATATAGGTATGTATAAGGAGCAACTGTATGATCGAAAAATCTATTATTATCCTCCTTATTTTCGAATTATAAAACTAACCTTGAAACAACGAGATTACAACAAGTTGAATGAAGGGGCAAAGTGGTTGCATAGTGTATTGACTCAAAATTTAGCTATTCCGATATTAGGACCTGAAGAACCAGCGATTAATAGGATTAGAAATGAGTTCATCCGTACGATCTTGATTAAGATTCCGCAAGAATCGTCTATAAATGGCACAAAAAAAACTATTCAAAAAATATTGAATAGTTTTGATTCTGTACCTCAGTACAAAGCTATAAAAGTGACTGTAAACGTTGATTTTTATTAATCAACTGTTAATGCTCGTACAAGATCTTCTTTCTTATTTCGGCTCAACGGAATTTTAGTTGGACCAATTTCGGCAAATTTACTGTTGAAACGCTCAACTTTGTCAATGTTCAAAATGTAGGACTTGTGAACTCTAACAAAACGGTTTCCTGGTAAATCGGCTTCAAAGGCTTTCATGGTCGAAAGAACCAAATGACTATCCTCTTCAGTAACTACACGTACGTAATCACCAAAAGCTTCTATCCATTTTATTTTATTTGTAAATATTTTTAATTTTTTCAAATTACTTTTGATAAAGATATGTTCACCTTCATCATCTTTATTATCATTTTTATAAAGATATTGGTCAACGGCTCTTTTCACAGATGCATTGAAACGTTCAATTGCAATAGGTTTTTGCAAGTAATCGGTGGCATCATAATCAAAAGCTTTCATAGCATATTCTGCTTTTGATGTAACAAATATGATTTGTGGTTTAGTCTTTAGACCATCCAAAAAATCAAATCCGCTGATCACAGGCATCTCTATATCTAGAAATATAAGGTCAACATTATGTATCGACATGCAGCTTTTGGCTTCAATCGCGTTAGAAAAATCACCAACCAAGGTTAGGTTAGTGTGATTATTTACTAACTTTGCAATTATCATCCGCTGTATCGAACTATCATCTACAACTACGCAATTAAGTTTCATATTTATTGTCTTTAAGATTTGGTTTTGTAAAAATAATACGTTTTTTTCGATAAAACTAATTTTTCATCGATTATTTTAGTCGTTAAACGTCAAAACGTGTATTTGGACGAATTTTTAATATTTAGGGTTGCGAAATTAAAAAATTTAAGTACTTTTGCATCCAAATTAATAAAAACATATATTATATGAATCATTATGAAACTGTTTTCATTTTAAATCCCGTTTTATCTGATGTTCAGGTAAAGGAAACAGTAAGCAAATTTGAAGATTTTCTTACTACCAGAGGGGCTACTTTTGTATCAAAAGAAGACTGGGGTCTTAAAAAAATGGCTTACGAAATTCAAAACAAGAAAAGTGGTTTTTACCATTTGTTCGAATTCAATGTTACTCCAGAAGTGTTAATCGCTTTTGAAACTGAATTTAGACGTGACGAAAGAGTTATGCGTTTTTTAACTGTTAGTCTTGACAAACATGCTATCTCTTGGGCTGAAAGAAGAAGAGCAAAACTTAAATCTCAAAAAGCTTAATTATCATGGCAACATTACAACAATCTGCTTCAGGAAAAAAAGACGGAGATATTAGATATCTTACTCCTTTAAACATAGAAACTAACAAACAAAAGAAATACTGTCGTTTCAAAAAATCTGGTATCAAGTATATCGATTATAAAGATGCTGATTTCTTATTGAAATTTGTTAATGAGCAAGGAAAAATTCTTCCTCGTCGTTTAACAGGAACATCATTGAAATACCAAAGAAAAGTGTCTGTAGCTGTTAAGCGTGCACGTCACTTAGCTTTAATGCCATACGTGGCCGATTTACTTAAATAATATTAATAATATAAGTTGTTGTCCCGATTACAATCGGGACTAACTTCTATAATAAAGGACAACAACATGGAACTTATTTTAAGACAAGACGTTCAGAACTTAGGATTTAAAGACGATGTAGTAAACGTGAAAAACGGATACGGTCGTAACTACTTAATCCCACAAGGATTTGCTCATTTAGCAACTTCTTCTGCGAAAAAAGTATTAGCTGAAAACCTAAAACAAAGAGCACACAAAGAAGCTAAAGTAGTTGCTGATGCGCAAGCAGTAGCAGAAGCTATCAAAGCTATCGAAATTAAAATTTCTGCAAAAGCAGGTGGAGAAAAATTATTCGGTTCAATCACGAATATTGATATCGCTGCAGCTTTAGCAAAAGGTGGTCAAGAAATTGATAGAAAATTCATCACTAGTGGTATCGTTAAACGTACTGGTAAATACAACGCAAGCGTTCGTTTACACAGAGATGTAATCGTAGACTTACCATACGAAATCATTGCTGAATAATTTTTTATTTGCAATACAATATAAAATCCCGATGAGAATCGGGATTTTTTTTTAATATTAAGCGTCGCTTTTAGGTGCTTATTTAGAATCGTCAATTTGAATTTGAGATTTTAATCCTAAATTCTAAATCAAAAATCCTAAATCAAAAATGAAATACGCAAGATTAACCAAAGAACAATTTGAAGAGTTAACACAAGAATTTACTAATTTTCTAGCTTCGCAGTCTATTGATAAAGGAGAATGGGATGCAATTAAGGCCAATAAACCTGAAGTTGCAGAGCAAGAGCTAGACGTTTTTTCAGATTTAATTTGGGAAGGTGTTCTTGTAAAAGCAGAATATTTAGAGCATTTTTCTAAAAATCATATTTTCTTGTTTCAAACTTTTGATACGTACATCAATTCTATCGTTTTAAAATCACTAGTTCCAGAAGTTGATTTTTTGACTAATGAAGGATTGCAATGGTTAAGTGATAATATGTTCACGGATACTATTGAAATGAAAGTAGGTAAAAAAGAATTCTCAGACGAGCGCAATGCTTCTTTGTTTGCACTCATTCAGCAAGGTGCGTTTTTGAGCGACGGACAATTATATAAACAAATTAATACGATTATTGAATCGTAGTTAAAATTTTTTCTCCTGATCATTAATTAAATTTAGGAAGTCAGGAACCATAAATTATTTCATTAGGAAAAAGTATATTTTTAATGTGGGTTTCTTTAAAATTGGTTATTTTAGTACACGAAATTAAATACTAAAATAGCCAATTTTTATATGGATATGCTACCTCAAATACTTTTGTTAAGAGAAGAACTCAGTCAACATAATCATAATTATTATGTGCTTGACAATCCCACGATTTCTGATTTTGATTTTGATACCAAATTAAAAGAGCTTCAGGAACTCGAGCAAAAGAATCCACAATTTTTTGATCTCAATTCGCCAACTCAACGTGTAGGAGGAGCAATTACTAAAAATTTTGCCACCGTAGCTCATGAGCAGCGCATGTATTCGCTGGATAATTCTTATTCCAAAGAAGATTTAATGGACTGGGAAAAACGTATCGAAAAACAATTGGGAGAGGTGCCTTTGGAATATACATGTGAGTTGAAATACGATGGTGCTTCTATGAGTATCACCTATGAAAACGGTCGATTAATTCGCGCTGTTACGCGTGGAGATGGATTTCAAGGTGATGATGTGACGAACAATGTTAAAACAATACGCTCTATTCCGTTGCAGTTGAAAGGGAATTATCCTCCAAAATTCGACATTCGTGGCGAAATCATATTACCATTCAAAGGGTTCGAAAAAATGAACCAAGATTTAATCGAAATAGGAGAGACGCCTTACTCCAATCCAAGAAATACAGCATCTGGAAGTTTAAAATTGCAAGATAGCGCAGAAGTAGCCAAGCGTCCTTTGGATTGTTTGTTATACTCTATTGTGGGAGATAATTTGCCTTTTGAAACCCAGTACGATGGATTAGAAACAGCCAGAAAATGGGGTTTCAAAGTACCTGCTGCATCCAAATTGGCCAAGAATTTAGACGAAGTTTTTGAATTTATTGATTATTGGGATGTTCACCGCCATGAATTACCCTATGAAACAGATGGTGTAGTAGTCAAATTGAACAGCCGTCAATACCAAGATGAGTTAGGATATACAGCCAAATCACCTCGATGGGCAATGGCTTATAAATTTAAATCAGAACAGGTTTCTACGGTTTTGAATTCGATTTCATACCAAGTAGGTCGAACGGGTGCGATTACGCCAGTCGCTAATTTGGAACCGGTGCAATTGGCGGGAACAATTGTAAAAAGAGCTTCGTTACATAATGCTGACCAAATCGAAAAATTGGACATACGAGTATGGGACACTGTGTTTGTTGAAAAAGGTGGAGAGATTATTCCTAAAATTATAGCAGTTGACCTAACGGAGCGATCTACAACTGCGGAGCAAACAAAGTATATTACCCATTGCCCAGAATGTGAAACCGAATTGGTACGATCAGAAGGAGAAGCAAATCATTATTGCCCCAATTTTTATGGTTGTCCACCGCAAATTATTGGCCGAATTCAGCATTATATTTCGAGAAAAGCCATGGATATTGAAGGGTTAGGTGGCGAAACCGTGGCGTTGTTGTTTACTAATGGTTTAGTTCGAAATTATGCGGATTTGTATGAGTTGACCGTAGCTCAAATTATTCCTCTGGAACGAATGGCGCAAAAATCGGCAGAAAATCTAGTAAAGGGCGTAGCAGAATCGAAAAATATTCCGTTTGAACGTGTTTTGTATGCATTGGGAATTCGATTTGTAGGTGAAACGGTCGCTAAAAAACTAGCAAAACATTATAAAACTATCGATGCTTTGGCTCAAGCTACTTTGATGGACTTAGTATTGGTAGATGAAATTGGAGAACGAATAGCTCAAAGTGTCATTGATTTTTTCGAAAAGTCAGAAAACAGATTGATTATCGAACGCTTGAAAGAAAAAGGTGTTCAATTTGAGGTAGTCGAAAAAGTAAACTTAAATGCTACCGAAATTCTAGTAGGTAAAGTTTTTGTAGTTTCTGGAGTTTTTACAGAGTTTTCGCGTGACGATTTGAAAAAAGCAATTGAAGATAATGGAGGTAAAGTAGGTAGTTCTATTTCGACAAAAACCGATTATGTGGTAGCGGGTGATAATATGGGACCAGCAAAACTGGATAAAGCCAGCAAATTAAATATCCCGATTATCTCTGAAACCGATTTTATGGCGATGATAAAAGGGTAAGGTGTGGCAAAATGTTAACTGCAGTTAAATGCAAAGAATACAAAATAGTTAGTGAACTTCGTGTAGTTTTGAATTGTTCTTTAATTTGTTATAATGCAGAAAAAAATTGATGCAAAAATGAAATTTATTCCAATAATAGTTAAACTGAAAAATGCTAAAGAAGTAAAAATTAGGAGCGCCGAAATTTCTGATGCTGAAAACTTATTGAAAACTATAAAAAATTATATAGTTGACAGTGAATTTATTCCGAAACTTTTTGAAGAAATAAAACTTACTATTCAACAAGAAGAAGATTTGATAAATTCATTTATCCAAAAAGAAAACTCTTTGTTATTAGTTGCCGAATATGATAATGAAATTATTGGAAATATTGATATTACAGGAAGTTCTAGAATAATTAAGCAACATACTGGAGTTATTGGAATGGGCATGTTAAAAGAATGGAGAAATTCAGGCTTAGGAACTGAACTAATGAAACATTCAATTAATTGGGCAAAAGAAAATCCAATGTTAGAGATTTTATGGCTTCAAATTTATTGTGAAAATGAATTAGGATTAAGTTTATATCGAAAAATGAACTTTATAGACAATGGAATAATTAAAAATTACTTTAAACTCAATGGAAAGTACTATGATAATTTAACAATGAGTTTATCGTTAAAGAAATAAGACCGAGCGCTCAAAATTGGTTTGTAAAATTGGTGAAATATGTGGTAAATTCACGTTTATCTTTTTTAAGAAATTTTATCTTATTGAAAATAATCGGCTACGAAGTTCGCAATCTCGCGGAGCCTCGAAATGCTATTAATAATATGTACGGAAACATGGAAATTTAAACATCAATAGATTATTTTTTAGTAATAAATAGAAAATATGAATTTTATAAAATCTACACTTAAATTTTCAATACTCGGTTTTTTAATCCCAGGAATTACAGCAATTTTTCTACTAGGAATACAAATGTTTCTAAGTGCTTTGGGAATAGAATGCACTACATCGTGGAAAATAATTTGGACTGTAACAATAATTTCAGGAATAAGCTTGCCATTTATTTTTGGTAATTACATTACAAATATTACTGATGAAAAATTAAAAACCTTAAAGTTGAAATATAAAATTTTCTGTTTGATCGAATATATTTGTATTCAAGCAAGTTTTGGGTGTTATTTTTCAAGCAGTAATACTTTATGTTATGTCAGCGACGGACAAAATGGACTTGAATTAGTCTTCACAGCATGGTTAGCAATACCAATTTTAATAATTTTAAGTTTTATATTTAAAGAAACAATTAGTTATGCAGAAGAATAACCCAGTAAGTAGAACTACTGATAAAATTAATTAGTTTATATTTAGGTATTTAGCTTAGTTTAAAGATAGTTTTGTACTTGCGAAATCTGAAAAATCTACAATACTGCTCATTCTTAAGCTTAAACTTCATGTAGCGCCAAGACAATACTCCAAATAATATAGCAACTATTATTTGAAGTTTCTTTTGTGGTTAAAAAATGTAATTATAAAAATAATTCGCTGTCAATTAGCCCAGATTGAGGCGGTATCCTCTTGCTCCCAATTCCGAAGCTTCGGGATTGGGAGTAAGAGATTGAGCCGAAAGCGGGTGGGATCTTGAAATAAAACGGGTTGTTCTGCTTCTAATAACTAAAATGAACGGTTAAGAAAGGGCTTCCTATTTTCAAACTTCGTACCTTTGCGACTTAGAAAATTAGAAGAAATGATTAAAATAGGAAAATATAACGCGCTAAAGATTTTGCGTGATACACAAGTTGGTTTGTTTTTGGGAGATCCAGAGAAAGATCCAGAAGGTGTTCATGATGTGCTTTTGCCTAATAAATATGTGCCCAATGTTTTTGAAATTGGGGAAGAGTTGATTGTTTTTGTATACTTGGATCACGAACAACGTCCTGTTGCAACGACACTTGAACCTTATATTTTGTTGAATGAATTTGCGCTTTTGCGTGTGAATTATACCAATCAAGTCGGTGCCTTCATGGACTGGGGAATGGAGAAAGATATCTTGGTTCCGTTCAAAGAACAAGCACGTCCGATGGAAAAAGGAAAGCGCTACTTGGTGTATTTGTATATGGATGAGAAAACAAATCGCTTGGTTGCTTCGAGTAAAACAAATCAGTTTTTGAAAAACGAGGAGTTAACTGTTGAAAAAGGAGAAGAAGTTGATTTGATTGTATCGCATATTACCG
This sequence comes from Flavobacterium faecale, assembly GCF_003076455.1. NCBI lineage: Bacteria > Pseudomonadati > Bacteroidota > Flavobacteriia > Flavobacteriales > Flavobacteriaceae > Flavobacterium > Flavobacterium faecale. Next base: position 3,049,581 of record NZ_CP020918.1, read on the forward strand.
AAATTGGTATTAATGTGATTATCAATGAACAACACAAAGGTTTGTTGTATAAAGATGAAGTATATGATGATGCTATACGTACGGGTGATCGTATGCGAGGCTTTATTAAAAACATTCGTCCTGACAACAAAATTGATGTTGCATTGCAGGAGCAAGGGTACGCAAGCGTGGAACCAAATGCCGAATTGATTTTGAATGAATTGAGAGCTAGCCGAGGTTTCTTACGTTTAAATGACAAATCGCATCCAGAAGATATTAAGACGGTCTTGAAAATGAGTAAAAAGATTTTTAAGAAAGCGATTGGTGCTTTGTATAGAGAGAAGTTAATCGAAATTAAAGAGGACGGTATTTATTTAATAGAAGCGCCTTTATAGTATAAAAAAAGAAAGACTAATCGAATGTGATTAGTCTTTCTCTTATTTTATGGCATTTTGAAATAAAAATAATGCCGTATTATTTAATGAACTGGAAACAAAATCTGCCGTTTCCGTTTTAACTTTCTTTATCTTTTGAATTTCTATAATTGTTACAATCCCTAATTGCATTAAAACCGTTGGTTCTTTTACTTGTTTTGGATTTTACTTTTTCATTTTATTAATTCTGAGAATTAAAGTATAGTAATCCAATTGATTAACCTTTGGTGCTCCTAGTGTATATTGGAATCAATCTTAGATTTTCCCTCTTAGGCTCTTTTGTTCCGAATTTTAAATTTAGTACCGTACAAAAAAGAGTGATAAAGTGATTTACATTTTTCAAATATTCTTCTTTAAGGTTAATAATTCAGTGATGTATTATAAGGTCAATTGCAATTGTAAATATTTAACCAATGCTGCAATTAACTATGTCTAAGATACGTAAAAAAAGCATTGTAAAATTATTGTGTGTACTTTATTTTGAGAACTTTAACATAGCGGGAGTTATTATTACGACTAGTATTGTTAATGTAGCAAGTCAGTAATTATAGTTATTTTGCTATACTTCGTTCTCTTTGATGGTTGTACTGCGTATACTCTCAGACTGTGTAACTATATCTTGTATTAGACCGTCCAATTCATTACTCGAGACTATGATGTTGTCTATGTAAAACATTTTTTCTTCTTCGGTTAGATCAATTTCTTTTAAAAGATAGGTGATACCCATTAAGCGAGATAATGGGGCTCTTATCACATGTGATTGTGTCCATGAAATATCTCGCAATAGTTTATTTTGTTTTTCAATTTCCAGAGCGTGTTCTAATGTTTTGTCAAAACTATCTTGTAAACCTTTGAATATTCTTGGAACTAGCGCAGCAATTAATAAGCTTAAGAATATTAAGTTAGAAAATACAGCAAATAAGATTGTTGTATCAAATTGTATGGCAGGTTTAGGTATAATATCATAGGTAGAAATAATTATGTACAATACCGAAACAGCAATATTGATGTAAGCGGGTGTATATTGATTTTTGAAAGTAAATATAAATAAGGAAACACAACAAGTAGCTAGCAGGAATAACGTACTATTGAGACCAGCATAATACACCAAAAAGGTACTAACAGTATATGCAATAGTGATGAATAGGATTTTTCGAACTTCTATGTTGATACCTTCTTTAAAGGCAATTACACAGGTAAATAACACCGCAGCTACGTCTACTGTACATAAAGGATACATTTGTGATTTAAGCGCCCATATAAACGAGGGTATAAGAGCAATAAGGCTCATTGGAAGGATATAAATTATGGTATTTGCAAACATGTCATTTTGCCAATACTTTAAATCCTTATTGGTCGATAGAGGGTTTAAAATAGTAGCTCGAACTGTAGTCATGTATCTTAACCATAAATTCATGAGGTCGTTTGTAATTGATTATGGGGCAGTGTTGTAAATATAACGATTTAAATTAGAAAAGAACGAATACGATTGCGGTTCTTTTGTGCTTTATATCAAAGGGTTAGGATTCAATGGCTTCTTTTTTGCTAATTTTAGCGCTAAATAAAAATGAGTATGGTTAGAATCCAAGTAAATTATTTTAATTTTACACTATAATTATTAAAACCCAATAAAATGGATTGGATTACTGCCAAAGAATACGAAGATATCACCTATAAAAAATGCGATGGAGTGGCGAGAATAGCCTTCAATCGTCCTAATGTTCGAAATGCCTTTCGTCCTAAAACTACAGCTGAATTATATGATGCTTTTTATGATGCGCAAGAAGATACTTCAATAGGAGTTGTTTTGCTTTCTGCTGAAGGTCCGTCAACAAAGGATGGTGTATATTCTTTTTGTAGTGGTGGAGATCAAAATGCGCGAGGTCATCAAGGTTATGTGGGTGAAGATGGACAACATCGTTTAAATATTTTAGAGGTGCAGCGTTTAATTCGTTTCATGCCAAAGGTTGTTATTGCTGTCGTGCCTGGATGGGCAGTTGGTGGTGGGCATAGCTTGCATGTTGTGTGCGATATGAGTTTAGCATCCAAAGAACATGCTATTTTTAAACAAACAGATGCCGATGTAACTAGTTTTGACGGTGGTTATGGCTCTGCATACCTTGCGAAAATGGTTGGTCAAAAGAAAGCTAGAGAGATTTTCTTTTTAGGTCGAAATTATTCGGCTCAAGAAGCTTTTGAAATGGGAATGGTAAATGCAGTTATTCCTCATGATGAGTTAGAAGATACTGCTTTTGAGTGGGCGCAAGAAATCTTAGGAAAATCGCCTATGGCTATTAAAATGCTGAAATTTGCTATGAATCTTACCGATGACGGAATGGTAGGGCAACAAGTATTTGCTGGTGAGGCGACTCGTTTGGCCTATATGACCGAAGAAGCTAAAGAAGGTAGAAATGCATTCTTAGAAAAAAGAAAACCAAACTTCGAGAAAAAATGGTTGCCATAAAAATGGCATTCAGTATTCAATCTCAGTGTACAATTTTAGTTTTGAGATTTGAACACAGCAATACTATTTAAGTTGAATTTTGAATCTTACTGTCATTACGGCAAGAGTTCAAAAAAGAATAAAACCCTAGCGCCTATATGGCGATAAAACAAAAAATAATAATGAAACATTGGATTGAAGCCGCACGTTTGCGCACTTTGCCCTTATCAGTATCTGGAATTATAGTGGGTAGTATGTATGCTTTGGCGCATCCAACGGCTACAGAGCTCACTCCGTCAGAGGTATTTGATTGGAAAATATTTGGTTTTGCAATGCTTACAACCTTAGGCTTGCAAGTCTTGTCTAATTTTGCCAATGATTATGGTGATGGCGTTAAAGGAACGGATAATGAAGATAGAGTAGGACCAAAACGCGCCATTCAGAGTGGAGCCATTTCGGCACCAGCCATGAAACGCGGCATTATAATTACTGCTGGTTTGACTTTATTATCAGCTATTTTACTTATTTATTATGCTTTTGGGCAAAGTAACCTGATTTATTCTCTTTTCTTTTTGGTGTTAGGAATCTTAGCGATTGTTTCAGCCATTCGATATACGGTAGGAAATACAGCTTATGGATACCGTGGTTACGGAGATTTGTTTGTCTTTATATTCTTCGGATTGGTCAGTACTTTGGGAGTCAATTTTTTATTCTCCAAAGAACTTGATGCCTTTCTGTTTTTGCCAGCTATAGCAATCGGTTTATTGAGTGTTGGAGTTTTGAATCTCAATAATATGCGTGATGAAGCATCTGATCGAAAATCAAACAAGAATACAATCGTTGTAAAAATAGGTGCAGCAAAGGCCAAAAAATACCATTACTTTTTGATTGTTACCGCCATGGTTTTGGTAGTACTTTTTGCCGTATTAGAGAAATTTAATTTTGATCAGTATATTTTTGTATTAGCATATGTACCTTTAATTAAACATTTAAGTACAGTGTATAAGAATCAAAACCCGAAGGAGTTAGATCCAGAATTAAAGAAGGTGGCGCTAAGTACTTTTGTGCTTTCAGTGTTACTTTCGTTAGGAATGATTTTCTTCTTTTCGGATATTTTGGTAAATCTCTTTATGGGAGGAAGATAGGGTTTGGAAAGCAAAAATCAAAAATCAAAAATCAAATTGCAGAAGTCAAAAATCAATTTCAAAAATCAAAAATCAAATTTCAACTTTTACGCTAATAGCTAAAAGCTACAAATCAAAAGCCACAAAACTATGAAAATTACATTTTACGGACATGCCTCATTAGGCATACAAGTAGGCGGAAAAAATATTTTTGTAGATCCCTATGTTTCTGCAAATCCAGCAGCGGCACATATTGATATCGATACTCTTGAGGCCGATTATATTTTGGTTACGCATGCACATGGTGATCACGTTTTAGACGTGGAGGCTATTGCAAAACGTACCAATGCAGTGATTGTTTCTAACGCAGAAATTGCAGGATATTATTCGGCTAGAGGATTAACTGCGCACCCAATGAACCACGGTGGAAGCTGGAATTTTGATTTCGGTAAAGTAAAATACGTTAATGCTATTCACTCAAGTTCTTTTCCTGATGGCGCTTATGGCGGTAATCCAGGTGGATTTGTAATCGAAGGTGAACATAAAAACATTTACATCGCGGGAGATACTGCTTTGACAATGGATATGAAATTGATTCCGATGCGTACAAAATTGGATTTAGCTATCTTGCCAATAGGTGACAACTTCACTATGGATGTTGAAGATGCTATTCTAGCTTCAGATTTTGTGCAATGTGACAAAATTTTAGGGTACCATTACGATACTTTTGGATATATCGAAATCAATCACAAAGAAGCTATTCAGAAGTTTTTTGAAAAAGACAAAGATTTGATGCTGTTGTCTATTGGTGAGAGTATCGAATTATAATATTTAGGAGCTATTTCCGGCCCCCGACGCTTCGGGGCGCTATATCTCTTGTGTCCGCTATCGCTACCACAAGAGGATGTCGCTGTTCCCTAAGCGTCGGGACTGGGCTAGGGCAATCCATAATTAATTCCATTAAGTGAAAAAAGTATATTTATTGCTATTCATTAGCATTTGTTTTCAGTCGATTCACGCTCAAAAAGAAGGCTATTGGGACAAAGAACGCGCCATGACCCGAGAAATCACTGTTTCTGCACGAGATAGAATGATTGTTAAAACAGATGATTTTCCAATTGGTACCACTGAGTTGATTTTCAGAATCACTTTGTTGGATGATAACCAACAAATGGCAGGTAGTCTAGTTTCGGTTTTAAAGGCTATTCCAGATCCAACCGGTATTAGTCAAGGCTCTGCAGGTGCTGTGTTTTTATTTTCTAAGATTTCAGGCGATGACAAAGCTAAGTACGCGATTTTTAATTCGAATGAAAATGCAGTAGTCTATCAAAATACAGGAAAAACTGCTGATGCCTGCTTGGTACAGGATACGCCTGTGAGTAAAGATGCCAAAAGGCTTTCTGTAGATAAGTCGGTATGTTTAAAAAATAATACGGCTGCTTTATGGTTTGGTTTCGAAAGTTCGAATTGGATTATGAAGCAGAAAATCGTACTCGAAATCGTTCCATGGGTAGATACTAAGTTGAGCCGTGGCTGGACAGTCGAGAATAGGAAATTTATTATCAATCAGTGTAAAACATCGGCTTTGGCTCAAAAAATGACCAATTCTGATGATTTTTGTATTTGTATTGAGGAGAAAATTCAAAATAAGTACCGATTTGATGAGTTTCAAAAATTACTCACGATGGAACAAGCCAAGGTGTATAAAGATTTTGGTACAGTTTGTTACTCGGAAAGTAGCGTGTCAAAAACGGTTTACGCAGACCTTCGAAACAAGGCAAATGCGGAAGCTAAAAAGAAAAATTTTGGTACAGCTATTATGCAAATGAATACTGTTGTGCAAGATGGTCAAGGAACGCCTATAGATTACGCTACGTTAGGATATTGGTACACAATGACCAAACAGTACGGAAAAGCGTTGAAAACGCTTGAAATAGGTGAAAAATTAGATACAACCGAATTGCTTATTAAGCTTCATACTGCGCACGCGCTACTTTTAAATGGAGACTATTCGAAAGCAAAAAAAATACACAAAGAATATCAAACACAAAATGTAACCGATAGCTTGAGTTGGATTCAGAAAACCAAAGCTGATTTTGCTCAATTTCAGAAAAACGGAATACAGTCCAACGATTTTGAGAAGATTTTGAAGGTTTTGGAATAAAAAATCAAAGGTCAAAGGGCAAAATTCAAAAATCAAAGGTCAAATTCAAAAATCAAAAGGTAAAAGGCGAAAATCAAAGGTCAATTTTAAAAATCAATTAAAAACGCTTGGCGAACTTTGTGGTCAAAACATCAAAAATCAGTAATCGTTACTCTACAATCGTTAATCATCAATCATTACTCTATAATCGCTAATTTTAAATCAATATCCTATGACAGCTTCTTTTTATAAATACATGCTCGACTTCAAACGTCCATCTGGAACTTCTAGGGGTGTGATGACGCAAAAAGAAACATGGTTTATTGTGCTTGAGGATGAAGGTAAAAAAGGAATCGGGGAGTGTGGTATTTTGCGTGGTTTAAGTGCAGATGACAGACCGGATTATGAAGCCAAATTGCAATGGACTTGTGAGAACATTCACTTGGGTAAAAATAAACTTTGGGAAGCGCTTTTGGAGTTTCCTTCGATTCAGTTTGGAGTAGAAATGGCGTTCTTGTCATTGGCTAGTGAAAATCCGTTTTTGCTATATCCATCTGCTTTTACCAACCAAGAAAAATCGATTTCAATTAACGGACTAGTTTGGATGGGAGATACCGATTTTATGATGGAGCAAATTCATGAAAAACTGGGTCAGGGCTTTCATTGTATTAAATTGAAAATTGGTGCTATAGATTTTGATCAAGAATTAAAATTATTGCGTTTTATTCGAAGTAAATTCACCGCTGAGAAGATAGAAATTAGAGTCGATGCTAATGGTGCTTTTGGTTTAAATGTAGCTTTAGATAAGCTAAATCAATTAACTGAATTTGAGTTACATAGTATAGAACAACCGATTCGAAAAAACAATACTGACAGGATGGCAGATTTGTGTAAAACGACACCTTTTCCTATTGCCTTGGACGAAGAGCTAATTGGTGAGTTTAAGCAAGAAGATAAGGAAGCTTTGTTGCAGAAAATTATGCCACAATACATTATTTTGAAACCTAGTTTTGTGGGTGGCTTCAAAGGTACAATGGAATGGATATTATTGGCCGAAAAATACAATATTGGTTGGTGGATTACCTCTGCCTTAGAGAGTAATATTGGTCTTAATGCTATCGCACAATGGACCTATTTATTGAATAATCCTATGCCGCAAGGTTTGGGTACAGGTGCTCTTTATACTAATAATTTTGAGAGTCCGCTATCGGTAGAAAAAGGACAATTGTGGTACAAACCGGAGCTAGGTTGGGAATTTGAGTTCGAACAACTTTCTTAATTATTTAACTGAAAAAGTTTTCATTTTAAAACTTACCTTGATGATCTAGATTTATCTTGATCCAAATGCATTTTTTAGTATCCTTATTCGTTTTAAAACTTTCCATACAAACCTTTTTTAATTCTTAAATTCTTATTTTTGCATAAATAGAAATTTTCATGCAACAATATATATCCCAATTAAACGAAGCACAGCAATTACCTGTTTTACAAAAGGAAGGCCCTATGATCATCATCGCTGGTGCTGGTTCTGGTAAAACGCGTGTGTTAACCATCCGAATTGCCTACTTGATGCAACAAGGTGTTGATGCGTTTAATATTCTGTCTTTAACCTTTACCAATAAAGCAGCTCGCGAGATGAAAGAACGTATTGCTTCAATTGTTGGGGCAAGCGAAGCAAAAAACCTTTGGATGGGGACATTTCACTCCATATTTGCAAAGATTTTGCGTTCAGAAGCTGATAAATTAGGATTCCCATCCAATTTTACGATTTATGATTCCCAGGATTCACTCCGTGCTATTTCAGGAATTATCAAAGAAATGCAATTGGATAAGGATGTATATAAGCCTAAGCAAATTTTGAGTCGTATATCGAGTTTCAAAAATAGTTTGGTTACGGTAAAAGCCTATTACAACGATCCTGATTTACAAGAAGCCGATGCGATGGCCAAAAAGCCTCGTATGGGAGAAATATATCGTAATTATGTAGACCGCTGCTTCAAGTCGGGAGCAATGGATTTTGATGATTTATTGTTGAAAACCAATGAGCTATTAACGCGTTTTCCTGAAGTTTTGGCAAAATACCAAAACCGTTTTAGATACATCATGGTGGATGAGTACCAAGATACCAACCACTCCCAATATTTGATTGTAAGAGCTTTGTCTGATAAATTCCAGAACATTTGTGTGGTTGGAGATGATGCGCAAAGTATATATGCCTTCCGTGGCGCCAATATCAATAATATTTTGAATTTCCAAAAGGATTACGAAGGGGTGCAAACTTACCGTTTGGAACAAAATTACCGTTCGACCAAAAATATTGTAGAAGCAGCCAATACAATTATTGACAAAAATAAAGTAAAGCTGGACAAGATTGTTTGGACAGCAAACGACTTTGGTCCGAAAATTAAAATCCACCGAAGCATGACCGATGCCGAGGAAGGGCGTTTTGTTGCAAGTACAATATTCGAACAAAAGATGCAAAACCAGTTGCATAATGGATCATTTGCCATATTGTACCGTACCAACGCGCAGTCACGTGCAATGGAGGACGCATTGCGTAAAAGAGATATTCCGTACCGTATTTATGGTGGTTTGTCTTTTTATCAACGAAAAGAGATCAAAGATGTATTGTGTTATCTACGATTAGTAATTAACCCAAAAGATGAGGAAGCTTTGTTTCGTGTGATCAATTATCCTGCTAGAGGAATTGGTGATACTACCATTGAGAAACTTACTGTTGCTGCCAATCATTATAAGCGTTCGATCTTTGAGGTCATGCAAAATATTGATAAAATTGATTTGAAACTTAATAACGGAACCAAACAAAAGCTAAAAGATTTTGTATTGATGATTCGTAGTTTTCAAGTAATTAACGAAAAACAAGATGCCTTTTTCTTGACTGATCATGTGGCCAAAAAGTCTGGTTTGGTTCAAGAGTTAAAAAAAGACGCTACACCTGAGGGGATGTTGCGAATTCAAAATATAGAAGAGTTACTGAACGGTATAAAAGATTTCACCGAAGGACAAGTCGAAGTTGACGGAGCTAGAGGATCATTGGAAGAATTTATGGAAGATGTAGCCTTGGCTACCGATCTAGACAATGATACAACAGACCAAGATCGTGTGGCATTAATGACGATTCACTTGGCCAAAGGGTTGGAATTTCCGCATGTATTTGTGGTAGGGATGGAAGAAGATTTGTTTCCGTCTGCAATGAGTATGAGCACCCGTAGTGAACTAGAGGAGGAGCGTAGGTTGTTTTATGTAGCGCTCACACGTGCAGAGCATCAAGCGTATCTTACCTATGCGCAGTCTCGTTACCGCTGGGGTAAATTGACCGATTGTGAACCTTCACGATTTATAGAGGAAATTGATAGTCAATATTTGGAGTATTTAACGCCGCCAGAGAGTAATTATCGTTACCAGTCAACGATCGATAAAGATATTTTTGATGATGTTGATAAATCAAAATTTAGATTATCAAAACCAGTTGCAGGAAAACCACCGGTAAAAAAATCTCCAAATGATCCTAGTTCAGAGATGAATGTTAGAAAGTTAAAACCAGTAGGCGCAAATGCAAGTAATTCGCAAGCCAATTTGTTTGATAATCAATTGACTATAGGTAATATCGTCATGCACGAACGTTTTGGAAAAGGGCAGGTTTTAAATTTAGAAGGGATTGCTGCTGATAAAAAAGCCGAAATTAAGTTTGAAGTTGGTGGTATCAAGAAACTATTACTACGCTTTGCAAAGTTGGATATTATTGGTTAAATTAGTAAGTAAATCTACTAACTGAATGAAAGCGTATTAGACTCTGAAACGTTTGGTCTATTCAAAGCTATAGAAGCTAGTTTTTGTCATTGAGTAATCGATAAAATAAGACTACTGACTGTTAATCTAATAAAAAATATCACGATTGATAGAGTAGATTATTCAATACAGCTATTCTCTGCAAAATGTCTACGCCTTTTGATAGGTGTAGAAACAATTAGTTATAAAGGATACAAATAAAATGCAATTGGAGGATTTACCTTCAGTTAGAACAACTAAGAAAACGAAAAAATGGCAGAATTTATAAAAATATACGAAGATAAACCTAGTGAAGCAGCTATAGCCAAAGTGGTTAAAGTACTGCAAGCAGGAGGTTTGGTCATTTATCCAACAGATACGGTTTATGGTTTAGGTTGTGATATTACCAACTCAAAAGCATTAGAGAAAATTGCAAGAATAAAAGGAGTGAAGCTTGATAAAGCTAATTTCTCATTCATCTGTCACGATTTAAGTAATCTCTCAGATTATGTGCGTCAGATTGATACGGCAACTTTCAAAATTTTGAAGCGTGCTTTGCCTGGGCCTTATACATTTATTCTTCCGGGTAATAATAATTTACCCAAAGAGTTTAAAAAGAAAACTACGGTGGGTATTCGTGTTCCAGATAATAGTATCGTTCTTGAAATTGTACGTCAATTAGGGAATCCTATTGTGACGACCTCTATTCGTGATGAGGATGATGTTGTGGAGTATACGACAGATCCCGAATTAATTTTCGAAAAATGGCAAAATCTTGTTGATATGGTAGTCGATGGCGGTTATGGAGATAATATAGCCTCTACCATTATTGATTTATCTGAAGATGAGCCTGTAGTTATTCGTGAAGGAAAAGGAAGCTTGGATATTTTATAGGTCCGAAACTAGATAATACATAAAAAAACTCGCAAATTCATATTTGCGAGTTTTTTTATGCTGAAAAGTGATAGTTTTATTGAGGTATATTAATGTTTTACTTTGATGGTACGTTTTCCTATTTGCAAGATTATCAAGGCAGTAATGGTTGTTGTTGCCATAATAATTGTCATAGGTACCATAGAGTTAATTACAAATATACCTACTGCAAATGAAGCTATTGCTCCAAGTCCTAACTGTATCGCTCCCATTAAGGCAGATGCACTACCTGTATTTTTGGTAAAAGGGGCTAATGTTAATCCAGCAGTGTTTGGGTTTGAAATTCCCAAACAACCTAAGTACATAAATAGTAAAGCAATCGTTCCACAAAGTCCCAATAGATTATTGATGGCAGCAATCAAAAAAGTGATTATGATTACAGACTGCGTTAATAAGGCACCAAATATCATTTGCTCACTAGTGAATTTGCGCAAAAGTAAAGAGTTTAATTGACTTGCACCGATAAAACTACATGACATGAAAGCAAATATCCAGCCGTATAATTTTGCATCTACTGCAAAAATATCCATGAATAAAATTGGAGAAGCGGCTACATAGGTAAATAAACCTGAAAACGAAATAGCTCCTGTAAAGGCATAAGTATAAAATTGAGGCTCTTTTAATACTGTCCAAAAATTCTTCAAAATAGGTTTTGGCTTTAAAGAAATCGTGGGATCAGGCGTGTAGGTGTTTGGTAACCCAAAATGTGCTGCTAGCAAAATTATTATCCCTAAACACATTAAAATCAAAAATACAGGTTGCCAACCATAACTAGCGGTCACATAACCACCAATCGTAGGCGCAAGCATAGGAGATAAACCTACTACAAGCATTAGCATAGAGAAAACTTTTGGTATCTCTTTTACGGGAAATAGATCACGCACCATTGAGACAGATGCTACAGTTGCGGCGCAACTACCAACGGCTTGAATAAATCGTAATCCGATAAAAGTATCGATATCTGGAACAAAAACACAACCAAGAGAGGCAAGTATGTAGACTAAAAGCCCGATAAATAGTGGAATCTTTCTTCCAAAACGGTCTAATAGTGGACCATAGAGCAACTGTCCTGCAGAAATTCCTATAAAATAGCTTGATAATGTCATTGCAACTTTTGCAACAGTTGTATTTAAATCTGTGGCAATACCTGAAAATCCTGGTAAATACATGTCAATTGAGAAGGGGCCAAGTGCAGTTAGTCCACCTAATATTAAAATTATCTTAAAATTATTAGCCTTTATCATTAAATATTTTTTTATTTGTAGTACCAATGAAATATTTTGACACATTACCATTGATTATATTATGTTTATGTATTGATGTTAATGATCTGTTAAAATTAAAAAAGACATTAAACCAATTCAAGTTTGTTTATTCTTATATTGAAAGATGTGATAAAATAATTTTAATAGTTTAAAATCCAATAGTAAAAGTTGTAGTCGTATACAGTTTATTTTAATTTTAAAATTACATTTTTTAAGATAAATATAATTTGGTTAGTTTGGCGATCCGTTCCTTTGAGCGGATCGTTTTTTTTTTATAAAAAAAAATAAAGAGATAAAAAAAGCTGTCTAAATAGACAGCTTGCTTTTAAACTATAAAACTAATTAATTAGTCTTGGTTGATTGTTTTTCTGTATGGAAAAGCATTGAAAATGTGTCTTTTTGCAAAACGTCCAGGAGAATCTGCATTCACCATCTTTACATAAGTTGCTTTTGGTACACTAATGTATTCGTATACACTACCGTTAGAGAAATTAATGATTAATCTACCATCAGTAAATTTATAATCAGTAATTGTCGCTGTTGAAGTAGTTTCAGTGTATTCTGGTAAATTTGCTTTAATTGTTTCAGGATTGATACTTACCAAAAAGTGGTATGCTTCAATAATTCTTTTACTGTTTTCTTCAGCTTCTTTAAGACCAGCATCATCACCTTGAAATTTATCAGGATGTGAATCTTTCATCGCATTACGATAAATGGTTTTAAGTTCTTTTAATTGTACTGTTTTATCTACACTTAGTAGTTTGCGGTATTCAACTATTTTTTTCATAAATTAAGGTAACTGCTTGTCTTTTAATGTGTAAATTGTTTTTTTTTAATTTTAAAAATCAACAATTTTTTGCAAAGGTACACTTTTTTTTAACTATTCAGAGTTCTTGGCGAAATTATTCATCACAAGCACGCTAGGATAGGGTAGTGTATCGTTTATTTGTTTTCAGGTTTGTTATTGGCCTTGTCAAAGTTTTTTGACTTCTTTGGGTATTTGTTATGGCTAATATCACTTGGGTTTTCGATGATGGTTTTTATTGTAACCATGTCACCTACAACATGTTTAGCAACGACCATTTGATAATCTAAAAGATATTCACCACAAAAAAAATTGTTGTTTTCATCTTTTTCTATCACACCTGTATAAACTCCTTTTTGTAGCATTTTTTATTTTATTTGTATTGTTATCTAAAGCAAAATCGAATGCAAAGATAGTTATTATCTAGAAACTAATATTCTCTTTTGTGGTTTCTTGTTATATTTGCGCATGGAAAAAATCTTCAGACCGAGTCCAAATTCGTTTAAAAATACATTTTGTGAATTCACAGAGGTTATGCCTTTTGAGTTAAAAGGATTAAAATGCCAGTTCGAAAGCAAAGCAGGGAGTTCCTATTATTATACCGAAAACGGAATGTATCGTTACTCCAATCACTGGGGGAGATTGGCCAATAGTAAGTGGCGCTTGATTGCGCTGGATCCAGAAACAGTGGAGAAAAAGAAGCTTGGTTTTGCTCCTTGGGATAATTTTTATCCTGACAATGCCGAAGATGAATTATATTATATTGAGGTCGATTATATCAATAATCTTGTCAATTATCAGCACAAAAATTGTCCGAGGTATGACCGCAAAGCTATTTTGCGCACCAGTTTTGAAACGACCAAAAAGATCAAACAAATTCGTAACCTGCAACAGTTAACTTCTTGGGCAAAATACTTTGACTATGAAGACATTGATGATTTAAGAAAAGAAATTATAGAACAGCTCATTTATACCAATAAAACATTAGAGCAAGTTAAAAGTAGTTTATTATCATAGGTTTAAGTGGTTGCGATAGCTATTAAATCTTCAAGTTTAACGGGTTTAGACATATATCCCAAAATGGAGCTATTGCATTTTGCTTTTTCTTTATCTTCAACTGCAATGGAAGAACTTGAGATATAAATTAAAACTGACTCTAATTTTGATTTGTCCATTAATGCTATTTCCTGCATAAAGCCCCAACCGTCCATAATTGGCATTTCGATATCTAGTAAAATAATTTCAGGTAAAGAAGGATTGTTTTCTTCTATGGCAACTTTTAAGGCTTCAATTGCTGACTTTCCGTTAGCAAAGGAAGAAATAGTAGAAAATAAATCCGATTTATGGATTATTTTTTTCATTATGATTTGATAAATAGGATCATCATCGATCAGCCATATAGTTTTCTTCATGAAATGTAAATTTTAAATGTTGTCCCAATATTAGGCTTGCTTTCGACCGTTATTCTACCCCCCATTGCCTCGATTTGATTTTTTGTAATAAATAGTCCAATACCTTTGGATTCGGGGTTGTTCGTGAATTTTTTATACATACCAAACATTTTATCTCCTTGTTTTTCTAAATCAATCCCAATTCCATTGTCGGTAACTGTTAGCACTGTAGTGTTATCTTCTTCTACTACATCAATACTTATTTCAGGTACTCTATCTGGATGGCTGTATCGTATCGCATTGGAAATCAAATTATACAAAATGCTTTCAAAATAAGCTGGATTGTAACGTAAACTAATATTATCTCCAATTGAAGTCTGTATAGCAACTCCTTTTAATTTAATTTTATCAGATAAGATTTCGATTGCGTTGGCAATATACTCGTTTGGTTTTATATTTTCTATGACTAATCCTAAATTGGATTGAATATTTACAACTTCGTTTAAGTTTTCTAAGGTTTCATTTAAAGCATTCGATACATTTTGCAACAAGCATACATATTCTTGTATTTCTTTCTCTGAATCAGCAGTCTGAATTAAATCGGTTAAGGATATAATATTGCTTGTATGTGATCTAAGATTATGTGATACAATATAAGAAAAATTAAGTAATCTTTTGTTTTGTTCTGTAACTAAATCGAACGAATTATGAAGTTCATATTCAGTAAGTTTAGTTTTAGTAATGTCAATCATAATACCTCTAAGGCAACTTGCCCCATCTTTGTCTTGAATAACATTTACAATATCACGCAACCAAACCACAGATCCATCTTTAGCAATCATACGGTATTCGAAATCATGGTCTTCAAGTAATTTTAATTTATTAGAGCAAAAATTAAGTGTATTGGGTTTATCGTCTGGGTGTATATGATCTTGCCAAAAAGTAGGACTAGCTAGCCATTCTTGTGGTGTATAACCTAAAATAGTTTCTACCTTGTTGCTAACAAAATTGAATTGAAAAGTTTCCGCCTCGCATTCCCATACAATTCCGTCGATTGTATTTATTAGTGATTCTATCTTTTTTTGATACTCCTTCGATTTTTTTTCTGCTATTTTTCTTTTCGAAATATTTTCAACAATAGAGATGTAACTCGCGTCAAACCCATCTGAAGTTTTTAATTTTGAGACGGTCAGTTTGACCCAAATTATTTTACCGTTCTTCTTGAAATACCTTTTTTCTATTGCATACTTGTTTATTTCTCCATTTTTAAGTTTGTTAAGATGCTCTAAGTCGATTTCCAGATCTTCAGGATGGGTAATTTCCATGAAACTTTTGGTCTTCATTTCTTGGGTAGAATAACCTAGTAGCGATGCAAACTTGTTATTTATGGTAATAAATTTTCCATCATCCTTACTTATATTTGCGATTCCAACTGCAGCTTGGTCAAAAAAGGTTTTAAACTTTAACTCACTTTCTAATATGGTGCCTGCTTGTTGTTCAAGTAAGGATCTTAAGTCAATCGGAATCTGTAAAATAGATGTAGTTAAAAATCCAAATAAAATAGATAAAATAAAGCCGAAAACACCAATCATGATGATTTTTGAATCGATTAAAGACGCTGGGTTTTTATCGATTAGATATAATTTCCATCCACCATCTGAAATGGTTGCAGATACATTTTGGAGGTTTTTTAGATTAGTTGGTCCGTTCAGATAAAAATCTTCTTTTTTTGTAATCGGATTTATCTTTGATAACTGAATATCATAATTCGCATTCTTTGGACTATGTTTTTCAAAAAAGGATACAATATTGTCAAGCCGAATTACGACAGCAGAAAATCCCCAAAATTTATTGTTCTTATAAATGGGAAGTCTTCCAACTATTCCTTTTCCGCCCTGTAATAAATCAATTGGACCAGCGAAATAAATCTTTTGACTTTCAATTGATTTTAGTGCCTCTGCACGATGTGATTTTGATTTTAAAACATTAAAACCAAGGGCAGCTTTATTTGCTTCATATGGATACACATAGGTAATAATACCATTGGGTACTAGTTGCACGCAATCTAAATTAGGATTGGCTGCAATTAATTTTTTCGAAATAGCTTCAAATTGAGCTGGGTTACCTTCGTCATTGATAGTGAGTGCGAGAGATAGTGTGGTGGTATAGGAATTTTTTAAGGTTTTTTCAAAATCTTGTTGAACTACACTTAGGTAATTCTCCATGCGATCAGATTTATATTCCTTTGCAATTAGGTACTGTTGAGAGATTATGTACGAGACTATCGAAAGTAGTAATAAACAAGCTACAAAGCCAATTAAGCGAGGTTTATGTAGGTACAACCTTCTATATAGTAGTTCTTTGTTTATATCCATGCTCGCTTGTATTTGTAGTTTCAAAAAGCAGCAAAAAAGGCAGTCCTTTGAAGCATGGCTCTACACAAATATAGGGTTTTAAATACATGAAACAGCTTTAAAGGGTATTATTTTGTTATTGATATAAAAAGCTGGTTATAAAGTGTTTTTTCGGCAATATAATATTGTTTCGTACCGTAATTCTTGTGTTTTTGTCTCAAAATAGTGCTTCATTGATGCTTTTGGGCTATATTTGGCCTCTGTTAAGTGAAAAAAAATTATGGGAAGGAACAACGAAAGGAATATAAAAAAGCACAACGATAAATTGCACAAAGCTCAAAATAAAGTAAAGCAAGCTGAAATTACTCGAAAAGAACAATTGAAAGCAATTGCAAAAAAGTATAACGAAAGTAAAACTACTGAAGAGTAGTTTAAGATAAGAAATATGGAAAACGATAAATTCTCATTAATTAAAAATAATGTTCAAGAGGTAATTGATTTAATCGCTACTAAAAATACAGTTGAAGCAGGTAACAAATTAATTGTATTGAATGAAGAACTTGATGAATTATTAGACTTTGCAGATGATGATGATCATTTAATTGAAATTAGTAAATATCAAGTTTTACTGAATCAATTGTTTATGAAAATTAACCCAACCATAGAAGACTAATATCAAAATTATGGCTGCAAGATTATGTTACTGTTGTTCTGGTGCAGCTTTTTCTAACTGCTGTGAGCCCATACTTGAAGGCAGGCAACTAGCCATCGTTCCTGAGCAACTCATGCGGTCTCGCTACACTGCCTTTGCTATTCAAAACGCAGATTATTTGGTAGCTACTACACATATCTCTACGCGTAAGCATCATAATAAGGAGGATATTTTGGATTGGTCAAAAGCTAATCAGTGGATCAAATTGTCTGTATTGGAAGCAGTTGATAATAAAGTACGGTTTAAAGCATACTACAAAGACGAAAACGGAATCGATCACGTGCATCATGAATACTCCACTTTTAAACAAGAGGGAGAACAATGGTATTATGTTGATGGGACCTTTTTGTAATTGGTAACTTTGAATTCTTCTAGTTTCTCGCTATTATACTAAAGTTAATAGCATTTTTATTTTCGAAAAAAAAATAAGACAGCAGTTTTTGACCTAATTTTTCTTTTCGATTAATGTAAATTTTCTAGTTCTAATTTGATTCGATCAGTGTCGTTGATAATGTTTTCTACTTCTTTTTTCCAATAACTCACTTGCTTTTGTTCTAAAGCAATTTCTTGATAGCGCTCGTCTTCTGATCTAAAAAACTGAAAGTTTGATGCTTCATCTAATTTCTTTTTAGCGATTTCAAAATTTGAATTTGCCGTTGCTAATAAGTCATTATTCGCTAAAATTTTTGCATTAAGCATTTCTTTCTTTTCTTTCAACATTCGATCTGCTTCAATTTTTTGTTGAATTTCCATCTGAATCTTTTGTTCTTCTATCTCTTTTTGTTGCAAGCGATATTGAACATTATTTTTTTCTGTTTGCTCATTTTTTAATTCAGATGCCTCACGACGACTGTCTTGGTATAAACTCAAACAATAACTAGCAATAATTAAGACGCTGAAGAAAGCAACAAAAATAAACACGCTTCTATTCAGTCCAAAAATGCGTTTACTTTTTTTATGTTTGACCGGTTCAATTATTTCCGCTTCTACTACTAGCGGTGAAAAAGCGGGTTCAGGTGCTGGTATAATTTTTTTTATTGGAGGCGGAGTAACAGTGAACAATGGTTTTAATTCGGCTATTTCTGCTGCAGTTGTCCAATCAGGCATTCCTTGAGACCAGATAGGTGTACTGCTCTTAAGGTTCATGGTTTTTAATTCTTCAACTGTAAAGGGGCCGATGCTGTCTGTACCGTTGTGTAAAAAGTAACTATTCATATTCTTTACTCTTGTTTTGTTTTCAAAAATACAAAACAAAATTCATTCCATCATTTATATTTTTACAAGATAATCTACTGGGCCCAAAAGGTTGTGATTGTCTTTTTTTTCGAAAAGTAAAACCTTTTACGGTTAGACTTTAACTAAAAATTAATAACCGTTAGCGAGTGCTTCCGTTTAAAAAGCTGTAATTTTAAATTTGTGAATAGCTGGTAAAACCAACTTAGGTATTATTAGCTAAACAACACAAAATAAACACTATAAATACAATCTGCGGATGAAAAAAGAATTTAAAAAAGGGTTTTACTTCAAGCAATATACAGCGCCAACGCAATCTCCTTTTGACAAGCTTTTTGGTATTTTCAAAGAATTGATAACTCATACATCTGGTGATTTTGACGAAGCAATCAGTTGGCTACGGGAATTGGATGTTGAGTACAAATTAACCGATGAAAATTATACCATTGATGATTTTATCGAAGACTTAAAGAAGAAAGGATATATTAAGGACGAAGTGAAGGAAGATGGCTCAGGAGGTTTGGGGATAACAGCCAAAACAGAACGAGCTATTAGACAGCAAGCTTTGGATCAGATATTTGGCAATTTAAAAAAATCAGGCTCTGGAAATCACAAAACCAAACATTCTGGCCTAGGTGATGAACATACTGGAGAGTTGCGTGCGTTTCATTTTGGAGACGGCTTAGAGAAAATTTCGTTAACGGAGAGTTTGCGAAATGCACAAATCAACAATGGTATTGGAGATTTTATGCTTACCGAAAATGATTTGGTTGTAGAAGATTCTCAGCATAAATCGCAAATGAGTACGGTGTTGATGATCGACATTAGCCACAGTATGATATTGTACGGAGAGGATCGTATCACGCCAGCAAAGAAGGTTGCAATGGCACTAGCCGAGTTAATTACAACGCGTTATCCTAAGGACACTTTAGAAATTTTGGTATTTGGTAATGATGCTTGGCCGATAGCCATCAAAGATTTACCGTATTTAAAAGTAGGGCCTTATCATACCAATACGGTAGCAGGCCTCCAATTGGCCATGGATATGTTGCGTAGAAAACGAAATACCAACAAGCAAATCTTCATGATTACAGATGGTAAGCCAAGTTGCATACGTGAACGCGATGGCTCTTATTATATGAACAGTAATGGTCTAGATGATTATATTGTTGACAAATGCTATACGCAAGCACAGCAAGCTCGAAAACTGCATATTCCGATTACGACTTTCATGATTGCTAGTGATCCTTATCTTCAAAAATTTGTAAATAAATTTACAGAAGCAAACCAGGGAAAAGCATTCTACACCGGATTAAAAGGATTGGGTGAAATGATTTTTGAGGATTATGAAACGAACCGAAAAAAACGTGTGAAATAGTATTCAGAAATCAAACTTCAATTTTAAAAATAAATAAAAACTTAGCAACTTTGGATCTAAGTAATTTAGTAATTACAGAAAAAAAAACATGAACATAGAAAATATAAAAACAGTAGGAGAATTAAAAGCTTCTGGATACCAATCAAAGTCGGTTAAGGATGAATTACGCGCAAATCTAATTGCGAAATTAAAAACCGGTAAACCAACATTTGAAGGAGTTCATGGTTTTGAAAACACCGTAATTCCAGAACTTGAGCGAGCAATTTTGTCTCGTCACAACATCAATTTCTTAGGGCTTCGTGGACAAGCGAAAACAAGATTGGCTCGTAAAATGGTAGAGTTATTAGATGAATATATTCCGTTTGTAACGGGTTCAGAAATTAATGATGATCCGTTAAAACCAATTTCTAGATATTCTCAAGATTTATTTGCCGAGCAAGGTGATAATACACCAATATCTTGGTTGCACCGTAGTGATCGCTTCTCTGAAAAGTTAGCGACGCCAGATGTAACCGTAGCCGATTTGATTGGAGATGTTGATCCTATTAAGGCTGCGAATTTAAAATTATCATACGCTGATGATCGCGTAATACACTTCGGAATGATTCCTAGAGCCAACCGTTGTATTTTTGTGATCAATGAATTACCCGATTTACAAGCGCGTATACAAGTGGCTTTGTTCAATATTTTGCAAGAAGGAGATATTCAAATTCGTGGGTTCAAGCTGCGTATGCCTTTGGATTTGCAATTCATATTTACAGCAAACCCAGAGGATTATACCAATCGTGGAAGTATAGTTACTCCGTTAAAAGACCGTATTGGCTCACAAATTTTAACGCATTATCCAGAATCTGTAGCAATTGCTAGAACTATTACCGAGCAAGAAGCAAAACTAGATGCATTACAAACAGAAACAGTAAAAGTGCCATCATTAGCCAAAGATTTATTAGAACAAATAGGTTTTGAAGCTAGAGATAGTGAATATGTGGATTACAAAAGTGGAGTGAGTGCTCGTATGAGCATTACTGCCTACGAGAATTTGTTGAGCACAGCCGAAAGAAGAGCTTTGCTAAATGGCGAAGAGTCGACTACGGTTCGTTTGTCTGATTTTATGGGAGTCATTCCTGCTATTACCGGAAAAGTAGAGCTTGTGTATGAGGGCGAGCAGGAGGGAGCAGCATTTGTAGCGCAGCAGCTTTTAGGGTCTGCAATACGTACTTTGTTTCCAATGTACTTTCCTAAAATTGAAAAATTAGAGAAGCCAAACGAAAAAACAACTTATACCGATTTGATCGAATGGTTTTTTGCCGAAAGTGGTTTCGAATTATTGGATGACACCACCGATGAAGAGTACAAAACAATTTTGAACGCTATTGTGCCTTTAGAAATTTTGCTTAAAAAACACCAACCTGATTTAGCACCAGAAGATCATTTGTTCATGAAAGAATTTATTTTGTGGGCGATGGTTGAATATAAAAAATTAAGTAAAGACCGTATTGCAACAGGATACCAATTCAAAGATATTTACGGTAGCTACATCAGTAAATTGTAGTACGAAGAATTTAATTGTTTGTTTTTATTTTACCAAAAAACCTGATACAGTTTGCGCTGTATCAGGTTTTTTTATGAATTTGAATGAATCGTTATTTATGATTTACATTTTGAGTCGTTTACTAATCGTTTTAAGATAGCCCATTGTTTCAAAGCATCACGTGCTTCAACGGCAGGATATCCAAGCATTGTTTTTCCTGCAGCAATATCACCAGTAACTCCTGATCCTGCACCTACAGTGGCACCATCACCAATAGTAGTATGGTCTTTTATCGAAGCACTACCACCAATTATGACTCCGTTTCCTAGCGTTACAGAACCGGCCAAACCTGAATTTCCGGCCATGATACAAAAACGTCCCAATTTACTGTTGTGGCCTATTTGAACTAAATTATCTATTTTACAACCATCTCCTAATACGGTAGAACTAAATTTACCACGGTCTATACAAGTGTTAGCACCTATTTCAACGTTGTTTCCGATAATTACATTTCCGATTTGAGGAATTTTTACCAAACCTCTTTCTGGACAAGGTCTAAAACCAAATCCATCTGCACCAATTGTTGCATTTGGATGTATAATACAATGGTGACCAATATGGCAACGTTCTCTAACTACAGCGCCAGACCAAATTACAGTATCATTCCCAATTGTTGAATCGTCTAGGATGGTCACATTTGGATAAATAGTGCTATTTTCTCCAATGGTCACATTTGGTCCAATATAACAACCAGCACCAATTTTGGCACCGTTTGAAATCACTGCGGTCTTATCTACAACTGCAGTGGGGTGGATTGCTACTTCAAAAGCAGGCATCGGTGAAGCAAAAAGTTCTAAAACTTGCGACATGGCTAAGTCTGCATTTTTTACTTTGATAAAAGCTCTGTTATCTCCAGGTTCGATAGTTATATCTTGGTTTACTACGGCAGCACAAGCATTTGAAGAAGCCCATAACTTTTCGTATTTTAGAGATCCTATAAATGATATTTCTGTGTTTGTAGCTACCTCAAGTTGTTCGGGAGCAGTAATATTTTGATTTGTATTTCCAAGGATTTCACCTTTTAGTACTTCATTTATTTCTAAAATAGAATAGCTTTTCATAGTTTGTTGGTTATATTATTCAAATAAAGTGATTTACTATTGCTATTCCTAATCAAAATTAAATTTCATCGCAAGAATTAACATTAAAATAAAAAAACAATGACAAAATCTATTTAAATCTGTTAATTTTATAAATAAAAAACCTTTCTAAAACGGGTTTAGAAAGGTTTTATTATCGAATGAACAGTAATTCTACTCTTCTTCTTTTTGTCCCATCATCATGAGATATGCTTTTAAAAATTCGTCAATCTCTCCGTTCATAACTGCATCAACGTTGCTAGACTCATAGCCAGTACGAACATCTTTGACCAACTTATAAGGTTGCATCACGTAATTTCGAATTTGAGAACCCCATTCGATTTTCATCTTACCGGCTTCGATATCGTTACGTTGCTCAAGCTGTTTTTTTAACTCTATTTCGTATAACTGTGATCGTAGCATTTGCATTGCTCTACTACGGTTGTCATGCTGTGATCGGGTTTCTGAACATTGAATCTGGATTCCGGATGGTTTGTGTACCAATTGAACCTTAGTTTCTACTTTATTTACATTTTGACCACCTGCACCACTAGAGCGTGCTGTTGTGATTTCAATATCAGCAGGATTAATTTCGATTTCGATTGTATCATCTACCAAAGGGTATACATAAACAGATACAAATGAGGTATGTCTTTTGGCATTGCTGTCAAATGGAGAAATACGCACCAATCGGTGTACACCATTTTCACCTTTTAGATATCCAAAAGAATAATCTCCTTCAATTTCGAGAGTAACTGTTTTGATTCCAGCCGCATCTCCTTTTTGAAAGTTAAGTTCTTTTATTTTGTATCCACTTTTTTCGGCCCACATCATGTACATACGCATGAGCATCTCTGCCCAGTCACAACTTTCAGTTCCACCAGCACCAGCAGTAATTTGAATGACAGCACTCAAAGAGTCACCTTCATCAGAGAGCATGTTCTTGAATTCGATCGATTCAATATGATGTTCCGTTTTTAAATACTGTGCATCAAGTTCTTCAGGAGTGTATTCACCTTCACGATAAAACTCATAAGCGATCTGCAATTCATCGGTATATTCGATGGCTTTGTTGTAGTCTTCAATCCATTTCTTTTTGGATGTCAGGTTCTTAACAATAAGTTCTGCTTCTTTGGCGTTGTTCCAAAAGTCGGGTGCAAAAGTCTTCTCTTCTTCGTTGGCAATTTCGATTAATTTAGCATCAACGTCAAAGATACCTCCTCAACGCACCAAGGCGCTCTACAATACCTTTTATTTGTTCGGTAGTTGTCATAAAATTTGTAATTTTGTACGACAAAAATATAAAAAAATAGCAAAGACGCAAGCCATAGCTTGTGGGTATTTGATCATAAAATAAAGATATGGATATAAACTTGGTTAGTGACACAGTCACCAAGCCCAATTTCGAGATGCTAGAGTGTATGTTTAATGCTCAAGTAGGCGATGATGTTTACAAGCAAGACCCTACTGTGATAGAGCTTGAAGCTACTGTGGCACAAATATTTGGCATGGAAGCCGCTTTGTTTTTTCCATCGGGAACAATGGCCAATCAAACAGCCATTAAATTACATACCAACCCAGGCGAGCAAGTGATTGCCGACAAAACCTCACATGTGTATTTGTACGAGGGTGGAGGAGCTTCTTTTAATAGTGGCGTCTCTTTTTCTTTGATAGATGGTAATCGCGGAATGATAACCGCAGAGCAGGTGGCGCAACATATTAATGATCCCGAATTTTATCACAGTCCTCTCACGAGTTTGGTTTGTGTAGAAAACACCACAAACAAAGGTGGAGGTGCTTGTTATGATATTGCCGAATTGCAAAAGATAAAAGCCGTTTGTGATGCTAATAATTTAAAGTTTCATATGGATGGTGCTCGTATTTGGAATGCTTTGATGGCCAAGAAACAAAATCCAAAATTGTTCGGACAATTGTTCGATACTATATCTGTTTGTTTATCCAAAGGTTTGGGAGCTCCTGTAGGTTCGGTATTATTGGGTGACAAAGCTACAATTCACAGGGCTTTGCGTGTTCGAAAAATGTTGGGTGGCGGTATGCGTCAAGCAGGATATTTGGCAGCAGCCGGTTTGTATGCTTTAGAAAATAATATTTCGAAACTAGTCGAAGACCACCGACGTGCAAATGAGTTGGCACAATCGCTAAGAAAAACATCTTGGGTAGATCAAATTGCTCCTGTGGAAACAAATATTGTGATTTTTACCATAAAACCGCAATATACAGAGAAGGTAGTGATGGAAAAATTGAAACAAAAAAATATTTACATCAGTTCAATGGGACAAGGCAAATTAAGGTTGGTTACCCATTTGGATTATCGTGAGGTGATGCATAATTATGTGCTAGAAGCCTTAGAAAAACTAGTCATTTAAAGACATAAAAAAAGCATGAATTGATGCAATTCATGCTTTTTTTATACTTAAATTTTGTTTTATTTGAACAAATTGTCCATTCCTGGTATCATTGGCATGTCCATTTTGGCAACGGCATCCAATTCAGCTTCGTTTACTTTTGTAGCTTTTTCGATTGCTTTGTTAAGCACCATAATGATGTAATCTTCCAATTGTTCTTTATCTTCCAATAATTCATCAGCAATTGTTACGGCAGTAACTTTTCTGTTGGCAGTCATGGTTACTTTAAACAATCCGTCTGTACTTTGTTCATCAACAAGAACAGTATCCAATCTTTTTTTAGTTTCTTCTATTTTATTTTGGGTCTCTTTTAATTTACCCATCATTCCCATTAAATCCATTTTTATATTTTTTGCAGTTTACTTAGCCAAAAATAATATATTCAGTTCAATACACAATGTTAAATTAGGTTAAAACAGCGTGTGAAGTCGATGTCTTGTCTTATTTTTGCCTCTGATCTCATCAAAAAATCGAAATCATACTTATGATAAAAAATACAATTGCTCCAGTTGCAAAAATTATACCTACCACTTTAGAAAAATTTTCAGATGTTCGAACCGATAATTATTTTTGGTTGAACAATAGAGAAAACCCAGAAGTAATTGATTATCTAAACAAAGAAAACGAGTATTATCAAGCTATGACAGCCGATACTAAGGATTTTCAAAAGGATTTGTACGAGGAGATGAAGAGCCGAATCAAAGAAGATGACGAATCGGTACCTTATTTATACAACGGTTATTACTACATCACTCGTTTTGAAACTGGGAAAGGTTATCCAATTTATGCTCGAAAAAAAGGGAGTCTTACTGCAGCTGAAGAAATCTTGTTTGATTGCAATATTTTAGCCGAAGGGCAAGCTTATTTCAAATTAAGCGGAATGAGCATCAGCCCAGATAATACACTTGCGTTGTTTAGCACCGATTGTGTAGGTAGACGAATTTATACCATTCAAGTTAAAAACTTAGTCACAAACGAAATTCTAGCCGATAAAATAGAAAAAGTTACAGGCTCGGCAGTTTGGGCAAATGACAATTATACTTTATTTTATTCTTCACAAGATGAAGTAACCTTGCGCTCTGACAAAATTTTTAAACACAAATTGGGCAGCAAGCAAGAGGACGATGTTTTGGTTTATTTCGAAAAAGACGATACTTATAATGTAGATATTGCAAAATCGAAATCAAGAAAATACCTTACCATTGAGTCAGGCAGTACGATGACCACAGAATATCGTATTTTGAATGCCGATACGCCAGATGGAAAATTCAAGATGTTCCAAAAAAGAAAAAGAGGCGTAGAGTATAGCGTCAATCATTATAAAAACAGTTTTTACATCATGACCAATAAGGATGATGCCGAGAATTTTAAACTAATGAAAACACCCGAAGACGCAACAACTGCTGAAAATTGGGTCGAAATCATTGGCCATCGTGAAGATGTGTTGTTAGAAGATGTCGAAATTTTCGAAAAATATTTAGTTCTTGAAGAACGCACAGGCGGTTTGAACAAAATTAGAATCATGACTTGGGATGGCAGTCAAGAGTATTATTTGCCTTTTGGTAGTGAAACTTATACGGCATACACATCTACCAACGTAGATTTTGAAACCGAAATATTGCGCTATAGCTATCAGTCACTAGCAACGCCTTCATCAATTATTGATTTTAATATGCGTACTCAAGAAAAGGAGGTTCAAAAAGAACAGCAAGTTTTGGGTGGCAAATTTGATAAAAATAATTATACCGAAGAGCGCGTTTGGGCAACTGCAGCAGATGGCACTAAAGTTCCCATTTCGATGGTGTACAAAAACGGAATGAAAAAAGACGGACAAAATCCGTTGTTATTATATGCTTACGGTTCGTATGGTCACTCGATGGATGCTCATTTTTCGTCGACCCGATTATCACTTTTAGATCGAGGTTTCATCTATGCCATCGCACACATACGTGGAGGCGAGGATTTGGGACGTCAATGGTACGAAGACGGAAAATTATTGCACAAGAAAAATACCTTTACCGATTTTATTGATTGCTCAAAGTATGTTATTGAACAGCAGTACACAAGTCCACAACATTTGTACGCAGAAGGTGGATCGGCAGGAGGATTGTTGATGGGAGTAATTTGTAACGATGCGCCAGAATTATATCATGGTGTGATAGCGCAAGTACCTTTTGTCGACGTAATGACTACTATGCTTGATGACAGTATTCCGTTAACGACTGGAGAATATGACGAATGGGGAAATCCAAATGTAAAAAAATACTATAACTACATGCGATCGTATTCACCTTACGATAATATAAAGGAGCAAGCGTATCCTAATATGTATGTGTCAACGGGTTTGCATGACTCACAAGTGCAATATTGGGAGCCAGCAAAATGGGTTGCCAAACTGCGTGTTGCCAAGCAAGATGATACCGTTTTGTATCTCGACACAAACATGGATGCAGGACATGGAGGTGCCTCAGGTCGCTTTGAAGCTCTTAAAGAATTAGCAAAAGAGTTTAGTTTTTTACTAGATTTAGAAAAAATTAAAGCCTAATCGAATTTTTTTGTTAAATTTGTACACTATCATAGTTAAATAATATTAACATTGATCAACTATTTTTTTATGAAAGAAGAAATAAATGCTTATAATAACGTTTTAGAATTAATAGGGAATACACCCCTAATTAAGCTAAATAAAGTAACTGAAAACATTGAAGGTAACTTCTTTGCTAAGGTAGAAGCTTTTAATCCTGGTCATTCTTCAAAGGATAGAATTGCGTTATATATTATTGAACAAGCAGAAAAGAAAGGGATTTTGACTCCTGGTGATACGATTATCGAAACTACCTCTGGTAACACAGGGTTCAGTTTGGCAATGGTGAGCATCATCAAGGGGTATAGCTGTATTCTTGCTGTGAGTTCAAAATCATCCAAAGATAAGATTGATATGCTTCGTAGTCTTGGTGCTAAGGTATATGTATGCCCTGCGCATGTAGCTGCAGACGATGAGCGCTCATATTATAGCGTTGCAAAACGTTTGCACGAAGAAACCAAAGGATCTGTCTACATTAATCAATACTTTAATCAGTTAAATATTGATGCACATTACCATTCGACTGGACCAGAAATTTGGAAACAAACGAACGGAAAAATCACGCACTTGGTTGCTTGCAGTGGTACAGGAGGAACAATATCAGGTACAGCAAAGTATTTAAAAGAGCAAAATTCGAATATCAAAATTCTAGGTGTTGACGCTTTTGGTTCGGTATTGAAAAAATACCACGAAACAAAAGAATTTGATAACGACGAGATCTATCCGTACAGAATAGAAGGTTTGGGTAAAAATTTAATTCCGTCTGCAACAGACTTTGATGTGATTGACAAATTCATGAAAGTAACTGACGAAGAAAGCGCACATGCTGCGAGAGAAATCACTAGAAAAGAAGGAATGTTTGTAGGTTACACATCAGGAGCCGTTTTGCAAGCCATCAGGCAATATGCCGAAGGTGGTGAATTTGATGCTAACAGTAACGTTATTGCCATTTTCCCCGATCATGGATCACGTTACATGAGCAAAGTATTTAGCGATGACTGGATGAACGAGCAAGGATTTTTCGACAGTATTAATGAAGAAGAGTCACAAAAAATCGAAATGATAAAATAAGGTTTCCTTATTTACAATTATATAAAACTTCAGAGAGATCTGGAGTTTTTTTTTTAGACTTAATCGAAATTTATTGTTTAATTATTTTTGGTAGTGTGGCAACTAGACATTTTTATGAAATAAAGTTCCCGCCATCCACTATAGCTGTTAATTTTACTATCGCAACACAACAGGATGTCTCCCTACACTTTGGGGCTGTCGGGTCTAAAAGGAATTATTGGTTTATATCAGTAGTATTCCGGTAGTAAAAAGAAGAATCCAATAGATGAATTGTTTGAAGTATTTAGTTCGATACCAGTTTCAATTTTAAAATAAAAAACGGAATAAGAGGTAAATCTTATTCCGTTTTTCAAGGTTGAATTATTATTTGTTTTACATCTGCGAAAGAACAATTTCTAGCATCGAGAAAAAACCAATTCCCCACATATAAGGGTGAATTTTATCTGTGTTTTTGGTAAAAATGCAAAGCAAAACATAACTAGAAAAGCCATAAGCAATTCCAGAACTAATGCTGTAAGTAAGAGGCATTAACAACAAGGTTAAAAACACAGGAACGCCTAAGTATAATTCGCTAAAATCTATTCGAACTAAATGCTTAGCCATGTAAATTCCCACCAGAATCAAGGCTGGAGCAGTGGCATAAGCGGGTACCATACTAATCAATGGTGCAAAAAACATAGCCAGTAAAAAGAACAAAGCAGTAAACACAGAACTCAATCCAGTTCTCGCACCATTAGCAATTCCTGCGGCCGATTCGATGTAGGTTACGGTGCTACTTGTACCCAAAAAACCACTTAACATCGTAGCAACAGCATCGGCTTCTAATACTTTTTTAACATGAGGCATTTTACCATCTTTATCGACTAAACCAGCTTCCATCGAGCAAGCCATTGCAGTACCAATAGAATCAAATAAATTCACAAAAAGGAAAGAAAATATCGGAGCTATAAAGGAAATTTTCAGCACAGAAAGCACTTCCATTTTTCCAAATATAGGTAGGATAGATGGAGGAGTACTCACAAATTCAGTAGGAAAGGTGGTGTTTGGGTCAAAAATAAAACCTAAGATGGTAGCCAACAAAATCCCCACCAAAATAGAACCTTTTACTTTATAATGTTCCAACATAACGGTGACAAAAAAGGCGATTAGACCAATAACCAAAGCAGGCGTAAAATGTCCTAATCCTACCAAAGTGGCATCATTTGCGACAATTAATCCCATTTGTTTGAAACCAATAAAAGCGATAAAAAGACCAATACCAGAGCCAATCGCTACACGGAGCGATTCGGGTATGGCATCGATTATTTTATGTCGAAGTCCGAGGATAGAAATGATTATAAAAACAACTCCCGACAAGAAAACAACCCCAAGTGCTTGCTGCCAAGTCGCGCCATCTTTTAAAACTAAGGTAAAAGCAAACATGGCATTCAGTCCCATTCCGGGTGCCATTGCAAAAGGCACATTTGCCCAAAAACCAACTAACAATGATCCAATTACAGCAGCCAAACAAGTTATACTAATCAGTGCATTTTTATCCATTCCGGTAGTCGACAGAATATTCGGATTTACGAAAATAATGTAGGCCATCGTCAAAAAAGTGACCATACCACCAATAGCTTCTTGCTTAACGCTAGAATGGCGTTCTCTGAGTTTAAATATTTTTTCTAACATTTTGTGTGTATTTTAATTAAAGGGTGTATTTGGCAAAGAGGGTTGGGTAAACTTTAAAAGCTTTATTCGGGACAAAGTTATTGCTAATTTCAATCTCTGAACCTACTGAAAATTTTGGCGTGAAATTGTACATAATTTGTGGTTCGGTTAAAAGAATCATGTGCTTTTTATTCGAATCTGGACTACTTAAAACAATTTCTTGACTCCAGAAATCAAAGAAACCTCTAATGGTTACTTTATTTTTGAAAAGATTCTGGAAAAATACAGCTGTAAATTGCCCATCAATTCCAGATGAACCTTTTGTGTTTTTGTATAGGTATGAAGTATGCAAAGTGAAATTTCCAATTTTTATAGGGAAGCCAAAACCAGCAAGGTAAGCTCTATTGATTGGGAAACCGATTGGGGAAACAGGACTACTACTTTTGTCATCGGTCATGACAAAACCGTCGTTGTACTCGATATGTAGATTTAAGCCTTTGATAGTTTCATTTTTAATATCGAATTTTCGAGCAATTTCAAAATAGGCTAAATTAGCTCCATCTTGTCGTCCGAAGTTAAAGTCGGTAAAAAAGAAAGTACTACCTGCGCTATCGGGCTTAAAAACTTCAAAAGTACCCGTTAGGTAATTTCTAGTTTTCGAAAAATCATAGTGGAGTTGAATTTCTTGCGCGGTAGTGCCTAAGGTAAAAAAACAGATTAGAAAAGCTAAAGATGTTTTCATTTAAGGGGGTTTAATAAGGTTTTGGGTGGGTGGAATTATATTTGTGGATCTGCATCCATTTGATCAGCTGGTAAAATTTTGTTTAAAAATACACCTATAAATGCGGCAATGGTCAAGCCTGACAAGGTAATGCTCCCCGGAATATTTACTTCTCCAATGGCGATTCCAAAAACAAAAATCAATGAAGCGATAATTAAATTTCTAGAATTTGAAAAGTCAATTTCCGCCGTTACAACTGTTCGAACACCAACTGCGGCTATCATTCCGAATAAAATGATAGAAACGCCACCCATCACAGGAGTAGGGATGGTAGTTAAAACCGCACCAAATTTGCCAACGACACCTAGAATTATGGCATAAACCGCTGCAATACGTAAGATAGCAGGATCGTACACTTTGGTTACAGCAAGTACACCCGTATTTTCGCCGTAAGTAGTTACGGCTGGACCACCAAGAAAACCAGCCACAATAGTTGCTAAACCATCTCCTAATAATGTGCGGGTAATTCCGGGATCTTTAAAAAAATCTTTGCCTACCACAGCGCCATTAGTTGCGATATCGCCAATGTGTTCTATAAAAACAACCAAAGCAATGGGCGCAATTCCTAAAACGGCAGTGAGCGTAAAAACAGGAACGGTTAGTAAATCTTTCTTAGCCAAATCAGAAAATCCAAACCAGCTTGCTTCTTCAAAATTGGTAAAATTCACCATTCCTAATGCCATAGCAGCAAGATAGCCAACGATTACAGAGATTAATATAGGAACTAGCCTAAAAAAAGATTTTTCTAGAATCGAAATGGTGATCATTGTGGTAATGACAATCAAGGCAATGATTAAACTTTTTGGATCAAAATTCCCATCCTTATATCCAGACATGGACAGTGCAACGGGGCTAAGGCGCAGACCAATCACCATAATAATTGGACCCACTACGATGGGAGGAAAAAATGATTTTATCTTTTCTACACCAAAAAAGCGAACCATTCCGCTCATGAGTACATAAACCAAACCTGCAGCGATAACGCCACCTTTGATACTAGCAATTCCTTCTTGCTTTAAAATTAAACTCAAAGCACCGATAAAAGCAAATGAGGAACCCAAGAAAACGGGCACTATTTTTTTTGTACAATAATGAAAAATCAAAGTACCGATTCCTGCAGATAATAAGGCAATTGATGGATTAAGACCTGTTAAAAATGGAACTAAAACGGTAGCGCCAAACATTGCTAAAACATGTTGTAGTCCAAGGATTAATTTCGTTTGGGTAGATTTTGTTTTCAATGATAGGGATTTTTTTACTTAAGTCCGCAAATATAGTATAATTGCAATTTTAATCGCACATTTAAAATTTTTAATTTTTTCAAGATCACTGAAAAAATTGCGTTTTATTTAGATGTTTTAAGTTTTATACGGTCATAAACTATTATATATTCGTTTTTTATTGCGATATTAATAAAACTGTTTTCATAATTGTGTAAAAATTCACGACCTTAATTACGAATAAGTGAACTGTAAAGCATAAGATCTATAGAAAGTATAAAAACAGAATGATTCTTATTATAAAAAGGAAATGCACAACAGATTACTATTGCGCATTTCATCTTTATTGAAAAATTGTGGATCTGAATTTAAAAGTAGAGTTGTGTAACTAATTAGATTAACAGTCTGCCATATTTACGGTGATTGCAAGACCACCTTCAGAGGTTTCTTTGTATTTATTATTCATGTCCTTGGCTGTTTCCCACATGGTGCTAATTACTTTGTCTAGTGGTACTTTTGCATTTTTTGCATCTGTAGAAAGTGCTAATTCTGCAGCATTGATTGCTTTTATAGCGCCCATAGTATTGCGCTCAATACACGGAATTTGTACCAAGCCACCAATTGGGTCGCAGGTTAAACCTAAATGATGTTCCATTGCAATCTCGGCAGCCATTAAAACTTGCTCAACAGAGCCACCCAATAGTTCGCAAAGTGCCGCTGCCGCCATGGCCGATGAAACGCCAATTTCTGCTTGACAACCACCCATTGCAGCAGATATAGTAGAGCCTTTTTTGAAAATGCTTCCTATTTCTCCAGCAACCAATAAGAACTTTTTAATTTCCTCAGGACCTGCCTGATGGTTTTCGATGACCAAGTAGTACATTAAAACAGCAGGAATCACACCCGCGCTTCCGTTGGTAGGAGCGGTTACAATGCGGCCCAACGCTGCATTTACCTCATTTACAGCAAGAGCAAAACAACTTACCCATTTTAGAATTTGGCGAAATTTAACTTCCGTTTTTCTAATTTCAGTCAGCCAGGTTTCGGGATCGCTATAATTGGATAATCCAATTAAATTTTGATGCATGTCAAACGCACGTCTGCGTACGTTTAGTCCGCCTGGGAGCACGCCCTCAGAGTGGCATCCTATATACATGCACTCGAGCATGGTATCCCAAATTCGCATTAATTCTTGATCGATTACTTCTACCGAACGCATTGATTTTTCGTTTTCGTAGACAATTTCAGAAATCGATTTGTGCTCTGTTTTACAATAGTTTAGTAATTCAGCGGCATTGTCTATCATGAACGGGAAAGCACATTTTATTTTGATTTTTTCCTTAGCGTTTGTTCTTTCTTCCTTGACCACAAATCCGCCACCAATAGAGTAATAGGTTTCTATATAGGTTTTTCCAGCGTTATCAACAGCTGTGAACATCATTCCGTTAGAGTGAAAAGGCAAAAATTCTTTGTTGAAAATAATATCTGTCCCAATAAGAAAATCGATTAATGTTTCATTACCCAATAGTAATTTTTTCGTTTTTTCAATCGACTTTATAATTCCATCAATATCCTGAATAGGAATTGTTTCTGGGTCTTGACCGCTTAGTCCAAGCATGACGGCTAGGTCGGTGGCATGTCCTTTTCCGGTTAAAGAAAGTGAGCCGTATAAATCTACTTTGATTCGTGAAATGGTATCTAAATCTTGTTCTTTCAATTCTTCTAAAAAACGTTCAGCTGCTCTCCAAGGTCCCAAAGTATGAGAGCTTGACGGACCAACCCCAATTTTCAACATATCAAAAACCGATATACACTCTTCCATAATCAAATTGTTTTAACTGAAACAAATATAGTAGATTTTGTTACTCTTAGATACAACTGCCTTGTTTTTTAAGCTCGTGCAAGGTTGTGAAGTAAATAAGCAAAACAAAGAATGAACAGCTTTTTTGGTTATTTTGATTTGATCTTTGTTAAAATAATTTAAACCTAACCTTTTTTTAGGCATTTCGATGTGAATCTGGTCAGTTTTTAAAGAATAGTATTTTCGTGAAAATATTAAATTCTTGGACGCTTATGAGTGAAATGTAAGGTATTCATGGGTTAAGTTGTATAAATTTTACTTCTTGCCGTTTTTGTTGTTTTCACCATATAAGTCATGTAAGTTTTTTTATCTCACTGCTTGAAAGTTTTAAACCATATAAGAAATAGGAGCTCATATAAGTTATTTTATGCTAGCATAATACTCCGCAATCTTGTCATTCTGGAAGAATCTAAGGTAAAGTGCTACAAAGTATTTCGACAATTTGCGGTCATTGCGAGGAACGAAGCAATCACGTATAGTATATCATTTTCTGTATTTATACCAAGCATTGTTTATAGAATGATTCACGGTTGACTTTCATTTGTTTATTGTTGACGATATTCTTTGCGGGCACCGTCGTGAAATTTCGATAATAAATCTGCGCAAAGCCTTGTCTGTAAATCGGATCTTTCGGCTGCAACAATTACACTTCTAGTAATTCCTTAAACTTAATTTCAATTTGTTTTTTTATTGGAATTATTTTTTCTGGTATTTTCTTATATGCATAAGCTGATTTTTTAAAAGTTTCGGGGTTTGGTTTGTTATCAAATTTTGCAAGAAAGTGATTTTCAGAATAATCGTTATAAATATCTGAAACTTCAACCAAATATTTATCAATTAATTCTTCAATTTGCTCATCAAGATAAATTTTATTATCGGAGTAATATTCTACAAAATTATTGTGTGCTTTTCTAAAATTTTCATTTAGTGAATCATCAAGTTGGTCAAATGTTTTTCCCTCGGGCACTCGTTTTACAGGACAAACGTAAAATTGTAAATCATTTTGACTTTTATTTATAAGTTTGTATATATTTTCTAAAATGTCAAATCGTTTTTCGTGTAGTTTTGTGAATTTAAATATTTCACGCGATTTTAAATTATTAAGTTCAGTTTGAAATGTACTAATTTCAATTGTGTGCTTCTTTTTAACAATTTCTAGTTTTTCTTCAAAAGAATTCTTTATTTTTCCTTTAACTTTTTCAGTTACAAATAAAGTAATTAACGTAGGGATTATAGAAAATATTAAGGCTTTAATGACTAGATCTGTTAACATAATAATTTCGGGTTTTTAATTAAGTTCGGTTTCTTCAAATTCAATCCAAAAATTTATTAAATCTCCAAGGCTCATTAAATCAAACACTTTTTCTCCATTAAATTCCTTAAGATTTAGATATTGCCAAACTGGTTTTATTTCACATTTCAGGTTTTTATCTATATTTATTTTTGAATGTGCAAAAGCATTTCTCAATTGTCGTGCAAACTGACATTTGGAATTTGCGAGATTTAGTTTTCCATATTTTAATATAATCTTGGGGCAAATTTTTTCTTCCCACCAATCTATAAATTGCTTTTCTGCTAAACTACATAATTGTTCATATTCAGGAATTGCACTTACAGTTGAAAATGCCCTATCTATTTTAGCAAGGTTAGGATTTCCTATTTGAATTTGCCTTTGTATTTCATAAGAATTTAAATTATTAATATCTATTAAATTAGGATTTAAGCAAACAGTTTTTTCAGAAATAAATGCGACAAGAATTTTAATTGGATTAAATTTATTTTGATTTTCTTCGAATATTTGTTTACTGATTAGATAGTCTTGTCTTATAATGTATTTTAGTTCTTTGTAAAAAGAATGATTTTCAGTTACAATGTACTTTTCTGGAATATAAATGTCATTTGGTATTTTCATTATAAATAATTTTTTCTGTTTCTGGGTTGACATTTCTACTAACTCTAAATTATAAGCAAACCTGTGCGTTTCTCACCAAATATACAAATTCCCACTCAAAGATTTTTCTTTCTTTTTAAAACAATCGTCAATTGTACCCAACTGCCGCGTGAGGGATTGAAACTTGCTACCGAAGTAGCGTGAAAAGCCCGACAGCAATAAAAAAAGGGGCTTACTATTGATAACGAATAGTAAGCCCCTTTTTTTATTGCTGTCACGTCCAAATTATTTGTATTTACTTCAATTCCTTTTTCAAAAACTTAGCTGTATAACTTTTTTTGTTTTTAGCGACTTCCTCGGGAGTTCCTTTGGCTACTAGAGTTCCGCCGCCTTTTCCGCCTTCGGGACCGATGTCTATGATGTGGTCGGCGAGTTTGATGACGTCCATGTTGTGCTCGATGATGAGGATGGTGTTGCCTTTGTCGACGAGGGTGTTGATGACGTCCATCAAGACGCGAATGTCTTCAAAGTGCAGTCCTGTGGTGGGTTCGTCTAGGATGTAAAAGGTGTTTCCGGTGTCTTTTTTGGAGAGTTCGCCTGCGAGTTTGATGCGTTGCGCTTCACCACCTGAGAGCGTGGTGCTTTGCTGCCCGAGTGTGATATAACCCAATCCTACGTCCTGAATGGTTTTTACTTTTCGGTATATTTTTGGGATGTTTTCGAAAAACGGAACGGCTTCGTCTACGGTCATGTTCAAGACATCCGATATGGATTTTCCTTTGTATCGAATTTCAAGTGTCTCACGGTTGAAACGCTTACCTTGACAGGTTTCGCATTCTACATATACATCGGGTAGAAAATTCATTTCGATGGTGCGCACGCCCGATCCTTGACAGGTTTCGCAACGACCGCCTTTGACGTTGAAACTAAAACGCCCGGCTTTGTACCCACGAATCATACTCTCGGAGGTCATGGTGTATAGCTTGCGAATCTCGGTAAAAACTTCGGTATAAGTAGCTGGGTTGGAGCGTGGTGTACGCCCGATCGGACTTTGATCTATGTCAATTACTTTGTCGATATGTTCAAGTCCTTCGATTTTTTTGTAGGGCTGTGGTTTTTTGACACCGTTGAAATAAAAGGCGTTCAAAATAGGGTAGAGGGTCTCGTTGATCAAAGTCGATTTTCCGCTACCAGATACTCCTGTAACGCAAATTAATTTCCCCAATGGCAAATCAATTGTAACATTTTTTAAGTTGTTACCAGTTGCACCAGTTAGTTTTAAAGATTTTCCGTTTCCTTCACGGCGCTTTTTCGGAATATCAAATTTCAATTTTCCGTTTAAGTATTGTGCGGTGATGGTTTTGGACGCTAGGGTCTCTTTGTAGGTTCCGGTGCTGATGATTTCGCCACCAAATTTACCTGCTTTGGGACCAATGTCGATCACATAATCGGCACGCTCCATCATGTCTTTGTCGTGTTCTACCACGATAACAGAGTTTCCAATATCGCGCAATTGCTCTAGTGAGCGAATGAGTTTTTCGTTGTCACGTTGGTGCAAACCAATACTTGGTTCATCCAAAATATAAAGTACACCAACGAGTTGCGACCCAATTTGAGTCGCCAATCGAATGCGTTGTGCCTCACCACCAGAAAGCGATTTGGAGCTGCGGCTCAAGGCCAAATAATCCAAACCTACGTTCATCAAGAAATGCAAACGGTCTTTGATTTCTTTTAATACTTCGCCTGCGATTGCCATTTGTTTTTCGGTCAAATCGTCTGCTAGGTTTTCGAACCAAGCCGTTAGGTCAGAAATATCCATATCGACCAATTCGGTGATATTTTTTTCATTTACCCTAAAATACTGAGACTCTTTTTTGAGTCGAGAACCGTGACAAACAGGACAATTGATTTCGTCCATGAATTCTTTTGCCCAACGTTTGATAGTTGTAGATCCGCTCTCATCATGTTGGTTTTTGATGAAATGTGCTATTCCCTCAAATTCGATTTTGTAGTCTCGAGTGACGCCTAAATCCTTTGAAGTAATGCTGAATTTTTCTTTTCCACCATTCAAAATCATTTCCATTGCTTCGGGAGAAATTGATTCTATTGGATCGGTTAATTTAAAGTCAAAACGTTCTCCAATAATTTCTAACTGCTTAAAAATCCAGGTTGATTTATATTCGCCCAAAGGTAAAAAACCTCCTGCTTTGATGGAAAGTTTTGGATTTGGAAGTATTTTTTTGATGTTGATTTCGTTTACTGTTCCCAAGCCTTTGCAATGGTCGCAAGCCCCTTTTGGGGAGTTGAAGGAAAACAAATTGGGTTCGGGGTTTTGATACGAAATTCCAGAGGTAGGACACATTAAGTTTCGACTAAAATAGCGTACTTCTTGACTGTCTTGATCCAGAACCATCAATACATTTTCGCCGTGATTCATGGCGGTATTAATGCTTTCGTTCAGACGTTTGGCAGTATCTGGAGAGTTGTCGATTGCTATTCTATCCACTACGATTTCGATATCGTGGGTTTTATAACGGTCGAGCTTCATTCCTGGCGTAATATCGAGAACGTCACCGTTGACACGTACTTTCAGGAATCCTTGTTTGGCAATTTGTTGGAACAATTCACCATAATGACCTTTTCTAGCCTTGATTACAGGTGCTAGAATATTGATGCGCTTGTCGTTGTAATCGGTAGTGATTAGCTCCTTGATTTGTTCATCTGAGTAGCTAACCATTTTTTCGCCGGTGTTGTAACTATAGGCATCTGCGGCGCGTGCGTATAGCAAACGCAAGAAATCGTAAATCTCGGTGATCGTCCCCACGGTTGATCGTGGACTCTTACTGGTCGTTTTTTGTTCGATAGCGATTACTGGCGAAAGTCCGTCAATTTTGTCTACATCAGGACGCTCTAATCCGCCAAGAAATTGACGTGCATAGGCAGAAAACGTTTCTACATAACGACGTTGCCCTTCGGCATAAATGGTGTCAAAAGCGAGTGATGATTTTCCAGAGCCTGAAAGTCCCGTAATCACTACGAGTTTTTCGCGAGGAATGGATATATCTATATTTTTGAGGTTGTGTACACGAGCCCCTATAACTTCAATAGTATTGTCTTTGTCTAGCATAATTTTTGCAAAAACACAAAGTTAATCTTTTGATTTATTCTTTGCATGCAACACATTAGAACTTTATGTTAAAATCAAAGATATTGATCCTTTTTTGAAGCAGAAACTAAGTGAATATCTATACTATTCTGTCCCGCTCCCGACGCTTCGGGACGTTTCAATCTTATAAGGCAAAACACTTGCCTTATAAAGATTTCCACTACAATCGGGGCTATTTAGGGTATTTTGTTGTTTAATCACCTCTGGGTATTCCGCATAAAAAAACGCTAATTTGTGGTTAGCGTTTTTAAGGGAGATATGATTTTTATACCAATACCAATTGTAAATTAGTTCAATGAATCCCGAATAACGACAAATTCACCTTTTACTATCAATATATATCCAATGTCACATCATTCAATATTATTTTACTCAATCGTCATTGCTTTTAGTTTTGTACGATAAGCTTCCAATGCCACCGATTTATGTAGGTAACCATAATAATGACCGTTTTTTACCACGGGTAGGTGGGTGCGTTTGCATTTCTCAAATTTATTCATAACCACTTCCATGCTGTCAATAGAATAGATGATTGCAGGTGCAGGTTTCATGACATCCTTAATTAGGGTATATTTTACGCGATATTGGTTGAAAATTATTTCTCGAATATCATTAAAATGTACCACTCCCACAAGTTCGTTTTCTTTGTTTACTACAGCAAAAACGGTTTGGTTTGAGTGCGAAATATAGTCTACCAATTTGATTAAGCTATCTTCTGGACTTACGGTCAAAGAATCGGTTTGAATCAAGGATTCAATGTCCAAAGTAGAGAGTACATTATGATCTTTGTTACTTGTGAAGGCATGACCTTTTCTAGCTAAATCCTTCACATCCATCGAATGTTTTTCAAATCGTTTCGAGATTGCAAAGCTGATAGATGCTACAATCATAAGGGGAAGCATAAGACTGTAGCCACTAGTTATTTCGGCAATTAGGAAGATGGCAGTTAATGGAGCGTGGAATAATCCGCTTAAGATTCCGGCCATACCCACCATCGTAAAGTTGCTTATTGGTAGATGTGTTAAACCGGTAAGATTTATTGCTTTCGAAAAAACATAACCTACATACGAGCCCACAAATAGGGAAGGAGCAAAGTTACCTCCGTTTCCACCAGATCCTAATGTTATAGAGGTAGCAAAAACTTTGATCATCATGGTAGCCGCCACAAACAATAATACGATCCAATTGTTATTTCGAAAAGAACTAAAGAGCGTATTTTCAAGTAAATCTTTAGCATCATTGTTGGCCAATGTTCGAATGCTTTCATATCCTTCACCAAAAAGGGTAGGGAAAAGAAAAATCATCACAGCCAAAATAGATGCTCCCAGTAGTGCTTTCTTGTAGGCGTTCATGCGTAGGTGGGCAAAGAAATGCTCTGTTTTTCTAAAATTTCGAGTAAAATAAATAGAAGTGAAACCTGTGATAACGCCAAGTAAAACATAAAACGGAATATTATGGTAGTTAAACTCTGGTTGGTGATTAACGTACAATAATATCTCTTCGTCTAAGGCAATTACAGAGACCAAAGCTCCCGTTGCCGCTGCGATCATGATGGGTGTAAAGGCAGAGATACTAACATCTACAAGCAAAAATTCGATAGCAAATAATACTCCTGCAATGGGTGCGTTAAAGGCTGCTGCAATTCCTGCTGCCACACCGCAACCTATCAGTAATGTTCTGTCTTTGTAACTTAATTTATAATTTTGAGCAAAATTGGATCCAAAGGCTGCTCCAGTGACAACAATCGGACTCTCTAGTCCTGCAGATCCACCTAAACCAACAGTTAACGAGCTCGTAACTATTTGCGCATACATTTGCTTGCGCGGAATAATACTTGCTTTTTTGGCAACAGAATATAAAATTTGAGAGGTTCCTTTTTCGATTGTTCCACTCAATAAACGTTTGATTACAAAAACAGTCAAAAGCAATCCTGCGATAGGCAAGACACTGTTTATAAAACTTAATTTTAAAGTAGCATTGATATAGGTGGCAAATTTAAACACCCAGTGAGCAAAAGATTTTAAAACAATTACGGCAAATGCAGAACTAATTCCGACCAATACACTCGAAAGGAAAATAAATTGTTTCTCAGTTAAAATAGACTGTGCTAGAGCAATTATACTTTCTAATTTAGAAATATATTTTTTGAACATTTTGGTTTTGTTTTATGAGGCACAAAAATACTATTATTTTAAGCAACAGATAAATTTTTGACTGCTTCTTTTCGGCTTAAAAAGGTTAAGTTACTAACTAAAACAAAATCACTATAGGCTTGTGGATTTGTTTAGGTGTATTTAGGATGAAAACAATTAATTGATTTTTTAATAAATAGAAAACTGTCATGGCTTTTTGTTCAAACCGATTAGTACATTTTATACCAAATCAATTAATAGTTTGGTCCAACACTTGACATTCTACTTTGAATTTGTAGCCTAGTTAAAAAACGAAAAAAGATTGGTTCAAGCAAAGCTTAGTATCATTCAAAAAGTCAGATAAGTAATTTGCAAAAAAAAAGCCTTCATTGCGGAGTTTTAATTCCGAAGAAGGCAAATTTGTTTTTATATATGTTGGTGTTGTGTATACTTCTACGCAACTGCTACTGTATTCACAAGCATTATATAGTGCGTGCGTAAAGGAGATTATTAAAAACCGATGGCTTTATCGTCACCGCGGTAATCGGCTCCACCTTCAAGTTTACCATTAGGGAGCGACAAAATAGCATCAACTTTACCAATTACAGGTGTTGTTTTTTCATTAATCAAATAGCCTTTTTTCTTTAAATTCTCCAAGGTAGTGGTATCAAAAGCATTTGGTTCAAAGGTAATCAAATCGGGTAGCCACTGGTGATGGAACCGTGGTGCATTTACCGCTTCTTGCATACTCAATTGATATTCATAAACGTTTAAGATAGTTTGCAAAACCGATGTGATAATCGTAGAACCTCCTGGAGATCCTACAGTCATGAATAGTTTTCCTTTTTTTTCTACAATGGTAGGTGTCATTGAGCTAAGCATTCTTTTTTCGGGTGCAATGCTGTTTGCTTCGTTGCCTATAAGTCCAAACATATTGGGTGTGCCTGGTTTTGAACTAAAGTCGTCCATTTCATTGTTAAGCATAAAGCCCAGTTCGTCACAATAATATTTAGAACCATAGCCCGCGTTTAAAGTAGTTGTTGCTGAAACCGAATTACCAAACTGATCCACAATAGAGTAGTGTGTGGTCTCCATACTTTCGTTATAACTCACTTTTCCTTCTGCAATATCAGCTGAAAGCGTGGCTTTTTCAGGATTAAAACTGCTCATTCGATCCTTCAAATAAGAGTCGTTCATCAATGCTTTCAACGGAATTTTGACAAAATCAGGATCACCCAAAAAGAAATTTCGATCGGCATAAGCGCGTCTTTCGGCCTCTACAATTATTTGTATGGCTTGACTCGAGTTATGGCCCATTTTTGCCAAATCATAAGGAGTAATCATTTTCATAATTTGTGCCAAGCAGATTCCGCCACTGCTAGGAGGAGCCATTGAAATCACGGTTAAGTCTTTGTACTTAAAAGTTATTGGATTTCGCCATTTTGCTTCATATTTATTCAGGTCTTCCATGGTAATAATGGCGCCTTTATCCTGTAAGTAAGCAACTAATTTTGATGCAGTTTCGCCTTTATAAAACTCGTCTCTACCATTTTTAGCAATTCGCTTCAAAGTAGTTGCCAAAGCGGGATACTTGATGGTATCATTGGTATGGTATACTTGTGATAAAACCGATTTACTACCATTTATTTTAGTCAGTTGGTCTCTGTATTCGTTCAGTCTTTCTTCTTGTTTTTGAGTTACAATTACACCTCTTTCGGCCAACTCAATCACGGGTTGTAAGATGGTTTCTATAGGTAATGAGCCTAGTTTTTTGTGTACAGCAAACATTCCGGCAATCGTTCCAGGAACACCAATTCCTAACGGACTCTTGGTACTTTTACCCGGAATTACATTTCCGTTCGCATCTAGAAACATATTTTTTGTTGCTGCCAAAGGAGCTTTTTCGCGGTAGTCCAAAGTTCCTGTTTCGCCATTTGCTTTTCTGTAGACCATGAAACCACCACCACCAAGATTTCCCGCATAAGGGTAAGCAACAGCAAGTGCCAATTCTGTGGCAATCATTGCATCAAAAGCATTTCCGCCTTTTTTCATGATGTCGGCTCCAATTTTTGAGGCTTCTTCACGAGCAGAAACAACCATGGCTTGGCTTGCTTCCAGACCAGTTGGTGTAGTAATTAATTTTTGTGAGGTGCAACTCATGCAGAATACGCTCACTAGTATTATAACATTTTTCATATTCGAAAAGGAATTATATGTAATTATAAGTAGAGTGGACTATGGCTTAAAATCCTTTAGCACTATTGTCTGCTCTTTTGTCTGCACCACCCTCTAATTTTCCATCAGAAAGGATTAATATAGCATCGACTTGACCAATAATTTCTTTATTATTTTCATTGATTTTGTATCCTTTATTTTTCAATTCTTCCAAAGTTTTTTTATCGAAAGAATTAGGTTCGAAAGTAATTTCGTCAGGCAACCATTGATGATGAAAACGGGGAGCATTTACCGCCTCTTGCATACTCATCTTGTACTCATATACATTAAGGATCGTTTGTAAAACCGATGTTATAATGGTAGAGCCACCTGGAGTACCAACTACCATAAATAATTTTTTGCCTTTTTCGACAATTGTAGGTGTCATCGAACTCAACATTCTTTTTCCCGGTGCAATACTATTGGCTTCTGTTCCTGTTAGACCGTATAAATTAGGAACTCCTGGTTTAGCGCTAAAATCGTCCATTTGGTTGTTTAGAAAAAAACCTAATTCGTCGCAATAGATTTTCGATCCATAATGATCATTTAAAGTTGTAGTCACCGAAACAGCATTTCCGTCTGCATCGACAATAGAATAATGGGTCGTTTCTTTGCTTTCGTAACCAGGGATTTTACCTTTTCCTATATCAGATGATTTTGAAGCTTTATCGAAAGAAAAATTACTCATCCTTTTTTGAATGTAAATTGAATCTAGCAGTTCTTTCACCGGTAGTTTTACAAAATCAGGATCTCCAAGAAAAGAGTTTCTGTCGGCATAAGCTCTGCGTTCTGCCTCTGTGATTACTTGAATAGATTTTGTACCGTTGTGCCCGAAGGTTGAAAGATCGAAAGGTTCAATCATTTTCATAATTTGATCCAAACAGATTCCGCCACTACTAGGAGGTGACATAGATGTAATTTCTAAATCTTTGTACGAAAATGTTATTGGCGTTCTCCATTTCGAATCGTACTTTTCTAAATCTTCTAAGGTCATGCTGCCGCCTTTTCCTTTTAAGAATGAGATTAGCTTTTGAGCCGTTTCACCGTTGTAAAATTCAGAACGGCCATTGGTTGCAATTCTTTCCAAGGTTGCCGCCAATGCAGGATATTTTATGGTGTCA
Organism: Flavobacterium faecale; assembly: GCF_003076455.1. NCBI lineage: Bacteria > Pseudomonadati > Bacteroidota > Flavobacteriia > Flavobacteriales > Flavobacteriaceae > Flavobacterium > Flavobacterium faecale. The sequence continues at coordinate 3,094,351 of NZ_CP020918.1, forward strand.
CCAACCTTATATACCTTCGAAAACAAACTGTTAGGTCCGTTCTCTTTCAGTAACACTTCTCGATAAGTTGATAAACTTTTTTCTTGATTTTCGGTAACAACAACTCCTTTTTTTGCCAAAGCAATTACGGGCTCTAGAATTTTGTTGATGGGTAGTGAACCAAATTTTTTGTGTACAGCAAACATTCCAGCAAGTGTTCCGGGTACTCCAGACGCAAATGCTGTAGCGGTACTTTTTCCAGGAATTACATTTCCGTTCTGGTCCAAAAACATATCTTTGGTTGCTGCCAATGGTGCTTTTTCTCGGTAATCGAGTGCACCCGTGTCACCGTTTGCCTTTCTAAACACCATAAATCCACCACCACCAATATTTCCGGCTTGCGGATAGGATACGGCAAGTGCTAACTCTGTAGCTACCATAGCATCAAAGGCATTTCCGCCTTTTTTCATAATTGCAACACCAATTTCAGAGGCTTCAGATCGTGCAGAAACGACCATTGCTTTATTGGTGACTAAGCCTGTTGGGACCAATAGTTTTTCATTCGATTTGCAACTCAAAACGAGTAATGAAAGTAAGAGTATAGTTTTTTTCATAGTGTTGTTTTTTAGTTTATTTGTTTTCAAAAAAAGGTAATAAAGCATCTAAACCTCCAGTACATCATGCGATAAAAGGAAATTAGGGTATTAGTTTTTCAATTTTGAAAACCAGTTCATTTATTATATTGATATTGATCGTTTGGGTAGGTGGTTACTAATTTCTATCCTTTTTTTAATGTTATAATCCTTATATTATAAATAGTTAAATACTCTCTCAATTATTTTAGGATCGTTTGAGCATGCGCTCGTAAATCTTCAAAAAACAAGGTAAATTCATTTTCGAATTCGCCATAATGTGCCACAAGTTCTTCGGTAGCAAAGGTCATTTTTGATTTGTTTTTGGTTCGTGAGTCCATTTGCCTTAGGATCTCAGCAATGCCTTCGACAGTTTGGTAACTCAATAACCAGTTTTGCGGAATCATATATGGCATCATGCCTAGGGTACGGTCAGATAAATCAGGTTTGTTATCTTCTAGCGAGTTATAGAAATTGGTAATATAGGTCGCTAAATCTTCTTGAGAATAGGTATTCCAATTTTTCGCTAAAAAATGATCATATAAAACATCAACGATAACTCCAGAATAATGATGGTATCTTGAATGCAGTCGTTTGGTGCTTTGTCTAAAAATAGGGTGAGCATCGGTAAAGGTATCGATAGCGCGGTGCAGCAATATTCCTTTTTGCATTTGCTCAGGATATTTTTCAAAATCTTTGCCTCTTATGCCATCGGCCATAAAATTTCCAATTTTGATGAGATCATTGTCTCCAGAAAGGTAGATGTGTGCTAAAAAATTCATTCGACTAAAATATGAATTCTAAACCACTTTATTCAATCTTCAATTATTATATTTGTGCAAAAAATAGAAATAACCTAATTTATAAAGACATAAGAATGACATTAATCAAATCCATTTCAGGAATTCGCGGTACAATAGGAGGCAAGGTTGGAGATAATTTGACACCGGTTGATGCGGTAAAGTTTGCATCGGCTTACGGGACTTGGTTGAAGAACTACTCTGGAAAAGAAAAACTTACAGTTGTTGTAGGTCGTGACGCGCGTATATCTGGACCAATGATTCATAATTTGGTGGTAAACACATTAATCGGTTTGGGTATTGACGTGGTTGATCTTGGTTTGTCAACAACACCAACAGTAGAAATTGCTGTGCCGCTAGAAAAAGCTGATGGTGGAATAATATTAACTGCTTCTCACAATCCAAAACAATGGAATGCCTTGAAGTTATTGAATGAAAAAGGGGAATTCTTAAACGGTGTTGAGGGTGAAAAAATCCTGAAAATAGCTGAAGACGAAGCTTTCTTTTTTGCAGATGTCGATAATTTGGGAACAATAACAATCAATGATGCCTATATGGACATTCATATTGACGAAGTTTTGAACTTAGAGTTAGTCGATATTGAGGCCGTAAAAGCAGCCAAATTTAAGGTTGTTGTTGATGGAGTAAATTCGTCTGGCGGAATTATAGTTCCAAAATTATTGGAGATCATGGGTGTAGAAGTGGTAGAGTTGTATTGCGATCCTACTGGTGAATTCCCTCATAATCCAGAGCCTTTAAAAGAACATTTGGCAGATATATGTGATTTGGTAGTTAAAGAAAAAGCCGATTTTGGAATTGTAGTAGATCCAGATGTAGACCGTTTAGCTTTTATCTCTGAAGATGGGGAGATGTTTGGCGAAGAGTACACATTAGTTGCTTGTGCAGATTATGTTTTGAGCAAAACTCCAGGAAATACAGTGTCTAATATGTCATCGTCACGTGCGTTGCGTGATGTAACCAATTTGCACAAAGGTACTTATGAAGCAAGTGCTGTTGGTGAAGTAAATGTGGTTGATTTAATGAAGAAAAACAATGCTATTATTGGTGGTGAAGGTAACGGTGGAATCATCTATCCTGCATCACACTACGGTCGTGATAGTATGGTGGGAATTGCTTTGTTTTTGACGCATTTGGCGAATAAAAAAATGACTGTTTCGGCTTTGAGAGCATCGTATCCTGAATATTATATGAGCAAAAATAAAATCGAATTGACACCTCAAATTGATGTTGATGCAATTTTGTTTGCTATGACTAGCAAATATAAAGACGAAGATATCACTACGGTTGATGGGGTAAAAATTGATTTTGTAGATCAGTGGGTACATTTACGTAAATCAAACACAGAGCCAATCATTCGAATCTATACTGAAGCTGGTTCTCAAGAAAAAGCAGATGCATTAGCGTTACGAATTATTGAAGAAATTAAAGAAGTAGCGGGAATTTAATCCAAGACACTTTTAAATACTAAAAACCCTTTCGAAAAATACTTTTGAAAGGGTTTTTTAATGCATTCTATTTTAGATCTACTATCTTTTGATGTTTCCAGCGTTTGTGTGTCCAAAAGTAATATTCTGGAGCCTCATGAATTTGTTTTTCAACTTCTTCAATAAAGCGATGGGTGATTTCGAATTGTTCTGTTTCTTTTGGGAATTTTGTTATCGGTACAAAAGTGGCTTCATAATACCCTCTTTTTATCTTTCGAACCTTAATAAATTCTACCCCAAGATTGTATTTTTTTGCAATCAACTCTGCACCTGTATGTACGGGTACCTCAATACCCATAAACGGATACCAGTGAAATGCTTTGTCTAATTTTGGAGACTGATCACTTGCTAGACCGTAAACACAAGCAATTTTCTCTCTTTGATTCTTAGCAATGTATGGAATAGTCTCTCTTGTAACCACAAGCGTTGTACCGTATTTTGATCGTATATTTTGAACCAAACGATCAAAGTATTTATTGCTTATTTGTTTGTAAACACCAGTACCTTTAAGTGTGGTTTTTGCATTGATAGTCAACATCCACTCCCAACTTGCATAATGAGAAGCTAGTAAGACCATACTTTTATTTTCTCTCTCGTACTCTTTTAAAATTTCGATATTAGTGACTACAAAACGTTTGTTCATCTCTTCGGTAGAAATAGTCAACGTTTTGACCATCTCTAGGAACATATCACACATGTGTTGGTAGGACTTTTTTTCAATAGCTAGCCGTTCTTTGTCCGTTAAATGGGGTAAAGTTAGCGCTAGATTGTATCGAACAGTTTTTTTTCTGTATCCAACGATATAATAAACAAGGAAATAAATGCAGTCTGAGAGTGCATAAAATATAGGGAATGGTAAAATTGAAATAAACCAAAGAAAGGGATAAGCGATAATATAAGCCAAAAATTGCATGCAGTATTTTTTTAGCAAAGATAAGGCAAAAATGAATAGTATATAATAGTAGTAGGGTATGACTAGGCTGTTTTAGATTTAGTACCTTTACATTTCACAAAATTCAACTATTCATGAATATATTTTTGATTGCAATTCTTGTTGCAAATGGACTGATAAGTTATAAAGGATTTAACGATCCCGCTTTTTTTAATAAATATAAGTTTCATATGGGCAGGTTTCAAGCGGGCGAGCAAATCCGATTGATTTCATCTGCTTTTTTGCACGCAGATATGAGTCATTTGGCATTTAATATGCTTACGCTGTATTTCTTTGCACCAGTTGTGATTGGTTATCTTGGGAGTATTTCGTTTCTATTGGTCTATTTGGTGAGTTTGATCGTAGGAGGATTATTGACCGTATATTTTCATAAAAACGACTATAATTATAGTGCAATTGGTGCTTCGGGTGCTGTTACGGGTATTTTATACTCGGCAATATTATTGCAGCCAGATATGATGTTGGGAATCTTTTTTATTATTCCGATGCCGGCTTATTTATTCGGTATTCTGTACCTATTGTATTCGATCTATGCTATGAGAGCCAAGAATGATAATATTGGGCATACGGCTCATTTTGGTGGTGCGATAGGAGGTTATTTAATGACATTGATTATTCGACCAAGTTTAGTGGTAGATCATTTGTCTATGGTAATCCTATTAACTATCCCAATTATTATACTTTTTGTAATGGCAAAGATGGGCAAATTATAATGGCATAACTTTTGAAATCATTCTAGGAAAATAGCTAAAAATGTATAAAATGAAAAAGTCACTATTAATTTTAACAGCATTATTTATGTCTGTATTAAATGCACAAGAAATAAAGCCAGTACCACAAATAAGTGTGTCAGGTGAAGGAAAAGTAAAGGTGGTACCAGATGAAGCCTTGATTACTGCCACCGTTGAAACTAAGGGAACGAACGTAAAAGAAGTTAAAAGGCAAAATGACACTCAAATTGAGGCTGTATTGAAGGTTATTAAAAAAATGAATCTCAATCCAGCTGATTACAAAACACAACGAGTAGCCTTAAACCCGCAGTATGATTATGAAAAGAAGAAACATAATTATAATGCAACTCAAACAATCGAAATCCATCTTCGTGATTTGTCAAAATATGACGAATTAATGGAAGCTATGGTCGATAACGGAATTAACAGAATTGATAATGTTATTTTTCAATCGTCAAAATTGGCACAATATGAGTCTGAAGCACGAAAACTAGCCATCAAAGAAGCCAAATTAAAAGCAGAGGATTATGTGTCGGTTTTGGGTCAAAAAGTGGGTAAAGCTTTGACAATAACCGATAATTCACAGGGATATAATCCGCAACCTGTATATGCTCGTATGAAGACTATGGCTATGAATGCCGAATCGGCTCCAAGAGAAACTTTGGCCGCTGGAGAAATAGAAATTACAGCAAATGTTAGTGTGAGTTTTTTGTTAGATTAAAAACACTTTAAATACTACAAACCTGTTTACTATACTTTAGTAAACAGGTTTTTTTATGGCTTTATTCGAAATAATTAAATTCTAAAAAGTGATTTTAATCGAAATCTCGTCTATTTTTGCACGATGTTAGAAATCCTTTACCAAGACGAATATATTATAGCCATTAATAAACCAAGTGGATTACTAGTGCATAAATCTTTTTATGCACGTGATGCAAAAGTGTATGCTATTCAGGAATTGAGAAATCAAATAGGAGGTCAGCATGTTTACCCAGTACATCGTTTGGATCGCAAAACATCAGGCGTCTTGTTATTTGCATTGAATAAAGAAGTTTTGAAGATTATGAATGATCGCTTTGCATCACGCGAAGTCGAAAAAAAATACTTGGCAATTTTACGCGGATGGTCGCCCGAAAAGCTAACGATTGATTATGATTTAATCAATGATGACAATGTTACACAAAATGCAATTACTTATTTTCGCCGCTTGCAAATTGCCGAAATTGCCTTAGAATTTAATAATAAACCAACTTCACGCTATTGTTTGGTAGAAGCGATTCCAGAAACGGGGCGTATGCACCAATTACGAAAACATTTCAAACATATTTTTCATCCCATTTTAGGAAGCCGTCCTCATGGCTGTAACAAGCAAAATAAACTATGGCTGGAGCATTATGAACTAATAGGCATGATGCTTCATGCGCACCAACTTATATTTGATCATCCCATACACAATAAACAACTCGTTCTCAATGCAAAGATTAACGAAGAGTTTAGTAAAGTAGGTACAATTCTTAATCTAGATTTGAGCAGTTATCAATAGTTTTATTGTTTAAAAGCTACTATTGATATAGTTTGAATTAGTTAGGTGCTTCATCGGTTCCTTATTAATTATTACAACAGTTTTTTTTAACTTACTTACAATAACAAACGACTAGTTTTTTATTTCAGAAGATCTTTTTTTTCGATAAAAAAAAACATTTTTTACGAATATTTTTTCAAATTCTGTTGTCTGTTTATTTCTTCTATTATTCTCTAAAAAATTAAGTTGTTATAATTTGGAACAACTAATTTTGTTATAATTGTTGCTATCTGTATTAATTTTGAAGTCTAAAAAACTTCAAAATGAAACGGGCAATTGTACATATGGATTTGGATACTTTTTTTGTGTCCTGTGAGCGATTGAACAACTCTCAACTGGAAGGAATCCCTTTGATTATTGGTGGTGGAGACAGAGGAGTTGTGGCTTCTTGCTCCTATGAAGCCAGACGTTTTGGAGTGCGTTCGGCTATGCCTACATCGATGGCTTTGAAGCTATGTCCTCAAGCCAAAGTGATCAAAGGCGATATGGAACGCTACTCGCAATTGTCGCATACCGTGACCGAAGTTATTCAAGAAAAATCACCCATTACCGAAAAGGCAAGTATTGACGAATTTTATTTGGACATAACAGGAATGGATCGTTTTTATGGCTGTTATCAATGGACCAATGAACTAGCTCAGCGCGTGCTGAAAGAAACTGGATTACCTATTAGTTTTGCCTTATCAGTTAATAAAACAGTTTCGAAAATTGGAACAGGAGAAGGAAAACCCAAAGGACATTTAGACATTCCCGAAGACCAAGTGCGGGCATTTTTAAATCCGCTTTCGATTCAGAAAATCCCCATGGTGGGCGATGTGACTTTTCAAACCTTGTCGCGTATTGGTATTCGAACGATACAAACGCTGTCTGAAATGCCTGCAGAGGTTTTGCAACGAATGATTGGTAAAAATGGTGTCGAAATCTGGAAAAAAGCCAATGGTATAGATAATAATCCTGTTGAACCCTATACAGAAAGAAAGTCGATTGCCACCGAACATACTTTTGTACAAGACACGATTGATATGGCGCATCTCAAATCGATTTTGTGTGGTATGGTCGAAAAACTGGCCTTTCAATTGCGGTCCGAAGAGTGGCTGACGTCGACGGTGGTGGTAAAAATTAGGTATGCCAATTTTGATACCGAAACCAAGCAATGCAAAATTGCCTATACCTCTGCTGATCATTTACTAACGCAAAAAGTCTTGGGTTTGTTTGAGGTGCTCTACCAACGCCGAATGCGGTTGCGATTGGTAGGAGTTCGGTTTAGCGGATTGGTACGCGGAACCTATCAAATTGACCTTTTTGAGGATACGCAGGAGATGTTGTCGCTCTATGCCGCTATGGATAAAATGAAAAGTCGCTATGGGTTTGATGCCGTCATGCGGTGCGCTGGTGCGGCCTTAAAACCTAATATGAAGGATGTTATTTTGAAACGGAATTAGGGTTGATTATGGTTTTAGTACTTCATTCAAGATAATCATACTACCATTTTTTTGGACACCAATTACACAGATTAGTACTAATTAAGAGATTTTGAAAATCAAATTACACTAATTTTTTATTGATAGTACTAAGTTTGTGCAATTGCTTCGCCTGTTTGCTTTCGCTCGGGTCGTGTCAGTTTTTAGACCTATGCGTTTGCTCTGAGTTGAAAATTTAGAATAGTTCAACATGCAGATTTTTTATTGGTATATCTGCTAAAATCTGCGGGATCAACGTGAAATAAAAGCATTAATCAAGTATCGTTTATCAGGCTGAGCTTGTCGAAGCCCCTTTGCTAAAAAACAACAATGAGAAGTAAAAAGTAAATTAGCACGCAGATTTACACAGATTTGCGCAGATTTTTTCTTGACTCATCAACATGAAATAAAAGCATCAATCAAGTATCGTTTGTCAGGCTGAGCTTATCGAAGCCCCTTTACTAAAAAGCAACAATGAGAAGTAAAAAGTAAATTAGCACGCAGATTTCGCAGATTTGCGCAGATTTTTTCTTGACTCATCAACATGAAATAAAAGCATCAATCAAGTATCGTTTGTCAGGCTGAGCTTGTCGAAGTCCCTTTACTAAAAAACAACAATGAGAAGTGAAAAATAAATTGGCACGCAGATTCACACAGATTTTTGCAGATTTTTTATTGGTTCATCAACATGAAATAAACCATCAATCAAGTATCGTTTGTCAGGCTGAGCTTGTCGAAGCCCCTTTGCTAAAAAGCAACAATGAGAAGTAAAAAGTAAATTAGCACGCAGATTCACACAGATTTTAGCAGATTTTTCATTGACTCATCAACATGAAATAAAAGCATTAACAAGTATCGTTTGTCAGGTTGAGCTTGTCGAAGCCCCTTTACTAAAATACAATAATGAGAAGTAAAAAGTAAATTGGCACGCAGATTCACACAGATTTTCGCAGATTTTTTATTGACTCATCAACGTGAAATAAAAGCATTAATCAAGTATTGCCTGACGGACGAAAACCCAAACCCAACGAAACATTTTAAAAACAGAATTTCTTCCTAATTTATCTGAGAAAATATGTGGAATCTGTGTTAAATAAAAAATACAAATATCATTTTATACCTATTATGTACCTCAATTGTCATTCTTTTCACTCCTTGCGCTACGGCACGATTCCGCTTGACGACTTGATCGAAAAGGCTGTTCGGTCAGGTGTTACCGCTATGGCATTGACCGATATCAATACCGTTACGGGAATTTATGATTTTATTATCGAATGTAAAAAGGTAAGTATTAAACCAATAATCGGAATTGATTTTCGTTCGGATAATGAATTTCGATACATCGGTTTAGCCAAAAACGCGAGTGGATTGGCAGAGATGAATCGGTTTTTGACCAAGCACAATTTCGATAAAAGCCCTTTGCCTATGGAAGCTCCTGCCTTTGAATCGGTGATGGTTATTTACGCTTTCGCGAAAGCGCCAATGGTACTTAAAACCAATGAATATATAGGTGTCCGCCCGGAAGAAGTAGGGAAGTTGTTTGGTTATAAAGGAAGTCTGGATAAAATGGTGGTGCTACAACCGGTGACTTTTCGAACTAAAAAAGAATACCAACTCCACAAAATTCTACGAGCGATTGATAACAATGTTTTGTTGTCCAAATTAACTCCTGAAGCTATTGCAACGCCCTATGAAGTCATGGTGGAAGAGGAGCGTTTGCGAGCTGTTTACAAGGACTATCCGCAATTGCTAGCCAATACGCAAATGGTTATGGACAGTTGCGATTTTCAATACGATTTTGCGACTCCAAAAAACAAAAAACATTACACCAATTCGAGCGAGAGTGATATTGCGTTGCTCACTACTCTCGCGCATCAAGGCATGGAATGGCGGTACGGAAAAAAGGATAAAATTGCTCTAGCACGAGTGCAAAAAGAACTGAAAGTGATTCACGAATTGCAGTTTAGCGGTTACTTTTTGATTACTTGGGATATTATTCGATACAGCAACAGTCGTGGTTTTTTGCATATCGGGCGGGGTAGCGGCGCCAACTCGATTATTGCCTATTGCCTTGGAATTACGGACATTTGCCCAATAGAACTCGACTTGTATTTTGAGCGTTTTTTGAATGAAAACCGCAAGAGTCCACCCGATTTTGACATTGATTGGAGCTGGCAAGAACGCGACGTGATTTTGGAATATATCTTCAATCGTTACGGATACGAAAATGTAGCTTTTTGTGGAACCAATGTGGAGTTCAAATACCGTTCGATATTTAGAGAAGTCGGTAAAGTTTTTGGTTTACCCAAAGAAGAATTGGACCATTTGGCCAAAAACCCGATGCGGTTGCAGCAAACCAATAGCGTAGTGCAAGAAGTGCAAGAATACGGCATGTTGTTAGAAAAATATCCCAACCAACGCAGCATGCATTCGTGTGGAATTATCATATCCGAAGAACCCATTACCAATTACACCCCCTTGGAAATGCCTCCAAAAGGGTTTCCTATTGTGCTTTTTGATATGCATGTCGCCGAAGCAATTGGTTTCGAAAAATTCGATATTCTGAGCCAGCGTGGTATTGGGACCATTGATGATACGGTAAAACTAGTTGCCAAAAATAGAGGGATTCAGATTAATATTCGAGACACTTCCCTTTCGAAAAATGAAAAATTGGCCAATACTTTTTTGGCTCAAGGAAAAACCATTGGTTGTTTTTATATCGAAAGTCCCGCTATGCGTGGGTTGTTGCGTCGTTTAAGTTGTGATAATTATAAAACTTTGGTGGCGGCTTCGTCAATCATTCGACCAGGTGTGGCCAAGTCGGGTATGATGAAAGAGTATATTTTCAGGCATAATAATCCTTCTCAATTTGAATATTTTCATAAAGTATTCGAAGAGCAATTAGGCGAAACTTACGGTATTATGGTTTATCAAGAAGATGTGATTAAGATTGCGTTGCATTACGGTGGTTTGCCTGCTGCCGATGGTGATATTTTGCGTCGCGCCATGAGTGGCAAAGGACGTTCGTTGGCGGCCTTACAAAAAGTAAAAGACCATTTTTTTGAGAGTTGTGCCCTGCAAGGTCATCCCGAAATACTAAGTCAAGAAATTTACCGACAGATAGAATCGTTTGCGGGTTATTCGTTTTGCAAAGCACATTCGGCTTCGTATGCAGTGGAGAGTTACCAGAGTTTGTACCTCAAAGTCTATTATCCGGTTGAGTTTATGGTGGCGGTCATCAACAATCAAGGTGGTTTTTATCGTACAGAAGTCTACATACACGAAGCGAGAATGGCAGGCGGAACCATTCATAATCCTTGTGTGAATAAAAGCGAATTAACTACCACTTTATATGGCAATGACATTTATTTGGGTTTTATGCATTTACAAGGCTTGGCAGAGAAGTTGGCGGGAGAAATTGTGCGCGAAAGAGAATTGCAAGGCGATTATTTATCGTTGGAAGACTTTTGTAATCGAGTAAAAATCGGATTGGAAAGTTTGAAACTATTGATTTTTATAGGTGCTTTTCGCGAAACAGGCAAAACCAAAAACCAACTGCTCATTCTGGCAAGTTTACTGTTTAATTCGGCTCCAACAGACCATCAAATGCTCTTGTTGCAAGAATCGGTTAAGGAGTACCAATTGCCCAAATTGGAGCGTTCTCGATTTGAAGATGCTTTTGACGAAATAGAACTCCTAGGTTTTCCCACTTCGTTTACGCCTTTTGATTTGTTGCAAACACCTTTTCGGGGTGATGTAATGGCAAAAGATTTAGCTTTAAACCATAAAAAACAGGTTCGAATGTTGGCTTATTTGATTTCGAGAAAACAAGTCCCCACAGCTAGAGGCACGATGTTTTTTGGTACTTGGGTCGATTTTGAAGGCACTTATTTTGATACGACTCATTTTCCAGATAATTTGCAAGTATATCCTTTTCAGGGTGGTGGTTGCTATTTGCTATTGGGCACTGTTGAGGTTGATTACCATTTTCCAACCCTTACGATTTTGAAAATGGCAAAACTACCTTTTGTGCCCGACCCAAGGTATTCAGACTCCAAAGACCATCAGTTCATTACGCAACAAAGAATGAAAGAAGATGTGAGCAGTACGCAAAGAGCGCCTTATCCGCAAGCACATAAGATTAATTTGCCTAGAAATAAAATGAACTTGAGTTAGAATGAAAAATTAAACCGTTATTATTCCGTTTTTATTTAATCCCTTAATCCACATTTTGCTTGAGGCAAATATAAAATTGAAGACTAAGCAAATTGAAAAGTTAAATCTAATAGCGTTAAATGGAATCATGTTTAATCAAACAATTTAAGATCAATTCTTTATGCGCTTTTGCTGCATTTTAAATGCACATAATACCCGAATTTATATGTATTACGGATCATTAAAATAAAAGTGTACCTGAAAATTGATTACAGATTTTTTAGAAAAATTAGCTAAAAAAAAACATGTGATTTCAATAATAGTAGGTAGCGAACTGTTTGTTATTTTTATAACAAACTATTCATTTCTTTCCATTGATAAACCATCACCTTATCGGATTGTTTTTTGGCTGCATTGTTCATTGCTTTAGCAACGTCTTTACCATCAATCCCTTTGTATTTGCTTAGGCTACCAATAAATATAGAATTGATTACTTTAAATATTTTTATGAATATTTTTTCACTTGGACGATTTTCCTTTCTACTTCCGAGTAGCATTGAAGGTTGAAAAATATGCGTGTGTTCATAATTCAAAGCAATAATATCTCGTTCTAGAGCACCTTTGGTTTTAGTGTAAAAAATACTAGAGTTTGGATTTGCTCCAATCGCACTAACGACAAACACAGCTGTTGCTCCATTTTCTTGCGCTAGTTTTGCTGCTAATACAGGATAATCATGGTCAATTTGATAATACTTCTTTTCGTCAGGAGTTTGTTTTTTTGTGGTACCTAATGCAATAAAAACATCATCTCCAATGAGGCTCTCTTTCAATTGGGGTAAGGAATTAAAATCGCCAATCAATGTTTTTAGTTTGGGATGATTTATATTTTCTGATTTTCGAACAACAATAGTTATTTGTTCATACTCTGCGTCATTCAATAAGTCTTGCAATAAATGGGATCCAATAAAACCACTTGCGCCAAAAAGGATTGCTTTTTTCATATTTTATTTTTTTAGTTTTTCTAAAATGATTGTTTAAATTCTAATCTATTTGTTTTAATCTTGAACGATTTGTTAAAAGCCTGAGGCTTTTTAAGTCCTAGTTAATAAGGCATTTTACTAAGCGATAGATTTTTTTTTATAAAGACTACTTCTATTTTTTAATGTATTTTGGTAATTAGTTATGCTGTCCAAAGCTAGTATTTTAATGAAGGACTTCTATACGAATCAAGTAAAAACTTGCTTAAACTCTACAAGGTTTTCTATTAATTTTTTCTAAGGATGATATTTAATCAGAAGGCAGAAGCAAAATAGATTTTTAATCGTTTAGATGAATAGCTATATTTAATCTGCGACAGTTGCCTACTTTTTATAATTAAAAATCCAGAAATTGATAATCATTAAATAGCATATACTTTAAATGAGACAGACTGAAAATTTTAAACAAGCTGATTTTGAGCATGTATTTTTGGATATAACTTTTTAATCAAGCCTTCCAATCGATTTTGATAATCTTCCATTAACCAACTTTTGTAACTAGTACTGGCGCTATCTAGGCATTTTACATACTGCTTCACGCGCCACTGAACCTCCGGATTTAAAATTGCCGCCAATTCAAGTGCATGACTCAAGCTTTCACCATTGTCCAAACACATTTTTGCTTGCTGTCTAATTGATTCTTGTATAACAGTTTTATGCTTTTTGTCCATATCTATTGCTTCCTGAAAATGACTGTCTATATCAAAAGCCAATTCTAACGTTTTGGGGAAATGGCTTCGCATTTCAGCAGTAATAGCATTCGATTGTGATGAAGCGTTGCCTACCACTTGATAGTGTAATTGTTTGGCAAAGTCATCTGGGTGTTCAAAAATATATTTCCAGTCCAACGGCGCTTCCCAAGCACCAAACCGCTGAATATTATTTCCTAAATCAGTGATTCCAAAAGTCTTTTTTGATGCTAATCTTCTCGCGCCACGTCCCACCATTTGGTGATACAAAGTGATAGAAGTAGTTGCTCTATTCAAAATCACGTGCTTCACGGTCGGTTCATCAAAACCAGTAGTTAATATAGAAACCGAAGTCAGTACCGCATTTTTTGTCTTTTTAAACCATTGCAAGATTTCTTTTCGCTCCTCATCCGTAGTTTTGTTGTCTAAGTGCCTCACTGGAATACCAGCAGCGTTAAAATTTTCTTCTACCTGCTTTGAAACAGCAATACCGTTATTGAAAATCAAGGTTTTTTTACCATTTGCATTGTCCTTGTATGTCTGTAAAAGTAGATCTTGCATCACCGCAGAACCATAGAGATCATTGGACGAACTAACGGTAAAATCACCATGTATTCCGGTTTTCAAGGTGTTAAGTTCTATTTCGTATGCGTATGACTTTGGCTTAGCCAAAAAACCATTTTCAATTAAATTTGAAATGCTTTCGCCTGTAATCAAACTATCATAGTAGGTATTCATAGGTTTAGAAACATCTGAACTAAATGGCGTTGCAGTAGCTCCTATTATGAAGGCGTTTTTAAATTTCTTAGTTAGTTTTCTAAAAGAGTTATGGTGCGCTTCATCAATGATAAGCAAGCCAACATTTTTAGTATTGATTTTTTTGTCTTTGATTCTGTTTCTTAAGGTTTCGACCATTGCCACATAACAGCTCGCATTGGTTTTAAAATTTTTAGTTTTACTACCAATGATCTTATTTTGCACTGTCAGTTTTTTTAAAGTGCTAGACGTTTGCTTGCACAGTTCGTTGCGATGTGTTAAAATCATCACCTGCTTGTTGTATTGGGATAAATACTTTCGAGTAATCTCAGAAAATATCATCGTTTTACCACCACCTGTTGGCAATTGGTACACGACTTTCTGATTTGGTTTACTTTCTATATTTGTAAATATTGTTTCGATATCTTTTTGCTGATAATCATAAAACAAGGTCGCATTTTGAATGGCATTTTTCATAATCTTTATATTAATAGGCTGCAGTATTTTTTTCGAAAATCACACTAATTTGTGTGCTAATACCAAAATATTTTGGTCAAAATTTCAAATACTATCGCAGGCTGTTAGATACATTTATTTATTTGGTTTCAAAAAATAAAAGTAGACCGTTTTAGCTATCATTATTTTATACAATTCAAGCACATTATTATAGGATTTAGGTGTAGTAGGGAAGAGTTGTTTCAAAAATTGAATGTAAGAGGTATGGTTAACTAATTGGGTAGCTAGACATAATTGTAAATTGCAGCCTCATAAGTGGGCAAGTAAAAAACGAAAAAAGCTGCAATAAAATTGCAGCTTTTTTTAAGTGGGGAGAGTAGGATTCGAACCTACGAAGACGTAGTCAGCAGATTTACAGTCTGCCCTCGTTGGCCGCTTGAGTATCTCCCCGAGGCCTTTGATAACATCGACTATTGTTGTTATTGACGGCAAATAAAGCAATACTTTTTGTTTTAACAAACAAATTTGAGAGTTAATTTGAGATAATTTCAGTTTAGATTTTTAAAGTATTGAAATAGAATAAAATATAAGAACAGCTCTTTTTTATATTGGTGTTATGTATGTAAAATTGAATGATTAATAGGGGAGATGAAGTTGTTTTTAGTGTTCGAAATATCCATCAATCATAAAACAGTTAAATGGTGCTACGGTATCAACTTTAGCTTACAGGCAAAAAAAAATCTCCACGAGGGAGATTTTTAATTTTTTATATGATGAAGAATTATTTAGCCAAAAGTTCAACAATTTTGGCTCTAAGTGCATCTCCTCTTAAATCTTTTGCAACGATGGTTCCTGATGCATCAAGAATAAAAGTAGCTGGTATAGATTCAACCTTATATTGTCTTGCAATTGGTTCATCCCAAAACTTAAGGTTAGAAACATGAGTCCATGTTAACTTATCTTTTGCGATAGCTTCCAACCACTTTGATTTGTCTTTGTCTAATGATACTCCAACTATATTTAAACCTTTTGAGTGTAAATCTTTATAGATGGCTACAACATTAGGATTCTCGACTCTACATGGTCCACACCATGAAGCCCAAAAATCAACAATAGTAACTTTTCCTAGGCTTTCTTTCAAAGAGATTACTTTTCCCTCTGGATTAGGAGCCGAGAAATCTGTCCTTCATTTACCTTCAGCAGCTGCTGGCGCTGGTAAAGCTGCCCCAACTCCTGGGTTTTTAATTTCAGCAAGTTTAGTTTTGATTGCTTTACCTGGTTTAGTGTTTTTCAAAGATTCTTCAAATCCATTGTAGATTCCTTCTGCTTTTTTAATATCTGCACTAGGATCGTTTAACATACCTTGAATAATCAAAGCACTGATTAACGATTTTGGGTGAGATTCAGCATATCCAACATATTTAGTTTTAGATGCATTTCCAACTTCTTCTTGAAGTTTAGAGAACTCTTGCATTAAACCATTGATTACTACAGTATCTTTTGATTGTTGAGCAGCGTTCATTTTCTCCATGTTTTGAGATTGGAAATCCATTAATTTCTTTTGGATTACTTTAATCTCTTCATTGAATTTCACGTACTCATCATTGTTATATGATCCTGAAACTTTAGCGTTTTGGATGCTGTCTTTGTTTATTGTGATTACAATATCACCGTTCTCAAGGATAAAAGGTACTTTTCCTTGTACTCCTTCAATTTGCAACGTATGGAAAGCAGGTTCTAAAGCTTTACCTTCAAATACAAACTTACCATTTTCAACTTTTACAGTATCAATTGATTTTAATCCCATTCCGCTTTCGTCTTGTGTTTCAAGGATAATGGTTTTTCCGTTTTCAATTCCTGAGATAGTTCCTGAAACGGTGTACTTGTCTTTATTACAAGAAATTAATAAAAGAGAAGCAGAAAGTAAAAAAAATATTTTTTTCATTACAATTTTAATTAGTTATTACGTTAAGTGAACAAAAGTATTATAAAAATATAGAACTCCATTAATTTTATCTTCTAAATTTTTGTTATAGTTTGTTTAATTTACTGACAAAGGCGTATTTATGTTAATTTTGTGCTGTTTCTATACAAATAAATCCTTCGCTAGCTCCAAAAGCTAGTTAATAATCAAAAAAAGGTTCCTCTAAAATATATAGAGAAACCCTTTAATGGCTTTTATTTGTATGAATTATACCTTTCCTAAGGTGTATAGCTGCTCCATTGTCGGACTTAAGCTTCCACCAGCAGGCTCTAATGTGATTCCAAACGCCTCAGCATCATTGGTTCCATCCACAGCAAAGATACGTTGATTATTGGCTACAAAATTATCCAATAAACCTATACTTGTAGGCGTTAGTGGGTTCAGTTTTAATGCCCATACTTGATATACCATTCCTTTTGGAGGTTCAGGTAATCCGCTAGCATCTACAAAAACTTTTTGAGTGCCTTTGTTCCAGTAAATTTTTGCAGATGACTCAGGAGCGACTGCTTGTCCTCCCAATGCCACTACGGTATTGTTACTGTCTCTAATGATGGCTAAACTTGATTCAATCGCTTTGTTTTCAAGTGTTAGTGTGTTCAGCTCTTTTTCCATTTTAGCTTTTTCAGTTGTCGCATTTACCACTTGGTTGTTGCTAGAACTTAATTGGCTGTATTGGTACCCGACACCTATAAGTAGTAAAACTGCTGCCGCCCATCCAATATAAGGACTGAGGCTTCTTTTTGGTTCAAAATCGATAACTTTCGATTCTGATGTTAAATCTAGTTTTGCTTTTATCTTCTCATAATTTCCTACCGAATTAAACGGTGCAAAACTAGAGGATAAAGCCACGATAGATTTTTCGATAGCAATTATTTCTTCGTTAATCAAGGGGTCGTTTTTGGCTTTGTTGGCCACTTCAACGTTTTCAGACTCACTAAGCAAGCCGTAAACGTAAAGTTCCAAAATTCCAGATTCTATATATTCTTTATTTTCCATTATACTTTCAAATAGGTTCTTAAATCATTTATACAATTCCTATTGTGTGTTTTTACTGTTCCTAGAGGTATTGCAAGTTCTTCTGCAGCTTCTTGTTGCGTGTAACCTTTAAAGAATAGTAAATCGATGATCTGAATGCACTTTGGCTTTAATCTCTTTACAAATTCTTGAATACCTATTGTATCCACTTTGTTAGCCGCTTTTGTGCTGTCTTCTAATAGATTTACGAAATTATCTGAAGAAAGGTTTTTTTGACTGTTGTTAAAGTTTTTAGAACGAAGTTTATCAATGGATGTATTTCGAGCAATATTTAAAATCCATGTGTAGAAACGCCCTTTACTTTCGTTATATGAATCGATGTTCTTCCAGATCTTTACAAATACGTCTTGCAAAACATCCTCTGCTTCTTCGGTATTCTTTACCAAAACATTTATAACAGCAAATAAACTCTTGGAATACATATCATATAGATGTGTAAAAGCCCTTTCGTCTTTTTTATAAATTAAAACTAATAAATCTTCTTGGGTCATAATGATTTTATTTTTTCAATTACAAACTTATGCAAACAAATCAAGATTTAATTTTATTTAACAAAAAATCAAATGCAAATGTTTGTTTGTGAAGCTTTAATCCATTCAAAATCGAAATATTCAACAAAATCCCTCTTATTTTAAGATTTAGATAAGAAAATAAATCTACACAAGGTTGTATCTTTGTTTCTACAATAAAACACAATGATATATCCAAAAATACCTTTAGCGCAAAGCATCATCGAAATATGTTTGGCCAAAGGAGTTACCCAAATAATAATTTCTCCTGGTTCTCGAAATGCTCCATTGACAATTGGTTTTGTCAATAATCCAAATTTCACCTGTTATAGTATCGCTGATGAGAGATGTGCGGCGTTTTTCGCTCTTGGCATCGCCCAGCAAACTAAAACTGTGGTGGCACTAGTGTGTACCTCTGGATCGGCTTTACTCAATTACTATCCTGCATTTTCAGAAGCATTCTATAGTCAAATTCCGCTATTGGTTATTTCTGCAGATAGGCCACAGTCTAAAATTGACATTGGAGATGGTCAAACCATTCGACAAGAAAATGTCTACAGTAATCATTCGATTTTTAATGCAAATTTGACAGCAGAAGCTTCTTTCGAAAATGATTCAAAGATCAGCCAAGCTATTGATGCTGCCTTATATCAAAAAGGACCTGTACATATAAATGCTCCTTTCGAAGAGCCTTTGTACGAAACCGTTTCTGAGTTATCGGTATCGCCACAGGTTACCGCTTTCGCGAAAGTGCCATTGCAGCTGCATACTCATGATCTCGAAAACTATGCTTCAATTTGGAATAAAGCCAGCAAAAAATTAGTTTTGGTAGGAGTGAGCGATCCAAATCAAATTGATCAAGAGGTTATTGATTGGTTTGCCAATGATCCTTCAGTGGTGGTCATGACCGAAACTACCTCCAATTTGAATCATCCTACTTTTATTTCGAATATTGATTCGATCATTACACCTTTTACAGAGGAAGATTTTGAAGCTTTTCGCCCAGACATCTTACTAACTTATGGAGGTATGATTGTTTCTAAACGAATCAAAGCTTTTTTACGCAAGTATAAACCCGCTGCGCATTGGCACGTAGATGCCTTGCGTGCCTACGATACATTTGGTGCATTGACGGATCATGTTCATCAGGAAGCAAATTTATTTTTTAAAGAGTTTATACCTTACACGCAAAATGTGGCTAGTAGCTATTTTGAAAAATTGGATGCTATTGAACGTTTACGAAACAAAAGAACAAAGGAATATTTAGGTAAAATAGGATTTTCGGATTTTGTCGTTTTCGAAAAAGTGATTGCAGGATTACTAAAAAATAGTCAATTGCAAATCAGTAATAGTTCGGCTATTCGCTATGCGCAATTGGTAGAAATTGATGCTAGTATTGAAGTGTTCTGTAATAGAGGAACAAGCGGAATTGATGGGAGTAGTTCAACGGCAATAGGAGCAGCTGTCGCTAATAATAAACAAACAACATTGCTAACGGGTGATATTGGTTTCTTGTATGATAGTAATGCACTGTGGAATAATTATATTGCACCCAATTTTAAAATTATAATTGTTAATAATGGTGGAGGAGGAATCTTTAGAATCTTGCCTGGTCACCAAGAGACACCTGTATTCAATACTTTTTTTGAAACCTCGCATCAATTAACAGCAGAACATTTGGCAAAAATGTATCAGTTTGACTATTGCGCTGTTGATAATGTTATAGACTTAGAAACTGCTTTACAAAACGTGTTTGCATCCAATGATAAGCCGAGTATTCTAGAGATATTTACCCCTACACTAGATAATGACAAAATTTTGCTTCAATTTTTTAAAGAACTACTGTAGTTTGTGTTTAAGAAGTCAATTGTAATTTAAATCAAAGTTGAGTTTTAGATTTTTTTTGTAAGTATTATGTTGTTTAATTGGGTGTAATTCGCTATATTTGGTATTATTAACTAAAATTAAAATACTTTATGAGTGCAAGAGAAGACCTTATTGTAAAATATGCAGCAGATTTAAAAGACAAATGTGGTGTAACTCCAGATATGGATTTGTTAACGAAAGTAACTATTGGATGTGGACCATCTATTTATAACAAAGATGCAAGTACGGTTGCAGGAAGCCAGCAATCAGAATTGGACACGGTTAAAAATAATTTCTTGATTAAGAAGTTAGGTTTAACAGATGGACCTGAATTAGATGCAGGAATCGATGCTGTTATTGAAAAATATGGTCGTTCGAACGGAAATAAACATAGAGCGGTAGTGTATTACCTTCTAGCAGTGCACTTTAAAAAAGAAAGTATTTATAATTAAGAATTTGTACTTTTCGAAATAGTAAAAAACGTCTTTTTGAGACGTTTTTTTTATGCCCAGAAGTGATTGTAAACCCGTTTGATGTTAAGAATATAACAAAAAGTTTTAATTCTACATTTTAGTTTTATAGATTTGCTGTCCAAATTGTGTCAGAATTTTTTAATTTTGCCTAGTAGAGAAAGGAATATGCTGTGGAATTATTTAAAGGAATTAGTAGTTAAGAGGAAGGTGAAAGCCAGTTTGAATACTGAGAAAAGCACTACGGATAATAGTACTATAAAAACAGTTGGATTGTTGATTGATGAAAATTATTTTTCAGAAAAACAACAATTAATCGAAGGTGTTATAGCCAATGGAATAGCAAAAGAGAACATTAAAGTAGTTGTTTTTAAGAATAAAGCTCAAAAACTAATTTCAGAAAATGTAGTTTTTTGTTCTCCTAAAAATCTTAGCTGGCAAGGAGGAATAAATAATGAAGCTGTGAAAGCATTTATAGCAACTGATTTTGATTTATTGATTAATTATTATGACATTGAAAAAGCAATGTTGTTGGTAATTACACAACAATCAAAAGCGAGATTTAAAGTAGGCTTTTCATCTGTGGATAGAAAATTAAATGATCTGACAATCACAAGTGACGCAGAGAATTACCAAGTTTTTATCCATGAACTTTTTCGATACTTAAAAATATTAAATAAAATATAACCAAACCATGCAATCATTAATAGGAACTGGAGCCGCACTAATAACCCCATTCAAAGCAGATTTAACAATCGATACAGAGGCGCTGTCTAAGATTGTAGATTTCTCAATAGATGGAGGCATAGAATATCTTGTAGTTTTAGGGACTACAGCTGAGACTGCTACACTAAGTCCTGATGAGAAGGAATTGGTAATCAAAACAGTACTTGAAGCAAATAGTGGTAGAGTGCCCTTAGTTTTAGGCTTAGGAGGGAACGATACCTATAAATTGGTTGAAGAATTAAAAACCAGAGATTTCTCTGGATTTGAAGCTATACTTTCTGTTTCACCATTTTACAATAAACCGACTCAAGAAGGAATTTACCAGCATTACAAAGCAGTAGCCGAGGCTTCTCCGCTACCTGTTATCATATATAACGTACCAGGTAGAACAGCTAGTAATATGTTACCAGCAACGGTAATAAGACTAGCCAACGATTGTAAGAACATTGTAGGCTTAAAAGAAGCAGCAGGAGATTTGGTACAAGCGATGGAAATCATAAAAAATAAACCAAAGGATTTCTTGGTTATTTCTGGTGATGATATGATAGCTTTACCTATGATTTTGGCAGGTGGAGTAGGGATAATTACTGTTGTTGGACAATGTTTTCCAACGGCTTTTTCAGAAATGGTGCGTTTAGGTTTGAATAGAAAAGTAGATGAAGCTTTTGCTATTCATTACAAATTAACAAACTGTATTGATATGATTTTTGAACAAGGTAATCCTGCTGGTATTAAGCAAGTGTTTAAATCACAAGGTATTGCTGAAAATTACGTACGCTTACCTTTAGTCCCTGTAGACGAATCATTAGCGGGAAGAATTGATTCTTTCGTCGCTGATTTTGATAAATAAAACACACTTTTTGTTCCTATAAAGAAATATTTTGTAGTGGCTAAATTAATACCTAAATTTGCACCGAATCTTCGGTGCAATTTTTTGTTTTTATAATAGATAATTGAATCGATAAAATTAATAAATGAAAAAATTAGTATCAGTACTACTTATTGCAGTTGTGTTTACTTCTTGCAATGAATATCAAAAAGCATTGAAAAATGAAGATATTGCTGTTAAGTACGAAATGGGAACTAAATTGTACGATGCAGGTAAGTATACCAAAGCGATTCGATTGTTTGAGCAAGTAGCAACTACGTATCGAGGAAAACCTCAAGCCGAAAAGTTATTCTATATGTTTTCTCAATCGTATTTTAAAACTAATCAGTTTTATTTGGCTGGATATCAATTTGAAAGTTTTACTTCGAGTTATCCAAAAAGTGAAAAATCAGAAGAAGCAGCCTTTTTGGGTGCAAAAAGTTATTCTAAACTATCACCAACGTATAGCTTAGATCAGACAGATACAAATAAAGCGATAGAAAAACTTCAAAACTTTATTGATACCTATCCCAATTCAACTTATTTGCCAGAGGCGAATGAAATTGTAAAAGGATTAGCTGAAAAAATCGAGAAGAAAGTATACGAAAACGCTAGAGGTTATAATACAATCTCTGACTATAAATCAGCTTTGGTGGCGTTAGATAATTTTATAAATGATTATCCAGGGACTCCATATAAAGAAGATGCATTGTATTACAGATTAGATTCTGCATACAAATTAGGTATAAACAGTGTTCCAGACAAAATGGAAGAGCGCTTATTAGTAGCTAAAAAAGCGTATACTAATTTGGTTAAGTTCAAAGAAGGTACAAAATACAAACAAAAGGCTGATGAAATGTTAGCTAGAATAGAACAAGATTTACAAAAATTTACTAAATAAATAAAGTCATGGATTTAAAAAAGACGAACGCTCCAGTAAATACAATAACGTATAATAAAACAGTTATTGAAGAGCCTACTGGGAATGTGTATGAAGCGATTACCATTATGGCTAAAAGAGCAAACCAAATTAACTCTGAAATCAAAAAAGAATTGACAGAGAAATTAGAAGAGTTTGCTACTTATAATGACAGTCTTGAAGAGGTTTTTGAAAACAAAGAACAAATCGAAGTTTCAAAATTCTATGAAAAATTACCTAAGCCACATGCATTAGCAGTTCAAGAATGGTTAGACGGTAAAATTTACCACAGAGATTCAAACAAATAATACGTAGAAAATGTCAGTTTTAAACGGTAAGAAAATTTTACTAGGTGTTTCTGGTGGGATTGCTGCCTATAAAACAGCCTCATTAGTACGACTCTTTATAAAAGCAGGTGCACATGTCCAAGTGATAATGACACCTGCTTCTAAGGATTTTGTAACGCCACTTACGTTGGCAACCCTTTCAAAAAATCCTGTATTTTCAAGTTTTTACAACGATGAAGATCAAGAAGCAGAATGGAATAACCATGTCGAACTAGGTCTTTGGGCCGATTTGATGATTATTGCTCCCGCTACTGCCAATACCATGGCAAAAATGACTGCAGGTATTTGTGATAACTTAGTTATTGCTACCTATTTGTCTGCAAAATGTCCTGTATATGTCGCACCCGCAATGGATCTGGATATGTACAAACATCCCTCAACGATTCAAAGTTTATCATCCTTAGATTCTTTTGGTAATTTTGTTATTCCAGCTGAGTCAGGTGAGCTAGCAAGCGGACTTTCAGGTGAAGGCCGTATGGCAGAACCAGAAAATATCGTCTCTTTTATAGAAAAAGAACTTGAAAGTAAGCTCCCACTTAGAGGAAAGAAAATTTTAATTACCGCTGGACCAACTTATGAAGCGATTGATCCTGTTCGTTTTATAGGGAATCATTCTTCTGGCAAAATGGGGTTTGATATTGCACATAGTGCTGCAAATTTAGGTGCAGAGGTAATATTAGTTTCCGGTCCTACAAATTTCAAATCAAATCACTCAGGAATTAAAGTTATTCCGGTTGTAACTGCGCAAGAGATGTATGATGCATGTCATGAGTACTTTGCTACTGTTGACGTAGCAATTGCAGCTGCAGCTGTTGCCGATTACCGACCAAAAAATGTCGCTACTCAAAAGATTAAAAAAGCGGCAGTTAATTTTGTTATCGAAATGGAAAAAACCAAAGACATTTTATTGTCTATGGGGGAATTGAAAAAAAATCAGTTTTTGATCGGTTTTGCTTTGGAGACAGAAAATGAAATTGAGAATGCGAAGCTGAAAATTCAGAAAAAAAACTTAGATTTGATAGTTCTCAATTCACTGCAAGATGAAGGCGCTGGATTTAAAAAAGCAACTAACAAAGTTACTTTTATAGATAAAGATTTCAACATTGAACCTATGGAACTAAAATCCAAGGAAGCAGTTGCAGATGATATTTTAAACAAAATAAAAGCCTATTTTCATGAATAAATGGATTCTTTTTTTCGCACTTGTCTTTTTTTCTACTCTACATTCACAACAGCTGAATTGTACTGTCACGGTTAATACCGAGAAGTTGGCAGCAACCAATCAAATGGTTTTTAAAACATTACAAACTTCATTAACTGATTTTGTAAACAAAACAGATTGGACCGGAAAAGCTTTAAAACAAAGCGAAAAGATAAATTGTTCCATGTACATCACTGTCTCGGCTAATAGTTCAGATGATTTTATTGCTACGATACAAGTACAATCTTCGAGACCTATTTATAATTCATCCTATTCATCGCCAGTTTTAAATTTTAATGATAAAGATTTTAGCTTTCGATACACACAATTTCAGAACTTGATTTTCAATCCAAATGGTTTTGAATCGAATTTGGTATCGGTGGTTTCGTTTTATGCATATGTTATTCTAGGACTAGATGCTGATTCTTTCGAACCAAATTCAGGTACTGAAAATTTAGTTATAGCACAAAATATTGCTAATAATGCGCAACAAGGTGGATATAAAGGTTGGAGTCAAGCAGATGGTTTTCAAAACCGTTATTTTTTGATTAATGATTTATTATCACCAACATTTTCAGTTATTCGAACTACAATTAGCGACTATCATACTGGTTTGGATTTGATGACAAAAGATTTAAAAGGGTCTAAAGAAAAGGTGAAAGCTTCATTAATCGATTTGAATAAGCTTTACGCTGCTAAGCCCAATGCTTTTTTGACTCGTGTGTTTTTTGATGCTAAGTCAGACGAGATCGTCTCTATATTTTCAGGAGGACCGAGTATTACCATTACCGATTTATTGGACAGTTTGAATAGAACATCGCCATTAAATTCTAGTAAATGGTCAACCATTAAATACTAAAAAGCTTTTTATATAAATTTCGATTTTACAAAAACAATTTAGATGATAACCACGCTATCTATAAAAAATTACGCTTTAATTGAAAAGTTATCTATTGATTTTTCAAAAGGATTTTCAATTATCACTGGGGAAACTGGTGCAGGAAAGTCCATTATACTTGGAGCATTAGGTCTGGTTCTTGGAAAAAGAGCTGATTTGAGTTCGCTTAAAAATAAAGAAGAAAAATGTATCATCGAAGCTCATTTTGAAATTTCGAAATACAATCTAAAACCCTTTTTCGATGCTAATGATCTCGATTATGAGGACGATACCATTATAAGACGTGAAATTTTGCCATCAGGTAAATCGCGTGCTTTTATCAATGATAGTCCCGTAAACCTTCAAGAGTTGCAGGAATTAAGTTTGTATTTAATCGATATTCATTCGCAACAGCAAACTCAAGAGTTATCGGATGAGAATGTGCAGTTCAAAATTATCGATGCTATTGCTACCAATGTAGAAGTTATTGTTTCTTACCAAGGACTTTTAAAACAATATAAAGCAGAGAAATCAAAGTTGAATGCCTTGGTAAAAAAGCAAGCGGAGTCCTATAAAGAACAAGAATACAATCAATTTTTGTTGACAGAGCTGCAAGAAGCAAAGCTGAAGGCGGATGAACAAGAAACATTAGAAAGTGATTTTGAAAAGCTTAATAATGTCGAAATTATAAAGGAATCATTAGACAAATCAATTGCGATCACTAGTGCCGATGCTGTAGGTGTTTTGTCTGGATTGAATGATATAAAAGCAGCTTTGCAAAAAATCGTATCTTTTTCACCGGAGTATCAGTCCTTGCAGGAGCGCGTGATGAGTGTTTTGATCGAAATGGACGATATCACGAACGAATTGAACGATAGCAGTGAAAGTTTGGTCAGTGACCCAGCACAATTGGAACTTATCAATCAAAAGTTACAGTTAATTTATAATTTACAAAAGAAACATCAAGTAGCAACGGTAGAAGAATTGATTGCTATAATGACGCAATTGGATCAATCTGTCGTTGAACTAGGGAATTTAGGTGAAGACATTGAAAAATTGACCCTTTCGATAGAAAATAAAGCCGCAGAATTGGATGTGTTAGCAGCGACCATTCATTCGAACAGAGAAATTGCGATTCCGATCTTATCAGAGAAATTGATTTCGATTTTGGCTACTTTAGGAATGCCAAATGTTCGTTTTGATATCAAAGTAACGCCATCCGCCAATTATTTCGAAAACGGAAAAGACGAGTTACAATTCTTGTTTGCTGCCAACAAAGGAACTGATTTTGGTTTACTGAAAAAAGTAGCTTCAGGCGGGGAGATGTCAAGGATTATGTTATCTGTAAAAGCGATACTGGCTCAATACTCAAAATTACCAACGTTGATTTTTGACGAAATTGATACTGGAGTTTCAGGAGAGATTGCGATTAGAATGGGAGAGATCATGAAAGAGATGAGTAAAGCCATGCAAATTTTTGCCATTACACATTTACCTCAGATTGCTGCCAAAGGTAATGCTCACTTTAAGGTATTTAAATCTACAGTAGGAGACGATACGCAATCTGAATTGGTCTTGCTGTCAGCAGAAGAACGCATTGTCGAAATCGCTCAGATGCTATCTGGAGCTGTGGTCTCAGATTCGGCTTTAATTCATGCCAAAGCCTTGTTGAAGTAATATAAAACTTTATATTTGTACCTCAAAAAAAATACATTTAGAACGCTTAGGCGCCATTTATATACAAACGATAAAAAAAGAAAAATGATCATAGAACCAAGAATGAGAGGATTTATTTGCCTGACATCTCAACCAAAAGGATGCGAGCAAAACGTAAAAAATCAAATTGAATATGTAAAATCAAAGGGAGCAATTGACGGTGCCAAAAAAGTATTGGTTATTGGTGCTTCAACAGGTTTTGGATTGGCTTCACGTATTACAAGTGCTTTTGGTTCTAATGCAGCAACTATAGGTGTCTTTTTCGAAAAACCACCAACAGCTGGAAAAACAGCTTCACCAGGATGGTACAACTCAGCAGCTTTTGAAAAAGAAGCTACTAAGGCTGGATTGTATGCAAAAAGTGTGAATGGTGATGCATTTTCGAACGAGATAAAAGCACAAACTTTAGCTTTAATAAAGGAAAATTTAGGTCAAATAGATTTAGTAATATATAGTTTAGCATCGCCGGTGCGTACAAATCCTAACACAGGAGTGCTACACCGTTCGGTTTTGAAACCAATAGGAGAAAAATTCACGAATAAAACCGTAGATTTTCACTCAGGTAAAGTATCGGAAGTATCTATTGAGCCATGTAGTGGTGATGACATCGAAAATACAATTGCCGTAATGGGTGGTGAAGACTGGGCAATGTGGATGGATGCTTTAAAAGCAGACAACTTATTAGCTCCTGGAGCTACAACAGTAGCTTATTCCTATATCGGGCCATCATTAACAGAGGCTGTTTACCGCAAAGGAACAATTGGTCGTGCAAAAGATCATTTGGAAGCAACTGCTTTTGAGATCACAAAAAGCTTAGCTGATTTAGATGGTAAAGCATATGTTTCTGTGAACAAAGCCTTGGTAACACAAGCAAGCTCAGCGATTCCTGTGATTCCGTTATATATTTCATTATTATACAAAATCATGAAAGCAGAAGGAATTCATGAAGGATGTATTGAGCAAATTCAACGTTTGTATGCAGATCGTTTGTACAGTGGGAATGAAGTACCTACAGATGAGCAAGGACGTATACGTGTAGACGACTGGGAAATGCGTGAAGACATACAAGCCAAAGTTGCTGCATTATGGCAAGAAGCTGTTACTGAAAACCTTGAAGAAATTGGTGATTTGGAAGGATACCGTAAAGATTTTTATAATCTTTTTGGATTTGATGTTGATGGTGTTGATTATGCCGCAGACACAGACGAAATGGTAGGTATTCCAAGCATTAGCTAAAAAATAGAGTAAATCGTTTTTGTATTACAAACACCTTAATCATGTAAAATTGGTTAAGGTGTTTTTTTTGTTTAATTTAAGGTGGAAATTGAAGATTGAAGACTTTAAATTTTAAAACAATTTGATTTAATTATATAAGTGTAATAAATGTCTAGGCAGTATCTTCACAAAATTATATCTAAATGTTAACTTGATTGTGATTCAGTGGTTTCTGTAGATTAAGTTGTATTTTACGAGTAGGAGTAGGTCTTCCACTTGATGAAATGGAAAAGTATTTGGTATTTAAATTTCATATGGAAATGGTATTAATTTTATAATTTATAAAACTTGAAAAAAGCCTTTACAATTTTTTTAAAAGTGATTGCTGGCATAGTTGCCCTATTTTTGCTTCTTGTGCTATTATTACAAGTGTCTTTTGTCCAAAACAAAGTCAAAGATTATGCGGTGTCTTATCTTGAAGGAAAGATCAAAACCAAAGTAGCAATTGGGTCAATTGAGATTGGGTTGCCTAAAAAAGTTATTTTGAATGATTTTTATTTTGAGGAGCAGTCAAAAGATACTTTGGTTGCTGGAAAATCTTTAAAAGTTGATATTGATTTATTTCAATTGATAAATAGCAAAGTTCAAATCAATTCTATTGCGCTGGATGATGCTGTTGCGAATATAAAAGTGAACAAAGTGGGCGTTTTTAATTTTGACTATATTATAAAAGCTTTCGCAACTCCTGATCAGCCAAAAACTGAAGAAAGTTCCTCAACTGCCATTTCGATAAAAAATATTAGCTTAGATAAAGTACGTTTTAACTATCAAGATGAAGTATCGAAAAACAATGTTTCGTTAGGAATTCAACATTTCGATACAAAAATTGATCAGTTTGATTTGGATAATCTTGCGTTTGATGTTCCCGAAATTAACTTGAAAGGTTTTAAATTGAATCTCAGTCAAGATATAGCAGAAGCTGTTCAAAAAGTAGCGGAAGATGTTAAAGCGAAAGCCGATACTAAATTTCTACAATTGAAGTTGAGCAAAATTAATTTGGACGACATAGTAGTTTCTTACCAAAGTGCAGTAGCAAAAATGAATGCCAATATTGCACTTGAACATTTGGATACGCAGCTAGAATCTATTGATTTGCAGAAACAACATATTGTAGTCAACGAAATTAATTTATCTAAAACTACGGGAAGTGTTGCATTACTTAAATCATTAGTCGAAGCTAAAAAATCTTCCTCTGAAACTGCTGCAACGGAAACATCTTTACCTTGGAATTTCGAAATAAAAAAAATCGGAATTCAAGCAGTTACTTTTGCTTTCGATAATGAAAATGAAGTTAAAATAGTTAAGGGTATGGATTATAATCACCTTGCTATTAAGGACTTGAATTTTGTAGGGGAATCAATCGTAGCAAATAACAATGCTTATACAGGAACTATTTCATCTTTACAATTTGTTGAAAAAAGCGGCTTTTCTATACAAGAATTGCGAACTGCTTTTGCGTATTCAGACAAAGGCGCGTCTCTGCAAAAATTGTATTTGAAAACACCACAAACCACGCTAGAAAAATCAATTATTGCCACTTATCCATCTATTGCATCTCTGAGTGAACATGTAGAAAATCTAGTGGTTGATGTCAATTTAATCAATAGTACTTTAGGATTTAAAGACGTATTGCTACTAGTGCCAAGTTTAATTTCGAATGATGTTTTCAAGAATTATCCCAATGCAATTTTGGCATTTAATGCCGTTTTAAAAGGACGAGTAGATCAAATGACGATTTCGAATTTTAATGCTAGCGGATTAGGAAGCACCAAAGTCGCTTTTAAGGGAAATGTGGTGGGATTGCCAAATTTTGATAAAAGTAATTTTGATATAAATTCGCTCTACCTAGAGAGTACTGCAAAAGATATAAATGGTTTTGTGCCTAAAAATATGATACCTAATAGTATACAGCTACCTAAAAACTTTAATCTTAAAGGAGATTTTAAAGGGAGCATGGCTGTTTTTAAAACAAATTTGGCTGTAAAAAGTAGCTTTGGTAGTGCAGTAATGCAAGCTAGTTTTGATCAAAGCCGAAAAAATAACGAAAAATATATTGCTGATGTTAGCATTCAAAATTTTGATGTGGGTCAGTTGATAAAAAACAAGCAATTGGGCAAAATTACAGCAAATGCTACCATTAATGGAGTGAGCTTAGATCCTGCTGTGTCGAAGGCTACTTTTACGACCAAGGTGATTGCTGCCAATTACAACCAATACAATTATCAAAACATATTTTTGGGTGGTTCTATTAGCAATGGTAATTTTGATATAAAAGCCAAATCATCTGATCCAAATGTAAGTTTTGCTATGGATGCTAAAGGTTCATCAAATCCAAAAAAGCCAACTGTAGATTTGAAGCTTAATGTTGATATATTGGATCTTGAAAAATTGAATCTTCACGCTGGGCCTTTGAAATTAAAAGGAGATGTAATTGCTAGATTTGATGATTTAAGTGTTGATAATTTAAACGGAACTTTATCTGCAAGCAACTTTTTGGTCGCTCTTGAAAAAGAACAGTTTCCTATAGATTCTATTTCGATAAAAGCAGTTAGCTCAATTGCTAGAGATTCGATTGTTTTAAAATCACAGTTTGCTGATGGTGTGATAAGTGGTGAATATAAATTAACTACAATTGGAGATGCATTAATGAATTCTATTTCGAAATACTACCAATTTGACAAGAAATATGTGGCCAAGAAAGAGGCACAATCATTAGATTTTGCGTTTACCATCAAAGACGATCCTATCTTGAAAAAATTGGTTCCAGAATTGGTTGAATTATCTGCTATTGATTTGACAGGATCCTACCAATCAACAAACGATAGTATTGTTGTAAAAGGTGTTATTCCCAGAATTAATTATGCGTCTAACGAAATTTCGAATGGTTTACTAACTATAGATACTCAAGCAAATACGCTCAATTACAATGTATCTTTTGGTTTGTTGAAAAATGCTCAGTTTGAAGTTCCTAAAACGTCAGTTGGAGGTACAATAACTGATAATACGATTAATTACCAATTGGTGAGTCAGGACCAAGAAGATAAGGAGAAATATGTGATTGGTGGTCGTGTTAAAGATAGCTTGGGAGCAATGACCGTTTCTTTTGATCCCAAAAGTATGCTTTTGAATTATGAAGAATGGGTAGTTGCTCCTGATAACTTTATAAAAATTGCTCCAAAGGGAATTCAGTTTTCAGATTTCGAAATTAAAAATGGTAATCAGGCGATTTCTATTCAATCAGAAAACAATAAAGTTACCGGACCTGTTGTGGCAAAATTTGAAAATTTCAAAATTGAAACCTTAACGAATATTGCTAAAACCGATTTTGATTTAGGCGGAACTATTAATGGAGAAACTGTAATTAAAAATTTGACTACTAATCCATTATTTGTAGCTGATTTAAAAATTGAAAATCTTAAAATCAAGGAAGATTCGGTTGGCGATTTGCAGTTGAAGGTCGCTAATAAAAATGCAGATGTTTACACAGCAAACGTTGGTTTATCCGGATTAGGAAACCAAATGAACATAGACGGCTCGTACACGATAAGCTCAAGTAATTTGGATTTTGATGTGCTCATTGATAAATTACAAATAAAGTCACTACAAGCTTTTGCAACCGACTATTTAAAAGATAGTGAAGGTTTTATTGATGGAAAAATGAAGGTCAAAGGGCAAGCATCAAGCCCTGTTGTGGAGGGTGCTTTGAAATTCAATTCAGTTAATTTTGTTGTGGTGCCTTTAAATTCGAAATACCAATTGAATAACGACCAGATTGTATTTCGAGATAAAAAAATCGTTTTTGATGATTTTAAATTACAAGATGAAAACAAAAATCCGTTGAAGGTAACTGGCTTTATTGATACTAATGATTACACCAATGTAGGTTTTAATTTGAATATAGATGCTAAGAATTTTAGAGCGGTTAATTCAACTTCCAAAGACAATAAATTATTTTATGGTGAATTGTTCTTGGATAATAACTTGGGTATAAAAGGAACAATGAACAGTCCAGTTGTTGATGGTACCATCAAGGTTAATGAAGATACAAAATTCAGTATAGTATTACCACAGTCAGATCCTTCCATTGCTGATCGTGAGGGGATTGTAGAGTTTATCGATCAGGATCAGCCCGTTTTGATTACTGTTGAAGACCCAATGAAAGATATTGTACAAACGCAGTTTACAGGAATTGATGCAACAGTGAATATTGTTGTGGATAAAAAAGCAGAAATTTCGATTGTGATTGATGAATCTAATGGTGATTATTTAAAACTGCAAGGAGAAGCGCAATTGACAGGAGGAATTGACCCATCAGGTAAAACTACATTGACTGGGAAATATGAATTTACTGGTGGGGCCTATGAAATGAATTTTAATTTAATAAAAAGAAAATTCGAAATTCAGCCTGATAGTTATATTCTTTGGACTGGAGAACCAACAACGGCCAATATCAATATTACAGCTGTTTACAAAGTAGATGCATCGCCACTTGATTTGGTTGATGATCAATTAACCGGAATAACTGATGAAACAAGAAATACCTACAAACAAAAAATTCCGTTTGAAACCAATTTGATCATGAAAGGGGAGTTGTTGCAGCCCGAAATTTCGTTTGATATTGTTTTGCCGGATGGTAATAATGATGTTTCTGCCGAAATTATCAATACAACCCAAGCCAAGTTGACACAGTTAAAAACTGATGATGATGCGATGAACAAGCAAGTTTTTGCGTTGTTGCTACTGAACCGTTTTATTGGTGAAAATCCGTTTTCAAGTGAAGCAGGAGGGACGAGTGGTGCTTATTTGGCCAAACAAAGTGTAAGTAAAATTCTGTCTCAGCAATTGAATAATTTAGCCGGTGATTTGATCAAAGGAATCCAAATTGATTTTGATTTACAAGCGACAGAAGATTATTCAACAGGAGAGAAAAAAGAACGTACGGATTTGAATGTAGGACTTTCAAAGCAACTTTTTAACGATCGATTAAAGGTGACATTAGGAAGTAGTTTTGGTGTTGAAGGAGCACAAAATGCCAATGAGCAAGCGACTAATATTGCAGGTGATGTAACTGCAGATTACCTACTGACGACAGATGGGCGCTACAAAGTGCGTGCCTATAGAAAAAACAATTATCAAGTAGCTTTACAAGGCCAAGTTGTTGAAACGGGAGTAGCTTTTATCATCACGATGAACTACAATAAATTCAAAGAGTTGTTTCAAACTAAACAGCGAACAGACAAAAATAAAGAAAACAGAAAGCCTAAGAAGGATGAAAATAAGTAAATACATATCGTTAATTTATATAGGATCGCTGCTAGTAAATTGTAGCGGAACAAGTAAAATTCCAGAAGGGGATTTCTTGTACACAGGTCACAAGATTTTAATCGAAAAAGGTACTACTGCAAAGAGTAAAGTCAAAAAGATAGAATCAGAATTGAATGATTTGATTAGACCTATCCCCAATAAATCTTTTTTGGGTTTTAGACCTGGAATCTTTTTCTATAATTTGGCAGGAGAGGTAAAAAAGGACAAAGGATTCAAATATTGGCTAAAATATAAAGTAGGAGAAGCACCGGTTTTGATGAGTGCTGTAAATTTGGATTATAACAAAGATGTGGTTCAGAATTACATTGAAAACCGTGGTTTTTTTAATGCAGCAACAAAAGCAGATTCTATTTCGAAAGGGAAAAAAGCAACCGCAACCTATGAGATTAAATTGCAGAACCAGTATAAAATCAAGTCAATAGAATACCCGAAGGACAGTACCGTCTTGAGCAAAGAAATTACTTTGGCTAGAAAAAATTCTGTTTTAAAGATTGGAAAGCCTTACAATCTTGATGTCATTAAAACAGAGCGTAGTCGTATCGATGCCAAACTAAAAGAACGAGGCTTTTATTATTTTAACGAAGACTATTTATTGGTTCAAGTAGATAGTACGGTAGCTAAACATGAGGTAGCTTTAATTTTAAAAATTAAAAAAGAAATCCCTGCTAAAGCGGCTATACAATACAAGATTAACGATGTTTATGTTTACCCAAGTTTTAATTTAAAGAGAGATACAGTTGCTAATCGAAAGCAAGACTCAATAAAACTGGAAAATTTTACGGTAATAGATAATAATACTGTCTTTAAACCTATCATTTTCGACAAAAGCTTATTGTTCAAAAAGGGCGAATTATACAATAGAACTACACACAATTTGTCACTAAATAGATTGATCACTTTAGGAACTTTTAAATTTGTAAATAATGAATTCAAAGTAAATGATCGTTTCAAGGATCAATTGGATGCCTACTATTATTTGACTCCTTTGCCCAAAAAATCCATACAAGTAGAGGCACTCGCAAAAACGAATACTGCCAACTATTCGGGTACAGAATTGAATATTAACTGGAGTAATCGCAATACTTTTAAAGGAGCTGAGCTGCTTAGTATTTCAGCTTTTTCGGGGCTTGAAGTGCAGGTTTCAGGTCAAAACAACGGATTCAATGTGTACCGATTTGGAGGAGAAGCCAATTTGGTGTGGCCGCGTTTTATCTCGCCTGTTCGCATGAACTCAGGTAGCGCCTATGTACCAAACACCAAAGCCACAATTGGTTATGAGTACCAATTGCGAACAAAATTATATTCGTTAAAAACTTTCAATAGTTCTTTTGGTTATTCTTGGAAAGAAAACGAACGTAAAGAACACAATCTAAATGTGGTTAATATTGCCTATACATCGTCAAATAATGTATCCGATTTGTATTTATCGCAGATCGCGGCAAGTCCGTCGTTGCAGAGTATTATTGACAAGCAACTTATTTTTGGTACCAATTATTCGTATACCTATACAAATACGATGCTCAAAAACAAAAAGAATAATATTTACTTCAAAGGAAGTCTAGATTTTTCGGGTAATGCTTTATCACTATTATTAGGAGCGAATGACAGCAGCGATCCAAAGACGGTTTTTGGAGTACCCTTTAGTCAATACACAAAAGCAGAATTTGAATTCCGTCACTACTATAATTTTAATAGCGAAACAAAAATAGCAAGCAGAATTATCGTTGGAGCAGGATTACCATATGGAAATTCGAATAATTTACCTTTTATAAAACAATTTTTCATTGGTGGTACGAGTAGTATTCGAGCTTTTAGAGCGAGATCAATTGGACCCGGAAGTTTTAATGGTAATGCAGTTACCAACAGTTTTTTGCCAGACCAATCGGGAGATTTAAAATTAGAATTCAGTACCGAACTCAGAACCCAAATTTACAGTTTTGTAAAAGGTGCCGTATTTGTAGATGCTGGAAATATTTGGCTTCGAAATAAAAGCGTAGAAAAACCAGGAGCAGAAATCAGTAGTCAATTCTTAAACCAATTGGCAGTAGGAACAGGAGTTGGACTTCGTTTTGATTTTAGTTTTTTAGTCCTTAGAACTGATTTGGCTTTTCCGTTGCGTACCCCTTATGAGACCAATGGTAAAAATTGGGTCGTAGACAAAATTGATTTTACAGACAGGTCGTGGAGAAAAGAGAATTTGATCTTCAACCTTGCCATAGGATATCCTTTCTAAATATTGGTATTTTATAAGTTTATTTAAAAATGGTATAAATATGCTGCATCGTATCAGCAGTATCTTTAACTATCTTTTAAATAACCACCACATGCAAAAAAAAATACTTTACCAGGAGGATTCCACTGAGGATTCTCCGAGATTGACGCAGCTCGTAAAGCATAAAATGATACACTATTTTATGCTTTTGGGTAATGTAGTCGAATATATTTCTTTGGTAACAAGAAACCTATTTACCAAAAAGTTTGAATTTCAAGAATTTTTAAAGCAATGCTATCAAATTGGGAATAAGTCCGTAGGCTTGATTTCGATTACGGGTATCATTGTGGGTTTGGTACTAACCATTCAATCAAGACCTTCACTCGTTAGTTTTGGAGCGGTAGCTATGTTGCCAGGAATGGTTAGTATTTCAATCATCCGAGAAATGGGTCCTGTAATTACGGCCTTAATTTGCGCTGGTAAAATAGGATCGAGCATGGGTGCAGAATTGAGCTCTATGCGTGTAACCGAGCAGATAGATGCTATGGAGGTTTCGAATACTAATCCAATCAATTTTTTAATAATCCCAAGAGTTTTGGCGGCGACGATTATGATTCCGCTACTTACTTTATATGCAGATGCCATAGGTATTTTTGGTAGTTGGTTGGGCGTGAATATTAAAGATAATTTGAGTTTAAAACTTTTTCTAAACCAAGCCTTTAGCAATTTAGAATTTATAGACATTTTTCCAGCGGTAATTAAATCCTTCTTTTTTGGAGCAGTAATAGGTTTGGTCGGATGTTACAAAGGTTATCATGCAGGACGAGGAACCGAAAGCGTGGGTATTGCGGCCAATTCAGCTGTAGTAACCGCATCCTTATTATTGATCATTGTAGATTTAATTGCCGTACAAATAACCGATTTATTATAATGGATACCGAAACTAAAAAGGCAGTCATTCAAATTGAAGGGCTGACCAAAAGCTTTGGTGATCTAAAAGTACTTGATGGTGTCACTTTAAATCTTTATGGAAATGAGAATCTGGTAATCTTAGGTAAATCAGGTACAGGAAAATCGGTTCTGATCAAATGTATTGTCAATTTATTGCAACATGATCAGGGGAGTATTAAGGTTGGAAAGTATGAACTAACCGGAATATCAGAGGATGATCTTATAAAAGTCCGCCAAAAAATTGGTTTTCTATTTCAAAGTGCTGCACTATACGATTCGATGACTGTTCGAGAGAATTTAACTTTTGCACTTCTTCGATTAAAAGAAAAATTTTCGACTGAAGAAGTGGACAGAATGATTGTAGAAGCCTTAGAAAATGTTGGCTTACCAGATGCGATAGACAAAATGCCATCAGAACTTTCCGGAGGTATGAAAAAACGAATAGGTCTCGCTCGAACCTTGGTCGTTAAACCCGATATTATTTTGTATGATGAACCTACAACGGGTTTGGATCCTATTACTTCTGATGAAATTAGTCATCTTATTAATGATACCAAATCCAAATTTAAGAACGCTTCGATTATTATTACTCACGACATTAATTGTGTCAAAACGGTAGCCGACAGAATCATCATGTTGAAAGACGGAAAAGTATATAAAGAAGGAAACTTACAAGAATTTACCACAGACAGTGATCCCTACATTCAATCATTTTTTAAATAGAAAACCATGCAAACAGCAAATAACTCGTATAAAGTCAAACTAGGGATCTTCGTATCCTTAGGAATATTAATATTGTTAGTCATCATATTTTTCATAGGTACTAACCAAAATTTATTTAGTTCGAAATTCACTCTAAATTCTAATTTTCGAAATGTAAGCGGCTTACAAGTTGGGGGTCAGGTTCGCTTCTTAGGGATTGCCGTAGGTACGGTAGAGCAAATCGATATTGTTAATGATTCGACAGTAAATGTAGCCGTTGTAATGGATACAAAGGTTAAAAAATTCATCAAGAAAGATAGTAAAACATCGATTACCTCCGAAGGTGTTATTGGTGATCGAATCTTAGTAATTTCACAAGGTAGTACACAGTCACCTGAGGTAAAAGAAGGAGCTAGATTAATTTCAGTAGAACCAGTTGAGTTCAATACAATATTGTCGTCTGTTGAAGTGTCTGCCAAAAATGCCGAGATTATTACCGAGGAAATGGCATCTTTACTTATTAGCGTCAACAATAGTCAAGGAATTTTAGGAAAACTACTCAAAGACGAACAAATCGCTGCTGACATGAAAAAAACAGTAGAAAATTTACGCAAAGGTTCCAAAGGATTAGAACAAAATATGGAGGCTGCAAAAGAAAATTTTTTACTTAGAGGTTACTTTCGAAAAAAGGAAAAAGAGAAAGAAAAAGCAGCAAAAGAAGCAAAGAAGAAAGCGGAGGCTATCAAAAAATAATGGGATAAACTGCTAGTACACAAATGATGTACTAGCAGTTTTTTTTTAGAAGGTTAAAATTTTAATAGCTTTAGAATGTTAGTTATTATTTAAAAAACAAATACAGTTTTAATCTACCATAGAAAATATTAAATATCGAAAACTGATTGGAATAATTGTGTCTAACTAGTTGATTAATTTGTAGCTAAAATTTCTAGAAAATTTATGAGGTGATTTGTTAAGCTTGCTAGTAATTAACAAAAAAAAATATTAGTTTTACATAAGTTGATTTTTGAACGATTATTTAGGTATTTCTAGATTTTTTTTCAACTATTAATAGCCTTTTAATATATTTATCCAAATTTTAAACAGATGAGTTACTACAAAATAGACAATTTAGAACAATATTTCAAGCATTATAATAAATCGGTACGCGAACCAAGAAAATTTTGGGGAAAAATTGCGGAAGAAAATTTTACTTGGTACCAACAATGGGACAAAGTAGTAGAATTTAATATGGTTGATGCTGAAGTAGAATGGTTCTCTGGTGCTAAAGTAAATATCGTCAAAAATTGTATTGATAGACATTTAAACAAAAGGGGAGAAAAGACAGCCATAATTTTCGAACCAAATGATGTTAATGAAGAAGCATTGCACATTACTTACAATGAATTGCACCAACGTGTTTCTAAAATGGCAAATGTTTTGCGTGAGCAAGGCATTAAAAAAGGGGATAGAGTTTGCATCTATTTGCCAATGATTCCAGAATTGGCCGTATCTGTACTAGCATGTGCACGTATAGGGGCCATTCATTCCGTTGTTTTTGCTGGTTTTTCTGCCTCAGCTGTAGCTAGTAGAATCATCGATAGTGAATGTAAAATGGTTATTACCTCAGACGGTGGATTCCGTGGTAGCAAAACCATTGAATTAAAGCCTATTATTGATGAAGCGCTTGAAAAATGCCCTTCTGTTAGTACTGTTTTGGTTGTTAAAAGAACTAATGCTACCATCAAAATGAAAGAGGGTAGAGATATCTATGTACAACCCTTACTTGACGAGGCTTCAGACAATTGTGTGGCCGAAATCATGGATGCCGAGGATCCTTTGTTTATCTTGTATACTTCTGGTTCAACAGGTAAACCAAAAGGAATGGTACACACGACTGCTGGATATATGGTGTACTCTGCATATACTTTTAAAAACGTATTTAATTACGAAGAAAATGATATTTTTTGGTGTACTGCCGACATTGGTTGGATCACAGGACACTCTTATATTTTGTACGGTCCCTTGTTAAATGGAGCGACAACAGTAATTTTTGAAGGTGTACCATCATACCCTGATTTTAGCCGTTTTTGGGAAGTAATCGAAAAGCATAGTGTTACTCAATTTTATACAGCACCAACTGCTATTAGAGCACTAGCCAAAGAAAGCTTGGATTATGTTTTAAAATATCCATTTAAATCCTTAAAAGTTATTGGATCTGTAGGAGAGCCTTTAAATGAGGAAGCTTGGCACTGGTACAATGATCATGTTGGGGCAAAAAGATGCCCAGTGGTAGATACTTGGTGGCAAACAGAAACTGGCGGGATCATGATTGCTCCTCTAGCATTTGTTACACCAACCAAACCAACTTATGCTACTTTACCTTTGCCAGGAGTGCAAGCGGTATTGATGGATGAAAGACGCAACGAAATTGAAGGTAATCAACAAGAGGGAAGTTTGTGTATCAAGTTTCCATGGCCTGGAATTGCACGCACAATTTGGAATGACCACGCACGTTATAAAGAAATATACTTTTCACAATTCCCAGGAAAATATTTTACAGGAGATGCTGCCTTACGTGATGAAGTTGGATATTACAGAATCACGGGTCGAGTAGATGATGTTGTAATTGTATCGGGACACAATCTAGGTACAGCGCCAATTGAAGATGCAATTAATGAGCATCCTGCAGTAGCAGAAAGTGCAATTGTTGGTTTCCCTCATGATGTAAAAGGCAAAGCACTCTATGGTTTTGTTATTCTAAAAGAAACGGGTGAATTAAGAAACAAAGAAAATTTATCTTTGGAGATTAATAATCATATTTCGGGCCATATTGGACCAATTGCCAAATTGGACAAAATACAATATGTTTCAGGTTTACCAAAAACACGATCTGGAAAAATCATGAGACGTATTTTAAGAAAAATTGCAGAAGGTGATTATTCTAATTTTGGGGATACTAGTACGTTACTTAACCCAGAAATTGTTGAAGAAATAAAAGAAGGAAGAATAGAATAATACTCTTTCAAAATACAATACAAGGCTCAAGAATTTATCTTGAGCCTTTTTTTTGGATTAGTGTCGAATTTAAAAGAATATAAAAAAGCCTTTAAAAACAAGTTGTTTTACTTGATTTTTAAAGGCTTTTGAATGGACTAGAGTGGACTTGAATGAAGTCTTATTATTTTTGATACTTCTTCTTCTTTAAAATATCTGAGGCCGTTTGATAGAAGGAGATGGTTTGATTAACTAAATCTTGACGCTCTTTTGTCAATGGCTTTTGATCATAGTACAATTGAAAATCAGGTTCTATTCCGTTTTTTGGTTGTAGTGTCAATCCAAATTGTTTGACTTGCTGCTTTGGCGAAATAATAGTCAAAACATTATCTTTAATGAGTCCTAAATCTTGGTAGGTTGCAATAAACGCTCTAGGTTGGTAATTTGGATTCAAAACATCTTGTCCAAAAAACTTAGACTGATAGTTAAAATGCAATAATCTAAATAGGGTTGGCATGATATCTATTTGTGACATAAGTTGAGTATAACGATCTGGCGCTACAAAACCAGGACTATAAATCATGGCTGGAATTCGGTATTTATCTACCGGTAATTCTGTTTTACCTGCGCTAGAGGCACAGTGGTCAGACACAATTACAAAAACTGTATTCTTGAACCAAGGTTGTTTTGCTGCCATGGTAAAGAATTTTTTAATCGCATAATCGGTATATTTTACGCCACCTTCACGAGATTTTGCGTCTCCAGGAATATCAATTTTACCGTTAGGATACGTAAATGGTCGGTGGTTTGAAACGGTCATCCAATGGTTGAAGAATGGTTTCCCCGTTTTTGCCTCAGCGTTCATGGTTTTGATTGCTTTGTTCACCATATCCTCATCACATACGCCCCATACATTCGAAAACGTAATTTCTTCGGGTGTGAAGGTTTTCTTATCAACAATATCGTATCCATTGCCCGAAAAGAAATCTTCCATATTATCAAAAAATGCATCTCCGCCATACAGGTATTTCACCTGATACCCTTTCGATTTAAAAACACTTCCGGTAGTAAATTTGTTTTTATTGTCTTTACGTTTTACAACACTTTCTCCAGCAGTAGGAGGTAAGCACAAGGTAACAGCTTCCAATCCACGAACGGTTCTATTTCCTGAGGCATAGAAATTGGTAAATAATAAACTTTTGGTTGCTAAATCGTCTAGAAAAGGAGTGATGTTTTTGTCGTTACCGTACATTTTCATAAATTCAGCACTATAACTTTCGATCGTAATCAAAACGACATTTTTGTGTACCTCGGCACTGTCTGATTGAATTATTCTACTAGAAGAAAAATTTTGTAACCCAGGAATTTGCTTGTCAAGTAAAGCATAAGCTTCCGTTTCGGGCATCATTTTATAGAATTTAAAATAATCTAATTCGCTATTCATGAAAGCAAGGTAGAAACGATACATTCCATTAGACTGCAACTCATTGGTGAAAACGTTTGTTGCATTTTCCGTTTTAGCCAAATTAGGAATGCACCAAAGCGCTACACCAGCTAGCAGAAAATAAATGACTGTCAACTTAATTTTTTCGAAAAGAGTCGGGATTTTTTCGATATAAATTTTTGATTTTTTTACTACAAAGTACGTTATCGTTCCTGCAACCAAAAACAGAGCAGAAAAAATTGGAATTACAGGATAGGATTCCATAATATTTCCAATCACTTCATTGGTGTACACCAAATAGTTAACAGCTATAAAATTGTATTTCACTCCAAATTCGTTCCAGAAAAAGTACTCGCTTATTGCATTTTGAAGAATAAGTACCACATACAAGAACATAACAAAGGAGAACAACCAGAATCTGATTTTATCACGTTTTTTGGGTAGGAATAAAAGAAGGCCAAACAAAAAAGTCTTGATTCCTACAAACACAAGCCCAACAGTCGCCAATCCTCCACCGTATTCGGTTAAAATAGATTGCCCTGAAAAAATA
Organism: Flavobacterium faecale; assembly: GCF_003076455.1. NCBI lineage: Bacteria > Pseudomonadati > Bacteroidota > Flavobacteriia > Flavobacteriales > Flavobacteriaceae > Flavobacterium > Flavobacterium faecale. Next base: position 3,137,056 of record NZ_CP020918.1, read on the forward strand.
TAAAGCCAAATTGCTATTAAAATTCCGAAATGAATATATCCATACGGTTTTTGGTATTTGGCATTTGATATAAATATAAGGTAAAGCCACAAAAAACCACTCGCTAGAATAAAGACAAATACATCTGAAACTAGTCCTAACGAAAAAATCTTGGCAGTGTCTAGAAACGAAAAAGTAGATTGTGTGATGGGGTGAAAAAGTAATACTACCCTAAGGATTACACTAATAATAACATAAAATAAAGTAAGTGTATAAAATGGAGCTAATTTTTTGGAGAAATACATACTTGTTGTTTTGTTTGTGCACAAAATTAACCTTTTTAGACAAATTACATTGCAATATTCAAATGGATTTCTTAAGGTTGGCTTAAGATGTCAATTGGCTATTAAGTAGCAGGAATAATTAAGATTATCTTTGTTTAATAAATGGTTTCAAAGTATTTAAAGTTAGAAGAATCTACTTTAAGTTTTCTAAATACATAAATTTGTTTAAAATGAATAAAATAGTAATCGTACTTCTACTTTTAATCACACAATTTGGGTTTGCTCAAGATTGGAAAACTAATTTTGATGCTACTAAAAAAACAGCAATGGCAGAAAATAAAGCTATTGTACTTGTTTTTTCTGGTTCTGATTGGTGTGCCCCTTGTATAAAACTACATAAAAACATTTGGCAGTCTGATGCCTTTAAAGAATTTGCCACAACTACTGTAATAATCGAAAAAGCCGATTTTCCCAAGAAAAAACAAAACCAGCTAAGTCCAGAGATTGCAAAGCAAAATCAAGAATTAGCACAAACATATAATCCAGAAGGTATTTTTCCACTTGTGGTTGTTATGGACAAATCAGGAAAAGTATTGGGTAAGGCGAGTTACCAAAATATTCCTCCAAATGAATATATAGCGTTACTACAATCCTTTATAAAATAACAATATGAAATTCTTCTTTTTAAGTTTGTGTTTCTGTATTGCAAATGTAGCCTCGTCTCAAGTTACTAGAAGTCGTACTTTGTATATGCTCGGTAGTCCATTTGAAATGATTGTTGAAGCAAAAGACAATGCACAAGGCGACCTATACATTGATATGGCTGTTGCTGAAGTGAGTAGGATTGAGAATTTGATTTCAGATTGGATTCCAACCACCTCAATTTCTGAAGTCAACAGAAACGCCGGGATACAACCAGTAAAAGTACCAACAGAAGTTTTTGATTTGGTAATGCGTGCAATTAAGATTTCCGAACTGACATCGGGAGCTTTTGATATCAGTTATGCCTCGATGGACAAAATATGGAAATTTGATGGAAGCATGACACAAATGCCATCACCGGAAGAAATTAAAAATTCAGTGGCAAAAGTTGGTTATCAAAAAATAATGTTGAATGCTAAAGAATCTACTATTTTCTTAAAAGATAAAGGAATGAAATTGGGCCTTGGAGGGATAGGACAAGGCTATATAGCTGACAAAATCAAGACGCTATTAATCCAGAAGGGCGTAGTTGCTGGCATTGTAAATATATCTGGAGACATTAATACTTGGGGAAAACAACTCAATGGAGAAAAATGGAAGATAGGAATTAAAAACCCTTTGAATAAGGATAAAGTTTTCGCCACCTTTCCGTTGGAGGATAGCGCTGTAGAAACCTCTGGCAGTTATGAAAAGTACGTAACTTTTAACGGTATTCGATATTCACACATAATAGATACACGTACGGGATATCCAGCCACGGGTGTAGTGAGCGTATCTGTATTTGCTAAATCAACAGAGTTTGCAGACGCATTGGCTACAGGTATATTTGTACTGGGTATAGACATAGGTTTAGACCTTGTTAACCAATTACCAGGTGTTGCATGTATATATGTAGATGATAAAGGAAAAATATTTGCTTCAAAAAACATTGACCTAAAAAAATATACAAATGATTAAACTGGCAATTTTAGTAGTTTTAATGATAAGCATGCAATCCTGTGTTGCTATTAAAGAGTATGACAAATTATATATCAATGACCCTGATATGAAATTAACTGCAAAAGCAGCAGAAAAGTACGAAACTACATTTCAAGTCTATCGAGAAGCTGCTGCTGGAGCTAATGGTGGAAAAACAGGTGGTGGTTGTGGTTGTAATTAATGTATCAAATGAAAAAAATATATCCTATTTGTTTCTTATTGCTATCGGTAATTGTGCAAGCACAAGAAAAACAAGAAGCAACTCCTTTTAAGAAAAGAGTACTAGAAACTACCGAAGTTAGTATTTTACTAAGTTATTACAATCAAGATGGAAACCATTCGGCAGTGAATGGCGGAGTCGGTTCAGAAAAATTAACTGACATAGCGTCAAACATTGTGGTGGCTTTACCACTCAATGCTGATGATGTACTTACGTTTGATGCAGGTATATCAGCGTATACTTCAGCTTCTTCAAGTAACATAAATCCTTTTATGGCGGGTAAATCGGGTACGACAACTACCTCTGGAGCATCAGGCACAAAATCAAGCACTACATCTGTAAGTTCAGCACCTTACGGTACACCTTGGCAAGCTTCTTCAGGCGCTTCTTCAGGCGATCAATTGGCGAATTTGTCTGCAAATTTCAGTCATAATTCAGATAACCGAAACACAATTTTGGATGCAAACGTTTCTGCGTCAAATGAGTATGATTATACTTCTGTGGGTTTTGGAGGTGGAATTACTAAATTGTTTAACAAAAAAAATACCGAAATAAGTTTAAAAGCGAATGCCTATTTAGATAAATGGAGACCCATTTACCCAACAGAATTAAAAGAATATTCACTATATGGTAGTAATTTTCAAAGCAAAGGCTATTTTTCGGGTGTTACAATCATAGATCAAAACGGTAATAAATCAACTGATTATTTGCCAACTGCTTTTACGACCTATTCCAATTCCAAACGCAACTCTTATTCGGCTTCGTTATCGTTTTCTCAAATTTTGACCAAAAAAATTCAAATGTCTATTTTTATGGATGTTTTAAAGCAAGAAGGATTATTGGGCACACCTTACCAACGAATTTATTTTGCTGACAAAGTAAATTATTATGTTGGGCAATCACAATATATTCCCGTTTACACAACAGCTCAAAATACGGGCGTTTACCAACTAGCAGATGATAAGGAACGTTTACCTAGTTCACGATTTAAAATTCCAATTGGTGCCCGAATTAATTTTTATATCAACGAATATGTTGTTGCTAGAACTTATTATCGCTATTATCAAGATAATTGGGGCATAAAGGCACATACAGTATCATTTGAGCTGCCTGTAAAACTGACTACTAGCTTCACTGTATATCCCATGTACCGTTATTATACGCAAACAGCTTCAGATTATTTCGCTCCTTATGAAACGCATCTTTCAACTGAAAAATATTATACCTCAGATTATGATTTATCAAAGTTCAAGACGAATCAATATGGGGCAGGTTTTGTTTATACCGACATTTTTACTCGAGCAAAAATCTTTTATTTTGGTTTAAAATCAATAGATTTACGTTTGAATCATTATCAAAGAAGCGATGGATTAAATGCAAATATTGCATCATTAGGCTTTAAATTTGAAGCTGAATAAAAGTAGAACGTATGGAAATTTTAATTGTAGAAGATGAAGTTGGAATAGTTCAGTTTTTGACGCAAGGACTAGAAGAGGAAGGATTCAAGGTCACCAGCACAATTGATGGAATTTCTGGACTTGAATTGGCCCAAAATGGAACCTTCGATCTATTACTTTTAGACTGGATGTTGCCCAAACTTTCGGGTTTGGACCTTTGTAAAACCTTTCGAGAAAAAGATAAAACCACACCAATATTGTTCTTGACCGCCAAAGATACAACAGCTGAAACGATTCAAGGATTGCAAGCCGGAGCCAATGATTACATCAAAAAACCTTTTGATTTTGCCGAATTATTAGAACGTATCAATATTCATTTTCGAAATAAAAAAGTAGAAACCAAATTACAATTGGGCGAAATAACGATCAATGTTGCCGAGTATACCGTTACCAATGCGGGTACAGCAGTAGCTTTGACACAAAGGGAATTTGAACTACTAAAATTCTTGGTCGTTAATAAAGGAAAAGTATGCAACCGCAAACAAATTATAGAAGAAGTTTGGGACATTCATTTTAATTACGACACGGGAGTAATAGACGTATTTATTAATGCTATTCGAAAAAAATTAAAACTAAAAGTAGAACAAGATTACATTAAAACGGTTCGTGGGGTAGGGTATATCGCTTCTGATGTATTTTGATAATAAATTAATTGCTCAATAAATAGTTATTACTTTAGTAATATAAATTTGTATAACTGTTATTTTTAGTTTCAAACACTAATGCGAATTTGTTGTCCCGACGCTTCGGGACGTGTCACCTTTTCAATTCCTGAAAACCCGTATTCATTCTTGTACTAATAAAGATAAAGAATTGTAATAAATTAATCCTCATGAAACCACTTTCATTCAAAAATAAAATCGCGTTTTATTACCTAATTTCCACAGCTATTTTGATTTTTGTGGTGTTTTTTTTTATTTACACTATTGTAAAACAAAATGTGAACTCGCATTTAAATAACGATATTTTAAAGGAAGTGAAAAATCACTTGAACGAAATCAGTATCAAAGACGGCAAATTCCATTTGATTCATTTTGAAGAATGGAAAGAAAGAGAACACAACACGGTCGATGTGAATCCGGTTTTTATAGAGTTTTTGGATAAAGACAAAAAGCTGATTACTAAATCACCCAATCTTAAAAAACACCAATTAGTTTTTGACAATGCTAAAGCTGACACCGAATTATTTGATGCCATATTAGTAAAGGCCAAAATTCGTCAGATTCAAGTTCCAATTGTAGAAAAAGATGCAATAATTGGGTACTTGGTTATTGCTATGTCTCTTGAAGGAACATTGGTCGTGCTTAACGATTTGTCACATATTTTAATTGTCTCTTATCCGTTAATTTTATTGGTTTTATTTCTGATTGCTCGTTTTATAGCCGGTAGAAGTATTCAACCTATCAATGCAATTATAAGAACATCAGACAAAATCACAAAAGACAATCTTTCGAGCCGAATTCCCTTACCAGTAAATAAAGACGAGCTGTTTGTGCTCTCAGATACGATCAATAATTTACTTAATCGTATTGAAAATGCTATAGCCCGCGAAAAGCAATTTACCTCAGACGCTTCGCATGAACTTCGTACACCTTTGACAGTAATCAAAGGCACTTTGGAAGTTTTAATTCGAAAAGAAAGAACCGAAGCAGAGTACCATGAAAAAATTAACTATGTCATCTCAGAGGTAAATCGTCTCAATCATTTGGTAGATCAATTGTTACTATTAGCACGGTTTGAACACCAAAAACAATCGGTAAATATTCAATCGTTTGATTTACGACTAGTAGTTAAAGAGATAGCCAATCGAAAGAATATAGAAAATCAAAACAGTCGTATTCAAGTGAGACCAGGTGGTAGTGAAGCCTCAATTATTGCTTCAGATGCTTATTTATTAGGAATAATTTTGAACAATATACTATCAAATGCACTTAAATATTCGGATAGTTATAGCGAAGTTTGTATTGAGATCCATTCGATAAATCAAAAAATAGAATGCCACATTATCGACTTAGGAATTGGAATGCTAGCGCCTGATCTAGAAAAAATATTTCAACCTTTTTATCGAATAAATAATGATGCACAAACTGCAAATAAAGGCATCGGTTTAGGATTATCCATCGTGAAACGACTAAGTGACTTACTGCAAATAAACATTATGGTGGAAAGTGTTGAAAACGAAGGTACTGTAGTCAAATTAATCTTCTAAAATAATTTGGACGTCTCCCTCCGTAACCTCAATGATTATCGGGGACGGTTAAGGCTTGTCATTCCAATCTTTTTTGAGGCAGGAAAAGCCCCGAAAAAGGATTCCTTCTGACGGTTCGGGACGATGCTTTACGTTAGTTTAAGTAGTATAGAAAGATTCTGATAGAAATATTAATCTTCTCCTAAGCAATCCTTAAGCCAATCTTAAGTCTATTCTACTTTGATTCTTTTACTTTTGTAAGAATAAATTAGAATAGAAATGTTAGAAAAAATTATAGCTTTCAGCCTCAAAAACAAATTACTAATTCTCCTTTTTACTTTTGGAGTGATGGGATTTGGCGTCTATTCGGTTTTTCAACTCTCCATAGGTGCAGTGCCTGATGTGACCAACAATCAAGTGCAAGTCATTACTACATCACGTAATTTGTCTACCCAAGATATTGAGCAATACATTACCTATCCGGTAGAGATAGAAATGGCAAACTTACCTGGTGTCAAAGAAATTAGATCAATTTCAAAATTCGGTTTGTCGGTAGTGACTATCGTTTTTGAAGATGAAATGGGTACGTACTTGCCTCGACAATTGATTGCTGAAAAAATCAAATCGGCTACAGAGAAGATTCCACAAGGTTTTGGAGTTCCTGAAATTGGTCCTATCACAACTGGCTTAGGCGAAATATACCAGTACACACTCGAAGTACAACCCGAATACCAAAGTCAATACACCATAACCGAACTACGAACGATTCAGGATTGGTTGGTTAAACGTCAGCTGTCTGGAATTAAAGGTGTGGTCGAAATCAATACTTGGGGTGGCTATTTAAAGCAGTATCAAGTAGCGATCAATCCTGCTAGTTTGAAGGCCATACAAGTAACACCTTCGGCTGTGTTTACAGCTTTAGAAAAAAATAATAGCATTGCAGGTGGTGCCTATATCGAAAAAGAAAATCAAAGTTATTTTATTCGTGGCGAAGGAAAAATCAATTCATTAGCTGATATCGAAAATATTGTGGTCGAAAACCGTAACGGAACCCCAATCCTAATCCGAGATATCGCGACAGTAAGTTTTGGAGCCGCCAATCGTTTTGGAGCGATTACGGGTAACGGTCAAGGTGAAAAAGTGCTAGGACAAGTGATGATGTTAAAGGATGCAAACTCAAAACAAGTAATTCAAGACGTTCACGATCGCATTGCGACCATTCAAAAAACTTTACCAAAAGGGGTCTACATCAATGGCTTTTTAGATCGAAGTGAATTGGTTGCTAAAACCACCTTTACCGTTGCCGAAAATCTAGTTTTAGGTTGTTTGATCGTTATTTTTGTAGTGGTCTTACTTTTAGGTAATTGGCGTTCTGGATTGGTAGTAGCTTCTGTGATTCCCCTTTGTTTGCTTTTTGCTATTTCGCTAATGAATATTTTTAAAATTGACGCCAATTTGATGAGTTTGGGAGCGATTGACTTCGGGATCATTATTGACGGTGCTGTTATTATTGTTGAGTTTATCGCTTTTCAAATCGGTCAAAAAGCAAATACACTGCTTCACTTACCAGAATCAGAAAAAAAAGCACAAATTGATACTATTACTTATAAAAGTGCTTCCAAAATGATGACATCTGCTGTATTCGGACAGTTGATTATTTTGATTGTTTTCATTCCGATACTTTCGCTCACTGGTATCGAAGGCAAAATGTTTAAACCCATGGCGATGACTTTTAGTTTTGCATTAGTAGGAGCAATGATTTTCTGTTTCACCTATGTACCCGTAATTGCATCTTTGGTTATCAAACCAATTGAAGAAAGTCCGAACTCATTTTCGAATCGTCTAATTACTCGCTTACAAAACGGGTATTTACCGATAATTACTTGGTCTTTGGACAATTCCAAAAAAGTGTTGTATGGTGCTGTTGGACTGTTAGTTTTGGCCATTGTATTATTCAGTAGTATGGGGGGCGAATTTATTCCTACGCTTGATGAAGGTGATTTTGTGATTCAACCTGTACTAAAAACGGGGACAACACTATCCAAAACCATTGCTACCACCACTAGAATCGAAAAAATAATCCTGAAAAATTTCCCCGAAGTAGACCAAGTGGTGAGTAGGATTGGTGCTGCCGAAATCCCGACCGATCCTATGAGCATGGAAGAGTCTGATGTGATTGTGAAATTAAAGCCACATTCCGAATGGGTTTCTGCAGCTACCAAAGATGAATTGGCAGACAAAATAAAAGAAGCCATTTCAAACGAAATTCCGAATATGGAAATCGAATTTACGCAACCAATTGAAATGCGTTTTAATGAATTGATCTCAGGTACGCGGTCAGATGTGGCGGTAAAAGTATTTGGACCAGATTTAGAAATTTTGGCTAAAAAAGCTGCACAGATTAAAAAAGCAATTGAGCATGTGCCTGGAGCATCAGATGTGATTATCGAAAAAACGGAAGGTTTACCGCAAATTACTGTAAATTATAATCGAGCCAAAATTGCACGCTACGGACTTAATATTGAAGATTTAAACAATCTTGTAACCCTTGGATTTGCTGGAAAAACGGTTGGAAATGTTTTCGAAGGAGAAAAACGATTTGATTTGGTGTTGCGTTTAGACCAAAGTAAAAGAAGCTCATTGGAAGATTTAAATAAACTTTATGTGACTGTACCAGCTACAAACCAACAAATACCGTTGGAGGAATTGGCCCTAATTGAATTTACAAAAGGACCAGCCAAAATTTCGAGAGACAACACCAATAGGCGAGTAGTGGTCGGAATAAATGTCCGCAACCGAGATTTGGAAAGTGTTGTCAGCGATATTCAATCTATTGTTAAAAACGAAATCAAATTACCCGAAGGCTATTTTGTACAGTATGGTGGTCAATTTGAGAATTTGCAGTCTGCCAAAGCCCGATTGATGGTTGCAGTTCCCATCGCATTATTATTGATTTTTGTACTGCTGTATTTTGCATTTGGATCTGTAAAGGAAGCTTTGATGGTGTATTCTGCCATTCCGCTCTCTGCCGTTGGTGGTATCTTGTTTTTGTGGATTCGAGATTTGCCTTTTAGTATTTCTGCAGGAGTTGGTTTTATTGCTCTTTTTGGTATCGCAGTGTTAAACGGAATAGTACTTATCGAATGTTTTAAAGAATTAAAAGAAGAAGGAATGAATTCAATAAAAGAGTTAATTATCGAAGGAACTACAAGTCGTTTGCGTCCAGTATTATTGACAGCTTTGGCTGCAGCTTTAGGATTTTTACCCATGGCAATTTCGAGCTCTGCAGGTGCAGAGGTGCAACGACCGTTGGCGACAGTGGTTATTGGTGGCTTGTTTACGGCTACCATTTTGACCATGATTGTACTCCCTGTTTTGTACCAAGTATTTCAACAAAAAGATTTTAAATGGAAAGCGAAGGTTAAAAAAGATGCGTTATTGGTAATTCTATTTGTTCTAGGACTTGGATCCGCTTTTGCACAACAAAATCCAGCAGAGTTGGACAGTATCATTGCTATTGGTTTGCAAAATAACAATGGAATTAAAGCGAGTCAATTGCAGGTTGACAAACAACAAGCACATATCAAAACCGCTTTTGATTTCGAAAAAACAAACCTCTATTATAATTATGATCAAAATAATATAGCACCAAACAATTTGCCAATTCGGGTATTTGGAGTGCAACAAAGTTTTGCTTTCCCAACGGTTTATAGTGCGAACAAAAAATTATATTCGGCAGAATATGAACGAGAAATGGCAAAACTAGCCGTACAGAAAAACCAACTAATATTGGCCATTTCTATATCGTACTATCAAATTGTTTCCTTACAACACAATGAAAAATTATATCGATATTTGGATAGTTTGTATCAGAATTTTTCTAAGGCAAGTGATCGCCGCTTTGAATTGGGTGAAACTAATTATCTAGAAAAAATTACGGCACAGTCCAAATACAGACAAATAAAAACCAAGTTAACTCAAATTAAAAAGGAAGTTGCAGGACAGTATTCGGTCTTGAATGGGTTATTACAAACTGACAAAAAAGTGGTGATTTATAGCACAACCTTGCTACCCATTATTGAAGTAGCTAATGCAGCAAATGAACAAGCATTGGATAGGTATTATAATTCGGTTTCAACAGTTTACGACAATCAAGTTAAAGTACAAAAACAACAATGGATGCCCGATTTACACCTTATAGGTTTCAGAGGAAGCAACATTGGCCTTTCACAGCCTTTGTATGGTATTCAGCTAGGTGTTTCTGTGCCCATATTATTTTCAGGGGTGGTGGCAAAAAATAAAGTAGCACAGTTGGAAAAAGAAAGTTGGGAAAAGGAAAAACTGAATCAGCAATCAAAACTCACCAATTATAAAAATCAAAAAATAAATGAGTTAGAACAGTTTCAAGAAGCAATTCAATATTACAGTCAGTATGGCAAAAAGCTATCTGAGGAGATTATAAAGGTGGCAAATATGAGCTACAAACACGGCGAGATAGACTTTTTTCAATACATCCATAGTTTAGAAAATGCTACTCAAATACAAGTTAGCTATCTCGAAAATGTATTACTTTATAATCAAACGCAGCTGGATGCGCAATACCTAAATTTTTAAATTTATTACGATGAAAAAAAATATAATAGCACTACTAGTTGGAATAGTACTTTTTTCGTGCAAAGATAATACAGCTGAAACAAGCCCTTCTGAAATTAAAAAGGATAACGAAATTGTAGTTACCCAATCACAATTTGCTGCATCAAGTATGCAAATTGGAACGGCTAATGAGCAAGAGTTTGACGTAACCGTAAAAACTACAGGAAAGATAGATGTACCGCCTCAAAACAGAGCAAAAGTGAGTAGTTTTATAGGTGGTTACATTAAATCGACCACATTGTTGGTTGGTGATAAAGTGACCAAAGGACAAGCTTTGCTGACTTTAGAAAACACAGAATTCCTTGATATTCAAAAAGATTATTTAGAAGTTGCAGAACAAATTAATTATCTAAAATCTGAGTACAACCGCCAGAAAACACTGTATGACGAAAAAATTACTTCTCAAAAAAATTACCTAAAGGCAGAGAGTGAGTATCGCAGAGCGTTTGGCATGTATCAAAGTTTGAAGGCTAAATTAAACTTAGTGCACATTAGTCCATCAAATGTTGAAAAAGGAAAATTGACGAGTGTGATTACGGTATATTCTCCAATTTCTGGCGATATCGTGGTCATGAATGCTAATGTAGGTATGTATGTTGCGCCATCTGAGGTATTGCTCGAAATCATTGAAACGGATCATTTGCACTTAGAATTAGACGTTTTTGAGAAAGATATTTTGAAAGTTAGAGAAGAACAGAAAATAAAATTTACAGTTCCCGAAGCCTCCAAGGAAGTTTTTAATGCATCCGTACATCTTGTAGGTAAATCAATTGAAGGCGCCAATAGAGTTATTAATGTTCACGGTCATTTGGATGATAATATCAAGCAACGACTGCTTACAGGTATGTTTGTTGAGGCAAATATCATTACGGCTGCTCAAACGGGTTTGGCAATTCCAATTGGTGCTTTGGTGACCGAAAACAATAAAAATTATGTTCTGGTTTTAGAAAAAAAGACAAATGACTATGTCTTCAAAAAACAACTTGTCAAAATAGGGGCGAAGACGGAGACTGAAGTCGAAATAATTCCAGATGCTAAAGTTACTGCCACTACAAGAATATTGTTAAAAGGAGCTTATGATATAACGGAATAGTATAAAAAAGACATAAAATATATTTTTTATATTTGAAGCCAATTAAAACTATTCTATATTTGAATTCTGATTAAATAAACAACATAGTTTTATATAAAAATAGTTATAAATGAACGACGCACATTTGCATTTGATGGTAAACCATTTTCCTATTGTGGGATTAATTATTGGTTTCGGAATATTGATTTCGGGTTTATATTTTCGAAATAATGGTATAAAGAATACGGCTTATTCTGTGTTTATTGTTGCAGCAGTTGCAGCTTTCCTAAGTATGTATACGGGTGAAGGGGCAGAAGAGTTAGTGGAGGATATGCCAAATATTGGACACCAAATCATACACGAACACGAGGAATATGCTGAGAAATTAGCTCTAATCTTGTATGCCATGGGACTTCTATCTATTGCTGGATTTTATTTGAACGTAAAAGTACATGCAAAAGCGAGATTGGTATCGATAATTGTGTTGGTTACTGCAGCTATCGCCGTTATTTTTGCTCTAAAAACAGGAGAAACAGGTGGTGAAGTACGACACACAGAAATTAGGGAATCGAATGTAAAGGGAAAACCAGTTCAAAGTGTAGAGGAAGATTAAGTTTTTAACAAATTAAGGTTATTAAGTGTAAATATTGTTGTTTCATGTTTAAAATAAAAAGTATATTTGCAATCGAAACGAAAATCAAAGTAATTTTACAATATCATGTTATCAAATCAAGTACATCATCATCATTTTCATTATTGCTCTCAAGCGATGTGTTAATGGTATGCGTGTAGTTCATCATATTAATAAACCCGTTTGAGTACATCAAACGGGTTTTTCATTGTGTGAAAGTCCTATGTACTCAAACACAATCTTTAAAAAATAAAAAAAAATAAAAAAATGAGTACATTAAAAATTGCAATTCAGAAATCAGGAAGATTAAACGAAGAAAGTATTCAAATTCTTAAGGATGCAGGAATCTCTATCAACAACGGTATTGACCAATTAAAAGCAGAAGCTTCTAATTTCCCGTTAGAAGTATTGTATTTGAGAAATTCAGATATTCCTCAGTATCTTATTGATGGTGTTGTAGATATTGCCATTGTTGGTGATAATTTATTAGTCGAAAAAGGTAAAAACATTGAAGTAATTCAAAAATTAGGTTTTTCGAAATGCAAAGTTTCTGTAGCAGTACCAAAAGCTTTCGAATATAATTCTGTTAAAGATTTAAACGGATTGCGTGTTGCTACTTCTTATCCAAACACGGTAATTGATTTTTGCGCAGAGCACGGTGTAACAGTTGATATTCACCAAATTTCTGGTTCGGTTGAGATCGCTCCAAATATCGGATTGGCAGATGCAATTGTAGATATCGTTTCAAGCGGTAGTACCTTATTCAAAAACAATTTGAAAGAGGTAGAAGTGATCTTTAAAAGTGAAGCAGTATTAGCAGTTTCTCCAAAAGTTTCTCCAGAATCTCAAAAAATAATTGATACTTTAAAATTCAGAATCGAATCTGTTTTAAGAGCTCGTAAATCAAAATATATCTTGATGAACGTGCCGAACGATAAAATCGAAGCTATTGGTAAAATTTTACCAGTGTTAAAAAGTTTGACTGTAATGCCATTAGCTCAGGAAGGTTGGAGTAGTGTACACTCAGTAATCGACAAAGATACTTTTTGGGAAGTAATTGACCAATTGAAAGACGCTGGTGCCGAAGGTATTTTGGTTTGCCCAATTGAGAAAATGGTTTTGTAGAGCTATTTGCTTTTGGCTACTAGCCAATAGCAGGAGAAAGTGAAATAAGTGCTAAAAGCCAATGGCTAAAAGCTAAAAGCTAGAAAATTATGAATAAAATATACAATCCAACACCAGATACTTGGACTTCTATTTTAGAAAGACCCACAAAAACGGTAAACGATATAGAGCAAACGGTAAAAGAGATTTTTACAGCTGTTCAAAAAGATGGAGACGTTGCTGTAGCTAAATATACCACCCAGTTTGATGGGGTATATTTTGAAAATAGTGAAGTTACTGCAGTTGAAATTGAAACTGCTGTAGCTTCAATTCCGAATGATTTAAAAGAAGCTATCGCATTAGCGAAAGCAAATATAGAAGCCTTTCATCAAGCACAAAAAACATCTCGTGTATCTGTGGAGACAGCACCTGGTGTCCAATGCTGGCAAGAAAAAAGACCAATCCAGAAAGTAGGTTTGTACATTCCGGGAGGGACAGCACCTTTGTTTTCAACGGTTTTGATGTTGGCAGTTCCCGCTAAAATCGCTGGCTGTAACGAAATTGTTTTGTGTTCTCCGCCGGATAAAAACGGAAATATAAATCCTGCTATTTTGTATGCTGCAAACTTATGCGGTGTAACAAAAATAATCAAAGTTGGCGGAATCCAAGCCATCGCTGGAATGACGTTTGGGACGAAAGTGATTCCGAAAGTGTACAAGATTTTCGGACCTGGAAACCAATACGTAACGGTAGCCAAACAATTGGCAACACAGTTTGGTGTGGCAATTGATATGCCAGCTGGACCATCAGAATTATTGGTGGTGGCAGATGATACTGCAGTACCCGCTTTTGTAGCGTCTGATTTGCTTTCACAAGCAGAGCATGGAATTGATAGTCAGGTAATTTTGGTAGCTACATCTAAAGTTTTAATTGATGCAGTAGAAAAAGAAATAGAGCTTCAATTGGAGCAATTACCACGTAAAGCTATTGCAGAAAAAGCCATAGCAAATTCTAAATTAATCTATGTCGAAAATGATAAAATTGCTTTGGAATTAATCGATGAATATGGTCCAGAACATTTTATAGTTTGCGTGAAAGATGAAGATTTCTACGTCAATAATATTGGTAATGCTGGTTCTGTTTTTATAGGTAACTACACTCCCGAGAGTGCGGGCGATTATGCATCAGGTACCAATCATACCTTACCAACCAATGGTTACGCAAAGAATTACAGCGGTGTAAACTTGGATAGTTTTATGAAATCGATGACCTTCCAAAAAATATCCGCTACAGGAATTCAAAATATCGGTACTGCTATTGAATTAATGGCAGAAGCAGAAGGTTTGCAAGCGCATAAAAATGCAGTTACATTGAGATTAGCAGAGATAGAACAAAGAAGTAAGAATATAGAATAACGAAAATAGAACGTTGACATGATGTGTAAATAGTTATAGATTAAAATCTTTTTTCTATTCTCTATATTCTATTCTCTTTTAAAGATAAGCAAAATGAAATTTGATATAAATAATTTAGTTCGTGAGAATGTAAAAACAATGAAGCCTTATTCATCTGCAAGAGATGAGTTCAAGGACTTTGATGTTGCTCAGATGATTTTTTTGGATGCGAATGAAAATCCGTATCAAAACGGGGTGAATCGTTATCCAGACCCGCAGCAAATATCAGTAAAAGGAGTTTTAGCAAAAATGAAGAATGTAAATCCAAATCAGATTCTGCTAGGAAACGGAAGTGATGAAGTACTGGACTTACTATTTCGAGCATTTTGTGAGCCTAAGATTGATAACGTAATCAGTTTACCACCAACCTACGGTATGTATGGAGTTTTGGCAAACATCAATAATGTTGAGAATAAAGAGATTGTATTGTCGAACGATTTTCAGCCACAAGTAGAACAAATTCTAGATGCGGTTACGCCAAACACAAAAATCATCTTTTTGTGTTCGCCAAACAACCCAACGGGAAATTCATTTTCTACAGAAAGTGTGATTACCATACTAGAGAATTTTTATGGTTTAGTTGTAATTGATGAAGCCTATATCGACTTTTCAGATAAAGCAAGTTGGTTAGAAAAATTGGAACAATATCCTAATTTGATAATCACGCAAACCTTATCAAAAGCGTATGGTTTGGCGGGAATTCGTTTAGGGATTTGTTATGCCTCTGCAGAAGTAATTGCAGTAATCAACAAAATTAAACCTCCATATAACGTAAACGAATTAACACAACAAAGAGCATTAGAGCGTTTGAGTGATCCAGTTAAAATTCAAAACGAAATAGACTCAATCATAGCACAAAGGACTGCATTATTGCAAGTATTAGGTACGGTTTCTTTTGTAGAAAAAATTTACGCTACTGAAGCCAATTTCATCTTGATTAAAGTGGATAATGCAAACCAACGTTACGCAGAGTTGATCGCCAAAGGAATTGTAATTCGTAATAGAACGACCCAAGCACTTTGCGAAAACACCTTACGATTGACCATTGGAACAGAAGAAGAAAATAAGAAGCTGATGGAGGCATTGACAGCGATTTAATATTGATTCGTAAGATGGTCGTTTTAATATTTAAAATCTATCTTAGCATAAAAGGAAGGTAGTTGTAGTTGTTAAACACGTAAAAGTATTGATTATGAAGATGAAGGAGTCCATACAAGCAAAATTGAGTGAGTTTTTGAATTTGTGCAAGAGTCATAATGTTGTTTCTATTTATGCTTTTGGTTCTGCGGTTAATGATAGTTTTAATGAGGATACGAGTGATATAGATTTATTAATCGAAATTGAAAGCCAAAATCCCATTGAAAAGGGAGAGTTATTGATGGATATTTGGGATAAATTAGAATTATTTTTTCAAAGAAAGGTTGATTTATTAACGAATTCATCTATCAAGAATCCGGTTCTAAGGAGTAATATTGATGCTACAAAAATTTTACTATATGATGGAAAAGAGCAAAAAGTATCTTTCTGATATTTTAATGGCAATCGATTTGATTACTGATTTTATGATTGGCGTCGAAGATTTTGAAGCTTATGAAAAGGACTTTAAAACTCAAAGTGCTGTTGAAAGACAACTGGTTATTATTGGCGAAGCATTAAATAAATTAAGACAACTTGAAACCAAAATTCTAATTGAAAATGATAAGCAAATAATCAGTTTAAGAAATCGATTGGTTCATGCTTATGATAGTATCGATAATGCCATTGTTTGGGCAATTGTGAAACGTCATTTAGAAAAATTGCGAATAGAAATAGAAGCTATAAATAATATTTAGTACGATAAATTAATCCTTGTGAAAAATTGTAACTTATATAAACTTTAAATAAAATAGGAAAAAATGGATTCTAATTTTAAAAAAAATGTAATAACCGCAATATTATTGGTAGTCGCTTCCTTTTCTGTAGCTGCACAAGACAAAGTAGATACTGGTAAGATTTACTTTTTAAGATCTACTGGTTTTCAGGGTTCTGCTGCAGCATTTAAAACTTTTATAGATGGAGAATTTGTATGTAAATTGAATAACAAAAAATATTCTGTTCATGAAGTTCCTGTAGGTAAACATGAATGTTCTGTTCAATTTGGAGGTAAAGTATCTAAAGAAAAAGCGGAAAAATTTGAAGTAGAAGTAGAAGCTGGAAAAGTAACCTATGTGCAGTTGGTCTTTGAAACAGGGATGTTTATAAACAATATATATTGCGAAGAAGTTACTGAAAATACTGCCAAAAAGAAAATGGAGATTATGGTAGAAGATACCAAATGTCTATAATTAACAGATTCTAATTTTACGTGAGCGATAGTAGTGAAGCTCTTTATTATCTTGCTTTTTTGCAAGATTAAAAAAGCGGGAACATCGCGAGGCTTCGAGAGCCCGACACGTAGGGACACGCCCTAATAATGATGTTGAATAAGTAATTAAAGTTAGCTAAAGTTCAAAACCTAGCCGCTAAAAGCAATAAAAATAATGAAAAAAGTACTTTTTATCGATCGTGACGGAACGATTGTTTTGGAACCAGTAGGCTACCAATTAGATAGTTTAGAGAAATTGGAGTTTTATCCAAAATCATTTCAATATTTGGCCAAAATAGCCACCGAATTGGATTTTGAATTGGTAATGGTGACCAACCAAGATGGTTTGGGAACAGATAGTTTTCCGGAAGACACGTTTTGGCCAACGCAAAACTTTATTTTAAAAGCGTTTCAAAATGAAGGAGTATTATTTGATGATATTTTTGTAGACCGCTCTTTTCCCGAAGACAATGCGCCAACACGCAAGCCTCGTACAGGTATGTTGACTAAATATATTGATAATCCAAATTACGATTTGGCGAACTCTTTTGTATTAGGTGACCGTTTGACTGATGTCGAATTGGCTAAAAACTTGGGTGCGAAAGCCATTTTTATGAACGATTCTGATGGAGCGGGTAGCGAAGAAATTAGTGCCAAAAGAGAAGAGTTAGATGAAATTATCGTTTTGCAATCTATGGATTGGAAAAAGATATATGAGTTTTTGAAATTGGAAGAGCGTACTGCGACTATTTCTAGAAAAACACATGAAACAGATATTTACATCAAACTAAACTTGGACGGAACAGGTCAAAGTAAAATTGATACCGGAATTGCTTTTTTCGACCATATGTTAGATCAAATTTCGCGTCATGGACAGATGGATTTGGAGATAAAAGTGGTGGGTGATTTAGAAGTTGATGAGCATCATACTATTGAAGATACGGCTATTGCATTGGGTGAAGTCTATGCAAAAGCGCTTGGAAATAAATTAGGAATTGAAAGATACGGTTTCTGTTTACCGATGGATGATTGTTTAGCGCAAGTAGCCATTGATTTTGGTGGAAGAAATTGGTTGATATGGGAAACGGAATTCAAACGTGAAATGGTGGGTAAAATGCCGACTGAGATGTTTTTCCACTTTTTCAAATCGTTTTCTGATGGTGCAAAAGCCAACATCAACATAAAAGCAGAAGGAGATAATGAGCATCATAAAATTGAAGCCATTTTTAAAGCTTTCGCGAAAGCGATCAAAGTAGCGGTGAAACGTGATACTGAGAAAATGATTTTGCCAAGTACGAAGGGAATGCTTTAAAATTCCCCTAACCCCCGAAGGGGGGATGTGAATAAATTGAACATAATATACAGTTTTTAGAAATGAGTCAAGAAAAGAAAGTATCAACTTCAACTCCCCCTTCGGGGGCGGGGGGGATTGTAATCATAAATTACGGAGCAGGAAATATTCAAAGTATTATGTTTGCCATCGAAAGATTGGGATATACTGCAGTTTTGAGTAATGATCCTGACGAAATTAGAGCAGCGGATAAAGTGATTTTTCCTGGAGTAGGAGAGGCAAGTTATGCCATGAATATGTTACGCCAAAGTGGGTTGGACAGTTTGATACCGACTTTGACACAACCTGTTTTAGGAATTTGTTTGGGGATGCAATTGATGTGTCATCATTCTGAAGAAGGCGATACCACTGGTTTGGGGATTTTTGATGTAAATGTGTATAAATATTCAAATAAGGTAAAAGTACCTCAAATGGGATGGAATACGATTTACAATTTAAAATCGGACTTGTTTAAAGGTATTGCCGAAAAAGAATATATGTATTTGGTACACAGTTTTTATGCACCATTGTGCAAAGAAACGATTGCGACCACCGATTATGAATTGGAATATTCATCGGCTCTAGAAAATAAAAACTTCTTTGGAACGCAATTTCACCCAGAAAAAAGTGGTGATGTTGGGGAACAAATTTTGAAAAACTTTCTACTTCTAACCTCTAATTTCTAACCTAGACTTTAACTATGAGAATAATACCAGCTATAGACATCATCGACGGAAAATGTGTTCGTTTGTCAAAAGGAGATTACAATACAAAGATTATTTACAATGAAAACCCGCTTGAAGTGGCCAAAGAATTTGAGGCGCACGGAATAGAATATTTGCATTTAGTAGATTTGGACGGTGCGAAATCAAGCCGCATCATCAATCACAAAATCTTGGAGCAAATTGCTACACAAACTAAATTAAAAATTGATTTTGGTGGTGGTTTAAAATCTGATGAAGATTTGAAAATTGCTTTCGAATCTGGTGCTAACCAAATTACGGGTGGAAGCATTGCTGTGAAAAACCGAGAAATTTTTGAAAAATGGATTTCTAAATTTGGTGCAGACAAAATCATTTTGGGTGCAGATGCTAATAACGAAAAAGTAGCTGTTTCTGGATGGTTGGAAGAATCAGACCAAGAGTTAGTTCCTTTTATTCAAGGTTATCAGTCGAAAGGAATTCAGTATGTGATTTGTACTGACATCGCTAAAGACGGAATGCTTGAAGGACCAAGTTTTGATCTCTACGAAAAGATTTTAAAGTCATGTAATGTCAAATCGAGCGGAGTCGAGATTAAACTAATTGCCTCTGGTGGAATTTCGACCTTCGACGAATTACCAAAATTGGCAGAATTGGGTTGTGAAGGAACAATTATTGGTAAGGCGATTTACGAAGGAAGAATTTCGATGAAACAATTGGAACAGTATATCATATCGTAGAGATGTTGCACTGCAACGTCTTAACGCATCATTTGGGTATATAATAATTGGTAAATTACATAATGTTTGGACGTTGCACTGCAACGTCTCTACGCAAACAACAAAATCATGTTAACAAAAAGAATAATCCCTTGTCTAGATATTAAAAACGGTCGAACGGTAAAAGGCGTAAATTTTGTAGATTTGCGTGATGCTGGCGACCCTGTAGAATTGGCCAAAATTTATTCTGACGAAGGTGCAGATGAATTGGTTTTTCTAGATATCTCGGCAACCGAAGAAAGAAGGCGTACATTATTTGATTTAGTTCGAAAAGTAGCCGCTACGATAAATATTCCGTTTACCGTTGGTGGTGGAATATCAGCTGTAGAAGATGTAGAAGTATTGTTGCAAAATGGTGCTGATAAGGTTTCTATTAACTCTTCTGCCGTAAAAAACCCGCAGTTAATTAACGATTTGGCTCAGAAATTTGGAAGCCAATGTGTAGTAGTTGCCATTGATGCCAAACAAATTGATGGTCAATGGATTGTGCATTTGGTGGGCGGAAAAGTACCAACAGAATTAAATTTATTCGATTGGGCAAAAGAAGTAGAGCAGCGAGGTGCAGGAGAAATACTTTTTACCTCGATGAACAACGACGGAACCAAAAGCGGATTTGCAAATGAAGCTTTGGCTAAATTGTCAAGTTTAGTTAATATTCCGATTATCGCTTCTGGTGGTGCAGGAAATGTGCAGCATTTTATCGATACCTTTGTGGACGGAAAATCTGATGCCGCTTTGGCAGCAAGTGTTTTCCATTTTAAGGAAATCGAAATCAAAGCATTAAAACAAGAATTAAAAAATAATAATATTGAAGTAAGACTTTAGAAATAAGAGGTAGGAAGTAAGATGTTTGAAGTGTGAACAACGAACTCGAACTACTGATATTTAATTTCTAAATTCTAATTTCAAAATTTCAAAATTTACATAATGGAGATAGATTTTTCAAAAAGCGCACACGGATTAATTCCAGCAATTATACAAGATAGTGAAACTAAAAATGTTTTGATGTTGGGGTACATGAATGCCGAAGCGTATCAAAAAACAGTTGAAACAGGAAAAGTAACATTCTACAGCCGTTCTAAGCAAAGACTTTGGACAAAAGGAGAGGAGAGTGGTAACTTCTTGAACTTGGTAGATATCAAAAACGATTGCGACGGTGATACTTTGTTAATTCAGGCACAACCAGTCGGACCAACTTGTCATACAGGTGCCGATACCTGCTGGCAAACGCCAAACGATGAAAGTTATGGTTTTATTTCGAAATTAGAAAATACTATTGAGTCTAGAATCAAAAATGCTGATTCAGAGAAAAGTTATGTAGCCTCCTTATTCAAATTGGGAATTAATAAAATTATTCAGAAAGTAGGTGAGGAAGCTGTTGAAGTTGTAATTGAAGCTAAAGACACTAATGATGATTTATTCTTAGGTGAAAGTGCTGATTTATTTTTCCATTACTTGATTTTGTTGCAAGCCAAAGGATTTAAATTAGACGATGTAGTTTCTATTTTAAAAAGCCGTCAGAAGTAGATTTACTTTGTAAGAATATAGTATGAAAGCCCAATAGTTTTAATTTAACTGTTGGGCTTTTTTTTTAATTTCAAAAAAGTACCTTTGTCACTATAAGATATTTCCAAAATAGTGATAGAATGAAAGTGAATAATACCACAATTGATTTTCAAAACAAAAAAGTACCGAATACAAACAGTCTAATCATCGAATTAAAAACAGATGATATTGACGGTAGACCAATTTACATTGCAGGTAATTTTAATAATTGGAGTACCCAAGATGAAAATTATAAATTAGAGCAGATTTCTGAAAATACGTATCAGTTTAAATTTAATATTGATCATACTTTTCCGGACTTACTTTTGTACAAATTTACAAAAGGGGATTGGAGTGCAGTTGAGATTGGAGAGAACGAAGAGATTACAGAAAATCGTTCGACTTCATTGAAATCGGGTATTCAAAAAGAGTATGTTCCAAAATGGAGACGTAATTGGCTTCCTTACAAACCGAATTTTCTACCCCAAGTTGTCTTGTTGTCTGATGAATTTGAGATTCCGCAACTTAATACTACTCGAAAAGTTTGGGCTTTGCTACCTCACGATTATGATCATACAACCGAGCATTATCCTGTTTTGTATTTGCAAGATGCTCAAAATCTATTTCATGGTAATGCGGCCTACGGTAATTGGGAAATCGACAAAAAATTGGCTGTTATGGCAGAGTACAAAATTGGAAAAATCATTGTCGTAGCTGTGGAGCATGCTGATGGTGATAGATTAACAGAGTACAGTGTCGGAAAAACAGTTTTGGGTAAAGGGCAAGGAAAAAAATACATTCGATTTTTGACCGAAACGTTAAAACCTTATGTAGATCAAAATTTTAGAACGAAAAAAGATCGTAAGCACACCGGAATAGGTGGTAGTGCGATGGGAGCCTTGATTAGCATTTTTAGTGGTTTACGCAATCCAGAAGTTTTTGGGCGATTGATGATTTTTTCTCCTTCACTGTGGGTAGCGCCTCAACTCAAAATTGATGTTGAAGTTGAAAATACAGATGATACAAAAATTTACCTTTATGCAGGTGCAGAAGAGCGTGAGAATATGGTCGATCATGTTCAAAAATTTAGAGAACGTTTGTTGCAAAGCGAATTTGTAAAAAGTAAAATGGAAATCAATTTGAGCATTAATAAAAATGGCGAGCACAATGAAAGTTATTGGAGTGACGAATTTCCAAAAGCTATTGAGTGGTTGTTTTTTAGATAACAATTCGTTAGTCCGGTTATGGCTATATAGTGTTAGGAAGTTTCTTTGCAATAATGTATAGCTGCTTTAAAATCAATGAAAACTATTTTTTTTGAATAAAAATATAATGTCTTTTATGAGAAACACAGTTGCTTTATTTTACCTATTATTCTTGAGTATTCAAACAGTTTCATCCCAGGAGCATACTGCTTTGGTTGCGACCACTTTTACACATCAAGATAGTTTACGTGGTGGAATATCTAAAGAAAGAAGTTGGTGGGACGTAAAGAAATATGAACTTCAAATCAAAGTTAATCCTAAAGACAGTTCCATTGTTGGTTCTAATAAAGTCATTTACTCCGTTATTAATGAGTATAATACGATGCAGATTGATTTGCAAGAACCTCTCCAAATTACAAAAATAACTCAAGAAGGTTTACCATTGAAATACAAAAGAGATGGAAGCGCATACTTTATAACCTTAGATAAAAAGCAACTAGTGGGAGCGTTAAATGAACTTACTATTTATTACGAGGGTAAACCAAAATCAGCAATAAATGCACCTTGGGATGGTGGTATTGTTTGGAAAAAAGATGCAAACGGTCATCCATTTATAGCCTCATCTTGTCAAGGAATTGGTGCCAGTGTTTGGTGGCCAAATAAGGATCATATGTATGATGAAGTTGAAAGCATGGACATTAGTGTCAACGTACCATCCAATTTGATAGCAGTTGCCAATGGTAGATTAAAAAGTAAGCAAGAACAAAATGATGGTACAACTACATTTAAATGGTCGGTTGTTAACCCAATTAATAATTATGGGGTGAATTTTAATATAGGTGATTTTGTTTCTTTTTCAGAAATTTATAAGGGAGAGAAAGGAAATCTAGACTGTACCTATTACGTTCTTAGATCGAATTTAGAAAAAGCAAAAAACCAATTTAAGGATGTTACTCGCATGCTTAAAGCTTTAGAATATTGGTTTGGAGCATATCCATTTTATGAAGATGGGTACAAATTGGTCGAAACACCATTCTTGGGTATGGAGCATCAAAGTGATATCAGTTATGGTAATGGTTTTAAAAATGGCTATCGTGGATCTGATTTAAGCGGTACCGGTTGGGGATTGAAATTTGATTTTATAATCATTCATGAATCGGGTCACGAGTGGTTTGGAAATAATATCACAAACAAAGATCGCGCTGATATGTGGATACACGAGAGTTTTACTAGCTATTCTGAAACTCTTTTTCTCGAATATTATTATGGAAAATTAGCTGCAGATGAGTATGTACGTGGTACGAGACGTAATATTTCTAATGACAAGCCCATAATTGGATCTTATAATGTCAATGATCAGGGTTCTGGTGATATGTATTTTAAGGGTGCAAATATGTTGCATACGCTGCGCCAAATAATGGACAATGACAAAAAGTGGCGTAAAATGCTTAGAGGATTAAATAGTACCTTTTACCATCAAATTGTTGCATCTCAGCAAATAGAAGATTATTTATCGAAAGCAGCAAAACGAGATTTAACTCCCTTCTTCGATCAATATTTGCGAGATATTCGTGTTCCAACTTTAGAATATAAAATAATTCAAAATAAATTCCAATATCGTTGGTCAAATAGTGTGGACGGCTTTGATATGCCAATCAAAATTAATGTAGATGGAAAATTGAAATGTATTCACCCTACATTGGAGTGGAAAGCACTAACAATAAGTCGCGGAATTGACAGTATTAAAGTGGATCCTAATTATTATATAAATGTAAAAGCAAATTAGAAATAAATTTTACTAATTTTACCACTGCATTGCAATCTTAACTTGATCAATCATTATGAAAACTTCTGCTACCATTTTATTTCTTTCTCTTTTTAATTTCTTAGCAGTTTTTGCGCAAAATAATGTGAAAGACAAAGAGGTAGTAAAAACGGTTGTTGTAGTTAAAGAAACAGAACCATTGCAAGTATTTGATTCCATTGCTTTCGTAAAATCAGCAGAAATGCTTCCAGAGGATCAGTATTGGGCCATTATCGAAAAGTCAAAAGAAGCAAATGTTACACAGGCGTATCAAGAAATTTTCATAACAAATGAGCTTGAAAAATTAACTCCAAAAGAAATCATTGGTTTCCGATTGCGTACAGATAAATTATTATTCGATACCTATAAATCCAATTTGTGGTGTGCCGCATACATCATGAATGGTGGTACAGATGGTGGATTTGATTATTTTAGATGTTGGATTATTGCACAAGGAAAAGATGCTTTTAACAAAGCAGTGGCAAACCCTGATAGTTTAGCCGATTTAGTGCAAGAAGGCAAAGAATCATATGAATTTGAAGGTTTTTGGTTTGTAGCAATGAACGCGTTCATGAATAAAACAGACCATGAAATATACGATTATATTGATTATGATACCTTTGTGACTAATGATGAGCATTATCCATTAATTACTTTCAATTGGAGCGTAGATGAACCAAAGTCAATGGAGAAAATTTGCCCTACGCTATTTAAAAAACTTTGGAAATAAGGGTGGTTTAGATGGAAAGCTTATTCTGTTTTCAGTTATATTCTTTATTAAATTAAATGTCACAAATAGTAACGGCTTGTCGTAATGATTTTAGTTTATCTGGATTTTTAGCTAAAAATTCTTGTCCTACATAACCTTTGAATCCTGTTGCGGCTATTGCTTTCATAATTGCAGGATAATTTAATTCCTGTGAATCATCAATTTCATTTCGGCCAGGTACTCCTGCAGTATGATAATGAGCAATGTATTGATGATTTTCTTTTATTGTCCGAATCACATCTCCCTCATCTATCTGCATATGGTATATGTCGTAAAGTAATTTAAAGTTTTCCGAATGCAATCTTTTTGCAAGTTCAACACCCCATGATGTTTTATCACATTGATTGTCCTTGTGATCTATTTTACTGTTAAGTAATTCCATTACAAGGATTACATTATGTTTTTCGGCTATGGGGATTAATTTTTGTAAACCTATCACGCAATTATTCCAACCTTCCTCATCAGTTTTTCCTCTTCGCTTACCGCTAAAACATATTAATTTTGAGTATCCCGCTTGTGCTACCAGAGGAATCATTTCTGTGTAACTTTTTATAAGTACTTCATGAAATTTTAAATCATTAAAACCGTCTAATAAATTTATTTCGGCACCATTACACATGGAAGATGTGAGTCCATGTTTTTGTAAAATTGGCCAATCTTTTGGGCCTACTAAATCAATTCCTGTAATCCCCATATTTTTTGCAGCGATACATAAAGCTTCTAATTCTATATCTTTAAAGCACCATCTTGCAACAGAATGATTAATATTTCCATTTAATTTTATAGGTTCATCCTTTGTATAAACACCAGCGGTTGGAAGTGCGAATAAGCGATCAGAAATACCAAAAGTAATAGTACCTGCTAAAATACTTTTGAGTGCTGATCGTCGATTTGTTGGTCTTTTCATTTTCCTTAGTTTAATCAAATATAAGTAATTGTTTTTTTATATGATATTTAAGTTTTCCTTCAGCCATTAAAAATTATTAAAGTAACTTGCTTAGAAACAGTAATTAATTTTTTCTATTAGAAAAAAAAATCCTTAAAATAATTATTTAAAGCAATTAAAAAATAGCTAGTATTATGAAGAATAAATTTTTATTAGTTTTTACTTTTGTATTTTTAATGATGTGCAATCCATTTTTTGGTCAGCAAAAAAACCAACTAAAATTAGAGAAGATTTTTATAAAAAGCGCTGCTAAAGCATTATTAGCCATGGAAAAGGAGGCAATTGATGTAAAGGCAGAAGGAGTAGCAATAGTATGTTTTGTTCCTGGCGATAGCGTTCAGTCTTGGATATCAAAGATGAAAGTTGTAGGTTCTCTATCCGACGAAAAAGCAAATTTGTTAGCAATTGCAAGTGCAAAGGCATCTGAAATGGCTGAAACACTTAAAAATAGCGGTGAAAAAGGCAGAAAACTTAAAACTGGGGAATTCGGTTGGGCAGGAGGTGTTATAGTAAAAGTAAAATCAGGATTTGTTTTAGCATCTTTTTCAGGTGCAAAGACGCAACAAGATATTGCTATTTCAAAAATTGGTCTTACTATGCTCGCTCCTTTTTTTAACTAATTCATTCTTTTTCAAACAACCCAAGAGTACCACCCACCCAATCTTTGTCTTGATTGTATTTTACACCAATCATTTCGCCACGGCTCAGTCGTACCAAATTACTAAGTATAATTGGGTTTTCGTCATCATCCTTCCAAGTACACAACATTCTCACTTCGACCTTTATTTTTTGGTCAGGAGCTTGTAGAATAGGGAGGTAGTGCACTTTTTTTTGTAAAATATAGTTTTCTTTGTCAACTACTGCTTCAATGTCGGCTTTTGTGACATGAAAAATAACTCCTGCTCCAGAGAACGAAAAAAGAGGCTTTAAAACATAGTTCTCTAAATCTTCAGGAATTTGTTCTAAATCACTAAGTAAAATGGTATCAATAAAGTATTTACCTTTTAATAATGGCAGTATAAATTTACTAATCCTAAAAAACCAATTTGGATGACCTGCCCATTCAACATCCAAATCATCAGTGAAGCTAAACTGTAATTTCAAATCGGTACGGGCATCGAGTTCGTCAAATATGACGCGGTTATAAATTCGTTTTACAAGAATTTCTTGTCCGTTCTTATTTTTATAGAATAATTGTTTTCCTTTTTTGATCAGTTCCGTAACACATACAGGGGTAACGCCTAGGTCTCGTTTACAATAATCAAAGTCAATTTTTGTGGGTTGGTTATCAGGTTCTATTTCGAGTAAAATTACATTTTCAGTTGGATGATTATTGCAAATTACATCTCTCAAAATACCAAGATATTCCTCTTGAGATGCACCATTGACATAAGGTGTAAAAGATGCTAAAAAAGGATAAACTTCTTTAAATTTTTCGAATAAATTATTTTGAAAATTAAACAAAGACGGAAATCCTTGAACTTCAATTAACTTAGGAATGGTGTGTCCGTTTTCTTCGCAAATACCAAAATCAACAGCCATAAAATTAGTATGGCTATCTTCATTGGCGACTTTTTTATTATTTTCTAATGATTTATTAGTCAGTTTATTAAATCCGTCTCTCTTAATAAAAGCTATAACATCGTTACAACCTTCTATTAATTGGTCTTTTAATGTTTTCGAAATAAAAAAAGGAGTTTCTGCAATTCTAAATTTGGGTTCACAATCAAAATCACGAGCAATAGCATCCTTAAGATTTTGATAGTTTTCTCCGGAAAATGCCGAGTTGAATTCTTCTCTATATTTCGAAATCATAGTACTTTACATTTATTAAACAGACATTATTTTTTTGTCTTCAGTAAGTCGTTCACGGCTACTTTTAGAAAATTTGGAATGATAGTTTCATTTGTCATGTAGATTTTATCATCATCTAACAAATCTTCCAACATATTTCTGAATTTTCGCTTACCCTTCATTTTTCTTATTTTGTCTTTCGCTTCTTTATTTCGAAGATGAGAAATAAAACTAATTGGATCTGCTTCTGGATGAAATTGGGTACCAACAAAATGGTCTGTAAATCGCACCGCCATGATGGCTCGCTCGTACTGGACTTTGTCTCTCATTTTTTCAAGCGAAAGAATTTTTGCGCCGTATTTTTTAAAAACATTCAGTTTGGGTTGCACTACTTGATAATCTCTCGAATCAATAGTGTAAAAAGGATTGTTTAATCCCTCATATAAAGGGTCATCTTGTCCGTCGACTGTTTTTTTGATTTTCATCACTCCAAATGAGGTGCCTTTTCTTTTAGTGATTTCTGCCAATCCAAAATGTTTGCAGGCCATTTGAAAAGAATGACAAATAAATAAAACATGCTTTTTTTCCTCGTTCTCTTTATTCCAAGCCATCAGCGAATCAATAAATTGGTAGTACTTTGTGTCCCAAATTCCGTCACCTTCCAATGGGTTTCCTGGTCCTCCGGTAGAAATATAAATGTCGTATTTTTCGATTTCGGGTAATTCACATTTGGAGCGCACGTCAAAGATTTCAAATTTCATAACATTCGAAAATTGCATAATGCTATCAATAATGCACCGCATTCCTTGATTAGGATGCCCGTCGTACATATCCAATATAGCCAACCTAATAGTGTTATTCTTGTTCATTCTGTGGTATTTAGTGGAACAAATATAAGAATTTCATCTATAAACCCTTGGTGAATTCTGTAGTGATAAAATCAACTACCTTCTTTAAATCTTTTGTTTCCTCAAATACCGCCAATTGTTTGGCTGCTCCAGTGCCGTTTTTCAGTATTTCATGTACATAATTAATATGATCTCTACTGCCTAATTCATCAACTACCTCGTCAATAAAATCGATTAATTCACGAATTAATACACGTGTTTCTACTTCTTTCTGCAGACCAAAATCTATCATTTCACCTTCGATGCCGTATCTCGAGGCTCTAAATTTATTCTCCTTTATTAATGCTATCCTATAAATATTAAAACTCATATTGTTCAAGTTCATTTTATATAGTTTTGCTACAACTGCTTGTATGATAGCTACGATACACATTGTTTCGTCTGCAGTGAGACACATGTCGCAGATTCGAAATTCAATGGTATCATATACCGGATGCAGTCGCAAATCCCACCAAATTTTCTTGGGATCATCAATGCAGTTTGTTTTAACTAAGGTCTCCAAAAAACCTTCATAAGAACTCAAGCAGTCAAAATATTCGGGTAAACCAGTTCTAGGAAATTTATCAAATACTTTGGTTCGATACGATTTGTAGCCTGTCTGCCTACCTTGCCAAAAGGGGGAATTAGTCGAAAGTGCAAAAATATGGGGCAGAAAATAACAAGCTTGATTCATTATTTTTAGCGCCATTTCCTTGTTTTGAATCCCTATATGGCAGTGTAATCCAAAAATTAAATTGGATCGCGCAGCATCTTGTAGTTCTTTGATAATATTATGGTAGCGAGGATCATCTGTGATTAATTGATCTTGCCAATTTGCAAAGGGATGTGTACCAGCGCCACCTACAATTAATCCTTGATGATCTGCTAATTCAACGATTTTTGAACGTAAAAATTTTATTTCTTTCTCAGCTTCATGTACTGTATTACAAATATTAGTCCCGACTTCGACCGCAGATTGGTGCATTTCGGCTTTTACTTGTTCCTTGAGTAGTATTTTACCACCTTCTACAATTTTTGACAAATGAGATCGTAAGTCTCTAGTCTCAGGATCTATAATTTGATATTCCTCTTCGACACCTATTGTGAAAATGGGTAGTTTTTTCATTTATAGAAGTTTTTGATATAAATTAAATAGTTTGGTGTTTTGGTTGGTTAATAGTAAAATGCTCTTTCATGACGAATCATAAAAGAGAAAAATAAATAGGTTTTGTGTATGCAAAACCTATTTATAATAAAAAATAACAGTTTTTTTATAGTTCAACTGCTCTTAAACGCTGGTTTTTGCTTCAAAGAGTTGAACTTGGCTTTTGAGTCTTTCTATCAGCATATTCATCATTCGTTTGTTCAAACTTGATGAGTTTTGAATATAAAGACTATATTCTTCTGTTGTAAATAAGCCTACAACCATCCCTTTCAAAGCATTTCGATACTTAATATCTTTTTGAATAGCATTTTCGATGGTAGCAGTCTTTTTTTCAATAGATTGCGCATAGAAATCCTTTTTGTACTTGGTGATATAATTTAAAAACGAAGCTACAAAAAGATCGTTTTGTAGTTTTAAAATTGGTCGTAGTACCTGATTTTGAAAATTTTCATCAGTTGACGATTGCGAATTGATACTACCTATAGATTCTCCTCTAAATTCGGTTAAAAATTGGTCTCTTGGGCTCATTTTTTTTCTTTTAAAATTAACGAAAAATACTTTAGCAAATCGTATTTTAGCAATATTAAATAATGATTTATGAGATTTCACACAAGAAAATGGGTCAAGCCGCAAGACCTAAATCCAAACGGCACTTTATTTGGAGGACAACTATTAGCATGGATAGATGAAGAATTGGCTTTGTACGCTATTATTCAATTAGAAAGTCCTAGAGTAGTAACCAAAAGCATGTCTGAAATCAATTTTAGACGATCAGCAAAACAAGGAGATATTATCGAAATCGGAATTGATGTTGTGAAATTTGGCAATACATCGCTCACCTTACAATGTGAAGTGCGAAACATGATGACGCGCGAGACCATTATCACCATAGATACTACAACCATGGTTAATTTGGGCCCCGATGGAAAACCGAAAGCACATGGGAAAACTAAGATTGAATTTGTAAAAGATAGATTGATCGAAAATTAAAAAGTTCTACTAGGTACGATACATATACCTGGTAGAACTTTAATTTTATTTTTCGAAAGAAATTAAGCAGTTGCTAAATATTTTTTTTCAATATAAAAAGTACCGAATGGAACTAAAGAAGCTGCAAGGATGATCCCGAAGGTCTTCCAGTCCCAACGTTGTGCATTTTTGAGTAAAATAGCTAGAGCAATATATCCTATAAACAATACACCATGACTCATACCAATTGGATATAATAAGGTATGATATAGTTCGAAATTGTTAGGTTTTATAAAAAGCATGTTCGAAAATAAAACCAAATAGGATATTCCCTCAAGTATAGCTACAATTTTAAACAGTTTTAACATGGATTGTTTTTTTTAATTTCCAGCAAAAATAAGTAATATCGTTGGTTATTAAAACTTTTAAGAAGCTAATTTAACACTAGGTTTACAATTTAAACAATGAGTAAGAGAGATTTAAAAAAATACTTGTCAGAATTAAATAAGGAACAACTCGAAGAGCAACTTTTGGAGCTGTACGATAAGTTTCCGCCTGTGAAGGTGTATTATAATTTTGTATTCAACCCGAAAGAGGATAGCTTACTGCAGGAAAGTAAATTAAAAATTTCTAATGAATATTTCCCTGTAAAAGTGGGTCGAAGAACCAAACCAAAAATGAGACGATCGGTAGCCCAAAAGTATATTAAACATTTTTTACTGTTAGGGGTCGATCCATTTATTATTGCCGATTTGATGTTATACAATATTGAAATTGCACAAACTTTTTCTACCGAAAACCACATCAAGCAAGAGCTGTTTTTTAAAAGTATGTTGAATTCATATCAGCAACTAGTGCAATATGTGATTGCAAACGGAATTATTACCGATTTTAAAGGCAGAATTAAGGCAATTCATCAGGAAACGGTAGCTCAAAAGTGGAAGAATCATGCCCTTTTTGGTGCAGTTTTGGAGCCTTTTGATTACTAAAACTACTAAATTTCTTATTTATTTAAAGATTCTATTTCTTTTTGTTTAAATATCATGGTTTGCCTGTTTTTTCGACGTATTTTTGCAAAAACTCAATAAACGCATGCTCGAAAATTTTATAGAAGTAGAAAAAGAAGATAAAAAGGAACTTTATGCATATCAACAAGGCGATATTGACGCTATTTTTGAACGCATAGACAATGGACCAAAGCAACATCATTTGTTATACCAATTACCAACGGGTGGAGGTAAAACGGTGATTTTTTCTGAAATTGTTCGTAGATATATTTCTAAGCACCAAAAGAAGGTTGTTGTACTAACTCACAGAATTGAGTTGTGTAAGCAAACATCAAAAATGTTGAAAGGCTTTGGTGTGAAAAATAAAATTATTAACAGTAAAGTTAAGGATCTTCCGGATCAAAACGAATATTCATGTTTCGTGGCGATGGTCGAAACTTTGAAAAACCGTATCAATGACGAAAAGTTACACTTAGACAATATTGGTCTAGTGATTATTGATGAGGCGCATTACAATTCCTTTAGAAAATTATTAAGTTCTTTTAAGAACGCCTTTATTTTGGGGGTAACTGCTACGCCGTTAAGCTCGAATATAAAATTACCAATGCACCAAAGCTATGATGAATTAATTGTAGGAGACACGATCGCCTCTTTAATTGATCAAGGTTTCTTGGCGCGTGCTGTTACCTATAGTTATGATGTGGGATTGACCTCTTTGAAAGTAGGTATAAATGGTGATTATACTGTAAAATCATCAGATGATTTGTATACCAATACGTTGATGCAAGAAAAACTATTGCACGCTTACACAGAGCGATCATTGGGTAAAAAGACATTGATCTTTAACAATGGTATTAATACGTCGCTTTATGTTTATGAAACCTTTAGAGAGGCAGGATATCCCGTGCGTCACCTAGATAATACGAGCAGTAATGAAGAACGTAAAGAAATTTTGCAATGGTTCAAACACACGCCTGATGCTATTTTGTCTTCAGTCGGGATTCTTACCACTGGTTTTGATGAACCAACGGTAGAAACTATTATTTTGAATAGAGCTACCAAGTCTTTGACATTATATTATCAAATGATAGGTCGTGGTTCTCGTAAACTACCATTAAAAGATGAGTTCTCTGTAATTGATTTGGGGAATAACGCTGCGCGTTTTGGATTATGGAGTGAGCCTGTAAACTGGCAACATATCTTTAAATCGCCAGAATTCTATCTAGAAAATCTTAGGGATGACTCTGAAATCGAATTGCATTTTAAATACACTATGCCAGCAGAATTGCGAGCAAAATTTAGTAAAACAGAAGATGTAACATTTGACGTCGATGAAGAACACAAAGCAGCAATAGCACAAAACTTACGTTCGAAAGTAGTTCTTGAAAAATCATTGGATCAGCATGCTGCCATGTGTGTAGATAATACCGAAGAATTGAGAGATGCTAGAATGCTGTCAAAAGAATTGGCTGCCGATATAGAATGCCGTATCAAACGCTACTCAAAATGTTTGAGTCAGTGTAGTAAAAATTACCGTGAGTGGTTGGTAGAAGATTATTCTTTGAAACTAACATTACTTATCGGGAAAAAATACAGAGAAAAAATATTACGTGAATTAGATGAAGAAGAGGACGAAGACGAAGATCAATCGTAAACGTTGCTATTCGAAATTAAATTTACACTTAAAACAATAAAATTCAAATGCCAAAACAATTCTTAGATTTAGGAATTTCAGCACCAATTCTAAAAGCACTTGCCGAATTGAATATTGTTGAACCTACAGAAATTCAACAAAAATCCATTCCGCTACTTTTAAGCAACACTACTGATGTGGTAGGAGTTGCCAAAACAGGTACTGGTAAAACAGCTGCATTTGGATTGCCATTGTTACAACTTATAGATGTCAAAAATACCGCTGTACAAGCGGTAATTTTGGCTCCAACGCGTGAATTAGGACATCAAATTTTTAATAATTTGGAGTCGTTTGCAAAGTATTCAACAGAGATTTCTATAGCGGCAACATGTGGTGGAATTCCGATCAAACCTCAAATGGAACGCTTACAATCTGCTACACATATTGTAGTGGCCACTCCAGGTCGTTTAATTGATTTAATCGAAAGAAAAGCTATCGATTTGTCTCAAACTGCCTTTTTGGTATTGGATGAAGCTGATGAAATGGTGAGTATCTTAAAAGAAAGTCTAGATACTATAGTAGCAGCATTGCCCAAAGTTCACAAGACGATTTTGTTCTCGGCCACAATGCCAGGAACAATCAAGCAGTTGATTCAGAATTATTTGCATAAAAATGTTGTGCAAGTAAGTGCAAGTATGGAAACGGTAGGAAACCAAGGGATAGACCACCAATATATTGTGGTAGATCCGATTGAAAAACTAGACGTCTTAATGCATTTTTTGAATAGCAAAGAAGGAGAAAGAGGAATTATCTTTTGCAAAACTAAAGCAGCGGTAAACAAATTAGCCAAAAACCTAGCGATCAACCGATTTTCTTCAGGAGCAATTCACGGTAGTTTAAGTCAAGGAATTAGAGACCGAATCATGGACCAATTTCGTGAAGGGCATATCAATATATTAGTGGCCACTGATTTGGCAGCTAGAGGTATTGATGTCAAAGAAATATCATATGTGGTAAACTACCATCTTCCTGATGCTTACGAGGCCTACGTGCACCGTAGCGGGCGTACTGCGAGAGCAGGAGCAAAGGGACTTTCATTAACTGTGTTACAACCAGAAGAAGTGAATGAAATTCCTGAATTCGAAAAAGAATTAGGAATTAAGTTTCATCTTTTTCAAAAACCATCAGAAGCTAGTATTGAAGAAAATAATACACTTTTATGGGCCAAACAAATTTTTAAAACCAAACCGAACCACGAAGTAGACCAAAATTTAAAAGCAAAAATTAAAACCATCTTTCATCATCTGACCAAGGATGAATTGGTTGATAAAATTCTAGCGAATTATTTGCTTCAAAACAAAAATACACCAGCAGAAAAACCGGTGAAAAAATTAAAAAAGAACTAAAAAACTAAATTAAATATTAATTAAATCTGTATGGAAATCGTAATTATCGGAGGCGGTTTTGCGGGAATGAATCTCGCAAAAGCACTATTGAATCAAGATGGAGTTCGCGTAACTTTGGTTGATAAAAATAACTATAATTTTTTTCCTCCACTAATCTACCAAGTAGCTACAGCCTACTTGGAGCCTTCTAGTATCAGTTATCCTTTTAGAAAATTTTTTGCAGGTAAAAAAAATCTACAATTTCGCTTAGGCGAATTTCAAGAAGTAATACCTTCAGAAAATAAAGTAATTTTAAGTAATGGCGAATTGTTTTACGACCAACTAATTTTTGCTACTGGTGCAGAAACTAGTTACTTTGGAATGGAAAACGTTAAAAAGAACGCTATTCCAATGAAGACCTTGAACGATGCAATTGTGATGCGTAATACTTTGTTGAAAAACTTAGAAAAAGCAGCCATTACAAAAGATATACGTAAGCGTCGTAAATTACTAACGGTTGTTGTAGCTGGAGGTGGACCAACTGGAGTGGAGATTTCTGGAATGTTTGCCGAAATGCGTAAGAATATCTTCTTGAAAGAATATCCTGAATTAGCAACTACTGCCAGCAATATTTACTTGGTAGATGGTGGTCCGGCATTATTGGCACCAATGAGTAAAAAGTCGCAAGAAGATACTTATAAAGCATTAACCGAATTGGGGGTTGTGGTAAAATTGAACAACAATGTAGTTGACTATGTTGACGATACTGTTCATTTTGCAAATGGTGATACCATCCAAACCAAGAATCTTATCTGGGCAGCTGGTGTAACCGCACGAGAGTTTAAGGGCATTGGGGCTGAATCATATGGACGCGGTAAGCGTTTGAAAACCGATGCTTATAATAAAATTGAAGGTACGCAAAACATTTTTGCGATTGGAGATACTTGTATTCAATTTAATGATCCAAGTTTTGAACATGGACATCCACAAGTGGCACAAGTAGCAATACAACAAGGTATTAATTTGGCCAAAAACTTCAAGTTGAGTATGAACGGTAAAGCGCAAGTACCTTTTATCTACAATGATAAAGGAGCGATGGCTATTATCGGAAAAAATAAAGCAGTTGTTGATTTACCTAAACCAGAAATGCACTTCAAAGGTTTCTTTGCTTGGATCATTTGGTTGTTCATTCACTTGATCTCTTTGATTACTTATCGAAATAAAGTAAAAACCTTTTACAATTGGATGGTTGCTTATTTTTCTAAAGATAATTCATTACGAATGATCATTAGACCTGATAAAAAAGCACCAAAAATTACTACTACAGAATCATAAAACTGTTTTCGTTTATAAAATTAATGCCCTTCTGAATACGTTTCAGAAGGGCATTTTTTATTTAATCGAAAATGTGAAAACCAAAAAAAAACGCTCCGATTAAATCGGAACGTTTTTGATCTTTTCAAAAAAGTAATAATTGTACTTTGTGGGTACTAGTTATTTACCTTGTTGTTTTTTCATTTCTTTTTCGATCATATCGTAGAATTGATCAATTTTTGGTAAAATTACGATACGAGTTCTACGGTTACGAGCTCTGTTTTCAGCAGTATCGTTTGATACTAAAGGAATGTAAGAACTTCTACCTGCTGCAATTAATTGTTCTGGTTTAACACCCAATTGGTTTGTTAAAACACGGATAATTGAAGTAGAACGTTTAACACTCAAATCCCAGTTGTCAAGTAATACACCACTACCTACATAAGGTACGCTATCAGTGTGTCCTTCTACCATACATTCAAAGTCTGGTTTGTCATTTACCACTTTAGCAACTTTAGCCAAAACACCTTTTGCTTTGTCAGTTACGTCATAGCTACCACTTTTAAATAATAATTTATCAGCAATTGAGATGAAAACAACTCCTTTTTCAACGTTGATTTCGATATCTGGATCAGAGATTCCAACTGAGCTTTTCAAGCTAGATACCAATGCAAGAGTAACACTGTCTTTTCTTGTCATTGCATCTTGCAATCTTGTAATTCTTAAATCTTTCTCTTTTAAGCTTTCCAAAGATTTCTCTAAGTTTTCAGCTCCTTTAGATGTTAACATTGTTAAGTTTTTAGAGGTTGTCATCAACGTTTCGTTGTGATCTCTTAATCCCTCAACTCTTGCAGTAAGACCTGCTTTTTCTTCTAAACAACTGTTTAATTTTACAGTAGCAGAATTCAATAAATCTTGAGTTTCTTTATTTCTAGCTTCAAGATCTTGGTATTTCTTTTTAGATACGCAAGATGTCAAAAGTGTAAGTACGGATAGTGCGACTACGATTTTTTTCATAAAATTGATTAATTAGGTTCGAATACAAATTTAGTTTTTATAGTTCATAAGTTCTCTATAAAACAGTGTTAAAATTAGTTAACAAATATCTTGCCACCTTGTACGTAGTACTTGTAAACAATGGACTTTTCTTTGTAATAGTGTAATTGTTGCTTTGTGGTTCGTTTGTTGTAATTACTTAAAAATGAACCGTAAAAGCTAAAATGAGCACGTAATATTGCCCAAAAATGTTTCCATTTTCCTTCTGAAATAAATTTAAAACCAGCTATTCCGTCTAATATCATTCTAGAGAGAATAATAGGGAAAAGCGATCTAGTGGGTAAGTTTTTAACTAACATAAACAATGAATTTCTAAAATTCAAGTATGTTTTCTTTGGATTTCCTTGGTCTAAAGTTGCACCGCCTACATGATAAACGGTAGAATAAGGGGTATATTTAATTTTGTATCCTTGGTTTAATATGCGCCAGCACAAATCAATTTCCTCTTGATGGGCAAAAAAATCATTATCAAACCCTTTTAAATCCTTATAAACATTTGATCGAATAAAAAAACAAGCCCCAGAGGCCCAAAAAATTTCTTTCTCGTCATTGTATTGCCCTTTGTCTTTCTCGATTGTGTCAAAAATGCGACCTCTACAATATGGGAATCCATATTTATCAATAAAACCTCCTGCAGCTCCTGCGTACTCAAAATTTGCTTTAATTTTGAAGTCTAAAATTTTGGGTTGCAAAACAGCCGTGTTAGGTTCTTTTTCGAAAGTTGTAATGATGGGCACCAACCAATTTTCGGTAACTTCAATATCAGAATTGACCAAAGCATAGACATCGGCGTCGATATGTAGTAGCGCTTCGTTATAGCCTTGCGCAAAACCATAATTCTCTTTGTTCTTGACAATTTGTACCGTTGGAAAATGCTCCTTAATATAAGGTATAGAATTATCCGTTGATGCATTGTCTGCTACATATATAGTAGCTTCCGGTGAATATTGTATCACCGAAGGTAAAAATTGTTTAAGTAAAGCTACTCCGTTCCAGTTGAGTATGACGACTGCTATTTTCATTAATTTGTTGCGTATTGAGGTAAGTCAGGCATGAAATCATATTTTTCGTTTTCATAATCCATTTGACAAAAGTAGTGATTCAAACCGTTGGTTACCATTAAATATTCGGCATCCATGGTGAGGTTGTATCTTGCAATTTGGTCAAAGACGCCTTGCGTAATTTTTACTTCGGGTGCTTTGCATTCGACCAAAATATAAATACTACCATCAGAATTGTAGACTACAGCATCATATCTTTTTCTTAATCCGTTTACTTTTAATACTTTTTCGACGTTGATTAAGGATTTCGGAATGTTTTTTTCTTCTAGTAAAAAACGAACCACATGTTGACGAACCCATTCTTCTGGTGTGAGAATGATGAATTTTTTCCTGATTTCATCAAAGATAGACACTTTATTTTCGCTATTTTTGAATCGAAATTGATAAGTTGGGAATTGTAGCTTTTGCATTCGGCAAAAATACAAAATAGTTCCAGCTTTAAAGTTTAAAGTTCCAAGTTGTTTGATGATAGTAGTAATTGTAACCTAGTAATTGGTTGGTTATGTTAGCAAATAGGGGACAGGAGGATTTAAATAGTTTGATGTATTTAAAGTAAGAATAGAATATCTAGTTGCTCGCTTCGGGGCGCTCAATGGACAATTGTTTTTTGGAATGAATTTTGAAATAGAAAAGGTAAATGGACGAGGTAATAAAAATTGTTAATGATATCAAGGCGGGAAATATAAAACCGATTTATTTTTTGATGGGCGAGGAGGCTTATTATATTGATAAATTATCGGATTATATTGAGGACACGATTTTGACTGAGGAAGAAAAAGGGTTTAATCAAACCGTTTTGTATGGTCGAGACGTAACTATTGAAGATATTGTATCAACCGCAAAACGCTACCCAATGATGGCTGATAGACAAGTCGTAATTGTTAAGGAAGCGCAGGAATTGAGTCGTACCATTGATAAAATCGAAGCTTATGCCGAAAATCCGATGCCATCGACTGTGCTTGTGTTTGCTTACAAGTACAAAACACTAGATAAACGTAAAAAAGTCACCAAAACATTGGCTAAAAATGGCTTAGTTTTCGAAAGCAAAAAGTTGTACGAGAATCAAGTAGGTGATTGGATAAAGCGTGTTTTGGCTGGTAAAAAATATGCAATTGAGCCCAAAGCGGCCGCTATGCTAGTGGAATTTCTAGGTACAGATTTGAGTAAAATTAATAATGAACTAGAAAAGCTAAAGGTGGTTTTGCCTAAAGGAAGCACAATTACAGCACATGATATTGAAGAAAATATCGGTTTTAGTAAAGATTTTAATGTTTTTGAATTGCGTAAAGCAATAGGGGAACGCAACCAACTGAAAGCGTATAAAATTGCGGAGAATTTTGCCCAGAATCCAAAAGATAACCCAATGGTGATGACCACTGGATTGGTCTTTGGTTTTTTTATACAACTTTTAAAATACCATGGTACAAAAGACAAAAATCCTAAGGTAGTTGCAGGTGTAATTGGTGTCAATCCGTTTTTCATGAAAGAATATGACGTGGCCCTGAAAAATTATCCTATGCGAAAAGTAAGTCAAATTATAGCTTCGTTACGAGAAATCGACGTTAAAAGTAAGGGTGTGGGCGCAAATGCACTCTCAAACGGTGATTTGTTGAAAGAAATGCTGTATAAGATTTTTAATTAGGGGCAAAAAACACCGATATTTGTTGATGCAAAAATAACATTCGAATTATGTCAATGAATAAAAATACAATTTTGGGATGGGCCACTTTTATAATGCTATTGATGGGACTCTTATTAATAGGATTAGGTGCATTCAAATATAATCAAGTAGCAGGTTGGGGGTTTGCAGCTGTTGGAGTTGGTTTTTTGGCTATTTCATGGGTGTTTAATTCATTGAAAGGGAGACTTTGATTTGAATTTATAAAATAAGTTAGACATGAATTACATTTATTAGCTCGATTTATTCTTTATAAATCTGTAGAAATTTGCGTAATTTGTGGTACAGAAAAAAAGTAAAAAATAAAAATATAACATAATTATGTCAGACGATAAGAAAGTAATTTTCTCAATGTCAAAATTGAGTAAGACCTACACGGGAGCAGATAAACCTGTTCTTAAAAATATCTATTTGAGTTTCTTTTACGGAGCTAAAATTGGTATTCTTGGTTTGAATGGTTCTGGTAAATCTTCTTTGTTGAAGATTATTGCTGGAGTAGATAAAAATTATCAAGGTGATATTGTTTTTGCACCAGGATACACTGTTGGGTATTTGGAACAAGAACCAGCATTGGATGATAGCAAAACGGTAATCGAAATTGTTCGTGAAGGTGTTGCTGAAACCATGGAAGTTTTGGAAGAGTACAATAAAATCAATGATCTATTTGGTCTTGAAGAGAACTACTCTGATCCAGACAAAATGGACAAGTTAATGGATCGTCAAGCTTCACTGCAAGATAAAATCGATGCTCTAGGTGCTTGGGAAATTGATACTAAACTTGAAATTGCAATGGATGCTTTGCGTACGCCAGACGGAGATACGCCAATCAAAAACCTATCTGGAGGAGAGCGTCGTCGTGTAGCTTTATGTCGTTTGTTGTTGAAACAACCTGATGTATTGTTATTGGATGAGCCTACCAACCACTTGGATGCTGAGTCTGTTTTATGGTTAGAGCAACACCTTGCACAATATGCAGGAACGGTTATCGCGGTAACACACGATAGATACTTCTTAGATAATGTAGCAGGTTGGATTTTGGAATTGGATAGAGGAGAAGGTATTCCTTGGAAAGGGAATTATTCTTCTTGGTTGGATCAAAAATCAAGCAGAATGGCATTGGAGGAAAAAGTAGCTTCAAAACGTCGTAAGAATTTAGAGCGTGAGTTGGACTGGGTTCGTCAAGGTGCGAAAGGACGTCAAACAAAACAAAAAGCACGTTTACAGAACTACGATAAATTATTGAACGAAGATCAAAAAGAGCTAGACGAGAAATTAGAGATTTACATTCCGAATGGTCCACGTTTGGGTACGAATGTAATTGAAGCTAAAGGAGTTGCGAAAGCTTTTGGAGATAAATTATTATACGACAATTTGAACTTTACCTTGCCACAAGCAGGAATTGTTGGAATCATCGGGCCAAACGGTGCGGGTAAATCAACAATCTTCCGCATGATTATGGGTGAACAAGAAACAGATAGCGGTGAGTTTACGGTTGGAGAAACTGTTAAAATTGCTTATGTCGATCAAGCGCACTCTAATATTGATCCAAATAAATCAATTTGGGAAAACTTCTGTGATGGTCAAGAATTGATCATGATGGGCGGACGCCAAGTAAATTCTAGAGCTTATTTGAGCCGTTTTAACTTTGGTGGAAGCGATCAAAACAAAAAAGTAGCGACACTTTCTGGTGGTGAGCGTAACCGTTTGCACCTTGCAATGACTTTGAAAGAAGAAGGTAACGTATTGTTACTCGATGAGCCAACCAATGATTTGGATGTAAATACTTTACGTGCACTTGAGGAAGGTTTGGAGCAGTTTGCGGGTTGTGCAGTAGTAATCTCTCACGACAGATGGTTCTTGGATAGGATTTGTACGCATATCTTAGCTTTTGAAGGGGAGTCTGAAGTGTATTACTTTGAAGGTGGATTCTCTGAATATGAAGAAAATAAGAAAAAACGTTTAGGTGGAGATTTGACTCCAAAACGTTTGAAATACAAAAAACTGATCAGAGGATAATAGCTCTGAATCTTAATAAAACTGAAAAGGATAGTTCGAGAGAGCTATCCTTTTTTTTTGCTATTTTTTGCAGTCGATGCTCGAAGTTACTAGGTGTTAAAAGACTTAGCTTTGGAATCGGTTGTAGTCCAAGCTTATTATTGTGCTGCTTTTAGAGTAGTTTCCCATGCTCTTGGAAATAATTTTCTAAATGTAATTACAAAAAACAGTATCAACATTTAGATAATAATAATTATTATTTACAAAAAAAACTTAGAAGCTCAGCCTCTTAGCACCTAGAAACTTACTAGATTACTTCTTCTTTTTATCACCACTCATTAATAAAAAGATGGCGGCTATTAATCCGATGATTACCAATCCAAAAACAAAGACGATGATGATTGATCCGTTATCCCAATTGACAAGTATTGCGTTTTTCATATTTTTTTATTTAGTACAGCAAAGTTAAAAAACAGATTTTTCTACAACTATGACATTTATCAGGTATTATAAAA
Source organism: Flavobacterium faecale (assembly GCF_003076455.1). NCBI lineage: Bacteria > Pseudomonadati > Bacteroidota > Flavobacteriia > Flavobacteriales > Flavobacteriaceae > Flavobacterium > Flavobacterium faecale. The sequence goes on from NZ_CP020918.1 coordinate 3,179,660, forward strand.
CCTAAAAAAAGCCCAGTCATTGCAGTGCAACAGCTGAGCTTTCTCCTCAATAAATAATAATCTACTAAAAATACAATTATTGAATATCTAAAAATATTCCGCCTGTATACGTTGGGGCGGCATATGTTATTTTTCCGGACAGGATATCAGTATAGTTCACAGATACTCCAAATTTACTTGAGATATAATACGCCACTTCAATTCCCAAATTGGTAAACTCTACATTATTGGCAAAAATACCTTGCCCAGTTTCATTATTGAAAGTACCATTATTAAGAGAACGCACATTACTGAATTTTGTTGCAACAAAAAATTTATTAGCAATTTTAGTTCCAACTTCGGCTCCAAAATGAAACTCATCCGAGAATCCTTTTGTACGATTGTTAAACCCAGAATAGAGTTTTCCGTATAAATTTTGATTGCTAATCTTAAACGGAATACCTAAGTCGATTTGTAGTAATTGATTGAATTCTCCATCTCCAGTTTGGAGGCTTCCGTCAGATCCACCTTGACTTTTTCCAGTAGGTAAACCGAATTTTAAAGTAGCTGAAACTACCAAATGATCATTTTTTAAGAGTCCGTAACGCAATCCTAAATCAATATCTCCAATAGAATTCACAGCTTCACCATTTGCTAAAACTGAACCTGTTAGTCCAGAAACTTGTTTGTTTTGATACACACGGGCAAGTAGGGGCACGTAGGCAATCGCATCAATCCTATCGGTTAATCCGTATTCTGCGTAGGCGCTTACAATAAAATTCCCTCGGGTAACATTGGGATCTTTTTGTTTGCTACTCGTGAAATGTTCATCAGCAATAAGCGAACTTGCTGATAATTTGTAATACCCGTTTGATTTGCCTTTGGTCCATTGTCCATAAGAGAATTGGGATAGTATAATAAATAGGAAGGATAGTTTTATAATTTTTTGCATCTTGATGAAGTTTATTTGTTTTTAATTTCGGCTTGTCCAACTTTGATTCTAAAGGGTTCACACCAATGTGTTAGGTAGCCAAAATCATTTATTCCCACTCCAATTACATCAATAGAATGTATTCCTTTATATATTACACCATCTGAATCTCCTTGGGAGTCAATTTTTAATGCTCCACTAATACTATTTGGATTATTGGTAAGATACATTGCAAAGCCGGGTAGCGTTTGATCGGCTACATAATTACTGGCAAATGTGATTCTAATTCCGTTTGCAATTGCTACAATTTCAAAATCACCCGCAGAAGCATAGGAGCTAGTTTTTGTAATTGTTCCCACTTTTGCAGTGCTATTTGTAGGCATGGTACCACCTGGATTCACGGTAACTGCATTAACTGTAACTGTAGTTTCTTTTGTTGTCGTTACACCTGCATATAGTGTAGATACCGTGATAACGGCAGTACCTAAGGCTTTCCCTGTGATTATCTTGTTTGCATTATCTACTTCAACTGTAGCAGGATTAGAACTTTTTAGGTCGAAAGCAACGGTTTGTCTCATTCCTAAATTATCAAAAAAGAATGCATCTAGAGCAACTTGATCATTAACTTTAAAATTCGAAAAAGAATTATTTATTCTAATAGAAGCATCGATCTCGTCATTTACAATATCCTCTTGAATGCAAGAGCTAAATCCCACTATAATAAATAGGAGTAAAAAAGGCTGATAGATTTTCATGGTTATAAGGTTTTGGGTTTATATAATTGAAGAGTCGTTGTAAAAGTGAGAACCTGACACATTATTTACGATCTTTTTTGTCAAATGGTTTTTAAGATCATATAATAAGGTAGAAAGTAGTAGGGTTATTTAATAAGTTACTGTTATGTAAATCAGTGATTTGGCTAGTTTTGAATGCGTTTAATTTCTTTTCTGATTGTTTTTGATACTTTAAATAGTGATTATCAGAAGTTTATTTTGTAATTAAGTAAAAAAGAGTTAATTTTGCACACCTTTTGGTGAATAAGAGTTTCCTTTAGGTATCAATTAATTATACAAACAACTTCTGTTGTTTTCTATCACATTAAGAAGCTCGAGAGAATACAGAATACAAATTTTTAATCAGCATGTCTGAACAAATCCAATCACAAGAAGAGTTTTTAGCAAATTTTAACTGGCACAATTTCGAAGAAGGTATTGATGTAGTTGACGATCAGCACTTAAAAGAATTCGAAGAATTAGTAACTAAAACTTTTATCGCTACTGACCAAGAAGAAGTAGTTGATGGTACCGTAGTTAGAATTACAGATAGAGACGTAATCGTTGATATCAATGCTAAGTCTGAAGGTGTAATCTCTTTAAACGAATTCCGTTACAACCCAGCTTTAAAAGTTGGTGATACTGTAGAAGTATTAATTGACATCCGTGAGGATAAAACAGGTCAATTGGTATTGTCTCACAGAAAAGCACGTACTATCAAATCATGGGATAGAGTTATCGCTGCAAACGAAACAGGTGAAATCGTTAATGGTTTTGTAAAATGCAGAACTAAAGGTGGTATGATCGTTGACGTTTTCGGAATCGAAGCTTTCTTACCAGGATCTCAAATTGATGTTAAACCAATTAGAGATTACGATGTTTACGTAAACAAAACAATGGAATTCAAAGTTGTGAAAATCAACCACGAATTTAAAAACGTTGTTGTATCTCACAAAGCGCTTATTGAAGCGGATATTGAAGTACAGAAAAAAGAAATTATCGGTCAATTACAAAAAGGACAAGTATTAGAAGGTGTTGTTAAAAACATTACTTCTTATGGTGTCTTTATTGACTTAGGTGGAGTAGATGGATTGATTCACATTACTGACCTTTCTTGGTCTAGAATCAACCACCCATCTGAAGTTCTTGAATTAGATCAAAAATTAAATGTTGTAATCCTTGATTTCGATGATGAGAAAACAAGAATTCAATTAGGATTGAAACAATTAAACGCTCACCCATGGGATGCATTAGATGCTAACTTGGCTATTGGAGATAAAGTTAAAGGAAAAGTAGTTGTTATTGCTGATTACGGAGCTTTCATCGAAGTTGCTGAAGGTGTTGAAGGTTTAATCCACGTTTCTGAAATGTCATGGTCTACTCATTTACGTTCTGCTCAAGATTTCGTAAAAGTAGGTGATGTTGTTGAAGCTGTTATCTTAACATTAGATAGAGATGACCGTAAAATGTCATTAGGTATCAAACAATTATCTCAAGATCCTTGGACTGATATTACTTCTAAATACCCTGTAGGTTCTAAACATTCAGGTATCGTTAGAAACTTTACAAACTTTGGTATCTTCGTAGAACTTGAAGAAGGAATTGATGGATTAATTTACATCTCTGACTTATCTTGGACTAAGAAAATCAAACACCCATCTGAATTCGTTAACGTTGGTGAAAAACTTGACGTTGTTGTATTAGAATTAGATGTTGATGGACGTAAATTATCTTTAGGTCACAAACAAACTACTCCTAATCCATGGGATCAGTACGAAGATTCATTCGCTGTTGGAACTATCCACAACGGAGAGATCTCTGAGATCGTTGACAAAGGAGCTACTGTAGAATTCGGAGAAGATATCGTTGCTTTCATTCCTACTCGTCACCTTGAAAAAGAAGATGGTAAGAAATTGAAAAAAGGAGAATCTGCTGATTTCAAAGTAATCGAATTCAACAAAGAATTTAAAAGAGTTGTTGCATCTCACACTGCTATCTTCCGTGAAGAAGAAGAGAAAAATGTGAAAGCTAACAATGATAACAATTCTTCAGCTTCAAGCTCAACTAATGCACCTGCATCTACTTTAGGAGATAGCAATGATGTATTAGCTGCATTGAAAGCTAAAATGGAAAAATCAGAGAAAAAATAATTCTCATTTTCTAATATTAGAAAGCCTCACAGCAATGTGAGGCTTTTTTTTGTTGTTATTTCTGATAAAATCTATATATTTGAATCTAATTGTAAATTTATAAAAATGGAAGAAACTACTTTTCAAGAAGATGGCAGATTGTATTTAGGCCAAGAGGCACAAGGATTTTTAAAAGAAACAGCTAAGTGGGCTTACTTCTTATCCATATTGGGTTTTATCGGAATAGCATTTATTGTGATAATTGCATTATTTATAGGTACTATTTTTTCTACCTTAAACAGTATGAGTGGGAATTCGAATCCAATTATGGGAATTGGAACGGGAGTAATTACAGGTTTATATTTAGTACTTGCTGTATTGTATTTTTTCCCTGTTTTCTATTTGTTTCAGTTTTCATCTAAAATGAAAAAAGCTTTTAAAGAAAACGATAATGATTTGATTAGTTCTTCTTTTGAATACTTAAAATCACATTACAAATTTATTGGGATTATGGGGCTTGTATTAGTAGTAATTTATTCTGTAATAATTTTATTTTCTATAATTGCAGGTGGAATAGCGGCATTTAATTAATAAAATATAAAAGTGCTTTCAGTCTACTATTTTAATGTAGAACTAAAAGCACTTTTTTTTATCCTTTATATTTTTTCAAAAGTACTCTCTCTTCTGGAGTAAATTCATTTACGATTGAATAATTATCAATTTTATTTATTTCGAGTAAATCTAAAACTGCAATTAGATTTCCATATTTTGAAGTGGAGCTAGGTTTGATAATAACGATTGCTCCTCTATCTGGTTTTCCTAAGGCAGCAGAATATTTAAGAATAAGTTTATTTTTAGATTTTATGTCAAATGCCATATCATTTTGCTGTAAATCAAATTGCTTTGGTTTGAAAACAGGATACTGTATTGTGCCTTGATAAGCAGTAGCTGTATCTTCTTCTCCCAAAAGAATTGTAATAATTCTACTTGGATCAGGATTATAACAACCAAAATTACCACAAGTCCAGTCGTTACCGCTTGTGTATTCTATCATTCGCGATTTCCCCATTTCCTTACTTACCATAAAGAACATGAGTAATAGAAACGAAATGCTAGTCATAGCCGTTAAGTCAACTCTATTATTTAATTTTTTACTTCTAATTTTAGAATTTAAATTTTTCATTATCGAATGTAAATTAGTGGTTAGTAGAATATAGTTGTTTCTTCTGAATCTAAATATAAGCAATTATTGGTATGTATTTATAAGCGGTTATCTTTATTTTATGCCAAATTCAGATAGTAGTAGATATTACTTTCAGCAAACGAACTGATATTACATGCCGTTATTATGATTCTTTTCTATTTCGAATAAAAAAAAAGAAGTTTTAAAGCGTTGATTACTAGAGTAAAGAAAAAAACTTTCAAAAAAAGATGCTTTTTTTAAATCCAAATCGAAAGTGACAGCGTAAATGGATATATAACTTAATAAATAAATTTATGAAAACTAGAAAATTTTTATCAGTAGCAATTCTTGCATTAGTATTTGGAGCAACATCTTTCGCTCAAAAAACAAAAATGGTTGGTGGAGCCGAAATGTTTCCAACTAAAAACATCGTAGAAAATGCGGTAAATTCAAAAGACCATACAACATTGGTAGCAGCTGTAAAAGCAGCAGATTTAGTTGAAACCTTACAAGGCAAAGGACCTTTTACGGTTTTTGCTCCAACAAATGCAGCTTTTGATAAATTGCCAAAAGGAACGGTTGAAACTTTATTGAAACCAGAAAACAAAAAAATGTTGCAATCAATTTTGACTTACCACGTTGTAGCAGGAAAAATGAGCGCAATGGACATTATGAATGCTATCAAAAAAGGTAATGGAAAAGCAACTCTTAAAACTGTAAGTGGTGGAACTTTGACTGCTTGGATGAAAGGGAAAAAATTGTACATTACTGACGAAAAAGGTGGAATGTCAATGGTTACAATTGGTGATGTAAATCAATCAAATGGTGTAATTCATGTTGTTGACACTGTACTTTTGCCAAAAGCATAATTTACAAACAACCTTATTCAAAAAAAGCCAATTCTGAAAAGAATTGGCTTTTTTTGTATCATTACATTTTGATTATCTCAAAGTTGCTCCTAATTCGGTTTCAAAATTAGTTTGCAATTTCCCCATTAATTTATCAATCTGTACATCTGTCAATGTTTTTGTACTGTCTTGAATAGTGAAACTGATAGCATATGATTTTTTTCCTTCAGGTAATTTTTCACCTTCGTATACATCAAACAAATTGATATTCTTAAGTAAATTTTTCTCTGTTTTCTTTGCCAAAGCATATATTGAGTCGTAAGTAACGGCTTGATCAACTAACAAAGCCAAATCTCTTCGAACTTCTGGATATTTTGGAATTTCAGTATATTTAATTTTTAAAGCAATTGCCTTTAAAATTTCATCCCAATTAAAATCAGCATAAAATACTTCTTGCTTGATTCCAAAATGTTTTAAGATAGATTTTTTTACCACTCCAAATTCCACTAACGGAATATGTGTAGTTCCAATTGCTATTCCTTCAGAAAAAACATCTGAAGTTACAGGAGAGTTAATTGTTTTGGTTATTCCAAGACGGTGAAAAATAGCTTCGACATATCCTTTAAACAAAAAGAAATTACTAGGAGTTTGTGCTTTTGCCCAACTTTCTGCATTTCTGCTTCCTGTTTGGAATAACGTTAAATGCTTGTGTTCTTCAAAACCAGATAAATATTTATGATACGTTTTACCGAATTCAAAAAGTTTTAAATCATAATTTCTTCTATTAATGTTGTATGAAACGGCTTCTAATCCTGAAAATAACAACGATTGACGCAAGGTAGCCAAATCATTACTCAAAGGATTCAGCATGGTAACATTGTGCTCTTCCTTTAAATTTCCTGAAAGTTTTGCGTATTCAGCAGTGGTTAGCGAATTGGCCATCATCTCATGAAAACCTTGTGAGTTTAACTGAGATGCAACAATATTCTGAACTTTGTAATCTTCATTTTTAGGTGAATTACTTACCGTAGCATTCATCTTTCCAGAAAACCCAATATTGTTGTAACCGTATACTCTTAAAATTTCTTCGATTACATCAATTTCTCTTTGTACATCTACGCGGTAGGCAGGAATCGTAATTCCAAGACCAGCTTCAGAAACACTGTTTACTTTAATATCCAAAGAAGCCAAAATTTGCTTAATGGTATCTTTTGGGATTTCTTGTCCAATTATTTTTTTAACGTTACTGAAATTTACAAATACTGTAAAATCCTCAATTTTCTTTTGGTATACATCGCTCACATCAGATGTTACGATTCCACCAGCCACTTCTTGAATCAAAATAGCAGCACGTTTCAAAGCATAAACAGTAATGGTAGGATCAATTCCTCTTTCAAAACGGAAAGAAGCGTCGGTACTTAACTGATGTCTTTTGGCTGTTTTACGAATGCTTACTGGATTGAAGTAGGCACTTTCTAAGAAAATATCTTTAGTATGCTCGCTTACACCTGAATTTTTTCCACCAAAAACACCTGCGATACACAACGGACCCTTTTCGTCACAAATCATTAAATCTTCTTCGTGTAACGTGCGTTCAACATCATCGAGAGTAGTAAATTTAGTTCCAGCTTCAGCAGTTTTTACTATAATTTTACCATTAATTTTTGAAGCATCAAAAGCATGCAACGGTTGACCAAGATCATGTAAAACATAATTGGTAACATCGACTACATTATTTTTTGGTGTTAAACCAATCGCTTTCAATCGGTCTTGCAACCAGGCTGGAGATGGTTTAATAGTAATACCAGAAATTGTCACACCACAATAACGTGGCGCCAAGGTGATGTCTTCTATGACAGTATCAATTTTTAAAGTACGCATGTCAACTCTAAAATTAGAGATAGATGGCGTAATTAACTCTGTATTAATTCCTTTTTGCATCAGTCCTGCTCTAATATCACGAGCAGTACCCATGTGACTCATTGCATCCGCACGGTTGGGTGTTAGACCAATTTCAAAAACTTCATCATCTTCAATCTTGAAAACTTTTGCAGCTGGAGTACCAGGAACCAAGGCTTCGTCTAGAACCATAATTCCGTCATGACTATTTCCAAGTCCCAATTCGTCTTCGGCGCAAATCATACCATGACTTTCTTGACCACGAATTTTTCCTTTTTTAATTGTAAATGGGTTTCCATCTGCGTCATATAATACAGTTCCAATCGTAGCAACAGGCACTTTTTGACCAGCAGCAACATTGGAAGCACCACATACTATTTGAACAGGCGCTTCAGCACCAATATCGACAGTAGTAACTTTCAATCGGTCGGCGTCTGGATGTTGCTCACAAGTTAGAACATGTCCTACAACAATTCCTGCCAAGCCTCCTTTTACAGATTGGTATTTGTCTACACCTTCTACCTCAAGCCCTAAATCCGTTAGTAAGTTGGATACTTCCTCTGAATTCCAGTCTGTTTTTATAAATTGTTTCAGCCAATTATATGATATCTTCATTTTATGTTTTTTTCAAGATTGCAAATATAAACATTGTCAACCGAGGTTCAAAGTTATTAAAGCCCATTTTTAGGAATAATACTGATGATTTTTAGTAGTAGAAAAGTAGTTTATACCCACAAAGACTGTCCCTGCCATCCGTTTCAAGCTTTCCGGCTTCAAGCTCTTTTTCTAAGGTACTGCAGGAGCTTCTTTCAGTCGCTCTGCACCACCAAGAAAAAAGTAGCTTTCTTTCCGCAAAGGCTTTTCACTATTGTCAGGACTAACCAGATAGTTTAGTGTTATCAATATCATTCCAAAATTAGTATGCTATTTTTAGATCCTAAATAACAGCAATGTGAATTTTATAAAATAAAAAAGCAATCCGTTTAGAATCGTATTCCTAAACTGACTGCTAAATTTCACTTAAATTCTTTATTTCTATTGATTATTGCGCTCCATTTTTCATGGCTTCCAGTATTTTTACATTTAATTCCTCTTGCGTCATTATAGGATATCCTGCTGGAATTTGGAACTCGCCCTTATCTATTTTTTGAAGTGCTTTAAAATTCTCCATTTTATAAGTCACACCATTTCCAGCTTCATCCTTTAGTATTGCTCCAACAAAATAACCGCCTGCATTGAGTTTGTTTTTTTGTGTAGTTAGGGCTTTAGGCAGTACGTTATCCAAATCATGGGTATAATACAGCTCCATTATTATCTTGTACTTAGGGTCATAATTAGTATTGACCAAATCATCAAAATTGACATTAAGCAGGCAGTGGAACCACAGTGAGCTATTATCGACATGATTTTTTCTTTCTTGTTCCGGTTGTACAGGAATAATAATTCTGGCTACATTGCAATTATAACCAAATGCTTTTTGGTTTAGTATCACCTCCGATGTTGCACCTTTTTTTTCAATATTTTTTTCTGCCAACTTTGCCATTGCAAATAGGGAACCTACATTAAAATCTTTTTCAATTAGGGTGTAATTTACGCCCATAATGGTACCAACAGTTTTAGCAGCGTTTTGCTGTAAATCAACCAAACTAAAACCATCTATTTGAAAACCTACAAGAAAAATAGGCTTTTGCTTTGAGCTACCAATACCTTTAATAGTAGACTTCACAAAATCGTTTGTAATCAATACAGAGGTGCTAGCCAATGCCATTGCTTCAAAAGTAGCTGCAATCTGAAATTTTTTCTGAATCTCAAGAGCGTCTGCAGGAAGCGGACCTTTCATTAATTCAGTCCAAATTTTGGTTACTGTTGTACTATCCGTTCGGGCATTGTTAAAAACTTCTTTATTAGTTCCCGTAAAACCATTTTTTCTTGCAATCGCAATTGCTTTTTGTCCCAATGAATGTTGGAGAAAAAAGTCATAATCAACAGCGTATGTTAATTTGGAACCTAAATCAAATTTTCCAGTTTTAGGGAAAGTTATTGGCGCCATTTCTGGGAAACCTACTTTTTCTTTTTGTTTGGCTGTTGTTTGACTTGTTTCATCGTAAACAACTACACCTTGAGTGGTTGCAATTGTATCTGCAGCAATCTCTGTTGCTTTTGGAGTAATTAGCTTCTCTAATTTGGTATTGATTTTATCTTTTAACTTTTTTGTAAGCGAGCCAAATTGGGCTTGAGCGGTACAAATAATAAAAAATAAGAACAGAAAAGTTAGTTGTTTTTTCATAATTCTTCGTTTTCTAGTCTTGGTTTGTTAACTAGCTCGTTGATAATGAAGTAAAAGTATAAAAAATACTAATGTTCTGATGTTATTTTAGCTTTTCAAATTTTAAAAAATGATTAAGAATTGACATCTACAGTAATTCTTCAACATGTTTTTTAATGTTTTCTGCTATTTTACGGGTAGGTAGATCATTAGCATCATGTCCAAATGGTTCTTCAATTTCTTCAGCAATAAGTTCTAAGCTAGCCAAAACATAAAATATAAAAACTACTACAGGAACAACATAATACCCTAGATTGAAAACGTAACCAAAAGGCAATGTCATCACATAAAAAAAGATAAATTTTTTCAAGAATACACTATAAGAGTAGGGAATAGGTGTGTTTTTTATTCGCTCGCAAGCACCACATATATCGGTAAAAGATTGCAGTTCACTATTAAGAATAATCAATTGATCACCAGTGATTTTTTGTTTTTTATATAATTCATTAACTCTCAAGAACATCATTTTGGCTACTTGATTGGGACGATGCGTGTGATGATCCTCGGTAAAGGAGATTTCTTCGAATAATTGCTTACCAGTTTCTTCATCTTTTAGATGTTTGTTCAGAATGGCTGCGTAACTAGGTATCATTTTTCGAAAGAAAGTTTTGTCTTTTTCGTCATCCAAAATGGCGTGCAATTTCAAGGCTAAGTTGCGGCTGTTGTTGACCAACGCGCCCCATAGTTTACGGCCTTCCCACCAACGATCGTAAGCGGTATTTGTTCTGAAAACGAGCAGCAGTGAAATCACAAACCCCAGCATTCCGTGCATCATGGAGATGTTTTTTACATGGCTACTATCGGGTAATTGCCAGTATTCAATTTCGAGATAGGCTACTCCAGCGGCGTAGAGTCCAATAAGGACCATCATTACAAATAATTGTCTAAAAGTATCTGCTTTATGAAAACGAAATATAAAAGTAATCCAGTCTTTAGGGTTGTAGCTTATCATGTTTTTAACTTATATAATTCCAAATATTTTTCTTCTTGGTCAATTGAATGTAAATGCTTTTAATAATTTCGTTTTCAGGTTTCGCCAGTGATTTATCATTTGCAAGTACACGTTGTGCGTGATTGCGTGCTAGTCCTAGAATATCCTTGTCACGCACAATATCTGCAATTTGCAGATTAAGCACACCGCTTTGTTGTTTCCCCATAAGATCACCAGGTCCACGGAGTTTGAGATCGACTTCGGCAATTTCAAATCCATCATTGGTTGCAACCATAGTTTCCATTCGGATTTTACTATCGGTACTCATTTTGTGACTAGTCATTAAAATGCAATAACTTTGTTCGGCACCACGTCCTACGCGTCCGCGTAATTGGTGCAATTGTGAGAGGCCAAAACGTTCTGCACTTTCGATAATCATTACACTCGCATTGGGCACATTGACACCAACTTCAATTACTGTTGTAGCCACCATAATATTGGTCTTTCCTTCAGAGAAACGTTTCATTTCGGCATCTTTGTCAGCGGGCTTCATCTTTCCGTGTAAAATCGAAATAGAGTAGGTAGGCAAAGGAAAATCACGAGAAATACTCTCATAACCATCCATTAAATCCTTATAATCCATATTTTCAGATTCTTGTATCAAGGGGTAAACAATATAGATTTGTCGTCCTTTGGCAATTTCGTCTCTCAAAAATTTCCAAACTTTTAATCTATTACTGTCATAGCGATGCACGGTCTGAATGGGTTTACGTCCAGGTGGTAATTCATCAATCACTGAAATATCTAAATCACCATATAAACTCATGGCCAAAGTACGTGGAATAGGAGTGGCGGTCATCACCAATATATGCGGCGGAATCACATTTTTTCGCCATAATTTTGATCGTTGTTCAACACCAAAGCGATGCTGCTCATCAATAACAGCAAGACCTAAATTTTTGAATTTAACTTTGTCTTCTAGTAAAGCATGTGTTCCGATGATGATTTGTAAACTTCCGTTTTCAAGTTCTTCATGTATGACTCTTCGAGCTGCGATTTTGGTCGATCCGGTAAGGATTTTTATGTTTAAGTTCAGTTTTTCTGCCAGTTCAGAGAGTCCTATATAATGTTGATTGGCCAAAATTTCGGTTGGAGCCATTAAGCAAGTCTGAAAACCATTGTCGAGTGCCAAAAGGATACTCATAAAAGCGACAATTGTTTTTCCAGAGCCAACGTCACCTTGCAGCAAGCGGTTCATTTGTGCATTGCTTCCCATATCAGTTCTAATTTCTTTGATCACTCGTTTTTGAGCTCCAGTTAGATTAAAAGGAAGATGATTTTGATAGAATTCATTAAAAAGCTCACCGACTTTGGTAAACGGGTGTCCTTTAATTTTATGTTTCTGAATCAAGTTTTTCAGAATCAACTGAATCTGAATATAAAATAATTCTTCAAATTTTAAACGGAATTCAGCTTTCGCCAAAGCGTCGGTGCTTTTAGGGAAATGGATATTGAAAAGCGCTTCTTTTTTCGAAATTAACTTCAACTCATCAATTAAGTAATCGGGTAAAGTCTCTGTAAATAAGGCTTGTGTTTCAATAAACAATTGTTGCATCAGTTTATTTACCGTGCGGTTAGTAATACCTCGATTTGTCATTTTTTCGGTCGAGGGATATACAGGTTGCATGGCCGAACGTAAGCTTTGTTGGTGCTCTGCAAATTGTTCAATCTCCGGATGCGCCATATTGAAGGCTCCGTTGAAAGAAGTACATTTTCCAAAAATAACGACTACTTCATTAACCTTTAATGATTCTTTTATCCATTTTTGACCCTGAAACCAAACTAGCTCCATTTGGCCTGTATCATCGATAAAAGTTGCTACTAAGCGCTTTTTATTTTTACCAAACTCAACCGTTTTTATATGTACAATTTTGCCAATAATTTGTACCTCGGCAGTTGTATTTTGTAGCTCGTTAATTTTGTAATACCGAGTACGATCGATGTAACGATTGGGATATAAATTAATCAAATCAGCATATTTATGAATCCCAAGTTCTTTCCTGAAAAGTTCGCCCCTGCTTGGGCCAACGCCTTTGAGGTATTCGATTGGAGTGAGAAGGATATTGGTCATAAATGCTTAAATAATCATTAAAACACGAAGATAGTTTTTTAAAGAGGATTTTAAAAATAGAATAATTGTAATTTGTACCTAGAATTGGTAAGTTTGGTTGAAATATAAAAAATAAACAACAATGAAAACCAGTCTATATCTTCTTTTATTACTTTGTACCTGTACTTTGAGTTTTGCTCAAGCTTCTCCATCAAAAATAGCGGCTATTAAAGAATTACTTGACCGTACTGGATCTGGCAAGCTAGGCGTCCAGGTAGGACAAGCTATTATAGCAAATTTTAAAAAAAGTCAGCCGAATGTTCCAGAAGGATATTGGGTAGAAGCGGCAAAAGAATTTAATGCAGAAAATTTATTAGAACTTCTAATACCTATTTATGATGAAAATTTTACAGAAAGTGAGATTAATGGTTTGATTGCCTTTTACAAAACAACTTTAGGTGAAAAAGTAATTGCCACTTTACCAAATATAATGACACAATCCATGGAAGTTGGTAGAAAATGGGGTACGCAAATGTCATTTAAAATTTATCAACAATTAAATGCAAAGAAACTAATTATCAATGAATAGTATGTGAGTACTACACTATATTTTCACAATTGCAAAATGTAGTGATTGGCAAAAAATAGTAAAGAAAACGAATCTATTCGGGTGTTTTACGAAAAAGACAATATCTTTGAAAAAATTAAAATAAGACAATGACAACTCACTTAGTACTACTTAGAGGAATAAACGTATCAGGCCACAATATGATGAAGATGGAAGCTTTGAAAAGCTGTCTTGAAGCTGCTGGTTTTGAGAACGTAGTAACTTATATTCAGTCTGGTAATGTATTTGTTGATACCGATGATGACAGTACGGCTGCAGTGGGGTTTAAAATCAAGCAAGAAATTTTTAAGGTATTTGGTCATGAAGTTCCAGTAATTGTAGTAAATAAGCAAGATCTTGAAGCCTGTTTACAAAATCCATTTTTAAATGAGAAAGATGTTGATCTCAAGAAGTTGTACGTCGCATTTGTCTCTACTACTTTGCGTTCAGATAGTATAAATGATTTAAAAATTAGTCAGTTCAAACCTGACGAGGCTCGAATAGATCAAAATCGTATTTTTATAAAATATGCAGTAGGAGCTGGTAAAACCCGTTTTGACCAAAAGTATATTGAGAAAAAACTAAATGTCTCGGCTACAATACGTAATTGGAATACCGTCATGCAATTGTTGAAAATGTATGAGGAGCGATAATAAGTAGCATTAAGAAGCAATTATTCTTTATTATCAAAAAATAAGTAGTTTTGGAGTACTTAAGAAGTAATATGCACGATTTGCGTGAGGGATAAAAGCAAAAAGCCCGGAAACAAGTGAAGCGGTAGCGGAACTTGTTGAGGACTTGTAGCGAATAGCCCGACCGGCTTTTTTGCCGGTCACGCCAAACACTTTATTATTATAATTTTCTGTTTTTAAGGGATTAAAAACCTTCCATGATTCCAGGGTAAACGCATTCTCCACCTACAACATTCAGTCCTAATGCTAGACCTTTATTTTGATCCAAGGCATCTTTCCAACCTTTGTTTGCGATTTGCAATACATACCCAACGGTTACATTGGTCAAAGCTAGGGTAGAAGTACGAGGTACTGCACCTGGCATATTGGCAACGCAATAGTGTACAACATCGTCAATAATATAAATTGGATCTTGGTGAGTCGTAGCTACTGTACTTTCAAAACATCCACCTTGATCTACTGCAACATCAACAATTACAGTTCCTGGGCGCATATCTTTAAGCATGTCGCGTGTAATTAATTTTGGTGCTTTTGCTCCTTTTACCAAGACTCCACCGATAATTAAATCGTGCGTTTGAATGTTTTTTCTAATGTTGTATTCGTTAGAAAATTCTGTGATTACATTGTTTGCCATTACGTCATTGATGTAACGTAAACGCTTCATATTAACATCCATAACGGTTACTTGTGCTCCTAATCCCGCCGCTTTTTTAGCCGCTTGAATTCCAACAACTCCAGCTCCTAAAATTAAAACTTTTGCAGGAGGTACTCCAGGTACTCCACCTAATAAGATTCCTAGTCCACCGTATGTTTTTTCCAAATATTTGGCACCTTCTTGAATTGACATTCTACCTGCCACCTCAGACATTGGTGTTAATAATGGTAAACTACCATCTGGATCTTCAACAGTCTCGTACGCGATGCAAATTGCATTACTTTTCATCATTGCTCTTGTTAGCGTTTCGCTACCTGCAAAGTGAAAATAAGTGAATAGAATTTGTTCCGGTTTAATTAAAGCATACTCCGATTCAATTGGCTCTTTGACTTTAACAATCATGTCGCTTATTGCATAGACCTCCTCTATAGTTGGGAGAATATGAGCACCAGCATCAATAAAATCCTGATCCGAAAATCCGCTACCCAAACCAGCTGTATGCTGAACGTAAACAGTATGATTACTTTTTACTAATTCAAAAACACCTGCAGGTGTCATACCAACGCGATTTTCATTGTTTTTAATTTCCTTAGGAACTCCTACTATCATATATTCTTTTTTAAGTGTTAATTTGTAGCATATACTCATCATAATAAGCAATGCGTTGTTAAATTTACAAAAGAGATACCATATAAACAATGTTTTTTAAGAATAATGTAGTGCTAAATCCAAATACTAAATTGCATTTTATTTTGCATTAAATAGAAAAATAGTAACGATATTTCAGTGAAAAGTAGGAATTCAAAATTTTAATTCACTTATTTTTTTAGTTAACATTTTTTTAATCATTTGTTAGAAAATAAAAATAATAAAATGTTAACGTCTTTTTGTTGTAAATTTTCCTATATTTCAATATGGACAGTGTTTTTGGATTCTAATTTAAGTGTTTCATAATGGTAGCATAGAGCTCTTTTTACAATAGGTCACAATACCAAAATCCGAAGTCAAAGGCAGTGTCGTCTGTTGTGCAGGTACTGTCTTGAGAGGTTTCTGATTTGGTTTTTTCATATTTTCTATAAATAATTTCACCGATTGTGAACGGAATCGCTTTCGAAAAAATAGGACCGTCAAAGGTAAAGGTGTGAAACTCTCCATTCTCTCCACAAACATCCACATTATCAGGTAGATCATTAATGAAATCTTGATCTAATAGGCGCCCCACAAAGCTTTTGTCCAAAAATTTCTCATTTACACATACGACTATAGTTTTGAATCCTAGTGCTAAAAATTCTTGGATCAATGTTGATGTCGAAATTTTCCAGAGCGGAAAAATACCTTTAAATCCTTGTGTAGCTAGTTTATCTTCGCGGTATTGCCTTAAATCTTCGAGAAAAATATCGCCAAAGATGGAATGTGTTACTCCTCTTTCTTTTAATCGAATAAGATGTTGGTTTACTACGGCTTCATAGGCTTCCATAGTTGGCATTTCTGGAATCATCATGATTTGTAGCGGAATACCAATACTCTCTGCTTGTTTTTGCAGTAGTTCTACCCGTACGCCGTGCATGGATATGCGCTGGTATTGCACACTCACGCTCGTGAGTAGGCAATCAATTTCGAATTCTGGATTTTGTAGTGTTTTGAATAAAGCTAGCGCAGAATCTTTGCCGCTACTCCAATTAAAAATGGCTTTTGTCTTCAAAGGATATGAATAGAATTATATTAGGTCACTAAAATAAGACTATTTTTTTTGAAAAGTAATAATTATCCTTTTTTGAAAATTTCGATTACTGCAGCATCATAATTTCTAAAGGTTTTTGCTTTTTTAATTTGCTTTAAAACTTTGTGTGGATCTGAAAAAGTAGTTGAAAAATATTCCCATAAGTGGTACATTTTTAATAAAATATGAGTTTGTCCTGATAAAGATTCACTATATATTTCGTATAAAGTATCATGAAATTGCTTGAAGACTTCAAGTTTGTTTGCAGGATATTCGTGTGTGTTGTTTTTGATCATGGTTGGCAAGAAAGGATCAGCTATCAAAGCACGTCCAATCATCCAGTGGTCAATAGTTGGGAAACGCTCTTGCATTTCGTGAAACTTAGCCACAGACGTAATGTCACCGTTGTAGTATAGTTTATGTTTTGCCGTATCAATACAGTTTTGAAAAGCATCCAAGTGTACGCCTCCTTTGTACAATTGCTTACCTAGTCGTGCATGAATCGCTATGTTTTTAAGCGGATATTGGTCTAAAATAGGCATTACGTCAAGAATTTCTTGCGCATTATCATACCCTAATCGCATTTTCATCGAAACCAGAATGTCACTCTCTGAATGTGCACGGTCAAGAATGGTATTAATTTTTTCGGTATTACTTATCAATCCTGATCCCATACCGCTTTTGGTCACCATTGGGTAGGGGCAACCTAAATTCCAATTTAGTTCTTTGTACCCTAACTCCTTTACATATTTTGCAACGAACAAAAATTCGTCTGCATCATTAGTGATTACTTGCGGAATCACTTCTAGACCCGTATTATTTTCTGGTAATAGGTCACGTTCATACGATGATTTGATCACCATTTTTCCGTTTAATCGAATGTAGGGAGAATAGAAGGTATCAATACCGCCAAAGAATTTATTTTGGGCATTTCTAAATCTAAAATCGGTAAAGCCTTGTAATGGGGAAGATAATAATGTGTAATCCATATGAAATTTAAGTTGTGCAAATATAGTGTACTTTCTAGTTTATTGATGCTAGTTTGATTTTATAATCATCAAAAACGTACCAATCAAACGTGCTACAAAATAACTAGTAGAACTACCATTCTCTCCATAAATCTGCGATACCTTCGCCTTTAGCATAGTTTTTTGGGTTTAAACCTGCAGCAATAGTGATTTTGTCGATGAGTTCACATAAATCTTCACGTTCTCCGGTTTCAATCAATCCTTGTTCAACATCATTCAATTCATTTAAGGCCAAGACGGCAATCTCAAAATATTTCTCTTTCTTTTTAATTTCGCCATTTTCACCCGTTTTAATAAGCTTTTCTAGTAAGGTGTCAAAAATATTTTTGGCAGCTGTGCAATTGTCTTCGGTATACTGCAGTAATCCATATTTAGAGGATTTCTCGCGCCATTTTTCAAAAGGATAATACTGCTTTGTAGCAATTAGCGCTTCAATATAACTTAATTTATCCTTTTCGGGTGTGTTTAAAAATTCTGCTTTTTCAAAAGCAATATTCGAATCTCCAAGGTCTTTATTTAAACTTTTCGAAATATAATAAGCCACTCCAATAATTAGTGCGGCCAACGAACCTATAAAAATGTTATTCATGATAGTGGTGCTATTTTAACTTGTTATTCCAATAAAATCCTAACTTTCTTGAAGCGATCTCTATTTCTTGGCGCAAAGGTACTTAAAGAATGGAAAAGGAATGTCGTCTCTTTGTTGGCAAATCATTAAACTATTTTTGCTAATGTAGCACTTCCTTTTTTTTTTAGATAGAAAGGAAGCAGTCTATAAAGATTGGACAAAAAAACTCCTAACAGTTAAGTTAGGAGTATGATTTAATGTATAACAGTAATTGTATGTAATTCATTATCAGTATAATGTGCTTATTTTTTTATAATTTCTTCAAGTGTAGCACCACCGGCTTTGTTGCTAACCTTTAAGATTATAGCTTGATTTTTGGTTGTTTTACCTTCGATTACATACAGTTTGGTGTTTTTACCAAATTCGGTGTTGCTTTGATCAAAATCAACGTCACCATATTGTAAACTATTTTTAATATCAATAGTATCAATCCATGGTTCAGCTAGAACTGCTGATGCTTTTTCGGAATAAGAAAATGGTTTAGAGCGTAAATCATTTAAAACTCTAGCATTTGGAAAATAGTTGCAACGGGTGTCTTTTCCGCTGAAAATCATACCCACAAAGAACAGACCAAGTACTAAACCTACCAAATAGTAGGCGAAACGGTGAAAAAATTTCATGTATTATTATTTTGGTGCAAAGGTAAAATAAAGATTCCTTAAAAAACAATTAAATTGATATCGTTATTGGGTAAATTGAACCAATCTCCAACCGCTTTGTTTGTTAGGATGCCGTGGTAAAGATAAACGCCATTTTTCAACCCCACATCACAACGTATTGCCGACTCAATTCCGCCATCGTCTGCAATTTGCATCAGGTAGGGAGTAAGAATGTTGCTAATTGATAATGATGCAGTTTTAGAATAACGAGAGGCAATATTTGGTACGCAATAATGCAAAACATTGCTTCTTATAAATGTTGGTTTTTCGTGAGTCGTAACTTCGGAGGTTTCAAAACAACCACCTGTATCAATACTCACGTCTACGATTACTGCACCTTTTTTCATGTGTTCAACCATGGTTTCAGACACGACTACAGGACATCGCTCAACCCCGCGTAAGGCACCAATAGCCACATCACAACGACGCAAGGCTTTGGTTAATGCTTTAGTTTGAATTGTAGAAGTGAATATCCTCTGGTTCAGTGTGTTTTGTAATCTTCTAAGTTTGGTAATTGAATTATCAAAAACCTTGACACTTGCTCCAAGACCAAGTGCAGTTTTGGCAGCAAATTCGGCAACTGTACCTGCACCTATAATCACAATTTCAGTTGGTGGCACTCCTGTTATATTCCCAATCAGTAACCCTTTTCCAAAATCATTTGTAATCATCAATTCGGCTGCAATCAATATAGATGCTGTTCCTGCTATTTCGCTTGTAGAACGAACAGCTGGATACGAGCCATCTTCGTCTTTAATATATTCGAAAGCCAACGCAGTGATTTTCTTTTTGCTCAGTGCTTCAAAGTATGCTTTGCTTTTTGTCTTTAATTGGATGGAAGAAATCAAAATCGTTTTTGAATTCATCATTTCGATTTCGTCAATCGTAGGAGCACCGATTTTTAAAATCATCGGACAGCTAAAAACTTTCTTGGTATCGTGAGTAATTTCGGCACCAGCATCACTGTACTCTTTGTCTGTGTAACTAGAGTTTTCTCCAGCGCCAGATTCAATCATCACGCGATGTCCGTGGTGCGTAAGCGTGTTCACGGCATCTGGAGTCAAACAAATACGACGTTCTTGATAACTGGTTTCACTAGGAATACCAATGAAAAGTTCGCTCTTGCGCTTTGATACTTCAAGTTTTTCTTCTTGTGGCATCAATTGCTCTTTGGTAAATGGTGTAATCGCTATAGATATTGACATTGTATACGGTACTTATTGAAAGGTAAAATTACATAAAAAGATTAAAATAAGGACTTTTGAACCGTATTATTAACCTATTGTTATCCTTGTAATTTTTAGATTTATTGCCTTTGACTCTGTTTTATGTAGTTGTAAAACGATTTAAAATTTTTTATTCGAAAATATTATCGCAATTCCAATACTCGCTTTCCGTTGGGTAGTGCTTTAATGGTTATAATCGAATGTGACTCAGGGATTAGATTCGGAATATTTTCGGCCCATTCGATAAAACACCAGTTTCCGGAGTATAAATATTCATCAACACCCATGTCCAGTGCTTCTGTTTCTTTCTTTAAACGGTAAAAATCAAAATGATAAACCAGTTGGTTGTCAAGTGTTTCGTATTCGTTAACTAAAGAAAAAGTAGGACTGCTAGTAGCTTCAGTAACACCTAGTTTTTTGCATAGTTCCTTAATAAAAGTGGTTTTTCCAGCGCCCATATCCCCATGAAAAAGGATGATTTCGCTCGGTTTTGTATCTAGCACTTGTTGCGCCACCGACTCAATTTCGTTCAAAGAAAATATAAATTCCATTAATTTAAAAGATATGAATTACACATATAAAGCATTACTAATTTACTTTTTTAAAATTATGAGAGTTAGATTTTAATGATAGTTAACTGTTTTAAACAATTTTACTTTCGATCTAAAATCGAACTCTCCTATTTCAATTTTACTACTTTGGATTGAACACCAAACAAGGAATAATCATTTCTTCCAATGATATTCCGCCGTGTTGGTAGGTGTTTTTGTAGTAACCAACATAATGATTGTAATTATTGACATAAGCCAAGAACAAATCATTTTTAGCAAAAATATACGAACTGGTCATATTAATAATAGGTAAACCTATTTTTTTTGGATCTTTGACCGCATAAACATCTTTTTGTTCATAAGTAAGGCTACGACCCGTTTTGTAACGTAGGTTTAGACTGGTATTTTTGTCTCCTACTACTTTTGAAGGATTTCGAACATTAATAGTACCGTGATCGGTTGTAAGTACCAATTTGAAACCTAAGGCTTGTGCTTGCTGAATAATTTCGAGCAAAGGCGAATTTTTGAACCAACTTAAGGTCAAAGATCGGTATGCTTTGTCATCTGAGGCCAATTCTTTTACAACATCCATTTCGGTTTTAGCGTGTGATAGCATATCTACAAAATTGTACACTACCGTAACCAAATCATTGTTTTTTAAAGCTTTGAAGTTCTCGGCTAGTTTTTTTCCGCTAGCCAAGTTGGTGATTTTAAAATAATCCTCCTTAATATTGAGTCCCAATCGTTTGATTTGAGCGGTCAAAAACTCCGCTTCATACAAGTTTTTACCACCTTCTTCTGGATCATTTTTCCAATATTGCGGGAACTTTTTCTCCATTTCTAAAGGGAGCATTCCAGAGAAAATCGCATTACGAGCATATTGCGTAGCCGTTGGCAAAATAGAGTAGTAGGGAACCTCTTTTTCAAGTTTATAATGGTTGGCAACAACATCTTCAAACACTTTCCATTGGTCGTAACGCAGGTTGTCAATCACTACAAAAAGTACAGGTTTGTCTTTTTTCTTCAATTCTGGAACTACAACATCTTTGAATAAAGTATGTGACTGCATTGGTTTGTCTGCTTTTGGTTCAAACCAATCTTCATAATTTCGTTCAATAAATTTACCAAATTGAGAATTTGCCTCTTGTTTTTGAGATTCTAATATTTCAGTAAGCGAATGATCGTTTATGTTTTCAAGATTAAGCTCCCAAAAGATTAACTTTTTGTACAATTCGATCCAATCTTCATGAGAATTAACCATTCCCATTTCCATAGAAATTTTTCTAAATTCTTTCTGATAGTCTAGCGTAGTTTTTTCGGTTACCAAACGAGAATGATCTAAGTTTTTCTTTAAACTCAACAAAATTTGGTTGGGATTGACGGGTTTAATCAAATAATCAGCGATTTTAGAACCAATGGCTTCTTCCATGATATATTCCTCTTCGCTCTTGGTAATCATAATCATAGGAACAGCCGATTTTTTTTCTTTCATTTCGGCCAAAGTCTCCAATCCGCTCATTCCTGGCATGTTTTCGTCAAGAAAAACAATGTCAAAAGCTTCATTTTCGAATATTTCAATCGCATCACGTCCATTATTACAAGTCGTTACGCTATAATTTTTTTTCTCTAAAAAAAGTATGTGAGGCTTTAGGTAATCAATTTCGTCATCAACCCAAAGTATTTTTATTTTGTCCATATCGTAGTGTTTTTTATGTGCATTAACTAGCAATCAATGTGCCAATTTACATATAATACGAGCTTATAGTTCCTAATTTTATTATAAAAATTACCGATTTATATTTTAAATATTACGATTAGTAAGGATATCGAAATTAAAAAGAAAACAACTCATTGTGGTAATGAGTTGTTTCTGGCAATAAAAAGTCCGAGGATTAAACGTGGTATTTGGAATTTCGGATCGACTTTTTATCTAAAATGTTTGAATTACCCAAAAGTAGAGTGGCATACCGATCGTTATATTGATCGGGAACGTTACTGCTAGTGCCATGGGTAAGAATAATCCAGGATTTGCTTTGGGTACCGTGATTTTCATAGCGGCAGGCACGGCTATGTAGGAGGCACTTGCGGCTAGGATGGCAAAGATGAAACGGTTGGCGATATCATCTGTTACAGTTGCGCTCAAGATTGCAAACAAACAACCATTGAATAAAGGAATGAGCATTGCAAAAAGGAAAGGAAACCAGCCGAATGAGAAAAATGATTTTAATTTTTTCCCGCTCGTGATACCCATATCAAGCAAGAATATCGCTAAAAACCCTTTGAAAAGATCGTTTGTAAACGGTTTGATTCCTTGTGCTTGCTCGGCATTGGCAATAAAACCAATCACCAAACTTCCTAAAATTAACAGCACACTACCGTTGGTCAACGAATGTTTGATAACCGAACTTTTTTGCATTTCGGTAGTTTCTTTTTTATTAAAAATGGTGATAAGAACGAGCCCGATTATGATTGCAGGCGATTCCATCAAAGCCATGATAGCTACCATGTGACCATGTAATTCAAGGTGTTGCCCTTCTAAAAAAGATACTGCCGTGACAAAAGTAACTGCACTTACAGATCCATACGCCGCTGCAATGGCTGCCGAATTGTAAACACTAAGTTTTGTGCGTAAAATAAAGAAGGTGTATAGCGGAATTATCACGGATATAAAAATACCAAACAGAATAGACCAAGCAATTTCTGCAGAGAACGTTTCGTGTGACAATTCTTGACCACCTTTGAAACCAATTGCAAACAAAAGGTATAAGGATATAAATTTGGATGAATTGGCGGGGATTTCTAAATCGCTCTTTAAATAAGCTGCTAGTATTCCTAAAACAAAAAATAAAAGTGCAGGATTCGTTAAGTTTTCAGTGAGCAGATTGAAATTCATTTTGTGTATTTAGTGAGATTGAAATAGTAAGTTGTTGTGCGTGTGCTTTTACTTTATAAATATTAAACTACTTGTATAGAAAGTGTCGAATAGATTTGCACTTTTTTGTTTGAAATTGTTGCCTTGGCCATGAACTTTTTGATGGTTTCAATGTCGGCTTCCAATTCAGGTATTCTTTTTACTGAATATAAATCCTGATCACCAGTACATTCTTGGGTACTAAAATTTTTCAATTCATGAAATTTTATCTTTTGGTTGTACAAATTCAGTAAAATATCAACTGCTTCGCTTGGCAAAAATGTTCCTTCAATTAAATGTAATGATTGTTTGTTGTCCATTTTGTTTGTGTTTTTGGTTTTGTTTTCGAATGCAAAATTGAAATATTTAATTCATAAATTTTTATTTATATTTGTAATGATACGTATAAATTTATTTTATGAATTACACCCTTAACCAGTTACAGATTTTTTTGAAAATTGTGCAAACACAAAGTGTAACCAAAGCTGCTGAAGCCTTACACTTAACTCAGCCGGCAGTCTCGATTCAGTTACGTAATTTTCAAGATCAGTTTGATATTCCGCTCACAGAAGTTATTGGTCGAAAGATTTATATCACTGATTTTGGGCACGAAATTGCCGAAGCGGCTGACCAAATTATAAGTCAAGTCCAAGCTATAAATTATAAAACGCAAGCCTACAAAGGAAAACTTTCGGGTAAATTGAAAATTTCGATTGTATCAACCGGAAAATATATCATGCCTTTTTTCTTGGCGAATTTTATGAAACAACACGAGGGTATTGAACTACTGATGGATGTAACCAATAAAAGTAAGGTGCTTGAAAGTTTAAAAAATAACGAAGTCGATTTTGCATTGGTTTCTATTATTCCCACCACTTTAGAGGTAGAACAGTTGGATTTACTTCAAAACAAATTATACCTCGTGGGTAGTGGTGACGATGCTTTTGATGGAGAAACTAATACGCAAAAAATATTTGAAAA
Organism: Flavobacterium faecale; assembly: GCF_003076455.1. Taxonomy (NCBI): domain Bacteria; kingdom Pseudomonadati; phylum Bacteroidota; class Flavobacteriia; order Flavobacteriales; family Flavobacteriaceae; genus Flavobacterium; species Flavobacterium faecale. The sequence goes on from NZ_CP020918.1 coordinate 3,204,427, forward strand.
TAGACCTATGATTTATCGGGAACAAGGTTCTGGAACGCGCCAAATCATGGAAAGATTCATTAAAGATAATGCTATTTCTGTTTTTAAGACCATGGAGCTTACCTCCAATGAAGCAGTCAAACAAGCTGTAATTGCAGGTTTGGGCTATTCGATTATGCCGTTAATAGGAATCAAAAATGCACTTCGAAGTAATGATTTGCAAATTATTCCGGTTGATGGCTTACCAATAACCACCAATTGGAGTTTAATTTGGTTAAAGGGTAAAAAGCATTCTCCAGTGGCGTCTGCCGTTTTGAGTCATATACAAACCGAGAAAGAACAAATTATTCAGCAGAAGTTTCAGTGGTATACGCAGTAGTTTATTTTTCGAAAATAATAAAGAAAAAGATAGCTGCCTATTTGGTTTGTTATGAATTTAGAAGAATATTATTTTTAGGTTAGAAAGTGTTTTATTGCTCTATAAATCTTATTTTTATCAGATTAATTTTTGAGGATACTATCTATATTTTGTTAGATAAATTAAAATATCTGCTTTTAAGTAGATAAATTAAAATATCTGCTTTTTGGTGGATATATTTGATTATCTGTATTATAAAAGATATATTTACAAACCAAAAGAAATATTATGTACGCAGTAATCACAGGAGATATCATTGAATCACAACAAACAGCGACTACTGTTTGGATGCCTATTTTGAAAGAAGTACTCAGTCAATTTGGCTCAAATCCAAAAGATTGGGAAATTTTTCGTGGTGATAGTTTTCAGATTATATGTCCGCCAGAGCAGGCATTATTGTGTGCTATGATCATTAAATCCTATTTAAAAAGTCATGAAATTCAAGTTCGAATGGCGATAGGAATTGGAACCATTGATTATAGAACGGATAAGGTAACAGACTCCAATGGATCTGCCTTTGTACACTCAGGCACCCGCTTTGACAACCTCAAAAAACAAACCTTAGCCTTACAAACTCCTTGGGAAGAATTGAATAGTCCGTTATCGATAATGCTTGATTTGGCCGCAATAACGTTAGACAAATGGACCGCCAAAACTGCGGAAGTAATTTGTTTTAAACTTCAAAATCCTAGTTTAAGCCAAAAGGAGATTGCAGAAAATTTAGATAAAAAAAGACAAGGAAACGTTAGTGAAGCCCTGAAAAGAGGTGGATTTGATGAACTACAACAATTACTAGATTACTATCACAAACAAGTAACAATGCTATGTTAGATCTTTTACTCCCTTTGCTATTAGCACATCTTATCGGTGATTTTTTATTACAACCTGATCATTGGGTCAAAGCAAAATCTATTGCTCATAAGCGGGTCAAATACCTCAGCTATCATGTTGGTGTACATGCTATTTTATTGTTGGTTGCTTTGCAATTTCAGCTACATTATTGGATGGGTATTCTTTGCATTTTGATCAGTCACTTTGTAATTGATTGGATAAAAATTAAATTCCAAAATAAAAAAAATCAAATTTGGATCTTTTTTGCAGACCAGCTGGCCCATCTAGTCGTTCTTTTCTTGATTGCTTTGTGTTATGTACCTTTCGAATGGGACTTAAGGGCAATAGCAAATCCTAAAACCGCATTATTTTGCATTGCTTTTTTACTTCAAACCCAAGTTAGCGCCATCGTGATGCGGGTGCTTTTGTCTAAATGGAAAATGAAAGACGATAACCCCAACCAAGCCGGAAAATATATTGGAATGCTAGAACGCTTGTTCATCTTTGGTTTTGTTGTTATGAATTTCTGGGAAGGGATTGGTTTTTTATTAGCAGCAAAATCAATCTTTAGATTTGGAGATCTAAACAACGCCAAAGATCGCACCCTAACCGAATACGTTTTGATCGGAACTTTATTAAGTTTTGGCTTAGCAATGCTTATTGCAAAAGGGTACTTAGTATTATTGCTGCAAATGGTTTAAGATATTTTTACAAAATGAATATGGTTTTAATTGTTAATTGAATCCACCATTGAATAAAGTACAAGAAAGGTTTAAACATAAAAAAAGCCCCTAAGTACAGTACTTAGGGGCTTTCTAACATAATCAACCAATCATAATTTCAAAAAAACTGAAACTATTTTTTATTGCCATCCACCACCTAAGGCTCTGTACAATTGAATTACCGATTTATATTGTTGGTATCTATTATCTGCAAGCGTCAGTTGAGCATTTAGCGCATCATTTTTGGCTGTTAAAACCTCAAGATAATTTGCTAATCCGTAGGTTAACAATTCTTCAGAGTAGCTAGAAGCTTTGGTTAAGGCAGCCACTTGCTTTTCGCGAACAGTTATCTTGTACGACTCGTTTTTGTATTGCGCCAAGGCATCAGATACTTCTTTTCCTGCTGTTAATAACGACTGCTCAAATTGCAAATAGGCCTTCTCTTGATTTGCTTTTGCAATTTCATATTTCGTTCTTATTTGTCTTTGATTAAAAACAGGTTGCGTTAATCCAGTAATAATAGAAGCAAAGATAGAGTTGGTAGAAAACAATTTCTGAATATCAATACTTTGCAGTCCGGAGCTTGCGGTCACGGTCAAAGCAGGATAAAAACTGCTTTTGGCAACATTCGTCATTTCAAAATTTGTAATCAAATTGTATTCAGCAGCGATAACATCAGGTCTGTTGCGTAATAAGCCAGACGCAACCCCAACATTAATATCTGCTTGCAATGGATAAGCAGCAAAATTTGAACGCTCAATTTTATTTGCTCCTTTGCCCATCAAAATACTAAGTGTGTTTTCTAAAAGAATACTGTTGTTTTTTAGATCTGCAATAATTAATTCTGTAGCATATTTTTGAGCTTCCGTTTGTTTTACACCAACTTCAGTTACGTTTCCAGCTTTTTTCAAGGCAAGAATCGTTTCAATGCTCTGCGTTCTATTCACCAAGGTATTCTCGGCAATTTTGATTTGCTCATCAACAGCTAGTAATTGGTAATAGGTACTGGCAATAGAAGCAATAAGCTGCGTTTTGATCGCTTGGTTAGCTGCTTGGCTTTGCAAATATGAAGCCTGAGTTCCTCTTTTATTACTTCTAATTTTTCCCCAAATATCAGCTTCCCAACTTAGATTTCCTACCAATTGATATTGATCTGTAGTAGGGTTTTTTACAATGGCACCAATTTGAGTGTTTCTTGATAACTCTTGATGTGTCCAGTTGGTAGTGACATTTAAAGTAGGGAAGTAGCCTGCTTTTCCTTGTAGCATGCTAGCCTCTGCCGCAGCCAATGTTTGCATTGCAATACGCACATCAAGATTGTTTTCTAAACCTTTTTTAATATACCCTTGCAACAAAGGATCGGTAAACATTTTGTCCCAACTAAGATTCGCTAAGGATAGCGAATCTGTACTTGGTGTCTCTGTGCGGTATAAATTTTCTGTTTTTACATCCGGTCGTTGATAATCTTTTGCAACAAAACAAGATTGCATCAGTGTAGCAGATACTGCTAATACCCCGATTTTATATAGGTTATTTTTCATTTTCTGTGTCATAAAATTGAACATCTGCTCCTTGTGGTACTGGTAATGGTTTTGTTGAAATGCGTTCTTGTAATCCTTGGAAAACAATAAATAAAATTGGCACTACAAATACTCCCAAAAGAGTACCTATTAACATTCCTCCGATTGCACCTGTACCAATTGCTTGATTTCCTACAGCACCTGCTCCTTGTGCCAACATCAACGGAAGTAATCCCAAGATGAAAGCAAACGAAGTCATCAAAATCGGACGCAAACGCGCAACAGATCCTGTGATAGCCGCTTGACTAATGCTCAATCCTTTTCGGCGAGCATCTGCCGCAAATTCAACAATTAAAATCGCATTCTTGGCCAGCAAACCAATCAGCATGATGAGCGTAATTTGCAAATAAATATTGTTACTGATATTAAAGAAGAAAGCAAAAATATAAGCTCCAGCTAATCCAATTGGTAAAGAAAGTAATACTGCGAATGGTAAGATGTAACTTTCATATTGAGCAGCAAGCAAAAAGTAAACAAACACAAGACATAAAATAAATATGTATAATGTTTGACCTCCAGCACTTATCTCCTCACGTGTCATACCCGAGAACTCATATCCGTAACCAATTGGTAAACTTTGACTAGCTACTTCTTGCACAGCCTTAATTGCGTCTCCGGTACTGTATCCATCTTTTGGCGCTCCAGTTACTTTTACCGAAGTAAATAAGTTGAAACGATCAATCGCTTGAGGACCAAATGTTTTTTCAAGTTTTAAAAACTGTGAAATAGGAGCCATTTGCCCTTTTGAATTTCGAACCATAACTTGATTTAATGATTCTGGATCACGTCTAAATTGTGGTTCAGATTGGTAAACAACTCTAAATTGTTTTCCGAATTTATTAAAGTTAGAGGCATAAACTCCACCATAATATCCTTGCATTGTACCTAATACATCCGTAACCGTAAGATTTGCTTTTTTGATTGCAGCAACATTCAAGTCAATTCTATATTGTGGGTAATTTGGAGAGAAAGAAGTTGCGGCATATTTAATTTCTGGACGACTATTCAGCGCAGCCAAAAATTTGTTGTTCACATCACTCAATTCTTGAATGGTTCCCCCTTTTTGATCTTGCAATTGCACTTCAAAACCATTCGTAAATCCAAAACCAACTAAGGTAGGACGTGCAAAAAATAACACTTTGGCATTTTTAACAGCTGAAGCACGTTTAAATAATTCGCCAACAATGGCTGATATTTCTTGATTTGCTTCTTTACGTTCAGCCCATGTTTTCAATTTCACGATAACCATTCCGTAGTTACTACCTGTACCACTAATCAAACTACGACCAGAAACACGCAATACTTCTTTTATTTCAGGAATGTCTTTAATTTTATTTTCGATCTCTAATAATACTTTTTCAGTATTGGCTAATGAAGTTCCAGGAGGTAAGCTTACATCAGATAAAATAGCACCCGTATCTTCACCCGGTACAAAAGCTTTTGGAGTAATATTAAGCAATAAAACAAAAATTCCTGCAAAAACAGCGATTCCTAAAAATGCCAACCATTTTCTTTTTACCAAAAACTCAACCGAGCGTTTGTATTTGGCAGTCGTAGTATCAAATCCAGTATTAAATGCGGTATAGAAACGAGCTAAGAATCCATCATTTTTCTTTTCTCCATGGCTTTTCAAGAAAATAGCACACAAAGCAGGTGATAATGTCAATGCATTAATTGCCGAAAGTACAATTGCAATAGCCAATGTTAAACCAAATTGTTTGTAGAATACACCTGCCGAACCGCTAATAAATGAAACCGGAATAAATACGGCAGACATCACTAAAGTAATTGATATGATGGCACTACTAATGTCACCCATCGCGCTATGCGTAGCTTTCCTTGGATCGTGTTCACCAGCTTCCATCTTGGCATGCACAGCTTCAACAACCACAATGGCATCATCGACTACAATTCCGACGGCGAGTACCAAGGCAAACAAAGTCAATAAGTTAATGGTAAAACCAAAAATGCTTAAGAAAAAGAAGGTACCAATAATGGCAACCGGAACTGATATAGCTGGAATTAATGTAGATCTCCAGTCTTGCAAAAAGACGAATACCACAATAAATACCAAAATAAAGGCTTCGATTAACGTATGAATTACTTTGGTAATCGACTCTTCCAAGAAATCATTAGCGTTAATCAAGGTAGTATATTTAACTCCTTTCGGGAAATTAACCATTGATTTTTCCAGTACAGCCAATGATCCTTCAATCACTTCTTGTGCATTTGATCCTGCTGTTTGAGCAATTGCAATCGCTACCGATTGATGACCATTTGTTAACGTATTACTAGCATAATTCACAGCTCCCAATTCGATCTTCGCAACATCTCCTAATTTTAAAACCTCACCGTTTTCGGTAGAACGAACCACGATTTCTTCAAATTCTTTGGTGTCTTGCAAACGACCTTTGTATTTTAACGTATACTGAAACGATTGATCACTATCTTCTCCCAATTGTCCTGGAGCCGCTTCAATATTTTGTTCTGCTAGTAAAGCAGTAATATCAGATGGAACGAGTCCATACGCACCCATTACATCAGGCTTAAGCCAAATACGCATGGAGTAATCTTTTTGTCCAAATATTGACGCATCACCCACACCAGCTACCCTTTTAATCTTAGGTAAAATGTTGATATTAGCATAATTTTGAAGAAAAGTCATGTCATAATCTGGATTTTCACTGTATAATGAAAAGATCAAGATATTATCACTTTGTCTTTTTGATGTGGTAACCCCTGCTTTTGTAACCTCTTGCGGAAGCAAAGGTGTTGCACGAGATACACGGTTTTGAACGTTTACAGCAGCCAAATCAGGATTTGTACCTAATTTAAAGTAGATGCTAATCGATGCCGAACCATCATTGTTGGAGGTAGAGGTCATGTATGTCATGTCTTCTACACCATTAATTTGTTCTTCTAGCGGTATTACAACCGAGTTCATTACTACCTCGGCACTTGCACCTTGGTAACTAGCTGCCACCGTTACGGTAGGTGGAGCAATTTCTGGGTATTGGGAAACGGGCAATGACGTTAATCCTAATGCTCCTAGTATGACAATGATAATAGAAACTACCGTTGACAGTACGGGCCTTTCAATAAATTTTGAAAACATATCCTGTTATTTAATTCGAATGTATTATTTACTTTCTTGTTCTTTCATTATCGTAGAATTATCAACCAATTCTGGTTTGATCAATGTTCCTTCGGCTACGATTCCAACACCTTCAACAAGGATTTTATCTCCTACATTAAGTCCTTTATCAACTACAAAATAACGACCTCCTGGTACTGGACGTACTTCAACCGGAATGGCTTTTACTTTGTTTTCTTTGTCGGTAACCAAAACAATTCGTTTGTCTTGCAATTCCAAAGTAGCATTTTGCGGGATTAAAATCACATCTTGCAAATCTGTTGGGATTTGGATTGTTCCACTTCCTCCAGAACGCAATAAGCGATTTGGATTTGGAAAACGAGCACGCACATTAAACGATCCTGTAGAAGAGTTCGCTTGACCACTAAAGGTTTCAATCTTTCCTTTTTGATCATAAGGTGATCCGTTACTCAAAAGCAAGTTCACATTTGGTAGTTTCGAAATTTTATCCTGAAAAGATTTCCCTTCACCATTCATCATGATGTCTAGTTGTTGCTTTTCATTTACGGAGAAGTAAGCATAAATGGTACTGATATCTGATATTCTAGTCAATGGTTCAGCAGTTTGGCTACTTACGTAACTTCCAATTCTTAGCGGTAACGTTCCAACAATTCCGTTCACCGGACTTTTTATTGACGCATAATTTATTTTAGCAATAATACCTTGGTACGTACTTTTTGCACCAGCCAAATTGGCTTTGGCAGTTTCTAACTGTACATCACTAATAATGTTACGGTCGACAAGAGGTTTTAATCGATTCACTTCTACTTGTGCAGCAGTTACTTTTGCTTTGGCCGCGGCAGCATCTTGATCAGCAGTTTGTGTTTCTAATTTAAACAAAACTTGGCCAGCGCGTACTTCTTGGCCTTCTTGAACATATATTTCCTCAATATATCCGTCAACTTTTGCACGGATATCGATATCTGTAACTCCTTCAAGTGTGGTAGGATATTCGGCCAATAGCGTAGTGCTTGAAGGCGCAACTTGCACAACCTTGTAAGGCATAACGGGAGGCGCGGCCTGTTCTTCGTTTTTCTTTCCGCAGGCTACTAGCAGAACTAAACTTACAATGGTTAAGGAAATTTTCTTCATTTCGATAGATTATTAATGGTTTTTATTACTGTTTTCTATTTGTTTAAATTCATTTATTGTTTTGGTAAACAACTTTTCAAGCTCCATAACGTGCAGCCGATATGCCTTGACATTCTCAAGGTTGGATTTTTCTTCAGGACAGGAAACGGTTTCTTGGCGGTAACCAATCATTCGTGTTATAATTTCCATTTCTGAATCAATTAATTTTAAATAATTCGATAATCTGTCACTTAAATCAGCTGCTCGAAAATATTTTTTTCGATCTCCACAAATGGTAAAGTAGGTTGCTTTGTCCATTTTTAAAAGAAGATTTAAGTTGGTCGAAATAGAGCTTTTACTAGCACCCATCTTTTCGACTAATTCCTCAAATGTGATTCCGCTCTTGCAACCGTCCACTATTAATGTTCCCAAAATCCGAGAAGCTAAAGGTGGAATGTTATAAAGTTTGGCAAAATGAACTCCAAAAAGTTCAATAATTTCTGCTCTTTCTTTTTCGATTTCCATTTTAAATCTTTTTTTCGGCAAATTTATATCTAGTTCGGAAATTACCGAACTAATCGAACTTAAATTAATGTTAAACTATCGTTTTATTTCTGTAGTGTACATAGTGTTTCTGTCAAAAACTTAGTAAACACAAAGGGTATACGTTATTTCGAATGTTAAATTTTATATCTTTGTCCTCTTAAAATAAAAGTTCGAGTGACTAAAATCAACAAACTAAAAATATTTAATGACCCGATTTATGGGTTTATTTCGATACCAAATGAATTAATCTATGATTTAATTCAGCATCCGTATTTTCAGCGTTTACGTCGCATTACACAGATGGGATTGTCTTACCTAGTTTATCCAGGTGCACATCATACGCGTTTTCATCACGCACTTGGATGTATGCACTTGATGCAAAAAGCAGTGGATGTGCTACGTTTTAAAGGAGTTGAGATTTCGTCAGAAGAAGAAAACGCCTTATATATTGCGATTTTATTGCATGATATTGGGCATGGTCCGTTTTCGCATACGATGGAGAAAACTATCGTTGAGGATGTACATCATGAACAAATTTCGCTACTCTTTATGGAGCAATTAAATTTGGAATTTGATGGTAAGCTCGATTTGGCTATTCAAGTTTTTAAAGGAGAATACAATCGAAAATTCATGTTACAATTGATATCAAGTCAGCTAGATATGGATCGAATGGATTATTTAAAACGTGATAGTTTTTATTCTGGAGTTGCAGAAGGGAATGTAAATTCTGAGCGATTAATACAGATGATGAATGTTGTTGACGAAGTATTAGTTATTGAAGAAAAAGGAATTTATTCCGTTGAAAAATTCTTAATGTCAAGACGATTGATGTACTGGCAAGCTTATTTACACAAAACTAGTTTGGCGGCAGAATTGATTTTGACAAAAGTTTTAAAGCGTGCCAAAGAGCTAACAAGTAAAGGAGTACTATTGCCTTCGAGTATGCCTTTGGGTTATTTTATGAAGAATAAAATAGATTTTGACTCTTTTGATGCTTCAAACTTGGAGCTTTTTTCACAATTAGATGATTTTGATATCATGAGCGCCTTGAAAGCATGGCAGTATAACGAGGATTATATATTGTCTACTCTGAGCAAAATGATTATAAATCGTGACCTTCCAAAAATTAAGTTGTCTAGTGAAAAGCCTGCTACAGATGCATTAGACGATTTTAAAGAGCGATTTGCCAAAGAAAACAACTTGAGTTTATTAGATACGAATTATTTCATATTCAAAGGAAAAATAAAAAACCAAGCCTACAGTAAGGAAGCAGAACCGATTCATATTTTGAAAAAAGATCGCTCTGTAGAAGATGTTTTTGAATCAGCAGATCAACTGAACTTAAAATCATTATCCAAGTTAGTTACTAAATATTACATCTGTTTCCCAAAACAACTCGAACAAATAAAGATTTAACATCAATTTTTTTATATTTTTGTCGAAATCAAAAATACAATCATTTTTTTATAACAGATTGATAATTGAACAGTGAAGAAGGAAAGGTTATAAAAAAAGAATTTAATCACAATGAAATTTACAGCAGAACAAATAGCGGGGATTTTAGAAGGCGAAGTAGTTGGTAATCCCAATGCTGAAGTTCATGAATTGTCTAAAATTGAAGATGGGCAAGAGGGTTCATTGACTTTTTTGGCCAATCCTAAATACAATAATTTTATATATAGTACCAAAGCAACGATCACCATTGTCAACAAAACATTTGTTCCCGAAGGTGATTTGAATACTACAATGATCAAGGTTGATGATGCTTACCTGTCATTTACCAAATTATTAGAATTTTATGACTCCGTAAAAAACCTAAAAAACGGAATAGAACAACCGTCAGTAATTTCGGAAGGAACTGTGTACGGTGAAAATTTTTATTTAGGAAGTTTTAGTTACCTTGGTACCAACATTACGATAGGTGATAATGTAAAGATTTATCCTAATTGTTATGTGGGCGATAATGTAAAAATTGGAGACAATGTAACCTTATATTCGGGAGCCAAAATTTATTCAGAGTCACAAATTGGTAATCAGTGTAAAATTCATTCAGGGACAATAATTGGATCTGATGGTTTTGGTTTTGCACCAAATGCTGATGGATCGTATAAGAAAATCCCACAAATAGGAAACGTAATCATAGAAGATGATGTCGAAATTGGATCTTGTACAACAATAGATAGAGCAACAATGGGTTCGACTATTATTCGAAAAGGGGTCAAATTAGACAATCAAATACAAGTTGCTCACAATGTCGAAATAGGAGAGAATACAGTTATTGCAGCTCAAACCGGTATTGCAGGTTCGACCAAAATTGGTAAAAACTGCATGATAGGTGGTCAAGTTGGCTTTGCTGGTCATTTGACAATTGGTGATAATGTTCGTATTCAGGCGCAAGCAGGGGTAGGGCGAAATATTAAGAGTAATGAGGTTTTGCAGGGAAGTCCATCTTTTGGGTATAATGATTTTAGTAAATCATATGTGCACTTTAGAAACTTACCAAAGATAATTACAGAGATTGAAGAGTTAAAGAAACAAATACTAAACACAAAAAACGGAAACAATGGTTAAACAGAAGACCATCAAAACAGAAATCTCCCTAACTGGAGTTGGATTACACACAGGTAAAGAAGTAAGTATGACTTTTAAACCTGCTCCAGTAAATAACGGATTTACTTTTGTTAGAATTGATCTAGAGGGACATCCTGTTGTTGAAGCAGATGCAAATTATGTTGTTAACACACAAAGAGGTACTAATTTGGAAAAATTAGGTGTTAAGATTCAAACTCCTGAGCATGTTTTGGCAGCGCTTGTTGGTTGTGATCTAGACAACGTAATTATTGAGCTAAATGCTTCAGAATTACCTATTATGGATGGTTCTTCTAAATATTTTGTGGAAGCACTTGAAAAAGCAGAATTTGAAGAACAAAATGCAAAACGTAACGTCTATGTTGTAAAAGAAGTTATTTCTTTTACAGACGAAGCTTCTGGAAGTGAAATTCTAGTTATGCCTAGTGATTCGTATAGCGTAACAACAATGGTTGATTTTGGAACTAAGATTTTAGGGACTCAAAATGCAACATTAAAAAGCATTGACGACTTTAAAACGGAAATCGCAAATTCTAGAACATTTAGTTTTCTTCATGAATTAGAGTCATTACTTGAAAATGGTTTAATTAAAGGAGGAGATCTAAACAATGCAATTGTATATGTAGACAAAGAAATCTCTGCAAGCACAATGGCAAGTTTAAAAGTTGCTTTTGGTAAAGAAACTTTGGCAGTAAAACCAAACGGAATATTAGACAACCTTACTTTGCACTATCCTAATGAGGCTGCAAGACACAAACTACTTGATGTAGTGGGTGATTTGGCTTTGATTGGAACAAAGATTCAAGGTAAAATTATAGCAAACAAACCAGGACATTTTGTAAACACACAGTTTGCAAAAAAAATGGCAAAAATAATTAAAATAGAACAACGTAATTTTGTACCATCTTATGATTTGCATGCTGAACCATTGATGGATATTCATAAAATCATGTCTGTTTTACCTCATAGACCTCCGTTTTTATTGATTGATAGAATTATCGAAATGTCTGAAAATCACGTAGTGGGAATGAAAAATGTAACGATGAACGAAAATTTCTTCGTAGGTCATTTTCCAGAAGCTCCAGTAATGCCGGGTGTTTTAATCGTTGAAGCTATGGCGCAAACAGGAGGAATTCTAGTTTTGAGCACCGTTCCAGATCCAGAAAATTATTTAACTTATTTCATGAAAATGGATAATGTTAAATTCAAGCATAAAGTGTTACCAGGTGATACCTTGTTATTTAAGTGTGATTTAATTACACCTATTCGTAGAGGAATTTGTCACATGCAAGCCAATGCATACGCTAATGGAAAATTAGTAGCAGAAGCAGAGTTGATGGCTCAAATTGCTAGAAAACCACAACATTAAAATATAAAATAGTTTAGCGTTTTTCTCTAATCTAAAATAACTAAAAACTAAGTAGATGAATCAACCATTAGCATATGTTCATCCAGGTGCAAAAATTGCCAAAAATGTGGTTATAGAGCCCTTCACGACCATACATAACAATGTTATCATCGGAGATGGGACTTGGATTGGATCCAATGTAACGATCATGGAAGGCGCTAGAATTGGAAAAAATTGTAATATCTTTCCGGGCGCAGTAATTTCTGCGGTGCCACAAGATTTAAAATTTGGAGGTGAAGATTCTCTTGCGATAATTGGTGACAATTGTACCATTAGAGAGTGTGTAACCATTAACCGTGGTACAGTTGCATCAGGACAAACAACCATTGGAAACAATTGCTTAATTATGGCTGCGGCACATATAGCACACGATTGCCACGTAGGTGATAATGCTATCATTGTGAACGGTGTATTATTGGGCGGACATGTAACCGTAGGTAACTATGCAGTAATTGGCGGATTATCTGCAGTTCATCAATTCATAAGCATTGGTGATCATGCAATGATTTCTGGTGGATCTTTGTTAAGAAAAGATGTTCCTCCATATACCAAAGCAGCCAAAGAGCCGCTTTCTTACGTTGGAATCAATTCAGTTGGATTGAGACGAAGAGGTTTTACAACAGAAAAAATTAGAGAAATACAGGACATATACCGTATTCTTTACCAAAAAAATTACAATACAACTCAAGCAATAGGAATCATTGAGGCTGAAATGGAGGCGACTCCTGAGCGTGACGAAATTCTTGATTTTATCAGAAATTCATCTCGAGGAGTAATGAAAGGATATTCAAGCAGTACCTTGTAAGATAATAAAATGAATTATAAACCGCTATTAGCCAGTCGCTAGTAGCCAAAAGCAATAAATAAAATGGCATCTACATCAGACATCAAAAACGGATTATGTATTAAATATAATAATGATATTTATAAAATCATTGAATTTCTTCATGTTAAACCAGGAAAAGGACCTGCTTTTGTTCGAACAAAATTAAGAAGCTTAAGCAACGGTAAAGTATTAGATAACACTTTTTCTGCTGGGCATAAAATTGAAGAAGTAAGAGTTGAAAATCATAAATTTCAATTTTTATACCCAGAAGGAGATGAGTTTCATTTTATGAACACAGAATCTTTTGAACAAATTTCTTTGAACAAAAATATTTTGGACTCACCAGATTTATTAAAAGAAGGTGAAAGTGTGATGGTCAGTATCAATACAGAAACAGATTTGCCTCTTTCTGTAGATATGCCAGCATCTGTAGTACTTGAGGTAACTTATGCTGAGCCTGGTATCAAAGGAAATACAGCTACAAATGCAACAAAATCAGCAACGGTTGAAACTGGAGCAACGGTTAATGTACCTTTATTTATTAATGAAGGTGATAAAATCAAAATTGACACCGCTTCTTGTTCTTACATGGAGCGTGTAAAAGAGTAATATTTAATATCCCGTAAACTTTTTCTATAAAGAGTTTACGGGATTTTTAATTGCATAAATAATATACAAAGAGCTGCTATGAAATTTCAAAAAGTTATAACTTTAGAAGAAATTGCAAATTTGATTCAATGCGAATTTGTAGGTGAAAAAGATTTTCTTGTTCATGGTATGAATGAAATTCATGTTGTTGAAGCTGGCGATATTGTTTTTGTTGATCATCCAAAGTATTATGACAAAGCGCTTCAATCTGCAGCAACCATAGTATTGATTAACAAAAAAGTAGACTGTCCAGCAGGCAAAGCATTATTGATTTCTGAAGATCCTTTTAGAGATTTCAATACACTTACCAAACATTTCAGACCATTTCATTCGGCATCTACATCAATTTCATCCTCTGCTGTAATAGGAGAAGGTACTGTGATTCAGCCAAATGTATTTGTTGGACATCATGTTACCATTGGAACAAATTGTTTGATTCATGCCAACGTAGCTATTTATGATCATACCGTAATCGGAAATAATGTGATTATTCACGCAGGTACTGTTTTGGGAGCTGATGCTTTTTATTATAAAAAAAGAGAAACTGGATTTGATCAATTGGTTTCAGGTGGTAGAGTAGTGATTGAAGATAATGTTGGAATTGGAGCTTTGTGCACCATTGACAAAGGTGTAACGGGTGACACTACAATTGGTGAAGGAACCAAAATTGATAATCAAGTTCACGTAGGTCACGACACCGTAATTGGAAAAAAGTGTTTGATCGCATCACAAACAGGTATTGCAGGTTGCGTCGTTATTGAAGACGAGGTGACATTGTGGGGGCAAGTTGGAACAACAAGTGGCATAACTATAGGTACAAAAGCTGTAATTATGGGGCAAACTGGTGTTACAAAATCTGTGGCAGGTGGCAAATCTTATTTTGGAACTCCAATACAAGAGTCAAGAGAGCAATTGAAACAATTAGCAAATTTGAAAAAAATACCTGAAATATTAACCAAACTAAAATAGTATGACTGCAAAAGAATTAGTACTTAATTTTTACAAATCAGATGCGCTGATAAATCCTGAAGAAATGAAGCAATTCATTCATCCTGATTTTTGTATTGAATGGCATAGTAGTACCGGATTTTCTGAATTGAATTATGATGGAATTCTTTCCTTGATAGAAACATTAGGAAAAGCGTATGTTCGAACAAAAGTAAGAATTAGTCAAATTATTGCAGAAGACAATAAAGTTTGTGTGCGATATTCACATTTTGTAAAGACGATTGAGAATCCAAGAGAAGAGATGTTACTTGGTTATTTCATGGTGATCTGGGAGATAAAAGACGATAAATTATTCAGAGGTTTCCAAAATAGTCAAAAACCCTGAATTTTGTGTTAAAATATCTGAGTGCAATTACAGATTACTGCCTACTATTTTATATTTTTGCAACACAAATTTAAAAACTACATAAAATATATATCATGAGTGTTTTAGTTAATAAAGATTCCAAAATAATTGTTCAAGGATTTACAGGAAGTGAAGGAACATTCCACGCTTCTCAAATGATTGAATACGGTACAAACGTTGTTGGAGGAGTTACTCCAGGAAAAGGTGGTTCTACACATTTAGATCGTCCTGTTTTTAATACAGTAAAAGATGCTGTTGAGCAAGCGGGAGCAGATACAACTATCATTTTTGTACCACCAGCTTTTGCTGCTGATGCAATTATGGAAGCTGCAGATGCAGGTATCAAAGTGATCATTGCGATTACTGAAGGTATTCCTGTTGCAGACATGATTAAAGCAAATGGATATGTAAAATCTAGAAATGCTAGATTGATCGGACCTAACTGTCCAGGTGTTATTACTCCAGGAGAAGCTAAAGTTGGTATTATGCCAGGTTTTGTTTTCAAAAAAGGTACAGTAGGAATCGTTTCAAAATCTGGAACTTTAACGTACGAAGCTGCTGATCAAGTAGTAAAACAAGGTTTGGGTATCACTACTGCTATTGGTATTGGTGGAGATCCAATCATTGGAACTACAACAAAAGAAGCAGTTGAATTGTTGATGAATGATCCAGAAACTGAATGTATAATCATGATTGGTGAAATTGGTGGTCAATTGGAAGCTGATGCCGCAAAATGGATCAAAGCTGATGGTAACCGTAAGCCAGTTATTGGTTTTATCGCTGGAGAAACTGCTCCTGCTGGTAGAACAATGGGTCACGCAGGTGCTATTGTTGGAGGTACTGATGATACTGCCGCTGCCAAAAAACAAATTATGAGAGACAACGGTATTCACGTTGTTGATTCACCAGCTGAAATTGGTAAAAAAGTAAAAGAAATTTTAGGATAATCTTTTCTTGAAATTAAAATATAAGAAGCCTCACATTTGTGGGGCTTTTTTAGTATAAAAATGAAATTAAAGAAATACATTTGCACTTTATTAAAAAGGACTGTTTTTGCAGCCATTTAATAAGAATCAGATAGATGAATAAATGATTTTCAAGCTTAAGGACATTTTATCAATGAAATTGGGTCGAGCAAATCTCAAAATAATTAAATAATAGTTATGTACAAAGAATTAGAAAAATACAAAGAAAACAACAGTTTTACTTTTACAATTGATGATAGTTTAGAAGATGTTTGCAATGCTTCAGAAGGAAGTGGTGTTTTTATCGTAAACGCTATCAACGGAGATGATAAGGAATTAATCATGGTAGGTTCTACTGGAACAGTACAAAATGATGGTTCTTTGAAAAGTAAAAATGGTGGTTTGTATGATAAAATTGTAAACGGACATCAATTTGCAAAAACAGGTAGAAAATATTCTTGGCCAGCGCAAATGAAAATTGAGAACATTGAAAGACTTGAAGTTCTTTGGTTCGAAACTTTCAACGCTGAAGACAAAGGAATCCCAACTTCTGTAGAAGGACAAGTTTTGCAAAATTTCTTGACAGCAAACGGAAAATTACCAAAATGGAATGTAGCTTTTTAAGCTGATACATTTTGATTGAAACAATTGAAAAAGCTTTACTTTGGTAAGGCTTTTTTAATTTAAAATTATAAAAAGCATTATGCTATTATTTTTTTTATAAAATAATAAGTACTTTTGCACCCGTTATCACGAATCTCATTACGAGATAGCAACCTGCAACAACGAGCAAGGTGCTAAAACGATAAGCCAATCCTTTGGAAAAAATGTTGTTTTACATTCCCATTTTTAGCTTTGTTTTTCGTTATAATCATTTCATTATAAAATTGATTTATGACACATTTATTGAAAAAAAAGGGCAATGCTTATGCTTTGATACCGCTACTTATTTTTATTTTCACCTTTTTGGGAGCTGGTATTTGGCTTGACGATTTTTATGCCTTACCTGCACCAATTGCTGTACTAATTGGTATTATAGCTGCTTTTTTAATGTTTAAAAGTTCAACCGAGGAAAAAGTTGCTACTTTAATTGCTGGTTGTGGCGAAAGTAAAATAATGACCATGTGTCTCATTTATCTTTTAGCAGGCGCTTTTGCAGTTGTTAGTAAGGCCATGGGAGGTGTTGATGCGGTTGTAAGCCTAGGAATTAACACCATAGATGTAGCCTACTTCCCTTTGGGAATCTTTTTAATTGCTGCTTTTTTATCAACGGCTACAGGAACTTCTGTCGGCGCTATCGTTGCCATAGGCCCGATTGCGGTTGACTTGGCTAATTCAAGTGGCGCTTCATTACCCTTGATTGCTGGTGCTTTATTGGGTGGTTCAATGTTAGGTGATAATCTATCGATGATTTCCGATACTACAATTGCAGCAACTCAATCCTTGGGTTGCGAATTAAAAGACAAATTCAAGATTAACTTATTTATTGCTTTTCCGGCCGCTATTATTACAATACTTGTATTCTTTTATCTTGGTTTAAATTCTGATATTACAGCAGTAACGATTCCGAAAACCAGTTTTGAATGGTTTGCAATTGTTCCTTACATACTAGTTATCGTACTTGCTTTGGTGGGAGTTGATGTATTTTCGACTTTGATTATAGGTATTGTACTGGCGGGATTGATTGGTTATTTTGGAAATCATTTTACGATAATGGAATTTGCTCGAAAAATCTATGAAGGATTCACTAGCATGACCGAAATCTTTTTGTTGTCCATGCTTACGGGCGGATTAGCAGCGATGGTGGATAAGGCGGGAGGAATAGATTTTTTATTACACCAAATTAAAAGAAGAATTAAGAGTAAAAACTCAGCTCAATTGGGAATAGGAGCGTTGGTTGGTTTTACTAATATGGCGATTGCCAATAATACGGTTTCAATTGTGATTACCGGAGGAATTGCAAAGGAAATTAACGAGGAATACAATTTGAGTTCAAAAAAAACAGCCGCTATTCTCGATATATTTTCTTGTGTAATTCAAGGGATATTACCTTATGGAGCGCAAGTACTTTTAATATTAAGTTTTGCAAAAGGGAAATTGGATTTTATGGATTTAATTGGTAATGCTTGGTATCATTTATTTTTGTTCGTTTTTACTTTGGTTGCCATTTATAGTGCTTTTTGGGATAAATTGGTCAAACGTTTTTTTAAACTATAAATTCGATTCGATTTTATAAGGTAAATGAATTTGAAATTTTTTTTAAAAAGGGAATTACTCTATATTTGACAACTCTAAGATGATAGCCCTGATAGTAGTGAAAATCCTTTTGTGTGCGCCGCGGCGGACATAAAAGATTGTAACGGATAGCAGGAATAGCTTCAAATAAAAATTAAACTAACTTTTGAACATGAAATTACTAGAAGGAAAAGTGGCGATTATAACCGGTGCAAGTCGCGGAATTGGAATGGGAATAGCAGAGGTTTTTGCAAAACATGGAGCTAATGTGGCTTTTACTTACAGTTCATCTGTAGAATCTGCTTTGGCATTGGAAAATGAATTAAATGCTTTAGGAATTAAAGCAAAAGGATATCAATCAAATGCAGCTGATTTTAATGAAGCACAACTTTTGGTTGACAAAGTTCTAGAAGATTTTGGAACAATTGACATCTTAATTAATAATGCAGGTATCACTAAAGATAATTTGCTAATGCGTATCTCAGAAGCTGATTTTGATAATGTTATCGCAGTTAACTTAAAATCTGTATTTAATATGACCAAGGCCGTTCAAAAGACATTTTTGAAAAAACGTGCTGGTTCAATTATCAATATGAGTAGTGTAGTTGGTGTAAAAGGTAATGCAGGACAAACGAATTATGCAGCATCAAAAGCTGGAGTAATTGGTTTTACAAAATCTGTAGCGCTAGAGTTAGGTTCACGTAATATTCGTTGCAATGCAATTGCTCCAGGTTTTATCGAAACTGAAATGACTGCAAAACTAAGTGAAGAAGTAGTGCAAGGATGGAGAGATGGTATTCCGTTGAAACGTGGTGGAACTACTGAAGATGTTGCTAACGCATGTTTGTTCCTAGCTTCAGATATGAGTGCATACATTACTGGTCAAACACTTAATGTTTGTGGAGGAATGCTAACTTAGTAAACAGTTGATAGTCTCGGTTTATAGCATACTATTGATAACCGCGACTTTTAAATGAAATTATATTACTAAATATGACTGCAGCTACAATCCTACTTCTTATACTTTCTTTGCTATTGGCAGGAGGATTGTCATTTTTTCAATACATATACAAAGCCAAAAGCAAATCAAAACTGAATTTGTTTTTGGCTTTTATTCGTTTTTTATCCTTGTTTGGTCTTTTTTTACTTTTGATCAACCCTGTAATTACAACTAGCAAACTAGAAATAGAAAAACCAGCTTTCGCCATTGTGATTGACAATTCTAGCTCTATTGCCGTATTAAACGCTAGACAAACAGCAAAGGATCTTTTTTCGTTTTTTAAAGAAAGCAAAGAGTTGAATGATAAATTCGAAGTGCAGACCTATCAATTTGACAAAGAATTTAGTGCTACAACAACTTTAGATTTTAAAGGGAGTCAAACCAATTTTGACGGTATAGCAAAAAATCTAAAAAATTACAATCGAAATCAAATCTATCCCACAGTAGTAATTACAGATGGTAATCAAACTGCAGGTAGTGATTATACCTATAGTTTTTCTGATACCAACAAAATATTTCCTGTGGTCGTTGGAGATACTATAAAAGTATTTGATTTGAAGATTGCTCAACTGAATGTAAATAAATATGCTTTTCTAAAAAATAAATTCCCTGTTGAAATTTTCTTATCCTATTCAGGAGATAAAAATTGTAGTGCAGAAGTTAGCATTTCAAATGGGAAGTCCATTATAGCCAAACAAAGTGTTTCATTTTCTCCGGAAAATACTAGCCAAACGATTAGTCTACTTTTACCAGCGGATAGAGTAGGGTTAATGGTGTACAAAGCAACTATTAGCTCTATAGAAAGGGAAAAAAATACGTATAATAATTCAAAGAATTTTGCAGTTGAAGTATTAGATCAAAAGACAAATATAGCGCTAGTTTCTAGTATTTCTCATCCGGATATTGCAGCTTTTAAACGTGCAATAGAATCTAATAAACAACGCAAAGTTACCATCGTTAAGCATAACGATATCAAATCATTAGCAGACTATTCAGTTTGTGTTTTGTACCAACCCAACAGTAGTTTTAAAACCCTATTTGATCTAATTAAAAAGGCTAGAATAAACAGTTGGATTGTAACTGGAACGCATACTGATTTTATGTTTTTGAACCAGAATCAAAACCTTTTTGATTTCAAAATGAGTGGACAACCTGAAGAATTTACAGCTAGTTTTCAGAGTCAATTCAATCAATTTGCAGCAGAAGATATTGGTTTTGATGCCTTGCCACCATTAGAAAATCCGTTTGGCACGATTACAACCAAAGCTGTAGTTTCAAATTTACTTACATCAAAAATAAGAAATATTGATACCAAAGCACCTTTACTGACTTTTGTAGAAAATCAAGGAATTCGCTCTGCCTTTCTCTTTGGAGAGAATAGTTGGAGATGGCGTCTAGATACGCACGTAAAGGATCAGTCTTTTGAAAAATATGATTTATTTATAGACAAGATTATTCAATTTTTAGCTTCAAATAACAGTAAAAAGTCACTAGTTGTTAGTCATGAAAATTTTTATAATTCAGGTGAGTCTATCGAAATGACTGCGCAGTTTTTCAATAAAAATTATGAATTCGATGAAAAGGCACATCTTACCATTGCAGTAAAGAACACTAAGACGAAGGAGGTAAAAAATTACGATTTTCTACGTTCTAATAATGCTTTCAAAGTCAATCTCGATGGTCTTTCGCCTGGGACTTATACTTTTTCGGTTAAGGAATTAAATACAAATAGTAGTTACAGTAATTCGTTCGAAATCTTAGATTTTGATATAGAAAAACAATTTGTAAATGCTGATGCGGAAAAATTATCCCAATTGGCGCTTAAGACAGGAGGGAAGCTTTATTTTCCGAACCAAAAAGAAAATCTTGTACAATTACTTTTAAATGATCAAGATTACAAAGCAATACAGAAGAAAGTTACAAGCAAATCTCCGATTATCGAATGGTATTGGCTGTTGCTATTAATTTCGTTATTTCTTTCTACGGAATGGTTTGTTCGAAAATATAATGGTTTACTCTAGTACTTTTTAGATAAAAATAATATCAAAATGGATTTTAGACTGCATGTTTTTGTTACCGTGGCCAATCGCTTGAGCTTTACCAAGGCCGCAAGTGAATTGTATATTTCGCAGCCAGCAGTAAGCAAACATATTCAGGAACTGGAAGAACAGTATAAAATAAAACTTTTTGATCGAACGGGAAGCAAAATTGCACTGACGCAAGCTGGAGCTGTTTTACTAAAAAACTGCAAAACTATTTTTGATATTTATCGAAATATTGATTTCGAAATGAGTGCTTTAACCAACGAAAGGCAAGGTGCACTTCGACTTGGGGCAAGTACCACAATTTCGCAATATGTAATTTCACCCTTATTAGCAGATTTTCATTCGAAACTAAAAGATATCAAAATAAATCTTCGAAACGGTAATACAGAGCAAATCGAAAATGCCTTGGTTAACAAAGAGATAGAGGTTGGAATAGTAGAAGGACAATCTCGAAATGCCAACATTAAGTACCAGGAATTTTTAAAAGACGAAATTGTTTTAGTTTGTAAAAGTACACATGCCTTAGCGCATAAAACGCCCATTTCGATAACAGACTTAGAGTATTTAAAATTTCTGACTCGTGAAGTTGGATCTGGTACCTTGGAAGTTATCGAACATAGTCTCAAAAAGCAAGGAGTCAAAGTTCAAAAGCTAACAATTGAAATGCAGTTGGGTAGTACTGAAAGTATAAAATCGTATTTGTTAAATTCTGATTGCGTGGCGTTTATGTCTATCCATGCGGTGAATAAAGAATTGATAAACAATGAACTAACCGTAATTGATGTTACGGAATTAAGTATTGAGAGATTTTTTTATATTATCACGCTTCAAGGAAATCAAAATCAACTCACCTCTTTTTTTATCGATAATCTCTCAAGTTATTATAACTTGAAGTTATAAGTTATAGTTATTTTAAATGTTGGATATTGAGGAAAGTGGTGCACCTTTGTACTAAGAAAATTTGAAAGTAGCATGGAAAAAGATGATAACAACAGCACCACTTTTATTAAAGTTAATCCAAATCTACAAAAAGTAATTTTTGTTATTTTATTAATTGTTTGCTTCACCAATGAGGTCACTCCACCCATAGCATTATTGCTAGGACTGGTAGTAGCCAATGTTTCTGGGCATCCTTTTTTGCCTTTTAATCACATTGCTATTCGCTATCTACTGCAGTTTTCGGTGGTAGGGTTGGGATTTGGCATGAATGCGTATCAGGCGATTGCCATTGGTTCTACTAGTTTTTTGTTTACCGTTGTCTCTATTGCAAGCACAATTACCATTGGACTATTTTTAGGAAAATGGTTCATGATGGACAAAAAAACTACTCACTTAATTTCTTGCGGTACGGCAATTTGTGGTGGAAGTGCAATTGCAGCGATCGCTCCAATTATAAAATCAGATGAAAAACAGACCTCTGTGGCACTGGGAGTGATCTTTATTTTAAACTCTATTGCTTTATTTTTATTCCCTGCTATTGGACATTATTTACAGTTAAGCCAACAAGAATTTGGTT
Source organism: Flavobacterium faecale (assembly GCF_003076455.1). Classification (NCBI taxonomy): domain Bacteria; kingdom Pseudomonadati; phylum Bacteroidota; class Flavobacteriia; order Flavobacteriales; family Flavobacteriaceae; genus Flavobacterium; species Flavobacterium faecale. The sequence continues at coordinate 3,227,314 of NZ_CP020918.1, forward strand.
TATGGTGTGCCATCGCTATACATGATACGAGTTCGGTTGTAGGTGCAGCCAACAAGTACGGACCTGAAGCTTTGTCAATTGCCACCACAGTAAAGTTGGCAAGAGCTTTGTGGATTATTCCGATAGCTTTGATTACAACAATTACTTTTAAAAATAAGTCTTCAAAAATTAAAATACCTTACTTTATAGGTTTCTTTATAATTGCCATGCTTTTGAATACCTATTTTACAGACATTTCAACTGTGGCACCAACAATTGTACTTTGGGCAAAAGTGGGTTTAACCATCACTTTGTTTTTGATAGGTTCGGGTCTAAATTTCAGTGTTTTGGCAGCCGTTGGATTAAAACCATTATTTCATGGAGTACTATTATGGATTTTTATCGCTTCTTTGTCACTAGTTACAATTCGCTACTTTATTTGATTCCTAATCTTGATTTTAGTTTTAGAAAAAGCAAAGCAGTTCTGTAAGCAGTATCAGGAGAAGAACCTTTCTCTTCATTAGGAATTTTGTAAGTTGCTAATAATTCGTCTAAAGTAAAATCTTGATCCGTAATTTCGATTAGCTTTTGGTGCATAATGTTCACATCCAAGGCTTCATTTTTTAAGTTCCCACACTCAAGGCGTTCAAGAGCTGCATTAATCATTGCAACACTGAAGTTGATATTGTGTCCTACCAAAATAGCATTTCCTAAGTAATCAATAAATGCTTTCATGGCGTCGGGCTCGCCCATTTTTTTCAATTTGCTTTCGACAATAAAATCAAAAGGCATTTTGTTATCATGGAAAAACTTGTACTGCATTAATACAGTTTCAAAACTATCACCAATATGAATACTGTCGTCTATCACAGAGAAAGCGCCGATGGTCAAAATAACATCAGAATGCAGGTTCTCGCCCGTACTTTCTGTTGCCAGAACGACGAAACGTTTTGTTTTTTTATTAAAAGTGGATAAGTAGTTTTTCCAGAATTCTGGATACACTTTATTCATTGATTTTAACCAATCTAGCATAATTAAGAAAATTGAGTTAATTGAAATTTATGTTTAATCAAGTCTTCAAGCTCTTTCATTGGAGCAAGCGCATTCTTTAATTTTTCGCGGTCAATTTTAGATAATTCTTCGATGTTGATGAATTGACCATTGTCGTCGTTTTTAATTCCTTCCAAAGTTCTGAATTTCGTCAAGGTTAAGTAGGCATCCGCACAGTCGAGATAAATTTCAGCATGTTTAGGATCTGTAATGGCCAATTGTTTGAAACGGACATAGGTATTATTGATTCCTTTGATGCCAAAACTCATGGTAAACATTCTAGCGCCATCAATAAGCGGTAACAATGCACGTGTTTTAATATCAAATTTATCTTTGAAAGGACCTTCTTCTTCAACCAAGAATTTCTTGAAAAAACTTAATGGAGAATTTGTTCTCAACGCATCATTACCTAAAAAATCGTAAAGAAGTGTATTATTAGTAGTGTTTTCGAAAACAATAGAATTCAACGCTTCTTCGATTCTTTGATCACCAAAAATAATTTCGTAATCAAAAAAGATGCTACTTATTTGATTGTTTTTTTCGCCCGGATTTTTCATCCATGACTCAAATTGTTTTAGCCAATCAGAAACTGATTTACACCAAATCATGTTGCTTGCAATATGTCCGTTTGGACAGATGACATATCCTACTTTCTCTAATTTAGCAGTGGTTTTTTGAGCTAATTCTACAAAATAATCTTTTACAGCCTTATATTTTTCGGGAACAACATCTTCAAAAACCAAGAAACTTTCTTGATCAGTAAGTAATAATTGTTCTTTTCGAGCTTGACTACCTACACTAAACCAAGCAAAACGGGCAGGAGGGGAGCCGAGTTCTAAAATTGATTGTTCGACTGCTCTTTTTAAAATAGCAAAATTAACTTCACTTGCAATATTTGATATATGTGTTAAAGGGATGTTCTTTTGAATCGAAGACTGAATAATATCTGCCAATCGCCTGCGAATTTGCTTTAACTCACTCGCATTTTGTGATCTTTTAATTTCTTTTATGAGGACACCAGGATTATTAGCTTGCGCCAAAATCAAATCGTGTTCGGTAATAATTCCTTTAATTTCAGTTTTATCAGAGCCATCAATCGTCACGCATAGATGGGTCACATTATGTTTCAACATCATTAATTGTGCTTCGGCCAATGAAACATTTTCTGAAACTGTGATCACCGGATAGGACATGATTGCATCAACAGAATCAGAAATAGGGAAGCGGCCTGTCGCAATTTTTGAAGACATATCCATATCGGTCACAATACCAACTGGAATATTTTTTTCGCAAATAAGAGCATTATTCATTCGGTTTTCTGCCATTAACTGTGCAACTTCTTTAATCACCGTATTACCTGAAGTAATTAATGGATTGGTGTTAAATGAAAGATTCTGAAAAAATTGCATTCCGTTTTGCTGACCCGTAAAAATTGAATTCTCAGAAATAAGATTGTTCTCGAAATTTTCATTATCACCCGCATTTCTTTTATCGACAGAAAAATTTTCTAAGAGTAAATTCAGTACATCAGGGTTACTAGCTACAAATGGTCTAAAAACAGCAATTGGAATTGCATAAACAACACTTTCTTCGCGCGCTTTGGCGGTCATGATATAGTTATTTTTTGCGAAAAATGGTCGTAATCCAAAGATAGTACCTTCGTGACATTTGGTCAAAATGGTTTCTTCAGCATCTGAAATTATGGATAAATTTACTAAACCTGAAGCTACAACATAAAAACTGTCGTGTAAGGGATCGTTAATTTTAAAAAGTGTTTTATTTTTTTCTAAATTAAGTACACGAATACTAGATGCTATTTCACCTAATTCTTCGGTGTTCAAGCGATTAAAAGGAACATATTCTTTTAAAAAATTGGTGATCTGTACAGCAATTGAATTCATAGTCATGTAGGATTGTGTGTTGCAAAACTACTAAATAAAACCATCCAAAGCATTCAATTTTCGTGTATTCTCAAGGTTTTATCAAAAATATTTATTTCGTTCTAAAAAATTGGAAAGTAGCAATATAAAATCAATAATGAATACTAATTTGGTGCTTAGCATTAAAATGATTGTTTTAAAAATTGCTTATTAATTTCTTCTAAACTGTTTATTAAAAGGTTTTTATATAGAAATTAAAAGTGTTACAGTGATTTTAGTCCTTTAAATAAACATGTGAACTACTTATTAATAGCAAAATTGTATCTCTAGTGATTGGATAAATTGAAGTGAAAATTTATCAAAACTTCATTTTATACGTGTGCTACTATCATAAAGTAGGAATAAGGTAATCAGATATGATGCTGATTTCATGAATAAAGATGAGTCATTAAGTCGAAAAGAGGTGGTTTTTAAACATTCTATTTTACATAATATAAATTATAGTTCACTTTATACACATCTTAAAAGAGGGGGCTTTTGAGCTTAATTTGAAGTTTATAGGCCTTCTATAGGTTTGCTTAGAAATTATTTCTAATCTTGAAGCTACCGGTGCACTTTTATTATTCGAATTATATAAGCTAGTTTAATTCCTCATTTAGATTAGTACATAAAACTTTGGTTTTTCCACGCAGTGTTTTGGCATTTTCTAATTGTTTTTTAATTTGCAAAATCCAACCGATTATGGCATTTTGATATTTCTTATTTGATAATAAACCAATGTAATCTGATTTACTTCCGTACGTTTTAATTGTCTTATACTTATTATCATTCGGTAATTTATCTGCTAGTGAAATATACTGTTCGATTATGGGTTTTATTTTTACATTCACTAACGTTTTAATATTCTCATTTTGTTCCTTAAACTTCACTAGTTTATTCGGGTATAAAATAATTAAATCTTTAAGATCATTGCTTTCTAATAACTCAAATTTAGAAGTTTGTACTATAGATGTAACTGAATTTTCTATCAAATTGGTATCGGTATCAAACAGATTTACAATAGTATCCTTAGCTCCTTGCGATAAATCCTTTTCATCTTTGCCCACGTAGTTTAAGGTGTTTTCAAGGTACTTAATTCGCTCAGGATACTCATCAATTACTCTGTTTAAAAGTCTCAAATTCGAATGTAATTCTTCATTAAGATTCATATAGATTTTTCTCTCTACAATTGTATCTTTTCGAATATCGTTCCAATTATTAATTTTCCAGGCAATTGAAATTCCAATTGTGATTAAAATAACTTCGCCGATAGCGTAAATTAAATACGATTTGAACTTACTGAATACTACTAATTTTCTTCTAAGATTACGGAATAACTTCATATTTATGATTTAATTTTTCAAATATGCTGTTTTATAATAATAATTTAAACAATACTATATGTTTACAAGGAATTTGAGGATAAAATAGCTGAATTGATCTACGATTTTATATTAACGATTGCTGATAAATTTAGAACAGAATTAACTTTATCTTGAACAAGGATTTGTTAGCTTTGTTGCCTAATTTATAGTACACAATGAGCATGAAAAAGAATGTTTTTATATTTGATATGGATGGCGTTATTATTGATTCTGAACCGATTTGGCGTGAAGCACAAATTGCAGTTTTGTCGGCCCAAAACATTACTATAACTGCTCAAGATTGCATTCAATATACGATGGGTAAACGTATTGATGATGTAGCTCTTACATGGTGTCAACTTTACAATTTAACTGTTAATCCCAAACAAATCGAAACCAATATTCTGGATGCTGTAGTACAATTAATTGCCGAAAAAGGTGCCGCTAAAGTAGGATTGTACGAGCTACTTAATTTTTTAGTAGCTAATAAATACACAATTGCCTTAGCAACCTCCTCTAGCCTACGCATTATTGATGCTGTATTTGATAAATTGCAAATTGCTTCCTTTTTCACTCATATTGGAAGTGCTGACAATGAAGAATTTGGAAAACCTCACCCAGCAGTATATATTAAGGTATATAAAAAGTTAGGATATACTCCACAACAATGTATTATTCTTGAGGATAGCGTTACTGGAATGATTGCCGGAAAAGCTGCTGCAATCACTACTTTGGTTATTCCTGAAAATCCTAATGATCCTCGTTTTAGTCTTGCTGATGAAAAATTAAACTCGATGCTAGAAGTTATTACCTATTTGCAAGCCTAAGTTCTTGAATTAATTTAATCCTAACTTGAGTGTTTCCTACCATTTAAATAGGATGATTTTTGTCATAATCTTTAAAGAGACAATTCAAAACATATCAACGTAGTCGATTTTTGTTTCTTTTTGGCTGCAAGTTTATTAGTTACAAATGTTGTTGTATTTTTAGATATAAATCTATCATGTAAAAGTGGTAATACACATTTTTTTTGTTATTTTTACTGACCAAAGCTCTTTAAAATGACTGCAAACGAACAAATTATACATGATTTTTATAAGGCTTTTGCCAAAGGTGATACAGCAGCAATGTTTGTATGTTATGCTCCTGATGTCAAGTTTATGGATCCTATTTTTGGTTTATTAAGAGGTAAAGATGTTTTGCTTATGTGGTCCATGCTGATCAAAAAAAGTAAGGGAAACATGAAAATTGAGGTAGCAGATATAAAAGCAGATGACTTTTTAGGATCTGCAAGATGGACAGCAACTTACAATTATTCGGCAACCAACAAAAAGGTAATCAATATTGTGACTGCTAATTTTCAATTTAAAAACGGAAAAATTGTAAAGCATACTGATGATTTTGATATCTGGAAATGGTCTAGCCAAGCTTTAGGTCTTAGCGGTTCCTTACTGGGATGGACAGGCTTTATGCAGAAAAAGATTCAAGAAGGTGCGCTGCTTTCTTTAGAAAAATACAAATTAGGCTAAACTTGCTACTTATAAAGTAGGTATTAATCATTTTTTTAAATTGTCTTAAATTTAGAATCCATTATTTCTTGGTATTTTTTTTCCATTAAAAGCTAACTCTTTTTTTATATTCAAGCTTCTTTTTTAAAAATTTCATTCTACATATGTATAGTACTACATCCTATAAACACAGTTTAATGATACCACTCTCCTACCACCTACCCTAGTTATTCTCAGCAAATGGTATCCGATATTTAATCGAATATTATTGGGAAATAATTAACAAACAACTATCTTGCACACGATTTAATACAATAAAAAAAATGAAAGAAGTAGTACACAAGAAATTAAACGAATTACAAGCAACGGCAATTTGCGGAAATGATATTAGTTCCTCCTGCTTGTATGTATCTGCGCTTACGATCATGTATGCGGGGCAATATGCATGGATCTCATTATTGTTTGTAGCCGTTGTACTTTTTTTATTTAGAAAAATATACGGCGAAGTTGTTGGTGCCTTACCTTTAAATGGTGGAGCTTACAACGTTCTTTTAAACACATCATCAAAAAGGTTAGCTTCTATAGCTGCAACACTTACGGTTTTGTCTTATATGGCAACCGCGGTAATTTCTGCGTCAGAGGGTATGCATTATTTACATAATATTGCTCCTGGGATCAATATAACGATTGCTACTGTTATCATTTTACTCATATTTACTGGTCTTGCCATTGTTGGTATCGGAGAATCGGCCATTGTCGCTGTTGTTATTTTTATAACACACTTAACGACCTTAACTTTGCTTGTAATAGCTTCTGTATGGTTCATCTTTATGAATGGTTTAGACGTTTTTAGCATGAACTGGAGCTTACCAATTACCTCTGGTACGATTGTTAACGCTTTATTTTTAGGATTTTCTGCAGCTATGTTAGGAATTTCAGGTTTTGAAAGTTCTGCCAATTTTGTTGAAGAACAAGAAGTTGGTGTTTTTCCAAAAACCCTTCGTAACATGTGGGCTATTGTTAGTTTTTTTAATCCTGTAATTGCTTTGTTGTTGATTTGTATCATTCCACTAGCACAAGTTGGTGAACATCAAGAATCACTTTTGGCACATTTAGGTGCGACTACAGGAGGATCATGGTTAGCCTATTTGATTTCTATCGATGCTGTTTTGGTGTTGTGTGGAGCAGTTTTAACTTCATTTGTTGGAGTTTCTGGATTATTAAATCGTATGACTTTGGATAGAATTTTACCAAATTACTTTTTGAAACAAAATAGTAGAGGATCCAATTACCGTATTATTATTAGTTTTTTGATTCTATGTATCTCCGTTTTATTGGTTACCAAAGGAGACATTGTAGCGCTTGCAGGTGTATATACATTTTCATTCTTGGCAGTAATGGGATTATTTGGAATTGGGAATTTACTCTTGAAATTTAAAAGACGCAAATTACCTAGACCGGAAAAAGCAAGAGGAATTGCTGTGGTAGCTGCAGTTGCGTTGATTGTTACGGCATTTGTTGGTAATATAAAATTAAATGTTTCTTCGTTCTATACCTTTTTGCAATACCTAGTGCCTGCATTTGGTTTTGTAGCGATCATGTTGAATCGTACGTTATTAATTCGTTTATTAATCGAAGCGCTAGAATATTTTTATACCCCTTTGCGTAAGATGGTTATTTTTAGTAATCGTTATTTACATAAAATGAATTTGAAAATCGAATCTCAAGAATTTGTTTTCTTTACCAAAGGAGATGATGTTGCGATTATCAACAAAGTAATGCAGTATGTGCAAAATAATGAATCAACTAAGAAATTAAAAATTGTCAACATCAATAACGATCATGAAAATCATGCCTTATTGATATCTGACTTGAAAGTATTAGATAGAGCTTACCCTGAAATCGACATCGAATTTATCGAACTTGATGGTGTATTTGGTCCTGCTATAATTGATAAATTGTCGAATCAATGGAATATCCCTAAAAACTTTATGTTCATTGGATCGCCAGGAGACCGTTTCTCTTACCGCGTTTCTGAGCTAGGTGGTGTTCGTTTGATAATGTAATCTTTATCGAAAAGTAAAACTATAAAGCCAAAGATAATTTCTATAAAACGAAATTTTTCTTTGGCTTTTTTTGTAAAACGATTTATACTTCAATTTTTAAAAAATTATTAAGTGACTTTATACGATCTCTAGTGTCTTAAACACGTAACCCTTTTATTTGTACCCCAATACTCTTTGCATATGAATGAATTTTTAAATTATCCTCTTCTTCAATCAGGACATTTCTCAGTGAGAATCAGTAATATTTTAGTGCTTATTACATTTATATTTGGTACATGGTTGCTTTTAAAAATGATCAAAAAAGCGATTTTTAAAACCCAAAAAATTGATCTTGGAAAAAAATATTCGATTTATAATTTATTAAAATATATTGTACTTCTCTTTTCGTTTATCTTCAGTCTTGAATTTATAGGTTTCAATTTATCGGTTTTGGTTGCCGGTTCTGCCGCATTATTGGTTGGTGTTGGTTTGGGTTTACAGAATTTATTTAGTGATTTTGTGTCTGGAATTGTTTTGCTAGTGGATTCATCGGTCAAGGTAAACGATATTATTGAAGTAAATGGATTGGTTTGTATTGTCAAAGAAATCAACTTAAGAACCACCACCGTGCTCACACGTGATGACAAATACATTATTCTACCCAACACAGATTTGACACACAACCAAATTATAAATTGGACACATAGTGATTTGTCCTCTCGTTTCGAGGTGCATGTTGGTGTGGATTACAGCTCAGATGTGCCATTGGTTATGAAGATTTTGCAAGAAGCAGTTGATCAACAAATTGGTGTTCAAAAAGATCCAAAAGCTTTTATACGATTAATGGATTTTGGAAATTCATCGTTGGATTTTTCAATTATATTTTGGTCTGAAAATGTATTTAGAGTCGAAAGCATTAAAAGTGATATGAGAATTAAAATCTTTCAACTTTTCAAAGAAAATAATATTACAATTCCGTTTCCACAAAGCGTTATCCATTTTGATAGTGGAAATACATCTGAAATAAATTAATTTTTTTGTCAGGAATTAGAAAAAATAACGACTATTCTAGTAAATTATATATTTATGAAAAAATTTGCCCCATTATATGCTATTATTGCAATTGCATTATTTTCGACATCAAGTAACGCTCAAAGTCCTTGGACTAAAGAAAAAGGGAAAGCCTACGTTCAGGTCGGTTTTTCTGGTTTGTTTTACGATACTGCTCAAATTGGCGGTGTAAAAACGGATTTAAACGCTGATTATTCAGATGTAACTACCCAATTGTATGCAGAATATGGATTGACTAACAACTTGGGAGCACTTGTGGTTTTGCCTTATAAATTTGTTTCTGTTGAATCAACCTTAAACTCAACATCAGCTGATTTATCTGGTTTAGGAAATATTACATTAGGTTTGAAATATAAAATTCAAGATAAAAACTGGAAAATAAGTACTGGTTTGACTTTTATTGCAAATACGATAGAAAAAGGCAGTGGTATAGATGGTAGAAATTTGAGTACTGGTTTTGCTGCAAACACTTATGTTCCTTACGTAACTGCGGGTACAAGCCATGGTAAATGGTATTATTTTGGTAACATTGGTTACGGATACATGTCTAATGGTTATAGCGATTATTTAAAAGCAGATGCTGAAGTAGGATATAATATCATTCCAAAAGGACATTTAATTTTAGCTTTTAATAGCAAGAATGTAGTTTCAGACGAAAAAGCTTTTGACTCAAACAATACGCAGTGGCCATCGTATTTGGATCGTCAAACCTACAATGCATTAGGTATCAAATTTAATTATGAGTTCAAGCAAGATAAATTTGGTGCAAATTTTGCCGTTTTTGGTGCATTTGGAAACGACAATGCTCCCCTTGCTCCTTCTATAAATATTGGATTATATACTAAATTATAAAGTGTAGTATCAGACTTTTGAACCGTTAAAAAAGGTTATGCCTTTTCACTATATACGGATTAACTCCTTATAAATTTTTATTTCATAGTCCCTAATGGTTAACGTACCTGTTGCCAGTAGGGGCTTTTGAGATTTATTTATAAAAAGCACAAAATAAAACACTAACAGCTTATCTTCTTCTTTTCGAATAAAAACATGAAAAAAGTATTATTTATTATAGTTATAGCTCAATTTCTTTGCACTTCGCTTTGGTTTGCAGGAAATGCAGTTTTACCTGAATTGATTCAGAAACTAGGTGTCTCTAGTGATTTTTTAGCACACAGTACAAGTGCTATTCAGTTAGGTTTTATTTTGGGAACATTGGTATATGCGCTTTTGGCTATTGCAGATCGTTTTTCACCTTCGTTGGTATTTTTGGTGAGTGCGGTGCTTGCTGCAATTTTTAATTTGGGTATAACTTTGCCAATCCTCACTCCTACTGTTTTGCTTTCTGTTCGGTTTATGACTGGTTTTTTTCTTGCTGGAATTTACCCCATCGGAATCAAAATTGCTGCAGATTATTATCAAGAAGGTTTGGGCAAATCATTAGGATATTTAGTAGGAGCCCTGGTTCTGGGAACTGCTTTTCCGCATTTGATTAAGAGTTTTACATTAAATCTTCCTTGGCAATATGTGGCTTATGCTACTTCTTTATTTTCACTAATTGGTGGTGCTTTACTTTATTTCATGGTTCCAGATGGTCCCTTTCGCTCAAAGGGAAGTTCCTTTTCGATAAAAAACATGTACGGAGCTTTTAAAAACAAGGACTTAAAGGCAGCTTCTATTGGCTACTTTGGCCATATGTGGGAGTTGTATGCCTTTTGGACCTTTGTGCCGTTATTATTGCAAAATTATTATGCACAACATCCGTCTGTAGGAACTAATATATCATTGCTCAGTTTTTCTATCATTGCAATTGGTAGTATAGCTTGTGTAATTAGTGGCTATTTGTCTAAGAGTGTTGGTACCAAAAAGCTTTCTATACTAATTTTGTCCTTGTCTGCTTTTTGTTGTTTGCTGTCGCCCTTGTTTTTAAATAGCAGCTCCGAAGTTTTATTTTTAGGCTTTTTATTTTTCTGGTCTTATGTTGTCATTGCAGATTCACCACTTTTCTCCACTCTTATAGCGCAAGCTGCACCACAAGAAAGCCGTGGATCAATAATTACGATTGTGAACTCAATTGGATTTTTGGTTACTATTATTAGTATTCAATTGATAAGTCATTTTTTAACTGCCGAAAATCAGACGTATCTTTTTACTATTTTAATGGTGGGACCACTTATTGGTTTATTTTTTCTTCGAAAGAAAGCTGAAATAGCAACAAGCTAATTATTTGCTAGAATAAGTATCATTTATTTGATCCAAAATACATCGTAAGCAAAACGAATTAAAGTACCTACGACAACAACCAAAAAGAAAACACGTATAAAACCGTTTCCTTTTTTGATGGCAACCTTTGCTCCTAGCCAACCTCCAAGTGCATTGCAAATAGCCATAGGAATAGCAATCATCCAAATGATTTTTCCTTTGATTATAAAAAGCACTATTGAACCAAAATTAGTAGATAGATTTACCATTTTGGCATTGGCAGATGCGTGTAGAAAATCAAATCCCATTAAGGCAATAAACGCAACCACAAAAAAGCTACCCGTACCAGGACCAATAAATCCGTCGTACATACCTACTATAAAACTGATCAAGACGGCATTAGTAATTTGTGCTCGTTTGGTCATTTGTTTTTCGATATGTTGACCAAAATTTTTCTTGGCATAGGTATAAATTGCCAATAAGGATAAGATGAAAAGTAACAATGGTTTCATGAAATCATTACTCATATAGGTTAAAAGTGCAGAACCTGCAAATGCTGAAGGTAAGGCAACGATCATCATGATGAATAGCAATTGCCAGTTCATCGTCACCTTCTTTAAATATTGAAAAGCTGCAAATGAGGTACCACTAAAAGCGGGTATTTTTAAGGTGCCTATTACTGTAGAAACGGGTAAATTTGGCAACAAAATTAGTCCTGCAGGGGTTTGAATTAATCCACCACCGCCTACAATGGCATCTATAAAACCGGCTACCAAAGCAGCTACGCACAACATAATTAAGATATAAGTTTCCATCTTTGGTTTTGAAAAAATTAATTTACAAAAATAGCATTCCTTATTTGATAATGGTCTATTTATTTTCTACAAAATAGTATATTTTTGTGCTTAAAAATTTTAAACCATGGATGCGAGCCCTCTTATAACTTTACTTTCTTACACAATTCCCTCTTTAGTAACAGGTGGGGTTGCCTACTATCTATTTACAGCTCATTTTAAAGACCAAGAAAATACTAGACGTTGGCTATTGCAAAGAGAAAACAAGCCTGCGTTGTTACCCTTGCGTTTGCAAGCCTACGAGCGCATGATATTGTTTGCAGAGCGCATCAACCCGTCACAATTACTTGTGCGCATAGCCCCCATATCATCTGATACTGCCGATTATCAAAACTACATTATTGCACAAATTGAACAAGAATTTGAACACAATTTAGCACAGCAAATTTACCTTTCTGTTCAATGTTGGTCTGTAATTTTGACGGCCAAAAATGCTACCATTCAAATGATTAGACTTGCTGCTAAAAATGAAAAAGTACAAGATGCTGACAGTTTAAGAACATTTATCCTTACTGAATTATTTGACAAAGAATCTCCTAGTAGTACAGCGATAGCTTATATCAAACAAGAGGTTAGTCAGCTGTGGTAAATTACAGCTCGTCCAACAAACGCTGGAGCTGAAAACGCTCTGCTTCATTAAGATTTGGTAAAATTTGCTCAAAGGAGGCTTTCATGCCAGGTTCTTTGAGCATTTTTCGAATTGTATCTCTACCATACTTTACAAACTGCCACATATGATGGGTCGTTGATTTTACCAAGTAAAGCAAAACCTGATCGTTGATTATCTTGAACCCAATCAATTTTTCTAAGGCGTTTTGTCTTGTAATTGCCTCGTATTGTGGGCTTGCATACTGAATTAATTCCTCAATTAATGGTGCTTTATCTTCGCTATAACCGGCAGTTGACAAGGCTAATGACAACCAAAGTGTTCGTAAATTATAGTCATTAAATCCTATCCATTTTTGTGACTTGTTTAAGTAGTCAAAACGTTTTTCTGGAAAATTTCGCCAGAGTTGGAGCAAAGCGATTTCTTGGGTTTGATAGGACTTATCATCCAATAAGGTCTCAAATTGTTCCTGATAATCAAGAGGTATTTTTGAGGTTGAAGCAGCAATTTGTTGTCGAATTTCAATATCATCACTTTCTAAAGCCACTGATAAAAGTGCTTTTTTGTCATCCCATTTTTCATTTTTAAGTTGATTAAGAATGGCTTTTTTAACCACAATCGAAGCATTCGATGCTAGAATATTTTTAAAAAATTCTTGCTTACTAGACAGCGGTTCATTTTTTTTACTTTCGACACTAAACAACAACTGCATCATAGGATTTTTTAACAGCAATTCATTGGCTTGTTGTGTATTGAACTTATAATCTTCAAGCCATACTTTACTATAATTTACTAAATCATATTTGGATACTTTTCTAACTTCATTAAAAAAATCTTGAGTATCAACTGTCTTATATTTATACTTTTTCAGATATCTTTTTACTGCCTTTTCAAAATTTGCTGAACCCATTTCTTCTTTTAAAACAAATAACGCCCACGCTCCCTTTTGATAAAAACTTAAAGAACTAGCTTTTTCGTTTAGAATCGGAATCGTGTCAGTACGAGAGGCATATTTTATTTGTTGTGCCATTTCATACATTTTACCATAAAAATAGTCGTCACCATACAATTTTCGTTCGGCCAAAAGTGCATAATATGTTGCAAAACCTTCTTGCAGCCAATGGTGTTTCCCTGATGTAGCGGTGACCAAATCACCAAACCATTGGTGCGCTAGCTCGTGCGCATTAACATTGGTATACGAACGATCTGCAAATCCTATGGAATCTACAACATAGCGACTAGAAAAAATTGTAGAAGAGGTGTTTTCCATTCCCGCATACAAAAAGTCACGCACCGGAATTTGACGATATACTTTCCAAGGATATTTCAAACCTATCTTATGTTCGAGAAAATCGAAAATTTCTTTTGAGTCACGATAAGTGGTTTCATACGTGGAGGCGTCGGGTTTTTCAAGATAGTGCTCTAGCGGGATTCCGCTTGCTGATTTACCATGGTAGATATCATACTTCCCTATTCCGAGCATCAATAAGTACGAACTCATTGGCTTTTTCATTTCATATCGCCAAATGGTTTCTTGACCGGATACTTTTTTACTTTTCAAAATTCCGTTTGAAGCTACTTCATAACCATTTTCGAAAGCTATTTCGAGATTAAAAATTACTTTTTCGTTGACATCATCAAAACTAGGAAACCAATTACTTGTATATCGTCCCTGCCCTTGTGTCCAAATTTGTGACGGAATTTGGCTAGCGGTTCCTGCTTGAAAGTCACCTACAAAATACAAAGTTTGCTTGGGATAGGCTTTATAATCGAAAGTTAGCTTGTATTTTCCTTTTCGAAAAGGTCCTATAATTTTCAGTTCTTTGTCCGTCTGAATAAATGGTAAGGATTTACCGTTTATAGCGACTTGACTAAAAACTGTTTTTTGTGCATCCAATTTGATGGTGTCTGTTGGCTGAAGTACTTTAAAGTCATATTGTACTTGTCCATAAACGGACTTTTCAACGGTATTCAGTTGTAATTTTGCGGTACAACGCACAAAATCTACGTTTTGAATTTGTTGACCTAAAGCAAAACAAGAAACAAACAACAAAAGGTATTTCATTTGACTATCTTTTTAAAAATTCAAAGTTACAAAAGCTTTTTCTTGTTTGATGAAATGCTGTGAGTTTTGGACACGAATTATACATATTTGTACAAATGCTTTGGGTCTGTATTGATCTGTATATAATTACACAGATTTCAATCAATGTGCTATTTTGAGTTTTTGACACGAATTTCACAGATTTGCACAAATGCTTTGGGTTTGTGGTGAACTTTAAATAATTACACAGATTTTTATCGATGTCCTGCTTTGAGATTTGGACACGAATTTCACAGATTTTCACAAATTAATTGGGCTTATGGTGAACTTTAAATAATTACACAGATTTGGACCGATGTGCTGCTATGTGTTTTAGACACGAATTTCACGAATTTTCACAAATGGATTGGGTTTGTGGTGCTCTATAAATAATTACACAGATTTTTTTGGTGAACTGCAGCGAGTTTTGGACACGAATTTCACAGATTTGCACAAATTGTTTGGGTTTGTGGTGATCTATAATTAATTAAATAGATTTGGATTTTTGGACTGGTTTGAGTTTTGGACACGAATTTCACAGATTTGCACAAATTGTTTGGGTTTGTGGTGATCTATAATTAATTAAATAGATTTGGATTTTTGGACTGGTTTGAGTTTTGGACACGAATTTCACAGATTTGCACAAATTGTTTGGGTTTATGCTGATTTGAAATAATTACACAAATATGGTTTGATGGACTTCTATGAGTTTTTGAGACGAATTTCATAGATTTTCACAAATTCGCTGAATCTGTGACATTGGTGATAAACCACACTACAATAAGTAGGTAGCTAACTAATATATAGTAAATGATAATTTTGTATCCATTTTGGTTTGGCTTTGGTTTTTAGTAACTTACATTTTGATTCTGAAATAGTGAGTTATAAATAGACAGTTCATCCTTAATAATGGACAGTTGGGAATTGTTTAATTTATAAAACGAGCTAATAATACGACTTTTGAATGGTCAAACTAAAATAATTGAAAATGGAAGCAACGATAAAAATTATGATTTATATTCACGCCTTTTTTGGCGGAATTGGATTAATTAGCGGGATTGGGAATTTTATTCTAAAAAAAGGAAATGCATTACACAAATATCTTGGGAGAATATTTTCATATTCGATGGTAATAAGTTCTTTGATTTCGCTTGTGGTGGCAATGCTACCTAATCATAATAACTTATTTTTATTCTTGATTGGAGTCTTAACTATCTATATGGTGCTCACCGGCAATAGAGCTTTGACCTTCAAGAATAAATCGAAATTAAAAGCAGACTATATTGATATTTCAATTTCGGGGATTATGCTTGTAACATCCGTTATTATGGCAGCATTGGGCATAATTGGATTAATGCAAAATGTAGACAATAGTATTCTCTATATTTTATTTGGAAGCATAGGTTTATCCTTGACAATAAAGGATTTTAAAAATTTTAGAAGTTTTAAAGAAAATAAAAAAGCTTGGTTAAAAAGTCATATTGGTCGTATGGTTGGTGCATTAATTGCGTCTGTGACTGCTTTTATGGTTGCAGGTCTTCACATTGGTACCTTATTCGTTTGGATTGCCCCAACAGTTATCGGGACGGCTTATATCATTTATTGGACAAGAAAATTAAAAACGACTTCCAATTAAATATTTACATTTAGTGGATGGAGAAGAAAATAAAAAGGCCTAGTGCCATACTAAAAACACTAGACCTTTCAAAACAAACAAAAATCAATCTCTAAAATCTATAACTTATTTTTCCTTTTAAATAGAAAGGTGTTCCTGGTGTAAAATGAATTTCGTCTACACTAGCAGTTTCATTTTGCAATCTTGATTCGGTTGCAAATTGAGTTTCATTCCATTCTTTATTGAATAAATTTTCTACTGATAGACCAAAAGTCACGTTTTGAAGTTCGTAGTTAATGTTGCAATCTACAATACCGTACCCTTTTGCTACAATAGAATTATCTTCATTTGCAGGACGGTTTTTTAAATGCCTATAATGTATTCCGCCAGAAAAGCCATTCCATTTTTGAAAACTTAGTCCACCCGTAGCAGTAAGATCAGGTGCTAGAGGAATATAATTTTGGCCCGATGGCTCATCAATACTTCTAGCATAGGTGTACGTTAAATCGGTATTAAAAAACAAATAATCGGTCATTTGGTAACGAATTCCTAAGTCGGCACCCATTCTTTTTGTTCGTCCACTTGGCTCAATAATACCTGCATCACCCACATATACAAATTCCTGTTGTAGGTACAAAGCCCATAAAGCGGTATTGACTAGCAACTTTGGCGTAACTTTGAAAATTGAGCCTAGATCGAATCCTATTGAGGTAGGCAAAATTTCTTTTCCGTTATTCTCTACCACCACTCTTGCATCATTCGAATGAAAACCAAATCCAGTTTTGAAAAAGAATTGTAAACTATTATTCTCTGAATAAATAAAGTTCAATTTTGGCGAAACTTTAAATTTAGAATCTGATTGCGTAGCGTAGGTCGCTGCTAATTTATCTTGGTAATTAAATTTGAAATAATCAAAACGTACCGCTGGATTGATAAGCCATTTTCCATGTCTGAATTCAGCATTCCAGTAATTGAAACCATTTACTTCTTCGATATCTCCCAATTTTACTGGGTTAATCAGTGTTGTTCTGCCTTTTGTATGCGAAAGTTCTGTGTCTACTGTAGCATCAGCTCTAAAACCTGCTCCCACTTGCAATAAAACATTCCAGTCACTGAATTTTAATTTTTTGTTCAGTTCAGAATTAAGTCCGTAAATCGACCGATTTTCTTTCTGTTTAATTTGGTCACCGTTGATAGGATCATCCAAGAAAAAGGTAAAATTGGAGTACAATTCAAAATCATATTTAGAATAATATACATTTGCCTTCACAAATATATTCTCATCAATTGATTTAACCAACGCAGCATTGATATTAGTTCGAGCTGTATTTCCTCCTTCTGTATTATCAACTGCACCAAATCTCGAAATTAGTCCTTGATCAATTAAACGCTGTGGCACTTGGCCAGAAGCATCCCAGCGACTAGAGAAACGTGAAGCTGTTAAGGTAAATTTGCTGTTCTCATCTATCAAAGTGGTATATTTTCCTAGCAAGTTTACACGATTGAAATTTTGAGGACTATCAAAAGGGCCATCAGTCAAAATATATTCTGTAGCTATGTAAGCCGACTGCTTTTTTTGGTTTCCTAACAAATTGAACATTCCAACCAACCGTTGGGTATTGAACTGCCCTACTTCAAGGCTAATTAAACTTTTGTCTAATTTCTCTTTAGTTTGAAAAGCAACATATCCTGCAGTGGCAAAATCACCTTTATCTGCATAATACGAACCTTTACCAAAATCGATTTTTTCAACCGTTTCTGGAATCACAAAATGCAAATCGGCATATCCTTGTCCGTGTGCATGTGAGACCATGTTTACCGGAATTCCGTCTACAGAAATAGCCAAATCGGTACCGTGATCAATATCAAATCCTCTCAAAAATATTTGTTCTGCTTTTCCGCCACCGGCATGCTGTCCAATAAATAAACCAGGTACTTTGCGCAAAATTTCTTGAGATGAGTTCACTGGCGCTGTAGACAAATCAATTTTTGAAATGGCATTCATGGCAGATAACTTAGGCTCGATTATAATTTCGTTCAATTTAAAAATAGCATCCTGCATGACCATTATCGTCTCATTAGAACTGATACTATAATTTACTTTTTTGAAACCAAAAGCGGTAACAGTAAGATTTTGTCCAATTGCAGTTTTTTCGATTACAAAAACACCAAATTGGTTTGTATGAGCATGTGCATCGGTCTCATTATTAAATAAATAAGCATTCTCAATGGGATTCCCTGTTTCATCAACTACCTTTCCTGTACTTTTTTGTGCACTTACAGTCAAAGACAAAAATGAAAAAACAAGTATATAAAGGGTTTTCATAATTTACAATTTTTGTATTTTAGCTTCAAATTCTGGTCCTAATTCATAGATACTTCCTTCTAATTCTTTCTTGATCGAAGGCACCTTTTTCATCTGATTATTGGCTTTATAAATCATTGCCAAGTGATATTGAATATGCGGTTCAAATGATTTTCCTGCGACTTTATCTGTAGCAATAGAAAGTGCTTTTTCTGGATCACCATTGTTTAAGTACGACCAAGCAAGCAAATCATAAGAATCGGGAGTTGGACGATGATCTACTTCAATTCTTGCTATTTCGAGCGCTTTGATTGCAGTTGTTTTATCATCAGCGTATACTAATGTGTTGTATTTGTTATACATAGCGCCATAATTATTTTTCGCCAACATATCAAAATAGTCCATTTCATAGCTTTTTGCTTCTTGTTTGTTGCCAGCAAATGCAGTAATTTGAGATTTTAATAATAAAAAGTCTGGTGTATTATGGTGTTTTTCGATCGTTTCGATAATTCTTTTCGCTTCAGTGGTATTTCTCTCGTGCGAAAAAACAATCCAAGCGATCCCTTTTAATGCATACGAATAGTTAGGGTCTAATTCCAATGTTTTTAAATAACTATCGTACGAATCTTGTACCCTTCCTGCATGACCGTAAAAGTCGCCTAGATTAGAATACGACCAAATTTTTAATGTTTTATTATCTTCTTTTTCGGCTATGGTTCTCGCTTTTTCCATAAAGGTAATCGCAGTGTCAAGATCTCCTTTGTGATCGTTCCATTTTGCTAATCGAATGAGATAATCATAATCATTCATGTCTTTTATAGCTTCCAAATTTGCCAAAGCAATGTCGTAGTTACCCAATTCCATTTGAACATCAAATAACAATTTCTGAGATTCAGCGCGCCCTTCACCAATGGCAAAAGCTTTATTTGCAAGCTTCAGTGCTTCTTTAAAACGGTGTTGAGCAATATAATTTCGAGCCAGAGAACGTAGTGTACCTACTTTGGTATAATCGCTAGCTTTGTTTGATTTCGATAATAATTCATCGGCTTTGTACAAATCTTTAATGTCGCCGGTGTATTGAAATAAGTTAGAATATTTGGCAGCAATAATGCCTAAATATGATTTTTGAATGGTATCTGCTTGGTATTTAGCTTCCCAAAATTTAATTTCTTCAAGTGCAAAATCCATTTCTTTGTTCCCTTTAATTTCTAGAAAGGACTTATAATCATTAGGATTTGTAATTTGTTTTTTAGTATCGTTGCAAGATACAAGCAACAATGTGGCTGCTGTAATTGCTAGTATGTGGTGGATTGTTTTCATAATATTTAGTATGTATATGAATTTGTTTGTTTTGTAATCATTGGGTAAAAAAAAACAGAGTGCGCTATAAAACGGCAAACACTCTGTTCATTTGAAAAAGGAAATTTATATCTTACCAAGCAGTTGCCAAATATGGAAAAGCTGCAGTAAAGTCTTTATCATTTTTATTTACATTGTCCTTAGTTAAACCTGCATTAGCAGTTCCATTAGGTCCACCAAAAATCAGTAATAATTCGGTATCAATAACGTCATCACCTAAAGCTCTACCAGTTAAAACATTGGTTCCGTCAAAAAAGGTTGTCTTACCTGTAGTGCTAACTCCCAAAACATCTGTTGCAAGAACACCTGTAAAAGCATCTGCGTTTAATGTTAAAGCGTTTGTTGTGTAACCACTATTCAAAGCCAAAAGTCTTGTTTTGAAAACTGATCGGTATTTTGCGCCCATTTCTGAAGGTATAGTTCCATTAAAATCATCTTTTGGTTGTCCTGATGCTACAAAAACGGTGTTGATCGCTGGTCTACCCATTTGATCTTGTTGTGTATAAGTTCCTGAGAAATCTACAGCTGCCGTTGCGTTATCATTGTTGTCATTTTTATCACAGCTTACTGCTCCTACCGCACTTACTAGAGCAAGTGTCATCAATTTTATATTTTTTATAGTACTCATAATATCTTTATTTTGAATGTTTGTTTTTTAAATCTAAATTCTTTGAACTATTCTTAACTTATTGTTTTTTCTTAGTTTCAACCCAAGTATTTAACTTTGCAGCCGTTCCTAATTTAGTTTTAGGCACTTCAACCACAATAGATAAAACATTTGTACCTGCAAAAGTATCAACTCCTGTAGTTTTGAAACCTGTAGCTTTTCCAGATAAAACATCTTGGTATTGACCTAAATCAAAGAAAAATGGATCGTCTCTTGGTCCTGCAAAAAATTTCATTCCGTTTTCTGTAGAAGTGATTGCTGTAGCACCATATTTAGATATAGCCACGCTTCCAGAAGCTTTTGAGATATCAATTGTACTCGTTTTTCCTGTTACAGATGGCGCGTAAGGTCCAAAAAAGTACATTTTGTCACCTCTTTTAATAGCTTGAATTACCAAGTCTTCTTTGTTGTCTCCTGTATTGTCGATATTTACTTCGATCATTACATTCTCATTAAATGCAGCCGCTCCAGTCGCGTTTGGACTTAAAAGTCCTTGAGTATTAACTGCAAAAACCATGTTGTTGGTGTCTTGCCCTTGAAATGCATAAAAATCTGTGATATCAGATGCGTTTCCTGTTACAGATGGAGCATCGATGTGATCAGCTGCAACCAATGTTAATCCCGTAATCGCTACTAGCGACATTCCTAAAATCATTTTTGACTTTTTCATTGTATAAATTTTTAATGGTTATAATAGGATTTACGAGAGATTGATTGTTATGGTTTTAAAATAAGTTAAAGAATTTCAATTTATTTTCCAAAACTCTGATAATCAATATTTTAAAATGTGAAAAAAATCAAAATTATTAATAAGAAAAAATGAGTTTAGACTTCAAAAGAGTATTTTATTTCGAATTAATCTCTAGTTCGATGGGGAAAATTGAAGTATTAAGGAAGATTTTATGAATCTAAAGATCACTTTCGATAAAAAGCAACTACTAAAGTGCTTATCAAGGATACATTTGTGAAAAGAAATTTGCTTATACCTATATATATGTAACGAACATGCAAACCTTCTCCATTTTCGAGATAGAACATTTTATCTTTCGAAAATTGAGAGTATAAAGTAAAGGTTGTGGTAAAGCACTACAACCAAGCTATTTCTTGAAGCCCTTTTGATTTTAAATAAGAGTTGGTTTGGCTAAAATGTTTATTTCCAAACCATTTACCTTGGTTAGCACTCATGGGTGATGGATGCCCCGATTCTAAAACCAGATGTTTTGTGCGGTCAATTTTAGCTCCTTTTTTGTGTGCAAAGCCGCCCCAGAGTAAAAAGACAACATTTTCTTTTTCGTCTGAAATTTTCTGAATAATAGCATCGGTAAAAAGATTCCACTTCAAGTGTTTGTGGCTGTTCGGCTTGTCTTTTTGCACGGTTAATCCAGCATTAAGTAGCAACACTCCTTGCTTTGCCCAATGCTCCAAATTGCCTGAAGTGGGTAAAAAAATGGAATCTAAATCATCACACAATTCACGATTGATGTTTCGTAAAGAGGGCGGAATACGAACACCATCGTTTACAGAAAAACTCAATCCATTGGCTTCTCCTTCTCCGTGATATGGATCTTGACCAATAATAACCACCTTCAAATTAGAAAAAGAACAATGTGAAAAAGCAGCAAAAATTAAATCCTGAGGCGGAAAACATTGGTTTTCTTGGAACTCTTTTTTAACATCTTGTTCTAGGGCCAAAAAGTAAGGTTTGTACATTTCATCTTTAAAAATTTTCCCCCAGTCGGATGGTAATTTAAATGGCATATTCAAAATATTAGTAAACAAAGATAAGGAGAGAAATAATAAGGATCCATAAAGAATAAAAAGTATTTGCTTTAAACATTTGTGAAAACTTAGTGAAGGACTAGCTAATAATCTTTTGTATTAACTATTTTTGCGTAAAAGAAGCACAGACTAAGAATGATATCGATCACCGAAAAAACATTACAAGATTTACAATTTCCAACAGTTCTAGAAACCATCTCGGATATTTGTAATACAGATATAGGAAAACAAAAAGCGCTAGAGATAACCCCTTTTAGAGACAAAGAAACATTGATGGATGCTTTGATGCAGACCTCAGAGTACGTTTCCTCTTTTGACAATAACAACGCCATACCCAATCATGGTTTTGATGCCATTACGCACGAAATCAAATTTTTGTCCATTGAAGATAGTTTCCTAGAAGTAGGTGGTTTTAGAAAAATAGCCAACCTCTCCTCTACCGTTAATTTTTTATTGAATTTTCTTCGAAAATTTGATGATTATTATCCGCATATCAACAAACGCGCTTCTGAGGTGGAGTTAACCAAAGACATTATCAGTCAAATAGACGCCGTAGTAGATAAATATGGCGAAATAAAAGACAATGCCTCACCCGTTTTAGTGGATATTCGTCGCAATATGAACTCGGTTCGCGGTAAGGTCAATCAAAGTTTTGGTATTGCTTTGACTCAATACAATGGTTTGGGGTATCTTGATGATATTAAAGAAAGTTTTGTGCAAAACCGTCGTGTATTGGCTGTTTTAGCAATGTACAGACGTAAAGTGCGCGGTACCATATTAGGAAGTTCGAAAACCGGAAGTATTGCGTATGTAGAGCCTGAAACTACCTTGCGTTACTCACGTGAATTGAGCAATTTGGAATACGAAGAAGGAGAAGAAATTACCCGAATCTTGAAGAAATTGTCTAATGGTGTACGTCCTTTTATTCCGTTATTGAAACAGTATCAAGAGTTTTTGAGTGATATTGATGTAATCGCTGCCAAGGCAAAATATGCGAATAGAATCAGAGGAATACTGCCGACTATCAGCGAAAACAGAAGACTTTATTTTAGAGATGCCTACCATCCTATTTTGTATTTGAACAACAAACAAAAAAAGGAAATTACGCATCCACAAACCATTGAACTGCTGCAAGAAAACCGAATCATCGTGATCTCGGGACCTAATGCAGGAGGGAAAACTATATCATTAAAAACGGTTGGACTGCTACAATTAATGTTGCAATCAGGAATGCTTATTCCGGTACACGAAAGGTCTGAAACGTTTCTTTTCGATCGAATACTTACCGATATTGGTGATAATCAATCTATTGAAAATCATCTAAGTACTTATAGCTACCGCTTGAAGAACATGAACTACTTTTTGAAGAAGTGTAATAATAAAACCATGTTCTTAATTGATGAATTTGGTACGGGTTCTGATCCTGAATTAGGAGGTGCTTTGGCAGAGATTTTCTTAGAAGAATTTTACCATCGTGAAGCCTTTGGAATTATTACTACCCACTACTCCAACTTGAAAATTTTGGCTAACGAATTGCCTTTCGCCACAAATGCCAACATGCTTTTTGACGAAAAAACCTTGGAACCAATGTATAAATTGGTACTCGGTCAAGCCGGAAGTTCCTTTACTTTTGAAGTAGCGTTAAAAAACGGAATTCCGTTTAGTCTTATCAATCGTGCCAAAAAGAAAATTGAGGTTGGAAAAGTACGTTTTGACAAAACCATTGCCACCTTGCAAAAGGAGCGTTCAAAAATGGAAAAAACTTCACAAACCTTAAAAGAAGAAGAAACTAGGGCGCGCGAAGAAGGTAAAAAGATGGAAACCATTAATGTCAAAATCAAGCAAAAACTAGAAAGCTATCAAGAATTATATGATAGCAATCAAAAAACGATTTACATTGGTCAAAAAATTGAAGACATTGCCGAAAAGTATTTCAATAACAAGAATAAAAAAGATCTTCTAGGTGAATTTTTGAAAATTATCGAAATAGAAAATTCGAAACGTAAAAAAGCAACCCCAAAGGAAGCCAAAGCCATTGTTGCCAAGAAAAAAGAAGTAATTAAAGAGGTGGAAGTCAAAGTCGAAGAAATTCGACAAGAGAAAAAAGAGAAAAAACTGAAACCAATTGTTATCAAACCAACTTACACCCTAAAATTGGGAGATCGTGTACGTATGATCGACGGTAAAGCAGTAGGTACACTTGATGTAATCGAGAAAAATAAAGCAACGGTGAATTACGGTATTTTTACGTCCAAGGTAAATTTGGATGAACTTGAACTCGTTGAAGCAGTTAAGAAAAAGTAAATAATTTAAGAGTATATAGTTTGATGTTCTTGGATTATAAACCCATAAAGTATTGGTTTTAAATCGTTTGACATAGTCGTTTGCTTTAGCTTTAATGAATTTAACCTTTCATCTCACTTAAATGATAAATCTTTCTGAGCATAAAAAAATAATTCTATTTGACGGGCTGTGTAACTTGTGTAACACGGCCGTCAATTTTGTTATTGCTCGTGATAAGGCAGATCTTTTTCGGTTTGTGGCTCTACAATCTGAGTTGGGGAAAGAAATCATTAAATATATAGGTATAGACACTACCAAAATGGATAGTATTATTCTATACGAACCTCAAAAAGCCTATTATTACAAATCACAAGCTGCCTTAAAAATTGCGGTACATTTGGGCGGATTGTTTCCGCTGACTGCTATATTTCAATTAATCCCAACTTTTTTAAGTGACTGGATTTATGATTATGTAGCAAAAAACAGGTACCGTTGGTTTGGTAAAAAAGATAGCTGTATGATTCCGACTCCAGCACTTTCAAAAAAGTTTTTATCGTAACTTCATTTTAATCTAACCTAAGGAGATGATTTTGATGTATCAAAGAACTTTAGTGTTAAAAAATTGAATCTCTTCAAAGTTTTTGTTTGTTTTTATGTAAAAACGCCTTATATTCGTTAGTCGGTGGCTGCCGCAAGTAAGCTCGTTTGATTAGGAACTATTCCCCTATTCATTCTTGTTTTTCCGTTATTCTAGGCGCGCCACTTTTTATAATTTTAAAATAAAAAATACATGAGACTCGAAGATTTTGATAATGATGAAGATAAAGTAATCCAAGATAGTTTAAAACAAAAAACATGGAATGAGATTCGTACCAATGATAGTTGGGCGATTTTTAAGATCATGGCCGAATTTGTAAACGGTTACGAAACTATGGGCCGCATTGGTCCATCAGTGACAATATTTGGTTCTGCTCGTACAAAACCAGATGAACCTTACTACAGACTAGCCGAAGATATTGCATATAAAATTGGTAAAGCCGGTTACGGTGTAATCACTGGCGGAGGTCCTGGTATTATGGAGGCAGGAAACAAAGGTGCACACTTGTCTGGCTCTCCTTCTGTTGGACTGAATATTGTTTTACCATTCGAACAACACTTTAATCCTTACATTGATGCTGACAAAAATTTAAATTTTGATTACTTCTTTGTTCGAAAAGTAATGTTTGTAAAATACTCACAAGGTTTTGTAGTAATGCCTGGTGGTTTTGGAACTATGGATGAATTGTTTGAGGCTTTGACTTTAATACAAACCAAGAAAATTGCAAAATTCCCAATCATTTTAGTAGGTACCACTTTTTGGTCAGGACTTGTAGAATGGATTAAAACGGTTTTGATCGAAAGAGATAAAACAGTAAGCCCGCAAGATTTGAATATCATCACAATCGTAGATACGGCTGAGGAAGTTGTTCACGTTTTAGATACTTTTTACAAGAAATACAATCTTAAACCTAATTTTTAATATAAAAGCTGCTTCTTCAAGCAGCTTTTTTGTTTTTAAAAACCTTCTTCCTATTTTTATACGTATATTAAATTATCAAAAACCTTTTGCGCTCGCTTCTGTCAAAAAGTTTTAAACAGTATATTAGTAGCCATCAAACGCCCTCAACTTTGAAAGTATATTCTAAAGTAGCTTTATTTACCTTGCTTTACCTCTATTCGGCCAAGCAGTATGGACAACATCATTCCAAAATGACGGTTGAAGTGAACAGTTATGCGCATGTCTTAAATGTGGATCAGGAGATTACGTATTTCAATCAATCCCCCGATTCTATTAGCACCCTAGTTTTAAACGACTGGAACAACGCTTATTCAAGTATTAAAACTCCGTTGGCAAGACGATTTTCAGATGAATTTTATCGCGGCTTTCATTTAGCCAAAGAAGAAGAACGAGGCAGTACTCAAAATATTAGTATCATTGATCAAAATGAACTTCCATTGGCTTGGGAGCGCAACACGATCGTTCCTGATGTGATTCATGTTCGATTACGAAAAAAAGTAGGTCCCAATCAAAAAATTGTATTACGACTACATTATTTAGTCAAAGTGCCAAGCGATATGTTTACAAAATATGGCTACGACAGTAATGATAATATGGTCTTAAAAAATTGGTTCCTTACGCCTGCACGCTACGAGAACCATGATTTTATTAAGTACAATAACGAAAACTTGGATGACATCGTCAATGCAGTTTCAGATTTTGACCTTTCGATAAAAGTACCTAAGAAATATACCGTTACAACAGACCTCGATTTAGTTGCAAGCGATGAAAATTATGGTTTTAATAATTACAATTTAACTGGGACAAATAGAATCGATTTCAGTTTAATTTTAGAAAGAAAGCCCTCCTTCACGACTTTTAAAACGAAGGAATTGGATGTTGAAACCAATATTACGGACAGCAAATTAACCAAAGAACAAAAGGCCTTAATCATCGAATGTATTGCACATTATGCCAATACTATGATTGGCAAATATCCATTTGATAAAATTGTAATCACTCAAACCGATTATGAACGCAGTCCGTTTTATGGATTAAACCAATTACCCTCTTTTATAAGTCCGTTCTCGGACACATTTGCGTACGAAATTAAGTTTATGAAAGCTTTTTTGAACGTCTATCTCAAAAACAGCTTGGCAGTTGATGAACGAAAAGAGGCTTGGGTACATGATGCAATCCAGATTTACACGATGATGAAATACATAGAGAGTAATCATTCTGATACCAAAATGCTAGGAAGCGCAGCCAATTACAAGTTATTAAAAAGCTATAATTTGACCAATATTGATTTTAACGAACAATATAGTTATTTCTATATGCTAATGGCTAGAAAAAACTTAGATCAACCGCTAAATACGTCAAAGGATCGTTTGGTGAAATTTAATGAACAAATTGCAAGCAAATACAGAGCAGGCTTGAGCTTACGCTATTTGGATAATTACCTAGAGAGTACTGTAGTAGAGAAAAGTATTCGAGAGTTTTATTCGAATAATAGCGGTAAAGCAATCGCTAGAGAGAATTTTGAAGCAGTATTAAAATCGAATAGTCCTAAGGATATTAATTGGTTTTTCAGTACGATTATCAATTCTAGAAAAGCTATTGACTATAAATTTTCGAAAGTAATAAAGACGAAAGATAGTGTATCATTTTCGATAAAAAACAAGACAGGTTTTATTGTGCCTGTTCCTGTTTACGGCTTAAAAAATGGTGATATTGTGTTCAAAAAATGGATAGATCCACAAGCTCATGATAGCGTTTACCAGTTTGAAAGACAAGATATTGACAAAATCGTATTAAATTATAAAAACGAATTACCCGAATACAATTTAAGAAACAATTGGAAATCATTAAAAGGTTTTTTCCCTAACAATCGTCCTGTGAAATTTGTTTTCATGAAGGATTTAGAAGATCCATATTATAACCAAGTCCTTTATGTACCTACTGTAGAGTACAATTTGTATGACGGTTTGATTTTTGGAATGCGTTTGCATAACAAAACGATTTTAGAGAAACCATTTACTTTTGATGTCACTCCCTCCTTTTCGACCAAATCACAAACGATGTCGGGATCTGGATTTGTGGCTGTAAATCAAAATTTTAGAGAAAGTGCTTTGTACAACGCACGTTATGTGTTTTCGGGATCCTACTTTCATTATGCGCCTGATGCTACGTACTTAAAACTGAATCCGTCGCTACAATTGCGAATCCGAAACCAAAATGACTTTCGAGACAATAGAAAAGAGTTGCTTTATTTTAGACAAGTAATTGTAAACAGAGAAGCAAGCGCAATAGTTCCCACTAATTTTGTCGAAAATTATTCGATTTTTAATGCCAAATATTTCAATACAAAAACGGAAGTCACCAAGCATTTCAGTTTTATGACGGAGTTACAAGCATCAAATAAATTTAGTAAAGCGATTGTTGAAATGTCGTATCGTAAATTGTTTGAAGACAACCGTCAAGTTAATTTTAGATTGTATGCGGGTGCATTTTTGCATAATAAAACGAATTCTGATTATTTCAGTTTTTCAGTTGATCGCCCAACCGACTATATGTTTGATTATAACTACTACGGTCGATCAGAAGACAAAGGATTTTTTAGTCAACAATTGATTATTGCCGAAGGTGGTTTTAAATCTAGATTAGGGACGAATTTTGCCAACGAATGGATCACGGCGATAAATGGAGGCTACTCAATTTGGAATTGGGTCGAAGTATATGGCGATGTTGGTTATTTGAAGAATAAAAATGCCCCAGATCAGTTCTTATTTGATAGCGGAATCCGTTTAAATTTGGTTACAGATTATTTTGAGGTCTATCTTCCGGTCTATTCTTCAAATGGTTGGGAATTTAGAGACAATAACTACAATGAAAGAATTCGTTTCATCATCACCTTTACACCAAAGATCTTTTTAAACCTTTTTAACAGAAAGTGGTTTTAATATTATCAATTATTTGTTGATTTTTTTACATTTTTCGTTTTTTAATTTTGTTTAAAAATGAATAAATTGGTAAATGACTATTTAAAATATGTATTTCGCAATGAATTAATTGTTATATTTTTTTTAATGTGTTATGAATTCCCCTAGTTTTTCAGTATTTTTGCAAAACTAAGTTATACCTTCATAAATGATGATACAAGAAAAAACCAATACTGCATTAACGTTTGAAGATTTCAAGACCGAAGTACTACAAGATTACATTGTTGCTATTACTAGTAGGGAATGTAGTTTGTTAGGACGTAAAGAAGTGTTAACCGGTAAGGCGAAGTTTGGCATTTTTGGTGACGGAAAAGAGCTGCCACAAATTGCTATGGCTAAGTTTTTTAAAAATGGTGATTTTCGATCTGGATATTATCGTGACCAAACCTTTATGATGGCGATTGGTGAATTAACCGTACAGCAGTTATTTGCAGGTTTATATGGTAATACCGATATTAACGAAGAGCCTATGTCTGCGGGTAGACAAATGGGCGGCCACTTTGTAACGCACAGTTTGAATGAGGACGGATCTTGGAAAAACTTGGCTCAACAAAAAAATTCAAGTGCAGACATCTCTCCTACTGCTGCTCAAATGCCAAGACTATTGGGTCTAGCACAAGCATCTAAAATTTACCGAGCATTTGATTCGATTCCTAATCAAGAAAATTTCTCGAATAAAGGAAACGAAATTGCTTGGGGAACTATTGGTAATGCAAGTACAAGCGAAGGTGTGTTTTTTGAAACAATAAATGCAGCTGGAGTATTGCAAGTACCTATGGTGATAAGTGTTTGGGATGACGAATACGGAATCTCTGTACACGCAAGACATCAAACTACAAAAGAAGATATATCAGCCATTTTGAAAGGTTTTCAAAAAGAAGAAAACACCAATGGTTTGGAATTAATAAAAGTAAAAGGTTGGGATTATACTGAACTGATTGCTGCCTATCAAAAAGCCGACAACATAGCACGTGCACAACATGTACCTGTAATGATACATGTAGAGCAACTCACACAGCCACAAGGACACTCTAGCTCAGGCTCACATGAGCGCTACAAAAGCAAAGAGCGTTTGGATTGGGAGAAAGAATACGACTGTGTACGCCAAATGCGTTTATGGATGATCGCAATTAATATTGCCTCACCTGAAGAATTGGATGAAATTGATGCTAAGGCAAAAAAAGAAGTTCTTGAAGCTAAAAAAGCAGCCTGGACTACTTTTATCACTCCTATTATTGAAGAGCAAAAGGAAATTGTAGCCTTGTTAGAAAAAGTCGCTCCAGCAGCTCACAATCCTACAATTATTTTGGACCATGCAAAGAAATTAAAAGGAACTAAAGAGCCTTTGAAAAAAGAAATATTGGTTGCTGCTCGTAAATCATTAAGAGTTTTACCAGCATGTGACGAAAAAATAGAGTTATTAGAATGGGTTAAAGCATTCACAACAAAATACCAAGCTGCTTTTAGTAGTAAACTGCATTCCGAATCAGAGTGGAATGTTTTGTCTGCTGTAGAGGTTGCTCCTACTTATTCTGATGAAGAAGAAAATCAAGATTCGGACGGAAGAATGATTATTCGTGATAATTTTGATGCTATCTTTTCGAAATATCCAGAAGCACTAATTTTTGGTGAAGATTCGGGAAATATTGGTGACGTAAACCAAGGACTTGAAGGTTTGCAGGAAAAATTTGGAGAATTACGTGTGGCCGATGCAGGTATACGTGAGGCAACAATTATTGGGCAAGGAATCGGAATGGCATTACGTGGTTTGAAGCCTATTGCCGAAATTCAGTATTTGGATTATTTGCTTTATGCCATTCAAATTTTGAGTGATGACTTAGCAACTTTACAATACAGAACCTTTGGTAGACAAAAAGCACCTTTAATTATAAGAACACGTGGACATCGCCTTGAAGGTGTTTGGCACTCGGGTTCACCAATGGGAATGATAATCAATGCCGTGCGTGGAATTAATGTTTTGGTTCCTCGAAATATGACAAAGGCTGCTGGTTTTTACAATTCGTTAATGGAATGTGATGAACCTGCAATTGTAATCGAATGTTTGAACGGCTACCGATTAAAAGAAAAAACACCTACTAATTATGGCGAATTTAAAACAGCAATTGGTGTAGTTGAAACGATAAGAGGAGGATCTGATATTACCTTGGTTTCCTATGGTTCCACCTTACGATTGGTTATGGAAGCCGCTGCTGAATTATCTGAAATTGGAATTGATTGTGAAGTTATTGATTTGCAAACCCTAATCCCTTTCGATATAAAACATGATTTGGTTAAAAGTATCATGAAAACCAACCGTCTTTTGATTATTGATGAAGATGTACCGGGTGGTGCATCTGCTTATATTCTACAACAAATTATCGAAGAACAAGGTGCGTATGCCTATTTGGATAGCAAACCACAAACATTGGCCTCGAAAGCACACCGCCCTGCTTATGGAACGGATGGCGATTATTTTTCGAAACCTTCCATCGAAGATATTTATGAAAAAATTTATGCTATGATGCACGAATCGAATCCAAATAAATTTCCAAGTATTTATTAAAATATAAAGTCTGCTTCATAGCAGACTTTTTTTATGCTTCAAACCTTTACAATTCATTTTGCTGTCAAAGAGCTAACTTTTTCAATTCTATTTATAAATTTAGGAATGTTCGCTTTAGGTCGTGTAAAAATATAGAAAGTAGATTTTCCTGATTTTAGTAGATGGCCTGCTCTTCTTTGTAAAGAAATCTGCAAACATTGATTATCTTTTCTATATACAGAACTCGTATTCACTAGTCATATTAACAATCGTTTTATTGTCAATTGGATCCAAGCTAAATGTAGTGAACGGTTAGATATCGAACAAAAAAAAGCAGCGAGTAGAAAATTTCTATTCGCTGCTTTTATATTTTATTCGGATAACTATCTATTTCTTATAATACTTTTTGTATTTAGGGTATGTAATTGCTCCTATAAAAGTAATCGTTCCCAGAGTATAGTAAATCCAATCTAAAGATTTAGCTTCTCCACTTGCGTATGAATGTAAACCTACCAAGTGAAAGTTAACTCCATAATAGGTAAATAATATCGATACAAAAGCAAACATACTCATCAAGTTGAAAGTCCATTTCCCACGTAATGATGGTACGAAACGCGCATGAATCACAAATGCATAAACCATAATACTAATTAAGGCCCAAGTCTCTTTTGGATCCCATCCCCAGTAACGTCCCCAACTTTCATTGGCCCATTGTCCACCCAAAAAGTTTCCGATGGTTAACATGATCAAACCAATAGTTAAGGATAATTCATTGATATAAGTAATCTCCTGGATATTCAAATCCATTTTTGCTCTGTTCTTATCATTCGTGAAAAAGATCAATAGTAAGGATACAAATCCTAATATCATTCCTAATGCTGTAGGACCGTAACTACCTACGATAACTGCTACGTGAATCATCAACCAATACGAATTAAGTACAGGTTGTAAGTTAGCGATTTCAGGGTCAATCCAGTTCATATAAGCCGATGACAAAATCATTGCAGTAACAAAAGCTGCTGAAGCAACAGTTAATTTTGATTTAATATCAAATGCCAAACCAAAAAACATAGTAGACCAAGCTACATAAACAATGGCTTCATAGGCATTACTCCATGGAGCATGTCCAGAGATATACCATCGTGCGGCTAATGTCAAAGTATGCAGTACAAATAAAAATGCAATGACACCATGCATTGAATTTACTAGAATACGTATCGTTTTAGATTCTTTAAAAATCTGTAGTATTGTAAATAATAGCATCAAAATAGATGCAAATAAATAGGCAAATGGTAACTTTTGAAGTAAGTCGTACTTATTATAAAAAATCTCCATCGAAATTTTATCTTCAGATGGTCTTACTTTTGATCCGAATTTCTTTTGAAAACCATTTAAACTTTCTTCTAAATCATCAGCATTTTGATAATCACCAGTTTGCGACGCATTGTTTAGAGAACCAAAGTACAGTGGTAAAATACTTTTGGTATAGGTAGAGTCCATTCCTGTTAAATTTGATTCACCTAATTCTAATGATGAAACCCATTTGTTATTTGGATCATTAGGGATTGGAAAAATCTTTAAGATTCTACCACTCAAAGCAGATTCCATTAAATTTACTCTCTTATCTGTTTCAATAAAATCTTTCTCAAATTGATTTGGATTAGCTGCTTTATACGCACCATCCAAATATTGAGACAATTTATAATTCCCTTTTGCATCAAAAAAAGCAACAAACGGAGCTGTTTTAGCCTTAAGATCTACCCCTATTAATTTTCGAATACTATCATTTCCAGCTCTCAAATGAATAATAGGAACTTCTATCCACAATTGTGCATATTGTGACATAGATAGAAATACTTGGTCAGGATTCATTCCTTTGTATGAATTTGAATGACTTACTTTACGCAACAATTCAGATGAGAATGTATTTATCGGTTTCATTCTTCCACCCGCATCTTGTATGATTAAACGACCAAATTTTTCTGCATGTTCTTCTGTAACTTTGAATTTGTTTAGCAGAGAATCTAATTGTTTTTCTGTAGGTGCGACTCTGTTATGCGTTGCATTTTCAGCATGGTCAGCATGATTCTCATTCTCGTCATGATGATGAGCTTGAGCAAAACCATTCATACTCAAAAGTAGTACAAGAATGGTAACTAATTTAGATTTCTTAATTTTCACTACTTCTAATTTTCTTTTTAAATCCGCAAATCTAGAATCTTTTGTAAACATGATAGCCATCATAGCAAAATACAATAAAAAATAGCCAAAATAAGTGATATTCGTACCCCAGAAATCATGATTTACAGACAATACTGTCCCTTTTTCATCTGGATCAAAAGACGATTGAAAAAATCGATATCCTTTGTGATCCAAAACATTATTCATAAAAATACGAGCATCAAAAGTTTCATCATCTTGTACCGTCACTTTACTTTCAAAAGAAGAATAACTTTTCTCAGTCCCAGGATATTTTGATGCTATAAAATCGTTTAATTTGATTTTGAACGGTAGTTCGTAAGCTTTACTTCCGTAGAACAAACTATAGTCTTTATTACCAATTTTAACTGTTTTGGCCTCTCCTACTTTACCTTTTGAACCAGTAAGGGTAACTAACTTTTCTTGTCCTTCAGCTTTCACCTTTACAATCAAAGCATTCTCCCCGCCTTTAGCTTTATAATCGTTGTCAGATTCATAAGCAATAACACCTTTAACAGGCATATCAGGTAACACAAAACGCATTTCGCCAATGCTGTACAAAGAACGCATCATCAAGGGTTGAACATCGTTTTTAGTAACTTTCCCTTTTAGCTTATCAGCCATTCGCATAAAATCTCCTTCAAAAGGAGTTTGTATGGTAAATTCTTTTCCTGTAGTGTTAATGTTGATCGCACCTTCGGTAAATTTATTTAAGGAGAACAAAACATTATGAATATTTTGCACTTCACCTGCTTTCAAAAAATGTTCGTGTCGACCACCGTCACCAGCTTCTACAATTTTCATGTAAACTGTTCCGTTTTTATCTTCTTTGACATATTCTTTGGCACCCATAATAAATTCTTCATACTCCACTTCAAAAGGAGTATCACCAAATTCACCTTTTAAAGTAAAATCATTATCTGTGGCTGGAGATAGTAAAAGCGATTTATCGTAAGGTCTACGTTTCATTTCTCCTTTGTATTCACCATCAACAAAAACAGTTAAAAAAGTTTTATCAGAATAAAATTGATTTTCTGCAGCACCTTCGCGAATAGGCATAACACCTTCAAAACTTATATAGCGAGTTACAAAGGCCCCTAACAATATAAAAACAAAGGATAAATGTAGCAATAAAGTAGCCCACTTTTCTTTTTTCCAAAGTTGGTAACGCTTGATGTTCCCTGCAAAATTAATCATAAAGAAAACCATGATTCCTTCAAACCACCAGCTGTTGTAGATTAAAATTCGAGCGGTATCGGTATTGTATTTACTTTCGATGAAAGTACCTGTTGCCATTGCGATTGCAAAGGTTAGAAACAGAACGGCCATTAACCGAGTCGAAAACAAAATAGAGACTATTTTTTTATCCATTATTAAGGAGATATTATAATTTAAAAGTGCCACAAAAGTACTCAAAAATGTTCGTTTGACCCGAGCTACAGTTGTTAATTAAATCCAAAAATAGCATTTATTCCGCAACCTTTTTACTTTTTAAAAATGAGGCTTTTTAAAAGTAATTCAAAGATTAAAAAGCCTTTACAAATTCTTACCACACAGAATAAAAATTAGTATAGAAAAAGGTCTGAATTGGCATCTTTAAAATTTTATTGTATTTTCGTGAGGAACAAAAATTTAAAATGAATTACCATTTAGGCTTTTAAAAGAGAGTTTAAAACTAACATTTAACCTTCATATGGACAAATATTATACACTTTTTGCGAACCTTACATTGATCGCTTTGATTTTTTTAATAGATCCAATATTACGCTATACGGGAACTTACTTAAATATTGACTTTTCTCAAATAATAAATCAAAAATCAAACTTTTTAATTGCCGCATTTGCATGGTTAATTATTATTATGGTTCGATTTTTCAAGTCTAGAATTCTAAAAAGATATGATATCACGGTCGAAGATAATTTAGTATCCCGTAAATGGCATACTGAAATTAATATTTTGGAGAAAGTGATTATTTTTATAATTGTTTTAATTGCTACGGGATTAATTCTACTATCCTTTGACAACATTAGGCAAATTGGTATCGGCTTATTTGCGTCCGCTGGGGTAGCGGGAATAATAATTGGATTGTCTGCCCAAAAAGTGGTTGGAGCGCTACTTGCCGGAATCCAAATCGCGATTACGCAGCCTTTTAGAATCGATGATGCAGTTCTGGTTGAGGACGAATGGGGATGGATTGAAGAAATTAACCTTACTTATGTTGTTGTTCGAATATGGGATAAAAGGCGATTAGTCCTTCCATCTACCTATTTTTTAGAAAAACCTTTTCAAAACTGGACACGAAATAGTGCAGATATCATAGGAACAGTATTTTTATACACTGATTATGGTGTGAATTTTGAAAGCTTACGTACTGAACTAACAAGACTCCTTCATGCTACAGATTTATGGGACAAACAAGTAAATGTTTTACAAGTAACCGATTCAAAAGAAACAAACATTGAAATCAGAATTCCTGTAAGTGCCAAAAATTCACCGACAGCATGGGATTTGCGTGTATTTATCCGAGAAAAAATGATTGAATACATACAGACTAATTTTCCCGATAGTTTACCCAAAACTAGAGTTACGATGTTAAAAGATGAATTAATTGTTAAGTAAGAGGTCGATTTATAATAAATCTTAAAGCAAGTGGTTAAAACTATCTTAAAATATTGAGTAGTACAACGACTAATTAAAATTATCCTAATCATTTTAATTTTTAAATGCTTATTATTCATTATTTTACTTAAATTTAGAAAAGAAACAAGAAACGTAAGGAGAGAAAATCTGATTTTTTAATTACATATTATTTTCCTACATTAGCAATTACTTTACAATTTTACAGCTCGTTAGTATTTAAATTTACATAAGCATAAATGGATAAAAGCAAGTCCCCTCTTAGCATAAAAAGTATTCACAAGTTCAGTCGTATAGACAACCTCAGTTTTTACTTCTTTACAGTACAATACATCACAATCATGCTTTTTTTATTTTATCTAAAATTAGATTATGCTGCTTGGGCAACTATACCTATAATTCTGCTGTTTATTCAGTTTTCATTTTCGAAAAATTTTACATTTCCACAAAAATCAGTTCTCGCAGTTACTGCCATTACACTTTTTTATAGCTATTCGTATATACTGTATGGAAAATCGTTAAATTATGTTATTTTGGCCTATTGGACTGCTATAATTTTACTTATCGTTATACGGTACATTAAGTTGATGTATTTATTTTTAGGTGTAATTATTGTTTTTGTATTGGTAACAAATTATTATGATTTTTTTGGGTTTGATTACGGTAACAAGCAGAATTTTGAAAGTGACATCTATAATCCATTGTTCTACTTCATGGTCATCATGATTTCACTTTACCTGATTATATTGCTAGTTGCGCGGACTACGGCAGTAACACTCATCATTAATGACTTAAAATCAAAGAATAATGAACTCAATGAGTCTAGAGCAGAGTTAAAAAAACTGCAAATTAACAAAGAATCCTTTTTTGCAATAATGAGTCATGAAATCAGAACTCCATTGAATGCCATAAAAGGAATATCAGATATTCTTAAAAGCAATATTCAAAGTGAAGAAGATCAAAATCTACTTGAATTAATGGATTATTCAACCAATCATTTACTAGCGTTGGTGAATAACATATTAGATTTCACTAAATTAAACGATGGAGTTTTTACACTTCAATATTCTGAATTTAATATTCAAAAATCACTACATTCTTTATTTAAGATGAATGAGCGTTTGGCAATTGAAAAAGGCCTTGTGTTTAAAATTGAAACTACAGATAACTTACCTAATTTTGTATATGGTGATAAAAACCGTATTAATCAAATAGTTCTAAATTTGCTAAACAATGCCATTGAGTATACCAAAAAGGGATCTGTAACGATGAAAATTGGTGGTGAATATGCTGCAAATAATAAAAATGAATATTTACTTCAAGTCATAATTGAAGACACCGGAAAAGGAATTGATAAAACATTGGCAGAAAAACTTTTTCAAAAATATGCTACATCCAATGCATCAAAAAACAGTGTGGGATTAGGACTCACTATTTCTAAAGGATTAATTGATCTGATGAAAGGAAAAATTTCATTCGAATCTGAAGTTAAAGTAGGAACAACCTTCTACCTCACTTTCCCTTTACCGGTAGTTTTAAAAAAGGAAAAAGATGTAGAAGATGTAGAAAAGGATTTCGAAAATACAAATTTGAAAATGCTACTCGTTGATGATAATAAAATAAACTTATTGGTACTTCAAAAGCAAATCGTCAATAAACTGAAAAAATGTGAATTAACAATAGCGTATAACGGTCTCGAAGCCCTGAATCTCATCAAAGAGAATCAATATGATATTATCCTCATGGATGTGATTATGCCTGTTATGGACGGAATCGAAGCCACTACCCACATAAGAGCACTTACAGATTCAGTCAAAAATAAGATTCCGATTATTGCTTTAACAGCCAATGTTGGCGAAAAAGAATTAAATGCGTGCTTGAATGCTGGAATGAATGATTTTGTGACCAAACCGTTTGAGATAAATGCCTTGCTGAAAATCATGTCAAGAGAATTGCAATCTACAAATGTAATTTGATGTAAATAGTAATACGGTAAGGAAGTCCAATTATAAGGTAAATAATAGTTTAGAACCGTTCCCTTTTCTTTTAATGCACTTTATCT
Source organism: Flavobacterium faecale (assembly GCF_003076455.1). Taxonomy (NCBI): domain Bacteria; kingdom Pseudomonadati; phylum Bacteroidota; class Flavobacteriia; order Flavobacteriales; family Flavobacteriaceae; genus Flavobacterium; species Flavobacterium faecale. The sequence continues at coordinate 3,265,981 of NZ_CP020918.1, forward strand.
TAAAACAGTATATTGGTCTACAGCTTTAATTATTTGGTTTTAATTGGGTATTTAGGTGATATGATCATAATTTCAAATAAAAAAGGAAAGCGGAACAATGTGTGAACATTATTCCGCTTTCTTTTTAGTTTATATAAAATTATATTGACTCTATGTCCTCTTCGGTGATTGTATGTTTGTGTTTAAACAACAATCCAAAAGCAACTGCAATTACAAAAGCATAGACAGCGAAGGAAGTCCAGATAGAAGACCAATCTTTATTATTATCAGTTGTGAAATAAGTATCAATTAAATAACCACTCGCTTTACTCCCGAGTACGGCTCCAAAACCATTGGTCATCATCATAAACATACCTTGTGCACTTGAACGTATAGACGAGTCAGTAGTAGTTTCGATAAACAATGAACCCGAAATATTGAAGAAATCAAATGCCATCCCGTATACTACACACGAGAGTAATATCATCCATAATCCGTCTACAGGATCTCCGTAAGCAAAGAAGGCAAAACGCAATACCCAAGCAAACATACTAATTAACATCACTTGTTTGATTCCGAATCGCTTCAAGAAAAAAGGAATAGCAAGTATAAAAAGTGTTTCAGATATTTGCGAAATAGACAAAACGATCGTAGAATATTTCACTACAAAAGAGTCAGCATAAGCGGGAACTTTTGCGAAATCAGACAGAAAAGTGTCACCATACATATTGGTCAACTGCAACGCACCTCCCAAAAACATTGAAAACAAAAAGAACAAAGCCATTTTGTAAGTTCCAAATAATCTAAAAGCTTTTAAACCCATCAACTCAACCCATGACGATTTGTTTGTAGTTAATCTTTCTGGAGGACATTTTGGTAAAGTAAATGAATACAAACCTAAAGCGATAGCAAAAACAGCTGCTATGTAAAACTGATTGGCATTGGCTTTACTACCTGTAAGATTGGTAATCCACATGGCTACGATAAAACCAACAGTACCCCATACTCTAATTGGAGGAAATTCTTTGACCACATCCATCTTATTACTCTTTAAAATAGTATAAGAAATAGAATTAGATAGAGAAAGTGTTGGCATGTAGAAAACCATGGCCAAAAATATAACGTAATACAATGTATTTGGATCATTTACTTGAGGAACGTAAAGTAAAACAACTCCATATAAAATATGCAGAATTCCATACAGTTTTTCAGCATTAATCCATCTATCGGCCAGAATTCCGGTAATTGGTGGCATGAATATGGAAGAAAGACCTAGGGTAGAAAATATAGCACCAAACTCTGCTCCTGTCCATCCCTTCGTATTAAAACAATAAGTACCAATAGTAATCAACCAAGCTCCCCACACAAACAATTGTAGGAAACTCATAATAGTAAGTTTATTCTTTATATTCATATAATAGTAAATAATACTTTGTTGTAAAGTAGTTGTTTTGTGTTAGTCGACTTCTAGATTTGGATTCATACCAATTCAATTTTTATTTTAAAATTGATATTATTCTAAGAAATTCTACGTTGTATTTTTTAATTGTCTATTCTTATTGTAATAACGATAAGAAATAATTCCTTGTCAATGCCCAATAAAATAATGATTTGTTTTAGTTGTTTTAAAACAAAATCAAAAAATAAATACAAAGCCTTCTTAAAGGGTTACAATAATAGGACTTTTTAAATAATAATACTCCAAAAGTTATATTTTTTTATCACAATTTCAATCTGTTTACCAACAGTTGGATCAGATTTAGGAAAGTTTACTTGGGTATTCAAAAATTCTATGCTTCGAAAGTATTTTGTCTTTTGTGTGAGATTGCGTTAAATACCTTAATAACAATACTTAAGTGCTAATAACGTAAAGTGTAAGTATCAAAAAATAGGCAGTTCTTTTGAAAAAAATGAAATGTCCATTTAGGTTTTTACCTATTCGAATACGATTTAGAAACAGCTCCTATTTCTTTATCGAAATTTAAATGATTGTTTTAATGCAATCAATCCTACATAGTTTTAGTTTGCCAAAATCAAAGGTGTATGGATTTGGTTGTCAAGTCAGCTTTAGATCGAAAAAAGTAGGGCCTGACAGCTGCAAAAAACATAAAATAATAAGGCACAACTACTAAATAATATATGCTCATACTTCTTTAAAACAAACAAACCTTTTCAGTCGCTGACCGAAAAGGTTTATTTCATAATTTTTAATGGAAGTTCTTATTTATTGAACGGAATCGCAACTCTATTTGTTCCCCATCCCAAAAATAATGTTCCGTCATCTTCAAAAGCCATTGATAAGCTTTCAAGAGATTCTCCAGTAGTTACTGGCGCCATCACGCGAACAACATCATTTGCTTCATTGTAAGAATAAGCACCCCAAACGTTGATATCTTTACTCAAAATAATAGTCCATTCTTTTGCACCAGGAATGGTAAAAAGAGAATATTCTCCTGCTTTAACCATTTTCCCTCCCAATTTGGTGTCTTTGTACAAAATTACATCTACTGCCTCATTTGCACCTGTACGCCAAACTTTTCCATTAGGCGCTAAGCTTTCTAATGATCTTTCTTTCAACTGTGGACGGCTGTAAGTAACTTTTATCAATTTATTAACTTCTTTGTTTGAAGTTGGGAAAGATAATGCGTCCATAGGGCTAGCATCTAGCGGTCTGAATTTTTGAGCATAACTAGTGCTGTTCAATAATAGGATAAAAACAAAGGCAAATACTTCTGTTAAAGCTGATTTTTTCATAATACTTTTTTTAGTGGTGCTAAAAATAGCAAAACTTATAAAAACAATGGCCTCAGAACGTTCATTTGACTTTTTATTATAAAAACTTTAACTATTTTAGCCACAAATCTAAGAAAGTAGTTATGAATGAAGAAAGTCCAATACTGGCTAGTAATTTTCGAATGAGAGTCTGTTCGCTACTTTTACTTGCAATGCTATTTTCGAGTTGTGCTGGCACTATTAAAACGACTAATTACGCAAAAGAACCCAATAGAAATTTTAAGAAAGCTTGTATCATTTCTACCGAAGGTTCAAAATATATAAAGTTTAGGTTTGGTGTTCTTACTCCTTTTGGAATATATGTACCTGCTGATAAAGCAGCAATTGAGCATTCGACTATAGGAAATACGGCAGAAGTAATCAAACAAGAGTTAGAAAATAACGGCATCACAGCAACTATAGCTGCAGCTGATACCGTTTTGACCGATTTTGATCTAATTATCGAATATAATGACGTTTGGCGATGGGACTTCAAGAAAATCTTAGATCACTTAGATTTGTTTTTTATCTCGGGCACAGGAGATCAATTACTCGCAAAATCAAGCTTTTCTATTTATAAAAACAAAGAACTCCACAATTTTCCAACACCCGAAAAAGAAGTCCCTAAGATGATTAAAGAATTTCTGAATCCAAAATAAGGAATCTTTAAGATTGAATTTTTTCTTGAACAAATTTCATTACCAAGTCAAATTGCGCTTCTCTAGTCATCTCTGAGTTGTCGATTTCAATAGCGTCATTTGCCTTAACCAAAGGGGAATTGTCGCGGTGTGTATCAATATAGTCTCGTTCTACGACATTATCATAGATCTCTTTGAAGGTAATGGTATCTCCTTTTGCAAGTAGTTCATCATAACGACGTTTTGCTCTCGTTTCTGCATTGGCTGTCATGTATAGCTTTAATTCGGCATCAGGAAAAACCACTGTCCCAATATCTCTACCGTCCATTACAATTCCTTTATCCTTACCCATTTCTTGTTGCTGTTCGACCAATTTTGCACGAACTTCGGCAAGTTCTGCTATCTTGCTCACAAAACCTGAAACGGCAATGGTACGAATTTCTTTTTCAACATCTACGTCGTTCAACACCATGACTGCAAATCCCATCTCTGGTTTAAACTCAAAACGCAATCGGATGCTCGGTAAGCTATTCAGTAGCGATTCGGTATCAAAATAATCTTTTGAAATATATCCTTGCTGCATGCTAAATAATGTGATCGCGCGGTACATGGCGCCTGTATCTACAAAAACATAACCTAATTCTTTGGCCAGTTGTTTTGCCAATGTACTTTTTCCTGTGGATGAAAATCCATCAATTGCTATGGTAATTTTTGAACTCAAAATGTATTATTGAAAATTAATTGTTAAACCAAATAGGCTCGTGTTGCCTGCTAATGTATATCTTGAATACGAATAATCAAACTTTAATTTATTCATGCGCAAACCAAATCCAACCGAAAAACCAGAGAAATTACGTTGCTCTAGTATTTTTAATTCCTGCGCTCTCCTAAAGTTGTAACTCATTCGGAAATTAAATGCTTTTTTAGGAAATAGTTCTGCTCCCAAAATTACATGTCGGAAAGTATTACCCAAAAATGACACCTTTTCATCTGTTGTGGTACCATCAAAAGAAGACGTTGCTCGTGATGGGTTGGCAAAAGAAATATTCCACTGTTGTAAGTTTTCTAAATTTATATGCCATCGTATGGGTACATGTTCCAATTCCTGCGAAACGCCAAGGATAATTTCCATAGGTGATTTTTCTCGAAGGCCTGAATAAGTGGTGAATTGCGTACCAACGTTGCGGATCGCTAATCCCCAATTGACATCATTTGCTTCATCTATAAAAAGTGCGCCAAAATCAATCGCTCCTCCCAATGAGGTATAGGTTTCAAGACTTGACGATATTAATTTTACATTGGCTCCAAGATGGATATTTGTATAAGGTATGTTGTAAGCGTAACCACCAGAAAGTGCTATCTCACTCCCTGAAAACGCGGCAGTACTTTGACCGTTTTCATCATAACCGTCAAAATTTCCGTAATTAATATAACTCACCCCTGCATGAAAAGTTTGCACGTGACGGTCATAAGTATACGCATAAGCGGCTGTACCATAGGTAACTTCTCCAAAATAACTTCCGTAATTAATTGACAAATGATTGTCCATTTCAGCATTTATAGACGCTGGGTTAAAGATACCTTGGTTGACATCTTCGTCATAAATCGTAACTGTTTTTCCTCCAAGTGCTGCTTGTCGTGGAGAGGTAACCAAATTTAGAAATTGGTATACGCTCTTCCCTCCTATTTGCGAATAAGAAAAAGAACAACAAAGGAAAAACAAATAAGTGAGCTGTTTTTTTAACATGCTTAATATTTCTCTAGTACGATTAAGTAGCTAACGCAATTGCGAAGATAAAATTATAATACTAGTTTTAATTACTTTTTATTATAAAATAGGACATAAAAATAAAACCAAAGCCAAGAATTAAACTAGTAACTCTTGGCTTTGGCTTGTATATCTAAAAAGGATGTTGTTTGCTGTTATAACGTTTTTGCGTTTTTTACATCTTGATCTGTAATTGCTATGGCTAATACTTCGCTCATTTCTTTAACAAAATGAAAAGTTACCCCTGCAATATACTCAGGTTTGATTTCGTCAATATCATTTTTGTTTTCATGACACAAGATGATCTCTTTAATATTTGCACGTTTAGCCGCCAAAATCTTTTCTTTGATTCCGCCCACCGGCAATACTTTTCCTCTCAAAGTGATCTCACCCGTCATGGCAATATTCTTCTTCACACGTTTTTGAGTCAATAATGAAACTAGTGAAGTTAGCATTGCAATTCCTGCACTTGGACCATCTTTTGGCGTTGCACCTTCAGGCACGTGTAAATGGATATTGTTCTTAGTCAGAATCTCAGGATTAAGACCTAATAAGGCTGCATTTGCTTTAATATATTCCAATGCAATTGTAGCCGATTCTTTCATCACAGTGCCTAAGTTTCCTGTAATGGTCATCGCTCCTTTTCCAGGAGAAATCAGGGACTCTATAAATAATATATCACCACCAACACTGGTCCAAGCCAATCCTGTAACCAATCCGGCTACATCATTTGACTCATATTTATCTCTTTCTAAGCGTGCCGCACCAAGTACTTCGACAATATCGGCATCAGTCACTTTGATGTTATATTCTTCTTCCATCGCTACAGATTTGGCCGCATTTCGAATCACCTGGGCGATTTTTGCTTCCAACCCACGCACACCCGATTCACGTGTGTACCCTTCGATGATTTTTTCTAGCTGTTTTTTTCCAATCGATAGATCTTTGGTGGTAAGACCGTGTTCTTTCAATTGACGCGGAAAAAGGTGCTGTTTCGCTATCTCCACTTTTTCTTCGATAGTATATCCTGACATTTTAATTATTTCCATACGATCGCGCAAAGCTGGTTGTATAGCAGCCATATTGTTTGACGTAGCAATAAACATCACTTTCGAAAGATCATAACCCAATTCAACAAAATTATCATAGAAAGTACTGTTTTGTTCTGGATCCAAAACTTCTAGTAAAGCGGAAGATGGATCTCCTTGGTTACTGTTCGAAAGTTTATCTATCTCATCCAATACAAAAACAGGATTTGATGTTCCTGCTTTTTTCAAACTCTGAATGATTCGTCCTGGCATAGCACCAATATACGTTTTTCTGTGACCGCGAATTTCTGCTTCATCACGTAATCCACCTAATGATATGCGTACATACTCACGACCTAAAGCCTCGGCAACAGAGCGACCAATCGACGTTTTACCAACACCCGGAGGTCCTGTCAAACAAATAATTGGTGATTTCATGTCATTTCTTAATTTCAAAACAGCCAAGTGTTCAATCATACGTTTCTTGACATCTTCCAAACCAAAATGATCTCTATCTAATATCTTTTGCGCTTTCTTTAAATCAAAATTGTCTTTCGAATATTCATTCCATGGCAATTCCAAAAGCAATTCTAGATAGTTACGTTGGATTCCGAAGTCAGGTGCTTGTGGATTCATACGTCTCATTTTCGAAAGTTCTTTTTCGAAATGTGCTTGCGATTTCTCGTCCCATTTTTTGGTTTTCGATTTCACCAACATCTCGTCCATTTCTTCTTCTTGTGATGCTCCACCCAACTCTTCTTGAATTGTTTTCATTTGCTGGTGCAAGAAATATTCACGCTGTTGTTGGTCCAGGTCAAAACGAACTTTTGACTGAATATCATTTTTTAACTCCAACTTTTGAAGTTCGATATTCATATATTTCAAAGTTTGTAGTGCTCTTTCCTTTAACGAGTTAATTGCAAGTAAGTCTTGTTTTTCTTTAACTGTTAAATTTAAGTTTGAAGTTACAAAATTGATCAAGAAAGATTGGCTTTCAATATTTTTAATTGCAAAAGTAGCTTCGCTCGGAATGTTTGGGCTTTCTTTTATGATCTGAATAGCTAGTTCTTTTACAGATTCTAATATGGCCAAAAATTCAGAGTTTTTCCCCTTTGGTTTCTTCTCTAAAATATCTTTGATCGTAGCGGTCATGTATGGCTCCTCTGAAGTTACTTCTGTAATTTCAAAACGCTTCTTACCTTGTAGAATTACAGTAGTATTTCCATCAGGCATTTTCAATACACGTAAAATACGAGCAACCGTACCTACTTTATGAATGTCTTTTTTGGTTGGTTCCTCAACATCTTCGTCTATTTGTGCTACAACACCAATAATTTTCCCTACTGCATTGGCGTCATCAATTAATTTAATTGATTTGTCGCGACCTGCTGTGATCGGAATTACAACTCCCGGAAATAAAACCATATTTCGTAATGGTAAAATCGGAATCGTATCTGGCAGCACTTCATTCATCATCTCCTCCTCGTCCTCGGGAGTTAATAACGGAATTAATTCTGCTTGAGAGTCAAGTTCTTGAAGTGACAGGTTGTCAATTGTACTTATTTTATGATTTGACATATATATAATTAAGTCATTTTGTCATAGAGTTAATACACGCTATGACAAAAATATTAGATAAAAAATTTTATTACACTGAAAATCAATCAGTAGCCATTGTAAACATCACTGATTAGTAGTTAAAAATCAATCTTTGTGCCACAGTGCCTTCAAATTGCGTAAAGGAATTTTTTGTGTACTAAAAATGAGGCTATACTTTTCGAATACACTATAACACAGAATCCTTCTTTGGAATTTTTCGTAGTAAAACGATTCCAATCGCAAAGAACAAAGCCAAGAATACCATAGCCAATCTTGGACTACCTGTGATTTGATCAATTAAACCATAAACTACCATTCCTATTACAATTCCGATTTTTTCGGCTACATCATAAAAACTAAAAAAGGAAGCTGTATCTTCTGTTTCAGGTAATAATTTGGAGTATGTAGAACGTGATAAGGACTGTATCCCTCCCATTACCAAACCAACAATTCCAGCCATAAAATAGAAAGTACCCGGTTGTGTGATGAAGTAAGCTGAAATACATAACAATAACCAGATCGAATTGATAACAATCAAAGTAGGTATGTTACCATATTTTGCAGATGATTTTGATGTAATAAAAGCTCCTAAAATAGCCACTAACTGAATCACCAAAATACAAATAATCAATCCTGTGGTGCTATCACTCTCTGTTTTCCATTCAATTTCTTGTGCTCCAAAATAAGTTGCAATAAGCATTACCGTTTGCACAGCCATACTGTAAACAAAAAAACTACCCAAATAACCTTTCAGTATCTTATTTTGTTGCAATAAAGCCCAAACTTTTTTTAGTTCATTAAATCCGTTGAATAAAACCGCTTTTGTTATTTTTTCTTTAACCTTGTGATTTCCTTTAGGTAAATAAAGGTAAGTATATTGACTAAACAAAAGCCACCAAATACCCACCGTGATAAAAGAATACCTCATAGCTTTCATAGCAGCCTCTCCCGGCGTACCACTAATACCAAATAAAGTTGGTTTCATCACCATAGCCAAATTGACAATAAGCAACAAGACACTTCCTAAATATCCCATCGAATACCCCTTAGCACTTATGGCGTCTTGTTGTTCTTCAAAAGCAATATCCGGTAGATAGGAATTATAAAAAACCAAACTACCCCAAAATCCTATCAATCCCAAAAAGTAAAATAACAACCCAAAATAGATATTTTCTAAGCTAAACCAATACAATCCAATGCATGAAAATGCTCCTAAATAACAAAAGAACTGCATGAAAGCTTTTTTATTCCCTACATAATCGGCTATTCCTGAAAGAAATGGCGAAATGAAAGCTACTACCAAAAAACCCAATGCAGTTACAAAACTTATCAAGGCAGAGTTTTTGAAATGAAAGCCAAAAACATCCAAATATGGATTGTCATCATCAAATAAGGCATTGTAAAAAATAGGAAATATAGCAGAACTAACCACCAAGGGGTAAGCTGAATTGGCCCAATCATAAAAAGCCCATGCATTCAATAATTTTTTGTCTCCTTTTCTTAATGTTTCCATACTTCCGTTTGCGAGTTAAAATTCTGTTTCATAAAAAAAGAGAAGTCTATCCAATAGAATAAACTTCTCTTTTGAAAATTATTTCAATTTTGGAGATTATTTGTAAATAACTCCAAATTTTGCTGCAGTTGCTTTCGCTTCTGGTACCATTGCTTTCAAATTGGCAATTCTTGTAGCGTCAGACGGGTGCGTACTCATGAATTCTGGTTGTGCTGCTCCATTAGAATTTGCAGACATTCTTGTCCAAAAAGCAATTGCTTCTTCGGGATTGTATCCTGCTATTGCCATTAATGTCAATCCAATTTTATCTGCTTCAGTTTCGTTACTTCTACTAAAAGGAAGAGTAACACCATATTGCGATCCTAAACCGTAAGCGGTACTGAAGGCTTGTTGCGTTTCTGCACTTTTTCCTGATGTAGCAACGGCCAATCCCATTCCAACATATTCTTGAATTTGAGAAACACTCATACGTTGCGCACCGTGATTTGCTAAGGCGTGTGATACCTCATGACCCATTACAGTTGCTAAACCAGCATCTGTTTTGGTAATTGGTAAAATTCCTGTATAAACAACAATCTTTCCTCCTGGCATACACCAAGCATTTACATCTGGGCTATCAACCAATTTGTATTCCCATGCATATCCTTTTAAATATTCCGTTTGCCCCAATGAAGCCAAGTATTTTTCGGCTGCAGCTTTGATTTTCATCCCAACTGATTCTACTTTTTTTGCATCTGTTGTTCCTGAAACTACTTTATTTTCTTGTAGAAATGTACCGTATTGTTGAAATGAAGTTGGGAATAAAGCATCATTCGATACAAAATTCAAAGTCTTCTTTCCTGTTAGTGGGTTAGTTGCGCATGAAAATAACATTCCAACTGCACAAACACTCATTACTATATTCTTTTTCATATTTCTTTAATTTTTAACAAAAATAAGAATAAATACTAAACTCCTATGATATGTAGCACTCTAAATTCCTTTTCAACCACCAAAAAATTAACGTTATCAAATGTTTTTTTATCGAAATCAAACTTTTCATTGTTAATCTCCACCGTTTTCACTTCAAATGGTAATCCTATAAAGTTGATTTTGTAGTTGGAATAGGAAGTGTCAAATTTACCATCCTTATGTAATTGAATTATTAATTCGTTCTTTTTTCCAGTTACTTGAAAGGATAGAAAGCTATATCTTCCTTTTTTGTAATCGTAGCCATCTTGTGCATCTTCATACACAACCGATTTTTCAGTTCCTTCTTTATAATATAAATCCAAAGTCAATTCATCAAAGTCTAATTCGCCTACATATTGTTGCACTGGATATTTTGGAATTACTGCTCCTGCCTTCACAAATACCGGAATTTCGTCAAATTTTGTGTCAACCCACATTTCTTTCCCTCCTTTAAACATCAAATTTGTCCAATAGTTGTACCATTGGCCTCTAGGAACATACATTCTTCGACCTAATGCGTTCGGCTCTAATATCGGGCAAACCAAAATTTGATTTCCAAAAATAAATTCATCATTTCGATAATGTGTCTGAATATCTTCTTGATCAAAGTAGACTAAAGGTTTCAACATCGGAATACCATATTCGATATACTGCCAAAACATGGTATATAAATAAGGTAACAATTGGTATCGAAGGTTTATGAATTTTCGACTTATATCTGTAACTTCTTCATCAAATGCCCAAGGTTCTTGATGGCCGTGATCTCCAGAAGAATGTGTTCTACAAAAAGGGTGAAAAACCCCTAACTGAATCCAGCGAGCATACAACTCACCAGTTGGCTGTTCTGCAAAACCCCCAATATCTGACCCTGTAAATCCCATACCCGAAATATTCATTCGTTGCACTTGAATGTTGGCGATCCAAAGGTGTTCCCAAGTGGCTACATTATCACCTGTCCATGATGATGTATAGCGTTGCGCACCCGAGTAAGCTGATCGGGTAATCACGAATGGACGCTTTGGATACGCGAATTTTTTAACTCCGTGATAAGTTGCACGAGCCATTTGTGTACCATAAACATTATGTGCTTTCCTGTGGCTACAAGGATTTCCGTCATAATTATGGCGTACATCATTTGGGAATGTCTTATTTGGAACCTCCATTACTGCCGGTTCATTCATATCATTCCAAACTCCTTTTACACCAATATCAGCAACCAATTCTTTGAACAATCCTGCCCACCATTCGCGAACTTCGGGGTTGGTATAGTCAGGGAAATTACATTCTCCTGGCCACACTTTTCCTTTCATATAAGGTCCATCTGCACGTTTGCAAAAATAATCTTTATCCAATGCTTCTTTGTAAATGGCATATTCCTTGTCAACTTTAATTCCAGGGTCAATGATCACAATAGTTTTGAAACCATCTGCGGCTAACTCAGCTACCATTCGTTTTGGATCAGGAAAATGATTTTTGTCCCAAGTAAAACACCTAAAACCATCCATATAATCGATATCTAAATAAATGGCATCGCAGGGAATTTTTAAGGCTCTAAATTTGGCTGTTATTTCTTTTACATTACTTTCAGGATAATAACTCCACTTGCATTGATGATAACCCAAAGTCCATAAAGGTGGGAGTTCGGGTTTTCCTGTTAAATCAGTATAAGATATTACTACATCCTTCATTTTGGGACCGTAGATAAAATAGTAATTCATTTCGCCACCATCTGCCCAGAAACTAGCAACATTACGGCGGTCATGACAAAAATCAAAAGTGGTTCGAAAGGTATTATCGAAAAAAATACCGTAAGCTTGTTTGTTTTGCAATCCAATATAAAATGGGACTACTTTGTATAAAGGGTCTTGTTCTTTTTGAAAGGCATACTGATCGGTAGCAAAGTTTTCGACTCGTTTTCCTTTCAAATTCAGTTGAGTTGCCTTGTCACCTAGACCGTAAAAACTTTCCCCATCACGAGAAGTTTTACTCATTTTGACAATATTTCCACCAAACTCATAACTCTCTTCCCAGTGAAATCCAAGTTCATCTTCTAAAATGACTTTTCCATCAATATCCAAAATGGCTATACGTAAATCCGATTTTTGAATGTTACAAATTACTTTGCTAGTTCGAATTTGATACATCGTCTCCTTTTCATCGACCTCTAAAAAATTGTATCCATGCGAATGATTTTGATCAATGGCATACGAGAAATCGTTACTAAAATACCCCTTTGTGGTGTAGCGAAATCGCAACATACTATCTCGCAAGATAGTAACTTTTAAAATAACACTATTGCTAGTATAAAAATAAACAGAATCAACCTCCTGTTCATAAGAGACTATTTTTGAGGGATATAAATCGCCTTTGTATTCGAGTTCAGTATTTGTAATCATGATGGTTTTTTTTAAAGAATTGCCTTGTGAGCAGTTCCATAAGGTCTGAAATGGTTTGGTTTTATTATACTAAATATAAAACAAAAATATCATATCACTTTTTATTCGATGCAAATAAATTGTGATATGATATTAATTTTTGAGTCGTATTAAAGATGGATTCAATTAGCAATTATGCTACTAAAATTATTCTTTTATATTACACAATCTTAAATGCTACTACACTTAAAGGAGGTAATGTGATCGCTACAGAAAAATCTCTTCCGTCATATGGTGATGACTCGATAGTAATTTTATCAGGACTTATTACTCCACTTCCACCATAAATTACATCGTCACTATTAAAAATTTCTTGTAATTTTCCTTTATGAGGTATTCCTATGCGATAGTCTTCTCTCACCACTTGTGTGAAATTGCAAATTACGATTACATTGTCTTTAGGATTGTTTCCTTTTCGAATAAATGACATTACTGCATTTTGATAATCTGAGTAATTGATCCATTCAAAACCTTCTGGACTAAATTGCTTTTCGTGCAAAGCAGGTTCTGTTCTGTATAACTTATTCAAAGCTGTAATGGTCTTCTTGACTCCTTCGTGTAATGGATACTGCAATAAATGCCAATCCAAACTCTCTTGGAAATTCCACTCCGCACTTTGACCAAATTCACAACCCATAAACAGTAATTTTGATCCTGGATGGGTGAACATATAACTATACAAAAGGCGTAAATTAGCAAATTTTTGCCATTCATCACCAGGCATTCTTCCTGCTATCGAATGCTTTCCATACACCACTTCATCATGTGATAATGGGAGCATAAAATTCTCAGTAAAAGCATAAGTCATCGAAAAAGTCAATTCATTCTGATGGTACTTTCTATACACCGTTTCTTTTTTGAAATATTCTAAAGTATCGTGCATCCAACCCATCATCCATTTCATTCCAAATCCTAATCCTCCAACAAAAGTTGGTCTAGAAACCATTGGGAACGAAGTACTTTCTTCGGCAATAGTTTGAACACCTTCAAAATTAGAATAAACCGCTTCGTTAAATTCTTTTAGAAAACTAATGGTATCTAAATTTTCTCTTCCACCAAATTCATTCGGCTCCCACTGCCCTTCTTCACGTGAGTAATCTAGGTAAAGCATAGACGCAACTGCATCTACACGTAAGGAATCAACATGGTAATGTTGTAACCAAAAAATGGCATTACTGATTAAAAAAGAACGAACTTCATTTCGTCCGTAATTAAAAACTAAGCTTTTCCAATCTGGGTGGTACCCTTTTCTTCGATCTGGATGTTCATATAAATTTGATCCATCGAAAAATCCAAGACCATGGGCATCATCAGGAAAATGAGAAGGTACCCAGTCTAAAATTACTCCAATACCAGCTTGGTGTAATTTATCTACCAAAACCATAAACTCTTGCGGATTACCAAAACGTGATGTAGGTGCAAAATACCCTACCAATTGATATCCCCATGAAGGATCATACGGATATTCCATCACTGGCATGAATTCTACATGTGTAAATCCTGTTTCTTTAACGTACTGTACTAAATCTTCTGCAAATTCTAAATAGGTTAGAAAACGATTTTCTTCGCCATGTCTTTTCCATGAACCCAAATGCACTTCATACACAGAGAAAGGTTTGTCAAGACTATTGTGGTCTTTCCTGTTTTTCATCCATTTGGAATCTTTCCATTTATAATCCAAATCCCAAACTACAGAAGCAGTATGTGGTGGTTTTTCGCAGTAAAAAGCAAATGGATCTGCTTTTTCTGTGATAATCCCACCATTATCGGATTGAATTTTATATTTGTAAGTTGCTCCTTTTTCGACATTCGGGATAAAACCTTCCCAAATTCCTGACGAATCCCATCTTACTTCAAGTTGGTGTTCTCCTTGAATCCAGTAATTGAAATCACCAACAACGGAAACCGTGCGGGCAGTTGGAGCCCAAACAGCGAAATAAACGCCTTTTACTCCGTCTACTTCAATAAGATGCGCACCTAATTTTTCATACAATCTGAAATGCTTTCCAGCTTTAAACAAATCGATATCAAAATCGGTAAAAAGAGAATACGTTTGTACTTTATTCATTTTTTGGTTTATTTTCTTAAACATTGCTATTTTTCTGCAATGTTCCGTTAGTAATAGACTTGTTTATTGCTGAATTTTAAACAAATGAAAGGGTAGATCAGGACTCACTTCGACATAATTCCATTCTCTGTCCCATAGATAACTGTTTCCAGTGATTAAGTCCACGATTCGAATTGGATTGACTCCCAATTTCTCAATTGGCAACCGCACCATTCCTGTTTGCGTGTTATGAGCATCCAGATTAACGATCATCAAAGTTTTGTTGTTCAAATCATCATCAAATTTGTAATACGCAATTAGATTATCATTATTAGTATCACAAAAAACAATATTATTGGTCTGTTGTAATGAAGCTTGTTCTTTTCGAATACCATTTATCTTGGTAATCAAACGTGTGATTTTATTCTCGATCGTCCAATCCCACTTGTATACTTGATATTTTTCAGAGTTCAGATACTCCTCTTTTCCAGCAGCCATCGGTTCGCACACACGGTACTCAAAAACAGGACCGTAGATACCAACACTTGAACTTAGAGTTGCCGCTAAGAAATACTTTTGTAAATGAGTCGATTCGTTACCACTTTGCAAAGCAAAAGGATTAATATCAGGTGTATTAGGCCAGAAATTAGGACGATAAAATTCTTTTTGCTCAGATTGGGTCAATTCGCTTACATACTCAGTTAGCTCATGTTTAGAGTTTCTCCAAGTAAAATAAGTATAGGATTGGCTAAATCCTTGCTTGGCCAGTTCATTCATTATTTTTGGACGTGTAAAAGCTTCAGCCAAAAACAAAACATCTGGATGTTTCTTTTTGATTTCACCTATCAACCATCCCCAGAAGTAGAAAGGCTTAGTGTGCGGATTGTCAACACGAAAGATCTTTATGTTACAATCTTCAATCCAAAATAAAGCAACGTCTAATAGTTCCTTCCAAAGATTTTTCCAGTCGGAACTTTCAAAATAAATGGGTTGAATATCTTGGTATTTTTTAGGCGGATTTTCAGCATATTGTACCGTTCCATCTGGTCTCCATTTGAACCATTGCGGAAAATCTTTTACATACGGGTGATCTGGTGCTGCTTGCAAGGCATAATCCATTGCTACTTCAATTCCCCAGTCTTGTGCTTTTTTTACTAGCGATTTAAAATCGTCAATAGAACCCAATTCTGGATGTGTAGATTTGTGCCCTCCTTTTTCAGATCCAATTCCCCATGGAGAACCTACATCACCGTGCTCTGCAGAAGTTGCATTATTTTTTCCTTTTCTATTTACCTCCCCAATTGGGTGAATTGGTGGAAAATACAAAGTATCAAATCCCATTTGCGCTACTCTAGGCAATAATCGTTCACAGTCTTTGAATGTACCATGTTGACCATCATGCTCTGAAGCTGATCTAGGAAAAAATTCATACCAAGTACTAAATAGTGCTTTTTTACGGTCTACATAAACCTCCAATACCAATGATTGATTGGCTAGTAAACGAGTAGGGTATTTTTTGAATATCTCCGTTAATCGAGCTGATGTAACCTCAGGAATAGCTTGGTCGTATTCTGACTCTGTTTTCAACAGATATTCCAAATGACCTAAGTAGCCTCTCTCATCATGCGTGGCTACCTCGAGTAAAGCGTGTACATATTCTGCACCTTCAAGTAATTCTGATTTTACGTATTGGTTGTCTTGGATTTTTCGATCTGTACCATGTTGCCAATTTAAAGCATAGTCTACCCAACCTTCCACAAAATAGCTGTAGGTACCTTGTTTTTCAACTTTAAAATCAGCAAACCATTCATCATTTACGGTAGGCGTCATTCTAACTTCGCTCCAATTTGTTTCGTCTTCATGCTTGTATTTTACACAAACTTCAATAACATCGTGTCCGTCTGAGAAAACTGCGGCAGTAACGTGTACAGGTTGACCAACTATTCGCTTTACCGGAAAAGCGCCACTATCTAATTGTGGTAAAACATTTTCTATTACAATTCGGGTTTGATTCTGCATCTTTTAAATGTATCTCTTTTCTAAATTTAATATTTATAACTATCGAGTTTTATACGATTGGTTAAGTTCTTATTTGATTACGTAATTATCCGGAATTGTAACTCCTTTTTTAATTACTACAATCCCTTCTTTTACAGAATAAAGTTCATTAGTTGAATTTTCTAATTGATCACCACCAATAATTTCGACATCGTTACCAATGCGACAGTTTTTATCAATAAGTGCATTTTTTATAAAACATCTTTCACCAATTCCCATTAAGATTTTGTCATTGCTTAGATCTTTCTCCATCTGTTCAATGCTTTGATAGATGTCGTTACCCATGACATAGCAATTTTGAATGACAGTATCTTTACCAATTCTAGATCGAATTCCGATTACAGACTTGGTGATTTCTTTAGCATTTAAAATACAACCTTCAGAAATTAAAGATCGATCAATTAATGTGTTTTGGAATTTTGACGGAGGTAATAATCTTGGTCTTGTGAAAATTTTATTATCGTTATCAAACAAATTAAATTTAGGCACATCATCTGTCAAGCCGATATTAGCTTCAAAGAAAGAATCAATATTACCAATATCTGTCCAATATCCTTCATATTGGTAGCTCAGTACTTTTCTAGTAGAAACAGACTGCGGAATAATTTCTTTTCCGAAATCTTTCGTTTCTGGGTCATTCATCAGGTCAACTAAAAGGTCTTTGTTGAAAATGTAAATTCCCATTGAGGCCAAATATAGTTTACCTTCAGCTTTCATCTCGTCACTTACTTCAGAAGACCAATCAGTTAATAAAGACTGAACTGGTTTTTCAATAAAGGACTCGATAAAACTGTCACTATTTGTTTTTAAGATTCCGAAATCTGATGCGTCTTTAGCATTCACCGGTAAGGTTGCAATAGAAATTTCTGCATCTTTACGAATGTGCTCTTCAATCATTTCATTTAGATCCATTTGGTACAATTGATCACCAGATAAAATTAAAGCGTAATCAAAATCATGATTTAAAAAATGTGGCATACACTGTCTTACAGCATCCGCAGTACCTTGAAACCAAGTTGGATTGTCAGGAGTTTGTTCTGCAGCAAGAATATCTACGAAGGCTTGACTAAAAGCACTGAAAACATATGTGTTTTTAATATGCGCATTTAATGAAGCAGAATTAAATTGTGTCAAGACAAACATCCTATAAATATCTGAATTCATACAGTTTGAAATGGGAATATCGACTAATCTATACTTTCCTCCAATTGGTACTGCCGGTTTTGACCTTGACTCAGTCAAAGGGTATAACCTTGAACCTTGCCCACCTCCTAGAATAATCGCAATCACATTTTTTCTTTTCGCTTTCATCTTTTTACTTTGTTATTAAGTTGTAAATTTTTAAATATTCTTGATATGCCTTGTTCCAGGAATGATCTAATTGCATTCCCGCTTTTCTTATAGTATGTAATTGTATTTTATTTTCGAATAATAAAATAGCTCTTTCGATAGCTACTTCAATATCCTCTACTTCGGCTTTTTCAAAACAAATCCCTAGCCCATTTTCCATACTATCGGTTACAGTATCCTTCAATCCTCCTGTTCTACGTACTATTGGTATTGAACCATATCGGTATGCATACATTTGATTCAAACCACAAGATTCTGTGCGTGATGGCATTAATAAAAAGTCAGAACCCGCATAAATTTGGTGTGCTAAATTTTCATTAAAACCAATGAAACATTTATAAAACCTCTGATAATCAATCAACAAAGCCATTAGTTCTTGTTCGATAGCTTTATTACCTGTCCCCAAGATAAGAATATTAAATTTATCAGCGTTTTCTTGTTGTATTTTTTTTATAAAATCGCATAATAAATCAGCACCTTTCTCTTCAAAGAGGCGACCTATGAAGCTTATTAATGGTTTATTAACATCGAAATTATACATTTCACAAAGTTTCTCCTTATTGATACTTTTACCAATGTCGAAATTTTCATAATTATATGTAGCTGCAATAACTGGATCTGTAGCAGGATTCCATAAAACATCATCGATACCATTTAGGATTCCCTTTGATTTGTAACGAACCTCTCTGAACAAATGTTCTAGCCCATATCCATGCTCATTAATTTCGTTCAAATAAGTTGGTGAAACGGTTGTAATTACTCGAGCAGATCGTAAACCAACTGCAATCGAATTGATTCTTCCACCCCACTCTAGCAAGTTGGTTTTGGATAAATCATAAGTTGGGAAGTAATGTAATTTATCAAAACCAAACTGTCCTTGATACAATGCATTATGAATAGTAAGTACCGTAGGTAAATCTCTTATTTTGTTGAACTCAATGCCATTATACATCATAAATGGCACAAGAGCCGTGTGATGATCATGACAATGAATTATGTCTGGTTGTGTATCTAGGCTATTAATCCATTGCAAAAATGCTTTTTGGAATGACATAAACCGTTCAATATCGTCCTCATAACCGTATATAGCATCTCTATCGAATAAGTCAGGTATCGAAATCAAAATCAGTTCAAATCCTAAAGAGTTGTCCCGTTCCTTGCAAACTGTAAATGGAAAATTAAATTGACCAAGTTGTACCTGGCCATGGTAAAGTATCACAAATTCATTTTCGGAAGTAAATGGTGTACTATAATAAGGTAGTACTACTTGAACGTCTTCTCCTTTTTGCTGTTGTGTTTTAGCCAAGGAATCAACGACATCACCCAAGCCACCTACTTTGGCAACTGGATAACATTCTGCAGTAAGGTGAATAATCTTCATCTAAATCCTCTTTATAAACTAGTGGCTAACAAAGCTATTGTGATTAACATTTTACCTTTTCGAAAATAGTATAAATTCCTGAATAAATGAATTTAACTTTTAATAAAAATAGTAAAAAAACAAGGAGCTTGAGCAATAATCAAAAATTTAATAAATCGTTAGAGATTAGTGGTAATCCTAGTAATTTGGGCTTGTAAGTTGAAGTAACAGTTGTAAAACCTAGTAAATAGTTAGTTAATTGTCCCTACTATCAAATTAATAATACAAAGCAAATAGGAACGTAGTTTCAAATATGACTTTATCCCTTAGTAATTGGCAGATATAAGAAATCATAAAAGTATTCACTATACTCAAATTAAGATTTGAAAAAAATATGATATAAAATGGACTTGCTTAAATTGATATCTTTAAAAATAAACTATTTTTACTCGATTATAAATGTTTTAAATACTACCTTGTATGTCTATTCTAAGTAAAGTACAGTCATTGTTCTACTATAGCCGGTTGTCAGGAATAATTTTGTCGGTTGTACTAATTTGTTTGATTGGTTTTCTAGATATATGTACAGGTGTAGAGATGGCTTTTTCCTTATTTTATGTAATTCCTATCGTTTTACTGTCAGTTCAACAAAAAACTGCCAAAATAGATGTTATTTTTTGTGCTACTTTATCAGCTGGATCTTGGTGCTATTCTGAATATACTGTAGTTTCCTTTTCTCATTACTTCTTCCCGATTTGGAATACTGGGGTTCGTTTTTCCTTATTTTTAATTATTGGAGTACTTATGTTTAACTTAAAACAAAAGGACAGACGACTTAGCGAAGTGAACCGAAAGTTATTGCAATTAAACACTGAGAAAAACAAATTTATAGGTATAGCAGCACATGATTTGGCAAATCCAATCGGTATGATTCAAAGTTTTTCTGACTTACTTATAGAAAGCTGCGCTGAAAACCATATTGTAGAAGTAAGCGAAGGACTTGAAGTTATAAAAACGTTGAGTACTAATAGCATGTCTGTACTGAAGAATTTGCTGAATGTTTCGGTAATCGAATCGGGTAAAATTGACTTGAAAGTACAAGAGCTCGATTATATTGAATTCATCAAGAAACAAGTGGAATACAATAACATCTTGGCACACAATAAGAATATTCACATCGAGTTTGAAAGTACCATAGATTCGGTTACAATGTCTTATGATGCTCATTATTTAGGTCAAGTCACCGGAAATTTATTATCGAATGCCATTAAATATTCTCCCTCAGGAAGTACCATTTCTGTTCGAGTACTAGCTGAAAATAATTATTTGGTTACCGAAGTCAAAGACCAAGGGAAAGGAATTCCTGAAAAAGAGCAAGGTGAATTATTTATGTATTTTCAAAAATCAAGTACACAACCGACCGCGGGAGAAAGTAGCACCGGACTTGGTTTGGCAATTGCAAAACAAATTGTAAATTTACATCAAGGAACAATTGGCTTGAAAAGTAAAATTAATGAAGGTGCAACGTTCTATTTTTCCCTTCCTATAAAAAATTAATTTTATCCTGCTATTTTCCCAATTAAAAGAATACGAATTTTAAAAAAAAACATCACATGAGTTATAAAGTAGAAAAATCTGAAAGCGAATGGAAAGATCAACTAGGTGCTGAGCGTTTTAGAATATTACGTGAAAAAGGGACAGAATACCCACATACGGGAGCTTATAATATGCATTACGAAAAAGGTGTGTATTGTTGTGGCGCCTGTGGAGAGCAACTATTTGAAAGTAATTCAAAATTTGATGCACATTGCGGATGGCCATCTTTTGACGAAGCAATCCCAGGGAAAGTAAAAAATGTATTAGATAAAACTCACGGCATGATTCGAACAGAGGTTGTTTGTGCCAACTGCGGTGGGCACTTAGGACATGTATTTAATGACGGTCCTACACCAACGGGAGAACGTTTTTGTGTGAATTCGTTGTCCATTGATTTTAAAGTAGAAGAGTAAAATATAAAGCAAAAAAAAACTCCAACAAAAATGTTGGAGTTTCTTGGTGGGCGATGAGGGGTTCGAACCCCCGACCCCCTCGGTGTAAACGAGGTGCTCTGAACCAGCTGAGCTAATCGCCCTATTTTACTAGGTTGTAATTATTACTAATTACCTGCTAAACATTTTTAAAGATAATGTTTGAATCTTGTGGGCGATGAGGGGTTCGAACCCCCGACCCCCTCGGTGTAAACGAGGTGCTCTGAACCAGCTGAGCTAATCGCCCTATTTTACTAGGTCGCTATCATTGTGTGATTGCGACTGCAAATGTAAGACGAGTTTTTGAATATACAATACTTTTTGAAGAAAATTTAAATTAAAAAAGCCTATTTTTTTCTTTAGAACTCATTAACAACTAATTATGAATTGTCCATCAGAATAGATTTTTTTTGTACTAACTATATATAGTACATTTGCACCAAAAATATAACTCAATGGCTCGTTTTAAAGAAAATGATTTACCTAAAGCAAAACTAAATACTAGTTCGCTACAAAAGGCTTTGCGAATTTTTAAATACTCCAAAAATCAAAAGTGGAAGTTCTTTGTTGGCTTGCTTTTTTTATTATTAACTAGCGCCACTGCCCTAGCCTTTCCAAAATTGATGGGAATGCTTGTGGACTGTGTGTCTACCAAAGATTTAGACAAAGCCAACCAAATTGCATTGGCATTGATGGGAATTTTAGTATTGCAAGCTGTATTTTCGTTTTTTAGAATCTCGTTGTTCGTAAATTTTACCGAGAATACTTTATCTAACATCCGTTTTGCATTGTATGAGAATTTAATAAAACTACCCATGTCGTTTTTCTCTCAAAAGCGCGTTGGTGAATTAAACAGTCGCATCAGTGCTGATATTTCGCAACTACAAGATACGCTTACTACAACCATTGCCGAATTTTTAAGACAGTTTATTCTTATCGTTGGTGGTTTTATTATCCTAGGGAGTATCAGTCCAAATCTTACTATTATGATGCTTTGCATTGTTCCCGTGGTAGCCGTTGCTGCGGTCATATTTGGTCGTTTTATTCGAAAATACGGAAAAATGACGCAAGACAAAGTAGCCGAAAGCCAGGTGATTGTTGAAGAAACCTTGCAAGGAATTACCAATGTTAAATCGTTTGCTAATGAATGGTATGAATTAGAACGCTACAAAAACAAAATAAGAGAAATTGTTGCTATCGCTATCAAAGGAGGTCAATACAGAGGGTATTTTGCATCGTTTATCATATTATGTTTATTCGGTTGCGTAGTAGCTGTCGTTTGGTACGGAATCACTTTGACTATCAAAGGTGAAGTCGAAGGTGTTGGAGATTTAATTTCCTTTATATTGTACACTACTTTTATCGGTGCTTCTTTTGGTGGAATTGCCGAAATGTATGCGCAAATTCAAAAAGCAGTTGGTGCTACAGAACGTGTTTTTGAATTATTAGACGAAGTTCCTGAAGCAATTAATACCCAACCTAACCCAAATAGCGTTCAAAAAATCAAAGGAATCGTTAGTTTTAAAGATGTTGCGTTTAGTTATCCTTCTCGAAAAGAAATTAAAGTCTTGAAAAACGTTAATTTCAATGCTGGCTTTGGACAAAAAATTGCCGTAGTTGGACCAAGTGGTGCCGGAAAATCAACTATTGCTTCCCTCCTGTTACGTTTTTATGATATTGAAAGTGGAGAAATTATTATTGATGGGAAAAATATTTATGACTATGACCTGGAAGAACTTCGTGGTAATATGAGTATAGTTCCTCAAGATGTAATTCTTTTTGGAGGTACTATCAAAGAAAATATTGCTTACGGAAAACCAAATGCAACAAATGACGAAATTATAGCTGCAGCAAAACAAGCAAATGCTTTGAATTTTATCGAAAGCTTTCCTGAAAAATTTGAAACCATTGTGGGAGAAAGAGGAATTAAACTTTCTGGAGGACAAAGACAACGTATTGCGATCGCACGTGCGTTACTCAAAAACCCTAGTATTTTGATTCTGGACGAAGCAACATCGTCATTGGATAGTGAAAGTGAAAAATTAGTGCAAGAAGCACTTGAGATTTTGATGCAAGGTCGTACGAGTATCATTATTGCACACCGATTATCGACTATTCGATCTGCAGACCAAATATTAGTACTTGACAACGGAATCATTGCCGAACAAGGAACACACCAAGACTTGATTACCCTTGAAAACGGAATCTATAAAAACTTAAGTAATTTGCAATTTAGCAATTCATAAGTTACTACTGTATAAAAAAGCTCCAAGAGAACTGTTCTTTTGGAGCTTTTTTTATGCTATATATTTTTGGTTATTTCTTCCTGCGGGATCGTTCTGTTTGTAATAAATTTAATTCTCTACTCGTTTGTCCTGCAACTGAGGTGTTTTCTTCTGCACGACGAATCAAATACGGCATCACGTCTTTCACAGGACCAAAAGGCAAATATTTTGCTACGTTATAACCGTGATCGGCTAGATTATAACTTATATGATCACTCATTCCGTACAATTGTCCAAACCAAATTGTAGCTGTATCAGGTGCTAACCCTTTTTCTTTCATGATCTGAATCAAATCCAACGAACTTTGCTCGTTGTGCGTCCCGAAAAAACTTGCAATACGATTTGTGTGGTCTAACATATAAATTGCGGTAGCATCAAAATTTTGATCTGTAATCGCTTTACTAGCGCAAATAGGAGATTTGTACCCTTTTGCAATTGCACGATTGTTTTCTTTTTCCATGTATGCGCCACGAACCAACTTTATTCCGATATGAAAATTTTCGGCTGTAGCAATTGCATTTATTTCTTTTAAATAATCCAGTCTATCCCAGCGGTACAACTGTAATGTATTATAGACAATTGCTTTTTCTTTATTATACATGCGCATCATATCAAGAATCAAATCATCGGCTGCTTTTTGCATCCAACTTTCTTCAGCATCAATTAATAAAGCCACATCTGCTTGATGAGCGGTCTTACATATTAACTCGAATCGTCTCAAAATTACATTCCACTCCTTTAATTCGGCATCATTAAGCTCCTGACCCGCACTAATTTTTTCGAATAATAAAAAGCGCCCGATACCTGTAGGCTTAAATACAGCAAAAGGTATTGCTTGTTTTTCCTGTCCAAATTTGATTGTTTTCAGAATCATTTGGGTAGCCGCTTCAAATTGCGCTTCCTCTTCTTTTCCTTCTACAGAGTAATCCAAAACCGAGGAAACTCCTTTGGTATGCATTTTATCCACTACCTTTAAACAGTCTTGCTCGTTTATACCACCACAAAAATGATCAAAAACAGTAGCGCGAATCAAACCTTCAACGGGTAAATGTACTTTAAACGCAAAATTGGTCACCGCAGTACCTATGCGCACAAGTGGCTCATTGGCAATCATTTTAAACAAAAAATAAGCTCTTTCAAGCTCTGTATCGCTTTTCAAAGCAAAAGCAACTTTAGTATCTTCAAAAATTGTGTTCATACAATAAAATTTTGTTTAAAAATAGTAATTAAGAATCACCAATTGGCAACTATATCACAAAATTTATAAAAAAAGTTTAAAATTTACATCATAGTTATTTGTCAATCAAACGAGAAGAATATACCACTGTATTTTTAGCGAAAAGCAAAGGAATAAAATTAAAAAAAATGTAGATTTGCAAAACTTTTTGGGACGCCTTTTTATGTTCTTAAAAGCAAGAGAGTTTACTCTATTTCGAACTTATTGCAAAATTAAAATACGATATGTCTTTACAATCTCATACTATACAAGCCGTTGACCATCCGATACACTTTAATGAAAAAGGATATGAAGCTCTAAATGCACATTTAAAAGCAACTAAATATTCTAACCTATTTATTATTGTAGACAGTAATACAAATGAATTTTGCTTGCCGGTGTTTTTGCCACTTTTAGAAACCACCTTGGCAATTGAGATTATTGAATTTGAGGCAGGTGAAATCAACAAAAACATTGATACTTGTGTTGAATTATGGAATGTTTTGACCGATCTTAACGGAGACAGAAAATCACTGGTTATCAATCTAGGTGGTGGAGTTGTCACTGATCTAGGCGGTTTTGTAGCGTCAACCTTCAAAAGAGGAATTGATTTTATAAATGTACCTACTACCCTTCTATCCATGGTAGATGCATCTGTAGGAGGTAAAAATGGTGTGGATCTTGGGAATTTAAAAAACCAAATTGGAGTTTTTAATTTGCCTAAAATGGTAATCGTAGACACGGAATACCTTGCTACTGTACCACAAAATGAAATGCGCTCCGGATTGGCAGAAATGTTGAAACACGGTCTTATATTCGATAAAAACTACTGGGAACACTTTTTGAACATTCGATCAATAAACTTTGCACAATTAGATGAATTGATTTTTCGCTCTGTCGAAATAAAAAATGAAATCGTAACCGCAGATCCTACGGAGAAGAATATTCGAAAAGCACTAAACTTTGGACACACCCTTGGACACGCCATAGAAAGCTACTTCTTGGAGAACGAAGACAAAACAACATTGCTTCATGGAGAAGCTATTGCTGTTGGAATGATTTTGGAAAGCTATATTTCGCTACACAAAAACTTAATTACAGAAGCCGAATTTGATCAGATTAAAACTACTATCAAATCGATCTACCAAGACATAACTTTTGACAACCAAGACATCAACCCGATACTTGAATTGTTGATCCATGATAAAAAAAATGAATATGGTACAATTCAGTTTGCCTTAATTCAAGGAATCGGAAAAATTATTATCAATCAAACGGTTGAAAATGAATTGATTCTTAAAGCTTTTGTTGATTATCAATCTTAATATATTTTTACCATAAAAGGATTGGATTACGTCTATATATTTTTTTACATTTGCGCCAATGAAAACTAATCAAAAACAAGGAAAAAACACTTCTCGAAGAAGGCAAAAAAGCAGCTCATTCTTAGGCTTGCTTAAACGCTTCTTTTCCATTAGAGGTAACTTTATTTTTGATGTTTTTCAATATCTAAAAATGGAGAATGAAAAACTGCAGATTATCTATGCAAATATTCGGGTTTGAATTGTAGGGTTTTTTTAAAGTGCATACATTAAAATATTCTAAATTCTTAAACGAACAACAATGAACACCAAATATTCTGACTTAATTAATCAAACGTATTATTTTCCACAAGAAGAGTTTAATTTAAACAAAGACAACCTTCAGTTTCACAATATTGATTTGATGAAATTGGTTGAACAATACGGTACACCATTAAAATTCACGTATTTACCTCAAATTTCGAACAACATCAACAAAGCCAAAAATTGGTTTCGTAAATCGATGGAAAAAAACAAATACGAGGGAAAATACTATTATTGCTATTGCACGAAAAGCTCTCATTTTGAATACATTATGAATGAAGCTTTTAAAAATAACATTCACATTGAAACTTCTTCTGCATTTGATATCAATATTGTTGAAAATCTATTGCAAAATGGAAAAATCAACAAAAGCACTTATGTAATCTGTAACGGTTTCAAAAGAGATCAGTACATTGACAACATTGCTAGATTAATCAATAACGGACACAAAAATACGATTCCGATTATTGATAATTATGAGGAACTTGACTTGTTGCAAGCAGAAATTAAAGGGAAGTTCAAAATCGGAATTAGAATTGCTGCCGAAGAAGAGCCTAAATTTGAATTCTATACCTCTAGATTAGGAATTGGATACAAAAATATTGTACAATTCTATAAAAAACAAATTCAAGAAAACGATAAGTTAGAATTGAAAATGTTGCACTTTTTTATCAATACTGGTATCAACGATACAGCTTACTATTGGAATGAGTTGGTAAAATGTATAAAAGTGTACATTGCCTTGAAAAAAGAATGTCCAAGTTTGGACGGTTTGAATATTGGTGGAGGTTTTCCGATCAAAAATTCATTGGCTTTTGAATATGACTACCAATATATGATTGACGAAATTATCAATCAAATTAAAATTGCTTGTGATGAAGCTGAAGTAGATGTTCCAAACATTTTTACAGAATTTGGTTCGTTTACTGTTGGTGAAAGTGGTGGCGCAATCTACCAAGTACTTTACCAAAAGCAACAAAATGATAGAGAGAAATGGAACATGATAGATTCTTCTTTCATCACTACCTTACCGGATACTTGGGCTATCAACAAACGTTTTATCATGCTAGCGGTAAACCGTTGGAATGAGACTTACGAGCGGGTTCTATTGGGAGGAATGACATGTGATAGCGATGATTATTACAACTCTGAACAAAATATGAACGCGATCTATTTACCAAAATACAACAAAGAGAAACCGTTGTATATTGGATTTTTTAATACAGGCGCTTACCAAGAAACAATTGGAGGATACGGAGGATTACACCACTGCTTGATTCCGCAACCAAAACATATACTGATAGATAGGGATGAAAATGGGATTATGGCCACAGAGGTTTTCTCAGAACAACAGACCTCAGAAGATGTATTGAAAATTTTAGGGTACAAAGCAAAATAATAATTCAAATTAGTTATCGTTAAATTAAAAAAATCTTTACTTTTGAAATTGTAATCAGTTTCGAAAAACAGATTAAAAATATCTTTAAAAAAAATAAAATGAGTAAGGGACCTATTAGCCAATTTATAGAAAAACACTATTTGCATTTTAATTCAGCATCATTAGTTGATGCAGCAAAAGCATACGAACAACAATTAGCCAATGGTGCTAAAATGATGGTAAGTATGGCTGGAGCAATGAGTACAGCTGAAATTGGTAAAATATTTGCCGAAATTATTCGTCAAGATAAAGTTCAAATTATTTCTTGTACAGGAGCCAATCTTGAAGAAGACATCATGAACTTGGTTGCGCACTCACACTACGAGAGAGTTCCTAACTATAGAGATTTAACACCGCAAGACGAGTGGGATTTGCTAGAAAGAGGATTAAATCGTGTGACTGATACTTGTATTCCTGAGCATGAAGCTTTTAGAAGATTACAAAAACACATATTTAAAATCTGGAAAGATGCAGATGATAAAGGGGAACGTTATTTTCCTCATGAATTTATGTACAAAATGCTACTTTCTGGTGTTTTAGAAGAATACTACGAAATTGATTTAAAAGACAGTTGGATGTATGCAGCAGCAGAAAAAAACCTTCCGATTATTGTTCCAGGATGGGAAGATAGCACGATGGGTAACATCTTTGCTTCATACGTAATCAAAGGAGAGTTAAAAGCATCTACAATGAAATCTGGAATAGAATACATGGTATATCTTTCAGATTGGTATCCTAAAAATTCTGCTAACGGAATTGGATTCTTCCAAATTGGTGGTGGTATCGCAGGAGATTTTCCAATTTGCGTAGTACCTATGTTATACCAAGATATGGAAATGCATGATATTCCGTTTTGGAGCTACTTCTGTCAAATTTCTGACTCAACAACCAGTTATGGTTCGTATTCAGGAGCAGTACCAAACGAAAAAATCACTTGGGGTAAATTGGATATCAAAACACCTAAGTTTATTATAGAATCAGACGCTACAATTGTAGCTCCATTAATTTTTGCTTATTTATTAGATTTATAGAACATCATTATGAAAAGAGTAATTGTTGATTACGCAAAACTTACAAACGAGATTTTGAACCTATTGGTGGAGCGCTTCCCTGATGGTTACGATGATTCAGATATCATTCGATTTAGAAATGCTAAAAACGAATTGGTAGAAGCAGTAGAAGTACGTACAGAAGATACTATTTATTTAGTAAAAGTAAGTACCAAATTGGCTGATCGAATCGAAAACTATGATGAAGACGATGAAATTGATGATGTAATCGAACCAATCACACCAATTAAAGGAGTGGATTTGGATGATGACGAAGATGATGATGACGACGACGATAATCTTGACAAACCAGATCTTGATGACGACGATGAAGATTCTGATGACAGCAGAAGTTCAGACGATGATGACGACGACGATGATGAAGATTAATTTTTTCAATTAAATATAAAAGGAACTCCATATCGAGTTCCTTTTTTTTATCAGTACTATATTCTTTAGTGTAGTATTTTTAAAATAGAATAAGAACGGATAAAATTCGTTTTTTAGCCTTTTGACTGAATGTAGTTCCTTTTAACTTACTTGTGTATTACTTTACCTTTTTTTCATGATAACATCCACCTTACTCCACGAGACGCTCAAAATTAATTTTGGTTTTGAAAAATTCAGACCAAATCAAGAAAAAATTATAAATTCGATTTTATCTGGTAAGGATGCTTTGGCGATCATGCCTACAGGTGGTGGTAAATCAATTTGTTTTCAATTGCCTGCATTGTTATTTCCGGGTGTAACGATTGTCATTTCGCCACTAATAGCCTTAATGAAGGATCAAGTTGATAGTCTAAAAGCCAATGGTATAGAGGCTTGCTACATTAATAGTAGTCAGTCAAGCGCAGAGCAACAAGAGTATATTGAAAATATTATTAATCAAAAAATAAAACTCGTATACGTAGCACCGGAGAGTTTGGCTTACCTTGAAAATACTTTCAGTCAAATTACGGTTAGTTTAATTGCTATTGATGAAGCACATTGTATTTCGTCTTGGGGTCACGATTTTAGGCCAGCTTATACCAATTTGGGATATTTAAAAAAGCGCTTCCCTTCTACTCCAATTCTCGCTTTGACGGCGACAGCTGATAAAGCAACAAGAGAAGATATTAGTAAACAATTGAATTTGACATCTCCTGAGATTTCGATTTCTTCTTTCGATAGAAAAAATTTAAGCTTAGAAGTACGACCAGCTTTGGATCGTGTAAAGCAAATTATTGATTTTATTACTGACAAACCAAATGAATGCGGAATTGTCTATTGCCTTAGTAGAAAAACTACCGAGGAATTAGCCGAAAAACTTCAACGAACAGGTATAAATGCCAAAGCATATCATGCAGGACTAGATAACACGACAAGGGCAAAAACACAAGATGAATTTATAAATGACGATTGCCAAGTGGTATGTGCTACGATTGCTTTTGGAATGGGAATCGATAAATCGAATGTTCGCTGGGTAATTCATTATAATCTACCAAAAAATATTGAAGGTTATTATCAAGAAATTGGTCGTGCAGGCCGTGATGGTCTTCCGTCTGAAACTGTTTTATTCGAAAGTTATGGAGATGTGATTCAGTTGCAAAAATTTGCTTCACAAGGACTAAATGCTGAAGTGCAGTTGTCTAAACTAGAACGGATGAAACAATATGCGGATGCTGTGAGTTGCCGTAGAAAAATTTTACTCTCGTATTTTGGCGAAATAGTTACTGAGAATTGTGGAAATTGTGATGTTTGCAAAAATCCGCCTGCCTTTTTTGATGGTACCGTTTTGGCTCAAAAAGCACTTTCGGCAATTATTCGATTAAAAGAAACAGAACCATTACCTGTTATTGTTGATTTTTTAAGAGGTTCGAAAAATGCTCATATTCTAGAAAACAACTATCAGAATCTTAAAACTTACGGTGTTGGTACAGACGTATCTTGGTACGACTGGAATCAATACCTTATTCAGTTAATCAATCAAGGCTACTGCGAAATTGCTTTTCATTTAAAAAACCAAATCAAACTGACGCCTCTTGCGCACGAAGTTTTATTTAATGGCGAAAAAGTGCAATTAACGACGATACAAAAAGAAAATGCCGCCGATAAAGGAACTCAAAAAGAAGTGAAATCAGTCAAGGCCAAGAAAGATTCCTTATTTGAAGTTTTGCGCAAAATACGCTACGATATTTCTAAAAAAGACAATGTACCTGCTTATGTAGTTTTTAGTGAT
Organism: Flavobacterium faecale; assembly: GCF_003076455.1. NCBI lineage: Bacteria > Pseudomonadati > Bacteroidota > Flavobacteriia > Flavobacteriales > Flavobacteriaceae > Flavobacterium > Flavobacterium faecale. The sequence goes on from NZ_CP020918.1 coordinate 3,297,337, forward strand.
GCAGTATTAAAGGAGATTGAAACGCATCGACCAATGAGCGAAGAAGAACTATTAGCCATTGATGGAGTTGGAAAAGCAAAGCTCGAAAAATATGGACAAATCTTTATAACTGCGGTTGTAGATTTTCATAAGGCGAAAGCAATACAGCAAAAGAAAACATCAACAACATACAAAGAAACCTTAGCTATGCTTCAATCTGGCTTAACAGTGGACGAAATAGCAGTTAAAAGAGATTTAGGCAAGGGTACGATCATGTCACATGTAGCAAAATTATACGAAGACGGTCATCCTATTGACTTGTACCAATTTGTAAGTAAGGAGGAAGTAGCAAGAGTAGCGAAGGCAAAAATTTTCTTAGAAACTCCAACTGCCCTGAAACCTTATTTCGATTATTTTGAAGAAGCGATGCCTTATGACAAGATTAGACTTAGCTTATCTATTTTGTCTAAATTATAGCTTTAAATCAGTTTTTAAGAGGTTAACAGAGTGACGTCACATTTTTAAAACCGAATATAAAATTTCAAAATTAGTTTTGTGCAGTTGGTCAAGTATTGTTGATTTCTATCTTAATGATATTTAACTTTCACCTTTTTCTAAATGAATTCAGGTAAGAGTATAGTTAAGATATAAAATAAAAATAGTACCATGAAATTGGACTATCCTGATACAAGCTTGTAAGAATGAAAAGGCAAAGCAATATATAATCGGCATACCTTAGCTGTAATTATAAAACAATAAAAAAAGCCACGAATCGCAATGATTCGTGGCTTCTCTATTTTATATTGGTTTCATTTTATAAGTAACGATCTTGAAACACTTTTTGATGGTGTTTTTGATGTCCTATAATCAAAAAACCAAGCGCTCTAACTGAAATTGCATGATTTGAAGCTGTCCCCATTCGTGCTAGTTGTTCTGAAGAAAAACTTTTAAATAAAAACAATGTCGAAAATCGTACTGCTGATAACTCAGCAAGTAAATTTTGAATACCTCTACTATTTGCATCAGTATTGACTACATAATCATTTTCGTCAAATCCAGGCAAAGCTGTGGTATCATTTCTAGAAACTCGCAATGCTCGGTAGGCAAACACTCTTTCAGAATCAATTAAATGCTGAATGATATCTTTGATTGTCCACTTGCCTTCAGCATATCTGAAATCAAATTTATCCAAAGGAATATTTTGAACGAACTTTATAAATTGATGAAGACTTATTTCTAAGTCTTCAATCAAATCTTCATCTTCTAAAATAGCAACATATGGCGCATAAAATGCCGCATATTCTGAACTATTTAAATCGCTTACTTTCATAAAACAACTGTTTATGCTGAGTTTCTACTTGCATTTGTATTTCCGAAAAGAGATCGCATAACGATTTTTTCATAAATCTTAACTAGTGCATCATCTACAACTTCAGCTTTGTTCAATTCGTTAATTCTAAGCAAAGCATATTGTTGTATTGTTAACAATGGCAACACGATACGCTCTCTAATCTCGATTGAAGCTTTACCATCAGGATAGTTTTCCATCAATTCGGTATGACCTGCAATCTTCAATAATAAACGTTTTGTATCTAAGAATTCATCGTAGATCATTTGCCAAAACTCACCAAATTCAGGATCATTTTTCATGTAAGCAGTCAAAGGGAAAAATGATTTAGCCAATGACATCATACTATTCTCTAACAAGGTTCTAAAGAACATAGAGTTGTCATACAATGCTTGAACTTTGTCCCATTCACCAGCTTCTTCATAATGCTTAAGCGCAGCACCTACACCATAAAAACCAGGTACATTCTGTTTTAATTGGCTCCAAGATCCAACAAAAGGAATTGCTCTTAAATCTTTGAAATCCAATTGTGCTGATTTACTTCTTTTTGAAGGTCGGCTACCAATATTGGTTTTCGCATAGTATTTCAACGTACTCATTTGCTCCAAATATGGAATAAATTTGTCGTGATTTTTGAAGTTTAAATATTTCTCATAACCAAGACGAGATAATTTATCCATCACTACTTTGTCCTCTGGAGCAAAGATATTTTTGTTTTTATTGAAAACTTGGTTTGTAACACCTGCACTCAATAAATTTTCTAGGTTATAACGACAAGAATCTAATGTTCCGAAATTTGAACTAATAGTTTGTCCTTGAACTGTAATTTGTATCTCTTTGTTCTCGATGTTTGGTCCTAGTGACGCATAGAATTTATGTGTTTTTCCTCCTCCACGTGCAGGTGGCCCACCACGTCCGTCAAAAAAGATAACTTCAACATTGTATTTTCTAGAAATGGCAGTCAAAGCTTCTTTTGCTTGATAAATACTCCAGTTAGCCATTAAGTAGCCACCATCTTTTGTTCCGTCTGAGAAGCCTAACATGATCGTTTGAATGTTACCTCTACTCTTCAAGTGGCCTGCATACATTGGATTGGTGTATAACTTCTCCATAATGTTGTGCGCATCAAGTAAATCGTCTACTGATTCAAAAAGCGGAATAACATCTACAGTTGGTTTTTCCCAATCTGTTAAATGGATCATGGCTAATGTTTCCATTACATTCAAAGCACTTTCGTTATTACTAATGATGTAACGGTTTGCTCCTTCTTCACCATTGTTCACTTGAATTACCTTGATTGCTTGAATAGACTCGATAGTTGCACGTGTCATTTCTTCTTCAAAATCTTTCGATTCTAATTTTCCTTTAGCATTCGATAATACTTCAAATTTATCTGCTTCTGACAATTCGTAGTAATTAGCTGGAAAAACAGCTGGGTCATTTTTTTGGTAGTAATCAAAAACATCTTTAAATACAGCGTCATGAATTCTACTGTTTTGACGGATATCTAAAGTTGCAAAATGGAAACCAAACAAATTAACACTAATGATCAAAGCTTCCAAATCATCCAAATACAAGGATTGATGTTGCTCAATAACAATCTGTCTTATTTTATTCAATTGTGCTTTAAACTCCTCTAAAGTGATATAAATATCCCCTTGAGAATAGAAAACAGAACGGTATAATTTATTTTCAAGTTCCGCAACCAAAACATCAACATTAAAGAACGTTAATTTTCTTTTTAGTTTACGAATCTCCATATAGTAACATTTCAAGATTGAAGTTCTCAATCGATCTGCTACTTTCAAAGTAATCTCTGTGGTTACAAATGGATTTCCATCACGGTCTCCACCTGGCCAGAAACCAAGTTTTACAATAGGATTATCAACAGTATGGCCTGGATACACATTTTTTTGTAGGTAATGAATCATATCGCTAGAAGTAGGATAGAATACATTCTCTAAATACCAAATCAAACTTACAGCCTCATCAAAAGGATTTGGCTTTTCGTTTTTGATAAAAGGTGTTTTACCTAATTGTGCCAAAAGTTGTTTAATTCGAAGTAAATTATTACCTCTTATCGCCTCAGTAAGGTCATTGATGATACCTAAAACGGCCCCAGGATAAAATTGTGTTGGGTGTGCCGTAAGCACTGTCCTAACATTGAAAGTCTTGAAAAATTCAATCAATTCTTCTTGCTTTCCTTTAGCATCTGTTTTCTCTTTTATATCGCGCAAAGAACCTCTTCCTTCCATGTTATTAACCGTAGAAAAAGCAGCATCTTCAACTGCATCAAACAATACAATTTGACGTTCTATATACTGAATAAAACGGAACATTAGATCCAATTTATCCTTCTCACTATTTGAATTTAGGTACTTATCCGAAAAGAACTCCATAATTTCTTTAGGAGTCTGTTGCTTTTTAAATCCACTCTCGCAAACGTCTGTAAACAATGGAAGCATAACGCCTGTATTGTCAATAGAGTCGAATGGTAAGGTTATAAAAACACTATTGTAAATATTGTATTTAGAAAGAACATTTTCGTTAAAACGTTCAATTTTAGGATTTATGTACATATATATTTTGTTGATGGTTTTACAAAAAAATAACCTCAAGAACTAACTTAAGGTTATATTAAAAATATAGCATTAATGTTAATTACATGTTTTTGAAGATAGTATGCATCAAACGCTTCTTGTCGTTAATGCTCTCTTCAAGGGAAATCATAGTCTCAGTTCTGTAAACGCCATCAATATCATCAATCATAAAGATTACATCTTTAGCATGTTTGGTATCTTTAGCTCTGATTTTACAGAAAATATTAAACTTACCTGTCGTAACTGAAGCTACAGTTACAAAAGGGATTTCGTTAATACGCTCCAAAACAAATTTTGTTTGAGAGGTATTATTCAAGAAAACACCAACGTAAGCAATGAATGAATACCCTAGTTTATCATAATCTAGAACCAATGATGATCCCATGATGATTCCAGCATCTTCCATCTTTTTTACCCTCACGTGGACCGTACCAGCAGAAATCAATAATTTCTTAGCGATATCTGTAAAAGGTACTCTTGTGTTATCAATTAACATATCTAAAATCTGATGATCTACTTCATCTAAACGGAACTTACTCATATTTCTTAAAATTATTTATAATTATCAGTTTTTACGAATTATAAAAATATACATAAAAACTAAAAAAAAATGCAAATTATTACTTTTTTATCAATCCATTAACAAATTTTGTGTCGTTTTTCAAACAAAAATCTGCTTTTTTGTGTAATTCGAGATTATTGTCTTCGATATCGCTTAATTCAGCTCCTTCAAGATCATAGACGATATGTCCAAAACGATCACTCAAATCACCAATCTCTACAACATAAGCATTGAATTGGATTTTATTGTCAATCAATTCTTCTTTATACTGTGCTGCAAAATTCGATAATTTTTTGATACCATCATAATTTATTTTTATGTTTTTGTATTTAAAATCATAAAAAGCCTGTTTATTTTGAGGAATATTTAAATAATTATCAATTCCTTTAAAAACTATATCGTTTTCGCTTAGTATTTGAAAACTACTTACTAACGAAATAAAAACGTATTTACGTGTTATTTCTCGCTCATAATCGTTTGGAAAATGTCCAGCTTCGAATAATAATGTGGGCACGCCTAAGTACTGAAAAGTATCCCCTATGCAATTAAGATTGAACGAATCATCAAATCGACCCACTTGTCCAGGAATATATTGTTGCAAAACATCATTAATCCCTGCAATCAGTTCAATAGCTTTTAATCTAGAAGGATTAATTTCTCTTTCGTCATTGTATGATGGTGCCAAAAAAGACATCGTAGCGGGCAGACCAGTATCACTCACACCAAAAATCGTTCGTTGATCATGGAGGTTGTAGCAATAGTCAGGCTGAAACGCTTCAAAAGTGGTTCTTAATATGTTGCTCTCTGGCTGTGTTAAGTCTTGAGAATCTCTATTCAAGTCAATTTTATTGGCATTCTCTCGTGTATACAAGCGAGCACCATCAGGATTAAGCATGGGTAAGGCGCAAAATATAAATTTCTCCAGTAATTGGGTCGCAAAAGCAGAACCTGATTTAAGGACATTAAAAAAGTCAAACAAACCTTTTGTGGTCGTGCTTTCGTTTCCATGCATTTGTGACCAAAGAAAAATTTTGATCGATCCACTACCAATTTGGTATTTATAAATAGGTTCGCCCAAAACGGATTGACCTATTATACTGAGTTCGTTATTGGTATTTAAGCGCTGTAATATAGGCTCAATCGAATCTAAAGTTAGGTACCTTCCTGCTATAGTTTGTTCTTTATTATCAAGAAACAATTGTTCTAAATTCATGTTGCTTTATTTGATTTACAAAAGTAAACAACTTTATTTTTACAATTGTAAACAACTAAAATTACAAGTATTTTAGAAATGTAAACAGTATATTTAGATAATAAATATCGAAAACAGCTCTAGCAGTTAACAAATGTCACCTATTTTTATTTAGCTATATAAATTACTATTATTCAGTATATTACAAAACTACACATTAAGTTATTATTTGATTATATGCACTTATTTATTACGATTTACACTTGTAATCTTGCTGGATTATCTTTAAATGATTACATTTGTAAATCAATTGATTTTAAATCGAATTTACAATGGTAAACACGGAAGAATTTATTAAACGACTAGAAATTATCTTGGAATATTACAGTTTGAATGCCTCTGCATTTGCAGATAAAATTGGTGTGCAACGATCTAGTTTGAGTCATTTGCTTTCGGGTCGAAATAAACCTAGCTTGGATTTTATATTAAAAATTCTAGAGGAGTTTCCAGAGGTAGATTTGTATTGGATGCTAAATGGTACTGGAACTTTTCCAAAGACGGAAGCTGCCCCTACTGCATCATTTACACCTAAAGAAAATACAGCTCCCGCAGTAGACCTATTTTCAGAGGAAAAAGAAGTTCCTCAAGTTAAACCAATTGAAAGACCCAGAAAAGTTGATTTACCATCCTTTTCAGCAGAATCTGAGTCGGATATTGAGAAGATTGTTGTTTTCTATACCAATGGTACCTTTAAATCATACCAACCAAAATAAAAAAAGGCCAATTCACGAATGAATTGACCTTAACAAACAAATAAATTAGCGTCGTATACGGCTTATTTTCTTAAAACGAAGATAGAAGTTACTCCTGCCTCCAAACGTGCATTTAGCGGCGAATAATCACCTGATGTACTAGGAGTAGCAAAAATTAATACTTGTCCTCCTGCGTTCAAACGCTCTGCAACATAGATATTTTTGGTTACTGCATCATACGCTACATCTACAGGGTTACCCAACATTGATTTGTCACCATATATTCTGATTTGCTTACTTGTTGCAATAGTCCCTTCAGCAACTGTTGATGCAAATACAGAAGAAAAGTTTGAAATTAAAACGAGACCACCATCTGTAGCAGAAGTTGCGCTTGCAACATCAGTCAAAACCATTAGGTCGTTTGATGCTGAATATGTGATTCCGTGTGTACGTGTCAATCCTTCAATTGTAACGCGTTTGGTTGCTGTAATAGTTCCGTTACCGTTTGATTCGAAATTTTTGAATTGTGCAATATCACCCGTAAGGTCAACCACAGCGTACAAATCATTTCCTTCAACATGAATTCCCCACAATTTGAATTCAGTTGTAAATGTTTTTAATAATGTGAATCCAGTAGTAGTTTTTTGATACACAAAAAGTTTGTTCACATTCCCGTTTGCTGCAATTTGATCTTGCACTACAACAACTTTGTCTCCGTAAACCGCAGTTTCTCTAGCGTTTATAAAATCACCAACCAAACTAGTAGCAGACAACATGATATTATCTGTTCCGGCAGTAGCATTGGTTTTGATTCCGGTATAAGTCTCTAATTTGTTGGTAGTACGAGAAGCTACAAGAATAGCGTCTGTTTTACTGTCATACGAAATACCCTCTGCATCCAATGATGTGATGGTAAATGTTTTTACCGACGGTGAAGTCGGAAGTAAGTTGGTATAGGTAACCTTTCCAGATGTATTACTAGACGTTACAAGAAATAATTCGGCGCTTGCTGATGCGTTGCTATCATTGCTATCGCATGACGCAAAAACTAAGGCTAATACTGAACAAGAAATGAATAGATTTTTCATAAATATATATTTTAATGATTTTATACATTTACGAGAAACTATTCGTGTTGGTTTTAAAAAAAGTTAAAAAATCATAAATAAAGTTAATTTAAACTTTTAATACGTTCTAAATCAATAATCTAGCTTTTTCTAAATCTTCCTTAGTGTCAATTCCGATTCCGGCGTGGGTGGTTTCTATCATCTTAATTTGCTTTCCAAATTCCAGGTAACGCAATTGTTCTAATTTTTCAGAGGCTTCAAGGGACATCATGGGTAATTTATAAAAATCCATTAAGGCTTCTTTTCGAAAAGCATAAACACCAATATGTTTCATATATCGTACTCCTACGTCTTTGTCTCTAGGAAAAGGAATCACAGATCTCGAGAAGTACATAGCAAAGTTATTTTGATTCACTACTACCTTCACGTTATTTGGATTCTCAATTTCGTTAGTGTCTTTGATCTCATACATTAACGAGGCCAAATCTACTTTTTTATCGGTATCCTTTTTAAACACTTCTATCACTTCTTTCAAAGGTTTTGCATTTATAAAAGGCTCATCTCCTTGTACATTGATAACGATATCTACATCAATACTTTCAATAGCTTCAGCAATTCGATCACTACCCGACTCATGTTCTTTGATACTCATAATTGCTTTCCCACCATGATTGACTATTTCGTCAAAGATCAATTTTGAATCGGTTACCACAAAAACATCATCAAACAATTGCGTGTGTAATGCAGCTTCGTAGGTACGCAAGATGACCGTTTTTCCGCCAAGATCTTGCATAAGTTTGGCATGGAATCTTGTTGATGCATATCGAGCTGGAATTACGGCAATTATTTTCATAGTGGTTTTGTATTTTTAGTAGTAGTCGAATTTATTATTTTCTTTTTTGAGCTGTTTGATGCGCAAATATATCAAATCTAGTCTGTTTTATTTTTGGAGTCTTTTGAATTATTTCTTTCGAAAATAAAAATTATACCCACAGTACAGCAACGCATATTTAGGTAATGAAACTTTCATCTTTAAATCCAATTAAATATAATTTGGTTTTTGCACGTGTCATGGCGGTGTACAGCCAACGAATATAATCGCGGTCGATACCGTTTGGTAAATATGGTTGTTCGACAAAAACAGTATTCCATTGGCCACCTTGTGATTTATGGCAAGTAATTGCATAGGAGAACTTTACCTGTAATCCGTTAAAGTATTCATTTGCTTTAACTTTTTGGAATTTTTTATATTTTGTGGTCTCATTTTCGTAATCTTTCATCACTTCTTCATACAACCTATTGGACTCTTCGTAGGTTAATGATGGTGATTCACTTTTAATTGTATCGAGTAGCAAAACAGTTTCAAACGGTTTTTGATTGGGGTAATCGACCATCCTGATTTTTACTTTGGCAAACTTAAAGCCGTATAATTCTAATATTTTGAAAATTTCTAAAACTTCAATAATATCTCCATTTGCTATAAATCCCGCTTCATCAGAATCTTTGAGCCAAAAATAATTATTCTTGACTACCATCAAAAAATCTCCTGTCGACAGTTCGCTTTCTTTATCTAATATTTTTGTTCGAATTTGCTCGTTGTATTGATTTGCTCTTTTATTTGATCGAACAATAAAAGCAGTATCTTCAATACTATAATTGCTGTAGGCCGAATTAATGGCGTCTTGAATATCATAACCATCGACCAAGCGAACGATATCTTTGAATTTTTTCAAATCAAATTGAAAATCGGTGATGAAAGAATCTTTTAATAATTCGCGAAGTTCGGTTGCATTGTACAAAATTCCGCTGCCTTCCTCCTGACGCATTACTTCGTCCAATTCAATATGTTCCACTTCTTTATTATAATGTAAACTCAAAGTGTCAATATCCAAGGCGGGACTCACATCCAAATTCACGGGAGGTAACTGCGCTGTATCTCCAAGCAAAATCATTTTGCAGTTGCTACCCGAGTACACGTACGAAATCAAATCGTCTAGCAAAGATCCGTTTTCATATAATTTAGAATCCGAATTGGTGTCGGAGATCATGGAAGCTTCATCGACTATAAAAATGGTGTTTTTATGTTTATTGGGTTGTAACACAAACGACACACCACCACCAGAAGATTTCTTGGGGAAATATATTTTTTTATGAATGGTGAATGCCGGCTTCTCTGAGTAGTTTGCAATAACTTTTGCAGCACGCCCAGTGGGAGCCAATAACACATACTTTTTATTGATTTCGACCAAATTATTTACAATGGTCGAAATTACAGTCGTTTTTCCTGTTCCAGCATATCCTTTGAGGACAAAGATGGTGTCGTCATAAGTATCTGTGATGAAAATTGCGATTTTTTGAAAAAATAAATCCTGTTGCTGTGTGGGTGTAAAAGGAAAATTTCTTCGCAAAAGACTGTAAAAGGAGGAGGAATTCATGTTGAAATGGAAATTGTAATAATGAAAATCAAAGATAGTCTAATAATTCTTGATTCACGAGTCGAACCCTATGGATTGATAACTGATTTTTGGTTTTGGTAGCAGCAAAAGGCAATGTATCTTGATGCAGCTGGTAATAACCTAATTTTTGCCTTTTGAGCACTATTATTAAATCGTTTATTGGAAATGATTATTGCTTCCTGAATTTTGAATTCGATTTTTGAAGTTGTAAGTTTGCCAAAACAATCCAACACCGTTTTATTCATGGACATCACCGAAAAGAAATATAAAAAATTATCCATTCAAGTTTCGTTGACTGGGCTTTCTTTTTGTTGTTTTGATACCTTGAACAATACGATAAGCTCTTTTAACGAAGTTATTTTTGACACTATATATAAAGGAGTAAAAATTGAGGATTTATTTTCAGAAGCTTTTCAGAATAATCCGGAACTAAGCGCAGACTATGACGAGGTTTTGATTATTCATCATAATAATCTTTCGACTTTTGTTCCCGCAGTTTTATTCGATGAAAATTATTTGGGGAGCTACCTACAATACAACACCAAAGTATTTGAGACCGATTTTTTTGCTTTCGACGAAAATAAAAAATATCAAATCAATACCGTGTATATTCCGTATGTTAATATGAATAATTTTTTTATTGACAAGTTCGGAAGTTTTGATTACAAACATTCCAACAGCATCTTGCTAGACAAAGTGATGGATTTGTCAAGAAATGATGATACTAAAACGATGTGGGTGCATTTTGCAGCGGGTCATTTTGAAATTGCTGTCATTCAAAATCAAAAATTACTTTTATTCAATTCTTTCGAATATCAAACAGCACAAGATTTCTTGTATTATATTTTGTTTACCGCAGAACAGTTAAACATGAATCCAGAAAATTTCGCGTTAGAATTAATTGGAGAAATTTCAATCGAAAGTGAATTTTACAAAATAGCTTACCAATATGTTCGCAACATTAATTTGATAGATGTTGAGGATTTACGATGGAACAATTATTTTTCTGAGGCCGAAAACAGAAAACACTTTATACTTTTCAACTCATGAGAATCATTTCAGGAAAATTCAAAGGCAGACGTATCTCACCCCCAAAAGGGTTACCGGTACGTCCCACAACAGATATGTCCAAAGAGGCGCTGTTCAATGTACTCAACAATCACTTTAGTTTTGAAGGATTAAAAGTCTTGGACTTGTTTGCCGGAACCGGAAATATAAGTTACGAATTTGCGTCACGCGGGAGTACGCCCATCACCTCTGTAGATGGCGATTTTGGCTGTGTCAAATTTATCAAGAAAACTGCAGAAGAATTTGATTTTAATATCGCCGCTTTAAAAAGTGATATTTTTAAATTTTTAGAAAGAAATAATGCAACTTATGACATTATTTTTGCCGACCCACCTTATAATTTTGATCAAGCAACTTTCGAGAAAATTGTATCCCTCATTTTCGAACGCAATAGTTTGAACGGTGACGGAATGATGGTAATCGAACATTCGAAATATACCAAATTGGATCATATGATGCATTTTTCATTTAAGAAAAGTTATGGAGGATCGATCTTTAGCTTTTTCGAATTAAATCAAAATGACGAAGTACGTGAAGTTCTAGACGAAGACGGAGAAGAAGAATAAAACACTCCCACTGACAATCATAAAAAAGCCAGAGAATATTAAATTTCTCTGGCTTTATTGTTTTTTTATAAATATCGTTTCGTTTATACTTTCGTATTTTAAAATCATTTATAACCTCTTGACTTTTAATTCACTTGCGATAATTTGTCGAATATTTTTTGGAACGTCGGTGTTTCAACCTCATATTTCAAACCTTCGTTAACTACATATTCAGTCAATGAGTCCAGTTCGAAAGGGTTTCCGGCGCGTACATCTCTGTGCATAGACGAAGTCATATCCGCAGGGCATTTTTCTAGTTTTTGAATGGTTTGCATGATAATATCGTTTGGCAAATTAAGCCCTTTTACCGCGGCCAAAAGGGTAATTTCGTGCAATAAAGCAACATATACTTGACGACTTTCGGGCGTTGCCATGATTTCACCAACATTTTGATCCAAATATGAAGTTGCGGAAGCCAAAGCAGCAATAAATACGTATTTTTCCCAAACAGCTTCTTCGATTTCAGTAGCCAAGGTACTTTGAATTTTGGCTTGTAGAAAAATAGCTTGCAACGCTTTCATTTTTTGCATCGAAGCAGTAGCCGATCCAAAAAACAATTTTTCATAGAATCCTACTTTTCGAATAACGGCAGGACTTTCAATTTTGGAAACAATATACACACAACCCTGGAGCACCTCATTGTCTGGATACAGCGCACTGATGCGCTCAGGAGCGTCTACACCATTGTAAAGTGGCAATATTACAGTGTTCTTGGTGATACAGCCCGATACAGAGGTCAAACTAGACTCGATATCATACGTTTTGGTAGCACAAATAAGGTAATCAAGTTTGCCAATTTCTCGAGGATCATTGGAAACTATGGCAGGATGCACTATCATTTCAGATTCGTCCATGATGACTTTCAATCCGTTTTGGCGTACTTGTACTTGGGTGTTTCCACGCGCTATAAAAATGATTTCGACAGTTTCAGAGTTTTCAAATTCTTTGGCCAAAAGTCCACCAAAGTAACCTCCTACTCCACCTAGTCCTAGAATTCCGATTCGAGTTTTCATTATTAAAAATGTATCAAAAAAATTAATGAATAAAAATAGATACTAGCTGTAACAGTTTGTACTAAATTTTTAGGACTACTTTCAGTGTCCTTGCAACTATGGATAAAGAACGAATTGCACCAAAAGAAAAAAAAACAGACCTATAAGCCGGATTCTGTCACCGATAAATCGGTGCCTTATCATTTATCTAGGCTTACAATTACTCATAAGCTCAAGCTATCTACCCTTCGGCAACGGGCGAGAAACCCTTAAAAACCGATATACTTGATATTTCACCGCATAGAGTTTACCTGGTTTCACTACAGCATTACCTGTACATACTTTCTGTTGCACTTGTCCTAATTCAATTGCTTGAACCGACGGGCGTTACCCGCTATGCTTCTCTATGGTGTCCGGACTTTCCTCAACCCTAATAAATCAGGGCAGCGATAAGGCGGTCTGTGCGGCAAATTTACACTAAATAATAGGATTGCCAAGCACGCCTTCCTTTTTTATTTCGAACAAGAAAATTGCTTTTCATCTTAAAAAAACATCTGAATTTTTGAAATTTACAAATACAGTGTAACATATTAATTGTAAATAGGTTATCTTTAGTAGTATATCTAAAAAAAATAAACTATTATGACCAAAATGTACCACTACACCCCTGTTGCCAAAGCTTTGGACGAATTGCATGAAAAAGGTTTTACTTATGATTACAACATAAATGAGGCCGATATTGTCAAAAATCCTAGCAAATTTGAAATCGTACACATATATAGGTACGAAGGCGACTCTAATCCTGATGACGAAGCGGTGGTTTATGGTATTAAATGCAGTTCAGGTAAAAAAGGCGTTTTTGTCTCTGGATTTGCCGCCAATTCATTCAATGAAGCACATGATGTCTTGATCCAAATAAGCATCAAAGGTCGTCAATCAAGCTTAAAAACGAAATAATCTAAAAACTACGCTGGTTCCAAAAGTAGGTAATAACAAAAAAAGCTTCTCATTCAAATAGAACGGGAAGCATTTTTTTTATCTTATTTTAAAATTATTCAATTGGTATAGCCAAAATCGGAATAGGGAATTCTGTTGCTACTTTTTTGGTCATACTCGAATGAAAAAGGGAATCAAAGAATCCTCTTTTATAAGTTAGCATCGTCAAGATATCAATATCTTTTTGAAGAATAAAATCCATCATACTTTCTTTCACCTCTTCAGAAAACACTACCGAAAAAGTGACTGGCTCTTGACCAAATTCTGTTTCCCAATCTCTAATTGTACCATCCAACACATCTGATACCGCTGTTTTGACATACAAACAACGCACTTGTGCCTTCATTTTGTGAGCAATTTTTAAAACGTTTTTCAGTGCGCTTTTGTCTTTTTCGCGAAAGCGGGTTGTAAAACCAATTGTCTGCACTTTTTTGAAAGGAACGTCAGATCCTACACAAAGCATCGGTACCGTGCAATCTGATAATGCATTGCCCGTATTGCTGCCTAAGAAAAAGGATTCCCAACCAGAAGTTCCAGAGGTACCCATGACTACAAAATCAATTTTATCTTCTACAACTGCTTTTCGAATATTATACACCAAATCACCATCCATCAATCGGTGACTTAATTTGATGTCACCTAGATTACGCCCCTCAGCAATTTCCCTCAGTTTCGGAATTTCGTCTTTAAACATATCAAACTGTGACAATTCTAGCGACTCATAAATCTCCATGTAATTTTGCGGAAAATACTGGCTATCAACCACAGGCAATTCAAAGGTATGCAAGATAATAAGTTCCCCTTTTAGTACTTTTGCGAGTTCTAGCGCATGTACAAAGGCGTTATTGGCCGTTTCAGAAAAATCAGTTGGAAATAAAATACGTTTCATAATTAAGATGTTTAATGTGATTAAAATAAGTCAATTAAGACTTGGAAAAATAAATAGCTTTACTAAGCATGAAACACCAAAAGTGGAACTGTGATGTCTGCTGCTTTATTTTTACTGTAATTGGCTACAAATTGTTCTTCAAAATCAGTTTTTTTATAAGTTAATACTGCTAAGACGTCAATAGTTTCCACTTTGATAAAATCTAATGTAACTTGTTTAATAGCTTCACTCCTAATCCCCATAAACTGTACCGGCTCAGCCTTAAATTCAGACTCCCATCGATCTACCTCTACTTGTGTATGGCCAGCATTACCATGGCCTATGTATAAACATTTCACTTTGGCGTTGATTCTTTTAGCAAGCTCAATCATTTTATGGAGTGCAGTTTTATCTTCAGGTCTGTAGTTGGTCACAAAACCAATGGTCTTCAATTTTTTGTATTTCAAATCTAAAGGAACACAAAGCATCGGTACCTTCAATCCCGTCACTACTGCACCCGAATTACTACCGGAGAACAATGTTTCCCAGTCCGTTGCACTTGTCGTTCCCATGATAAGGTAGTCGATATTTTCTTCAACTATGCATTTTTGAATATTATCTGCTAACTTCCCTTCCATTAATCGGTGATTAATTTGTATAGCATCCAGTCCGATTTCTTCCATGATTTTTCGCAGTTTCGGAATCTCTTCCTTAAATAATTCAAAATGAGAAAGTTCAACTGTGTCATAAACAGCAGCAAAATTCTCTGGAAAAAATTGATCATCCATAGGCAACAAATCATATGAATGCAACAATACCAGCTCACCCTTAACGGTATTTGCAAATTGTAACGCATGTACAAAGGCATTATTGGCCGTTTCAGAAAAATCAGTTGGAAATAAAATACGTTTCATATTCGAAGTGTTTTAAGGTTGATAGTTCAAAATTACGTTTAAATTTACGCTAATAATATGACAAAAATCAGGGCGTTATAACTTTTTTAAGATAAATTAGGGCGTGCCACCCACTAAAACTAGGGGCAATTAGCAAACGGTCATGGCCATATATTCTAGTGGCTGTCGGACTATCTGCATCCGCGGCGGCTTCCTGCTCCTATCCCTCACGCAAACCCTGCAAACAATCCACTTCAATCTCACCCATCACTTATTTTGTTTTAGTACCTTTGCAACCAAGACAAAACAAAATGCTAAACAACGACGCCATAGTAGCACTAGCAACTCCATCGGGAGCTGGAGCTATCGCCATCATAAGAATCTCAGGACAAGAAGCCATTTCGATCGGGAATTCGGTTTTCAAATCTATTAAAAACAAAGATTTACGCAATCAAAAAACGCACACCTTACATTTAGGTCACATCATGGATGACACCAAAACGCTAGACGAGGTTTTGGTTTCTATCTTTAAAGGACCCAATTCCTACACGGGCGAAAATACCATCGAGATTTCGTGTCACGGTTCAACCTATATTCAGCAACAAATTATACAATTATTGCTCCGCAAAGGTTGTAGAATGGCCGATGCAGGTGAATTCACTTTGCGTGCTTTTTTGAACGGAAAATTAGACTTATCTCAAGCCGAAGCTGTAGCCGATTTGATTTCGTCTGACAATGAAGCTTCTCACCAAATTGCTATGCAACAAATGCGTGGTGGTTTCTCTAACGAAATTGCAAAACTGCGTGAGGAATTACTAAATTTTGCCTCATTAATCGAATTGGAATTGGACTTTGCAGAAGAAGATGTAGAATTTGCTGATCGCACACAATTCAACGAGTTACTAAACCGAATCGAGTTTGTACTCAAGCGTTTAATCGACTCCTTTGCTGTTGGAAACGTAATCAAAAACGGAATTCCAGTAGCCATTGTAGGCGAACCAAATGTGGGGAAATCAACACTTTTAAATGCGCTTTTGAACGAAGAACGTGCCATCGTATCTGACATTGCAGGAACTACGCGTGACACCATAGAAGATGAATTAACCATTGGCGGAATCGGTTTCCGTTTCATTGACACCGCCGGAATTCGTGAAACACAAGATGTCGTAGAAAGTATCGGAATCAAGAAAACTTTCGAAAAAATTGAACAAGCACAGGTAGTTCTCTATTTAAGCCCCCTAACCCCCAAAGGGGGAACTCTTGACAGTGAAAATGTAAAACAAGTACAGCTTGAAATTGAAAAAATAAAAAATCAATTTCCGTTAAAACCGTTGATCATTATTGGTAACAAAAAAGATTTATATTCAAACCAGCAAATCCTAAATCTTCAATCCCAAATCCCAAATATTTTATTGATTTCCGCCAAACAAAACATCGGTATCGACGAACTTAAAGATCAATTACTCTCTTTTGTCAACACAGGCGCCTTACGCAATAACGAGACAATTGTTACCAACACCAGACATTACGACTCTCTTTTAAAAGCCTTGGACGAAATTTCAAAAGTAAAATACGGAATCGAAACCAATCTTTCTAGTGACCTTATGGCTATCGATATCAAAGAAGCCTTGTACCATTTTGGAATGATAACTGGGCAGGTTACAAATGATGAGCTGTTAGGGAATATATTTGCTAATTTTTGTATTGGCAAATAAAAGCACAAAACAAAAGGTCCAACCGTCTTCTCCGATTTTTATATTACTAAGAATCAAAATATAGTTAAGTGTCTTTCTAAGAAAAAAAATATTAATAAGTATTGTAAACTTTAAAAAATACTTGGCTTTGCATTAATGTAATTTTCAATACTTTTATAAAAAATAAAACTCTTTCTAATGTCTCCAATAAAAAATAAAAAAGTCGAAGGTATAATCGCAGAAATCATAGACCAATACGCCTATGCTGATAAATCTGATAGACCTTGGATAATCGGTTTTAGTGGTGGTAAAGATTCAACAGTTTTGCTAACTCTTGTTTGGATAGCCCTTCAAAGAATTAGAGAACAAATGCCGTTTCCTTTTCAGTTACGTAGAAAAGTATACATAGTATGTAATGATACAATGGTGGAAAATCCAATTATTGCTAATTATGTAGAAGATGTACTGGCAAAAATTTCTGAAGCTGCAAGAGATCAAGATTTACCTATATTAGTAAAAAAAACCACCCCAAAATTAGAAGAAACCTTTTGGACGAATGTTATTGGAAAAGGATATCCAGTTCCAAACACTGCTTTTAGATGGTGTACCGATAAATTAAAAATCAGACCTACATCAAGCTTTCTTTTAGAACAAATAGATGATAAAGGTGAGGCCATTGTTTTACTTGGAACTCGTTATGAAGAAAGTGCTACTAGAGAACGCTCCATGAGAAAACATGAAGTTACTGGTAGCAGACTATCAAAACACCAGACTACTGTAAATACTTATGTGTATGCTCCCATCAAAGAAATGATTATTGATGAGATTTGGTATATCATAAATACTGTAAAATCTCCTTGGGGATTTGATAATTCTATACTTTTCAAAATATATGCTGATGCAAGTGCAGATGATTACGAGTGTCCCACAGTAGTTGTAAACAGAGAGCATAATTCATGTGGTCAAAGTCGTTTTGGATGTTGGACATGCACCGTTGTAAAAAATGACAAATCAATGTCATCATTAGTGAATAACGGCCAAAATTGGATGGAACCACTAATGGAATTTAGAAATAGATTAGTTGAAGGTCGAAACCTTACTGAGAATAGATCTGACACAAGGCGAAATGGTCAAGAAGCGGTTAGAGAAGATGGTTCTTTTAATGGAAACTATACCGCTGAATATAGATACCAAATTTTAAAAGACTTATTAATAGTTCAAAAAGAAGTACAAAAAGATAGGCCGCATATAACCTTGATTAATAATCAAGAATTAATTGCGATCCAAGTTACTTGGAATCGTGATGGCTATTTTGATCATACCGTTGGTGATTTGTATAAAGAAATCTATAATAAAGAGATAAGTACAAATAATATCAAATCACTGGATGATACGGAACGTAGAATTTTGAAAGAAGTTTGTGAAGAAGAGCCAGGATACTATCATTTAATTGATAATTTAATAGCATTACAAGAGACTAAAACATTAATGATTTCTAAATATGGACTTCATAACGATGTCGAAAAGAGAATTGAAAATTTTGTAAATCAATACTAAAAGCAGAATGAAAAAAGATTTATCTTATTACATTTATTGTTTTACTCATTTGAAAAGAGATATGAAAAATGGTGGCGCGCCTCACAAGCCCATTTTAATTCTTAGTCTAATTGAAATGTTTGAAAAGCAAATGTTTTTTAATAATCAAATTTACATTTTACCTGAATTAGTTTCCAGTTTTAAAACGCATTGGAATGAATTAGTAAAAACAAATCATCATCCAATTTTTGCCTTACCTTTTTATCATTTAAATTCTGAACCATTCTGGAAATTGATTCCAAATCTTGGCTGTGAAAAATGGATTGAAAGTAAAAGTTCTATGAGAAGTTTCAATAATTTAACCACAGCTATTAATTTCACATTGATAGATATTGAATTAAAAGAATTATTAGAAATTAAAGAAAATAGCGACGTTTTAAAGTATGCGGTCTTAGATAAATATTTTCCAGAAACAAAAATATTATTTGGTAGTATTATAGATAACTCACAAAAGATTGACGTTTTAAATGAACCTACAGAAATATACAAACAAAAAATTATTGAATTAAAAAATAAGCTTGATGAAAATGCTTTTCAAGAAGAAGTTTTTGTAAGAAGTGGAATCTTTAAAAGGGAAATTCCAAAAATTTATAACAATACTTGTGCAATTTCAGGATTGAGAGTAGATGCTATTTTAAATGTTTCAATGATTGATGCTTGCCATATAGTTCCATTTTCGGAAGGATATAATGATACATTAATAAATGGTTTTGCTTTATGTCCCAATCTTCATAGAGCATTCGACAGAGGTTTAATTTCAATTTCAAACGACTATAAAGTAATATTAAATAATAATTTTGTTGAAAACAAAAATTCGACTTTAAATTTGAATCAATTTAAAGGTGAATTACTTATTTTACCTAAAAATAATGAATTTCATCCTTCGTTGGATAATTTCAAACATCATAGAAAAAGGTTTGGTTTTATATAATATATAATAAATTTTATTCTAAATTAATTTTATACCAAATGAATATTCTGCTAATTCACGCAATTCAATTATTTTATTTTTCCTTGCTATAATTTTATTAGTTTCACTTTCTACAATGCTTAAATAATCGATATTATCGATAATAACTGCTTTACTTTTCTTTATAAATTCTCTATGTTTTTGAATTCTAAAATTTATAGAGTTTTTAATTTCATCTACAATTTTTGCATTATTATTATTATTATTATCTGAAAAAAATTTTAAATTGTTTTCAATATCTACCAGACTTGTATCTTCCATATTTATATTTTTAAAAGGGTGTTTTGACCCCTATAAAACAAGAGTATTATTCTAAATTTCGATTATTAATTATGCGGTTAATTTTTCCAATAAAATTAGATCTTTATCTTGGTTCCATTTTTCCATTGGTGTAATACGTCCTAATAGCCCATGCAGCCTATTATTGTTATAGAAAATCACATACCTTTTTAATATCTGTTCAATTTCTCCAAAAGTTCTATAATCAACCCTTTGGAACACTTCTTTTTTTAGGATTCCATGATAAGCTTCAATATGTGCATTTTCTTCAGGTGTGGCTACATGTGTAAATTCCTGCTGAACACCTATTATACCTAGGTATTCACGAACACTTTTGGCAATAAATTGACTACCATTATCACTTCTAATAACAACGTTTTCAGGGTATTGGTATTCTAAAAATAAATCAGAAAGGAATGTTATTACTTTGTTCTGTTTTATTGAAAAAGAGAAGTAATCTTTTAAAATTCTACGGGTATGAACGTCTATGATTGATAGTAAGTAGGCATTTTTACCTACACTAGGAATCCAAACCATCTTAATATCCATTTCTATACACTGAAACGGCCTAACAGTAATAACCTTTCTATATTTTACAAACTTACGCCCAGAACCACTCCTGTTTATCCTATTTTCGAGTTTTAACAAGCCTTCTTCTTTCATAATTCGGTAAAGCTTTTTGTGATTAATCTTATATCCATCTCGATGTAAGTAAGAAGTCATTAAGCGGTATCCGCAGTCTATAAACTCATGGCTTAAAATCTCTTTAACCGATGCTATAACAGTTTCTTGACTCACCATTCCCTTGAACTTATTATAAGTAAAGACACTAGGCTTATTACCTTTTTTGCCAAGACTTGGCCTTCGGTAATAGCTGCTTTGATTCATACCTAACATACAAATGACTTTGCTTTTACTGATTTTATGTTTACTACAAATACTATCAACTAAATCTTTCTTGGATCGGACGTCCCAAACTTTTTTTTTAAAAGTTCACGTCCAATTTCTAGTTCAATTTCTTTATTAGCTAATAATTTACGTAGAATTCTGTTCTCTTCCTCTGCTTGCTTTAACTCTTTGCTACGATCGTCATAAGTAACTTTTAAGCCTGCCTCTCCTTGTTTTTCATGCTTCTTCTTCCAACTATACAAACTTCCTGTACTAACACTGTATTTACGACAGGTTTCTACAACGCCTAAATCTTCGCAAGAAGATAAAATTTCCAACTTCTCTTCTAAACTCCATTTCTTGTATTTCATATCTCAAATGTACTATTTGAAATTTAGAATATCACTCTGAACTTATAAGGGGCTAAAATAAAGGGTTATTAATTAGAAATAAATTATTAATCAAATAATTGGTCTATTTCAATTTCAAATGCTTTTGCAAGTTTACATATTACTTCTAATGAAACGTTTCTACTTCCATTTTCGATATTTGAAATATAAGATTTTTCAATTGAAGCTAATTTTGCTAACTTTTCTTGCGAATAAGATTTTTGTTTTCTCAATTCTTTGATTTTTAGACCAAATTTTATTTTAATATTTTCCATAATCTTGAATACTCAAATTTAATTCATAATTTAAAAGGAATGGTAATCTTAAGTTGTTTTTTAAACCCAAAATAAATGCATAAATATACAATTCATAAATAGGTCCTGTTTTGACCCCTATAAAACAAGAGTATTATTCTAAATTTCGATTATTAATTATGCGGTTAATTTTTCCAATAAAATTAGATCTTTATCTTGGTTCCATTTTTCCATTGGTGTAATACGTCCTAATAGCCCATGCAGCCTATTATTGTTATAGAAAATCACATACCTTTTTAATATCTGTTCAATTTCTCCAAAAGTTCTATAATCAACCCTTTGGAACACTTCTTTTTTTAGGATTCCATGATAAGCTTCAATATGTGCATTTTCTTCAGGTGTGGCTACATGTGTAAATTCCTGCTGAACACCTATTATACCTAGGTATTCACGAACACTTTTGGCAATAAATTGACTACCATTATCACTTCTAATAACAACGTTTTCAGGGTATTGGTATTCTAAAAATAAATCAGAAAGGAATGTTATTACTTTGTTCTGTTTTATTGAAAAAGAGAAGTAATCTTTTAAAATTCTACGGGTATGAACGTCTATGATTGATAGTAAGTAGGCATTTTTACCTACACTAGGAATCCAAACCATCTTAATATCCATTTCTATACACTGAAACGGCCTAACAGTAATAACCTTTCTATATTTTACAAACTTACGCCCAGAACCACTCCTGTTTATCCTATTTTCGAGTTTTAACAAGCCTTCTTCTTTCATAATTCGGTAAAGCTTTTTGTGATTAATCTTATATCCATCTCGATGTAAGTAAGAAGTCATTAAGCGGTATCCGCAGTCTATAAACTCATGGCTTAAAATCTCTTTAACCGATGCTATAACAGTTTCTTGACTCACCATTCCCTTGAACTTATTATAAGTAAAGACACTAGGCTTATTACCTTTTTTGCCAAGACTTGGCCTTCGGTAATAGCTGCTTTGATTCATACCTAACATACAAATGACTTTGCTTTTACTGATTTTATGTTTGCTACAGATACTATCAACTAAATCTTTCTTGGATCGGACGTCCCAAACTTTTTTTTTAAAAGTTCACGTCCAATTTCTAGTTCAATTTCTTTATTAGCTAATAATTTACGTAGAATTCTGTTCTCTTCCTCAGCTTGCTTTAACTCTTTGCTACGATCGTCATAAGTAACTTTTAAGCCTGCCTCTCCTTGTTTTTCATGCTTCTTCTTCCAACTATACAAACTTCCTGTACTAACACTGTATTTACGACAGGTTTCTACAACGCCTAAATCTTCGCAAGAAGATAAAATTTCCAACTTCTCTTCTAAACTCCATTTCTTGTATTTCATATCTCAAATGTACTATTTGAAATTTAGAATATCACTCTGAACTTATAAGGGGCTAAAATAGGTCCAAATTGGCTATATTCAGAAGTTCTACTTCCTTTATTGGCTAAAATTTCAATTATTGGAATTCTACTATTAGCATAACGAAGTCTCTTAATTAAAAGGTTCGATTTAAATTCTTGACTTGTCATTATTTCAATTTTATTTTAGTTGTAATTAAATCTACTTGTTCAACACCTTCAGTTACCTGATTAACATACATAGTTTTTACCATTGGGTCTTTCAATAATTTTTTACCCAAATCATTGATTTTCGTTGTATCATTTCCTTTGTATAAATCTTTGACCAATACGATACTTTGTGGAAATACATTTCCTGTAGCTTCAAAAAATCCTTCTGTAAACCCTTCACCAAATGCCGAAATAGGGGCATCAGCTAATAACGGATAATTGTATTTTGCAGTATTTGCTGATATAACTGCCATAACAACGGAAAATTTCTTCATACGCTGAAATCCTTCTGAACTTCCATGCACAATATTTCCTTTACTATCAATATAATTAAAGAGAATTGAACCAGATGGAGATTTCTCGAACTTCAAAATACCTCCAGCCAAATCATTGTACTTAATTAAACTTTGAAAGTGTTCATTAGCATATTTTTCAAGTAAACTAACCATATTGTCAAAAACCCTATCTTTAGCTTTCTCAGTAGCAGAAACTAAATCGTTACAAATTTCATAATTCATTAAATATCCCTCAGGAATATTACTAGGTCGTAGAGATTGAATTTCCTTTTCAGTATTTTGAATATTATTTTTTAATCTTTTGATATTATCTTTTAAACGTTCAATCTGATTAGAAGAATCTGCGATTCTTCTAATTGCTCCTTTATATCTATTAATTATAGTTAAAGAATCTTCACCATTACTTCCAGAAATTAGAATGTCTTTTCTTTGGTCTTTTAAAGATTTTAGTTCTTTTTTTAGTTTGTTTAATCTGTCATTTAAAGTCGTTTCTTTCTCTCTAGTTTGAAGAATACTATCGTCTATATTAGAAATTTTATTGTAAAAAGGTTGTGCATTAATTTGTAAGTCACTAAAAAAACTATCCAAATTATTTTTTACATATTCAGTTTCATTTTTAGTTTCAACCGGTCTATTTTTAAGTCTAACAATAAAATCATATTCGTCAGTACCTTGTTGTGCTGGTCGATTGCAAACATAGCAGTGCTCATGATCAATCATACTTTTTAGGGAAACACTATCCGGAGAATTTACAGGTAAAAAATGAAAATGTTTATTGGGGTCATTATTAATATTCAATAATGCTTTTTTCTCATAGTGAATATCTCTAAATTTTTGAATTTTACTTTGAAAATCATCTACAACAGCATCAAAACCCAATGAAATCCATGAAAAATTACCGTCAAAAAATCTATTATTGATACTATCTAAGAAATTATTATATTCATTAGCGACATCGGTATATTTCCTGTTTTTATCTTTTATTTTATTATCTAATTCATTTCTTTTTTCAGCATTAGAAAAATTTTGTTCAAGATCGTTTTTTTCGCGTTCTGCATCATCATATAACTTTATAAAGTCTGTAAGTTTAATATTTTCAAAAGCTAATTTTGTCTCTTCATCTTTCTTCAATTTGATGGCTTTATCTAATCGTCCGTTATGATCTGAAGTAGACTTCGTTTGCTTGTTCAAGTCTTTTTCTGCCTTGTCTTTAAATTCTTTGGTTAAAGTGACTAATTCTTCATAGTGACTAATATCAGTTAAAGTCCTAACAGCTTCCTCAATACTAGATTTTTTACCAAAATCTATTATACTATCAACTTCTTCCCCTTGAAAAAAGGAATATTGTCTTAAGTCTGGACGAATTAATTGTTTTATTATATTTAATTTTTCATCTGCATCATATTGTTTTGACCCCTATAAAACAAGAGTATTATTCTAAATTTCGATTATTAATTATGCGGTTAATTTTTCCAATAAAATTAGATCTTTATCTTGGTTCCATTTTTCCATTGGTGTAATACGTCCTAATAGCCCATGCAGCCTATTATTGTTATAGAAAATCACATACCTTTTTAATATCTGTTCAATTTCTCCAAAAGTTCTATAATCAACCCTTTGGAACACTTCTTTTTTTAGGATTCCATGATAAGCTTCAATATGTGCATTTTCTTCAGGTGTGGCTACATGTGTAAATTCCTGCTGAACACCTATTATACCTAGGTATTCACGAACACTTTTGGCAATAAATTGACTACCATTATCACTTCTAATAACAACGTTTTCAGGGTATTGGTATTCTAAAAATAAATCAGAAAGGAATGTTATTACTTTGTTCTGTTTTATTGAAAAAGAGAAGTAATCTTTTAAAATTCTACGGGTATGAACGTCTATGATTGATAGTAAGTAGGCATTTTTACCTACACTAGGAATCCAAACCATCTTAATATCCATTTCTATACACTGAAACGGCCTAACAGTAATAACCTTTCTATATTTTACAAACTTACGCCCAGAACCACTCCTGTTTATCCTATTTTCGAGTTTTAACAAGCCTTCTTCTTTCATAATTCGGTAAAGCTTTTTGTGATTAATCTTATATCCATCTCGATGTAAGTAAGAAGTCATTAAGCGGTATCCGCAGTCTATAAACTCATGGCTTAAAATCTCTTTAACCGATGCTATAACAGTTTCTTGACTCACCATTCCCTTGAACTTATTATAAGTAAAGACACTAGGCTTATTACCTTTTTTGCCAAGACTTGGCCTTCGGTAATAGCTGCTTTGATTCATACCTAACATACAAATGACTTTGCTTTTACTGATTTTATGTTTGCTACAGATACTATCAACTAAATCTTTCTTGGATCGGACGTCCCAAACTTTTTTTTTAAAAGTTCACGTCCAATTTCTAGTTCAATTTCTTTATTAGCTAATAATTTACGTAGAATTCTGTTCTCTTCCTCAGCTTGCTTTAACTCTTTGCTACGATCGTCATAAGTAACTTTTAAGCCTGCCTCTCCTTGTTTTTCATGCTTCTTCTTCCAACTATACAAACTTCCTGTACTAACACTGTATTTACGACAGGTTTCTACAACGCCTAAATCTTCGCAAGAAGATAAAATTTCCAACTTCTCTTCTAAACTCCATTTCTTGTATTTCATATCTCAAATGTACTATTTGAAATTTAGAATATCACTCTGAACTTATAAGGGGCTAAAATACATATACAGGAGTATATTTTGGTAAAATATGATCGGTCCGATTAACTTCTACATCATTTATATTAATTTGCCAACTTTCAAAAGAAGTTATACTTTCACTAATACGGGTTGCTGTAAAAGATTTTGTTATTTGATACTTATACCTTCCATTAGAATATTCAATTTGAATTCCAGTTACAACACTTTCTCCAATTTGGGTTTCACTTTTTGCTTTATCAGATATGATTTTTACCGCTATATCTTTAATTCCTTTCTTTCTTTTATCATCAGAATCTAATATTTGGTCATAGAATAACCATAAAAAAGCATTGAAAAACTTAGATTTTCCAGCACCATTATCAGCTACTATTATGTTAAGTCCTTCTTCAAAATCATAACGAGTTTCAAAATAATCGCCATAATAATTGAAAAAATTTTTGAAACAAATACTATTTATTATTGATGCCATAATTAACCTATATTATGAATATTTTTAATTTTTTTATAAATCTGCGATTCACTCAGATTATTATCATTTTCATTTATTATAACAGACAATACTTCAACTAATTTGTTGTGATATGGAGCGTTGGTTGTTAGTGTTTCAACTTCTTTAATATTATACTTTTCGCAAATTTCTTTGTCAGATAATATCTCTTTTAATACTTTATTTCTATCCATTTTATAATTCGTTTATAATTGTATCTAAATCCAAGTCATATTTAAAGCAAACGTCTTCTAATGCTTGCTTTGAGTCATAAAAATTCATTGCTAAACTTGCAAAATAGCCAACTCTTCTTAATTCATTAAGAACAAGATTTCGTTCCATATTATAAAGTTCAGCATTGTTGTCATTTAATCTTGGTATTACAACCATATCGAATATTGTTGCATAAGGCTTATCATCGTGTTTTCTTAACAAGCGACCTCTTCGCTGAATAAACTGCCTTGGGTTTCCCGTACTACTTGCAAAAATTCCAACTTCTGCTCTTGGGACATCAACACCCTCATCTAACATTTTCATAGCAAAGAGCATATCAATTTTTCCTTCGGAAAAACCTCTTAACAAATCGTTCAAATTTTGTCCATCTGCGATATAAGAATTCATTTTTAGATTAGGTAACATTTCGTGTCCAGCTACTAAAAATTTATTTAACATTCGCTCAGATGTACCATCTTCTTCATAAACATAGCCTTCTGGTATATAAGTAAAAATATATTTGAGTTTATTAATCTGTTTTAATTCGAGCAAAACATTTTTAAAACATTTAATTTTATCATTTGCTTTGTGAATGATGCTTTTCCTTTTTAAAAGTAAAATTTCAACGATTGGATCTTTTTTAAATTCACCCTTTTCAAAATCAAAAAACTTTAAAAGTTTTTTAGAAATTTCAATATATTCTTCTAACTCATCTTCGTTTAATTCAACAATTACTGGATAATACTTATAGTTGCATAGAAAATCATTTTCCATTGCTTCCTTCATTGAAAAACTATAAGTATATGGTTCTTTGTCATTGAAGAAAGTATCTATAAATTCTGTTCCTTCAGGATCATAAATTCTTTTAGGCGTTGCAGATAAACCAATTCTTTTTTTAATTAGTGATTTATTCATTGCAGCTTTTATATTTTTCGCACCCATATTATGAGCTTCATCTGCAATAAGTATAAAATCTTCCTCTACTTTTTTAAAATATTTTTGAAATTTACTTGAAGTAAAACTAGCATAGGTAGAAATTAAGATGATGTTTTTCCTTAATCCAGCATTAAAATTACTTACATAATTAGAAAACTCTTTTTCCCAATTATTTCCACCACCAATTTTAATTATATTTTGGAAATTGAAAGATAAAACTTCTTCTTCCCATTGATTAAGTAATGCTATCGAAGGAACTAGAATAACGGCATAGTAAGTATTGGTTTTTCTATATTCATTCAAAACACAATTTAATGAAGTTTTTGTTTTACCAGTTCCAGTTGCCATTCCAAAAACACCTGTAAAATCATTTTTTACCCAATTATTATATGCAATTTCTTGATATCTTCTAGGTTTAAATGGCACAGGAAATCTTGGTTCATTTACAATTTTATCTACAGTATTATTGAATTTTTCTTTTAAATAGTCATTGACTCTTTTAATTTTATGTTCTTCCTCCGAATAGACTTCATTATTTATCTCTACTAGGTCTAACTCTTCATCTAGTAGTTGTTTTTCATCAAGTGAAATAGATTTTTGTTTTATGATATTAATAAGTTTCTCTGGATTCAAATAAATAAAATCCTTTGATTCTTTTTTAAATATTTTTTCATAATCGTTAATCTCATTATTTAAGTTGGCTCTTTCAGAAGCTTCTCCCCAAGAACGCTTAATACTGAAGCTTTCTCCATTGCAAACAATGCCTTTATAAGTAAAATTACAACTGCCAATGATATTAATAATATTGTCTTGGCTGTCCCAGAACAAAGCTTCCTTGTAATGTGAAATCTCTCCGGATTTTGTGGTTACAGGAATAATATTAATTCTATTATGATCTATCAAGTATCTTAAACAATTATAAAAATGACTGACCTGTTTTTTTGTAAGTACATCGTTAAGCCGTTCTAAATCTTTAAGAATATTTTGTTCAATCGAATTATAGAATTCAGGTTCCAGAAATAATTCATTATTGATCAATTTATAATCGTTTTCGGAAACAAAGTGATTTATTATAAAATCTATCGTACCACCGTTATATATAAATTGCGCAAAACCGTAAGATAGTGTGCTTATAGAATTTGAACTAAAGTAACCTAACTTGAATTGTATCTTTTTTGAAATAGGAATTACTTCTCCAAAAAATTCAAATGGAATCATATCACTCGTAGATGATACTTTTAAAGTTATAGGAAATTTAATTGTTTTAAAATTAGTAATCAATTGGTAATATTTTATATGTTATGTAATAATTCCGATAGGCTTAAATTGAAAGCTTTTGCTATTTTTTCAATTACTACTAATGAAATATTCCTTTTACCACTTTCGATTCCAGGAATATAGGTTCTATCTAAGTCAGAAAGCTCTGCTAACTTTTCTTGAGAATAACCTTTAAGTAATCGTAATTCTTTTATACGATGTCCGAATTTTACTTTAATATCTTCCATATTACGAAGATGTGGTTTTGTAGACAATTGTACAATAGACGATTGTCTACTTTGTATATCATTAGTATTTATGCTTTGTTTAAATTTGTAATTTCTTCAAAATAATAAAACCAACTTGTTACAGTTGGTTTTGATAAAACATTCATTCAGTTTTACTTCTTCGGTGAGTTTCCTCTGTTACCGCCTGAAGGATTGCCATTGGTGCTAGGATAATTTGGATTCGAACCTCCTGTTTTTGAACTTCCTGCATTTGAACCTCCAATTCTTGGACCACTAGTGTTTGACTTACTCATAATATTTGGTATTAAATTAAATAGCACCTACTCTATTAGCTTTTCGGTTACCGCTTTTGATAATTATATACCAAATTTCAGTACAAAGGACTTGCTAAAATAATCTTGAATAATATTAACCAACTAGAAATAACGAGAAGTATTTTTAGAGTAACAAGAGCGGTTATTTTTTAAATTGTTTTACAATTGATTGGTAATTTTCGGAGACAGGAAGTTGTTTCGGTTCTAGTTTACCTACACTAGAAAAAATATCGACTTCGATAGTTTCTGTTTTTTTATCGTAGTGTTTGATGTGATTGATATTTACTCGAAAGGATTTGTGAATGGTAAGGAACTGCGATTTTAGTAAACCTTTATCCTCCATTTTAGAAAATGAAAAATCAATCAAATTTTCGGACTTTCTATGGTTAAAATGAATCTGCTTGTTATTGGATTCCGATCCACTTGCTTTGTCTGCCGTGAGGTAAACTATAGAATCTAATGCAATTTTGGTACGCTTAACTGATCCAAAATCTAGGTATACATGTTGCTGACTTGCAAAAAAATGTACTTCCATAAAAAAGCGAGACAAAGTCTTTTTGAATTCAGTTTCGGTAAACGGTTTTGTCAGATGGTCAACGCAAATGTGAAACTCTCTTTTCAAACTTTCCATTTCCTTGATGTATTGCGAGGTATTACTACTAACAAAAATAACAGGGAGTTTCAATTTATGAGCTACTTCCATTCCTGTCATGTAGGAATCTCCGAGATTTAAATCTAATACCAAAATATCTGGTTTGGTTTCAGCAACTTCCTTTAGAAAAGCTTTGGCTTCAAAACATGTAGCGACTACGTTTACAACTCCCAACTTTTGCAAGTATTCTTTATTGATTTCTAGTTGTTCAATATTATCATCAAGTAGAGCCGCCTTTAAAACATTCATATATACTTTTATTAGATATCTGATTACTTATTATAAAACTGTTATAACATCCAAACTTAGACATTTAAACGCAAATTATAAAGTGAGCAAAAACTTAATTCAATGAATTTATACAAAGACAAACTGTTTATTTGAAGTTTACTTACCGTTTTCCGCATTGAGACTAAATAAGTCCTAATCTATTTTAGAAATTAAAATTCTAATTACATTGATAAACCTAAAATAGCTGCAAAGAACCCTAACAAATCAATCAAAAAAGCAGCAAAGGATTATCATCCAATTTTCTCGCCACTAAATCCACATCATAAGGAAAAGCAAAATCTTGAACAGAAGCCTGATTCAGCCATTTTGCTTCATCTCCTGGAAGAAGGATGATCGGCATTCTTTTTTTGATATTGTGTATTTCAGCCATCAGCGGATTGGCCTGAGTGGTCACGATGGTATAGGTATTGCGTGACTCACCTGTGTGCGTATCTGTCCAGTGCGAATAGAGGCCTGCAAATGCAAAGAGTTCGTCATTTTCTACACCTATCTGATATTTTATTTTAGTATTGCCCTTAGAGTCGAGCCATTGCCATTCGTTGAAACCCGTTGCAATAACCAAACAGCGTTGGTTGATTACATTTTTGAAGGATGGTTTCTCGTCCAAGGTTTCAATTTTGGCATTGAGGGTCATTTTCTTAATTTGATCGTCTTTTGACCAATCTGGAATCAAACCCCAATTATAATGCTCAATTATATCTGGATGCTCGTTTGTAATAATGGGCGTTTTAGGAAACGTAAATCCATTTATACTATCTTGTGTAGCAAATAAACTTTCATCACGCATTTTGGCCTTAAAACGTTTTTCGATTTGTTTGGATAATTTGTTTTGAATCGTATGAAAGCACATGGAGATTATTTTTTTTGTAGGTGGAATTAATATCAAATTTAATCATTAAAATGTGATTCCAAAAATAAAAAAAGCGCCTTTATAAAATAATAAAGAGCTATTTTTCTGCCAAATAAAAAAACTTATAAATGGTGTTTTTGCTAATGAATAAATAACAAAGCTTCAAATTACTGTCGAAGCAGTAATATATAAGATGACTAGAGATAATTACTACCGCATTATTTTAATGTAAACAAAATTGTTTATATTTGTACTATGAATACATTAATAGAAAAATACAAAGGCATACACCCTGGAATAATATTGGAACGCTTACTGAACAAAAAAGCGATTTCACAACGTCCTTTTGCCCTTTCTATTGGAGAACATCCACAAACCTTAAACACTATAACAAAAGGCAAAAGAAGGCTTAATACTGCTTTAGCATTGAAAATTGAGGAGAAATTAAACTTAGAAGAAGGCTCGCTTGCTTTACTACAAACGTATTATGACATTAAAGAAGAGAAGAGCAAATCAAAACAAAGCACGCCTGATTTATCTCTTTTAAGAAAATCATTATTTTGGGATACTGATATTTCTAAAATAGATTGGCAAAAACAAAGAGAAGCGGTAATTAGACGAATATTTGAACGTGGTAATGATATCGAAAAAGAAGAAATTAAACACTTCTATAAAAGTGCCATCGTTAAAAGTACACTTGCAAAAAGTAGTCGTAAACCTTACACCATTTACAGCAATAAAGAAAACGCATAATGTTATACTACTCTACTGTAAATGATTTACTGAAAAACAGTTTATTACAATTAATGCAATCTGAAATTTTTAATGATTTTAGACTTGTAGGAGGTACTGCATTAAGTTTACAAATAGGTCACAGAGAATCTATCGATATTGATTTGTTTAGTGATGCCGACTATGGAACATTAGATTTTGGAAGCATCGAGAACTATCTAAAAGAAAATTTTAAATTTGTTGATTATTTAGATACAATTCCAGCAATGGGAAAGTCTTATTTTATTGGAGAAGACAAAGAAAATACGATAAAATTAGACCTATATTACACAGATAGTTATATACAACCTTATATCGAAGTAGACGGAGTCAGAATGGCAACTATTGAAGAAATTATTGCAATGAAAATAGATGTTGTGCAACGAGGTGGGAGAAAAAAAGACTTTTGGGATCTACATGATTTGCTTCAATTATACAATATCAGCCAAATGTTAGATTTACATGAGCAAAGATATCCTTATACTCATGACAGAGATTTAATAATTCAAAACTTCACTTCCTTCGATCAAGCTGATGAAGATTTTAATCCAATTTGTTTTAAAGGAAAATATTGGGAATTTATAAAGGAAGATTTTGAAGAAATTATTAATGAGTTTAAAAAAACATAATTTCTTTTTGATACCTTTAATATAGTTTTTCTATTAAGAAACGTACTCCTTTTGTACACCTCCACCCTCTTAATCCCTTTAAATACAAGGATTATTACTTATTGTATTGGTAAATAGTTAGCAGTCGCATTTTTCAGTTTTCAGTTTGATCAGGCATATATAACATTTGGCTGCCATGTCAGGCTATCCACTACAAGTCCGCAGTCATCACCCAAAAAACATACCCCTACAACGAGCTTCCTTCGGTCGCTGTTGTAGGGGTTGTTTTTTATGGGTTCTTCCTTTGCGGGCTTTTCGTTACTATCCTGGGCAGAGAGAGGTGGAAATTGCAATCTTACAAATCAATCACCAATTCACTTACTCCATAAGAAAACCATACGTTAAAAATTTTAAAGGTTCTTTTCTGCGGCCAATCTTCTTCGTCTGTCCAATGTCCTTCCAATTCTTCTTCGAAAATTTTTTTATAATACTTTTTAATGCATTTATCTGCATCATCAAAATCACCTTTGACTAAATACGTAGTGGCCAATTGAGCAACCTTATCCGACATTTGAAGTTCGGGAGTCAAAGCATTAGTCCAGTCGATAAATGGCTGTTTGTAGCGGATTGTAATGGCTGAACGATCAATTATATCCATAATATGTATTTGTTTTTGATTTACAGAACTTTAATTTCTCTTAAATGGAATTATAAAAATAGAACTATTACTTTTATCTAAAGCATTTTCTTTTCGTATCTACACTCGTATTTCATCAGAAGCTATTTTTAAGCCTTCAACAATTGCAATAAGAATCTGTTGAAACATGTTTTTTGTTAAATCTTGAGAATAATCAAAAGTAAGTACTAAATCTTTAATGGTTGTACTTCGTCAAAAAAAAAAGTAACATACAACTAAATCTGAAAGGGATCTTTCGTATTGCAATGCTTATTTGACTACTTTAAACATTTATCTAATTTCGTACTGCCTTACCTAACTATAAAACAAAATCTTATCTTGTCGTTATTTACTATTTAAAATTAAATCATACCAATGACCATTAAAGAATTACCTGGCTCCTATGCTATTGAAGGCAGTAATCAAGAGCAATCTGATCTTGTGACCTACACCGGAACTTTGCACCTGTCACTTGATAGTGCTAATCGAATTCTAGCACACTGGCAAATTAGCGAGGATCAAGAGCAACATGGCAGTGGATTTTTTAAGGATAATATTCTGGTAATTAATTTTTATTATCTTGGTGATAATAACCTTAAATACAAAGGAGTAGCTGTGTACCGTTGCATTACCAAAGATATACTTGAAGGTTTTTGGTCCGAAAAGCTCGGTAATCCATTGTATCTAGGCAGTGAGCGCTGTCTACGATTACATTCGACCGATTTTAAAAATTAATTGATCGATAAAGTACAATAATTAACAAATTTATTAGCACCAAAAGGAGCTACAAGGCATAAATAGGCCATTTGAAGCAAAAAATAAATGTTTTTTAACATAATTTTACTAGGCTATCGACTGTAAAACTCTATTTTTGTTACTTTATAATTAAAAAAAAAATCATGAAAGAATTAGTAGCAAAAATTAACGCTGAATTTGAGACATTTACAACTGAAACTGAATCTCTAATCGAAAAAGGAGTAAAAGCTGCTGGTGCAAGAGCACGTAAGTCAACTTTGGAAATGGAAAAAATGCTAAAAGAATTTAGAAAACTTTCTATCGAAGAGTCTAAAAAATAATTTCCCTTTTATCAAAAAGTCCTTAGTTCGCTAAGGACTTTTTTTTTATGCCTACTTTTACGTACGCACTGTACATGACATTTTTTTCTTCCTCTATCTCTCCCCTTTTCCGCTACAGTCTTTTATTTATTTTTCGAAAAATAAAATTCAGATGTAAACCCCGGCACTTTCAGATTGTAAATCCAAACTTTTGATCGTCTAATTGGCTTTTAATCTCCTAAAAACAATTGCTCATTTATAAGAAATCGCTATTTTGACTCTTAATTTTAGCCGCATTTGACAATTCTCCGCTAAATCGAGTAGTATTTTGGATTCCTCCTTTTCTTTTGTTAATTTTAAATGATTAGGAATCAGCAAAAAAAAGACTACTTTATGAAAAACTTAAATTATGGTATAATAGGTAATTGTCGCAGTGCTGCATTAATTTCAGACAAGGGCGCTATAGAATGGTGTTGCTTGCCCGAATTTGATTCGTCTTCTATATTTGCCAAAATTTTGGATACACAAATTGGCGGAAGCTTTGAAATTCACTGTACAGATGACTACTTAATTACCCAAAAATACCTCGAAAATACCAGCATTCTTGTTACTACATTTGACAATGGAGCTGACGCATTCGAAATAAACGATTTTATGCCCCGATATCGCAAGGAGAATCTTAGCTATAAGGTACCTCCAGAAATTATTCGATATTTTAGAAAAATTAAAGGTGCACCACAATTTAAGGTGCATTACGATCCTAAATTAGAATATGCTGTAGGTATAACATCCAATTATGTAAAGGAAGATCACGTATTGAGTTTGAGCGAGTCGACCAAATTTGACTCTTTGTTTTTATACAGTAATTTTGATCTTGAAGCGGTAAAAAACGCTCACAACATTACTCTTGAAGAGGATGGTTATATTTTGTTAGCTTATAATGAAAAGATCCTCAAAACTACTCTCACAAAAATTAACTTGGAATTTGAGAGAACGAAGTCGTACTG
This sequence comes from Flavobacterium faecale, assembly GCF_003076455.1. Taxonomy (NCBI): domain Bacteria; kingdom Pseudomonadati; phylum Bacteroidota; class Flavobacteriia; order Flavobacteriales; family Flavobacteriaceae; genus Flavobacterium; species Flavobacterium faecale. The sequence continues at coordinate 3,332,760 of NZ_CP020918.1, forward strand.
GCTTGGTTGGGCAGACAAAACGACCCATTACAAAAAATTCAATAAAGAAATTATTCGCAGTGCTATCACCTTAAAGTTGCTTAGCTATGAAAAAACGGGAGCGGTACTTGCTGCAGCAACTACTTCACTACCCGAAACTATTGGTGAAGTTCGTAACTGGGATTATCGCTTTTGTTGGATTCGTGATGCTTCTATGGTCGTAAAAGTAGTGTCTGAGCTTGGACATAAAAAAATGGCCAAAAATTACCTGCAGTTTATTGTGGATTTGATTCCGGATAAGGATGAAAAACTGCAAATCATGTACGGAATCAACAAAGAGAAAAAATTGACTGAGGAGACTCTTGATCACTTAAGCGGTTACATGGGCAGCAAGCCCGTACGTATAGGGAACGCGGCGTACTCACAACGACAAAACGACATCTATGGAATTTTAATGGATGTTATTCACCAACAATTAAGCACTTTTTCTAACGATACCGAAAACGGTGAAGAATTGTGGAACATTACCAAAGGTATTGTATGGGTGGTAGAAAAACACTGGCAAGAACCTGATAAAGGTATATGGGAATTTAGAACTGAAGAAAGACATTTTACTTTTTCGAAAGTTTTATGCTGGACAGCAATAGATCGCGCTGTAAAAGTGGCCAAAATTTTGGGTAAGAAAACACAATTGGCAAAATGGGAACCACTTGCGGCTACCATTAAACAAGATATTATGGATAATGCATGGAATGAATCGGTTCAAGCATTTACGCAATCGTACGGGTCACCAGATTTGGATGCTTCAGTTTTGCTAATGGAAAATTATGGCTTTATTGACGCCAAAGACCCTAAGTTTGTTGCTACGGTACAAGGAATTGAACGTGATTTGAGCAACGACGGACTCTTATATCGTTACAAAAACAAAGATGATTTTGGACTTCCATCTTCTTCTTTTACTATTTGTACTTTTTGGTTTATAAATAGTTTGTACAAAATTGGAGAAACTAAAAAAGCCGAGAAAATGTTCAAAAAACTATTGTCTTACAGCAACCATTTAGGTTTATTTAGTGAAGATATTGATTTTGAAACCAAAAGACTTTTAGGTAACTTCCCTCAAGCCTACTCCCATTTGGCTTTGATTGAAACGGCTATCAATCTTTCTAATATCTCAGATGATGATCAAGTGCTAGAGGCAATTAAAAACTAGAACATCATTTAATTTTAATCAAAAAAGAACCGCAATTAGCTAATTGCGGTTCTTTTTTTAAATTATTTCGAAAAAGAGTTAGATCTATTTCGATAAGCTCAATCTGATAATAGATATAGGACAAACTAGTATTTAAATGTCATCCAACAGCTTATCATATCATTATCTATACTCCCGTAACGCTGCGCAACAAATCAAGAACTTCAGAACTGTCTTTAATATAATAATTGGCTACTGTTTTCACGTTTCCAACTTTGACGGTGTATGCACTATCGGGCAATTCCTCAAACATAAATTCATCTGTCCAGTCGTCACCAATTGAAAAAATAAAGTCATATTCCGTTTCTGAAACGATTCGTGTAGCCGCGCGCCCTTTGTTGACATTGCTATTTTTAACTTCGAGTACTTTATTTCCGTCCAAAACTGATAGCGCATTGTTGGTCAGTAAACTTTTCAGTACATGCTTGAGTTCCATTGTTCTCAACGCCGCCATATGTGGATCTACTTTTCGATAGTGCCACGCAAGCGAGTACTCCTTTTCTTCAATCAAAGAGCCCGGTGTGCTATCGGTAAAGGATTCAATAACGGGGCGAATATTCTCTTTCCAACTTTTTTTCATTTGGTCCAGCATACCCCATTCTCCTCCTACTTTTCGTAACCATGCACCATGATCGGTCACCAAAGTATAAGGTTTATGGCCAAACCAACGTTCTAATGTTTCGCGATCGCGTCCGCTAATGATTGCAATTTCGGTATCTTTATTCTCATTTATCTTATCCAATAAATCGTAAAGTTCTTGAGTTGGAATCGCATCACTAGGATTGTTTTTAAACCCTGCTAATGTTCCATCGTAATCCAGTAAGAAAAGTTTTTTACCCTCTTTTTTATAATGTGTAGCAAATTTACCAATAGTTGCAGCATCCAATTTCTGCGCTACTTGAACAGGTACAATATCTTTTGCTACTTTCAAAGCTTTCAAGAATTCGCTAGCCCAACGTTCTACATCGTATCTCGAAATTCGTTTTTGCAACGCATCCAAACGGGTCTTTTGTTCATCAGCAGGCATCTCTAGAGCTTCCTTTATACTATCAGCAATTTGATCAAAATTATTTGGATTAACAATCAGTGCTTCAAGCATTTCCTTTGCCGCACCTGCCATTTCACTTAATATTAAAACTCCATCACCTTTGGTACGTGTCGCAACATATTCTTTGGCAACAAGATTCATTCCATCTCGTACAGGCGTAACCATAGCTACATCAGATGACACATAAAGATCAATCAATTCTCCGAAGGGTAACGAACGATAAAAATACCAAATGGGTGTCCAACTAATCGTTGATAAATCACCGTTTATTCGTCCAACCAATTCGTCAGTCTCTCTTTTTAGTAGTTGATATTGAGCTACATTTTCTCTTGATGGCACTGCCAACATTACCAATCGCACCTTCTCTTTATATTCTGGATATTTGTTCAAAAAATATTCGAATGATTTGATTCGGTTCGGAATCCCTTTGGTATAATCCATTCGGTCAATGGACAAAATTAATTTACTACCATCATTTGATTTATTATGAAAATCGATACTTTTCATCAAATCCGTTTTCGATTCTTCTGATGATTGATCATGTTCTAGAGCTGCATTATGATAGCGATCATAGTCTATACCCATTGGGAAAGAATCCACCTTAATAATTCTATTTGCATAAGAGATCTCATTGAAGTTGATTTCGATACCTTTAATTCTACTAACACAACTTATAAAATGTCGTGCATAATCATAGGTATGAAAACCAATCAAATCTGCCCCCAACATACCTTGCAAAAGTTCGTCACGCCATGGGCAAGTTCTAAATAATTCGTACGACGGATATGGTATATGCAGAAAAAATCCAATTGTTAAGGTTGGATTTTTGGCACGTAACATTTCTGGCAACAATAACAATTGATAATCATGTACCCAAACGGTATCACCATCATTTACCTGCTGCAAAACAACATCGGCAAACTTTTGATTGACCTCTACATAAGAATCCCAGTGCGTCAATTCAAATTCGGTATAGGCTTGAAAGTAATGAAACAGAGGCCACAAAGCAGTATTACTAAAACCATAATAGTAGTTCTCTATATCATCATTATTCAATGGAACAGCTACGCATTTTTCTTTGGCAAGAGCGGTATCAACAGCGTTTTTTTGATTTTCGTCCATTTCCTCATCTGCCAATCCAGACCATCCAACCCAAATACCATTTCCTTCAGAGTGAACCGATTTCATTCCGGTTGCTAGTCCACCAGTACTTGATTTCACTACCAGCTCGTCATCAATATATTTTAGGTCTACTGGTAATCTATTTGAAACTATTATTGTTTTATTCATCGCAATTATCTCTATATTTTAATGCTCAATTAACTTACTATCCTTTTCGAATGTGAATTCCTAATCAATTACTTGTTTGTGAACTTTCAATGATTATAAGATCACTTTCGATAAATTCTCCGATTAAGGTATTCCCCAATTCATCTTGCCACTGCGTAATTACGTTTTCACCCGCTCCAGGCTCAATATCGATTACTTTCATAATCTGTTCTCCTTCTTCTACTTGTACATTTTGTCCTAATTTAACCATTGCTTTTGTTTTTTAGATTTAGAATTTATACTTCAATTTTACAAACAACCAAAAAGGTCTTTTAACTAGTCTTTTTTTGACATCCCTAAAATAAAAAGTAGTCCTCTATTCCTTATTATATTATTTTCTACAAATCTTATAGAATTTCTTCCAAAATAGGCATTTTTAACGGTTTTAACTAGTAAATCACCCTAAAACAGTGTGAAAAGTCTTGATTATTGCGATTATTGTAATTAATATACGCGGCAAAATGTATATGTGGTAGGTAATATATAAACGTAGTATTAAAGTGGTATTTCCTAGTTTATAAGTGCTTTTTTTGAAAATTACTGAAACGTTTTGTAATTTAAAAAAGATATTTGTGGAGAGCGAAAATGAAAAGATATCGCGCTTATGTTAATGGTAATTTCTTTACTAATCAAACATAAAGTGGTTATTACTTACGAATCTGTTTCATTACTGTAGTGTGCAGTAGTAAGGACAATATTAACAATGTTTTTATTTTCGAAATAAAAAACTAACAACTTATAATACAGTTATTTGAATTGTAGCGTTTAAAATAATACTTTACTCCTCATCGTCTTCAAATTCGTCATCTATATCTTCATCAAAATCATCAAAAACATCATCAAAGTTAAAAAGTCCTTCGGCAAGATCATCCAATAAAGAAGGTGGTAATGTCCCCGGAGGATTAAAGAGTCCCCACTCAGCCCAAATATGATCTGATGCATCAAAGCCCGCAATCCATTGTACAAAGAGTCCACGAAACTCCTCTAGCTCCCTACGTATCAACAAGGCATACTCCACATCGCTAAAGTTTTCGTTAAAACGCAAACTTCCCACTTGCACATACAACGACATGGCGTGCTCACGTATGATGGCTGCATTCTGCATTTTGATACTGTATAGGTTTCCGGCTTCGGCACCTGCAATTTTAGCAGGTAAGATCATGGCGTCTGCAAGCATAAAATCTTTGGAAGCTTCTAAATAATCATCATCTTCTGGTAATATACCTACAAGGCTTTCTACCAACTGAAATAATAATTCAGCTTTCTTGTAGATGGGTAATTCGTCTATTTTTTCTCGTTTGGACATAATTCCTTTTTTAAGTTCATTAAAAGTAAGAATTATTCTAATACCTTTTACGGCAAAAAAGCTGTTTTTTAGCAGAAAACCAATTACTTAACATTGGAATAGCGCTAGTATAAAGTCAATTATAAAAAATGTAGAAGATTTATCGAATCGTACTCCATTGAGATACCATTGATTTACATAATTTTTTTTGCTCTTTCTACTCTATCCTATATATTCCATTTCAATTTTAGGAATAATGCAATAATGTTCAACTGTTTTTGTAAATTAGCCCTAACATTATAAAACCAGCACACCATATGGATCTAAACTTCAATAAAAACGAAGACCACAATAAATTATTACTTTCTGCTCTAAAGCAAAAATTTGCTAAAGTGAAACTTGGAGGTGGAGAAAAACGAATCGAAAAATTACATAGAGAAGGAAAAATGACAGCTCGAGAGCGCATTGATTACTTACTTGATGAGAAAGCAAAAGTGATCGAAATTGGCGCTTTTACTGGTGAAGGAATGTATCTCGAGCACGGAGGATGTCCATCTGGTGGGGTCGTTGTGAAGATTGGGTACATCAGAGGGAAACAATGTATTGTCGTTGCAAATGATGCTACAGTAAAGGCTGGTGCTTGGTTCCCAATTACAGGAAAGAAAAACCTACGTGCTCAAGAAATTGCCATGGAGAACAAACTTCCTATAATTTACCTAGTAGATAGTGCCGGGGTTTACCTACCGATGCAAGACGAAATTTTTCCAGATAAGGAGCATTTTGGTCGTATTTTCAGGAACAATGCTATCATGAGTAGTATGGGTATTACGCAAATATCTGCAATCATGGGTAGTTGTGTAGCTGGTGGTGCTTACCTACCTATAATGAGTGACGAAGCTATTATTGTAGACAAGACAGCCAGCATCTTTTTGGCGGGTAGTTACTTGGTCAAAGCAGCAATTGGCGAATCTATAGACAATGAAACCCTGGGAGGTGCTACTACGCATTGCGAAATCTCTGGTGTTACAGATTATAAAGCTAAAGATGATAAAGATGCACTGGACAAAATAAAAAATATAATTGATAAAATTGGTGACTATACTGTTGCTGGTTTTAATCGCATAAAGGCTGAAAAGCCTGCGATGGACGAAAACGACTTATATGGAATTCTTCCAAAAGCACGTAACGAACAATATGACATGATGGAAATCATTCATCGTTTGGTGGATAATTCTGAATTTGAAGCTTATAAAGAGGGATACGGTCAAACGATCATTACGGGATACGCTCGTATTGACGGTTGGGCAGTTGGAATTGTAGCAAACCAACGTAAAGTGGTAAAAAGTAAAAAAGGCGAAATGCAATTTGGGGGCGTAATTTACTCTGACAGTGCAGACAAAGCCACTCGTTTTATAGCGAACTGCAACCAAAAGAAGATTCCGTTGGTTTTTCTTCAAGATGTTACCGGTTTTATGGTAGGATCAAAATCTGAGCAAGGCGGTATTATTAAGGACGGTGCCAAAATGGTGAATGCCGTGAGTAACTCTGTGGTGCCAAAATTTACTGTAGTCATAGGGAATTCATACGGTGCAGGTAACTACGCTATGTGTGGGAAGGCTTTTGACCCTAGGCTTATCTTTGCTTGGCCAAGTGCAGAGCTTGCTGTTATGGGAGGTACTCAGGCTGCTAAAGTTTTGGCGCAAATTGAAGCTTCTTCTTTGAAATCGAAAGGTGAAACTATTGATGAAGCCAAAGAAAACGAACTTTTTATGAAAATAAAAGCACGCTACGATGATCAAGTTTCTCCTTATTATGCAGCAGCGCGCTTGTGGACAGATGCCATAATTGACCCACTAGATACCCGTACATGGATTTCAATGGGAATCGAAGCTGCCAACCACGCCCCTATCGAAAAACAATTTAATCTCGGCGTAATTCAGGTATAATAAACAAAGGAAGAATGGACATCGAAAAACAAAAATTTCCTATTGGATCTTTTGTGAAGCCTGAGATTATCAATGCTGAACAATTGTCCATCTGGATCGAAAGCATTGCTAGTTTTCCTGATCGTTTGAAAGCGGAAGTACAAGACCTCTCTAACGAACAACTCGATACACCTTACCGTGAAAATGGTTGGACAATTCGACAAGTGGTACATCATTGCGCAGACAGTCATTTGAATAGTTTTGCACGGTTTAAACTGGCATTGACCGAAGACAAACCATTTATAAAACCATATTTTGAAGATCGTTGGGCCGAAATGGTAGACAGTAAAAATTTCCCTATTGCAAGTTCGATAAAAATATTAGAAGGTATTCATTTGAGATGGACCGCCATTTTGAAAAATTTATCAGCTACAGACTTGACGAGAACTTTTGTTCATCCTGAGCATGGAAAATCTTTCTCTCTTGATGAAAATATTGGAGTATATGCTTGGCATTGTGATCATCACCTAGCACATATCACTACTTTGAAAATTCGTGAAGGTTGGTAATAGCTTTATTCGAATAACAGAATTATAAATAGCATTAATGAACGTAGCTTTATATTCAGTAAAAAATATTCTTTTTAAACGCTACATGAAGTGAAACAAAAAAAAAGCATTTTGATTACTCAAAATGCTTTTTTTATTTAGTAGCTATACTTTTTATAATTGTGCCAAAATCTCTTTCCTTCTAATTTTACCCGTTTCTGTAACGGCAAATTGTGGAACATAATAAATTTCTTTTGGTTTTTCATATTTATCCAAAACTGAAAATATACTCTGATCGAAATTGGTGTCTTCACCTTCTAAAACTAGTATTAACTTTTCACCTAAAGTAGGATCTGCTATACCACCTACAAAAAACTTAGTATGAACAGCATTGGCAATTTTTTCTTCAATTATTTCTGGTATCAATTTAATTCCGCCACTGTTTACCACATTATCACTTCGTCCTAAGAAAATAAATTGTTTTTCGTTTAGAATTTCTACAATATCATTTGTTACAATTTCTTCTAGAGACACGCGTGGAGCATTAATTACTAGGCAATTTTCCTCATTTTGCGAAATACTAACTCTTGGCAAAACAGTAAAAGCTTTCTCCCCCACTTTTTTGGCTGCAATATGGGTCATTGTTTCTGTCATTCCATAAGTTTCATAGACCTTTGTATTGATTTTCAACAAACTTTTTTCAAGCTCTCTTCCCATTTGGGCTCCCCCGACAATCATTTTCTTAACATTTCGTAATTCATTGATCGAATTTTGGGCTTGCATGGGTACCATGGCAACAAAATCATATACCGTTTCATTACGTGCCAGTGGTGTTGCAGTAGGCGCTACAAAATCAATTTCTAATCCAAGGATAAAACTTCTTACCAGCATCATTTTTCCAGCAATAAAGCGGGTTGGTAAACAATACAAAGCTTTATCTCCAGGGCTTAAAGCAAAGAAATCACCCGTTGCCAAAGCTGAATTCACCATTCTTTGCTTCTCTGTACGTAAGATTTTCGGTACTCCGGTTGTTCCTGAAGACTCTAGATCGATATAGGTTTTATCATCAAACCAATCCAATAAAAAATCTCCAATTGATTTTTCAAATTCATCTCCCTCTTTTACCAAAGAATAAGAAACGTGAATCAAATCTTCTCTAGTAAGGTGCACTCCATTTAACTTAAAACGATTGTGAACATTTTTGAAAGTAACATTTCTCATTGTAAATAGTTGTGTTTTATTATATAGTTAGTGTGTATTTCCTGTCAATTTTTCTTTCCAATTGGTCCATTGGTACTTACGACTAAAGATAAGTAAAAGTAGCGGGTATATGACCACGACTGGCAAAATAATATCTATTCCTGCTTCTGGTTCCGCAATATCCTTAAATATCGAGTTGGTTTGAAAGGCCGACCAATCTGAGGTAACCAACAATGCCGCAATAAGATTGTTTGCGCCATGAAAACCCAGTGCGAGCTCCATACCGTCATCCATCAAGGTAAGGATTCCCAAAAATAACCCTGTACCTATATAGTAAACCATGATCATGTTTCCCATTTTTGAAACCTCAGGATTAGCCAAGTGCATTAATCCAAAAATTAATGAGGTAAGCAACAACGGAAACCACCTATTCTTTGACAAATTAGCAAAACCTTGCATCAAATACCCTCTAAAAACGTACTCTTCCACAGTGGTTTGTATGGGTATTAAAATCGTACCAATGACCAATAACCCTAAAAACGGAATCAAATCAAATTGGAATTCATAATTGGCGGGATTTTGATAATAAGAAATCAAAGTAGTAATAACACTTATTACCGCCCATAATCCAAATGAAAAAGCTACACGACTCCAATCTACTTTTGGTCTTGCTGTAGTTACCGACATAAATGTTTGTTTGTGCAAGTACTTTACCACCAGATAAATCCCAACAATAGCAAAAACAGAAGGAATTAGAATTAAAACCAGGGTCACATTCGAATCAAAAAAATGCATTAAATCTTGATTGGTGGTTGGATAGGGCTTTTTGTTCTTAAAAACTTCGTAAAAAATAGCACCAATTAAAGGCAGTTGCCCTATGAAGGATGCCGAAATGATGGCTAGCGACCCTACAATATATTTCCAAAATTCATTCTCTATTCGAACACCTTGATTTACAAACATTAATTTATAGTTTTATTAGGACTAATATAGGATTTCAAATGCTATTTTTGCCGATTCATCTATTTTTTTTCAAAATATTAACCTAATATTTTAAAAGTAATATCCTTATATCACGTTAAAAACAAACACCTATGACACAAGTATATCATAATCCACGATGTGGAAAATCACGCAATTGTCTAGCTTTTTTAGAAGATAACGCAATTGATTTTGAAGTCATTAAGTACTTAGAAAATCCTCCTACAGAAAAGGAACTTACGGCCTTATTAGCTAAATTAAACCTAAGTCCTATGGATATTGTAAGACAAAAGGAAAAGCTTTGGATAGAAAATTTTAAAAATAAATCATTTACAACCGAAGAATTGATTACCATATTGTCGTCTAATCCTATTCTAATCGAAAGGCCGATTGTAATTAGGGATAATAAAGCAATCATCGCTAGAGATTTAGAAAAAATTAAAGATTTTATCAAATAACATTCAACTGTCGTAACTATTTTTTAAACGGACAAAATAGGACAGACTTAAAGCATGCAAAACAAAAAGCCAACTTAAAATGAAACAGCACTTAAAACACTTTTTCAGTCTACTTGTATTTTTTACATTCTTGACTGCATTCGCCCAACAAGGACCTCCACCTGCAAAAATTAAGATTACAGGTAAAGTTATTGAAAAAATATCAAATCAGTCACTAGAGTACGCAACGATCACTTTTGTCAATCCTAAAAATCCAAAAGGAATTACAGGTGGTATAACCGATCCAAAGGGAGAATTTTCTATAGATATTATTCCTGGAACTTATAACATTAAAGTAGAATTCATTTCGTTTAAAGCAATTGAAATCAAAGGTAAACTACTTCAAAAATCAACTAGTCTAGGAACTTTTTCACTAGAGGAGGATGCTGCTCAATTAAAAGAAGTCGTAATTACCACTGAAAAGTCGTCAGTTGAAATCAAATTAGACAAGAAAATTTACAACGTTGGCCAAGACATGACTGTCAAAGGTGGTACTGCAAGTGATGTTTTAAACAATGTGCCATCAGTAACCGTAGACACAGATGGAACTGTAAGTCTGCGCGGGAATGATAACGTGCGTATACTTATAGACGGACGCCCATCTAATGCGACTAATATTAGTGATGCCTTGCGCTCTATATCTTCTGATGCATTGGACAAAGTTGAAGTAATCACCAATCCATCTGCTAGGTATGATGCTGAGGGTGGTGCTGGAATTATCAACATTGTTTTGAAAAAAGGAAAAACAAATGGCGTAAATGGATCTGTGGTAGCTACTGTAGGAAATCCAAAAAACCTAGACATTTCTACCAACTTAAATTATAAAACAGACCGTTTCAACTTTTTCTCAAACTTTGGATATAATGATAGTAACTCTCCAGGAAAAACTATCACAAATACCAATTACTTAAATGAAGACGGATCGTTAAATAAGATTATCAATGAGGTTAACAACCGTAATCGTGAACGTAATGGATTCAATACTTCTTTTGGTATCGATTTATTTTTAACACCTTCGATAACTTGGACCAATGGAATAAAATATAGAAACCAAGACGGTAATAATCCAGAAGACGTAAACTTATCCAATTTTGAAGGAACAGACTTTTTTGTTCGAAATAGATACAATAGTCAATTTTCAACAGATAAAGACTTTCAGTATACCTCAAATTTTACTAAAAAATTTAAAAAGGACGGTCACAAGTTAACCTTAGATTTTTCTACTGCTTCGAGTAGAGATCAAGACGTTACAACTATTGCCGATCAAATAGTTGGAACACCTAGTAGTTTGACAAACGAGTATAACAATACCAAAGGAAAAGACATTACTAATATATTTCAAGGTGATTATGTATTGCCAATTGGTGAGAACAGTCAATTTGAAGCAGGTTATAAAGGACAATTTAAAGTTATTACAACCGATTACGAAATTGGAAAAATTGAAGATAACAACCTCTACGTACCCAATGCAAACTACAGTAATATATTAGAATACAAAGAAAAAATTAATGCAGTTTATGCTCAATTTGGTTCGAAAATAAATAAATTCTCCTATTTAGCAGGGTTAAGATATGAGGATTCTAATATTAACATCAATCTGTTGTCTTCGAACAATTTCAACACTAAGAAATATGACAATTTCTTCCCAAGTGCATTCTTGACCTACCAATTGACAGAGCACAATAGTATTTCTCTTAATTATAGTAAAAGAATCAATAGACCAAGTTCACGTTTTATTAATCCTGCATCACGATATTCGAGTAATGTAAACATTTTTCAAGGAAACTCTGATTTAAATCCATCATTTACGGATGTTTATGAGCTAGGTTATTTGACGAAAATTGGAAAAGCAACTTTGACATCGTCTATCTACTATAATAAAAGTAACTCGGTATTCCAATTCATTCGTAGACCAAATGGGGATACGGTAGAATCTGTGGTTGATGGTCAAACAGTGATTACACCAGTAATTCTAACCACGCCAATTAACTTAGCCGATGAAGATCGATATGGATTTGAATTCAATTTGAATTATTCACCTTTTAAATGGTGGAAGTTAAACAACAACTTGAACTTGTTTAGCAGTAAAGTAAGTGGTTTTTATAGTTATACCGATATTAATAATGTTGTAGTGGATCAAAATTTTGATCAAAGTACTTTGGGTTGGTTTACGCGATTAACGTCAAAGGTTTCTTTACCGTATAAAATTGATTGGCAAACAAACGGAATGTATTTTGCACCTCAAAAAAGCATTCAAGGTAAATATTTAAGCATGACCATAGTTAACCTTGCTTTTAGTAAAGATGTTTTAAAAGAGAAAGCAACGGTTTCTCTAACAGTAAATGATCTTTTTAACAGTGGTAAAAGAAGGTTTGAAACTAATATACCTGGTCAAATCGATTCCTTTACTTCGATGCAGTTTAGAGTAAGACAGATCAATCTTTCGTTTACCTATCGTTTCAACAAGAAAAAAGGCGAAGGTGAAAAACCAGGCAAACCGCAAGGGAATGATAATGAAGGCGGCGATTTCGCTGGATAAAATTTTAAAAGCCACTAGGAAACGATTTTCTTAGTGGCTTTTATATTCAATAGAAATTTATAAATAAGGCATAAAAAAAGGACTCGCTTGCGAGTCCTTTATACTTCAAATCAATTTAAAATTAAAGTGATTCTTGTTTCTTTGCTTTCTTTTCTTTGTACAATTCATATAATGCACCGCCAATCCAATATTGAACGATACCTACAAGAAAGAACATTAACCAAAAACCTATAGTTAATACGGTTAAGAAAAGTAAAAAGCCTAAATACTGTGAAAATTCAAACATGTTTTCCGGAATTTTTGAATGTAGCCACAAATATAGGACTTATATCTTTTGTTGACAATAAAAAAACAAATCAATTTACATAAAAAATACATTTTTGTACCTTTATAATATCAAAAGTCATTTTTATAGAAAAATCAATAGATAGAGTTATGAAATTTAGAATAGAAAAAGACACACTTGGAGAGGTTTCCGTACCTGTAGATGCCTATTGGGGTGCCCAAACAGAACGTTCAAAAACAAATTTTAAAATCGGTCCAGCGGCTTCAATGCCCAAAGAGATCATCACGGGTTTTGCTTATTTAAAAAAAGCAGCGGCTTACACAAATTACGATTTAGGAGTGCTTGCCATAGAAAAGCGAGATGCCATTGCAAAAGTTTGCGACGAAATAATAAATGGAGGTCTTGCCGATCAGTTTCCTCTAGTAATTTGGCAAACAGGATCAGGAACACAAAGTAATATGAACCTAAATGAGGTAATTGCTAATCGTGCACAAGTAAATCAGGGGTTGAAAATTGGTGAAGATGCCCCTTTTATCAAAGCAAATGACGATGTTAACAAATCGCAATCCTCCAATGACACCTTCCCTACTGCTATGCATATTGCTGCAAAAACCAGTATTATGCAACAAACGATTCCTGCACTTGAAAAACTGAGAGATAGCCTTGAACAAAAATCTATGGCTTTTAAAGATGTAGTAAAAATTGGTCGTACACATCTAATGGATGCCACACCACTCACCTTAGGACAGGAGTTTTCGGGTTATGTATCACAGCTTAATCACGGTATCAAAGCGCTTAAAAATACACTTCCGCATTTGTCTGAAATAGCTTTGGGCGGAACTGCGGTAGGAACTGGACTCAATACGCCAGCGGGCTATTCAGAATTGGTAGCTCGCTATATTTCTGATTTTACCGGACTTGAATTTGTAACTGCTGAAAATAAATTTGAAGCCCTGGCCGCACATGATGCAATGGTAGAGTCGCATGGAGCACTTAAACAACTCGCCGTATCTTTGAACAAAATTGCAAATGATATTAGAATGTTAGCCTCTGGACCACGATCTGGAATTGGCGAAATTATTTTACCCGAAAATGAGCCTGGTTCTTCGATTATGCCTGGGAAAGTTAATCCCACGCAATGCGAAGCGGTAACAATGGTTTGCGCGCAGGTAATAGGTAATGATGTGGCAATAACGGTTGGAGGTATGCAAGGCCAATATGAGCTCAATGTTTTTAAGCCCATGATTGCGTACAACTTTTTACAATCTGCAGAACTACTTGCAGACGCTTGCCATTCGTTTACTATTCATTGTGTAGATGGCATTGTACCCAATTACGATCGCATAACCGAATTGCTCAATAACTCATTAATGCTAGTTACGGCCTTAAATACAAAAATAGGCTATTATAAGGCGGCCGAAATTGCGCAAACCGCACACAAAAACGGAACAACTTTAAAACAAGAAGCCGTGAGATTGGGTTATCTCACAGCAGAAGAATTTGATCTTTGGGTTAAACCCGAAGATATGGTCTAGAAAATAATCACGGATAAAACCTTTTTATCCGTGAATTGTTTCTCCTTTTCCGTACTTGGATATTACCGCTTCTTCAAAAGCTAGCCATTCTCTCCAACGTTTTTCAACGTCAATTCCTTTTCCATACTTACGGGCGTAGGTGATAAAAGTGGTATAATGTCCCGCTTCACTTTCCATTAACTCTCTATAAAAAACAGACAATTCTTCGTCTTTGATATTTTCAGATAATACTTTGAATCGTTCACAACTACGCGCTTCAATCATGGCTGAGAATAACAATCTTTCGACCAAACCAGAAACTCTGCTCCCATCATTCGATTTTTTCATGTACAGGTACAACTCATTCACATAATCATCTTTGCGCTCGCGACCCAATTTCAAGCCACGCTTGATGATGATATTGTGGACCATATCAAAATGCTCAATTTCTTCTTTAGCCAAAGCCAATAAATCTTTTACCAAATCTTGGTGCTCAGAGTTATGAGTGATGATCGTGATTGCATTGGTAGCGGCTTTCTGTTCGCACCAAGCATGGTCAGTCAAAATCTCTTCTATATTTTTTTCTACAATATTTACCCATCTAGGGTCTGTAGGTAATTGTAATCGTAATACGCCCATGACAAATTTTGTTTAAGGTTTAAAAAGTTTAAAAGGTTTAAGGTAGTTTAATATTGTTTATAGTTTAAGCCTAGTTTAAAGCTAAAAAAGTTTAAAGTTTCGAGTCGTCACTGACAACTGCGAAACTTTAAACTTTAAATAATTCGTTAAATATTTAAACACTTCAACTATAGAAATTTTAGTAAACGAAGATTGCTCTTTCGCTCATCATATCATTTACTTCGTCAGCAACAGCTTCAATAACTGCTTCATCAGTATGGTTGGTAAGTACTCTGTCGATCAATTCAACAATAGTTTCCATATCTGCTTCAACAAGTCCACGAGTGGTGATTGCAGCAGTACCAACACGAATACCAGAAGTAACAAATGGAGATTTGTCATCAAAAGGAACCATATTTTTATTTACAGTGATCTCAGCTTTTACCAAAGCATTTTCAGCATCTTTTCCTGAAATACCTTTGTTTCTAAGGTCAATCAACATCATGTGATTGTCTGTACCTCCTGAGATGATGTCATATCCTCTTTTTACAAAAGCATCAGCCATAGCGTTTGCATTTTTTTGTAATTGACGAGCATAAGTAAAGAATTCATCTTGCAAAGCTTCACCAAAAGCAACTGCTTTTGCAGCAATAATGTGCATTAATGGTCCACCTTGATTTCCAGGGAATACTGCTAAATCTAGTAATGAAGACATCATTCTGATTTCACCTTTTGGAGTTTTCAATCCCCATGGGTTTTCAAAATCTTTCCCCATCAAGATCAATCCACCTCTAGGTCCACGCAATGTTTTGTGTGTTGTAGTAGTAACAATATGACAATGAGGAATTGGGTCATTCATCAATCCTTTTGCAATTAAACCTGCAGGGTGAGATATATCTGCCATCAAAATAGCACCAACGCTATCAGCAATTACTCTGAAACGCTCAAAATCCATATCACGAGAGTAAGCCGAAGCACCTGCAATAATTAATTTTGGTTGCTCTTTTGTAGCAATTTCTTGAATTTTATCATAGTTTAAACGACCTGTTTCTTTTTCAACACCATAAAAAGTTGGGTTGTAAACACGTCCTGAAAAGTTAACTGGAGAACCGTGAGTTAAGTGACCACCGTGAGATAAGTCAAATCCTAAGATTTTATCTCCTGGTTGCAAACAAGCATGAAATACTGATGCATTTGCTTGAGAACCTGAGTGCGGTTGCACGTTTGCGTATACAGCACCAAATAATTCTTTCGCTCTGTCAATGGCAATTTGCTCTACGATATCAACAACTTCACAACCACCATAATATCTTTTTCCTGGATACCCTTCGGCATATTTATTTGTTAAAGCTGAACCAGCAGCTTCCATTACTTCGTCACTTACAAAGTTCTCAGATGCAATAAGTTCTAATCCGTGTACTTGTCTGTCTTGTTCTTCAATAATAAGGTCAAAAATTTGTTTGTCGCGTTGCATTTTTATCAATTTAGTTAATTTACCGCAAAAATACAAAAAAACGTTTGTTCAGTAGCTAGATTATGATATATTTGATATAAAAAATTTCAACAATAAACATTCTTATATATGCCTATATCTGCTAACGATACCAAAAGAAAATCTTGGCTGACAGTTCACGAAAACAGCGACTTTCCAATTCAAAACATTCCTTTCGGGGTTTTTCTTACCAAAGAAAACGTCGTTACTGTAGGAACTCGAATTGGAGACTATGCTATAGATTTGGGGGCTTTGCAACAAATGAATTATTTCTCTGGTATCGAATTGACCGATGATATGTTCATGCAAGATACTTTAAACGACTTTATTTCTGACGGAAAGAAAACATGGAGGCTGGTTCGAAATCGAATCGCGGATATTTTTGACGAAAATAATCCAAAGCTGAAAGACAATGACAAGCACAAAGACATTGTAATCTTCAATATAACAGATGTAGAAATGCAATTGCCTGTACTAATAGGTGATTATACCGATTTTTATTCTAGTAAAGAACATGCTACCAACATGGGGAAAATGTATCGTGATGAAACAAACGCCTTATTACCAAACTGGTCGCATATCCCTGTAGGCTACCATGGTAGAAGCTCTACCATAATACCTTCGGGAATTCCAGTGCACCGTCCTTTGGGGCAGAGTTTGCCATCAGGTGAGACTACTCCAGCAATAGGCCCTTCACGTTCAGTTGATTTTGAACTTGAAACGGCATTTATTACTACAGATGCGAATATAATGGGTGAAATGATTCCGATTAGCGAAGCCGAAGACTATATTTTTGGTATGGTGATGATGAATGACTGGACTTCTAGAGACATCCTAAAATGGGAGTACATGCCATTAGGACCCTTTTTATCGAAAAATTTCGCAACCTCTATTTCGCCTTGGATTGTGACCATGGATGCCTTAGAGCCATTTAAAGTTCCTGGACCAAAACAATTTCCGAGTCCACTTCCCTATTTGCAACAAAAAGGTAAACACTCTTTTGATATTCATTTGGATGTGGCCATTCAGCCAGAAAATGGTAAAGCAAACGTGGTGAGTCAAACCAATTTCAAACATTTGTATTGGACTATGAACCAACAACTTGTACACCATGCATCAAGTGGTTGCAGAATCAATTCGGGAGATATGATGGGTTCTGGAGCAATTTCTGGACCTACAAAAGAGAACTACGCTTCGATGCTTGAATTGACTTGGGGTGGTAAAAACCCAATAAAATTATCTGATGGTACCGAACGAAAATTTATAAATGACTACGATACTGTAATCATGACAGGACATTGTAAAAACAGTCAAGTTCGAATTGGTTTTGGTGAAATTTCAAGTAAATTATTACCTCCATTCGTTAGAAAATAATAGCTTTTAAAGCTAGATAAAAATCGGATTTTGTTGAGAAGCTTTTAGAAAAGTCAATTCAGCAAAATCCGATTTTTTTTTATCTAAAATATTCCTGCTGGAACACCAATCGATTACAGATTGCTTTCCACCTTTGCACTTTCAGGCTTGCGTCAAAATAATCCTCCCTAAGCGTCGGGAGCATTGTCTTCATATTGAATCGACAGCAAACCAAAAGGTTTTAGACTAAATTATAAATGCATTTGGTATAAAATAACTTTAAGATATATTGCTTAAATTAGTACTAAAATAATCACCAATGACACTTACTCAATCAGATCATCAAGAATTACTAGAAGCCAAAAATCTACTAGAAAATCCTGGAATGGCGGCCAAAATAACAAACTACATCGGTAGACCTATCGAAATGGGTTTGGAAAAATTACCCAAAGATTGGACTGCAAAAATTGGTGCCATCACCGAAAAAGCGCTGATGAAAGCTTCTGAAGCGGCTATTTTTACTATTTCTAATACACCTGGCACGCCATCATCTAATAAATGGCACAAGTTTGGAGTAGCCGTGACTGGAGGATTGGGCGGCTTTTTAGGACTACCCGCTTTGGCTATTGAGCTACCGATTTCAACAACAATCATGTTACGCTCCATTGCTGAAATAGCACGATCGCAAGGAGAATCACTGGATACCACAGCTGCAAAAATAGCTTGTTTAGAAGTTTTTGCTTTGGGAGGGCGTACCATTACAGACGATGGAACCGAGAGTGGTTATTTTGTTGTGCGCACACTATTGGCACGTTCCATTGCAGAATCTGCAGAATACATCGCTGCAAAGGGATTTACAGAAGAAGGTTTACCGATATTACTACGAATACTTACAAAAGTAGCAGAACGTTTCAGTATTCAAATTACTGAAAAAGCAGCAGCTCAAGCAGTCCCGCTGGTAGGTGCTGCAGGTGGCGCAATCATCAACACCATCTTTATTGATCATTTTCAAGATATGGCCAAAGGACATTTTATTGTTCGAAAATTAGAAAGAAAATATGGATCTGAAGCAATCAAAAAAGTGTACCACAATCTTGGACATATACAATAAAAAACAGCATTTACTTAGAAGCGAACTTCTTGATAAATGCTGTATATTTTTATTTTATGGACGGTAACCTATAACTGAAAAACTTTTTCCAGAGGCAGCCACTTTTCGCCATCCTGTGCCCAAGGAAGTTCTTGTTGGTAGTTCCACATTAAGTTTTCCCACTCTTGTACTTTTGGGTTTTCGGCATCCATTTTTGACTTTTTTGCAGGGTCAAACGTTTTATCGACTTCCATAATCATGAACATTCTGTTACCGGTTAGGTAAATTTGCATGTCAACAATTCCAGCATCTTTGATACTTTTTGTGATATCAGGCCATGCATTACCTTCAGCATGGTATTCTTTATATTCGGCAATTAATTTCGAATCATCTTTTAGATCACACGAAAAACAAAATCTTTTAGTACTCATTTTTAGTCTTTTTTAGAAAGTTGATAGGTTATGTAGCCATATAATGTAACTACAGACAAACAGATTAGCGGTAAAATGAAAGAGAAATTAACTTCTGGAATAAATCCTAAAATTTTCATATCTGAAAATCCAGGACCTCCCCAATCCAAAATACTTCCTTGCAATACAGGCATCAAAGCTCCTCCAACGATAGCCATAACCAAACCTGCTGATCCAATTTTTGCTTCGTCTCCCATGTTTTTTAATGCGATACCATAAATTGTTGGAAACATTATAGACATAAAAATAGATACACACACTAGCGAAATTAATCCTGGCATACCTTGTAGCACGATTGCGCCAGCACAACAAATTACACTACCGATTCCAAAAAACATCAAGATTTTTGAAGGATTTGTTTTCTTCATTAGTCCTGTACCAATCCATCTACCCGTAAGAAACAAAATCATTGCCGCCACATTGTAGTATGTTGCTGTTAATTCCAAACCAAAAGTTAGATTTACGTTGTCAACATATTGAAAAATGAACGTCCAACACATAATTTGAGCACCTACATAAAAAGCTTGTGCTACTACTCCTAATTTATAATTTTTGTTAGCAAACAATTTCGAAAACGATTCTGACAATGACATTTTATCTTCCTGAGGTGTTTTTGGCATTTTGGTCATAATAATAACACCTAAAATTACCAACACTAAAACTCCCAGACCGATATATGGAATACTAATGATACCTAAATCATTTTCGCGTATTGCTGCTACCTCTGTAGAAGATAGTGCTTTGTATGCATCAGCCGTGTAGTCATCTGAACGCAATGAGTTAATCACAAAAACTTGTGCCATAATCATCCCTGTCAATGATCCGATGGGATTAAAAGCTTGTGCCAAATTCAATCGTTGCGTTGCCGTTTCTGGATCACCCAAAAACAAAATCAATGGATTTGAGGTAGTTTCCAAAAAAGCCAGACCACAGGTAATAATCCATAATGACACTAGAAAATAGTTAAAATCTTGATAAGCTGCCGCAGGATAAAATAGAAATGCTCCGGTTGCATATAGCAGCAATCCTAAAATAATACCAGATTTATAGCTGTATTTTCGAATAAAAAGTGCTGCTGGCAAAGCCATAAAAAAATAACCGAAATAAAAAGCAAACTGCACTAATGAAGCTTGCATATTGGATAATTCTGGCATTACTTTCTTGAAAGCAGAAACCATCGGATTAGTTAAATCATTTGCAATACCCCAAAGAGCAAATAAAGATGTAATTATAATAAAGGGGAAAAGTAGCTCTTTGCGGACTACTGGTTTATTCACGGTTGTATTCATAATTTGTGGTTATAATAGTGATCTGCTGCTATACCTAAACTTTTCATTAGGCAAAAACAACAATTAGGTTAAATTATTAGAAATCGTTCTTGGTTATTTTTTTTAATTCGTTGCTGCTAATTTTGCAGCAATGATAGTTTCTGTAATTTCGTCAAATATAGATTCCTCTAATTTACCTTCTTCCCAAGCATTAAGTAAATCAACCATTTGTTCTTTTTTACTTGGTCCAACCACTACTCTGTCTGCTTCTTCCATAGAGAAGACGTATCTTAATGCTAATCGAGACAATGGAATGTTATTTTTAACAGCTATCTCATTAATCTTAAGGGCTGTATCTACATCTAGATTAGTAATCCATTCATTATCTGGTCTATCAGCATTATATTCTTCCAATCGTCTTCCCAATAATCCCATATGCAAAGCTGAAGCTGCATAATAAGCGATGTTTTCCTTACGAATTTGAGGAATATCTCTATCATAACCCGATAGGTTACAGGCATCCATTTTTAAAAATCCAGAAAGAGCATCAAAGTTCTTTTTAATCATATGTGGATAAAAAGCTTCTGTTGGATTCCCTCCAATTCCTAACATTTTTACAACCCCTTCTTTTTTCAATCCATTCAAACAATCCATAATTTCGTCCATTTTTTCAACTGGCACTAAATGTGGCTCATGTAAAAACAATAGATCGATCTTGTCTATGCCTAAAGTTTCTAAACTTTCATAAACACTTTTTCTCATGGTTTCTGGAGAATAATCTACAATACATTCATCCGCTCTATCCGCTTTTAATCGTCCTACTTTTGTACTGATAAAAGGTCTTTCTCCAGTCCATAACTTTAAAGTTTTACCTAAAAATTCCTGTGATCTATTGTAAGATGGTGCCGTATCAAATACACGAACTCCGTTTTCTAATGCATACATTAATGTTCCCACAGCGTCTGATTCCTCAATAGGTCTCCATACTCCTCCTAAACCAGAACACCCACAAACGAGACGGCTTTGATTATTAAAAAAATCACTTTTTGTATAATCCCCTTTTATATAAGTCGGTTTTATTTTCATTTTATTTACTATTAAAGGTTATAAAAATTAATCGCATTTTGTCCCATAATAGCATTTTGCTGTTCTGGTGTCAAATGACCAATAAATTGTGTTACTAAATCTTTTGTTTTTGTATAATTCCCAGCCACTAAGCATACTGGCCAATCAGAACCGAACAATAATCGGTCGGGTCCAAATGCTTTTAATACTAAATCGAAATACGGTTTAATTTGTTCAGGACTCCAAGAGTCATAATCGGCTTCGGTAGTCATCCCTGATATTTTGCAGTACACATTTTTTTGTGCACCAATAGCCAACATTAATGTCGCCCATCCATCATAAAAACCGTCCTTTATGTATGGTTTTGCAATGTGATCGATGACAAACTTTTGCTTCGGAAATTTTTTAACGAATTCTAAAGTGGCTCCAAGTTGATGTGGGAAAATTAAAATGTCATAAGTGAAATTGTATTTTTCTAAAGCAGCAATACCTCGTAGAAATTCGGGTCTTAGCAGGAAATTAGGATCTAATTCGCCTTGAACCACATGCCTGAATCCTTTTAATTTCGAAAACGAACTATACATTTGTAGAATACCTTCAATATTTTCAGCTCTAAGATCTACCCACCCAACAATTCCTTTTATAAAATCATTCTCCGTTGCGAGTTCTAACAAAAAATCAGTTTCTGCCAGCGTTTGATCTGCTTGAACAGCAACGCAACCATCGATCTGATTTTCCTGAAAAACTTTATCTAAATCCTCAGCCAAAAAGTCACGACGAATAATCGCCATTTGGTCATCTATCCATTCGTGTTTTTTGGAATCGTATTGCCAAAAATGTTGATGAGAATCTATAATCATGACACTAGATTTTTAATAGAAGCTTCAATTCCGTTTTTTTCTAATGCCTCTAAATTAGAAGCTACAGTTTCAACTAAATTTGGAATTGTTGTTAGGTTTTCTCCCCAAATAGCTACATTTCCTATTACTTTTTGCACTAGTTCTGTATACCCAATTGTACCTGCATCCTTTTGACTCCAAATCATTTTGAAAAAATCTAATGTTTCGGTAGCATCGTTAATTGGAATAATTTCGTTGTTGTATTCTCCTTTATAAAAACGAATTAAGCAAGAAAGGGAGAAAACAATACGTTTTGGTAACTGTCCTTGACTTTCTGTATATTCTTTTAAAGCAGGATATAACCTCGCCATAAATTTGGAGGTACTGTTTAAAGAAATACTGATTAAGAAATGTTTTAATGTTGGATTTTTGAATCGATCCAAAACAGCATTCACAAAATAATCAAGCTCTTCTTCTGGGAAATTCTGTAACGTTTTTGTGATTTCTTCTGCCAAAACTTCATTTACAAATTGTAAAATATTCGGGTTTTCCATCGATTCCTTAACAGTTCGAAGACCTGCTAAATAGGCAACAGGCACCAAAGAAGTATGTGCTCCGTTAAGAATACGCACTTTCATTTCGCAATAAGCACTTATATCATTTACAAATTGTACGTTCAAATTGGTTTGTGAAAAAGGCAATTCTTTTTGCACAATTGCTGGCCCTTGTACTACAAAACTGTGGTAGTCTTCACCAGCCACCAATAAGGGGTCATTATAACCAATTTGCTTTAAAATTTCATCGGCACGGTCTGTTGGGTATCCAGAGACAATACGATCTACCAACGTATTACAGAAATAATTGGAATTTTCGATCCAAGCAACAAAATCAGATGAAAGATTAAAATGATGCGCATATTGGATGATAGCTTTCTTCAAAGCTTCCCCATTATTTTCTATTAATTCACAAGGCATTAGAATACAACCTTTAGAATGATCTCCTTTAAAATATTGAAAACGGTGATGCAACCAAACGGTCACCTTTGCAGGAAATTCGTGTGGAGGATTATCATTTAATTGATCCGTTTCTGAGAAACGAATACCTGATTCGGTTGTATTCGAAATAATAAATCTCAAATCTGGACTTTCGGCCAATTTCAAATAATCATCCCATTGTGTATAGGGCTGAATCACACGACTCACACTTTCAACAAGGGTAACTGTCGATACTAATTCTCCTTTTCGAATACCATCCAAAGCAACATGAAACAAACCATCTTGTTGTTTTAGTTCATCATAATCACCTCTTTGAGTCGGTTTTATAATAACGATACTTCCTTCGAAATCAGTTTCTTTATTTAATACATCAAACATCCAATCGCTAAAGGCACGAAGGAAATTCCCTCCTCCAAATTGCATAATTCTTTCGGGTGCAATAGCTGTTTTATTGGCTGTTTTTCTATTTAATTGTTGCATTTTTTTCGATTTAAAATTAAAGAGAAACCCCTCTTTTCCACGGAATAAAATCATTTTGACCCTTTAATTCGGCTTTGGTAATAATCTCACCACTCGCTGCTTTGATAATGTATTCCAATAATTTTTCGCCCATACTTTCGATCGTATCTTCACCCGTAATTACCGTTCCAGCATCAATATCAATGATATCTTTCATTTTTTGATAAAGCGTGGTATTACTTGACATTTTGATCACAGGCGCAATTGGGTTACCCGTAGGTGTTCCTAAACCAGTGGTAAAAACAATTAAATTACAGCCAGAACCTGCAAGACCTGTAGAACATTCTACGTCATTTCCTGGCGTACAAAGTAAGTTAAGACCTGGTTTGGTGATTCTTTCTGCATAATCCAATACTTCAACAACAGGTGAAGTCCCTCCTTTTTTGGCAGCTCCTGCAGACTTCATTGCATCGGTAATTAAACCATCTTTGATGTTTCCTGGCGATGGATTATTTTCGAATCCTGAACCAACTGCAATCGCAGAGGCTGAATAGGCGCGCATGAGCGACGAAAACTTGGTTGCATCTTCTGTAGTTTCACATCTATTAATAAGATCTTGTTCTACCCCATTCAATTCTGGAAATTCAGACAAAACAGGTGTTCCTCCCAAGGCTACCAATAAATCTGAAGTGTATCCTAAAGCTGGATTGGCAGAAATTCCGGAGAATCCATCTGATCCACCGCATTCTAATCCCAATATGATTTTACTGATAGGTGCTGGTTTTCTTTCTATTTTATTGGCTTCAATTAGTCCCAGAAACGTATGTTTCACCGCCTCCTCTATTAACTGTCTCTCACTTGCACTTTTTTGTTGTTCTAAAAAATGAACGGGTTTAGAGAAGTTTGGATCTAATTTTTTGATAGCTTCTTGCAGCATTTCGATTTGTGCGTTTTGACAACCTAAACTAAAAATAGTGGCTCCCGCTACATTAGAGTGCACAATATATCCCGCTAATAAATTGCACAAAACTTGTGAATCTTCACGAGTACCACCACAACCTCCATCGTGTTTCAGGAATTTTATTCCGTCAACATTAGGAAAAAGTCTGTTTTTTGCTATTTCTTCTTTGGTAGCGATAATTGGTGTATTCAATATCTCTTCTGTAGAGGCACCTTGTTTGTATTGTTGAATCAGTGCGTCGGTATCTACTGCAAAATCTTTTTTGGTTTGGTATCCCAATTTATCAGCTAGTGCACCTTCGAGCACGTCAATATTTCTATTTTCGCAAAAAGTAAGCGGAATCACCAACCAGTAATTACCCGTACCTACAGAACCGTCTTCTCTATGGTAACCGTTAAAGGTTCTTCCTTCAAACTTTGAAATATCGGGTGCTTTCCAACTAAATTTTTCCTGCGAAACGTTAAAATCTGCCGAAGCGTGTTTGGCATTTTCAGTTTTAATAGCTGCTCCTTTGGCTATGGGCTGCGTTGCTTTTCCGATTAAAACACCATACATGTAAATTAGATCCCCTACAGCCAAATCAGTTGTTGTGAATTTATGTTTTTGCTTGATGTTTTCGACCAAAACAATATCGGCTCCATTATGCGCAATTACAGTGCCTTTTGGTAAATCAATAAGGGCTGCAATAATATTGTCGTTTGGATGTATTTGTACAAAAATTTTTGACATGATCTTTGAATTACGAATTAAAAACTACAGTTGCTTTGATCACACCACTTTCTGGATTTAACCAACTATCAAAATTTTCGATCATTTCAGTAAATGGCACTGAATGGCTGATATAAGATTCTGTTGGGAATTGATCTAGTACATTGATTACGTGTTCAAAATCTTCAGTAGTTGCATTACGGCTACACATCAAAGTCATTTCTTTAGCATGTATTTTTGGGTGCGTGTATGTCAATTCACCTTTTGATAAACCTACCAATATAAAACGACCACCATGTGACATGTAATCTGGACAAGCTTCTAAAGCGTATTTATTTCCTGACGCATCAAATACAGCTGTACATAAGTCACCGTTGGTGATTTTTGTAATTTCTTCAACAGCGGTATCTCCTGCTTTTACAACATAATCAACACCAATTTTTTCTTTAGCATAAGCCAAACGTTGCTCATTCATATCAATCGCAATTACTTTGGCACCAGCAATTTGAGCCAATTTCATAATTCCGATTCCGATTGGTCCACAACCCACCACAGCTACAGTTTCGCCTGGTTGTATAGCTGCTCTACGAATAGCATGTGCCCCAATTGCCAAAGGCTCAACAATTGCCATTTGATCGTGTGACAAATGATTTGCTTTCAATAAAATATTGGTTGGAACAGTAATTTGTTCTTGCATTCCGCCATCAGTATGCACGCCCAAAACTTTAATATTTGTACAACAATTTGTTTTACCATTGCGACAAGCGATGCATTTTTGACAACTGATGTAGGGCATCACAACCACTTTATCTCCTGCAACTATTCCTTCAGGATTCTCTCCTATTTCTAAAACAGTAGAAGCTAACTCGTGCCCTAAGATGCGCGGATAAGTAAAGAAGGCTTGATTACCTGCATAAGCATGTAAATCGGTTCCGCAGATTCCAACTTTGTTAATTTGTAATAAGGCTTCATTTTCTTTTCTAATCGGAGCTTCTTTTTCTTTTAAGATAAATTCTCCTGGTTTTTCGCAAACAATATATTTCATTTTCTAGCTAAATAATAGGTTTAATTCATTTTGTTCAATCGATTGAACATAAATATCAAAATAAGAATTTATTTAAAATCTTCTATAGAAATAAAACTACATAACACCTACTTAATCAGTAAGTTATATAATTACACTATTTAAACTATTTGTTTTGATTTTAAATAAAAACAAATTATATTTGTTCAATCGTTTGAACAAATATATAAATATTTTGGAAATAAAAAAAAAATCGACCATAAAAGATATTGCTACAGCATTGGGACTCACCCCTTCTGCTGTATCAAAAGCGCTGAGTGATCATCCTAGAATAAGTGATAAAACGAAAGAAGCCGTAAAAAAGATGACTATACAATTAGATTACCAACCCAATACCTTATCTAGTGCCTTGCGAAAAGGAAAATCTAATTTGGTTGGAGTAATTGTACCAAGGGTGAATAGTAACTTCTTTTCTTCAGTAGTTCAAAACATGGAAGAAGTGCTAAACGAGAATGGGTACAATATTGTAATGACACAGTCTAATGAACAATATAATAAAGAATGTAAGAGCATTGATTCTTTATTAGGAATCCAAGTTGATGGTATTATCGCCTCCATGGCCAATGAAACAATTTGCTTGGACTATTATGAAAAAATCAAAACAAAAGGTGTTAAACTAGTACTATTTGACAGAGGTGAAGATGAACTTAATGTAGATTATATTGGTATTGACGATTATAAAAGTAGCCATTTGATTATTGAACATCTCCACGAACAAAATTGCAAAAAAATTGCACATATCGCAGGATTTAACCATATTCGTATTTACAAAGACAGAATTCAAGGGTATCGTGATGCGCTTGTAAAATACGGATTACCATTAAATGAAGATATGATCATCGAAAGTAATTTATTAGTTGAAGACGGCAGGAGAATAATGAAACAATTATTAGATATGCCTGAAAGACCAGACGCTGTTTATGCCGCTGGTGATTATGCTGCTTTAGGTGCTTTACAAGTGCTGCAAGAAAATAATATAAAAATTCCTGAAGAAATCGCTTTGATAGGATTTAGTGACGAGCCTTTTACATCGCTATCTTCCCCTTCTATAACAACAATTAATCAACATAGTGCCCAAATAGGAAAATTAGCAGCCGAAGCATTTTTGGAGCGAATTAATAATCCTAATGAGAAAATTAAACTTAAAAAAATTATCCTTGAACCCGAACTTATAATTCGAGATTCTTCAAGAAAAAAAAGCTTATAACATCTAATTAAAATAAAATAACAATGCCACTATTACCTAACCAACCAAATATCACACGTTACATCTCGCTCCTACTCCTCTTTTTTGTGCTAACTACTACAAGCGCCCAAAAAAAGAATGCATTTGTACATTTGACGACCGAAAATGGTTTGTCTCAAAGCGATGTTAATGCTATTTTTCAAGATAGTCAAGGATTTATGTGGTTTGGAACGCATGACGGACTAAACAAGTACGATGGATACAATTTTACCGTGTTCTCTCCTACCGTTAACGACTCAAAAACAATTAGCAGTAATTTAATATGGAATATAGTTGATGATAAAGCAGGAAATTTATGGATTGGAACTACTGGTGGCGGTCTTAATTTTTTCGATAAAAAAACAGAAACATTTACTCAATTTAAAAATAAAGTAGGTGATTTTTCGACTATTTCAAGTAATACAGTCAATTCGTTATTTAGAGATACAAAAAACAGATTATGGATTGGATCAAAAAGCGGTGTTAACATGCTTGATTTAAACCAACCTTTATCACAAGCCAAATTCAATCAAATAGGAGTCAATCTTTTAAGTAATGGAATGACCTATCAGCGTAACAGTTATTACACTTTTTTAGAAGGAAGTAATGGTGATATTTTTTTAAGTAGCGCCAATGGACTATTCAAACTTAGACGTGATAAACAAGGAGAATTATTTTTTCAACTTTTAGATCTAGGCAGTGAACTTGATTCAGTTGTCATTCGTGCTGTAGATTTTGATCAATTTGGACGTTTAATGTTAGGGACATCTATAGGCTTATATATTCAAACAAACAAAGATGGAGAATCCTACTCTTTTGAGAAAATTGATGATAGTAGCTATAGTATTTTACTAGCAGACAAGGGATATTTTTGGGCTTCTTCAAGCAATGGTTTAGTACGTTTTGAAAATTCATCTCCCTTGAATCTTCCTAAAAAAGTTACTACTTATACCAATGATTTAAAAAACCCAGATTTCAGTTTAAGTAAAAATGATATTAAATCACTATTCATAGACAAGGCAGGAATGCTATGGGTAGGTGTTAACGGTGGTGGCGTAAATAAGTTTGACCCAAATATCAAAAAATTTAAGCACATTAAAAAAGATCTAAACCCAAATAGTATCAGCAATGATAAGGTACGTGCAGTATTTGAAGATAGTAACGGATATCTATGGATTGGTACAGAAGGCGGTGGTTTGAACTATTCCGACAAAAATGATCTTACCTACAGTAACTTTCATAGTGTTCCTTCAAAGATGTCTAAGATTTTTGCATTTGCAGAAGTACAAGAAGGAGCAACAAAAAAATTATTAATTGGTGGCGAGTTTAAGTCTGGCTTGTACCAACTTGATATAACCAATCCCAACACAATATCTGCCGCCTCATTAAAGCCTTTTGTGGGTATAAACTTGAGCGTATTTGCTATTTTGGTAGATAAAAACAAAAATATCTGGATTGGAACCTATGGCTCAGGCGTACATAGATGGCTCGCAACGGCAACCCCAGGCGTATACATCAAAGATGTTTTGTATGAAAACGAAAACAATCCAACAAGCATACCCAATAACATTATACGTTCCATTTATGAGGACAGAGCAGGAAATATTTGGTTTGGTACTGGTGATGGACTTAGCCAACTACCAAAAAATCAAATAAAAAGCAAAGTTCCTCAATTTAAAGTGTATAAAAATGATCCTAAAAATGCCTCAAGTTTAAGTCAAAATTATATTTTGGCTTTGTACGAAAGTAAAAAAGGGGATTTCTGGGTGGGTACATTTGGTGGAGGCTTAAACAAACTTATTCCAGCAAAAGGTGACCAACCCGTTAGTTTTCAAAAATTTTCAGAAAATGACGGTTTACCTAGTAATGTCATTAAAGGGATTCAGGAAGATGAATTTGGAAATCTGTGGTTATCCACCAACAAAGGATTATCACGTTGGAATACAAAAACCAATAAAGTTAAAAACTATGATGTAAATGATGGATTGCAAAGTAATGAATTTAGCGAATTATCTTTTTTTAAACGAAGAGATGGTGAATTGCTTTTTGGAGGTGTAAATGGTTTTAATGCTTTTTTACCTTCAGAGATTATAGATAATGTAACGCCGCCAAAAACGGTAATTACTTCTTTGTCCATCTTTAATAAGCTAATCGCTATTGGGGACGAATTTAATGGAAGGGTAATTTTGCCTGAGTCTATAAGTACTATAAAAGAAATTGAGCTTAAGTATAGCGAAAATAGTTTTTCTATTGAATTTGCAGCTCTACATTATTCGGCTCCAAGAAAAAACCAATTTGCGTACAAATTAGAAGGTTTTAATAAAGATTGGGTATATACTACCTCAAAAAACCGCTTGGCAACCTATACCAACTTGGCCCCCGGTACCTATACCTTACTAGTGAAGTCAAGCAACAATGACGGAATTTGGAACGAAACACCTACGACATTGAAAATCATTGTGGTCCCTCCTTTCTACCGTACAAATTTTGCCTATTTTCTATATTTTCTAAGTATTATTGGATTGCTTTATTTTTATAGAAGGTTTACAATTATAAGTTCCACGCAAAAACATGAGTTAGAATTGGAGCATTTGGAGAAAGAAAAACATGAAGAAATTCACCGTTTGAAACTCGAATTTTTCACCAATATTTCGCATGAATTTAGAACACCGCTTACGCTAATAAAAGGACCATTGGATTATTTGATGAGCAAGGGTGATAATATTAGTGCTAAAGAAGTGAAGGAACAATACGGCCTTATGCACAAGAATACCAACTATTTGCTACGTTTGGTGAATCAGTTATTGGATTTCAGAAAAATGGATCAAGGAAAAATGAATTTGAATTTGAGCAAAAGTGATATTGTTGGATTCTTAAATGAAGTTGGTGAGCCTTTCCAATTTTTAAGTCGAAAAAAACGTATTTCATTTGGAATAAGTGCTTCAAGACAACAAATTGCAACCTGGTTTGATCCTGATGCAGTCGAGAAAATAATTAACAACTTGTTGTCAAATGCCTTCAAGTTTACGCCCGAAAATGGTTCTGTGCAATTGGATATTTATGATGGTATTGATTTTGTAAAACCCGATTTTATAGATTTGCAAATCAAGCAAGAAAACTATATTATTCTCCAAGTAAAAGATTCGGGACCAGGTGTACCCGCACACAGAATTCAACATATTTTTGAACGCTTTTATACGGCCAAAGTATTAACTAGTCATGAAAATGCAAAAGGAGCTGGAATTGGCTTGTCTTTTACTAAAAATTTGATCGAATTGCACCAAGGTATTGTTAATGTAAAAAGTGATCCTGAAAACGGAACCACGTTCTATATTTGGTTGCCAAAAAACAAAGAGACCTTTGAGGCAAGAGCGGGTGTGAATTTTCACGAAGTTTTTGAAGCCACCGATTTTATTAGTCAAGAGGATGCAGAATCCCATGCTATAAGCGTGATGGATGATATTGCAGACCAAAATATTTCAAGATCAAGGTCCAAATTACCGGTATTGCTAGTAGTAGATGACAATGCAGATATTCGATCTTTTATCAAAAAAGGGTTGGGTGAAAAATATTATATCTATGAAGCAGAAAACGGTCAAGTGGGTGCCGAGATTGCAAAAAAACACATGCCTAATATTGTAATTACCGATTTGATGATGCCTGTTATGGACGGAATCGAACTATGTAATTTATTGAAAAGCACTCAAGAAACAAGTCATATACCTGTAGTGATTTTGACTGCAAAAACTTCGCAAGAAAAAGAAATTGAAGGTTTGCAAAATGGTGCCGATGCTTATATTCGAAAACCATTTAATCTAGAACTTCTAGAACTGAAATTATCGAATATACTGAAGCATAGAGAAGAATTGAGAAAACGTTTTAATCGTGATATCACTTTACAACCAAATGAAGTAACCATCACATCATCAGACGAAAACTTTTTGAAACAAGCGATTGATATTGTAGAAAAACACATGATGGACACCGAGTTTAGTGTAGAAATGTTGGTAAAAGAAATGAACATCAGCCGAAGCAATTTATACTTAAAAATCAAGGAGTTAACAGGTTTATCTTCAAGTGAATTTATTCGAAATATTCGTTTAAAAAGAGCCGTTCAACTTTTCGAAAAAAGCGATTATTCGGTAAAAGAAATTATGTACATGACTGGTTTTAACACCGCCTCATACTTTTCTAAATGCTTCAAAAAACAATTTGGTGTGATTCCAAGTAAGTATATTAGGTTAAGTGAGTCGGAGAAAGGCAACGACCTAATTGAAGAAGATGAAACAGATGCTTAAGTTTATTGAGGTGATCTAAGAAAAAGCGGCTATTAAAACTGAATTTAATAGCCGCTTTTTTATTTTTAATAACTTCTATACGATAGCATTTCCATAGGCAACCACAATAATTCCAATGGTCATGATGGTTAATCCTGCAAACAACCAATTTTTACTTTGTGCTCCTGCCTTGTTCCATTCACCAGTAAAAAAACCTAAAAGATTGGCAACCATTATGCAACCAGTTTGAAAAATGGCAAATCCAACTGAGGTTCCCAAAGGACCTAAATCATAAGCACCCAAACCGTATATAATTAATGAGGCACAATATACAATTGCCATAACCAATAAAAGAACTAAATTCTTGGAGCTATCCGCTACTTTAAAATTAGACCAACTATTATTTTTTGATAATTGATTACTAAAATAGATCACCGTTGCAATTCCGCTACCTATAAACGAAGGCAACATCACGGCAATACGAGCAATCCAAGGTTGGTTACCAAATTGTTCTTGCGAAATTTGTCCAATATGTCCCAAATTATCAGCCACGTGATAGGAAAGATTAAAACCAGCCGCACAAATTCCGCCAATTACACAAAGAATAATTCCGTTCCTCATTTTATTTGGGTCGATATTAGTTTGGTCAGCTTCACTATTTTCGAACTTCTCTCGCAATAATCCCGCTTTTCCGTTGGCTATAATTCCGATCATGATGATAAAAATTCCTCCTAGAATCACTATTCCACCCGGAGTTCCTATTTTGTCGGCACTTCCCATAAAAAATGGCAACAAAGAGCCAGACAAGGTCCCTACTCCAATTAAAAGTGAAAAACCAAGAGCCATTCCGATTTTAGAGATACTTATTCCCCATAACAAATTCCCGATTCCCCATAGAATACTCAGTCCTAAAATCAGTAAAAATAATGAAGAGGATACTTGGCTATACGTTTCTATTAATCCATCTACAAGTGCAAAAGCAGAAATAACAGGTACGACAAACATGGCCAGTATCCAAAATGCGCCCCAAGTATTTTCGATAGCGTAATTTTTTACATATTTACTTGGCAAGGCGTAAAAACCTAGCATAACAGCGGCCATCAAGACCCAAAAGATTCCTATTCCCATAGATATTATATTTATTGGTTGTTATTTTTATAAAAAAACCATTAGAAACGGCATATTTGGTTTATCTCTAATGGTTGTTGAGTTGTTTATCTATTTTAATCGTTGTAATCTAGGTAAACTGTTCTTTTTTGCAAGAAACCTTCAATACCATAAATGCCGTCCTCTCCTCCTATTCCCGAAGTTTTGTGACCTGAATGGTATCCTTGAATGTAGCCTACAATTCCACGATTAATAAATATTGTTCCTACTTGCATTTGGTCAATCGCAGTCATATGGCGCTTGTAGTTGTTGGTATATAGATATGCAGATAGTCCCTCTTCACGAGCATTGGTCAAAGCCAAAGCTTCTTCAAAACCAGAAACTTTCATAATTGGCAAAACTGGACCAAATATCTCTTCTTGCATGGTAACATGATCGTTTTTAACGTTTGTCAAAATAGTTGGTTCGTACCAGTTTCCTTTTTCGAACATCGCTCCATCAGGACGTTTTCCACCCAAAACCAATTCTGCTCCTTGCTCAATATTCTTTTTCACCAAGCCATCAATGCGCTCCATACCTAACGAACTTACTCCAGGCCCCATATTTACAGAAGAGTCGAATGGATCACCCACTTTAATTTCTTTCACTCTTTTGATTAATTTATCGGTGAACTCATCGGCGATTTTTTCATCAACCATCACCATTTCGTTACAAATACAAACTTGTCCACAGTTAGCGTAGCGAGAAATAGCTGCTGCTTCGACCGCTTTTTCAATATCGGCATCGTCACAAACAATAAAAGGTGCTTTTCCTCCTAATTCTAATGTCAAAGCCGTAACATTATGCGCTACTGCTTTGTAAATTCCTCTTCCAGCGCGCGTGCTACCGGTTAAACTCACCAATTTGGTAATCGGACTTTCAACTAATAACGAAGCTGCTTCTGCATTTTGAGTTACAACCATATTCACCACTCCCTTTGGAACCCCTACTTCATGCACCAAACGACAAAATTCTGATGCCGTGACTGGTGTCAATTCATGCGGTTTAATAATCATAGTATTTCCTGTAACCAAAGCTGGTCCTACTTTTCGACCAATCAAAGCCAAAGGAAAATTAAACGCGCACAAACCTACAGTAACTCCGTAAGGTACTTTGTAGATCGCCAAATGTTCGTTTTTGTTTTCAGAAGGAAACATAGAACCTTGAATTCGACGTGCGGCTTCGGCATTATATGTTAAATACTGAATCGTTCCATCTACTTCGCCTTGTGCTTCTGGAAATGTTTTTCCTTGCTCTAAAACCAATAGTTTGGCAAAGTGATCGCGCTCTTCTTTCAATTTGTCAGCAATAGCAAACAAATATAACGCACGCTGGTGTGCTGGTGTCAATTGCCATGCGAGCTGGGCTTTTTCTGAAGATTCTAAGGCGTATTGCACATCTTCTTTCGAACAAGCGGTTACCGTTGCAAAAACTTCCAGATTAGCTGGATTTTCTACTTTAATACTATCGCGAGTCGAAGAATCTAACCATTCTCCGTTGATGTAACATTTGTAATGTTGAATATTTTGGTTCATTTTGATATAGTTATTTAAAATTAGGCGTTCTTTTTTCGATAAAGGCTTTAAAACCTTCTATTCCATCTGGCGTTTCATATAATGGATTAACTAGAGCGGTTTCTAGTTGCAAAGCTTGTTGTAGATTCATCCCTTGACTTTCAAGAGTAAATTTCTTAATGCTTGCCATCGCTTCTCCTGCGCCAGAGGCTAAATTTTTACAATAGTCTAAAACATCCTTTCCGAAAGTATCCGCAGGATATAAGTGATTGATTAGTCCGAATTGATGTGCCGTTACGGCATTAATCGTGTTTCCAGTTACGAGCAATTCCATTGCGCGACTTGCACCAATAAGAGTAATTAATCGAACTGTTCCTCCATTTCCAGGAATCAGTCCAAGTTTAATTTCTGGAAGACCAATAAGATAATTTCCTTGAGAGGCTAATCGAATGTCGCAAGCCATAGCCAATTCCAATCCACCGCCTAGAATATGACCTCTAAAAGCTGCAATGAAAATTTTTGTACTTGTGCTTATTAAATGACAAACACGACGAGCGGCCACAACCATTTCTTTATTTTGTTCTACAGTATTGCTGCCAAAAACTTTGATATCGGCACCTGCGCAAAAAAACTTTTCTGATGCACTGTTAATTAAGACCACTTTTGTAGTTGGATCTTGATTTGTATTTTCTATTGTATTTCCTAAGGCTGTTAAGAAGTTTAACTCGTAGCTGTTTGCTGGTGGTTTATTTAAGGTGATAGTGATAAGCGCTCCGTTCTGTGAGCAGATAATTGAATCCATCTTTTAATTGTTAAATAGTATTTATATGTAAAAATACTATTTATATATGAATTACCAATAAGATTTATATAAATAATATCTAGACAATACACAATTTTAGTTAAGCTTGGTAACCACATCTTTACTTTTAAACCATATAAGACATAAAGCTTTACGTTACTTAAAATTGTAAGCTAGTAAAAATGGAAGTCCATATAAGTTTTGTCGCTTTAAAGCAACAAACGTAACGCAAGCAAAATCTACGAAGTTTGTCATTCTGGAAGAATCTCTACACAAACTACTTTCGTTCTAGGCTTAATAAACGTTTGTTTATAGGAACCGCATTGCAAATGCTTCTATTTTGTTTATGATGAAAATAGGTACTCGTTGCAAACGAGCACCAGATTGGTTGGGGTTAATAAAAATTTGGTTTACAGCAAACAGATTAAAGCAAACCACATCTACAAAGTCATTGAGACGAAGAGCCTGTCCCGTTTTTCGGGAAAGCAATCACGCAAACTGCATCTTTACTTTTAAACCATATAAGACATATAAGCTTTCCTATGCTTGAAATTGTAAAGTAGTAAAAAAGGAAGTTCATATAAGTTTTGTCGCTTTAAAGCAACAAACGTAACGCAAGTAAAATCGACAAAGTTTGTCATTCTATAAGAATCTCTACACAAACTACTTCCGTTCTAGGTGTAATAAAAGTTTGGTTTATAGGAACCGCATTGCAAATGCAATGATTTTGTTTATAATGAAAATAGATACTCGCTGCAAACGAGCACCAGATTGAGTCACTAAAAAACAGCAAACCTAACGTAAACCACATCTACAAAGTCATTGCGACTAAGAGCCTGTCCCGTTTTTCGGGAAAGCAATCACGCAAACTGCATCTTTTTTTTAAACCATATAAGGCATATAAGCTTTCCTTTACTTAAAATTGTAAACTAGTAAAAATGGAAGTTCATATAAGTTTTGTCGCTTAAAAGCAACAAACGTAACGCAAGCAAAATCGACGAAGTTTGTCATTCTGGAAGAATCTCTACACAAACTACTTCCGTTCTAGGTGTAATAAAAGTTTGGTTTATAGGAACCGCATTGCAAATGCAATGATTTTGTTTATAATGAAAATAGATACGCGTTGCAAACGAGCACCAGATTTGGGTATAACAAACGTAACGCAAACTACATCTACAAAGTCTTTGCGAGGAACAGCCTGTCCCGTTTTTCGGGAAAGCAATCACGCAAACTGCATCTTTTTTTAAACCATATAAGGCATATAAGCTTTACGTTACTTGAAATTGTAAAGTAGTAAAAAAGGAAGTTCATATAAGTTTTGTAGCTTAAAAGCAACAAATGCAACGCAAGCAAAATCGCCAAAGTTTGTCATTATAGAAGAATCTCTACACAAACCATTTCCGTCATGGGCTTAATAAAAGTTTGGTTTATAGGAACCGCATAGGAAATACTACAATTTGTTTATGATGAAAATAGGAACTTGTTGCAAACCAGCACCAGATTGGGTTTCATTGTTGAATTTTTAACTCCAACGAAACCTTAGCAATTAATGGCTGCTTTTTTCAAACTTCTGCAATCTTTCATGTGCATTGTTCAAAGTTTTAATATCAAATAATAGTTGATATTTTTTCTTTGTAATAATACTTTCAAAAGTTAAATCCATTCTATTCAATTCCCACATTTTAATAAAACCTGATTGAATTTTGTCAGTTCCAGTAAGCATTAATCTTTTTGAAGCTCCAATTGCTCCATAAGATTTGATTAGTGGATATACTAATTCAAATTTAATTTTTGTGTTTAGTTTTTTAGATTCTTCCAAAGCTCGTATCAAATCTTGTTCTAAATCTTGTTCTAATTTTTCAAATTCTTCTTCAGCAATGTCTGCTCCAATATTTACTCTATTTACTAAAAGTTCATTATTGAAGTTCACAACAATTTCTAATAGTTTTTTAAATCTAATACTAAATTGTTTTACTAATAGTTCATTATTACTAATTATTACAGATTCGTGATTTTTGTATTCTGCAAAATATGTCCAATTATAAGAACCTGTAAGAATCGTTTCATTGTCAAAAAATGCAAATTTTTCGTGAAGGAATTTACCCGAATTAGTTTGTAAAATATTAAAATTCCCTCCTACACTAATAAAATCTTTAGGATTCTGCCTTTTATTTACAATATCATCACTAATAATTATTTGAATATTTACACCATTTCTTGCTTTTTCAGTTAATAAGCCTAATAATTCTTTATTTGTAAACCAAGCAACTGAAATATAAATTGATGTTTTACTTTTTAAAATTAATTCTTCTATTGTTTTACCGATGTTTTGAAATGACGCTCTGGTACTTTCCATAATATATTTTTTTACATTAAAATAACAACAAATTAATACACAATATTTTATGTGTAAATTTCAATTTTAAATATCATCGAAGTTTTTTCATTTAATCAAAAAACCACCTCAAAACCTATTTTAGCCCCTTATAAGTTCAGAGTGATATTCTAAATTTCAAATAGTACATTTGAGATATGAAATACAAGAAATGGAGTTTAGAAGAGAAGTTGGAAATTTTATCTTCTTGCGAAGATTTAGGCGTTGTAGAAACCTGTCGTAAATACAGTGTTAGTACAGGAAGTTTGTATAGTTGGAAGAAGAAGCATGAAAAACAAGGAGAGGCAGGCTTAAAAGTTACTTATGACGATCGTAGCAAAGAGTTAAAGCAAGCTGAGGAAGAGAACAGAATTCTACGTAAATTATTAGCTAATAAAGAAATTGAACTAGAAATTGGACGTGAACTTTTAAAAAAAAAGTTTGGGACGTCCGATCCAAGAAAGATTTAGTTGATAGTATCTGTAGCAAACATAAAATCAGTAAAAGCAAAGTCATTTGTATGTTAGGTATGAATCAAAGCAGCTATTACCGAAGGCCAAGTCTTGGCAAAAAAGGTAATAAGCCTAGTGTCTTTACTTATAATAAGTTCAAGGGAATGGTGAGTCAAGAAACTGTTATAGCATCGGTTAAAGAGATTTTAAGCCATGAGTTTATAGACTGCGGATACCGCTTAATGACTTCTTACTTACATCGAGATGGATATAAGATTAATCACAAAAAGCTTTACCGAATTATGAAAGAAGAAGGCTTGTTAAAACTCGAAAATAGGATAAACAGGAGTGGTTCTGGGCGTAAGTTTGTAAAATATAGAAAGGTTATTACTGTTAGGCCGTTTCAGTGTATAGAAATGGATATTAAGATGGTTTGGATTCCTAGTGTAGGTAAAAATGCCTACTTACTATCAATCATAGACGTTCATACCCGTAGAATTTTAAAAGATTACTTCTCTTTTTCAATAAAACAGAACAAAGTAATAACATTCCTTTCTGATTTATTTTTAGAATACCAATACCCTGAAAACGTTGTTATTAGAAGTGATAATGGTAGTCAATTTATTGCCAAAAGTGTTCGTGAATACCTAGGTATAATAGGTGTTCAGCAGGAATTTACACATGTAGCCACACCTGAAGAAAATGCACATATTGAAGCTTATCATGGAATCCTAAAAAAAGAAGTGTTCCAAAGGGTTGATTATAGAACTTTTGGAGAAATTGAACAGATATTAAAAAGGTATGTGATTTTCTATAACAATAATAGGCTGCATGGGCTATTAGGACGTATTACACCAATGGAAAAATGGAACCAAGATAAAGATCTAATTTTATTGGAAAAATTAACCGCATAATTAATAATCGAAATTTAGAATAATACTCTTGTTTTATAGGGGTCAAAACAAAACCCTATCCCCCAATCAATTTATTAATCTCTCCCTGCGCTTCTTTAAGTGCTTCGATAATTTTTTCTCTTGAAATTTCATTATCTATACTAGATGAAAAGACAGAAACTGCTAAAACGGCATTCAAATCCGAATCATTCAAACCTATTGGAACGGCAAAATCGGTGATACCACTGGTGATATTACTTTCGGCAGAACGGTAACCGTCTTTTTGAACTTGTAGAATCGATTCCTTGAATTCTTCCTGTTTTTTCTTGGTCCATTTACTATAATGTTCATCACGACTTAAAAAATCGTTTCGCTTGTCCTCTAAATAAATCGACAAAAATACCCTGCCCGAAGTAGTCAACGTTAGTGGAAAATGGGTTCCTTCTTCTATCGAAAGTGAAACCGCATTTGGACTTCGCATTTGGGCTATAATCAACAATTGGTCATTATTGATGATACTTAAATGACAAGACTGCCTGATTTTTTCGGATAAATTTTGCATCGGATAATGCGACACTCGTTTCAACTCATCAAAAGGCGTGTGTCGGTGCGAAAGGCTATACATTTTTAAAGACAAACGATACTTTCCCGCATTCGAACCTCTTATTAAGTACCCTCTTTCTTCCAAGCAAACTAACATTCGGTAAATTTCGCTTGGCGTTTTGCTAATTCCTTGGGCAATTTCTGCTTGCGACAACGGAATCCCTTCAGAAGATAAATATTCGAGTATATCTAAGCCTTTATCGAGTGCGGGAGCATTGTATTTTGTATTGTTTTCTTCAGCCATCTTTTGTGTTTTACGAGACAAATTTAATAAATTTAATCCGCTTCTTGTTTGTTTCATATATAAAATATACATTTGTATATGAATCACAATAACTAACCAACCAAACGCAAATTATGGCAAATCCTTTATTAGGTACTTTTATCCACGGAGTTGGAGGTGTATCTGCTTCAACCTGTTATGTTCCCTATCAAAAAGTAAAAAAATGGTCTTGGGATACCTACTGGTTGTTTCAAGCCAGTTTCGCTTGGTTCATCTTTCCTTTCGTCATCGGATTTCTTACGGTTCCTGATTTATTAGGTGTTTTTGAAAACTCGGATACTACTATTTTAATTAACGCTACCTTATTAGGAGCTGTTTATGGATTTGGCGGAATGTGTTTTGGTTTTGCCATTAAACACATTGGGTATTCGTTGACGTACACTATCTCTATTGGGATTTCTGCCATTCTAGGAACCATTGTTCCCTTAATTATGCACGGTGAGTTTGTAGAAAAATACAACGCTGCTGGTGGAAGTACCATATTTATAGGAATGTTTTTGGCCTTAATAGGTATCGCACTTTGCGGTGTTGCTGGCTATAGAAAAGAAGCGGACTTGAAACGAAATGCGGTTGAAGGTGCTAATCTTCCTTCTTTCGATATGAAAAAAGGGTTGACCTTAACTATTATTGCGGGTGTTTTGTCGGCTGTTTTCGGAATCTCATTAGAAGTGGGTGCTCCCGTAGCCGAGTTGGCGGGGAAATACGGTGCTGGAAATTACGAAGGAAACGCAAACTTGATTCTTTCCACTTTTGGTGCTTTTGTAACCAATTTGATTTGGTTTCTAATCGCTGGGATCAAAAACAAAACTTTAAAAGAATTTGTAGATGTAAAAAGCATCGGTGCAAAAAATTACGGTATCAATGCCGGAATGTCCATTTTGAGTGGTGCACTTTGGTACGGTCAATTTTTCTTTTATGGTATTGCACACGTACAAATGGGTGCTTACAAATTTGCGAGTTGGGTTA
Organism: Flavobacterium faecale; assembly: GCF_003076455.1. Taxonomy (NCBI): domain Bacteria; kingdom Pseudomonadati; phylum Bacteroidota; class Flavobacteriia; order Flavobacteriales; family Flavobacteriaceae; genus Flavobacterium; species Flavobacterium faecale. The sequence goes on from NZ_CP020918.1 coordinate 3,374,077, forward strand.
TTCATATGTCCATGCTTATCTTCTTTAGCTATATCATCGGAATTGTTATGAAAGAATGGGTAGCAGTAAGCAAACGAACATATACCACATTACTATATGCTTTAATAATCTTAGTGGTTTCCTTTTTTGTAATGACTTACGGAAGCATGCAAGGAGAATAACAAGATAAAAAACAAACTAATAATATAATAAACCAATACAATGGAATCACAACCAATCAAATTAAAAGGAATTACTTGGAATCACAGTAGAGGTTTTACCTCAATGGTCGCTACGGCACAACGTTTCTCAGAACTGAATCCGAATGTAGAAATTACATGGGAGAAAAGATCTTTGCAAGCTTTCGCCGATGAGCCTATCGACGAATTAGCAAAACGCTATGACTTATTGGTAATTGACCACCCTTGGGCAGGTTTTGCGGGTAAAACAAAGGTGATCTTACCGCTAGACGAGTATTTGCCAAAAGCGTTTATAGCTGATTTGGCCGAAAATACGGTGGGGCATTCTCATGTGAGTTACAGTTCAAACGGTCACCAATATGCCTTAGCGATTGATGCCGCTACTCCAGTGGCCTCTAGCCGTCCGGATATTTTGGAAGCTAAAGGTCTAAAATTACCGACCAATTATGACGAACTTTTGGCTTTGGCAAAAAAAGGATTGGTGGTAATGCCAGGTATTCCGCAAGATACATTGATGAATTTCTATATGATGTGTTGCAACTTGGGCGAAGAAGTTTGTGTGTCCAAAGAACATGTTGTAAGCCAAGAAATTGGTATAAAAGCTTTGCAAATGTTACGTGCCTTAGCTGTAGAAATGGATCCAGCTATGTACGATTGGAATCCAATTAAAGTCTACGAAGCCATGACTTTGACAGACAACTATGCGTATTGTCCTTGGGCTTACGGATATTCGAATTATAGCCGTAACGGATATGCACGTAAATTGTTGCATTTTCATGACATGATCGAAATCAATGGCGTCGGTGCTATTTCGACTTTGGGAGGAACTGGATTGGCGGTTTCTGCACAATCAAAAGAAATTGAAACGGCAATGAAATACCTAGAATATGTTGGTTCAGAAGCAATTCAAAAAACGGTTTTCTTTGACGGTGGTGGACAACCAGGTCACAGAAAAGCATGGACAGATGAATATACAAACAGCATCACAGCCGATTATTTCAAGAACACATTACCTGGATTAGACAGAGCATTTTTACGTCCTAGATACAACGGTCATATGTACTTTCAAGACAGAGCGGGTGCTCCAATCAGAAATTATTTGATGAACGGAGGCGATGAATTGGCTTTATTGCAACAACTAAATGAGTTGTATTTGAAATCATTAGAAATTTAGAAAAAGTTTAAAAGAGTTTAAAAGAGTTTAAAAGTTTAAAAATTGTTTTAAAGACTAATCGTTAGTACTTTAAACTTTAAACAAAAAAAACCTTAAACAATAAAGCATATGAAACCACTAGAAGGAATTGTAGTACTCGAATTTGCTCAATTTATGGCAGGCCCGTCTGCGGGATTGCGATTGGCAGATTTAGGGGCAAGAGTAATAAAAATAGAACGTCCGGTTCACGGAGAAGCTGGGAGACAAATTGCATTGAAAAATTTATTTTTGGATGGTAGCAGTTTGGTTTTCCACACCGTTAACCGTAACAAAGAATCTTATGCAGCCGATTTGAAAAATCCTGAGGATTTGGAGTGCGTTCGACAATTAATAGCCAAAGCCGATGTGATGACCCACAACTTCCGTCCGGGAGTGATGGAGAAAATCGGTTTGGATTATGAAAAAGTAAAAGCCATCAACCCAAAAATGATTTACGCCACCGTAACCGGTTATGGTACAGAAGGTGCTTGGGTAAAAAAACCAGGACAAGATTTATTGGTACAATCCATGTCGGGTTTTGTCAACTTAACTGGTAACAAAAACGACGATCCTGTTCCTGTGGGAGCGGCGGTTTCAGATATTATTACAGGTTCGCACTTAGCACAAGGTATTTTGGCTTCAATTTATAAAAGAACCAAAACAAACCAAGGTGCTTGGGTTGAAGTAAGTTTGCTAGAATCAACTCTTGATTTACAGTTTGAAGTCTTGACAACCTACCTTAATGATGGTAATCAAAAACCAATAAGAGCTGAAAAAGGGAATGCAAATCCGTATTTAGGCGCTCCATATGGTGTTTATAAAACCAAAGATAGCTACCTTTCTTTGGCTATGGGAAATATTTTGAATATGGGAAAAGTGTTAGGCTGTGCACCTATCGCATCGTATATCGACTCAGATTCATGGTTTACAAAAAAAGATGAAATCATGGCTATATTGAGTGATTTTCTTATTCATAAAGAGACACAAGAATGGTTGGATATTTTAGAACCTGCTGGAATTTGGGCTTCTGCGGTTTTCAATTATGATGATTTATTGAACCACGAAGGGTATAAAGTTTTACAAATGGATCAAAAGTTGAAATTACTTTCTGGTGAAGAAGTGCATACGTTGCGTTGTCCTATTCGAATGGATGACGAAAGGATTTTTGCTCCAAAACCTGCACCAAGAGTCGGACAACACACTGCTGACATTAGAAAAGAATTTAATTTATAACTGTAATACGAAGAATAATGAAACCATTACAAGATATATTAATCGTTGATTTGAGTCAGTTTTTATCGGCTCCTTCAGCAACTTTGCGATTAGCCGATTTGGGCGCACGTGTCATTAAAGTCGAACGTCCAGAAACAGGTGATATTTGCCGTCAATTATATGTTTCGAATGTGATATTAAACGGAGAATCCACTGTTTTTAGAGCTATTAATCGAAATAAAGAAAGTTTTCAAGCCGATTTAAAGGTCGAAAAAGATAAAGCACAAGTTTTAAAATTAATCGAAAAAGCCGATGTTTTGGTGCACAATTTCCGTCCAGGAGTGATTGAGCGCTTGGGATTTGATTATGAAACCATCAAAAAAATAAATCCATCTATTGTCTATGGTGATATTTCTGGTTATGGTGATGAGGGTCCGTGGAAAAGTAAGCCAGGACAAGATTTGCTCGTACAATCCTTATCTGGTGTGACTTGGTTGAACGGGAAAATATCCGATGGACCTGTACCAGTTGGTTTGGCAATTGTAGATATCTTGGCAGGAGCCCATTTGGCACAAGGTATTTTGGCTGGATTAATCAAAAAAGCAAAAACTGGCGAAGGTTCAAAAGTATCCATTAGCATGTTGGAGTCTATTCTTGATTTTCAATTTGAGTCGATTACTACTTTTTACCATGATGGTGGAGCGCCTACTATTCGTCCAGAAAGTAATAGCGCACATGCCTATTTAGGAGCACCTTATGGCGTGTACCAAACTGCATCGGGCTATATGTCACTTGCTATGGGAGCTATTCCGTTTGTTGGTGAGTTGATTGGTTGCGGTGCTTTGTCCGCTTATCCTGAAAGAGAAAGCTGGTTTACAGAACGTAACGAAATCAAGAAAATATTGGCCAATCACCTATTAACAAACACCACAGAACATTGGCTGAGTTTGTTGGAACCTGCTGATATTTGGTGTGCAAAAATCATGAACTGGGACGAACTTTTTGCTCACGACGGATTCAAGATTTTAGAAATGATTCAGAAAGTAAAAATGGGAGATGGTTTTGAATACGAAACCACGCGTTGCCCAATAAAAATTGACGGACAATACATGAAATCTAGCTTAGGTTCGCCTGCATTAGGAGAACACACAGAGGCTATTATCAAAGAAATGTTGTAAAATGAGTAAACCAAAATTTAAAATAGCCGTACGTAAATTTGATGCTTTCGAAACTTCCATAGCAAAAATATGGGACGCTTTTTGCGCCGAAACAGGATGTGATTTTGAGTTGGAAGCAACCGCCTTTGATTTGCACCCTTTGTATGATACTATTTTAAAAAACAAAGGTTTAGCTAATGGTGATTGGGATGTATCTTTAATCAATACCGACTGGATTACAGAAGCTTTTGCAACGAATGCCGTCGAAGATTTAACACCTTATATCGCTGCAAATTCACCCGCTGATTTCCCTGAAGGTTGGTCGGAGTCATTGCTGTACAAACAACGATTTGAAGGCAAAACCGTTGGATTACCTTTTCATGATGGGCCTGAATGTTTGATTTATCGAAAGGATTTATTCGACTCAATGGAAGAGCAAATTACTTTTTATGGTTTACATGGAAAACAATTGGAAGTTCCCAAAACTTGGGATGACTTGATGGAAGTGGCCGAATTTTTTAATCGACCGGATCAAGGTTTGTACGGAACCACATTTGCCGCTTATCCTGACGGACACAATACCGTTTTTGATTTCTGCCTACAGTTATGGACCCGTGGAGGCGATTTATTCGATTTGAATAAAAAAATTAAAATCAATACCCAAATAGCTATCGAAGGTATGGAGTTTTACCGTTCAGCATTGAAAAATACCAAAGCTATTCACCCCGATTCTCGTGAATTTGATTCGGTTAAGTCCGGAATGGCTTTCGCCAACGGAAACTTGGCGATGATGGTCAATTGGTTTGGTTTTGCTTCTTTTGGTGAAGTATATCCCGATTCGAAAGTGAAAGGAAAAATCGATGTGACGAACGTTCCTGCAGGCCCGAATGGCGAAGGAGTTTCTCTCAACGCTTATTGGATGTACGTAATTGGAAAAGGGAGTACCAATAAAGACCTTGCCTACGATTTTATACAATTTGCTGTAAATGCAAAAAACGATAAACTACTGACTTTGGAAGGTGGAATTGGTTGTAGAAAATCAACTTGGCACGACAAAGAAGTAAACGAACTGGTTCCCTATTATTATAAATTGGAAGAATTACATAAAAATACCCGCTCCTTACCCCGCAAAAGCAACTGGTCTGAAATTGCAGATGTAATTGACCAAATTGTTGTGGAAGTTATCAATAGCGACAAAAGCATTGCATTGATTTTGGAGGAAGCGCAAGGGAAGATTGATTTGATTGAAGAAGTTTGATTAACGATTGATGATTAACGATTGCTGATTTTTGATTTGTTGGAACGAGGAAAATGATTAACGATTTTTGATTGCTGATTTGTTGAAACGGAATAAAGATTAAGGATTTTTGAATTAAGGTATTAGGATTTTTAAAGTGATTAACGATTGGTAATTAACGATTTTTGATTGCTGATTTGTTAGAACGGAATAAAAATTAAGGATTTTTGAATTAAGGAATTAGGATTTTTAAAATGATTAATGATTGGTGATTAACGATTTGTGATTGCTGATTTGTTGGAATCGTAAAAGTGATTTAAGATTTATTAATTTGATTTTTGAATTTGACTTTTGAACTTTGACTTTTGAAATTGAATTTTGAATTTTGATTCTCGCGTGAGGGATTGAAGTGGAGCTCTTTTTTTATCAATTGCCTCGGGTTTAAACCCGATAAAATTGATAAAAAAAAGCGGGAACGAAAAGCCCGACCCGTCCCGAAGCGTCGGGATACGGAGGGGCACGCACAAATAAAAAATACTATTAAAAACAACAGATAATGGATATTAACTACAAACCAACATTACCCATTGAGAATCGTCCGATTTACATTATTGGAGCGGGCGGAATTGTGCGTGATGCGCATTTGCCTGCTTACAAAAGTGTAGGTTTTACGATTGCGGGAATCACCAATAGAACTCGCGAAAGAGCAGAGGAAGTGGCAAAGCAATTTGCGATTCCGACTGTCTATGACACGGTTGCCGATATGGTGAAAGATGCACCTTCGTACGCTATTTATGACTTGACTCTTATGCCGAATCAGTTTGTGCAAACATTGGAGCAATTACCTGACGAAGCAGCAGTTTTGATTCAGAAACCCATGGGAGATGATTTTGAGCAAACTTTGGCGATTTTGCAAGTTTGTAGAAGAAAAAAACTAAAGGCAGCCGTTAATTGTCAGATGCGATTTGCGCCTTACATTATGGCTGCAAAAGATATAATTGACCGAGGATTGATTGGCGAATTGTACGATTTTGAAGTCCGTTTGACGACCTACACACCTTGGGAATATTTCCCGAATGTGGTGAATCACCCGAGATTGGAAATTCAGCAACACAGCATTCATTATATTGATTTGATTCGCTCGTTTTTAGGAAACCCAAAGAAAGTGTATTCGAAAACTTTGAAAAATCCTGGTAAAACAATGTCGTCTACTCGTACGACGACGATCATGGATTATAATGATGCCATGCGTGCGATTATTAACACCAATCATGATCATAATTTTGGCGAGAAAAACCAAGAAAGTTTTGTGAAATGGGAAGGTACCAAAGGAGCTATCAAAGCTCGAATAGGGTTGCTACTAGACTACCCAAATGGCAAACCCGATTTGTTTGAATACTGCATTGTAACCGAAGGACAAGAACCAAAATGGATTGAAGTGCCGTTGAAAGGCTCTTGGTTTCCCGATGCATTTGTGGGAACAATGGCGTCTTTAATGCGATTTGTAGAAGGTTCTACCACCGAATTACCCACTAGCGTGGAAGATGTGGTGCACTCGATGGCGATTGTAGAAGCGGCCTATGAATCCAATGACAACGGAGGTATTTTACCCAATTATTCTATTTAAAATAAAGACTTATGCATATACTATCACGATTTTACGAAGATTACGAACTAGGAAGCAAAAGAGAAACTTTTGGAAGAACCATAACCGAAACCGATTTTGTAGTTCACGCGGGACATACGGGGGATTTTTTTCCACACCATATGGATGCTGAATGGTGTAAAACACAACCCTTCAAGCAAAGAATCGCCCACGGAACTTTGACCTTTAGCGTGGGAATCGGAATGACGGCTACCGAAATTAATCCAGAGGCTTTTTCTAAAGGCTACGACCGTTTGCGTTTTGTAAAACCAGTTTATATTGGTGATACCATAAACGTGGTGATTACCATTAGCGAAAAGAAAGATTCCAACAAACCCGAATTTGGACAGGTAAACGAACATGTCGAAATTTTCAATCAAAATGGTGATTTAGTGCTTGTGTGCGACCATATCTTATTAGCAAAAAAGAAAATATAACTTTTGTTCTACTATAATGGACATATGAGAAGGCCTTTCTTAGCTGTATCGCCTATGTTTGTACAACCAAAAAACTACAAAATATTATGAAAAATACTGTTTTAGGATTAGTGACTATTGCATTGGTATCCTGCAATGCGCAACAAAAAACAACCCAAAACAAAGTCACAAATAAAAAAATCGAATACAAAGCCGATTGGAAATCATTGGAACAACACAAAACACCAGAATGGTTCTTGGATGCTAAGTTCGGAATCTATTGCCACTGGGGACCGTACTCGGTACCAGAATATAAAAACGAATGGTACTCGCACTGGATGTACATAAACAAGGACAACCCAGAAGCTAAAAATGGGAAAGAAAGTGAGTACTATACGCACCATGTGAATACTTATGGGCCATTGGATAAATTTGGTTACAAAGATTTCATTTCGATGTTTAAGGCTGAAAAGTTTGATGCTGCTGCTTGGGCAGATTTATTTGAAAAATCAGGCGCAAAATTCTCAGGACCTGTTTCTGAACATGCCGATGGTTTTGCCATGTGGGATAGCGATTTGACCAAATGGGATGCCAAAGAAATGGGACCGAAACGTGATATCATGGGCGAGTTGTCTAAAGAAATCAGAAAAAGAGGGATGAAATTTATCGCTACTTTTCACCGTCAATGGTTGTATGCTTGGTACCCAACTTGGGATGAAACTACCGATGCATCCGATCCAAGATATGCTGGTTTGTATGGTCCAAAAGTTAAAAAAGGTGATTTCCTTTTCCCAGATAATCCAAATAGAAAAAAACTAGGAGCGGCCTCTTATTACCCATTGGCTGACGAACAATTTAACAAAGAATGGTTGGCTCGTTTGAAGGAGATTACCAATAAGTACAACCCAGATATGGTTTGGTTTGATAATAAAATGGACATTATTGGCGAAGATTACCGCAAAGAATTCCTAGAGTATTATTACAACCATGCCGAGAAAAAGAATCAGGAAGTAGTGTCAACTTATAAATTTCATGATTTTGCCGAAGGCACTGCTGTTCTAGATTTGGAACGAGCAAGAATGAGTGAGAAAAAAGATTTTCCGTGGTTGACAGATGATTCTATTGACTGGAAATCATGGTCACACATTTCTGATCCAAACTACAAATCGACCAATCGTTTACTTGATTTCTTGATTGATGTAGTGAGTAAAAATGGAGCGGTTTTATTGAATATCACACCAAAAGCAAATGGTGAAATTCCAGAGCCAGTCAAAGAACGTTTGTTACAAATGGGAGATTGGTTGAAAACCAATGGAGAAGCCATTTACGGAACACGTACTTTTGATATCTACGGAGAAGGCGATGCAGAAGTAAAAGAAGGCCATTTGAGTGAAGACAAAAATGCTGATAATACGGCCAAAGATATTCGTTTTACTAGAAAAGGAGAGGTTGTTTATGCCACGGTTCTAGATTGGCCAGCAGAGAATCAATTGGTGATCCACTCGTTCAAGAAAGGAAGTCCGTATTTGACCAAAGGAATCGAATCGATTGAATTTTTGGCAAATAAGAAAAAAATGAAATTCACGGTGGAGAATGACGGATTACATATTCAACTCCCAAAAGAAAAAGTAGGTGATTATGCTTTTGCATTCAAGATTACTCCTAAAAAGTAATTGAACATTAATCAGATTTGCAAAGTTTAATCATCAATTAAGCTTTGCGAATCTTTTCATTTAACAAAATTTAGATTAAAAAAACTATGAAAAAGACCGGATTATCAATCACATTGGCAGTACTCCTTTTTTGTCAATTGGGTATTAGTCAACGTTCAAGCAAAAACCAGCCCAACATCATTTACATCATGTCTGATGATCATACCGCTCAAGCAATTGGTGCTTACGGGAGTCGTTTGGCAAAATTAAATCCAACGCCTACCATCGATAAGTTGGCAGCCGAGGGAATGTTATTCGAAAATGCTTTTGTAACCAATTCCATTTGCACGCCTAGTCGCGCATGTATTATCACAGGTCAGTATTCACAAACCAATGGTGTTTTGGACTTGGATGGGGAATTGGACCCCGCCAAAGAATACTTGCCAATGGAGATGAAAAAATTGGGTTACACAACAGCTATGATTGGAAAATGGCATTTAAAAAATGAACCTTCAGCCTTTGATTACTACAAAGTTTTGCATTCGCAAGGAAAGTATTTCAACCCTACTTTTTTCGAAAAAGGAAAAGGAGAATGGATGAAAAACGAAGTGAAATCAGTAGGCCATTCCACCGATGTGATTACCGATATTACGTTGGATTACTTGAAAAAAAGAGATAAATCAAAACCCTTTTTTATCATGCACCACTACAAAGCACCGCATGATATGTTTGAGTTCGCTCCACGATATGCCGATTATTTAAAAGACGTAGAAATTCCAGAACCAGCGAGTTTGTATTTTCAACCCAATTTTGGATCTGAGGCTACGGTTGGAAAAAACGGAAAATTAGGTGCGGTAATCGGAAGCTCCATTTCAGACCGACATTTATACCGAAACTATGTAAATATGCTTTTGAAGGATACTGTTTCTGGAACAATCGCTACTCATTTGGCTTACCAAGAATACTTAAAAAGATATTTAAGATGTGTTAAAGGTGTTGATGATAATTTGGCTCGATTGTTCGATTATCTAAAAAAAGAAGGTCTTTGGGAAAATACCGTAATTGTATATACTGGCGACCAAGGAATGATGCTTGGTGAACATGATTTAATTGACAAAAGATGGATGTATGACGAATCGATGCGCATGCCGTTTATTGTACATTATCCAAAAATGGTTAAAGCAGGTTCCAAAACCGATCTACTCATCAACAATACCGACTTTGCTCCAACGCTAATCGAATTGGCTAAAGGTAAAAAACCTTCGTACATGCAAGGGTTTAGCTTTATAAATACCTTGGAAGGAAAAGCAGAAAAAAACTGGAGAACAGCAACTTATTATCGGTATTGGATGCATAACATTCACCACTGGGTACCGGCACATTTTGGTGTTCGAAGCAAGCAATATAAGTTGATCTTTTTCTACGCCAAACATTATTTACCAGAAGCCGAATGGAATAAGTTTTATTGGAATAAAGAAATGCGTATTTATGGCTATAACACGCCTGTAGCTTGGGAATTTTATGATTTAAAAAATGACCCAGAAGAAATGAACAACCATTACAAAGACCCCAAATACAAAGATATTATTGCTTCGTTAAAAGAGGAAATTTTAAAACAACGCAAAGAATTAAATGAAACAGATGCCAATTATCCTGAAATTCAAAAAGTGATTGATAAGCACTGGAATGATTAAATTTCTGAAACAATTATTCAACCAAATAGTAATGAAATGTCACTGAGTAAGTCGAAAGTTTAAAAGTCGTACAGTCAAGAGAACAACTCGAACGTATAATTATTAAAATCATTTTATTACGATATTTTTTATTTGAATTAAGAATACGACATTATATAAAATAGTTACAACTAAAGTTATATTTTCTTTAGAAATTAAATACATAAATCTAGTAAAAAAAAAGGCCTCAAATCTTTCGATTATGAGGCCTCTTCAATTATTAAAACTTAAGTTTTACTTAATTCTTCATAATCTTAATTTTTTCCGAATCATCCTCTCCATTTAAAATTAAAAAATAGATTCCAGATTTTAAAGATGATACATTTACATTGTACTCTGCTGATCCGACTGCAATTTTACCTTGCGCTACTGATCTACCTAAAGGATCTATAATACTATAGGAATTATAATCGTTTTCTGATTTTAAGGTTACCTGCAATAAATTCGAAACTGGATTTGGTGACACAGAAGTTTTGTAATTATAAGTTTCTGATTTAAGCTTAGACTCGACTTCTTTTCCTGTAATATTAGCCAATGTATATGTATTTATCCAATCTACATACATCGTACTTTGAGCCTCATTTGCCAAATCGCTTCTTACTGCAAGGCCACCAAGATAATCAAATGGACCTGTCCATAAATCCCAAATAATATTCTGGGCTAATGTAAAAACACCAGTGGTTGTCAAACTACCCGCTGGCGCTCCATTAATGTAAAATTGTACATGTTTAGAATCTTTCCAATAGCAGCCAAGAACTTGATAAGTATTCCATTTTACTCCCTTTGCAGGATTACCAGCAGGGAGGTTTCTATTGTCAAAATTACCAGCATTTCTTTCAGTAACCCCATTTTTAACTATGAAATATTGTGAATACATTGTGTAAGGTCTGTATGTCTGACTAGTGATTGAAGGTTTGGGATTATTCTCGCAAATATCAATTTCATCACGGTTATTTGCATCCCCATTATTTAACCAATAAGTAGAATAAGCAGAAATATTAGCCGCTTTAATTCGGCATTCAGTGTACATAGGAAACCCTACTTTTGCTTTAGATTGTACTCGAGAAGACTGAAACCACGCTCCTGAGTTACTTTGTCCATTATCTGTCGCTTTGATCCATAAATTCCCACCTGAGACACCCGAATTGTTATTATTCATAAGAGTCGGTGTTCCTGCGTAATTCCAAATAGATTGTTCCCATTTCGAAGTATCAAAGGATCCGTTAAAATCATCTGAAAGATATGTAGCTTTTACCCACTTTTTTCCAGAAGGGGCGGCTGGTTGTGCAACAATAGTACTAACAGTAAAGAATACTGTCAACAGTCCTAAACTGATTTTTTGTAATTTTTTTAATTTCATAATTTGGTTTTTTAAGGTTAATTGAAACATTGTCATTTCTGTAGCAAAATCAGTAGTGTTTTATTTTAAACATTCTTAATTTACACTAGGTCATATGACATTTGTTTGCGATGCTAAATTATACTTTATGATAATTTAAAAATAGAAGAAAAAAAAATATTACAGCATAGTTCAGTTTAAATCTAGTTTAAATAATCAATTCAGTCATAGTATAAACCACCACCTTTAACAGGAAAAGTTTTTTTAATACCAATCTTTTTGATTTAATCTCTTAAATAAACAATAAAAATCATCTGTTATAATTTGTAAACCATATGATTACATCTACAAACAACTTTTAGTTTTATTTTGCATCTTAACTAAACCAAAACTATTATTATGATTAAAAAACACTACTTACTTGGTTTTTTCTACTTAATTCTATCTGCCTGTAGCACTAATGGGACAGACAATGAACCAAAGAAAGAGGAAAAACAAGTAGATACAACCCCTCCAGAAATCAGTTGTGTTGCCGATATCAATGTAGGAATAGATTATTTTGCCTCCAATGCTATAGTAACCTATACCGCTCCAATTGGTACCGATAATGTAGCTGGAGCATCAACTACTCAAACGGCAGGATTAGCATCTGGAGCCACATTTCCTGTGGGAGTCACTACCAATACTTTTCAAGTAAAAGATGTTGCTGGAAATTCCGTTTCCTGTAGTTTTAAAGTAACTGTAACAAAAAACGATCCTTCAGCTGATTTACCTTATTTAACAGAAGTAAATCCTGCACCAACTTCAAAAAAGTGGGTCAAGGTAGATGCCTTATCAGATGAATTTAATTTGAACGCTCTTGATGAAGTTAAATGGAAAAACACAGATCCATCCCAATGGATTGGTAGAGCACCTGGATTATTTAAAAAGAGTACTGTTTCGCAAAATGACGGAAACTTACAACTTACAGCCGATATTTTACCTGCTCCAGAAGTCGTTAATGGAAACACGTTTACGCACGCAGGTTCTTATATCACCTCCAATACTACCGCACAAGTAGGCTATTTTATAGAATGCAGAATGAAAGCCAATAAAACATTTATGTCGTCTACCTTTTGGTTAATCAACAAACGAAATGAGGCTACAGGATGCGATGCAAGAACGACAGAATTAGACATCCAAGAGTGTGTGGGTCAGGTTACAGGCACAGCCTCTTGGACACTAACTACCGATCAACAAATGGGGTCTAACCTACATAGTCGAAGTACTAGTTGTCCAGAAACTCCAGTTGGATCTGTTGGAGGTAATACTTTATTAAGTGGTAAAGCGTCCGAAGAGTATCACGTGTACGCAGCATGGTGGAAAAGCCCTACCGAAATTGAATTCTATTTGGATGGAAAAAAAGTACGTACAGCCACTCCTGTTGCTAACTTTAACCTCGGAATGTATATGAAAATGGTCGTTGAAACCTATGATTGGAATCCTGTACCTGCTGGCGGAGGAATGAATGGTTCAGCTCAAGACAGAACTACTTACTACGATTGGGTACGAACATGGAAATTAATTGATAACTAAAATTTTTCTTGACCAGGACTGCTAATAGAAACCCCGATGGTGAGGGCTTTTATCCAAACGATGGTACGGTCTCGAAGCTACGGGATGCCTCTAGCCACAAAGTAGAACAAGCAATGTAATAAGAAAGTTGTAATCATGAAAACGGTTGCAACTTTCTTTATTTTAAAAAAATCAAAAATGACTAAAAATAGATTATTTTTGGGTTACGATTGGAGTAGGTAAATTTATGAGAAATAACATTTAAAATACAGAAATTAGTAATATTTATGATTTTATAAATATTGAAGAATCATTTTTTTACACAAAAGAGCAAATATCTATATTATTTCCTGAATTTAAACTAATTAACGGCGTGTATTCAGACATTATAAATAGCGTTAAATCATCTTATGGTTTTGTTACATTAGAATATGAAAGTTATTATTTCAAAATTACTTGTGAAAGAGGAGTTATAAGATATCGATTAGAAATTAACAATAATTTTGTTTCAATCAATTCTAATATAGATCACTCTACACAAGTATTAGCTTTTAGCAAGAAAAACATTTTATTTATTTTAGAAGTCATGAAAAATAATATATCGTACAAAAACTAAAAAGCCCTCCTACCGAATCCTTTCGTCCGGTTCGTGAATAGAAACGAAAATATTCTAATTCAAAATATTCGATAATTTTATAAGCGACTGAATTATATTCAGTCGCTTTTTTTAGTTGTTAATTTTCTACAACACAATCGTTTTGAACTGCATTTTTAGCGTAGGCATTGTATTTCGCATAATCGTATTTGTTTAAGTCGGCAATTAAAATTCTGTCAATACTAAATTTTGATGACCTTCCAGTAATAGTAAGTGTATAAGTTTCTCCAGCTTTAAAATTATAAGTAGCCCAAGGTTTTACACTGTGTAAATCTAATTGACCAGCCGCATTTTTAAATTCTCCATCGCCACCTGTCCCAAAAAATTTGGTATCCGTTTTTAAAGGGTTTGTTTGAGTGGAGTTTCTATCAGCGTTTGCTATGCAAGAATTCATTTCTCCAGCAACAAAATTACCTTCCATTTTAATAAAGCAATCGTTATTTGCATCTTGTTCAACTCCTGCTGGTTTTGAACTTCTTATCATAAAACGATAAATTCCTGAATTTTCAATTTTGAATTTATAAACCAATGGCGAGCTTCCTGTAAAAGGGCCATTGTATCTTAAATAACCAGTACCTCTATAACCCGGAATGGCAGTTTCATAAATCCATTTATCAAAATCAGAGCTTGTATTTTCTGCTTCAAATATCAGTAATCCATTTTTTTCTAAAAATATGCCACATTTTTTATCTACGGGGATAACATTTTCGTTTATCAACTCTGGCACAGGTTGAGTTACTCCATCACAAATAGGAATTTTAATCGGGTCGGTTCCTTCAACAATAACTTCTTCTTCTTTAGGTGTAATAACCTCTGTCTCTGGATCCGTAATTTCGATTAAATCAATATCGTCTTTCGATTTTGAACATGATATAAGGCTAATAGCCACTAAGGATAAAATTGAAATGGTGAGTTTCATAATTTAAGGGTTTTGGTTTGACCAAAAATAGGTAATTGTTCACTTAAGCTATACCTGATATGACCAAAAAAATATCGCATATGTCTTATTCATAAATAATTACAAATTAGGAAGGTCTTTCTAAGGTGGATTCAATTAACAAATGCAACCTTATGCACATTGTTTAAGTTTTTGCTCAAAAATTTCATTTGGACTTTTAAAACCAAATCTTTTTCTGGGTCTGTTATTTAATTTATTTGTTACTCTTAAAACCTCTTCTTCTGTTATTAAATCAAAGTTATATTTTTTTGGAAAATATTGTCTTACTAAACCATTTAAATTTTCATTAGCACCTCTTTCCCAACTACAATATGGGTTGGCAAAGAAGTATGAGATTTCTAATATTTCAGATACTTTTTTATGGTTAGCGAACTCTTTCCCATTATCAGATGTAATGGTGTGCAAAATGGGCTTCCAATCCATTAATAATTCAATTAATTTCTCCTGAATTTCTTGTGATTCCTTACTGTTTATTTTAGCCATTTTAAGCACACCTGATGCTCTGTCATTTATTGTTAACAAAGCTCCTTTGTGATTTTTACCTATTACCAAATCAATTTCTAAATCCCCAATTCTTTGCTTTTCTTCTACAACCAACGGCCTGTTTTCAATACCAACTCTATCTTTAATAATACCTCTTGAGCCTTTTAAAGCCCCTCTTTTAGCATATCGCTTTCCTTTTGTGCGTAGGTGCTTATAATGTTGTCCGCCTTTCTTTTTGTCGCTCCAAATGAATTGATAAATTGTTTCAATCGAAACACATTCAAAGTTTTTATCACTGCAATATCCTACTATTTGTTCAGGACTGAAATCTTCTTCTAAAAGATGAATAACACGTGCTTTTATCTGTTCAGTAAAGCGTATTTTCTTAGCTTTTTCATGCTGTCGAATACTGGCCTTACTTTGGGCTAATTTAGCTTTATAAACATTATTTCTTTGATCGGAATTTCTGGATAGCTCTCTTGAAATTACAGATTTATCTCTACCTATAAACCCTCCAATTTTACTCATTGAAAATCCTTGTGAACGAAGTGTAGCAATTTCGTATCTTTGTTCAATCGTTAAATGTGACATCTTTTTTTTGTGCTTAGTAACCCAAAAATAAGAGAAATTTTTTTCGTAGCCTACTGATAAGTCTTGAAGATCTAGATCTTCAAGACTTATCAGTAGGCTTTATTTAAACAAATAAGGAGTGTTGCATTTATCACTTGAATCTAAGTATATTTACATTTCGGAATTGCTATTATCACATCTGTTTCTAAAATAACAATAGATTTTCTTAAGTATTTAAAAGATAATAACAGCCGAGCTTGGTTTATAGACATTAAGTTTACTTTATAAAATGAACAAAAAGTAATTAAAAATTTTCAGCCAGATACCACACGAATCCTTTCGTGTGGTAGGTGAATAGAAACGAAAACATTCTAATTTAAAAACCTGATCGCGGAGGCTTGTCTTCAAAAACTTTGAGGGAATTTTGGTTTTGTAAAACACAGTTTACCAATTACTTCTTCTGCCAAACTCTCACATAATCTACGTTAAAATCTTCATTCAAGCGGTTATCGTCTGGTAAGGCCAAAAGCCATTTATTCGATTCACTATTAAAATTAATGTGCAAATCTTGGTGCCAATACACGTTTGGTGATTCCCTGAATAAAACACCATCAATATACCAACGGATAAAGTCTTTATCCCACTCCAATCCCCAAACATGATAATCTTTTTGCAATTCAAACGGAATATAGTAGTTCTGCGGGTGAGATTTTAGTTTGGTTACATTTCCTTTGTCCACAGGTGCCGAAAATACGTGTAAGTTGGATGTCAAAGTATGTCTATTTTTTGCCGCTCCAGGATTGTTTTCACAGATGTCTATTTCTGTTTTCCAATTGTCTTTATACCACCAGTTGTACAACCAAAAACAACTTACCCAAGGCGCATCCATTAGCTTAGCTCGCATTTCAAAATAACCATAGGTAATAGATTTTTTACTCACTACCCAACCAACATTGTGCGTATAATCATTTTTGTATTTTGGTTCTTTAACTTGATTAATTCTTAGTACAAGATTTCCTTTTTCTAATGAAACATTCTCTGAATTTGCCATAGATGGTGCTCTACCCAACCATTTTGGATTGGTATCATACCATTTGTCTGAGTCTAGTTTTAATCCAGCGAATTCATCTGACAAATACTTTTGCAAAACCCACTTTTTATCTTTTTGATGGGATAATGGGAGTTTGTCTGTCATTCTTTTTGGTGCTGCAGAAAACGAAATTGTATCTGTGTAATAACTTGCAGGACGAGTGGAATCTTGTGCTTTTAGACCCGAATAAGAGGCTAAAAGTACTAAAATAGCATAGTTTATTTTATTCATAATAGTTTGTCTTTAACTATAAAAATACAGTGAATATAGCGGTTGCCATAAACGAAATGGTTTTTTCAGTAGAACAGATGTTTTTTGACTTCATTTAAACTCCTCAAACTTTTCTTGTCCTGTTTTTATCCTTTAGTTTTACCTTATAAACAATTCTGAAAGATAAAATAACACGAATGAAAGCAAGAAAATTAATTTTAAGCACGGTAGCTTTCCTAGCTCTTTTTGTGGCGAAAAATAGTTCCGCTCAAAGCGTAGTGGATAAAAAGGGAGTACAAAATTTCAATCAGAATTGGTTGTTTAAAAAAGACACGCTACAAGGAGCTGAAAAAATTGCGTACCAAGATTCGAATTGGAAAAAAATAAATCTTCCACACGATTGGGCTATTGAAGGTCCTTTTAGTAATAAAAATAATGCTAGAACAGGTGGGTTACCCGTTCACGGAATTGCTTGGTACCGAAAACATTTTGTTGTAGATAATAAAAATAAAGGAAGTCAAATTGCCGTAGCTTTTGACGGTGTGATGAATAATGCCAAAGTGTGGATAAATGGCAATTATGTGGGAGAACGCCCGTATGGTTACATTGGTTTTGAACTTGATTTGACACCATACATTAAATATGGTCAAGAAAATGTTATTGCCGTACAAGTTGCACCCGAGGATTTGTCTGCTCGTTGGTATCCAGGAGCCGGAATCTATCGCAATGTGTACTTAAAAGTCAAAAATGATATTCATATTCCGCAATGGGGAACCTATATTACGACGCCAATAGTTAGCGATGCAAAAGCAACAGTGGCAATTCAAACCACTATTAAAAATGCTGGGAATCTAAGTTCGAATGCCGTATTGGTTACAACTATCAAGAACAATAAAGGCGTTGTGGTGGCTAGTCAATCCAAAGCAATTTCTTTAGTTAAATCTTCAGAACAAAAAGTAAGTCAAAATTTAGAGGTTTTAAAACCTGCTCGTTGGGATATACAATCTCCTACCCTATACACTTCAATTAGTCAAGTAAAAGTAAACAATCAAGTTGTTGAAGAATACCAAACTAATTTTGGAATTAGAACCATAAAATTTGATGCCAACAATGGTTTTTTATTGAATGGAAAACGAGTGCAATTGAACGGAGTCTGTATGCATCATGATTTGGGACCTTTGGGTGCTGCCGTGAATTATCGCGCTAACGAACGCCAGATGCAAATTATGAAAAGTATGGGTACAAATGCCTTGCGTACCAGTCATAATCCACCATCTCCAGAAATATTAGAAGTTTGTGATAAACTTGGAATCGTTGTTATTGTCGAAGCTTTTGACGAATGGCAACTCCCTAAAGTTCCCAATGGTTACAGTAAATTTTTCGATCAATGGCATGAAAAAGATTTGCGCGACATGATCAAAAGAGACCGCAACCATCCATCGGTAATCATGTGGAGTATTGGTAACGAAATTTTGGAACAAAGCAAAAAAGACGGTTGGATTTTGACCAAACACCTCAATGATATTTGCCATGACGAGGACAATACACGTCCTACAACAGCTGGATTTAACTATTACCCACAGCCATTTATGAATAAACTAGCGTACCAAATAGATGTGGTAGGAATGAACTATTGGCCTGCTGATTACAAAGAAATCAAAGAAAAAAATCCGAATATCATTTTGTACGGATCTGAAACTTCTTCGCAAACTAGTAGCCGTGGCGTCTATCATTTACCAATTGAATTTAATGAAAAGCATGAAACCAATCAAGTTTCGAGCTATGACACCACCGTTGGTCCACCATGGGCATACGCACCCGATGTAGAATTTGAGGCTCAGGAGAAAAACCCTTTTTCGTTAGGGGAATTCATCTGGACAGGATTTGATTATTTGGGAGAACCAACACCTTATGGCGGTCGTGACAATTCGACCAATGGGTATTGGAACAAAGATTGGCCATCACACGCCTCGTATTTTGCACCCGTAGATTTGTGTGGTTTTCCAAAAGACCGCTATTATTTATACCAAAGTCAATGGACTACCAAACCAATGGTGCACGTTTTGCCACATTGGAATTGGGAAGGAAAAGAAGGCGACATTATTCCAGTTTACTCTTATACTAATTGTGATGAAGTGGAATTATTTGTGAACGGAAAATCGATGGGTAAAAAAGTAAAAGGAAAAGATTTTACCGAAATCCCATCAGAATATCATGGTTTTGAAAAAGGAATGTATAAAACAAAATACCGTTTGTCATGGAATGTGCCTTACCAACCAGGAAGTATCAAAGTTGTAGGTTACAAAAACGGAAAACAAGCTGCTGTAAAAGAAATTAAAACAGCGGGCGCTCCTGCTCTAATTAAACTTTCGGCTGATAGAAACGTGATCACCGCTGACGGAAAAGATTTATCCTTTATAACTGTTAGAATCGAAGATGCCAACGGAAATTTATGTCCAAATGCTGATAATTTGGTGAATTTTAAAGTCGAAGGCGCAGGAATTCAAGCAGCAGTTGGTAATGGTGATGCGGCTTCATTGGCTTCTTTTCAAGCGAATAACAGCAAAGCATTCAGTGGAATGTGTTTGTTGATTGTAAAAGCGACTGACAAAAAAGGAACCATCAAAATTACTGCTACATCTAGCAATTTGAAGACAGCAGAAACCATCGTTACAACAAAATAATAACATACTATAACCCTTTATGGATAGGTATTCGAATCATTCGATCTCCTTGAAATAATTCAAATATTCGATAGATGAAAAAAAATAACATCAAATTGATTTGTTTGTTTGCAGCAGCCTCTTTTGGTACTGTTCAAGCTCAAAATAAATCAAAGCAAAAAACAGAAAAATTTAAACCCACTTGGGAATCGGTATCAACTGTAAAAGCAGTACCCGATTGGTTTCAAGATGCTAAATTTGGAATTTATGCGCATTGGGGCCCAGTTTCTGCCGCTTTTGAAGGATCTGATCCTAACCAATATTATGGCGGTTGGCACGGAATGGTGATGTACCAAGATGGCAAAATTGTACCTACAAAAAGTGGAAATCCTTCAACTAATTATGTGCACCACACGAGTAAATACGGTAACGTAAAAGAATTTGGGTATAAATACATTATTGAACAATTCAAGCCAACTGGTTTTGATGCAGCAAAATGGGCCGAATTGTTTAAAAAATCAGGGGCTAAATTTGCTGGTCCTGTAGCCATGCACCACGATAATTTTGCCATGTGGGACAGCAAGGCGACACGTTGGAACAGTATGAATTACGGAGGTATTGATCCATCAGCAGCCCTAAAAAAAGAAATTGAAGCTAGAGGGATGAAGTTTATGGCTTCTTTTCATCACGCTTTTACTTGGAAATATTTTGCACCAGCACATGCACATGGCGGTATAGATCCAAAAGATTATGATTTGTACACCAGTCCACATTCCTTAGAATCTAATACACCTGACGATCGTTTTTATAAAGAATGGTGGGCAAAATTAAAGGAATATATTGATGTTTATCAGCCAGATTTAATTTGGTTTGATTGGTGGTTAGAAAATATGACGGAAGAAAGCCGACTTAAATTTTTATCCTACTATTATAACAAAGGAATTGAATGGAATAAAGAAGTAGGAGTTGCTTACAAAGAAAGTACCTTTACTTTGGACACTGCAATCAAAGATTACGAACGAGGAAGACCCAACCAACCCAAAAATCCAACTTGGTTGACAGATACATCTCCAGGAGCCTGGTTTTATAGACCGAATGCGCAGTTTAAATCACCTAACGAATTGGTGGATGTTTTGGTAGATATCGTTTCCAAAAACGGGGTTATGTTGCTTAATGTACCACCAGATCCAAACGGAACTATCCCACCAGTAATGGAAAATTTATTGACCGATATGGGACAATGGTTGGAAGTGAATGGTGACGCGATTTATGGTACACGTCCTTGGATTATTTTTGGCGAAGGCCCAAATAGATTGCCAGAAGGTGGTCATAAAGTGGAAGAAAAAAACAAGATAGAATATTCGAATAAAGACATTCGATTCACAAAAAAATCAGATAAAGAATTTTACGCCATTGTGTTGGATAAACCAGTGGGTAAAATTGTAATCAAATCTTTGAGTACACAAATAGGTGTTTTAAATTCGAAAATAGAAAATATAACACTTTTAGGTAGTGACGAAAAGATTAAATGGGTACGCAATGAAGAAGGATTGGTTATCACTGCTCCCAAATCATACCCATCTGATTATGCACATTCTTTCAAAATTAAAATGGAAGGCTATCAAGAAAATAATATTGGTGGTGCTGTTGATGCTCATAAAGATTAAGTTTTAAAATAAAAAAATGATAAAGAAATTTGTAACCCTGGCTGTTGTTTTTCATTCGATGCTCAGCATTAGCGCCCAACAGCGTCCTAACATCATATTTGTATTGACGGATGATCAATCATATGAATTAATGGGCAGTTCTGGACGAAATAATATTATTCAGACGCCCAATTTAGATAAAATGGCGCAAGACGGAATCTTGTTTACCAATGCGCATGTGTCGACCGCGATCTGTACGCCATCTCGTGTATGTATATTGCTAAGCCAATACGAACGCAAGCATGGAGTAAACTTTAATTCGGGCACTAGCGTTTCAGACAAAGCTTGGGAGAGTTCGTACCCCGTAGTAATGCGTGCAAACGGTTATTACACAGGGTGGATTGGCAAAAATCATTCGCCTATAGGTCAAGGAGGTTACAGTAGTGGTCTCATCGAGAAAAGCTTTGATTACTGGTACTCAAATCACACGCATGTAGGCTTTTATCCAAAAGAAATTAGTGATATTTATAATGATGCAATCGCTTTTACACAACCCGAAATTATCAATGAAGGGGTAAATGATTTTCTAGATCCTAACGAAAGAAAATTAAAAGGAGCTGTCCATTTTATCACCAACAGACCTGCTGACAAGCCTTTTATGTTGTCCATAAATTTCAATTTACCACACGGATCAAGTACGCGTGAAATGAAATCAAAATCGACAGATGATGCCATTTACCGTACTTTGTATCGTGATTTAGACATTCCGCTACCACCGAATTATGTGGCTAGAGCAGACATTAAAAACCCAAAGTTACCAAAAGATCTTTGGCATGCTGATGATCGTCAAGAAGGATACAATTATGTTGATAAACCTGATACTGCCAGAGAACGAGCGATACGCGAAATGCAAGCCGTAACAGGAATTGACCGCATGGTTGGAAATTTAAGAAAGAAATTGCAAGACCTTAAAATCGATAAAAACACTATTATCATTTTTACCTCTGACCATGGACTGTTTGGTGGCGAATTTGGTTTGGGAGGAAAAGCAACTTGTTACGAAAAAAATACTCATATTCCGTTTATAGTTTACGATCCAACAGCGCCCAAAAAGGCACATGGAGTGGTTAGTGATGCTTTAATTCAAACAGTAGACATCGCTCCTACTATGCTCGCTATGGCAGGAATAAAAATACCTACTACTTTTCAAGGAAAAGATATATCGGCCATAATTAAAGGTGATTTAAAAGATATTAGATCGTACTCTTATTCAGAGAATTTATGGTCAACAACATTTGGTAATCCTCGTTGTGAATCCATTCAAGACAAGCGCTGGAAGTACATTCGATACTACAAAAATGATAATTTTTCGGCAGTGAAATTGATTAAGTACGGAAAAGAAATGGGAATAAGCCAAAAAGAGATGTTGTATAATTTACATGATCCAGAGATGGCTCTTTACCGTGATTACATTGACTCCCCTCTTAATGGCGAAGAACCGGTCTATGAAGAATTATATGATTTAAAGAATGATCCTTTCGAAGCAAAAAATTTAATTAAAGAAAATATTCCTCCTGCTATACTTGACAATCTCAAAAAACAGTGGAAAATTGCCATTACAAATGCTCGTGGACAAGGGAAACCAGAAGTCTATCGTTACACTGATGATGTATTTCCTGGTGGTTCAAAAGAATAGAAAAATTATATATTATATTAAGATAATGAAAAAGCAAATTATAACTCTTGCATTGATGCTTCAAGGCATGCTTGGACTTTCGGCTCAAGATCGTCCAAATATTGTATTCGTCCTAACCGATGATCAATCCTATGAACTGTTAGGTTGTACGAGTAACACTATTGTACAAACACCAAACATTGATCAATTGGCTTCAGAAGGAATTTTGTTTACCAATGCCCATGTAACGAGCGCCATATGTACGCCTAGTAGAGTCTCTATGTTATTGGGGCAATATGAGCGCAAACACGGTGTTAATTTCAACTCAGGCACAAGCATATCCGACAAAGGTTGGGAAGGCTCCTACCCTATGATCATGCGAGCAAACGGCTATTATACAGGTTGGGTTGGAAAAAATCATGCACCTATAGGTAAAGGTGGTTATGATAGTGGTGTCATGGAAAAAAGTTTTGATTATTGGTATGCTGGACATGGTCACTTGGGTTTTTATCCAAAAGATAGACATGCCATTTTTAACGATGCTATCGCTTTTACCCAACCTGAAATCATCAATGAAGGAGTGAATGAATTTTTAGATCCTAACGAAAGAAAATTAAAAGGTGCCCTACATTTTTTGGAAAACAGACCGATGGACAAACCTTTTATGCTATCTATCAATTTCAATTTACCACATGGTGCGAGTACAAGCACCATGAAACTGAAACCAACAGATGATGCTATTTATAGAACGTTGTACCGAGATATAGACATTCCGTTGCCACCTAATTATATTGCCAGAGCTGATATAAAAATGCCAAAACTACCTGCCGATTTATTACATGCCGAAGATCGTCAAGATGGATACAACTACGTTGACACTCCTGCTGCAAAAAAAGAAAGATACATTCGCGAAATGGAAGCTATGACAGGTATGGATCGCTTAGTAGGTAATTTAAGAAAAAAATTAAAAGACTTAAAAATTGATAAAAATACAGTAATCATCTTCACATCCGACCATGGATTATTTGGTGGTGAGCAAGGACTTGGAGGTAAATCACTATGTTATGAAAAAACAACCCATGTGCCAATTATTGTGTTCGACCCAAAAGCTCGCAGAAAAGCTAGAGGATTAAGAAGTGATGCCTTAGTACAAACCATAGATATTGCCCCTACTATGTTGTCGATGGCGGGTATAAAAATTCCTGACACGTTTCAAGGAAAAGATATTACAAACCTAATAAAAGGAAAAAAAGAAGCTGTTCGCAACTACGTTTATACCGAAAATTTGTGGTCTACACATTTTGGAAATCCTCGTTGTGAATCGGTACAAGACCAACAATGGAAATACATTCGATATTATAAAAACAATAATTTTTCGGCTCGAAAAGAAATCAAATATGCCAAAGAATTAGGTATGAATGTTAATGAGATGCTATACAAAATGCATGATCCCGAAATTGCTATTTACCGTGATTACATCGATTCACCATTGAACGGCGAAATGCCAGTTTATGAAGAGTTGTATGATTTGAAAAATGATCCTTTTGAATTGCACAATTTGGTCGCAGAAAAGAAAAATGCCACTATTTTGGACAACTTAAAAAAACAGTGGAAAATCGAAATCAAGAATGCTCGAGGCGAAGGGAAACCAGAAGTATACCGATATACTAATGATTTGTACCCTGACGGAGAGCATTAATTTTTCTTAGATTGAATGAAAGGTTTTAAAATATAAAAATCATGAAAAAAATTGCCTTCTTCCTATTATTACTTTCAAGCTCCATCTATGCTAAGGATTACAATGTCCTTACTTTTGGAGCCAAAGGTGATGGTGAAACGATCGATACACAAGCCGTACAAAGAGCCATTGACTTATGCAGTGGCGAAGGCGGTGGCCGTGTAATTATTCCAGCGGGCAAAAAAGTGATGATAGGTACTATTTATCTAAAAGATTTTGTAACACTATATCTTGAAAATGGAGCTGTTTTGTTGGGAAGTCCTAATTATGCAGATTATACGACCGATACACACAAAAACACCTATAAAAACGAACCTCATATGGATCGTTGTTTGATTTTTGCTCGTGATGCAAAATCATTTTCTATCGAAGGAAAAGGAACGATTGACGCCAACGGTCATCCTAAAAATTTTACTAAAGAAAAAGGAGGACGTCCAATGATGTTGCGCTTTATGAACTGCAATGATATCAGTGTGAGAGATGTTACCCTAATCAACCCTGCAGCTTGGACTTCGGCTTGGTTGTATTGCAACGAAATTGTGGTAGACGGAATCAAAATCATCAGCAGAGTCAATCATAACGGGGATGGTTTGGATTTTGATGGTTGTACCAATGTGCGCGTTTCTAATTCGTCATTTGATACCAGCGACGATTCTATTTGTTTACAGACTTCAAGACCTGACAAACCTTGCAAAGACATTACGATTACCAATTGTGTGTTTACAAGCAAATGGGCAGCCATGCGTTTTGGTTTGGCTTCGCGAGGCGATTTTGAATCGGTAACAGTGAGCAATTGTACTTTTCATGATATCTTAGATTCGGGATTAAAAATCCAAATGAATGAAGGCGGTACAATGAAAAACATGATTTTTTCGAATATCGTCATGAAGAATGTCCCCCGCCCTATTTTCATGACTTTTTGCCAACAACGTGCAGGTGTAGATTCCCCTGAGCAATTGGCTCCCATGAAAGCAATGCAGGGATTTATTTTCGAAAATATTATAGTAGACAATAGAGAATTAGATAAAAATTCAGTTCTCTTTTTAACTGGAATGCCCAATCATTATATTCAGGACATTCAGCTAAAAAACATTCAAATCACAGTCTCTGGTGGCGGTACCAAAGGCGATGCTGCTCTTAAAAACATCAAAGAATTTACTCTAGAAACTCTAGGAGACTGGTGGCCTGAATTTAGTAAAGTAGGTACTTTACCCGCAAGCGGAATCTATGCTAGACACATTGATGGTTTGTTTATTGAAAACGTCAGCGTAAACACTATTAGCAAAGACGAACGTTTACCCATCGTTTTTGATGATGTTTTAAACAGCGAAATAGAATCAGTCTTTTTGAATCGAAAGAAACAATAAAGCTTAAACCATAAAAAAAGAGAACTAAACGTTCTCTTTTTTTTATGGTTATAACGCATCTCGTGATATAACTATTTCGCTAGTGCTTGACACCGATTTGTAAACGTTACGTAATTGTTGGTCATAAAGTACATGGATACGCAATGCGGCAACGCAGCAGATAGAAGTACAAACGAGCACAAGTTTGTATTTCCGTTTTACTTTAATTATTTTATCTTTTCAGTGAAAAATGAGATTTTGCATTTTTCGAAAACAAAACTCCATCCTCGTCTGCTTGTTTGTAATTTACCAAAAACCAATAATCTGAAGCAGGCAATGGCATGCCTTCTAATTTTCCATCCCATCCTCGATCAGCTGGGGTCATCTTTCTAATCATTTTACCATACCGATCAAAAATGGTAATCTCTGCCTCCAACATATTTTTATAGTTAGGAATATTCCAAAAATCATTATAACCATCGTTGTTTGGCGTAAAGAATTTTGGGTACCCAAAAATGGTAAAATCCTTAGATAATAAGGTACAGCCTACATCATCTTTGACGGTAACCACATGATCTCCATTTGTCAAACCATTATAAAAATTATTATCCTGAAACTCAAGATCGTCTAATTTATACACAAATGGTCCTGTGCCTCCTTGAACTTCTACGCTCAAAAAACTACTATCTGCAAAATCTTCACTTATATTAATCTTCATTCCACTCGCCATTTGAGTAGCAATAACTGTAGCCGAAACAGTAGTAGAACATAAGGTTTTAAAATTGCTAACTTCAACCTCATATCTCCCTTTTTTTACTGCCGTATGTTTACTTTCATTAGCACTAAAAATAAGTTTTGAATCTACATACCATTTATAAGTATTATCTGGATCTGTTAGTCCTGTATCAAGAATATAACCTTCTGCAAGACTGCCAGAAACGGATAAACAAATACTTCCGTCTTCAAGTGTTGGTTCTGGTGAAACGTTTATAGTAACCTCTCTTGATAAGCTATAGACACATCCCAAAACATTTTTCACGTTAAAAGTAATATTGAAATCACCTAAACCTGCATAAGTATGGCTTGGATTTTCGTCCGTTGAAGTTGTACCATCACCAAAATCCCAAAAATAAGAGTTTAAAGTCGAATCGGAATTGGTCGTTGTATTTTTAAAACTTACGGCTTTATTTTCGCATAAATTTGAAGTTTCAAAATCAATTTTAGGCTCTTGTAGCTTCAGATCAGTACTTATAATAACTTTGCAACCAGTCGCTGATGTAAGTTCGCAACTGTAACTCTGCCCCTCAATAGGATTATTAACCTGTAGGTTTTGCGTTGTTTCTCCTGTGTTCCATAAATAGGTAAATCCAATTGGTGCTGTAAGTGTCACACCATCAAAATCTGTGCAATAGGCTGAACCAATCGATAAGGAAGAGGCATATGCATCAATATATGCATAACCAAAATGTGCACCAAGAGAACAATCACCCGTTTCAAATTCTACTGTAAGCAATTGTCCTAAATAAGGACTTAAATCCAACCCTACTGTTGTCCAATCTTTAAAAACGACCTTATTTTCTGGACAAGATTGAAACCCTGGTAAATTTGATGTTGCAACCACATTGTAGCTACCACAGGTGGGATCAATTAATTCTTTATCCTCATTATACACCTTTACCCGAAAATAGGGTTGCTCATCTGGATTGTGTCCTGGGTCTTGTAAAACCACTGCATATTTATAGATGAACAACGAATTATTTGCAGTTACATCAATAGGATATGATAGTGTTTCTACTTCCTTACCTGCACTATCGTTCCCTAATCGTGCAGAATACATACCGCCCGGTGCAACCATAGATAATTTATCACAGGTATTGGTGTCAAATCTTTTTATGTCATTTATGATTGTATGGCGATTTTTGATTATACCAGAGTATTCAATTTTAACCGGACAACATTCACCAATCCATCCTTTCCACCCCAAAAAAGTACCTGTTTCAAAATCTAAGTTATAGCCTGTATCTTGAGCAGAGACCATCGTTGATGTAGAAACAAATAGTATTAAAAATAGTAATTTCAAGTTCATATACACCGACCTTATAAATATCGTTTGATAGCAGTTCAAACGAAACTTTTTTATTAAGCTGCAATATACTCCAATTTGTTGGATAAAATCTTACTGTCAAATTCAAGTTTATGAATGGATTTAGAGGCTAATTATTTCGAAAAAAGTTAGTTAACCTCTACTTTGTTTACCGCTAAAAAAGTAAGAAATGAATAGCAATTGAACGGCGCAAACAAACGTATTACTGTAGATTTAGCCCATTCAACTTTAACCAATCACTCCTATGTATTTCATATTTTCTGTCCCAGCATTGATCCTCATTATTATAAAACTCCTTAACCAATGTCATACTTTTTTCGAGAATCTTCACTGAACCAGTGTATGCTACATTCACATCAGCAGTCACTTTTTCGACCTTCAAAACCTTAAAATAGTAGTCTATCATAGCCTTTGCCGTCTCGGTCCCGTACCCTTTACCCCAGTATTTTTTCCTAAATCGGTAACCAAGTTCTTTTTCTTTTTCCTTGTTGATAAGGAACAAGGCAAGACCAATCATTTCATTATTTTCTTTTTCGAAAATGCCACAAATGGTTCTCTCCTCTTGATAAACACTTTCCAAATTTAGATTCTGATTAAATTTTTGAAGAATTTCTGCTTCCGTGAATAAGGCTTGCGGAATAGGGATTATAATTTCAGGAGCTGAAAGTAGTTCGTAGAAAAAAACTTTGTCTCCAAGTTTAAGATTTCGAATACTCAAACGTTCTGTTTCAAATACTATCATCTTCCATATCAATTTTATACCTGTTGTATTACAGGCAATATTCACTATAACTTTTTAATCCTGTTACTTCTTTAGCAGAATATATTTGTCATCGCAATCTCTAAACTTTGTATAATTGTTCATTGCATTACCATAGTTTTGAATCGAAATTTCATTTTCATTCAACAAACCGTCAATACCTACTGGAATTTTGAGATTTTTGTTCACTGGCTCTCCCTCCTCGTTTATAGCACCATTATACGCGGCCCATTTGATTCCGTTAAAATTGATATAAACATCTTTATAATCAATATCGCGATTAAAACTAACTTTACCCTTTAATGTCCTTTCAGCCGTTGTAATGGTATAAAAATAATTATTTTCTTTCATACTAATGATTAGTTTGAAGCTACAAGCTGTCCCGCTTGCATTGGTGTACGTACCTGCAATATTTTCAGGAAGTTCAGCAACATATTTGTCTGTTTTAGTGAGGACTACTTTTAATTCTTCCTGACCCTCCATACTTTTCCAAGTACCAACAATCTTGTTTCCTACCAATTTGCTAGCAATTGTGGCTACTTTATTTTTTTGGCTATCAAGTTCATATAGTATTACTTCATCTCCTTCAATACTACCCAAAAGTGGAATGTCTACCCCTACTTTTTTGTAAAAATAAGATCCAGTAATAACTCCATCTGTATTCGAAAGTGTAAAAACAACTTCAATACCATTTCCTATTGTACCCAGATAGCTCTTTTTGAAATTTTCGACCTTGATTTTAGGTTGCTCTTTTACTACTGCTTTTGGAACAGCTGTCGTATCAACGGTTGTGTCCAGAGTTTCTTTTTGTACCTCTTTCTTGCAGGATATCGTCAGTAGCAAGAGTAACGCGATAAATATATTTTTCATGATTTTTTGTTCTTTATCTTTATTAAAAGGAAAGATAGAATTTTATTATGGTCTCTAAAGTTTCAAAATTTAGTTTTAATACTAATTTATGAAAATCTGCTAAAAAAAAGTAATTGAACCTTTTTACAAATTAATGAATATAGCGGTGTATCGTTTATAATGGAAACATTTATTTCTAGTTCTCTTCTGGCGCTTGACTACGTCGGGTGCCTGCTGTAATTTTGAAAATAGGTCGTACCATTTGCAACGCGGTTCACTTCCATAAAACTCCAATATTTACATTGCATAGATTTGCATTATCCTCTTCGTAATTTCTGTAACTACTGTTGACATAACTGCAAACGCTACGATGTCTGGTCATAAGGTAAATAGGTACTCGACGCATTCAAGCACCAGAAGGTAGGACAAACGAGCGCTAGATGGGTGAATTTTAGAAACCAAACGAAATCCAAAAATTTGTGCAAATATAATTAAAGGGTAAATACCCTTTAAAAGTTTTATATCACGTAAATTTAACTATATTTGCAGGGTAAATACCTTTTTATGGAATCGAATGACATTAATAAATTACTGAAAAACATTTTTTCTGAAGATAACTATATTGATATAAGAGAAATTTTTGAAAAAAAATTACTTGAATACAATCTTAGTAAAACTAAAGCTTTTAAATTACTTAATATTGATAAAGATGTATTTGAGGAAATAATTTCAGGTACTGCTAAACAACCAAATTTTATAAACATTGTTAAAATATCAGAATTTTTAAATATTGATATTAATGATTTTATAAACTTGGTTCTAAAAAACCAAAGTAAAGAAAACATATCGTCAATAGAAAATGCAAGAAAAGCAACTTTTTTAGTTAAAAATTTTGACATTAAAGCATTGACTAAGCTCGGGTTTTTCTCTAATAATGACGATACCGAATTATTAGTTGCGAAGATTTTACATTTTTTCGGATTCACTTCAATTAAAGATTATGAAGAACAACTAGACGAACCTTTATATAGTCGTGTTAAAAGAAATTTTTCAGATAAAATGAAGGATTTCTGGATAAAGTCAGCTTATCAAAGTTTTAAAGTTATTGATAATCCAAACGAATATAATAGAGAAAGATTAAAGGATTTAATTGTAAAAATAAAACCTTATTCACAAGATTTACATAATGGTTTATTTACTGTTTGCAGAGCGTTATATAATCTTGGAATTACAGTTATATTTCAAAATTACCTTTCTACAACGCAAGTTAAAGGAGCAACATTCATTATAAATGGAAAACCTTGTATTGTTTTGACTGATTTTAATAAAAAATACCCAACTCTGTGGTTTACATTAATGCATGAATTACATCATGTATTATTTGATTTTGATTTAATTGAAACTAACAGTTTTCACTTGACTGGTGATAATGATTTATTTTTGATTGAAGAAAAAGCAGATGCATTTGCGAGGGATATATTTCTAAGTGAAGAAAAATTTCACTATATAAAAAAGTATATTAGTAATCCGTATTTAGTATCAAAGTTTGCAAAGGAAAATGAAATACACCAGTCAATTGTCTATTCATTTTTTACTTGGTATCAAGATAAATTATATAAGAAAAGTTACCATGCTGCTTTCAGGGAATTTTATCCCGACTATGCTGAATCACTAAAGAAAATGAATCCAATTACGTGGGATAATAAAAACTTGAAAGAAGCAAGTAAAAAAATAAAATCCATTTTAGAAATTAAATTTTAAAGATTATGATTGAAGATGAAAATAAAGAAATTAGAAAAAAAGAAGAATTAAAAATTTCTGAAGCTGATTTAGAAAGATTAGAAATACTTCAAAAATCTAATGAAAAAGTCGGTAAACAATTGACTATTAATTCTGAATTAGGAAACTTAGAAGAAATAGACGAATTGCGTGGGTTATTAGGAAAAGAATTTGAAAATCCTGAGGAGAAATATAATATTTACTACAAAGGAATTCGTAAATTATTGATGGAATATTTGCCTAAAGGAAAAGATTATAAAGAAATTAGGGATATTATTTATGATGAGAAAAACATTTTTTTAAATAATGGAAAAAGAAAATCTGATAATAATGGTGTAAGATTATCTGATGGTAGAATGACTTTTCAAGTTAACATGAATGAGATTTTAGATATTATTGTAAGTTGGATTTCAGACTCTCAAAATCCTTTTGATCTATATAGATTATTTTATGACCTAAATGAAAAATTTGGATATGGACACGAACAGTATGACAAATCAACTTTAAATGTTGCAAATGCAATGTTGAAATTAAGTCATAAATAATAAATGAAACAATTTAATTTTTCAAATGGTCAAATAATGCATTTTAAAAAAGGATGAATATTAATTACCCAATTATCACAAGTTTACAAATTCAATCTCAACAAAATTATCATACACTAAGTTTTTTCTTTCGATAAAAACCAAAAAAAATACCTTCTCTACAAAATGCAGAAAAGGTATTTTCATTTTAAAAAATTGTAAAATATTATTTTATATTCGAATAGTTTTTACCTCTAATCGCTTCAAAAGCAGTAAGAAGTTCTTTTAATTTTGCTGGATTTGATTCGGCTAGATTGTGGTCTTGGCTTGGATCGTTTTTCAAATTATACAATTGAAATTGAAGCGAAACACCCAACTCAGTGTTGGTTTGTTTGTTGATTGCATTTCCTTTGTATGGCGGAATAATTACCCAGTCACCTGAGCGGAAACAAGTATTGGAACCGGCTTCCAAAACGATATTGTTACGTCCTTTTTTTGATTTCCCTAATAAAGGTTGCAACATATCTTCACTGTCTCCCATGTCTACTTTTGCTCCTACCAAATCGGCCAAAGAAGCCAAAAGGTCCACTTGACACACCAAAGCATCTGATACTTGTGGTTTGATTGTTCCTTTCCAGTATGCCATCAAAGGCACGCGTGTGCCTGCATCAAACAAACTGTATTTTCCACCACGTAGCTTTCCGGCTGGCGTGTGTTTTCCTAATTTTTCAACGGCATCATCATAATACCCATCATCCAAAACTGGACCATTATCACTTGAGAATACGATCAATGTGTTTTCTAGAATCCCTTCTTTTTTCAAGGTTTTCATGAATTCTCCAATACACCAATCGGCTTCCAAAATAGCATCTCCACGAGGTCCCATGCCAGACTTACCAACAAAACGAGGGTTTGGTGTGCGGGGAACGTGTGGTTGTTGTAAAGCGTAGTACTAAAAGAAAGGCGATTTTTTGTGCGTACGAACGTAGTCTTGCACTTTAACCAAAAAGTGATCGGCCATATCGACATCACTCCAATTTGCGGCTTTTCCACCTTTTACAAACCCAATTCTCGGAATTCCGTTTACGATACTGTTATTGTGACCGTGGCTCCATTTCATGCTTAGCAATTCAGGATTATCAACACCTGTAGGCTCTCCTGGGAAATTTTTATTGTAATTTACAGCAATAGGATCTTTTGGATCTAAACCGTCCACACGACCATTTTTGATGTAAACTGTTGGTACACGATCTTGTGTAGCGGCTAGAATATACGACTCATCAAAACCAATTTCGTTGGCTCCTGGAGTAATATGACCGTTCCAATTGGTGTCCCCTGCTCCCAATCCTAAATGCCATTTTCCGATGACTGCCGTTTGATATCCTGCTCTTTTTAGCATTTTAGGCAAGGTTTCTTGCTTGGTATTGATAATCAGTGGTGCCGTACCTGGTAGAATTTTAGCTTCACTATTTCTCCACGGATACACTCCTGTAAGCAAGCCGTAACGACTAGGCGTACAAGTCGCTGATGTGGCATAACCATTGGTGAATTTGACTCCTTCATTGGCCAAAACATCAATGTTTGGTGTTTTGATTTCGGTAGCTCCATAAGCGCTAAGATCGCCATAACCTAAATCATCCAAATAAATTACGACAATATTGGGCTTGGTAGTTTTTCCTTTTTGGGCATTTGCATTGGTCAATAGTACCCCCATAAACAAATAGGTCAGTATCTGTCTCGTTTTCATTTTACTAATCATTAGTGTTTGTATAAAAATATTTAATTAATTTTTGGTTACTGAGGCAAAAAATACCTGTCTCCCTTTTGGTAGCAGTTTATTTTTACCTGTAAGTTGCATTTCGCCTTTTAAACGAATGTCGGTGCTTGACGCTCCTACTTTAATTTCGTAGGCTTCACTCTCTACAATCCATTGACTATTTTTGTATTGCGCCATTTGCTCTGGCGAAACATTGAAAGTCACTTTCTTTGATTCTCCTGCTTTCAAAGACACTCTTTCAAATCCTTTTAACTGAATCGGTTTTAAAGTCGAAGCTGCATTTTTTGGAGAAACATACAGTTGCGTAATTTCGGTTCCGTCCACTTTTCCTGTGTTTTTTAGTGTAAACGAAACTGAAAAAGTTTCATTGGAATTGCTAACATTTGATTTCATTTTCAAATCACTGTACTCATATTTTGTATACGATAATCCGTAACCAAAAGGATAATGCACCAACTCTTTTTCGGGATACCCATTTTTATAATCGATCTCTACATTTTTCTCTGTTTTAGGGTAAGTAACACATAATTTCCCCGATGGATTTACGGTTCCCAACAGAATGTCTGCAATTGCGTTTCCAGCTTCTTCCCCCGGAAACCATCCTTGAATGACTGCAGCGCATTGATCCGAAAAATTACTGATTACTTCTTGACGTCCACTCAACATGATCAACACAACTGGCTTACCTGTAGCTAGTAATTTTTGTACAAATGCTTCTTGCTCCCCTGGTAAACGAATTCCTTTTCTATTTCGTCCTTCGCCGTTTAAGTATAAATTTTCTCCCATTACTGCAATGATAACATCGCTATCTTTCGAAATTTCTAATGCCCTTTGTAAGTTTGGTTTTTCCAAATCTTTAACGGTCAATAATTTTAATTTGTCTAGTCGGCTGTCTCCTGCTCCACTTTTGTCGATTTTGATTTCGAGATCATCATTCCAATCGCAACCACGTTCGTAAGCAATTTGTACTTTTTTTCCAATCTTGCTTTCCAAACCTTCTTTAATGGTCACCAACTTTGGATTATTCGAATCAAAAGCTGATTGTTTCCAAAAAGCTCGCATTCCTTGATAGGTATAATCACCCAACAAGCCATAAACCGTTGCCGCATTTGGACCCACTAATGCAATTTTTTTTACCGATTTCTTCAAAGGTAAAACACCTTTGTTTTCTAATAAAACGATCGATTCACTAGCCGTTTGATACGCTAATTTTCTGTTTTCTGCTGTATCTAAATCTAAATCTCCGTCTTTACCAATAATTGGATTTTTGTCCAATAAACCTAGTTTGGCTTTCATGATCAAAGCACGTTTGACAGCAGTATTTATTTTTGCTTCTGTTGTTAATCCTTGTTTGAGTGCTTCTCCCAATTTAGGAAATGTTGATGGCGAAGACAATTCTACATCCATCCCTGCATTCAAGGACATTGCTCCTGCTGTTAACGAATCGATAGCTACTTTGTATTTTTTGAACAGCAAATTAATCGCTCCATAATCACTCACTACCAAGCCGTCAAAACCAACTTCTTTGCGTAGAATTTGATCCAACATCTGTGGACTAGCTGCTACGGGAACGCCTTTGTATTCTCCATAAGACGGCATTACGCTTTTGGCACCTGCAATTTTCATACACGCTTCGTGCGGCATCAGGTATTCTTCGTATAACTCTTTTGGATCGTCATTATTGGTTCCGTAGCCTACAAAATGCTTTACCGTTGCAGCAACTCCTGTTTTAAAATCGTTCCCTTGCAATCCTTGTACAAAAGCAACGCCCAAACGAGAAGTTAAATACGAATCTTCGCCATAACTCTCTTGGTGGCGGTTCCAATGTGCAGTTCGACTTAAATCCAACATCGGCGAAAGTGCCAAAGTAGCGCCCACCGCTCTCATATTTACTGCTGTAGAATGGGTGTTTTTTTCGACCAATTCGGGATTCCAAGTACAACCAACACCAATTTGCTGTGGGAAAGTCGTAGCGCCTTGGGTCGCAAAACCCGTAATAGCTTCTTCATGAAAAATTGCTGGTATTTTTAAACGAGTTTCTGTCATTAAATAATGTTGTACTTGTCGCACAAGATCTCTCAATTTTTCTGGTTCTAATGCCTGTCCTGCCGCAAATTGACAAAACTGACCTATTCCGTTCGGAATGTGTTTTCGGCATTTCTCCAAAGAAACTTTTCCGTCTTCTAAGATTTCCTCCAAACGAGTTCCCATGATTTGAGCCAGTTTCTCTTCCATAGTCATATCGACCATCAAAGCATCCACTTGCTTTTCGATTTCGGGAGTTATATAAGGTTTCACTTGGGCTTGTAGATTCCCGCATACATATAAAACCGACAGGACAAGGATTTTTCTAAAAGACATACTTTTTATTTAATAATTTTAAATTCAAACTGTTTATTTCAAAACTAAAACCGCTTCTTGTGGTACTGCAGCTCCCAATCGAGTGCTCAATGCTCCTGGTGAAGCGTTCCCAACAACCACTTGGTATTTACCTTTTCTCCACACACTATTTCCTGCTTCGTTGATTACTTTCAATTTGTCTGGTTCAATAGTAAAGTTCACCGTTTTTGTTTCTCCTTTTTTCAAAGCGATATGCTCAAAAGCTTTTAAACTTTTAATCGGAATTCCACCTGAAACTTCCATTGGATTAATGTACAATTGTACTACTTCATCAATGTCGTATGTTCCTGTGTTTGAAACGGCAACTTGCAGCGTCAAAGTTTGTTTTTCTTTTAAAGTTGTACTGCTTAGATTTAATTTATCGAAAGTTGTTTTCGAATAGGTTAACCCAAAACCGAACGGATACATTGGCTCTTCGGTCATATATTTATAGGTACGCCCTTTCATTGAATAATCTTCATAAGCAGGCAACTGCGCAATGTTTTTTGGAAACGTCAATGGCAAATGGCCAGAAGGTGAAATGTCTCCAAAAAGTACATCGGCAACGGCATTACCGCCTTGTTCACCTGGGTACCAAATTTGTACCACAGCATCACATAATTCCTCAATTCCTTCCAATGAAACTGGACTTCCGCTGGCAACTACCAAAACTAATGGCTTTCCTTTGATCTTCGTTGCAATTTCTTTTACATAATCAATTTGACTTTGTGGCAGCTTCAAATCATTTTTATCACCTACATTTTCGGCAGCAATCGCGTCAACTTCTTCTCCTTCTCTATCGGCTGTTAAACCCACCACGCAAATCGTCACATCTGATTCACCTGCTTCAAAAGGAGCCCAGTTTTTTGGGTTAATATTTTTATGAAAAGGCAAAACGCCACTTCTATAATTCAAAGAAGAACTTGGAGAAACTGCATCTGCAACCCCTTCCAAAATAGTCACCATTCCCGAAGTCACTCCGTAATAGCTTCCCATTAACATGTCATTCGAATTGGCGAAAGGCCCTGTAACATAAGGGATTTTAATCTCTTTTGACAAGGGTAAAATATTGTTTTTATTTTTTAATAATACAATCGATTTTTGCGCAACTTCTCTCGCCAAAGCAATGTGTTCAGGACTATGGATTTTATCCAGTCCATAATTCAAATACGGATTATCTGTTCCGGACTCGTCAAACATTCCTAATCTAAAACGAGTTTTAAAAAGCTGCACCGTTCTTTCATGAATAATTTTTTCTGTGATAAAACCTTCTTGAATCGCTTTTTTCAATTGATCGTAAGTCGTTCCACATTCCAAATTGGTTCCTGCTTTCAAAGAAACTGCTGCCGCTTCTGCCGCCGTTTTTACATACTTTAATTTACCCGAAACACCGCCAACAGCACCACAATCTGAGGTTACATAACCATCAAATTTCCATTTGTCTCTCAAGGTTTCTTTCAATAAAAAATCACTTGCGCAAGCTGGTTTTCCGTATACGGCGTTGTATGCCGCCATTACACCTTCGACCTTTGCTTCTTTTACCAAAGATTCAAAAGCAGGCAAATAGGTTTCGTATAAATCTTGTTTTGAAGGTTCTGCATTAAATACGTGTCTGATGACTTCTGGACCAGAATGTACTGCAAAATGTTTGGCACAAGCGGCAGTTTTCAAATATTTAGGATCATTTCCTTGCAATCCTTTTACAAAAGCAACTCCAATTCGAGACGTCAAATATGGGTCTTCACCATAGGTTTCTTGACCACGTCCCCAACGTGGATCTCTAAAAATATTGATATTGGGTGTCCAAAAAGTCAATCCTGAATATTTACTGTGGTTCCCGTTTTTTTGAGAAATACTGTATTTTGCACGTGCTTCTGTAGAAATTGCCGAAGCTACTCTTTCTGCTAATACAGGATCGAAAGTCGCACCCAAAGCAATAGCTTGTGGAAAAATAGTTGCTTTACCGTTTCTACCAATTCCGTGAAGTGCTTCGTTCCACCAATCATAATCGGGCACTTTCAAACGTGGAATCGCAGCTGCACCATTCTTCAACTGATTGATTTTTTCTTCGGTTGTCATTTGGGATACCAAAATTTCGGCTCTTTTCTCAATTGGTAAATTATTGTTTTGAAAAGAAAAATCCACTTGCTGTGCATTCGTACTCAGCGTTATTAAAACCACTGAGGCAATGCTTATTTTTTTGTATAAATTACTTTTTATCATTTGTTGTATTTATTATAATCTCTATCGTAGGTTTGAATCTACCAATCTTTATTTCTAATTAAATTTTACAAGAATTCAAATTTAACGAATTCATATATAAAACTAGTTTCAAATATTAAATTTTTCGAAAAATAAAACTACCTATAATTGATGTCTCATAGGTAGTCTACTTTTAAGCTATCAATTTGAATGTTTTCTCTCAAAAGAGGAATGATTTACTACTATTTTTTCACTTTCAACGGATCAACTTTTCCAATACCGTTTACTGGTGCATCATGTTCTGTCTTGTACATATCAAATCGTGGTAAAATATCTTTTAATTCTTTATACTCCGTTTGATAGGTTTTTGAAGTTTCACTTACCTCCTTTATTTTAGGAAAACTGATTAAATCGGCTGGATATTTTGCTACATCATAAATAGTCCCTTGACCATCAATCAAAACATCTTTACTTCTGATCAACTGTTTCTCATTATGAAAAGTATAAATCCATTTGCGGTGTTCTGGTTTGGAAGTTGTCAAAAACGGAATTAAACTCTCTCCATTTAGTTCATAATTATCAGGTAATTTCACTCCCGTAATCTCTGCAATAGTTGGTAAAATATCCGTTACATCTGCCAAGGCATCTTGCGCTCCTTTTTTGGTCATTTTCAAACAAGGTGCATATATCAACATAGGTATGTGTGGGCCACGTTGTGAAACCGTGCTTCCTTTTCCGTAGCCACTTGTTCCATTATCAGCACAAAAAATCAAAATAGTATTGTCTTCAATTCCTAATTCCTTCAATTTTTGAACATACTGCCATAACTGATAATCCAAATATTTCACGTGATTGTGTATTCCTCCTTCAGTAACTGTTCCGTGAGTGTCATAATTTCCTTTGTCTCCCGT
Organism: Flavobacterium faecale; assembly: GCF_003076455.1. Lineage (NCBI taxonomy): Bacteria > Pseudomonadati > Bacteroidota > Flavobacteriia > Flavobacteriales > Flavobacteriaceae > Flavobacterium > Flavobacterium faecale. Next base: position 3,413,712 of record NZ_CP020918.1, read on the forward strand.
AACATTTGGATTGGTACGAACATATTTGCCGTTTTTCCATTCAACGATAGGAGTTCCTGGCCATTTTTGTCTAGTTTCAGGATTGATATCACTGTTTAAGAAATCCCAACCGTCATGCCCCAAATGGCTAGTATGATAAATAAAAAAGGGTTTTTCTTCTTTTTTCTTGCGTTCCATAAAATCAAGAATAAAATTTAGCTCCACATCAGGACCATAAGTATTTAAACCATAAGAAGCTTTGGACTCTGGCGTGTTTGGCCAATACTCAAATTTCTTCTTTGAATTGGGATAATTCATCAACTCAACATTAGGTTTCCAGTACCAGCCTCCTTGTGCGTAGTAGTCTACTTGACCACCTGTATCTTCATTTATAAGTACGGGCTTGCCATTTATTTTTTGGGATACAATTTTGAAATCAGAATAAGGATTCCCCTTATCATTTACTCCAGGTGTAAAACAGCCTTCGTCAAATCCAAACTTTTCTACGCCATCGATTTGTGTTTTTCCTGCCCAATACGTTGCGTAGCCGCCCGCTTTGGCAACAATACCAATAGTATAAGGTGAACTTTCATATAGAGGATAAGTAATGTTTTTACCTTCTTCATTTTTAAACTTTCCTCTATCTTTCAAATGCCACCATTTATGAAGATGGGCATATCTTCCTGTCATCATCGAAGCTCTACTTGGTGAGCAGATAGTTGCTCCCCATGCGGTTTTTATATACAAACCTTCAGTAGCAAGTCTATCCATTACAGGAGTTACTGCCCTAAATTTAGGATCAGAAGTATCACCACCCTGAGGTGCAACACTCCATGTTGACGAATTATATATCGGTAATTCTCTTGCACTGATATCGTCTGCAAAAACGACAATAATGTTGGGTTTCTTTTTATTAGAATCCAACTTTTGGCTATTCACTTGTTGAGAAAATAGTACTGTACCAATAAATAATACGGGTAAAATATTTTTATTCATTCTCTAAAATTTATTACTTGAAACAAAATAATTGGCTTTATAATCCGATTATAAAATTAGTCCGTTTCAATTTTACAGAACGATAATCTAGGCTTAAACCATAATACAAATGGTTAATCCTCTCCCTAAAATAACTGTTTTTCTAGTGAAATTAAATTTCGGTTAAAAATGTATTTGTTTTTTGATCAAATGCAGTACTAGTAGCGTCTCGAAGCTTTTTTGGCATTTTGTGTAGAGACCTTCCAGTCATCCGTACGGAAACTAGTCACTGGTAATCCGTTAAAATCATATAGATTAATCTCTGGGTTATTTGCCCAACCGTAACGAACAGCCACGGGATTTTTGATATTGCCTGCAGCTACTTCTATTTGATTTTTGCTAATGATTTTTGCCGTAGCCCATTCAAATTTTTGGTCTTCGCCAGCGATAGCAAAACCTTTTACAACTTCATTATCAAATGCATATAATCCTTTATCAATATGATCGAAAGTGATGATGATAGCCCCTTGCTTTTTTTCCATAGAAAGATATCTTGGACTACTCGCTTCCATTTTATAACCATATTCATTTGCTAATGCATGACGAACCAATCTGTTTCCAACCGTTTGCTTGTCTCTATAATGTATATCTCTTTCTTCTCCTAAATCGAAAGTAACGACTTCTCCCGTTTTTGGAATAGAAAGCGATTGTGTTTGTGCTTCGCGATGTTCTGCCCAATTACTCTCAGAAGGTTGTTCTTTTGCCTCTCCAAAATCGGCTAATTGTATCCAGTAAAATGGAAAATCACCTTGTCCCCACCTTTCTCTCCAACTATTAATTAATAACGGAAATAAGGTTCTCGTTTGAAAAGAACGACCAACATTGCTTTCGCCTTGACACCAAATAGTACCTTTTATTCCGTATCCTAAAATAGGGTTGATTACGCCATTGAAAGCATTGGCGGGTCTATTTTGTCCGATACGAATGTCTCTTGGCGGAGGCATTTTTTTTCCCGGTTTTCCTGCCGCTTCCCAAGCTTCGTACTTTTTGGTCACTTCAACCAATTTTTCGTCGGTAAATTCTTTTACAGCCAAATCCCAGTCTTCTAATAATTCGGAATAATCATTGGTTTTCTCCATCGCATCACGAGGAACCCAAGTTTCTAATGACGAGGATCCCCATGAAGCATTTATTAATCCAATCGGAATTCCTAATGCTTGGTATAATTTGATTCCAAAAAAATAACCTGGAGCAGAAAATTCAGGAATACTTTTCGGCGTACATGCGTACCAAGTGGTGTCTGCAATAGTTGTTTGAAGTTCTGGAGTTGCTACCAATGGAACACTGAATAATCGAATATTAGGATAATTGGCAGCCGCTAATTCTACCTCTGAATGATTAGAATTAACAACACTCCACTGCATATTGGATTGTCCCGCACAAACCCAAACTTCACCAATTAAAACGTCTTTAAAAGTGATTTTATTTTTCCCTTGCACTGTTAAAACATAGGGACCACCTGCTTGCATAGGTGCTAATTTTACTTTCCAGTTTCCACTTTCGTCTGTGCTGGTTTTATGTTTTTGCCCATTGATTACAACGGTTACTTTTTCGCCCGCACTTGCCTTACCCCAAATAGGATTTTGCTGATTGCGTTGCAAAACCATGTGATTGCTAAATATTGAAGGTAGTTTCACTTCAGCCTTTACCGTACCAAATGAAAGTAAAAGTAGAAGAACGGAAATGGAGTTTAATAATGGTTTCATAGTACTAAAAAATAATTATTGAAGAATAAAATTCTTTTTGTGAATAGAAAATGCAGGGTCATTGTATTGCTTGGCTTGTTTCAACAATTCTGTTTGCAATTTCTCAGCCGTTTTTTTGTATGCAGGATCCGTATAGAAATTGATGTTTTCATTTGGATTTTTTTCTAAATCTATCAGCCAAGGTTTGTCTTTGTCTGAAACAACCAATTTATAACGTTGGGTTACGGCAGTCATCCAGCTTTGATTGGCGCTTGTAAAATAAGTAATTCGATCATCAATCACTTCTTTCTTAGCCGAGGTGAAATCAGCTGAGGCATCGATTCCGTCGGTGTTTTTGATTTGTGGCGCTCCCATCAATCCCAAAATTGTAGGTGTAAAATCGACAGTTGTCAAGGCTTTTCGAATCACTTTTCCAGCTTTTACTTTATTTGGATAGCGTAATACAAATGGAATTTTAGCCGAAGCTTCATACGGGTTTCCTTTGTTGTGTTTGTGATGTTCTCCCATCAAATCACCGTGATCGGAAGTAAATACTACAATGGTGTTTTTGGTTAAATTATTCTTATCTAAAAAATCAAGAATGCGACCTACGTTGTCGTCAATACATTTTACCATTCCAAAGTAACGTTGCATTTCGCCTTGCACCAATCCGCTAACTGCTCGTTCCTCAGAAAGTCCTGCCCAACTTGGCATTTGTTCCAACGGAGTTAGCATGGTTTTAGGTTTTTCGAACTTTAAATCTTTATACATCGTGTCATAAGGAGGGCGAACCGTATTTGGCGTGTGCGGATCAGGAATAGAAACCATCAAACAAAAAGGCTTGTTTTTGTCTCTTTCTAGAATTTCTAATGTTTTGGTAGCCAAGAAATCGGTAGTATAATTTTCTGCCGTTATTGTTTTTAGGTCTACAAATTGCTGTTCAGTTTTGGCATTGTACTTACCGTAAACATCTGGATTTCCTTCTTTCATATCCAAAGCTTTCCAATGTCCACGATTGAACATATAACGATTGTCTGAAAAACCAAACTGTCGTTTAGGCGAAAATTCAGGTTTCCCATCGCCATTCAAATGCCATTTTCCCAAATAAGAAGTTGCATATCCTTGCTTTCTCAACATTTCTGCAAAGGTAATCACCTCTTCTTTCATCGGGATATCATTTCGATAAGAACCCGTAGCAATAGGATATTTACCCGAAACCAAAGAGGCTCTTGACGGAGTGCAAACTGGTGACGAAGCATAAAAATTATTACAAATAGAGCCTTCATTGGCCAATCGATCAATATTGGGTGTGTCTACTTTAATTCCTTTTCCCCAAACAAAAGCTTGGTCTTCTGCCAAAATATCACGGTAGCAACCTAGCGTCCTGAAATTGTGTTCATCGGTATGAATAATTATCAGATTGGGTTTTTGATTTTGTGCATTTGAAACTTTAGGAAAGAAAACCACTCCTGAAAATAGAACTACAAATAGCTTTAATGATTTCATACTTATTTTTTAAGTTTTAATTTATAGTCATGTGCTCCAGGCGCAAAATTACTGTGTATCACTTTTGTACCCGTTACTGCAGTTCCTTTACCCCAAAGCACTTCAGCTCTGTTATCTCCAAGTACAATATTTATTAATTTTTCCTTCATAGCCATTGCTATTTTCTCATACTTTTTATCAAAGGCCAAGTTGTTTATTTCCTGAGGATCGTTTGTCATATCATACAAAGCTGGATCCAAGTCTTTATAGGGTGCATTTACCGCCCAATTCATATTTTCTCCACGGTTTTTATTTGGTCTAGATTGAATAGAAAAAGCATATTCCTTTGTTCTAATATAAGCTCTTGGACCTGTAACTGCATGATTTTCACCCACAACATAATCTCTTATAGGTGCTTTTCCTGAAGCGATATCAGCCAAATCAAAACCATCCAAATATTTAAAAGCATCCGACTTTATATTTGCTCCTGCGGCAGCAATAATTGTTGGAGCGATATCTACAAATTCGCTATACTCTTTCACAACTTTACCTGCTGGATATTTCTTTTTATCTGAAGAAATAACCACAATCGGGTTTTGAGAATCAATATTCCAAGGTGTAAATTTTGAATAAGCACCGTGGTCATTTAATTTCCAACCGTGATCGCCATTTACGTACACAATTATCCAAGGTTGCTTTTTTTCTTCACTGTATTTAATAAAAGCATCGGCAGATTCACCAATTAAATCATCACCATAAGCGCAAAATGCAAAATAATCCTGAATCATATTCAATTTTTGAGCATCGGTAAAATCATTCGAATACGAGTCATTTACCGCTTTCTTCAGTTGCGTAGGCATTTTAGCCCATTCTTCTTTCGTTAAATTTGGTATTTTGTACTTGTGTTTTTTAAACCGCTCACGATATTCTGCAGGTGGCAATACTGGCGTATGAGGAAAATCAAAACCAATATGACAAAACAGTGGTTTAGTAGGATCCACACCTTTAAATGACGTTGAACCTAATTTAAATTCTTTATTTTCATTATTTAAATAATCTATAAATGAACTCACATAATATCCATCACGCGTTTTTCCTGCCTTTCTTGGACTTATCCCTCCTAAAATACCATCACTAAAAACGGTTTCTGGTTTTTTATTGGTATGTTTACGCAACAAATCTAGTTTATCATAAATGCCTTTTGCCATTCCTGCAAATTGCGGATTTTGTTTTTCCAACTCTTTATCAAAAAAATGAAACTTTCCATCTTCAGTTTTTAGATACTTAATGTTTTTGAAAGGTTTTACTAATTTCTGACCTTCAATTTCATTCAGGAGAGATAATTTTCCCCAATCTGCCATTCCTTCATCACTTAATATTTTAGAATCAATATCTGTTTGATACATCTTAGGGTCAACTGCTTTACCGTTTTTAATAGTTCTTAATCGAACACCTAATTTTCCAACGTGCATAGTTTGGTACCCTAATTTTACCAGTTGTTCTGGTAAATGTGGGTATGAATTTTCAGTATTGTTATTATGATATTCAAATTCATATACTCCTGAACGGAAAGGATAACGACCATAATGCATAGAAGCTCGAGATGGCGCACAACCTTGTGCATGACAATACGTATTAACAAATGTTGTTCCCATAGTGGCTAAACGGTCAATATTCGGAGATTCAACATACCCCAATTCACTCATTTCATTACCTGTCAGTATTTTATTAAAAGATCGAACAGCATCATACCGATGATCATCAGTTAATATCCAAAGTACGTTTGGCTGTTTCTGTTGTGCAAAAACGACCTTTGAAGTTGCAATAAAAGCAACTATTGATAAAAATATTAAATGTTTAATTTTCATAGTGTTTATATTAACTTCTAACAATTATTTAAGATTTAATTTATAATCGTGTGCACCAGGAGCAAAGTTGCTTCTATAAACTTCAGTTCCAATTGCGTTAGTATTTTTCCCAAAATTATCTCCTCCCCAATTTACCTCAGCTCTCCCGTCACCAATTACAATATCAAGTAATTTCTTTTTTAATTTTTCAGCAACCTTTTGATAATTTGGATCAAAAGCAAGGTTGTTAATTTCATCTGGATCTTTTGCCGTGTAATACAACGCTGGATCCAATTCTTTGTATGTCGCTTTCATAGCCCAATCCATATTTTCTCCTCTTTTCGAATTTGGACGAGTAGCTACAGAAAACATATACTCCTTTGTCCTAATATATGCTCTTGGACCAATACTATGGTGACTCTCACCTATTACATAATCACGAGCTGGAATTTTACCAGACGCTATTTTTTCTAAGTCCAATCCATCTAAATACTTGAACTCGCTTTTCTGAATATTGGCACCAGCAGCATTCAAAATAGTGGGAGCAATATCTACAAATTCAGTATAATCAGTAACTACCTTACCCGCAGGGAATTTTTTCTTATCGGAAGAGACAACAATAATTGGGTTGTGACTGTCTATTTCCCAAGGTGTATTTTTAGCTATCGATCCATGTTCATTTAATTTCCAACCGTGATCCCCACAAACATATACAATCATCCAAGGTTGCTTATTTTTCTTGCTATACTCAATAAAAGCATCAACAGATTGACCTATCAAATTATCTCCATAAGCACAAAAAGCATAATAATCTTGCACCATTTTTTGTTTTTCTGCTTCTGTAAAACCATCAGAATAACTGCCATTTACACGCTTTTGAAAAGCTTTTGCCATTTTTTTAAACTCTTCATCTGTCGTTTTTGGAATTTTGTACGTATGTTTTTGAAAACGCTTACGATAGCTATCAGGAGGCAAAACTGGTGTATGAGGAAAATCGTATCCGATGTGCGCAAACAAAGGTTTGGAAGTATTTATACCATCAAAACCAGTGCTCCCTACATTAAATTTTTTATTCTCATTTTTTAAAAAATCTATAAAACTTGAAGTATAATAACCATCACGGGTTTTACCTTCGGGCTGTGGACTAACCCCTCCTATTATTCCTGGACCAAATACAGTTTGTTTCTCTTTTTTCTTCGTGTTATATTCATAAAAAAGATTATACTTTTCGTATGCTTCTTTTGCCATTCCATCAAATTGTGGATTATCTTTCTCTAACTTTTCTGATACATAATAAAATGTTCCATCCTTATCTTTAAGAAAAGTGACATTTTTCATTGGCTTCACCAATTTTTTACCATTTATTTCTGTTACAACAGATTGTTTTCCCCATTCTGGTAAACCTTCATTTTCAATTATTTTTGAATCAATATCCGTTTGATAGATGGAATAATTTACTGCTTTATTGTTTTTAAACGTTCTAATTCTAACACCTAATTTTCCTGTATGCATGGTTTGATAACCTAGATTTGCCATTTGTTCTGGTAACAAAGGATATGAATTGTCTGTATTATTATTGAAATACTCAAACTGATAAACACCAGAACGAAAAGGATACCTTCCTGAATGCATAGATGCACGTGAAGGAGCACAACCTTGCGCTTGACAATAGGTGTTGATAAAGGTAGTTCCCATGGTTGCCAAACGATCTACATTTGGTGATTCTACATAACCTAATTGACTTTCTTTCTTCCCTGTCAACATTTTATTAAAGGCTGAAATAGCATCTAAACGCTGATCATCGGTTAATACCCATAGAACATTTGGTTTTTGCTGTTGTGCATAACCAAATTTAATTGCTGTTACTAAAAGTAACAATACTAAAATTGCTTTGTTTTTCATTTTAATATTTATTTAATTTTATTTGTCTTATTGTTTTTATTGTTTGAAAATCACATCCCAATCATCAGTACAAAAAGCAGAAGCCGGAAGTGATGCTGTATTAAACAAACATCCTTCGACATAACTTTCCCAAGCGTAGCGAACAGAGATGGGCTGACTAATTTTGTCGCTCCACACTTCTAGAATTTTACCGGCTTTGGTAATTTTGGCTTGTGCAGGTTGAAAAATGTGATCACTGCCCGCTATTTCGAAATATTTTAGCGGTTTTCCTAAGCTAGTAATTCCAGACGGCGCATTGTCAAATGAAATTTGGGCTTTGTTCCCTTCGATAGTCATGGATTTGTAAATAGGTCCTGAGTGTAAAATTCCTTCTACTCCATAGGTTTTTGCCAGTGCCCAAAAGGCTAGACGTTGTCCTACCTCTTTTTTTCGAGGCGGATGAATACGAGTTGCATCTCCAACATCATTAATTACCGTCATTCCGGTATTTGGAATAGTCAACATCGTTTTGAGTTGCGCTTGTTGTAATTTTACCCAGTTTTCACCTTGATTTCCATAAGGTGCTAATTGTACAAAATAAAACGGAAAATCGCCCTGTTTCCAGTTGTCTCTCCAACTTTTTATCATCGCTGGAAACAATCTTGAATACTGTTCTGGGTCTGATTTATTTCCTTCACCTTGATACCAAATTGCCCCTTTGATCGTAAATGGAATTAAGGGATGAATCATACCATTGTACAAAGCACTAGCTGATTGTGTGGTTTGTTTTCCGGTCCAATCTTTCTTGAATTCCGGAAAATCGGATGCTATAATTTCTTTGGGTGTCCATGCTTGTCCGGGTGTACCGCCAACATTACTCGAAATCAAACCAATGGGAATATTCAAAAACTGCTGTAATCGTTGCCCAAAATAATAACCAACGGCACTAAACTGTGCTGCCGTTTTGGGTTGTGAAAGTTCCCAATTTCCTTTACAATTATCCATTGGCATGTCACTAACGGAATTGCTAACCGTAAAAAAACGCAAGTTTGGATTGGTACTATTCAAAATAGCGTCATTGCTCCCTTCCAAATGTTGTCCTGGACCACCATCAAGTGTCATGGCCATGTTGGATTGTCCGGTGCAAATCCATACTTCACCAATCAAAATATCGTCAAAAACTATTTTATTTTTCCCTTCGATAATCATAGTATGAGGGCCACCCGCTTGCATTGGATTCAGTTTAATTTTCCAATCTCCTTTTTTGTCTGCTGTTGTTTCGTGCTTTTGACCAGCAATCGTAAGAGTGATTTTTTCACCATTCGAAGCGGTACCCCAAACAAGATTTTGCTGTTCCCTTTGCAACACCATATGGCTCCCAAAAAGGTTGGGCAGTTTGACTTGCGCATTTACAACCATGGCATGGCTGCACAAGAATAATACAAAATATAAAAAGTAATTTTGTTTGCTACTAGATTTCATCAGTTATTTATTTTTATGTTTACTTATTATTGCATTCATTAACTGAAGCATGAAAAATTCTTTTGCATACATCTATTCAATCATAACATCCTCAATTTCCCAATTTCCAGAAGATGCATTAACTGTTGGTTGCAGTGCAATTTGCATCAAGCGATTTTTTACCTTTTGAAATTGTGACAAATTAATGGTGTAACTTTTAAATTTGGAATCGTTTTTCGATATCGGAATCTCTACCCATTGTTGCTTTTTCCAATCAACTTGCCCTGTTCCATTTGCCCAAAAATTATTTTCTTTCTCATCACGAGAAAAAACAGCTAGTTTAAGCGTTGTAGCAGTACTATTGTTTTTAATATTGATTGTTATTTTCGAACAATTTTTAGAACTGGTATAAAGCCAAGGTGCACTTTGAATAATTGCATTTTTGGAAGAAAGAGTTCCAATTAACTTACCATTTTTGAAAGTGGTGGTGGTTCCATTAATTGCAGCCCAACCCATCGTACTGTTTTTAAACTCAAATGGTCGTCCTGGGGAAGGATACATTCTATCGTCTTTTGGAACAATGATGGTTTCGTCTGCATTAAAGTTTACCGGTTTTAAACTAGCGCCACGATAAAAAGCACTGATATCATGATTTTCTTGCAGCACATATTTTTGTCCTTTCCAATCAAAAAAACTAGTATGTCCACCTTCTAAGAAAGCACCTTTAAAATCGTAGGGGCCATATAAATTACGAGACATCGCATATCTGCTTCCGTACACCAAATAATACCACCCATTTCGTTTGAATAAAGTAGATTTATCGTCTGTGCTCATTCTATTTCCCTTTGCATCCTTCACCAAAATCGCTTTGGGTTCTGTAGTCAAGGATTTCATGTCTTTGGATAGCGTCGCCATATAGTAGGTTCCTGATCCAAAACAAATTGTATAAACATCATCTTCAATATAAATCTCAGGATCATAAGGGTGCACCGGTACAATACCTTTTGGCAACAATGGCTTTCCTAATAAATCTTTGTATTCACCAGTAATGCTATTGGCAACCATGACTCCGGTATCTGTATTTCTATTCGAAAAAAACCAGTAGTATTTCCCGTCCCTTTCGGTAACATCACCCGCCCAACAATTGGGTTGATTGCCAATGTAGGTTTGAGAAGGTAAAATTTCTCGTTGCTTTTTCCAGTTGACTAAATCACCTGTAGACCATACTTCCCAGCGATCCATTCGAAAAGAACCTTTCCCTTCCCAAGATTCATCGTGACCGCAAATCACATACACAGAATCATTCTGTACCCACGCATGAGGATCTGCCATTCCGTGTTCTGGTGCAATGACATCTACTTTGATAGCTTTTGAATTATTTGCTGTTTTTTGGTTATTTTGAGCAGAAGCCGCAATCGAAAGGCAAATAACCAAGCCATTGATAATAGTAGATAAAAACATTTTTTTAGGTCGAAAAATTTGATATTCAGAATGTAACATATAGATACTTTGGTTGATTAGTAAATTAAATATAAGCATATTACGGGCAAAAATAATTTCAAATAGTAACAATTAAAATTGAATGGAGGTTGCTATTAAAATCTCCTCTATGACTTCTTTAAAAAAATAGGTTCCTTGGGATAAGTAGTCTAATTCTTTTTTGAGTAAAAAAAATAGCGAAGATTTTTAATAAAAACCTTAGCTATTTTATACGTCTCTTTAGAGAATATTATTATGATAAAAAAAATTAATTGATAGCCCTGATGGTTCCGAAATTTCGGGAGACATCCTCTTGGATGGTTCCGAAGCGTCGGAACAAATACAAGAGATTTAATGAACAGCAGGACGAGGCGTGAACTAAAAACAGCTGTTCTGCTCCTAACTCCAATGCTATTTTTTTCTAAGCGATTTTTGGCGTGTTGCTTGTAACTCTTTTTCTTCCTTGATTACGTGTTCTGGATGTGGATCTACCCAACCAGGAGCGATGTTCTTGGCGTCCCATGCTGTGTATTCTTTTTCTAATTGTGCAATGATAGCGGGATTTTTGTCTGCGATATCGTAACGCTCTAGAGCATCTTTCTTTAGATCAAAAAGTAACGTTTTGTTTTTGTATGCACTTTTATACAATTTGTAATCTCCTTTTCGAACAGCATATTCAAAACCACCAACCGAACGCCAGAAAAGTAAATCATTTGGTTTACCGTTATTTTTTCCTGTGATGTACGGCAATAAACTTGTTCCGTCCAATTGTTTTTCTTTCTTATAATCTGCACCGGCAGCGTCTAAAAAGGTTGGAAACAAATCTAAAGACGAGACTACGTTTTCATATTTTTGGTTGGCTTTCAAACCATTTGGCCAGGTGATGAAAAAAGGTACTTTAATTCCACCCTCAAATAACATTCCTTTGTGACCACGATTTGGTCGGTTGTCCGCCAACTCGGCTCTACCGCCATTATCACTCAAAAACACAATGATGGTGTTGTCTTTCATCTTATTGGCAATCAAGGTCGAATCAATTCTACGAACTCCGTTATCCACTCCGTTTACCATGGCTGCATACACGCTGCGGCCACCGTATTCTATATGTTTGGTGTTTTCTAAATACTGTTTTGTCGCATGATCTGGTGCGTGAGGTGCATTGTAAGCCAAATAAATAAAGAACGGTTTTTTGTCTTTTTGATTGATGAATTTGATGGTTTCATCTGTAAAGTCATCTGTCAAATACGTTAATTCATTTTCAGGAACTTTTACACCATTGCGATAAATAGTTTGAATTTCGTTTTTGGATTCTCCCCAATAATTCATAGCTCCTCCAGGAAAACCAAACCAGTAATCAAAGCCTTGGTTGTTTGGATAAAGAGATGAATGATCTCCTAAATGCCATTTTCCGATGGCACTCGTTCTATATCCTTGTGCTTTTAAAGCTTCGGGAATCATTTTCTCAGACAATGGTGTCCCTACTGTTGGATTATTCAGACCGTCTTCGGCAATGTTACAATCATGTCCAAAACGAGCTTGATAACGCCCTGTAATCAATCCCGCACGAGATGGACTGCAATAAGGATGCGACACATAACCATTAGAAAAAATGACTCCTTCTTTGGCTATTCGATCCAAATTGGGTGTTGGAATATCTGTGGCTCCATTGAAACCAACATCAGCCCAACCTTGATCATCTGTTAAAACAACAATGATATTTGGCTTTTGATTGCTTTGTTTCTGCGCATACATGTTTACAGTAAAAACAGAACTGCATGCAAATAAAGAGGCAACTAGAAAATTCGATTTTGACATAATTTTTTATTTTGAACTAATGTAAAAAGAATAACTATAGGTGTTTGGTTTGATTAAATACTCAGGATGCGCTTCTGCACGTTTCGACCAAGTATCATCTCCACCAACGCCCATTTGAATTAAATCAACATTAACTGTAAATACATTTCTTTCGATCAATTCATTAGTGTGTTTCGCTTCTTGTAAATTCATTGTAGCATATGGCTGCACACTAAAATTAAGTAGTTTGTCCCCCTGATTCACCATAAATCCTTTACCTGCTTTATTTACTAATTGAAACCATCTTGTATTTGTGCGATTACCGTAATCTTCTGGGTAAATATAGGTTTGATCCAGTGTATTCACATTTCCAGAGTACAAGCCTACTTTTGACCCAACGTTTCTATCTTGGTAATTTTCGAAAGGACCTTTTCCAAAATAAGTAAGGTTCTCCAATTGATTATTGGTATCAAACTGCATTCCAATTTTAGGAACATTTGGCGCCTTTGTATCGATTGATACGGTGTAATCAACTTTTAGTTTTCCGTTCCCTTGAATGGTATAGGTTAATGTTAAGTCCGATTTTGGATTGGCAATAGCACCTTTTACCGTTACCACGATATTCTTATCATCGTTAGTATTGACTTTTACATTTTGCACTTCAAAACGTTCTCCTGCTTTCATCCAATCCAATTCCGCTTTCAATTTCTTGGCATTACGATAGGCTTCATCATTTTCTGTTTCCGCTCTCCAAAAATTCGGCTTTAATGGACTTGCCAATACTTCTACTCCATTGGTGTTTAATTTGGTAACGAAACCAGATTTTTTATTCACAACCACTTCAATCGCTTTGTTTTGAACAACCAATTCTTGAGCCGTTTCTTTGGTATCTAAAGAAAATGCTTTTGCTTCTTTATCCGATTCGTTTTTCTTAGGATTATTGATTTCGAATTGCTCTTCGAAAACAACATAGCCTTTCGACTCCCAAACTGTATTGTTTTTTAATTTTCCTTGAATGGTAATAAAATATTCTGCATCTTCTTTGAATTTTATGTTCTTGAAATTAACAGCAAATGCTTCCGTAGCAAATGGTTTGGTATTCAAGCTTGGAATCGTTTCTGCTTGAATTGATTGTCCGTTTTCAGTAAGATTCCAAACCAAGTCATATTGGGATAAATCGACAGCATGATGACGGTTCAAAATAGTAAAATTCCCTTTTGAAGCATCTGTTGCAGAAATCACCACAGGTTGATTGACATATTTACATTCGTAAGTAGCTGGTTTTGGTTTTCTATCGGCAGTAATAATTCCGTTTACACAAAAACTACCAGAATTGGGTGTATCTCCAAAATCGCCACCATAGGCAAAAAATTCTTTACCGTTTTTGTCTTTCTTTACTACACCTTGGTCAATCCAATCCCAAATATAACCTCCCAAAGCTCTGTCATTTTTGTAAATCACATCCCAATATTCCTTCATATTTCCAGTTGAATTCCCCATTGAGTGTGCGTATTCACACATCACCACTGGTCGAGTATCAAAACTGGTTTGATCCATTAAATCCTGCAATTCCTGAGGTGTCGGATACATTCTACTCAACATATCCACCCATTTTGGATCTGTAGGATTCGCCATCTTTGAATTAAACTTCTTTTGGTAACGAGGATCTGTATGGTCTCCTTGTGCTCCTTCATAATGAACGTAGCGTGTTGGGTCGAATTCCTTAATCCAAGCCGACATTGCAGCATGGTTTGGTCCCATTCCCGATTCGTTTCCTAAAGACCAAATCACCACAGACGGATGATTTACATCGCGTTGCACCATTTTAATCGCTCTTTCTAAATAAGTGGTTGCCCAAAGCGGTTGGTTGGCTAATTTTCCTCGAATACCATGAGATTCTAGATTGGCTTCGTCCATAACATAGATTCCGTATTGGTCACACAAATCATAGAAATAAGGATCGTTTGGATAATGAGAAGTACGTACGGCATTGAAGTTAAACTGTTTCAACAGCTGCACGTCTTTTTCCATATCGGCTCTAGAAAGCGCTTTACCATTGGTCATATGATGGTCATGACGGTTCACTCCAATCATTTTTACAGGATTTCCATTGACCAAAAAGCGACCTTTGCCATCAATTTTAACTTCTCTAAAACCTACTTTTGTACTGGTAAATTGTATCGGATTTCCTTTGTTATCTTGAACAGAAAATAACAAGGTGTACAAGTATGGATCTTCTGCAGACCATTTTCGAGGTGATTTTACCTCTGTTTCGATCATAGCAAAATTCACATTGTCTCTTTGTGGATAAGATTCCCCAAAATATTCTTTTAATTTGATTGTTTTTTTACCGCCTACAACTTGACCGTTTGCATCTAATAATTGTGTCGATAATGTCCAGTCATCAACAGTTGTGTGCAACGGATCATCGCCAAAATGTCCGACTTTCTCAATGTATTTATTGACAATATTAGCTTCAAACGTTGGACGAATTTGTAACGTAGCATTTTCATATTTATCATCAAGGTCTGTTCGAACAACAAAATTAGACAGTCTCACTTTTGGCACTGCTTGCAAGAACACTTCACGCTCTATTCCGCTCATACGCCAGTGATCTTGTGCTTCCAAATAGCTTCCGTCTGACCAGCGGTACACTTTTACGGCAATTTTATTTTGTCCCTTTTTCAAATGTTTGGTAATATCAAATTCAGATGGCAAACGAGTGTCTTCGCTATAGCCTACAAATTCTCCATTTACCCAAACATAAAAAGCCGAAGAAACCCCTCCAAAATGTAGAATCACATCCTTGTCTTTCCAAGTATCATTCATTTCGAAAGATTTCACATAATGTCCAACAGGATTATCGTTGTGATTGATAAATGGAAAATCACTAAAAAATGGATAAGTCGAATTGGTATAAATCGGAATTCCGTAACCACGCATTTCCCAACTCGAAGGCACATCAATGGTTTTCCATGAAGAAGTATTAAAGTTTAACTCTTGAAAACTAGTTGAAGCATCGGCAGGTTTCGGCACCCAATTGAACTTCCAATCTCCATTCAAAGATTTGAACCAAGCTGATTTTTCTCTAAGATTTTGCTTAGCCAAAGCTTCATTTTCATACGAATAAAAAGTAGCTCTCGCTTCGAGTTTATTAATATGATTCACAGCGGGATTTTCCCAATCGTTTTGTTGCGCAAATAACCCAGCACTTAAAAATAGGACGGCAAGAAAGATTATATTTTTCAATGGTTTTAATTTTAATTATAATGTTTTATAAATTGGGGAAATATCCAAAGGATCTTCCATTTCTTTTTGTAGTTTGAGTAAATCTTGGAACAATCCCTTCACTTTGTTTTTGTTCGCAGGAAGTCCAGCGATATCGTTCATTTCTTCTGGGTCTTTGTTTAAATCAAACAACAATACTTTATTAATTTTAGGATAGACCAATAATTTGTACCCGTCTTTTCGAATCATACGTTGCAAATCGAGATAAGCTCCGTAAATTTCTTTGTAATGACTTTTTTTGGTTTTACCTGTTGCCAAATCTAAGAAACTATGAAAATCAATATAACTTGGTTTTACCGCTCCAGCCAATTCCAATGACGTTGCCATTGCATCTTGAAGGTAAATATCTTCGTCTATTCTTTTATTTTTAGGAATGTTTGGCCCCACTACTACAAAAGGAGCTCGGATACTATGATCAAACAAACTTTGTTTTCCAATTAAACCGTGGCGTCCCATTGCCAAACCGTGATCAGCAGTAAAAATGATATAGGTATTGTCCATTTTACCCGATTTTTTTAAGGCATCAAGAATAAGTCCTATTTGCTCATCGGCATAAGTAATACTTGCATAATATTCTTGCATATGTGTTTTGATCGCAAATTCGGTTCTTGGAAATGGTGCCAATGCTTCGTCTCTTAAACTTGGTCCATTACCAATTGCGTCTTTAAAAGGATATTCCGGCAAATAACTTTTCGGAATCGTTAATTTGTTTAAAGGATATTTTTCTTGGTATTCTTTTGGTGCTTGGCGTGGATCATGTGGTGCGCTAAATGCCAAATACATAAAGAAAGGATCTTTTTTTGTTTTTGCTTGATCAATAAACGCAATTGCATCATCTTTTAAAACAACGCTCCAGTGCGTTCCTCCTTTCCAATGTCCTCCTTTTGACGTATCGTAAGGCAACCACGAATGGTCGTTTTCACTCTCTGGACGGCTGTAGCCGTTAGGCATCAACGCTCTAGGATTGGCTCCAGGTACTTTGGAAATCGAATCAAATTGACGAACCATCTTCCCATGGTCCCAAGCATCTGCTGGCATTCCGCCACGAACATCTTTGGTATGCTCGAATACTTTTCCAACAGGAATTTCGACATGCCATTTACCTGTTAAGTACGTTTCATATCCTTGTTTCTCCATGAGTTTACCCCAAGTTTCAGGTGCTGTATCTGCTTTTTTATTTTTTTCGATAAATTCATTAGCCTTCCATACCGAACGACCCGTAATCAACATCGCTCTTGAAGCAACACAGATGGCACCACTCCAGGAGCCCATATTATAAGCATGTGTAAAGGTGGTTCCGTTTTGAACCAAAGCATCCATATTAGGAGTTTGGATTTCTTTGTTCCCAAGTGCGTGAATTGAAGAATAGGTTTGATCGTCTGTAAAAATAAAAACGATATTGGGTTTCTTAGAAGTTATCTTTTGACCAATTGTAGAATTTGAGCTTAAAAAAAATAACGCTGCAAATAAAGTAAAATAGCTGATTCTCATGATTTCGATTTGAATTAAAAAAAGTAATACTCGTCCTTTATGGGAGGACGAGTATTATAATAAACAAACTAACTAAAACTAACATTGCAAAGATTGTTATTAAAGAACGATAAAGTCGTTCCAAATGGTTTTATAAGTACTACAAATGTTCTAATAGCGCTATTCTGCTGCTTTTAAGATCGAAATAAACTTGTTATACAATCGTATTATCCCCAAAAACTGTTGTTACAATATTAGACTTTTATTTTTCAATAATCACTTACAAAATAACGGAACACACTATTTTCGTCTCTTTGTACAGTTAATTTCTAGTGGGAATGCATTTATGGTGAATACATAATCGTGTTTTATTGGTAAAACAGAAACTATTTCGTCAGTTTAAATTTCTAAAGGTTCGAAAAACTGATGCTGTATTTTGGATTATTTTTCTATAAGTTAAGCTCAAAAACAGGTCCATTCATAGGAATAAAAATCTTTTGTTATAGTTATTAGCACATAACTATCAGTACGCAGACCACTAATATCCTACCTTGCACCTCTAAATAAATTTGTAAAATAATGAAAAAAATAGTTTGTTTTATTTTCTTAATTCCGTTTTTATCAATGGCCCAAATTGATAAAAAATATTTTGAAAAATTAAAAGAGGAAAAAGTTATATCCGATCCTTCTGTCGAATGGAAGAATTTTGGACCAGGAATGTCGGGTTATAATGAAGAGTTCTGGTGCCATCCAACAGATAAAAATGTGATGTTTATGGGACCTGATATGCATGTTACCTACGGAAGTTGGGATAACGGAAAATCATGGCAAACAATCAAAGATAGTGACGGTACTGGTGACGATTTGGAACGTGTACACGATATTGCTTTTTCTACAAAAAATCCAGATTTTGGTCTAGCACTAGAACGTAGAGGTAAACTTTTTGAAACTAAAGATAGAGGAAGAACTTGGAAATTAATTTATACCATTCCAGATGCTGAAAAATCGAGTTACAATGCACATACCAAAATCGCTATTCATCCTACAAATGATGCTATTTGGTTTATTGGAGCAGGTGATTTTTGGAATATAAAAGACAACCACAGATCCTTGAAAGATTTGCACGGTAAATACCAAGCAAGAGCAAAATATGGTTATGTTTTGAGAACCAAAAACGGTGGTAAAAGTTGGGATAAAATAGCAAACAACATAAATGAGAAATTAGATGTTGCGCGTATCATCATCAATCCAAGCAGAGCAGACGAAATGGTTATTGCTACCAATTTTGGTATTTATACTAGCAACAATGGCGGTGATTTATGGCAAGCAGGCAGCAAAGGGTTGCCTAACAATTTGCCAAGAGACTTAACTTCGTACTATAATCCAAAAACAAAAGAATTTATTTTGTACTTGGTCGAACAAACAGTTTACGAACCAAATGGCAAAAGTATTTCTACCAAAGGTGGTGTGTATAAAAGTAAAGATAGCGGTAAAAGCTGGGAAAACATTACAGGAAATCTAGGTGTTAACTTTAATAAAATAACCTACGGTGCGCACCTGAACAACTATTTTAAAAACATAGGTTTCTTTTTGGGCGTAAATGCAAAAAACGTATATCCTGAACTTCCAGAAAACACTTATTCTGCATTTAATAGAATCGTGGTAAATCCTATCAATAAAGACGAAATTTACCTAGTAGAAAACCAACGTCATGATAAAACTTTTGGACCTGGTGATGCATGGAAAACAGTTGATGGTGGAAAAACATGGGTAATTTGTGCTCGTGCCGGACAATATTGGTTAACGAATAAGGACAAAAAATACTGGGAAGACAAAGGAAATCCAACGGGTGCCAATGTAGCATTTTCTCATGTTGCTCGTTCGTATGAAGAACAAAGCGAAACAGCATTCGGAAATAGATTATTGGCTATAAATTCTGTTGGTGATGTATTTATTGGAATTGGTCAACAAACCCAACGTTCTACAGACCACGGAAAAAGCTGGCAACAAATTGATGATTATGAAACCAAACCAGGTAGCAATGCATGGGTAGGTCGTGGTGATAGTGATTTACCAGGGAGATTTATGTTGCTAGAAACTGGAAAAAAAGACAGATACTTATTATGTAGTGGTGAGCACGGTTTGTGGGAGACTGCAGATCTTGGCGATTATCCAGACAAAGATGCTGTGGCAGTGAGACAAATTGAAGGACAAGTCCACGATCATAGTGGAAATGATGGAGCGCATTCCATATCAACCGTTGCGGTGCATCCTAATAATCCTGATATTATTTACATATTGTCTTGGAGACAAGAGCATAGAGGAAAATTAAGAAGAACAATGAATGGAGGGAAAACTTGGGAAAACATTTCAACTATTTTCGAAGGAAAAAATAATTCGTACGAAGGTCTTGCGATGACATATTCGTTGACTATTGACCCAAAAGACCCAAACAATATGTATTTCTGTTCGATTAGAAGAACAATTTCTGAAGTTGGTAGTTCGGTAAACGAAAAGGTTTTGACAAAAGGTGGTTTTGGTGTGTACAAGTCTACAGATGCAGGTTACACTTGGGAACTTCATAATAATGGGCTACCAGAAAAAGGAAGCGTTAGAAGAATTATAATGGATCCTAAAAACTCCAATGTTCTTTATGCATGTTTGAATAAGTTTTCAGGAAACGAGCCAGATGGATTATACATTTCAACAGATAAAGCCGATAGCTGGAAAAAAATGAATATCCCATCAGAAATTCAAGGGGTAAACAATTTGTTTATTGATAGAAAAGCAAACGATATGTTCTTGTCTGCAGGGTATCGCAATGGTGATGCTGAAACTGGTGGCGTTTGGAAAAGTACCGATAACGGTAAAAAATGGACCAAATTCTTTATTGCGCCTTACGTTTGGCAAACAGAAGTTTCTCCTGCAAATTCCAATATTATTTTGGTAACGGTTCCGGCACAAGTTGGTAATAGAGAAAGCCAGTTCAGAAATCCTGGAATTTATTTGACCAAAGACGCTGGAAAAAGCTGGTCAAAAATCAATAAAGGCATCGGACAACCAGACAAAATGGTGGATGTAAAACCAGACCCAACCAATGAAAACATTATTTGGAGCGCTGCTTGGGGAAGTGGTTGGTTCAAAGCAATGCTAAAAAAATAAGAAGCTTTAATGAGGGCATGGTTTACTACTCTATCCTCATAAACCTTCCTTTAGATTTAAACAATAAAACCAAGACTCACATCTTGGTTTTTTTGTTTTTATTTTATTACCGAATATCCTTGATCACGATACTTCTGGATTAAAGCATCCATTTCTTTGATTTTTTCAGGGAATTGCTCATACAAATTAACCCTTTGTTCAGGATCTTTATCCATATCAAATAAGAGTCCTTTGGTTTTAAAATCGGTATATCCTTTTAGTTTTTTAAAGGATTCTGGCATTTTTGTAACTTCTCCTGTTGGCTTATTAATATACAACCATTTTCCTTGTCTTAAACCCCAACTACCAACATAAGTGTTATGAACAGTTGCTTCCCGTAAAGGCGATTGGTGTTTTTTACCCATAATTAATGGTAATAAATTATAACTGTCAACTGCAGAACCTTTGGGTATTTTAGTTTGGGTTATTGCAGCCACTGTAGCCATAATATCGATTTGCGAGATTACTTCATTAGATATTGAACCAGCCTTTACTATTCCTGGCCATTTTATAACAAAAGGAATATGATGACCACCTTCCCAAACATCTCGTTTTAAACCACGAAAATCTCCCATACTATAATGACCGTATTTTTCGGCTCTTTCAAAAGCATATTTTTCTGGACCATTATCAGAACTAAAAATAACAATCGTATTTTTTTCAAATCCATTATCTTTTAATGCTTTTAATACCGACCAGCAACCCAATCGGTTTGAAACATATAATCCCCATAACCACCCGCTTGGGATTTACCTACAAACTCATCGTGTGGTATTATTGGAGCATGTGGAGAAGGCAATGCCAAGTATAAGAAGAAGGGTGTTATTTTGCTTTGATTCCCAATCCATGTCACCGTTTTCTTTGTTAAGGCCGGTAAAACCTCATATGGATCCCAATCTTTCACTTTTGGACCAGGACAACTATCTCAATCAGCTTCTTTTACCTCCTTGGCAAACTGATCAAATTCAAAAAAAATCATTAGGTGCTTCAACAAACTTATCATTTTCAATCCAAGCATAAGGAGGAAAATTAATCGTTCCATCACCAAAATAATAATCAAATCCACGATCCAAAGGACCTCCAGAAACAGGCTTAGTCCAATTTAAATCTTCAAGTAGGTAAGCTATTTGCGTTTTATCCCAAAAAGTTCTTTCGCCTGTAGGTTCCATATTTATAGAATTCCAATTCCAACCCAAGTGCCACTTACCAATACAAGCTGCTGTGTAGCCTGTTGTTTTTAATAGTTGCGTAATGGTGACATCACTATCTATAAACATGGGCTCGCCAAATGACTCGACTATGTTATTGTCTCGTCTCCAATGATACTGTCTGTCAATATCACAAAACGACTTGGCGAACAAATTCCCGACGAGCTATGTGCATCTGTAAATCGCATTCCTTCAGATGCCAATTGATCTAAATTTGGGGTAGGAATTTTTGAATTCGGATTTTGACAATTCAAATCGCCGTATCCCATATCGTCTGCATAAATAATTACGATATTGGGCTTTTGTGTAGCTTGTGCATTTGTCTGCAATGCCCCTAGGAAAAGAAAAGCGGAAAATATCGAAGTGTAAATTATATTCAAAATATTCGTTTTTAATTTAACCCCCAAATAATTTATTTTGCAATTATAGTAACCCCAATTCGAACTTCTTTTTCCCATTTTTCAAGTTTTAAAAGCATTTCCTTTACATATTGTGTCTTAGTTGAATTCAAATCTTTTTTTTCACCAAGATCATTTTTTAAATTATATACTTCGTTTGTGATTTTCCCCTTTGATTTACTTGATATCAATTTCCAATCTCCGTTTCGAATTACACTTTTATCACCAAAACTCCAGAAAAGGTCACGGTTTGCTAATTTTTTCCCGTGCAAAAGTAGATTTTTAATACTGACTCCATCAATATTTTTCCCTGAGGGCTTTACACCTATAAAATCTAGGAATGTTGGCAAAAAGTCCATCGAAAGAACTGTTTCATTTGTTGTTGTACCTTCCTTTATTTTACCTGGAAAGCTAATTATAGCAGGAACACGGTGCCCGCCTTCGTATAACGATGCTTTAAAATCACGAAGTACCCCATTTGACCCATATTTTGTTCCACCATTATCCGAACAAAAAACAATTATTGTATTCTCACGAAGTCCTTCATCATCAATTGTTTGCATAACCTTTCCTATTCCTTCATCCATTATTTCAATCATCTCCTTGTAGATAAAAGGAATACTATCTTGATTCACTTTTCTGGTATAAGTCGAACTACCCTCTTTTCTAACAGCAGCATCTTTACGTCCTTGAAAAGGATAATGAGGCGCTTCGTGGGGTAAGTACAAAAAGAACGGTTTCCCTGTATTTTTTGGATTCGAATTCTTGATAAATTCAACTCCATATTTTGTAATAAGGTCAGTAGAATAGCCCTCTTGATCACTAATAGATACGTTATTCCACCAATCGAGGTACCCTTCTTGATCTACATGAGATTGGTAATCTATATTGCCTCCCACATATCCCCAAAACGAATCAAAACCCTGTTTGAAAGGACTGTAATTTTCGGCATATCCCAAGTGCCATTTACCGAATATCCCAGTGCTATACCCTTGCTTTTTCAGTTCTTCTGCCAAAGTAATTTCACTAAGACTTAAACCAACTTCTCGATGACTTGCTGCCGTTATAACGCCTTCAACTCCAGTGCGCTGTTGGTACTTCCCTGTCATCAAAGCTGCCCTTGTTGGACTGCATACTGTCCCATTTGAGTGAAAATCAAGGAACTTAACTCCCTGCAACGCCAAACGATCAATATTTGGCGTATTTATTTTGGTGCTTCCATAACATGATATATCACCATAACCTAGGTCATCGGCCATTATTAAAACGATGTTTGGTTTACTATATTTTTTAGCCATACAAGGTATTGATGTCAATAAAAATATACTACTAATTGTAAGTGTTGCTAATGTCTTCATATTTCTTTAATTATTAATAATCGTTCCCTTTATTACTATTCTCAACAGATTTTTTCCAAGCCAACAATTCCGTTTTCATTTGTTCCACTAGGTCTGTTTTCGTTTTACTGATGTCTTACTTTTCACTTTTATCCGCTAATCAAGAATAATTATCATTTTGCCTTAAAATGAGTTTTAAACTCGTTTTGGTTTTACTTTTCTAAAAGCATTTTACAAACTTCCACCTTTTTTGGTCGAAGTCGAACATTTTTACCTTAGTTAAATCATAGCAATCCCTATTTTTAATCAAATTGAATCATAGCTTTGTCTTAACTTTTATAGCTTTGTCCCAACAAAATCATATATTTATGGTTAATAATCATCTTGCAGTGCAGTCAAACAATAAAAAACACATCTTTCAAATTCTATTTTTCTTTTTGCCGTTACTACTCATTATAGTTACGCAAGATGTTAGTGGTATGAAAGTTAATTTAGCTAACAAAACTCCATTAGAATCTATTAGTACAGATACTATTGTTGACCGTTTATCGAAATCATTATCCCTTTTTAAATCCAAAAAAAACACTCCAAAAATAATCGATACCCATCAACGTTTAGTACAATATTATTTAGACAATGGCTCTTACAATAATGCATTTGATGAAATTTGGAAACTATTGCCATTGGTAGCCTCTCCCGAATATGCCGAGCAACGATTTGAGATAACCAACAAATTAATTGGACTGTATTTATTGTATGGACAAAATGACAAAGCCATTGCGAGTTACAAACAACTCCCCGATTTGGTTCGAAAACAGATTACGAATCCCGAAAAAAAGATTCGTTTTTGGGGACGAATTTATAGTCTAGGTGCATGGATTGAATTAAAAACTACCAAAAATTATTCAAAAGCGGCACAGCTAAGTTTAAAAAGCAATGCGCTAAATAGCCAGCTAAAGGACGGTCTTTCCTCCTATCACCATACACAAATTCAACTTGCTCATATTTATATTTTGATGGGGAATTTGCAGAAAGCAGCACCTATTTTACAAAATATTCAAGATTGCTATCCGCTCCCGTTACAGTCCATTCATGCTTTGCTATATTTTCGATTAGGCCAGTTTTACGAAAAGGGCAATAAAACCGATTTGGCTATTGCTAGTTACAAAACGAGTTTAACTGCCATAGGTGCTTTTCGTACTTTACAAGATAAAAAACCAGAAGCAATACTGCGACTATCAGAATTATATGCTCAAAAAGGTGATTTTCAACTTGCTTTCAAATACCAAAAGGAAGCGTCGTTATTGAATGACCAATTATTTAGTGCCACCAAATCGCAAAACAACCAATTATTCGAAATAAAAAATAAATACCAAGAACAGCTTAAGGAAGACCAAGCCACTTTGCAGCAGCACCAAATGGTATTGTTGGCTAAAGAAAATCAATTGCTAATACTCAAAACAGTTTTTCTAATTTTAATGTTTATCGTTGCTGCTTTATTCATCATTCGATACTTTAAACAAAAAGCAAAAAAAGAACTTTTATCGCAGTCCCAAATCAACCACCAACAAAGGTTGGAATTAAAGCAACAACACGAAATTCTTGAATTAAAAAATAAGGAACTACTATCAACCGCGTTGCAGTTATTGGAACGAGATAATTGGCAGGCAGATGTAAAAAAAGAACTCGGCAAACTAACAGTTGATGGTGCCAATGCCGATATTGTCAAAAAAGTAAAAAGCTCACTGCAAATTGACACCAAACAAAAGTGGAATGAATTTGAATCCCGCTTTGCCACTATCAATGATGCATATATTGAAAAATTAAAAAGCAGCTATCCTTTACTTACTCCAACCGATTTAAAAATGTGTTCTTTTATAAAATTAGGTTTTTCGACCAAAGATATGTCACAAATCATGGGTATATCTGCCGAAGGTATCAATACTAGCCGAAGCCGATTGCGAAAAAAAATGGACTTGGACCGAAATATTAATCTGATTGATTTTCTACAATCGATTAATGGCTAAAGAATTAGCTGCAACATCTCCTACAAAGCATCTTTGAATTTATTTTATCGGAATCTGAACATTAAATGATTGCAAAACGCCTTTATCGTCAACGATATCAGCTGCACATAACAAGGCGACTGGTTTTCCTTTTTCGATATACAATTGTGGTCTTTCTAGGTGCTCTAATTTTTGAACTGTGCCGTTTTCCCATTTAATTTCTAGCGTAGAAACCAAAGCGTTTTTAGATAATTTCCAATCAAAACCATCATTCGATTCGAATAAAACCAATCCTCTACCCGCTGTAGTAAAAGCGCCGTGCATGTCTTTGAGAATGGCTCTGTATTTTCCGTTTTGGTACCAGATAAAAGGGTCTTCGGCAGGAAAATCATATCCTTCAGCAACAAAAACTGGTTTGTCATATTTTAGAAAAGGACCTGTTGGCGTTTTGGATGTAGCTATGCAATGCACTACGGGACCACCCATAATTCCGGGTTTCTTTTTCCCAACTGCTTTGTACACCATCAAATAGATTCCGTCGGGTCTTTGCGTAATAGACGGATTACTAACCATCAAGGCATCAAGAGCTTCAGTATTTGAACTGACATCGATAATAGGTTTGTCAAAGCGTTTCCATGGCCCGTTGGGATTATCGGCTACAGCCACACCAATGCGTTGGTTATTCCGGTGTGTCGGATTTAATTTATTGCCCATTGCAACACCGTTGCCCGTGTTACCCATATAATACAAATAATACTTGCCATTGTACTCGTGTACGGTTGGATTGTGCGTGCATAAACCATCCCAATATTGAGCTCCGCGAATAGGCAGTGCCACATCTTTAGGCTCGAATGGCCCAAATGGACTTTTGGAAACCGCATGCGCAATCTCGGAATGCGTGACCCAAGCCCAACCCAAGTTTTTATCCCAACGAGAATAATACATATGGTACAAACCATCTTTGCCTTTTACAATTGAAGCACCCCAAATACTCTTGGTTTCGCTTTCAAACTTTGCGGTAAGCGGAACGGGTTTGAAATTTAATTTAAAATCGGTATCTTGTTTTTGGGATTTACAAGAAAGTAATGTTCCAATAACCATTAGGAGTATCAAATGCTTTTTCATATAATCTAGGGCTGTAATTTTTAAAATACTACACGTTTATTTTTTCATAGGATGAAAATGAAACCAGTCCACTTCACAAGAAGAATTTGTAATTTGGTCTTCTCGAATAGCTGTTTTCCCATAAGTAAAAAACAAAGTTCCTAAATACCAATACAGTGGTTTAACAGCGTATTTTGGAACAGTGCGTAATGTTGGTGGAGTATCATCAGTTGTAAACGTCACTTTATTTCCGATTTTAACCCATTGATTTCCGTCTAGTATCCACATTTGCATATAGTCTGGATGGTATTCCATTCCCAACGTTTGCCATTGATCAAACCCTTTTGTTCCAATTACTTCTCCTTTATAACTATCTTTATGACCATCAATCATTATCGCTTTTTTCCAACCAAAATCTCTTCCGATAGGATCATTTACTTTTATTCTCTTTTTTAGAGAGTCGTTCCAAATATAGCATGGTGCGTCAGTACTCCAATCGGTAGCTTCTTCGCCGCCAGTAGAAAATTCCATTACGTCAATTTCCATCCAACTATCTCCTTTTCCATTAGTTCCCGGTACTTTATAGCCTCTGGTATCATCTAATGAACCCCAGAAAGAAGGATGCCAAGAATTTCTTTTGTTTTCGTAAATTCCTGTAGTTTTCCATTTAAAAGCATAAAAACCATATTGAAAATAATTATTAGAAACAATTGCGCCCCCTTTTTTTAGCTCTTTATGACCGTAACAAATAAGCGAACCGTCTTTTTCTTGAACAAAATTTGCTCCTTGTCCCAAACCTTCTTTGGTTGATTCTCTATAATGCCATTTATTAGTATCAAAAGAATTTTCTTTTCTATTGCCATTAAATTCATCCGAATACTTAGCATCGGCTTTGGCATTATAAATTGACTTAAGCTCGTTTGGAATATCTTGCGCTATTGCTGTCACTGATATAAAAGCAAACACTAATCCTATTTTTTGTTGAAATTTCATTTTTGTGGTATGTTTTAAAATAGAACGTCCTAATCTATTCTCTATGTTCTATTCTCTATGTTCTATTTTCTGTGTTCTATTTTCTATGTTCTGTGTTCTATTTTCTATGTTCTTTTCTCTCTTCTCTATTTTCTATTTTCTATTACCTCTTAACTTTATTTTTTCAAAATTCTTTCCATCTGTTTTTTGGTCAAACCTTGACTAAAATAAACCTCTGGAGCTAATAAAGGAGCTGTTTTTTTCATTTCGGGATCATCAACATCCAAACTCAAATCACAGTCAAAACGACTTAGAATCGTATGCGATTTACCTTTACCTCCTGCATTAACAAAATGTTCTAGTCCCCAAGTGATTCCTCTTCCATTTTTAGTATCTGTAAAAGCATCTGGAATAAAAGGTCCTGCAGCGGTTGGCATCATTGATGAAACTGCAGCTATTTCAAAATTTACCCAGTCTTTAGCGTACTGAATTGTGTTGTGTTCATTTCCATCTTGTGTAGTTAAGGCAGCAATTCCTTCCTTAAACGGA
Source organism: Flavobacterium faecale (assembly GCF_003076455.1). Taxonomy (NCBI): domain Bacteria; kingdom Pseudomonadati; phylum Bacteroidota; class Flavobacteriia; order Flavobacteriales; family Flavobacteriaceae; genus Flavobacterium; species Flavobacterium faecale. The sequence goes on from NZ_CP020918.1 coordinate 3,441,891, forward strand.
AATAGAGAAACCTCATGACCGGAGTTTAAAACCGGATTCAAAGCATGTTTTTTGAATGGTCCAAGAGGATTTTCTGCTATTGCCAAACCACCTGCTACCCAAAGGTTATTGGGTCTATTAAAAGCTGATTTGTAATACACATATATTTTGCCGTCGTGTACAAACGGATTAGGATCGTGAATGGCAAACTGATCCCATTCTCCTTCTTTTCCATTTTCGATAATAGCGCCTTCGGCAGCTGTCCACGGACCATCAGGCGAATCAGCATAAGAGGCAGCAACTGGGCAGTAATCCCCTTTTTTTCCGCTGGCTTCCATAAAACCTTGGTAATACAAATAGTATTTTCCTTTAAATTTCAAAATATCCGCAGTTGCTACCGACCGCCAACCTACTTGAGGTTTTGCAGGTCTTTTTATGGCTACTCCTTGTTCTTTCCAAGTAAATCCGTCCTCGCTGGTAGCGTACCAAATTTCGCTCAAATCCCAATCGGTTGAAGGAATAGTTTCTGTGCTTGCATCTGCTCCCATGGGCGGTGTTGGTGTCTCGCGATGCGTGTACCATACGTAGTATTTTCCGTTTTCAAAAATAACTTTTGAAGGATCTCTACGCGAAATAGTTCCATCGCCATTGTGATAATCAAAGCCTTTTAGAGGAGTGTGTTTGAACGCGGAGAACAATTCATTAGCAGCCGGTCTCGGTCCCATATAATTTGTAAACGCTCTTTTCATAGCGCTGCTCATTTCCCTTTTTTCGGTTTCCTTCGTTACCGTATAAGGAAAACCACCTTGTATATCTGCAATTTTCGAAAGGTCTTTTTGAGCAGTACATCCTATAATTGATAGTAACAAACAACTTAAACCAAGGCTAGTTAGTAGAATGTTTGACTTGGTGATTCGTATTCTGCAATTCATAATAAACATATTTGTACATTCTTAAATAATAGAAGATGCTATTTTAATAATAGTTCTTTCTCCCATTTTTTTACTATTTGTTCATAAGTAGCATCTACTTTTAAACCTAAATTCTCCTCCATAAGTCCTTTTTTGTAATACTTTACAGAAGATTCCATTGCTTCTTTTTCTGTAGCCGCATTTTCTTGTATCCTATTTTTTTCAAAAAACACCATGTCTTTTTGAAGTTTTGACAATAGGACGGATTTAATCTTTTGATGCTTAAAGGAATTTTCTAAATTATTAAATTCCATTGGATCCTTTTTTAAATCAAAAAGTTCGACTTCTGGTTTTGTGTCAGCCATAAATTGATTAAAGGGAGCTTTTAATTCTCCTTTTTCATATAAATAGTGATACAAAGCAAATGCTGGGTATTCCAATTTTTTATAACTTGTAAGTTGCATCCAGGATCTGTCTGGGGTTCTGTTCCAAATTAGCTTGTATCTTCCGTCTGTAATACTTCGCATATTTTCTATGGCATCTCCTGTTCTATCTCTAAAACCATAAACATATTTACGTTGACTTGAGTTTTTACCTAAAAAAACATTTCCTTGAATATGTTTTGGAACCTCAATATTCGATAATGCCAAAGAGGTGGCAGTAACATCAATCAAGCTCACCAATTGTTGGTCTATTTTTCCCGCTTTCAATAGTTTTGGATAACGAACAATCAAGGGAACCTTTAAACCGCCCTCATATAAAAATTGCTTGTCTCGTAGATGAGGTCTTCCATTATCTCCAAAAAAGAAAATGATGGTATTTTCTAGCAATCCGTCTTTCTCTAGTCTTTCCATTATTTCACCTACTTGACGATCTGCGTCTTGAATACTTTCTAGATACAAAGCCCAATCTGCTTTTAATAATGGATAATCAGGGTAGCAAGCGGGTAGCGTAACACTTTGGGGGTCAATAGGATTTTTTAAATCTCTAACAAATGGCCGGTGCGGCTGCTTAATTTGAATTTGTGCAAAGAAAGCTTGCCCTTTTGCTCTTTGTCTCCAATCTGTTCCATCAAATAAATTTTCATTCAAAAAATTAAAATCTTCCTTCCCTTTTTTATTCAAATCAGCTGGGCTTCCATTAGAACAGAAATAGCCTGCATTTTTAAAATAGGTCGTGATCGGTTCGATTCCATCTGGCAACATCGTCATGTTTATCGTTCTGTGATCTTGACAATTAATAGCTGGTGGATACATTCCTGTTATCATTGACGAACGACTCGTGGAGCATACTGGCGCTGTAGCATAGGCATTTTTATAAAGAGTTCCTTGCTTTGCCAATTGATCTATATGAGGTGTTTTTACATCTTTATTACCGTAACAAGCAAGTTCTACACCTAAATCATCTGAATTAATCCATAAAATATTGGGACGATCTTGTGCCAATGAAAGAATTGGAAAAGTAATTAAAATACTGAAAAATAGAAAGCTAGATATGATTTTCATAATTAGTCTTTTGTGATTATTAATGGAATTTGGATATTAAAAGAATTTCGTACTTTGTTGACAATCGTATCTGCAGCACAAAGCAATGCTACTGCTTTTCCGTTTTCAAAAAACACTTGTGGACGTTCTAAATGGGTAAACTGTTGTACACGACCATCTTCCCATTGCACTTTACGTTCTGATATTTCATGGTATTTTGAAGGTACCCAATCAAAACCATTTTTAGATTCGTATTGCACCAAGGAGAATACCCTTTTTTTATCAATTTCTTTAATACGTTTTACAATTGCTCTGTATTTGCCATCTTGAAACCAAATATAAGGGTCTTCGGCAGGGAAACGTTCCCCTTTAATTTCAAATGCTAATTTTTCTCTCTTTACAAATGGACCCGTAGGTGAGTCAGCAATGGCTACACAATGCACGACTGGACCACCATTTGGCAATGGAAATTTTTTCCCCACTCCTTTGTAAACAATCAAATATTTCCCTTCTGGCGTTTGACAGACAGACGGATTTGATGTTACTAAAGCATCGTGGGCATTGTCATCTTTCGACACATCAACAACGGGTTTATCAAAACGTTTCCAAGGTCCAGATGGACTGTCTGCAACCGCCACTCCTATTCGTTGATTGTTGCGATGTACCCAATTCAATTCTTCTTTCTCTGGTGTTCCTTCAATTTTTAAATCACCCGTATTCCCCATATAATAGAGATAATACTTTCCGTTGAATTTATGAATCGTTGGATTATGTGTACACAATCCGTCCCAATATTCGGCTCCTCGCACCTTCAAAGCAACATCTTTGAATTTGAATGGTCCAAAAGGAGAATCAGAAACCGCATGAGCGATCTCGGAGTGCGAAACCCAAATCCATCCTGGTGCTTTTGGCCAACGAGAATAAAACATATGATACAAATTATCTTCCCCTTTGACCAGCGAACCTCCCCAAATACTCATTCCTTCTTCTGAAAAAACTGATTTTTTTGCTACTTTTCCAAACTCAATTTTAAAATCATTTCCTCCAACATTGGCAGCAGATTTTTTAGATTTTTGAGCGCAAGACTGTAATATTAAAAGTGAAATTACCAGAATTTTTATATATTTCATAACTACTATTTTTTTGCTTTTATAACATTTGACCAATTACTTTCTCCCGTTTTTAAAACACTTTTTATTTGAAAACAAATGACCTTTTCAGCTTTCAAATCAATCGAAAGCATTCCTTTTACATTGGTAACAAAATTTTTGTTTAACAATTTTTCTGTTGCGCCATAACGCACTTTGTATTTTAATTCATCTTTAGTTGTTGCGTATCCTATCACTAATTTTTGATCCGCAATAAAAGCATCGTAAACCAGAGGTGGCAATGCAATTCCGTTTGGAGTTGCTATTACTTTTATCGAAGGTTTGCTTTCTCCTTTGTCATTAAAAGCAGTCAAAGTCAATGAAACCGATTGATTGTTTACCAATTGAGGAACATCAATATAATCGGCAATCGTTTTTGGCGTTTTTACCAAGTGATTGGCGCTGTTTAAATAACTTATTTGGTATTCTGTAGCTCCTGCAACTTTATCAAACAAAACCCGTACCGATTGGTTTCCAGTAATTATTTCCTTTATCGCTGGTGGATTTGGAACTTGAAACGAAAGTGTTTTTTCGAATCTATTAATGCCTATTGAATTTTCTAAATTCACAGTTAAGCTCATTGGATTAGTTTTCAAATTTGTCCACTGAATCGTTCCTTTCCAGAGTCCGTCTTGTGGATGGATTGTTGGTAAAATCATTTCATTTTTCGAAATAATTAAACCATTCGCATCTTTAAAAATCCACACCAATGTATAGCCTTTCAAACTAAAAATTGGATAATCTGCTAGTCCACGAATCGGAACAATCACTTGTGCTTCTTTTTTATCAAAATCGATTCCTTCAACCTGAATGTCTTTTACGGGACTCAATTCTTTTTTTACTCTATCAAAAAGTCGGCGTTTTTGTCTCCAAGAATTGATGACTCCCCACACCCTATTTTCCTCATCGGATGTTCCAGCATAACCCGAACGATAATCGTTGAATGTCCATAACGAGGTGCCAATTACAAAAGGGTTTTTATTTCGAAAAGTATCATGCCAGTCCGAAAGTATTTCTTTATCCTCATCCAAAGAAGGCGTTTGAAAAGGGTCAAACCCATATTCTGAAATAAAAATGGGTTTGTTGGGCCATTTTTTTCTAATTATTTCCAAAATCTCTTGTGGTTTTCCCTGCCATTGGTACATATTGTGCATAATAATATCGGCAAAAGTATTGGGGTCTGTTTCTGGCGTAGCCGAATCTTTCTGTCCTGAATTGCTCACACAAGTCACCAAACGGTACGGGTCCAATTCGGTTTTAACATATTCCATCATTTTTCGACCGTAATCAAAATGATTTTTGAGTTCGTTACCCACGCTCCAACCAATAATACTCGGATGATTAATGTCTCGATTCACCATCGCTTTTATCCACTCTTTGGGATAAGGATCGAAAATTGGTGCATTAAATTCTGGATTAGACAATTCCCTCACATTTACTTCTTCAAAAAGTAAAATCCCCATTTTATCACACAAATCTATCAAACGCTCGTTTTGTGTTCCGTGCATAATGCGCATAAAATTGGAACCCGCCTCTTTCATTAATTTCATGTCTTGCTCTAACAATTCTTGCGGTTCTGAACTTCCCCAAAAGCGGTGCTCACTCACTCTATTAAAACCGCCTAATCGAATGGGTTCGCCATTCAAAAACAATTGCGAGTCGTTGATTTCTATTTTTCTAATACCAAACGTATTGGTTTGATTGTCCAATTGCTGTTTGTTTTCTCTGATAGTCGTTTGAATCTGATACAAATTTGGCAAATCAAAATGCCACAGTTTTACATCTTCTGGTTTAAGCGTTGTTTCTAGATTAATTTCTTGTATCGAATGGGCCAAAACAGCAAGATTCCCTGTCATTTCTGCAACTTTTTTGATATCCAAAATAGCAGAATTGATTTGAATGTTTTGTGTTACCCCTGAATTATTTTCAACTCTCAATCGTAATTTCAAAAGTGCTGTTCCCGTTTTTAAATTCGGTTCTGCATGTATGTATTGCTGCGTGATTCGAACAGCTTTATTTTTAACTATCGCCACTTCTCTGATAATTCCGCCCCAGTTCCAAGTAGCGCCAACGAGAAAATTATTATCCACTTCGACTGCTAGAACGTTTGGTTTTCCTGCTAAAACCTTATCGGTTATATCCAACTCAAATGGCGAAAAGCCGCCTTGATGTTCTCCCACAAATTTTCCATTGAGATATACTTTGGCAACATGATACACGGCTTCAAACTGCAAACGCACTTGTTCGTTCGGATTAATTTTCCAGTTTGCAGGGAAGTTAAACGTCTTGCGATACCAACCTTTACCCACATAATTAGAAAAATTATTTAGCATTCCCCAATGCCCTGGCACTTTCAATCGATTCCATTTGGAATCATTAAATTGTGGCAAATACACTTGATTGGGAAGGTTTTTAGCATTCGAAAAAACAGCGTCAGAAATGGGTCTAAATAGCACCGCATCTGCAGAAACACCACCTTCATCAATAGCCGAAATTTCTACAAAATTATCTTTGGAAGCGTTAAAAGTATAAATCCCAAGACTTATCCATTGGTCACCACAGCTGCGCTGGTTGGCATAAGTAGCCACTTCTCCGTCGGCATGTTGCACGGTAAATTGTGTTGTCAGATTGGTTTCGAACGGAAAGCGTACAAATGCCTCGTAATTGCCTTTTTTCGAAATTTTAGGTCTAAAACGAACATAATTATCTCCCGTATCTCCTACTCTAAAAACTCTTTGTAAAAAATCCGCTTTATAAAAAGTAGCGCCTTTTGTCCCTACTTTTTTGAGGTTCCATTTTCCTTTTATTTCTACAAAATCAGCATCGGCATTATCCACAATTATATCCGTAGGTTCTTCCTTCACCTGAAGCGAATTGGAACCTTGACCCTCAATGGCATAAAATTTCCAATCGCCGTTTAACGAAAATTGAGTATCGATTGCTTTTTGCGCATTCACACCCAAAAAACAAAAAACAGCAATTGATAATAGTATCTTATTCATAATTTTTTTATCTAAATTTTAGTGACAAAACAATTCAAAAACCGAAACAGGAACAGTTGTATGTGCTTGTTCCAATTCAATTAAAAATCCTTTGGTTTTAAAATTGGCATCGAATGTAAAACTGTTGATGGCTTGGTAATTATTTTTCTTTTCGAATAAAATAGTACCATCCAAATTTTTTATGGTGTAATTACGAACACAAAACGGAACCACATCTTCCGGATGCCCCATCAAAGTTGACTCCATCGGATGGTCATAATCTGGGTCAAGGAAAAGTTTTAGTTCGCTTACTTCTTTTTCAACCTCCCAGGCTATCTTTAAACTTGGATTCTTGTCGTTTAGTGCAGCCATCCACGCATTTGCCGCACCATAGGGACGTACAAAACCGTTGGTCAAATTGTCCGTAGCAAAATCGGTCAAGGCTGGACTGATTTCCATCGCAATATTTTGTCCTTTTGGTCTTCTAAACGGAATCCAAAATTCGAATGCATCTATTCCAACATCCTCTGGTGGCGTTTGTTTTCCGGTATTGTTTACGGCTTTATTTTGACCATTAAAGACTGATAAAATTCCGGTATAACGACTATTACTCGATTGAAGACTTACGTTTTCATTCGATAAAAAAGTAACAAAAGCATATTGATTTTCGCTAGTGCTCGCTTCAAAATCAATTACAATAAATTGTTCTCCTTCATGAAGTTCAATTTCTTTAGTTTCTAAAATAGTATCAGGCGTATAATTTTTCGACTTAGAAGCCGTACGCAATTGTACCGTAATTTGTGTCGCTTGTTTCGCTTTCGCAAAAAATTTAAAGCTATATTTTATATTGGCTTTCAAAGGTAATAGTTGAGCAACGGCAACTTCTAGAGAGGTCCATTCTCCATCAAAATCAATGGTATTTAATGCCAAAGTCGAAGAAGCGGTTACGTTTGCCTCAGCAATTAAATTCAAATTTTCATCAATAGCAATTCCTGGAATACTTTGCCCATTGATGCTTAAAGTTTGTTGCAATTGTTTTAAATTTTCTTTTTCTAACAATTGTAATGGCGCACTATTTTGTTTGATGGCTTGTGCGGCTGCAAACCCAACTGCTTGTCCCATATGTGCGCAAGTTGCCATCACTCGAGTAGAACCAAAAGCTACGTGAGTGGCACTGATGATGCGGCCTGCCAAGAACAAATTATCAATATTTTTACTAACCATCGTGCTCAGTGGAATATGATAAACCCCCTTGGAATGGTATTGCGTACAACCCGGACGACTATCATACACCCCATCTGAAGGGTGTAAATCGACTGCCCAGCCACCAAAGGAAACGGCATCCTCAAACTCATTTTGTTCAATTATATCTTGTTGTTTAATCATATACTGTCCTTCAAAACGGCGGCTTTCTCTCTTTCCTGGTATCGTTCCTACCCATTCTAAAGTTAAGTTTTCGGCATCCGGAAATTCACCTGAGTTTTTGATATAATCCCAAACTCCGTACACAACTTTCCATAATTCCCATTTAATATCTTCCGATTCGTGAATGGTATCTTTTCGTCCGCCGTACTCCAACCACCACAAACGACAACCAAAATCTTTATCGCTCAGTGATTTGTAACGTGGAATTTCGGTGATGTCTTTTAAGGCAAATTCTGGCGCTACATATTTAACTGGCGCTCCCGAATCTTTACTATAAAAGTAGATTGTATGTCCTAACAATTCTCCATACGATTGATCAGGAGCAAAAAGCTCTCCAAATTCTTCTTTGGTTTCTGCACCCATTCTAAAAGCGGCTCCAGCTTGAAACCCAACGATTCCGTCACCAGAAGCATCACAAAACAGTTTCGCTTCCAAAATATAAGTTGTCGAGTTTTGACTGCAAAACGCATGTACTTTGCTAATTGTAGTAGGTGCTGATTTTTCAACTTCATATACAGAAGTGTTTAGCAGTAGCGTAATATTTTTTTCATTCGTTACTTTTTCGAGTAAAACCGTGTCAAAAATAAGTGCATTTCCCTCTTTATTTCGATATAAATTTTCGACTAAAATTTCGTCAATAATTCCGCCTTCTCTTGCCCAACGGTTGTTGTTTCCCATGTGCGAAGTTGCTCCCAAAGTCCATAAACGGACTTCGCTAGAAGCATTTCCGCCTAAAACTGGACGGTCTTGCACCAAGGTCACCATAATTCCGTCACGAGCGGCAGCAATAGCAGCACACACACCCGCAAGTCCGCCTCCTACCACCACCAAATCGGATTGTGTGATTACTGTTTTATTTTTTCTGGCAATCTGGCTAAAATTTTCTTGTAACATTGTACTCGTATTAAAAGTTTTTTAAGTCTTATTTTTTTATTTATTCTTTATTTTTAAATACTATAAAAGCACCTAAAAGCGAGACAACAACGCCCATAGCAGTAACAATCAAAGCGCCATGAGCAGCAATGATACCCAATACTAGTATCATAACCCCTGTTAGTCCAACGCCTATTCCAATCACGCGTCCTCCTTTTTTATTACTTCCATCCGAAGCATCGTCGTAGACATTTTCGCCAACATTCATTTTTTCGATATACATCTCATAAGAAGAATTGGATTGCTTACTGAAGTAAAAATAACATTCAGACAACAACATCAAAGTCATGGGTACGCTCACGCCAACAATCATTTCCATACTACGACTCAAGGTCAAATCGATTAATTGAGGTGCTATAAATTTGAAAAATCCTGTGATAGACAAAGACAAAATAGTCACTGATAGCATACTTGTACCTGTTTGTTTTTTCGAAAAAATGGTCCACAAGGGTGGTAAAAACATCGCGCCACCAGTAACTGCCGCCAAGCTCAAAACAAAGTTGACCACACCGCCCAATAACCTATCGTGTGGACACATTTCTACTTATTGTCCATCCTTCCATTGCGGCTTTAAAATATTTCAGACCAATCCATAATGTTGTAATGCCTGGATGTCTTTTGCTTTCATAGCCCTTCCAACCACCAAGTCTAGCAATGACCCATACGTATCGTTTTAAATCTTTTTGTTTATATGGGTTTTTCTGCTTCTCTGTTTTACCTTCTAAATGATCTATTTGATGTTCTAAAAACTCTTCTTCCTCTTCTGTAAAACAACTGTTAGAACTTATTTCTAATTCTGGCTCAGCATATGCAAGTCGCATCAAAAACAGCTTTATAACTACTTCCATAATCAATAAACTTAATTTTCTTACTGATGATGCATACTCTAATTCCGAAGCTTCAATATTAAAACCTTCCTTTTTTAGTATTTTAAAAACCTCTTCGATTGTCCACCTCCAACTATACCACTCTATGCAGTTTTTTGCAATTTCAACATTTTCGACATTCATCGTGGTTAGTAGTCTCCAACATATTTTATCCTTGCCAGTATATCCTGTTTCAGAAGCTTCAATAAAGAATAATTTTAAACTTGAAGCTATTGCTTTACTTACATTTGTAGGTCTGTTTAATTCAACTTCTTTATACCTAATTTCAATGGTAGCTGTTCGTTTTTTTCTTTTAGTCTTTGCGCAAGAATCAACTTCAATTTGATAAGATCCTTGTGCGGGCTCAGTCTCTAGATTACTAAATAAACTAGTCTTGTCTTTTAATTTTCTGTCTGTTCTTGCCCTTACTAAAAGTTCAGTAGTTGCATTGGGAATTGTAGCAAACTGCTCATAAATATCACCTTCTCTATCTTGTACTATTACCATCGCTGGTACAAAATCTTTTAAGGAAGCTTGAGTATTTTTAGACACCTCAAGCCATTTATAAGATTCTTTTTCTTCAATTGGTAGTTTACTGTATCCCCTTTCAAACTTAGAAGTAAATTTCAAGGGTCTATTCCACACTTTTATTGCTGCATATCCATAAGGAGTACCATTTTGAGCATCTAAAACTAAGCTCGGATGAATAAAAAATCCTAAACCTTGACTGTTTTTTGCATTGGTGGTTCCAATGAAATCGTCCTTGGTTATCCTCCTGCTATGACTACTTAAATTTATTTCGGTAGTATCTTGTATACAAATAACATATTTACCTTTACAGGCTTTTTTGCAATTTGATGCTAAATTCATAATTATATCATCTTCACTTACTCGCTCATTTTGTAAAAAACGATACATCCCTTTAGCATCAGCATCTGTTGTACTAATTTGTCTTATCGAATGAAGGCCCTTTCTAAATAAATCAGATAAAATCTTATTACCTCGATACAACAATCGCATATCATCTAAATCGCTGAAATCTCTACGCATCTCTTTTTTAAGTAAAAATAATAAAAAGATGTGTCCACACGATAGCCCAATAACGGAACGACCAAAGCCACACCAATAGTAATCAATCCTAAAACCACGGTCGATAATTTCCCCACACGCATGAGTTCGACATCATTTGCCTCGGGTTTAAAGTGTTTGTATAAGTCGTTGGTAAAGACACCAGCTGCAATATTTAAAGTTGTATTTACAGAACTAGAGGTTGCAAAAATCATCCCAACGAGCATTAAACCTAACATTCCGGCTGGCAAAACCTCTTTACACATCAATAAGTAAGCGCCTTCTGTTTCTAATCCTTGTAAATTAGGGTTTACAACATGATAAATCATTGGCGGTAACATCCACAACAACGGACTCACCGTATACAAAGCCCCAAACAACCAGCCCACTTTTTGCGCATCTTTTGGAGTGGCTACCGAAGTGTACCGTTGTACATAGGCCCAATTCCCTGCAAGAAAGAATAAATTGTAAAATCCAAAAGCAATGATAAAAGAAAGCGAATATTCTTGGTTTAATAGGTCAAAAAAGTGTTCTGGAGATTTTTCGATAAAAGTACTTACTCCACCAACTTTATTAAATGCAAGTGGCACAATAATAATTACAACGGCTGTCAAAACCACAAATTGCAGAACATCGGTCACAATTACTGCCCATAATCCACCCACTGCGGTGTAGATTAATATTAAAATTCCCAAACTGATAATACTGGTCGTAATCGGGATTCCGGTGGAGACTTCTAGGATTTTGGCAACGGGATATAAAAAAGCACCAGTTGTAAATAAGGATATTAACAGAAATAAATAGGTATATACTTTTTGAATTTTATACCCAAAACGATTGGTGATGTATTCTGCTACGGTAAGCGAATTGGTTTTGCGCCATTTTGGTGCAATATACATCCCGATGATAAAACCCGCAACGGCCATTGTCCATTGGATACTCACGGCCACCCAACCACTTTTGTAAGCGATAGAACCCCAAACGACAAAGGTTCCTGCAGAGAAAAAACTCATAAATAGAGAAAGTCCACTCATCCACCAAGGCAAAGCACCACCAGCGGCAAAATAGGATTTCATGTTTTTTCCTGTTTTAGAAAAGGCCAATCCGCATATAAAAATCAAGAGCGAGAATAGGATTATTACCCAAATATCAATGTTTTTCATACTATTTAAATCAATTTTTACTAAAAGTACCATAGATTTTAGAACTATAACTTTTTTTTTTCGAAAGGAGTACCGAGAACGTTACCGAAATATAAATTAAGTTCCGAGAACGTTACCGAAAAATTTGTATCTTGCCCTTAATTTATTTAGCATTCTATTTGAAAAGTCAAATTAAGCGTTATGAAATACATTACTATTAAAGATATAGCCAAAAAATTGAAGATTTCGGTTTCTACCGTCTCCCGAGCCTTCAATGACAAAGCCGATATTAATGCTACAACCAAAGATTTGGTTTTAAAGACGGCAAAAGAACTTGGATACCGCCCCAACCCTATTGCCAAAAAATTAATGCAACAACGTTCGTACACCATCGGAATTATTGTTCCCGAATTTGTGAATGCATTTTTCCCAAAAGTGATTATTGGAGTGCAAGAAATTGCTTTGAAGAAAGGCTACCAAGTTTTGATTGCCCAATCTAATGAATGTTATGAAACCGAATTAAAAAACATAAAAACGCTGGAAGACAGTATGGTTGACGGACTGATTATTTCCCTTTCGAGCGAAAGTAAAAATACCGAATATTACCAAGACCTTATTCGGTCGGGATTTCCTATTGTGTTTTTTAATCGGGTGAATAATCAATTGAATTGTTCTAAAATTGTATTTAACGATTATAAGTGGGCATTATTTGCTACAGAACATTTAATAAATGAAGGCTACCAAAACATAGTACACCTTAAAGGAAACGAGGGCATTTCCTTATCAAATGAACGGATGCGCGGTTTTATGGATGCGCATCATAAACATAAAAGAATTTTTGATTTCGCTCAAATTATCCCGACTGGATTTACTATCAAAGATGGTCGAAGAGCGGCCTTGGAAATTATTAAAAAAGGTACTATTCCTGATGCCATTTTTGCGGCCAATGACCCCGTTGCTATTGGTGCGATGCAAGTTTTTAAAGAAAATGGATTTCAAATTCCAAATGATATTGCCTTTGTGGGCTTTACCGAATCACAAATGGCTACTATTATCGAACCGCCTTTAACTTCTGTTTCACAACCAGCGAACGAAATTGGGAAAGCGGCTGCCCAAATTTTATTAGAACAAATAGAAAGTAAAGTAAAATTTAAACCGCGAACAATTACTTTGAATGGGGAGTTGAATATTCGAGCTTCTTCTATTCGAAAAAAATAAGACATAAAAAAGGCGGCACATTTTGCAATGTAACCGCCTTTTCAAACTAACTCAAACTAACTTAAACTAAAAACAATTATGGTCTTAAATTCAATTTTTTCACTGTAATATCGTCCATATAAACTGTTACAGGAGTTGTTCCCCCTATATTATTTCTGGTTCTGAATACAAGTTTACCCGTTCCATTTGGGATCACTACGTTTACTTTTCCGTAAACCCATTGATTAGTTGGAGAACTTGAATTAAATGTAGCAAATTCTAATGCTGGATCTACTTGAGTTGCTCCACTTATTATAAATGTTCTCATTTCAACAGAACTAGTTCCAAAAGTATTAGTCGAAGGAAGGTACGTCCACGCTCCCACTTCGTATGTTCCTCCAGCTACTACAGGAAAGGTAATATCCCCAACATCAGTTCCGTCACTGGTATTCAACAAAGCAGCTACACCACCGTTTTTAACCGTTAGTTTTAATGACTTATTTCCTGAATGTACTTGCTCTGTAGAGTACAAATAACTACTATTGGCTGCTGTACACGGACCACAAAAAGTGATGTTTTGTCTCCAGTTAGTACTTGCAATTCCTATTGTCTCATAACTATAGTCATAATTTGTTCCTATTAATACATTCACACCACTAGCAGCTGCTTCTCTTGCTGAAAAAGTAGCAGAAAAAACACCATCACTTGTTACTAATGAATTTATTCCTGAGTAAGAAACAAAAGCCTTATCATCATCATAAACGGTACGACCGTTCAAAGTAATAATAAGTATGTTCGTATCTACTGCATCACGGGTAACAGAAGCGATTGTAGATGAAAGACTCGCATTATTCTTATCTGTTAACGTAACCGAGAACTCATTCGCTTTAATTGAAACGGGATCAATTTCTCTACTAAAAACAAGAGAAATTTTACCATCTTTCTTTTTAACTTCAAGAAGCGTTACTGGAGCAGTAGAAGGGATAATTGTAATTAAATCTGAAAAAGTTGTTTTTTCTTCGCCAAATGGTCTAGCCGTATTAGCTAGAAGGTCAAAATTATAATTCCCTACTTTATTATATCGAACATCTAAAGTTCTTTTATCATTAGATAAAGTTACCACTGTAGCACCTGTAGTCCAAGTAAAACTTGCTGGAGCACCTTCTGCAGATTCTACTACATATCGAACAACACTTCCTGCCGTAACTTGATTCTTCGCACCATTACTCAAATTTAAAGCAGCTCCCAAAGTACCATTTGTATTCAAAACATTCGCTTTTAGAACCGTTTTAATCTGAGGAAGAACAGTAACCTTAAAAATGGTATCTAACTCTTTCCCTTTGGCAGTATTTTCTAATACTGTGAAGGCATTATCGCTAAAAACTTGTTGTAATCTAACATCATGCACACCAACCGCATTGAATATTGCTTTGACATTTGCAGCAGTTGAAGTAACGTCATTATCTGAATCAACAATATCAGCAACTCCAGTTGGTAAAGTCCACAATCTAGATACTACTCCTGAAGAAAGGTCTCCAAGAGTAATACTAGTTCCTACTCTAATAGTATTTGCAAAATTCATTTGTGAGGTTGCGATTACTCTACTATTAGCCTCATTTAAATTGATTGTATCGTATATGTCACTACAAGAATGCAAACCAAATATGGCAATGCAAACCGCTATAACTATTTTGAAATTTGTTTTCATATCTTTTATTTTATAAAAATTATTTATAACCCTTTATTTGATTGCAATTCAGTTGCAGGAATCGGGAAATAGTCATGAAATGAAGACTGATAATTTGCCACAGCTGTTAATGCTAATAAATTAACCGACCCCTCAATTGTCAATGGTGCTTTCCCTACAATGGTAGCAAAATTATCTCTTCTCCAACTCAAGTTAGATCCCAGAGTTGTAAACACATCTTTTACAATTCCCCAACGTACTAAATCCTTCCAACGATGTCCTTCAAAACATAGTTCCAATGGTCTTTCCACCATTTGAAGATGCGTCATTAAATTTTGTTTTGTAGGAGCCACCATAGGTTGAGTTATATACCTTTGTTTACTAATATTAAGTTGAGGAAACGTATTGCTGTTAGCGGCTAAATATTGTTTTAAAGTTTTAACCCCAGCTCTTTCTCTCACCAAATCAATATATTTTATTGATTCTGCAATAGGATCAGATACACCAGCAGGTAGCGTACTTGCATTTAATACAGCCTCTGCATACATCAAATAAACATCTGCCAAACGGATATGTCTAAAATTAATACCACTACGATTTAATGCTATTTCAGCCGTTCCTTGATACCAGTTGGTATATTTTTTTACTATAGCAGTCAATCCTAAACCTCTGTAAGTATGTACTTGAGTATTGGTATTGGTTACACCAAAATAGGTTCCTTCAAAATCTTTTGGAGCTATAGAAGCGGTAAGTCTTTTAGACTGCTTGTTGGTAACTCCTCCAACAGGTGCATTCACAGCATTATTGGTGTCTACTTCGTCACTTAAAAATAATTCATGTAAATAATAATTGGAGATAACCGTATTAAAGCCTCCAAATCCTCCGATGGATGCATATTGTGAACCAACAGCATTTGCCTCAGCACCTGATGCAAATGGAGTATCATCAACATTGTTTCCACTAGCACCTGGACTTGCTGTAGAACTATAAGCTACTTCAAGAATTGATTCTGAGTTAAATTCATTTTGATCTGTAAAATTGTCTAAAATTTTAGGCGTTAAAGTATAAACATTCGAGTCAATTACTTCTTTAAAATCTGCGGCAGCAAGATCCCATTTTTTATCGTATAAATATACTTTTCCGCGTAAGGAAGTAGCTGTACCAGAAGTTACTCTTCCAATATTTAAACCTGTCCATGATGGAGGTAAATTTAGTCTAGCATAATTCAAATCTGGAATAATTATTGTATTTGTAACTTCTTCAATACTACTCAATTTTTTATTAAAATCGGTAGTAGAAACCTCTGTACGAATCACCGCTTTACCATAAGTGTGAATTAATTGAAAATAGAAAAAAGCTCTTAAACATTTAGCTTGAGCTAAAATATTTTCCTTTTCATTTGGCGCAAAAGTCGAAGTATCAACCTTTTCGATCTGACCAATTACTTGATTGGCTCTGAAAATCCCAATATATAATTCACTCCATTTACTTACCACTTGTGGACTATTATCCGTATACGTTAATTGTCTATAAATCAATGGCCTGAAAAAAGTAAAGGTATCTGCAATATCCGCTCTTACTTCTTCATCCGGCAAACCACTACCACTTATTGATTGAAATTGCAAAGCAGCATATACAGTTGTCAATGCACTATTAAACTGTGTAGGCGTTTTCCAAAATGTAGCCTCAGTTACCGAGTTAGGGTTATTTACCGTTAGAAAATCTTTCTCATCACAACTAGATAGTGATAAAATGGAGCATGTCATTATGGTAATGAACAATGCTTTTTGTTTTATTTTAAATTGTATCATTTTTTTTTAATTAGTTGTTAAAACTTAACTTGAGCTCCTAGAACGAATCTTCTAGCCACAGGATAATTTCCTTTATCAACACCTCTTGTACTTATCCCGTTACCACCTACTTCAGGATCATAACCAGTATATTTGGTAAAGGTAAAAGGATTAAATCCAGTCACATATAGCCTTACACTTCCTACCTTAACTTTATCTAATAATTCTTTAGGTAATGAATAACCAATTGTTATATTTCGAATTCTCAAATAAGTTCCATCTTCCAACCAATAATCTGATCTAGCTCTAATACTTTCAGAGGATTGACTGTTTTTAAAACTTGGAATATCAGAGTTTGGGTTTTGTGGAGACCATTGTGAAAATTGGTCTA
Organism: Flavobacterium faecale; assembly: GCF_003076455.1. Taxonomy (NCBI): domain Bacteria; kingdom Pseudomonadati; phylum Bacteroidota; class Flavobacteriia; order Flavobacteriales; family Flavobacteriaceae; genus Flavobacterium; species Flavobacterium faecale. The sequence goes on from NZ_CP020918.1 coordinate 3,458,893, forward strand.
AATGTCTTCCTTGTGTATAAGCAAAGAAACGCGCACCATTAAATAATTCAGCTCCATAGGATAAGTAAGATTGCACTGACAAATCAAAGTTTTTATATTTTAAGTCAACATTCAAACCAGCTTCAAAGGCAGCTTGACCTGAACCTGAATATACACGGTCATTTTCATCGATCTTACCATCTGCAACACCATTTGCACCACTAACATCTTTATACATCATATCTCCTTTTACAGCAGTTGGATTAATTTTTTTATACTCCGTTAATTGCTCATCCGTTTTAATTACACCATCATTTTGTAATAAGAAGAAAGCTCCCGCTTCATGACCTACAGCAAAAAAGGTAGTTTGATCGATTCCGTCTCCTAAAGAAACTGTTGGTCTACCATTTGGATAACCTCTGTCAATCCCGTTCAAATCAACAATATTATTTACGTTTTTAGTAAATGTGGATGAGATATCATATTTCAATCCATTTTTTAGCTGATTTTTATATCCTAATGCGATCTCAATACCCTTGTTTGTCATTTTACCAGCATTGATAAAAATAGGATTGTAAACAGTTTCCGCATTTGGTTGTGATGTACCCGCAGAAGGTGGTGTCTGGTATGGTAATAACATATCTTGTTTGTCATTACTATAAATATCTGCATTGAATGTCAATTTGTTTCTAAACATTGCCAAATCAATACCGATGTTTTTAGAACTACTTGTCTCCCATTTTAAATCTGGGTTGGAATATCTTCTTTGTATTAATCCAGAAGAAAGTGTTTCATTCAAACCAAATAAATAATTAACACCCGTTTCAATTTGAGTGCTTGCCGTATAAGGTTGAACGTCTTGATTTCCTAATTGTGCATAACTAGCTCTTAATTTTAGGCTTCCAACATTTTTCCCTAAAAATGAATTTTTAAAGAACTTTTCTTCAGAAATATTCCAACCTGCAGATACGGAAGGAAAAGTAGCGTAACGATTGTTTAAGAATTTTGAAGAACCATCTCTACGGATACTAGCTGAAAACAAATAACGTTCATCATAACTATATTGAAATCTACCTAATAATCCTGCCAAAGTATAAGTGTTTACAAAACTAGTTGGCGATTTAAATTGTTGACCTTGCCCAATTTCTTGGGTATCGTTTGTAGGGAAACCAATAGCACCAATTGTTAATTGCTTCGAATTAAAATCTTCATAAGAAGAAACCGCAGTTGCTGTTAGACTATGTTTTCCAAATTTTACATTATAGTTCAACATATTCTCAATCACATTTCTCTCAGTAAACGTATACTCTTCTGTAAGTTGCGCTTGAAGAGTTGATGCCGTAGCATTTAACTTTCCGTCCAATCCATAAATTAAATACGATGGAATAAAGAATTTTCTTTGATAATCATATTTATTTTTACTTAAACTTATTTTATAAGTCAACCCTTTTAAAAATTCATATTCTAAATTTACTGCAATATTTGAAGAGGATACTTTTCTTTCATCGGTGTTTTGCAATTGTTTTGCTAAAAATCCAAAATAAATAGTATTGTCAACAGGAATCGTTACCACATTATCTCCACTAATACTCAAGTCACCTAAAGGCAGTTGCCAAGGTTTTTGACCTATACTATATTCATACAAACCGAAAGGCTCTTGTTGTCTATTTTCTTCAGTCAAGCCTATAGTAGCGAATGCTTTAAATTTTCCTTTAGTAAATTGAGCATTCAGTCTAGAACTTAATCTGTCAAATCCAGAATTAATTAAAACTCCATCTTGATCGTTATAACTAGTATTAAAATTCAAAGACAAATCTTTGGTACCACCTGAGATTCCTAAATTATAATTTCTAAGAATCGCATTGTTATTCTGCACATCCTTCACAAAATTGGTGTCATAGTTCAATAACTCAGGGGTTAATATAAAATACCCCGGAAGATTACCACCATTCAATACCGGTTGTACCGTAAAATCTGCAAACAATTGTTGTTGCGTATTCATTAATGGCGTACCTGAATAAATATTTTGAATTCCAGTATAAGTAGACAAATTCACTGATACATTACCAGGTTTTCCTCTTTTGGTTGTTATTAATATTACACCATTAGATGCTCTAACACCATAAACAGCCGCAGCCGCACCATCCTTTAAAATGTCCATTGTCTCAACTTGATCAGGAGCAATGTTCGGATTTGATTCATAAGGCACACCATCAACTACATATAAAGGCTCTAATTTTCCTAACAAGGAACCTACACCACGTATTTGAATATTTGCTGCTTCTCCTGGTCGTCCACTCGCTGCTTGTACATTTACCCCAGCAACACGACCTTGAATTGCTTCACTAATATCCGAAACAGGAGCGCGATCAATAATATCAGATTTTACTTGGACTACAGCTCCAGTTACTTCTTTTACCTTTTGCTTACCATAACCAACATTGATTACTACTTCATCAAGTACTTTGGAGTCTGTAGCTAATACTATATTGATTTGGGTAGCCGAACCCACTGTTTTCTTTTGTGTTTTAAAACCAACATAAGAAAAACTTAATGCATCGGTATCTTTTGCCATAATAGCATACTTACCGTCAATATCTGAAATCACACCAATCTTAGTCCCAGAAACCAATACCGAAACTCCTGGTAATGGAAATCCCGTATCATCTTTAACTTGTCCAGACACCTTTCTTTGTGCATTCATTACACAAAAGCATAGAAGAAAAAACATTATTGGAAATGTTTTTTTCCAAAATCCATTCTTTTTTTTCATAAAAAATTTTTAAATAGGTTAATTAATTTGTCTTTAGTTGTTCTAACAATTACTCAATCAAAACCAATATATATTCCTGATATCGCAATTATTACTTCACAAAACTACATATTCAACACTAAAAGAAACTTAAAACCAACTTGATTAAAACTGTACACAACTAACATAAATGAGCTAAAGTCCCTTAAAAAACAGTTAAACTAACACAACTAGACGTGACAACAAACTATATTTTAAATATTTTATTGATGTATTAAAATGATCCCGACTTAAAACCAAATTCTGGTATTAAAAAAAACATATGTAATAAAAAAAGCTCCGACTTACTGACAGTAAATCGAAGCTTTTTGCAAATAAGGACTTTTATAGGGATCAAAAATCAGCTATGAATTCATTCAAATTATCATTCCTTTCCAATTTGAATTTCTTGCGAAGTCGATAACGAGAGGTATGGACGCTTTCAAATGAAATACCTAAAAGTGAAGCCATATCTTTACTAGAAAAATTTAATTTTATAAGCGCGCAGATCTTTAAATCAGTTTGCCCTAAATCTGGATACTTCTCTTTTAGATTGGTATAAAAACTTTGATTGACAGCGGTAAATCGAGCTTCAAATTCTTTCCAGTTACTACTAGGTGATCCTTGAATTGTTTTTAGCATTTTGTTGATTGTTCGCACATCAACATCTTTATCATCAGTCAAATTAAGTTTTAACCTTTCTATAAACTCATCTTTCTCTATTAATTGTAAAGCAGAACTAGTTAGTTCCTTATTCTTTAATTCCAAAATAGCTTTGCTCCTCACTAGCTCCATTTCCTGCTTCTCAGCTATAGATTTTTTCTCTGCCTTATGCTTTCTCCTGATGCTTCTTACAAACAAATATCCATATAAAACTAATGAGAGTATTATTATAGTATATAAGATGGATTTCAAGAACCACACTTTTTCTTCACTTTCTAATTGCTCAATACGTTGCTTGTTTAAAATCTCTTGTTCCTTTTGTTTTTGAACCCTATATTTATCATTAATCTCAAACAAATGTTGACTATTTTTACTCCCTTTCCCAAAAACTTCCGCATTTAATTGGCTAGCTAAGTTAGAATGCTGGTAAGCTTTTTGGAAATTTCCAGTTTTTGCATACGTTTTAGACAAAGCCTCATGATCCATGATGATATAATTCTCATGGCTGTGATATTTCCCAGAGAAAGTCAACGATTTTTCATAATACAATATACTTTGACTTACATCACCTTTTAGTCGGTGTACTTCAGCAATCAAATAGTTAATAATGATTAAATACGATGGATCGTTTTTTTCAAAATACAGATTGGATTCTTGTAAACCCTCCAAAGCTGAATCATATTTTTTATCAACTGCCTTCAAAAAAGCCGCTTCGACTCGCACGAAATAATTTTTATCCCCTCTATTAAGTTTATTGTGTATAATTTGACAACTATCCAAATATATTTTTGATTTTACATAATCCCCATTAACACGATATAAATTCAAAATAGAAAAATAATCTTGAATCATTAATTCAAATTTCTTCACTTCCCCTAAGCCTTTATTATTCTTAGTAAGATTTAATGAATTATTGTAATAACGGAGTGCTTCCATATCCCTATCATAGTAACTAAACAACCAACCTAAACCTTGGTAAATCATCGCTTTCGAATAATCATCTTTGGAAGCATCCGCTAAAAAAAGTGCTTTCCAATAGCCATCATAAGCTTTACCATAATCTAATCTGTGGGCGTACAAGTCGGACATATCACGTAAGTTTAAAATAATATTTACGGTGTCCTTATTTTCAGTATTGTATTCGATACTTTTTTTATAATGATAAATAGCCCCTTTATAATTAGTATATTTAATTTCATTTGCCTTCTCTAGGTAAGGATTGGTAGCACTATGCTCCTGACTGTAAAAATGAAAAGACGTAAATAAAAAGACTGTCAATAGAATAAACTTTGTATTTGTTGAAATACAAAATTTATTCAAAAACTTATAAAAAGTATTTCTATTCATATTAAATAATATTTAGTTGGTTTGGAATTTGGTTTATAAATAGTCAATGATTTTGAACCGAACGATACGATAACAATTCTAAGAGAGTACAATATAGTTACAGTCTAGTTAATAAAAGCAAAAAATTGCCAAAAAACACCAATGTTCAGTTTATGTCTAGTCGATATTAAAAACCAAGAACCATATTTATAAGATATTTGTATCACAGAAATATTCGCATTAATTATGATACACAATTTCATATTTACTATTTTAAAATCCTTTTTTATATCAAAATCTCAGTTATAAACATAATAATCAATTTGACATAAACTCCTTTTTACTAGAAACTTTAAGTTTATCTGGAACAAAATTATAATAAGCTCAGTTCGTTTAGGAACATAAAAAACAATTAATGATTCAGTTTAGAACTCCTTTTTAAACATATAAAAACAATCATTAAGAACTAAACATTAGACCCAACAATTACAAATTATATACTTATCATCATGAAGAAAAAAAAGTCCAAATATTCCGTAAAAAAAATAGTCCAGCTCGGTATTCTTAATTTAATTACCGTTTGTGCTTGTGCTCAAAATAACACTCAAGACTTTAATTTTGATTGGAATTTCAAATTAGAAAATTCTAGTCAAAGTAATTGGAAAAATGTAAACCTCCCACATGATTGGAGTGTTGGTTTTTCTTTTGACTCTATAAAAGGAGAAGGTGCAACAGGATATCTTTTAGGAGGTATTGGTTGGTACAAAAAAGATTTTAAAGTAAAACCTAGCAAAAATGAAACTACCTATATTCTATTTGACGGAGTTTATAATAACAGTACTTTGTGGCTAAATGATAAAAAATTAGGCGAACACCCATACGGATATTCACCATTTTTTTATGATTTAAGTGCTTATTTAAACAATAACAGCAATCAAATTAAGGTAAAAGTAGACCATTCAAGATATGTAGATAGCCGCTGGTACACTGGATCTGGTATTTACAGAAATGTAAAGTTAGTAACCAAAAACAACCTACATATTCCTATTTGGGGAACTTATATCACAACTCCACAAGTGTCTTTGCAAGAAAGCAAAGTTCACTTAGAAGTTAAGGTTAAAAACAACTTTGATAAGGATGAGACTTTTGACATCATCACAACAATACTTGATGGTAAAGGGCAAAAAGTAGCCGAGCAAAGCACAAAAGGAAAAGTTAGTTCCAAGAAAGAAACAAAATTCAACATCGATACCACTGTAAAAAATCCAAAATTATGGGATGTAGTGAGTCCTAGTATGTACACGGCACAATTTAAAATTGTACAAAACGGAAAAACAGTCGATGAGAATCAGACTAAATTTGGAATCCGAACTATCAAATTTGATGCGAATACTGGTTTTTACCTAAATGGTCAAAACATGAAAATCAAAGGGGTTTGTTTGCATCATGACGCTGGTCTTGTAGGAGCTGCTGTACCAGAAGGAGTTTGGAGAAGACGCTTTGAAAAACTTAAGGAAGCTGGAGTAAACGCAATCAGAATCTCTCACAATCCAGGTTCAGATGAATTTATTTCGCTTTGTGACGAAATGGGAATAATGGTTCAAGATGAGTTTTTTGATGAATGGGACAATCCAAAAGACAAGCGTAAAAACATGAAAGAACAATCAGTAGACGCTATTACCCGCGGATACGGTGAACATTTTCAAGAATGGGCAGAACGTGATTTAAAAAATACCATGTTAGCACATAGAAACCACCCAAGCATCATCCAATGGAGTATTGGAAATGAAATTGAATGGACATACGAACGAAATGCAAAAGCCACTGGTTTCTTTGATAATATGGATTGGAGCGGAAATTATTTCTGGTCGCTACCTCCTAATTCCATTGAGACAATAAAGGAAAACTTACGCTCACTACCTAGGGAGAAATACGATATTGGTGAAACTGCTAAGAAACTAGCAAAGTGGACTAAGGAAATGGACACCACTAGATATGTAATTGCCAACTGTATCCTTCCCTCATCAAGCTACGAATCTGGATATGCAGATGCATTAGACATGATTGGTTACAGCTACCGCAGAGTAGTTTACGATTATGGACATAAAAACTATCCTAAATTACCAATAATGGGTACTGAAAATGTAGCACAATGGCACGAATGGAAAGCCATTATGGAACGCCCATTTATTTCGGGGACGTATTTATGGACAGGTATTGATTATTTGGGCGAAGCCAATAAACAATGGCCTAAAAAAGGAATAGATAGTGGAATATTGGATTATGCTGGTTTCGAAAAACCATCCTACCACATGATGAAATCATTATGGAATGATGCTCCTGAATTATATATTGCCACACAAAGACTGGAAAAATCAATCTATAAAATTAATGAACAAACAGGAGAGCCTGTAGAAAAAAAGAAAAATGGATGGGAAACTGCGCTTTGGGTTTGGCATGATGTCAACGAACATTGGGAGTACCAATCTGGAGACAAGACAATTGTCGAAATCTACTCGAATTGTGATGAAGTCGAATTGTTTTTGAATGATAAATCATTAGGAAAGAAAAGACTAATCGATTTTGATGATCGTATTTATAAATGGGCCGTTCCTTTTCAAGCTGGAAAGTTAACTGCAAGAGGAACAAAATCAGGTAAGACGATCTCATCGGAAAGAGTTACTCCTACAGAGGCTTACCGTGTTCAATTGACAACAGACAAAACTAGCCTTTCCGCAGATGGATATGATGTAGCACATATCGTAGCACAAGTAGTTGATAAAGACAATAACCCTGTAAAAACAGTGAATCCAACAATCACATTTTCGATTGATGGAAACGTAAAAATACTTGGAGTAGATAATGGAGCAGTCGATAATGTTCAGGATTTTCAATCAAATACTATAACCACTTCAAAAGGAAGATGTTTGCTTATTGTTCAATCGAAAAAAGGAGCAAAAGTAGATGCTACCGTTCAAATTGAAAAAGTTGTTCTTGAAAACAATAAAATAAATTTCACAGAAAAAACTAATTTCACCAGTAAAATCAAATTAACTAGTAAAAATTAAGTAATATTGTAATACTAATCAAACTTCAATTATGAATACAATTAAGAAAAGTGTCTTTGGACTACTCACAATTGGAATGACACTATCGGCAGTAGGTCAATCTGTAGAATGTAAAAAAGAGGAAGAAAAACAGCTAAAGGCTGATGCCATAAAATATAAAGATAAACTAGGTATTATGGATGTAAATCACTTAAGTGCAGCATCCAAAAGAGCACTAAAGTGGCCTAAAGATTTAGGTAACGAATGGTTTATCGAATTTGGTGGCTTACAACCCCTAAAAGGTGATTTAGCCTACGAAGAAGGTGTCGTTAGAAGAGATCCTAGTGCTATTATCCAAGAAAACGGAAAATACTATGTTTGGTACACTAAAAGTACTGGTCCAACACAGGGATTTGGTGGCGATATGGCGAACGAAAAAGTTTTTCCTTGGGATCGTTGCGATATTTGGTATGCAACTTCGCAAGATGGTTGGACTTGGAAAGAAGAAGGAATTGCAATTCCTAGAGGAAAAAAAGGTTCTTATGACGACCGTTCTGTTTTTACAGTTGAAATCATGAAATGGGATGGTAAATATTACCTGTGCTACCAAACAGTTGAAGGAATCTACAATGTACGTGTTCAAGAAAAAGTAGGTATGGCTTGGTCTAATTCACCAAACGGTCCTTGGGAAAAATTGGATGCTCCCGTAATTGCACCTGCTCAAAATGGTGTATGGAAAGGTACAGAAGACAATCGTTTCATGGTCGAGAAAAAAGGAGATTTTGACAGCCATAAAACACATGACCCATGTATATTGCCTTTTAAAGGGAAATTTTATTTGTATTACAAAGGAGAGCAAATGGGTGAAGAAATGACTTTTGGTGGTCGCCAAATCCGTCATGGTGTTGCCATAGCAGATAACCCACTTGGACCTTATGTTAAGTCCCCATATAACCCTATCAGTAATAGTGGACACGAAATTTGCGTTTGGCCTTACAACGGCGGAATCGCTTCGTTAATCACAACCGACGGACCTGAAAAAAATACCATTCAATGGTCTCCTGATGGAATTAATTTCGAAATAAAAGCTTCTATCAAAGATGCACCCCATGCAATTGGATTGAACAGAACAGCAGATAATGAAAAAGAGCCAACTGAGATTTTGAGATGGGGATTAACGCATATTTACAATAACTGGAATTACCAAAGCATCATGCGTTTCTCTTCTGAAAGAAAAACAACGCACGTTGCTGCTGGTGAAAAATCAGTAAACGGAAAAACAGAGAAAGCAGAGAACATGCATAAATAGAATAATTCAATTATTCACCAATAACTCCTCTTTTTGGATATACTTTAAAAGTAAATTCAAAAAGAGGAGTTATCTTTTAGGGAAGTGTAGTGATGCAGTATTGTTTTTAACAACATGAATCAATCCATACCTTTAATGTTAAAAAAAAAAAAAACATAAACCACTAACAAAAAAACAACTTAAAAACAGTTTCCGCTTTATTGTTTAGTTTATATCTAGTTGCTTTTTATCACAATCATAGCTACTTAAACTACATTTGTATGTACTAATATGTATTAACACCAATACCACCAAACTATGAAATTTTTCAAAACACTAATGTTCATTACTTTTTCTATTGTCATAGCGGCTGCATGTACAAAAGACGAAGCACCAGCGCCGACTCCCAAAGCTACTTCCATTAGCACCAAGACTCCTGTGGGCGCAACTTTATATTCTGAAATTGAAACAGGAGGAACCATTACTTTAGGAAATGACAATTTAACAATTACCGAAAGAGGAATCTGCTGGGGAGAAACCACCAACCCAACTACAGCAACCAATAAAAAAATAACTACTAGTAATTCCAATACATTTGATCTCACTTTGACAGGATTAAAAGAAAACCAAATCTATTACCTAAAAGCCTATTTTGTAGCTGGTTCCGTAACTTTTTATGGTGATCAAAAACAACTTACAACTGCCAAAAAACCAAGCGAAGTTAGTTTTCTACCAAGTGCTGGAAACAATAAAAGCTGGGTTATTCAACCTGTTTTCTCCAATGAGTTTAATTATGATGGAAAAACAGCCGATTTTACCACCAATTGGCAAGACCGTTTCTTCAATGGATGGACAGGAGCTCTTCCAACTGTATATTCTGCTTCTCAATCAACCATTACTGGTGGCGAATTAGTCTACAAAGCTACCATAGAAAAAAAATCAACTGGAGATATAATTCGAACTGGAATAGTTACGTCTAAAACTAAAGTCGGTTATCCAATGTATATGGAAGCACGAGTGAAAATTAGCGAATCTTCATTAGCTTCAGCTGTTTGGATGCTCAGCGAAGACTCAACTCAGGAAATTGACAATCTAGAAGCTTATGGCGATAAAACGAATGATTACTACTCCAAACGTTTACACTTAAGTCATCATGTCTTCATAAGAACACCATTTCAGGATTACCAGCCATCTGGTTTGGAAACCTATTATGCTGATGGCAAGGGAACACAATGGGCAAACGATTACCATAATTATGGAGTATTATGGTTAGATCCTTTTACATTAAAATATTATGTAGATGGTGTACTAGTAAGAACAACGCCAATCAACCAAATTGACCCTAATAATTATGCTGGTGGAACTGGACTTACCAAGGATATGTATTTAATTATTTCGGCCGCATCCCAACCCTGGAGACAATCACAAGGCATAAATTACTTTACTGATCCATCCGTGTTGGATGATGCTCGATCAACCATGCGCGTAGACTGGATTAGAGTTTATAAACCAGAATAGAGGATACATAAACTAGTTAAAATCAAACTTATTTTATAAATATATTTTTTTTTCAAAGTCAAATAAATAAAACTATTTTTGCACACTATCTAGTACACAATCAAATGACTCAAGAAAAAGAAGATTTAAAATCAAACTATAACGTTCCAAATTTAGAAAGAGGATTACAAATCATAGAATTATTAGCAATGCACCCAAAAGGACTTACTTTGTCTGAAATCCTTCAGACTTTGGACGTAACCAAATCTAGTGCCTTTCGTATAACCAATACTTTGATTTTTAAAAACTATCTTCAAAAGAACGAAACCACCAAAAAAATCACGCTTTCGAGAAAGATGTTAACCTTGGGGATTTCTTCAATGAATGAGCAAAGTATTGTCGAATTGTCGATTGATATCATGAGAGCGTTACGTGACGAGTTGAAAGAATCAGTAATGCTGGGCGTAGTTCTTGGTAATAGCGGTACTATCTTAGAACAAGTCTCCTCCTCCTATCCTGTAAAACTTTTTGTTGAATTGGGAACGCGTTTCCATTTGCACAGCTCGGTTGGTGGAAAATCAATTTTAGCCTTTCTTCCAGACGAAGAAGTAGATGCCATTTTGAGTTCGGTTAAATTTGAAAAATTCACCAAGAATACCATTACTTCCAAAAAAGAATTTAAAGAACAATTAAAATCTGTTCGAGAATTAGGATATGCCATTGATAACGGCGAAGATATTCAAGGAATCCATTGCATTGGCGCTCCTGTTTTTAATGAGCAAGGTAGTCCTGTTGCCTGTCTTTGGATAACAGCTCCTCATGGTCGGTTACCCCATTCGGAATTTGAGGAAAAAGGAAAGATAATCGCTAAGTATGCTTTAGAAATATCTACTAAACTTGGTTATATCGAAAGGTAAACAACTACAAACCAATTAGTAAAAAGTACCTAAGATTTTTAGGTACTTTTTTTATTTCCTTTTTTTATTAACGAAACTTGTTTCAAATGTGAATAAAAAATCACTTTTAAAGTAAGTTACTTTCGTTCATAAGTCTTATATTTGTTCAAATAAGAAACAAGTTTACTATTTGAAACAAATATAAAGATGAAAGCAACTATTTATGAAGGGAATAAAACCTTCACTGTAATTAACAAAGAAATTGAAAATCCAGCAAATGGAGAAGTACGAATCAAAGTAGCCTACGTAGGTGTATGTGGAACTGACGTGCATATCTACCACGGAATGATGGACAAACGTGTGAGTATTCCAGAAACTATTGGACACGAAATGTCTGGTACGATTGATGCTGTAGGTGAAGGCGTAACAGGATATGCTGTTGGAGACAAAGTTGTTGTCCGCCCTTTGGATGACCGCAAAGCAAAAGCATCTGATAAAGGATTTAATCACATTTGTGAGGAATTAAAATTCATCGGAATCGATAGCCCAGGTGCTATGCAAGAATACTGGAATGTTCCAGCTTTTACACTTCACAAATTAAAAGACAATACCGACTTAAAATTAGCTGCTTTAATTGAGCCTCTTTCTGTTGCAACTCACGATGTACGTCGTAGTGGCTTGGTAAAAGGTGAAACTGCTGTGGTTTTAGGTGGTGGTCCAATCGGTTTATTAGTCGCTATGGTTGCCAAAGATGCTGGAGCACAGGTTATCATCTCTGAAGTTAACGAAAACCGTATTGCAAAAGCTAAAGAATTAGGTTTTGATGCTGTAAACCCTATCAAAATTGACTTAGTTGAATATGTAAAAGGAAAAACAGAAGGTCGTAAAGCCGATGTTGTTTTTGAAGTTGCAGGTGTTCAACCAGCACTTGACATTATGTGTGAAGTAGCAGGAATTCGTGGTAGAATCTTAATGGTAGCAATACACGGAGAGAAAAAACCAGTGGATTTATTCAAATTTTTCTGGAAAGAATTAAGCTTAATCGGTGCGCGAGTGTACGAAAAAGAAGATTACGAAAAAGCAATCGAATTAATCACAGCAAACGAATTGCCTTTCGAACAAATGATTACAGACGTTCAGCCTTTATCCAACATCCAACAAGTTTTTGAAAACATTGACAAAAACCCAGAAGGATTGAAAGTATTGATGGATTGTCAACTTTAAAAAAAAATAAAAAGTAAAATATGAAAGAATTATTTGATTTATCAGGTAAAGTTGCACTTGTAACAGGTGGAACTCACGGAATTGGAATGGCATGTGGAAAAGCACTAGCAAAAGCGGGTGCAAAATTATGTGTAAACGATATTGATGACGCAAAATTAGAATCTTGTAAGGCTGAATACGCTAAAGAAGGTATTGAGGTTTACACGATTAATTTCAATGTATGTAGTGAAGATGGTGTAGATAAAGGAATTAGTACAATTGAAGCAGAAGTTGGACCTATTGATATTCTAGTTAATAATGCAGGAATTATCAAGCGTGTACCCATTTTAGATATGCCAATAGCTGATTTCGAATTAGTACTTAATGTTGATTTAGTTGCACCATTAATTTTAGCAAAACGTGTAGCTCCAGGAATGATTAAAAGAAGACACGGTAAAATCATTAATATGTGTTCTATGATGAGTGTTTATGGTCGTCAAAATGTTTCAGCTTATGCAGCAGCAAAAGGTGGTTTAAAATTATTAACAGCCAATATGTGTTGTGAATGGGCAAAATATGGTCTACAAATAAATGGGATTGGACCTGGTTATATAGCAACTGAACAAACAGCGCCGATTCGTGTTGGTGGGCATCCTTTTAACGATTTAGTAATGACTCGTACACCTGCAAACCGTTGGGGAGAACCAGAAGATGTTGGAAATGCTTCTTTATTTTTAGCTTCAAAAGCAGCAGATTTCGTAAATGGTCAGGTTTTATACGTTGATGGAGGAATTTTAGCAAATTTCGGATATGTAAAAGGCGAAAACGACATATAAATTCTTAAATAACTCATCTGGTTAATAAAATAAATAAATATGAGCGTTTTAGATACATTTAGTTTAAAAGGAAAAGTAGCCTTGGTTACAGGTTGCAAAAGAGGAATTGGTAAAGCTATGGCAATTGGATTGGCACAAGCAGGTGCTGATATTATTGGTGTTAGTGCTTCATTAGAAACGGAAGGAAGTGCAGTTGAAAAAGAAGTAACGGCTTTGGGTAGAAAATTCAAAGGGTATACTTGCGATTTCGGCGACAGAAAAGCATTATATGCTTTCATCGAAGCAGTTAAAAAAGACTTCCCTACAATCGATATTTTGGTAAACAACGCAGGAACAATCTTAAGAGCTCCAGCTGCTGAACACCCAGACGAAATGTGGGACCAAGTGATTGAAGTAAATCAAAACGCACAGTTCATTTTAACTAGAGAAATCGGTAAAGAAATGATTGCTAGAGGAAGTGGAAAAGTGGTTTTCACGGCTTCATTATTAACGTTCCAAGGAGGAATAACTGTTCCTGGCTATGCTGCTAGTAAAGGTGCTATTGGTCAATTGACAATGGCTTTTGCTAACGAATGGGCAGGAAAAGGGGTTAATGTAAATGCAATTGCACCTGGATATATCAACACCGATAATACAGAAGCATTGCGTAATGACCCAGTTCGTTCGGCTTCAATCTTAGGTAGAATTCCAGCAGGTCGTTGGGGAAAACCTGAAGATTTTGCAGGACCAACCGTATTCTTATGTTCAGATGCTGCTTCTTACATGCACGGTACCACGATGCTTGTTGACGGTGGATGGATGGGACGATAATCAAAAAAACAAAAAATGATATTACTACAAAGAATAGCCTTTATCGCTTTAAGCATACTATTTTTTATGACAACTTCAGTCCTGGCGCAACCCGGGTCTGAAGTTTCTCATAAAGACAACAGCCAGTTATCACAAGATTTGAGTGGTTTTAAATGGAAAATGAAAATGATGTTGCCTGGCGAAGGTGTCAAGGCCGGATTACACCAATTACCACCAGAAGATATTGAGACACTAGTGTGGAATTCTGCACAAGTACCAGGTGATGTGTACACTGACTTATGGAAAATAGGTGCTATCGAAGATCCTTACTTTGGACGTAATAGCGTAAAAGCACAATGGGTAATGCACTACGAATGGTGGTATGCACTACAATTCAATGTTACTCAAGATTTAAAAGATCAATTGGTTCGAATTGATTTTGACGGAATTGATTATGCGTGCGATATTTGGTTGAACGGAAATTACTTGGGAAGTCACGAAGGTGCTTTTTCACGTTTTTCATTCGATGTAAATAAATACATTCGCAGCAGCAAAAAAAACTTAGCCAGTACTAATATGTTAATGATTAGATTGGCTCCTCCCCCACAAGTCAACGCCAAAGTTGCAGGAAGAAAAACACCTTGGTTTGGCGATTATTGGAGAGATTTAATTCCGTTTGGAATTTATAGACCAATCAAAATGGTTTATACTGGAAAAACAAGAATTAAAGATGTTTACCTACGACCAAAAATCGAGGACAATAACAATGCAAAAGTAACGCTAGAGGTTGAAGTTGAAAATACAGATTCACAACCCAAACAAATGACGTTTACTTCGACTATTCAAGGTAAAAACTTTGAGTCTGAAGTAATCAAAACAGAATTTACCGAGACGATTGCTCCCGGAAAACAAACAATCAAAAAAGACATTTTTATAAAAAATGCACAATTATGGTGGCCTTGGGATTTAGGAAAACCCAATTTGTACATCAATAAACTGTCCTTGGTAGAAAACAAAATCAACCACGATTACAAAGAAACAACTTTTGGTATTCGTGAAGTAAAAATGGAATGGAATCCTGGTTTTACTAGAGATGAAGTGAGTTTTCCTAGAACTACGCTCATTAATGGTAAAAAAATATACATTCGATCGGCTTGTTGGGGCGGACCTCCAGACATTTTTACTGGTCGTACGTCTGACGAAAAATACCGAAAATTAATTCAGCTTGCCAAAGAAGCAAACATGAATAATATTCGAATATTTGGATGGCACCCCTCTGAATTACCTATTTTTTACGAATTGTGTAGCGAAGCTGGAATTACAGTTTGGAATGATATTATTCCACTAGGAACTGGAAATTTGGCTAGAGATGAGGAATTTATAGCAACCACAATTGCCGAAGGAGTTGCCGTAATTAGAGAACGACGCAATAACCCATCATTAATTATGATGGAAGGTGGCGAAGAAATGATGTTGCGTTCTGCCGATCCTGCATTTACTAGAATGTTCTTGGAGCGTCTTGGAAAAGCATTGCAAGCAGAAGTAGATTTACCTTACGTTCCCGATTCTCCTATGACCGATGAACCTTCACAAGAAGCAGGTTTTAAACCAAAAGAAGCTATTCATGCACTTGCCTATTTCTACGGAATGGGGCATTTGCCTATGGAAGATTGGTACAAAAAAATAGATTTTCCGATTGTACCTGAGTTTGCAATCACCTCTGTTCCCAATATCGAAAGTTTGAAGAAATTTATTCCAGCGAATGAAATCTGGCCTCCGGGACCAAGTTGGGGACATCACTGGGCAGATTTGGACCGATTGAGAGCGCAAAACTTTGATGCTTTTGGTAGCGAAAAAACAGGTTCATTACAAGAATTTGTAGATGCAACACAAGATTCTCAAGGGATTATCTTTCAATTAGGAATCGAACATTTTAGACGTAACAAACCCAAAAATAGTGGTGTTGCGCTTTGTCACTTTATTACCTACTGGCCTGATATGAAATGGGGAATTGTAGATAATTACCAACAAACAAAACGTTCCTACGAATTTGTAAAAACGGCCTATCAACCACTTTTAGTCAACTTGGATTTTGCTAAAAGAAGATGGCACAACGACGAAATTTTTCAAGGTCAAATTTGGATTGTGAATGATTTCTACAAAGAATACAGCAATTGTGTTGCCAATTTCACAATAGAAAACGACAAAGGAAAAACCATCGAAAAAGGATCTTTTGAAGTTTCTAAAGTTGGCGAAAACAGTTCCCAAAAATTCTTTGATATAAAAACAGATAATCTTAAAAAAGTGAAATCTAATTTTTATGTCAAATTAGAATTGAAAGATCAAAATGGTGTGGTTATTTCAACCAATAAATACCAATTTTTGATTGGAGACCATGACCAAGCAGCCAAAGAATTCAAAGAAATGGGTGCTGAAATTAGAAAAAGAAACGGAATCTATAAATATTCTAATTACAACCAATTCTACGATAAATTAACGCGTGAAAATGGTGAAGAATATGAAAGTGAAACCGATACTGTAATAGCAAGAGGATTTAAAAATAAAAAATAATTTAAACTTATAAAAATGGCAGAAATTAAAGAATACCAATTATTTATAAACGGCGAGTGGAGAACTTCTACTTCTGGTGCTACAATTGATGTTTTAAGTCCTTCTACTGAAGAGATTGTTGCAAGAGTACAAAATGGAACGGCTGAAGAAGCTCTTGAAACATTAGCTCATGCGGATAAAGCACAAAAAGAATGGAAAAAGAAACCAGCTAGAGAAAGAGCTGATTTAATGTATAAATTCTCTAACGAAATTAAAGCTAACTCTGAATATTTAGCGCAATTAATCGTAAAAGAACAAGGTAAATTACTTAAAGTTGCTCGTTTTGAAGTTGCGGTAGCTTCGTCATTTATCGAATATGCTTGTGAAGGTGCACGTCGAATTGAAGGAGACATTATCCCTTCAGACAATGCAAACGAGCAAATTTGGATTCAAAAAGTACCTCGTGGAGTAATTGTAGCGATTACCGCTTGGAACTTTCCATTTGCACTAGCAGCACGTAAACTAGGACCAGCTTTGATTGCGGGAAATAGTATTGTAATCAAACCAACATCCGAAACGCCATTATCTACTTTAGAGTTAGGAAACATAGCGAACAAAGTAGGGATTCCTGCCGGAGTAATCAATATCCTTACAGGTCCTGGTAGAGCTATGGGGAATGCTTTGGTAAAAAGTCCAATAACCAAAATGGTTACTATGACAGGTTCTACCCCGGTTGGGCAAGATATTGCTCGTAATGCTGCCGAAAATTTAACGCATGTACAATTAGAATTAGGTGGTAAAGCCCCTTTTATCGTTTTTGCAGACGCTGATATTGACGCTGCTGTAGATGCTGCTTTGCATTCTCGTTTTGACAATTGTGGTCAAGTGTGTACCTGCAACGAACGTATGTACTTACACGAAGATATTTATGATGTTTTCATGGAAAAATTTATTCCAAAAGTAAAAGCATTAAAAGTTGGTGACCCAATGTTGGAAGATACAGATATGGGACCAAAAGTAAACGCCGCCGAATTGAAAGCGATGGAGCATTTGGTAGCTGTAAGTGTAAAAGAAGGTGCAACAGTTGCGACTGGAGGTAACAAACCAACAGGTCCTGGATTTGAAAAAGGATATTGGTTTGAACCAACTATTTTGACCAATGTAACACAAGATATGACTATTGTTCATGAAGAGTCTTTTGGTCCAATATTACCAGTACTTAAATTCAAAACTTTTGAAGAAGTGATTGGTTATGCAAATGACTGCGAATATGGTTTGGCTGCAATGGTTTTCACCAATGACATGAGTACTATCATGAAATGTAATGACGAATTGGAATACGGAGAAATATATGTAAATCGTGGTCATGGAGAGCAACACCAAGGTTTCCATAACGGATACAAATTATCTGGTTCTGGTGGTGAAGATGGAAAATATGGTTTTGAACAATATTTAGAAAAGAAAACTTTCTACATTAGACATAAAGCTTAAATAATTTATATCATGAGAATATTCAAATTTAAAACAATTTTTAATTTATTGCTGATTGCATTGATGTTCATCTCTTTAAGTTGTAAAGCTAAAGATGAAGAAAAAGCAACCAACAAGGCCAAGAAGCCAAATGTGATTGTAATTTACATGGATGATTTGGGTTATGGAGATTTGAGCAGCTATGGTGCAACGGAAATCAAAACACCAAATATTGACAAATTAGCCAATAATGGGGTTCGTTTTACAAATGGATATGCTACATCTGCTACCTGTACGCCAAGTCGATACGGTATCTTAACAGGAACCTATCCATGGCGTAATAAAGATGCGAAAATTTTGCCTGGAACCGCTCCAATGTTAATTGGCACCTCTCAGAATACATTACCAAAAATGTTTAAATCTCAAGGATATGCAACAGCCGTTGTTGGTAAATGGCATTTAGGTCTTGGTACTGGAAATGTTAATTGGAATGAACATATTAGTCCAAGTCCAAATGAAGTTGGTTTTGATTATTCCTATATTATGGCTGCGACTCAAGACCGTGTACCGACTGTTTATATCAAAAATGGAAATGTAGTTGGTTTGGATCCAAAAGATCCTATTGAAGTGGATTATGATAAAAATTTCCCGGGAGAACCAACCGCTATTTCAAATCCTGAAATGTTAAAAATGACTTGGCATCACGGTCACAATAATAGTATTGTGAATGGAATTCCAAGAATTGGTTATATGAAAGGTGGAAAATCTGCCAAGTGGAATGATGAGGAAATGTCTGAAAATTTTCTAGCGCAAGCCCAATCCTACGTGGTTGAGCATAAAAATAAACCTTTCTTTTTATACTATGCATTGCAACAACCACATGTTCCTAGAACCCCAAGTCCTAAGTTTGTTGGGAAATCTGGAATGGGACCACGAGGAGATGTGATCTTAGAAGCCGACTGGATTATTGGAGAGTTTATAAAAACTTTAGAAAAAGAGGGTTTGTTAGAAAATACGCTAATCGTTTTTTCTAGCGATAATGGCCCTGTTCTAAATGATGGTTATAATGATGATGCTGTAGAAAAAATAGGAAAACACGACCCAAAAGGTGGTTTACGCGGAGGAAAATACAGCCTGTTTGAAGCGGGTACTAGAGTACCTTTTATTACCTATTGGAAAGGTAAAATTCAACCAAAAGTGTCCAATGCATTGGTCTGTCAAATAGATTTATTTAATTCTTTAGCGCAATTAATTGGTAGTAGTGAAAAGACTTCTGATAGCGAAAATATTTTAAATGCATTTTTAGGAAAAAGCGAACAAGCAAGAAAATCTTTAGTCGTTGAGGCAAATTCAAACACCGCTTATAAAGAAGGAAATTGGATCCTTATCCCTCCTTACAAAGGAGTTGCACTGAATAAAGAAGTAAATATAGAATTAGGAAATTCTTCAGACTACCAATTATTTAATGTAGCCAATGACAAAGCAGAAAAAACAAACCTTGCTAAATCAAATCAGAAAAAGTTAAAAGAGATGATCACTAATTTCGAGAAAATCAGAGGTACCGATTATAAATTATCTGCTCCTCCTCTTGAATTAAAATAAATCGAGCTGGACTAAAATTTAGCCCTATGATTATGCTGTTTTAACAAATTTATCGCAAGAATACTATTTAAAAAAACGATTCGTATTTAACTTAAAACCAAGTACAAATTAGAATATGAAAAAAAATATCATTTTACTTTTGATTGGTGTATTTGCAATTTCAAATGCACAGGTAAAAAAATGGGATAATCCCAAATCAAATGTATTGATTACCATTCCACAATGGGAAGTAAATGATATTGTTTTTCATACAAAAAATAGGATTCAAAATCCATTCGATAAAAATGTATTTGCTCTTGTAAATGCTAATAGAGATTCGCAAAAAGTTCCTTTATTTTTTAACGGCAACAACACTTGGGTATTGCGTTATTCAAGTGCCTCAGAAGGAATTAAAAACTTTACTATTACTGGTGATTTAAAAGAATTATCGGGTAAAAAAGGTACTATTTCGATTCTTAAAAACACTAAAAAAGACCGTCATGGAGGTATAACTACGTCTAAAGAAAATCCGCAGCATTTTTTCTACCAAGATGGCAAACATTACAGCAATTTGGCTTTTGAATGCGATTGGTTATTTGCTCTTGATTACGGTCAAAAAGAACTATCCAAAACCAATCAATTGCTAGAAACGATTCGTCAAAATGGTTTTAGCCAAATTGTAATGAATCTGTACACCTATGATGTTTCATGGCCCAAAGATCCTTTACTAGCTCAACATCCAGAACATGAATACGGCGGAAGCGAAAAGATGTTTCCTTTTTTAGGCTCAAATTCGAAACCCGATTTTAGTTCGCTCAACGTTGCTTTTTTTGATCATTTTGACAAAGTAATTGCTTCGATGCACGATAAAGAATTGGTGAGTCATTTGATGATTTATGTTTGGAACAAAAAAGTCGCATGGCCAGAAATGAATTCTCCAGAAGACAATAGGTATTACGATTATGTGATCAAACACTACCAAGCGTTCCCGAATATGATTTGGGATGTATCCAAAGAGGCTTTGCATTATGGCAGAGCGACCAATGAATACATATCTGAACGTATCGCTCGTACCAAAAAACTAGATGGCTACCAAAGGCTAATCTCTGTACATGACTATGGTTTTTGCAGAAATCATCCCGATGAAGTCGATTTTATTTCGACTCAAAACTGGAGACACACCCTCTATCAGCATATGATAGATGCACGTACTGATTTCCCCAACAAACCTATTTTCAACATCGAACACGGCGGTTATGAAGAAGCACCATACAAGGTTTTTCCTGGCGCTTATACCAATGCCGAATCTTGTTTAAGACGAAATTACATGTGCTTTTTTGCAGGTGCGTACAGTACCTATTATTGGCAAGGAACTTCTTGGAATGCCATAATTCACAATCCTTTTGAACAAGCCGAAGGCGTTTACAAACCGCGTTTTGATTATTTTTCTCATATGCGAAAATTATATGATACTTTTAATATTGAAAACTTCAAGCCCTCACCTAATAATAATGGAAGCGGCTATAATTTGAGTAATGAAAAAGAGGGTATTATTATGTTGTTTATGCCTAAGGAGAATTTTACCATTATGTTTGATGGTCTAATAAACAAGGATTTTTCTAGCGCAAATGCTACACAGCAATGGTTCAACACCTATACGGGTGAATTTTCGGAAGAAAGAAAATACGAAAAAATAAAAGATAATTTTTGGCCTTGGCAACCTTGGCGTGGAGAAGCAGATACGATTCTTATTATTCGAAATCTAAAATCTAAAAAGAAATAAAATTTTAAAAATTTAAATAGACAAACATGAATACTGCTATTAAAAATGTAAAAGTACAATTGTTCAAAGTGCCTTTACCAGAAATATTAAATGATGCCAAACACGGTGATCATTCTCATTTTGAATTAATTACTACGACGATCACTCTTGAAGATGGATCGGAAGGAACTGGATATACCTACACGGGTGGAAAAGGTGGTCATGCCATAAAGGCTATGGTGGAGCATGATTTTGCTTCCGTTTTAGTTGGGAAAGACGGTACAGACATTGACGGAATCTACGATTTCATGGAATGGCATGTACATTACGTAGGTCGTGGCGGAATTGCTTCTTTTGCTATTTCGACTATCGATATTGCCCTTTGGGATATAAAATGTAAAAAAGCTGGTTTACCGCTATGGAAAATGGCTGGTGGACAAGGAAATACCTGTAAAGCGTATTGTGGCGGAATCGATTTGATGTTTCCTATCGAAAAGCTTTTGAACAACATGAAAGGCTACATGGAAAGAGGTTTCACTGCTGTGAAAATCAAAATCGGTCGTGAGAATCTTGAAGAAGATTTAGAACGTATCAGAGCCGTACGTGAATTTGTTGGTCCAGACGTTACTTTTATGGTAGATGCCAATTATTCAATGTCGAAAGAAAAAGCCATTCGTGCTATCGAAGGTTTCAAAGACCAAAATATCACTTGGTTTGAAGAGCCAATTATTCCAGACGATTACAAAGGCTATGGCGAAATTGTTGACCAAACCGGTTTTCCATTGGCAATGGGTGAAAACTTACATACGATTCACGAATTTGAGTACGCTTTTGACCAAGCCAAATTATCATTTATCCAACCTGATGCTTCCAATTGTGGCGGAATTACAGGATGGTTGGCAGCAGCACGATTAGCAGACAAACATAATATTCCTGCTTGTTCTCACGGTATGCAAGAGCTACACGTAAGCTTGGTTTCGGCACAACCTAATTCAGGATGGCTTGAAGTACATAGTTTCCCAATTGATGAGTACACCACTCGTCCTTTAGTGGTAGAAAATCATAGAGCTGTAGCACCAGATTATCCTGGTACTGGAGTCATATTCGATTGGAATAAATTAGCGCCTTTCGAACAAAACTAAGTCTATTAACACCAAAAAACAACCACAATGCAAACAACCAAAAGCAATTTTGCCACCCATAATAATCAAGAAATTGATTTATTCACCTTAACAAATGATAACGGTATGACCGTAAAAATCATGAATTATGGTGCTACAATAACTTCAATCACTGTTCCTAATCAAGATGGAACAAGAGATGAATTGGTATGTGGATTTGAAAATTTTGACAATTACTTTTCTAAAGATTACGCTGCAAATGCTCCTTATTTTGGATCCATCGTTGGACGTTATTCTTCGCAAATCAAAGATGCTAAATTTACCTTAAACGGAAAACAATACGAGTTGGCACCAAACTGCGGTGACAATAATTTACATGGAGGTGTTCTTGGCTTTGACAAAAAAATATGGACCGTAGAAACTTCTAACCTTAAGGATGCCACAGGGGTCAAAATGTCACTTATAAGCAACCATCTTGAAGAAGGTTTCCCAGGAAATGTAGTAATACAAGTTTCATTTAGTTTGAATAATGCCAACGAATTAAGCATTAAATACCAAGCCAATCCTGATGCCGACACTCCCCTATCATTGACAAATCATACTTATTTCAACCTATCAGGATTTGTAGATTCTATCGAGCACCATTTGGTTCAAGTTCAAGCTGGCAAAAAACTAGCCATGGATGACACTGGAGCCGCAACAGGCGAAATCGTTAACCTTCATGGACAAAAAGATGATTTGAGAACTTCTCAAACGATCAAAGACGTCCATACCAAAATGGACGATGGTTTTGAGCACTACTATATTTTCGATAAAAACAATTTCGAACTTGAAAAAGTAGCCGAAATCAATTGCCCTTCAAACGGACGCAAACTAGAAATTAGCAGTTCTGAACCTGGCATGTTATTCTACACCGGAAAATACACTTCAGATGCCATTGTGAGAGAAACAGGAGAACAATTTGGGAAATACCGTGCTTTCTGTTGTGAAACCCATCGTTATCCAAACGGAATCAACATGGAAAATGCTCCAAACTGCATTACAAAAGCAGGAGAAACATTCGAAAGTGAAACCGTTTTTAAACTATCTTTCTAGTCAACAAATAAAATTAATTAACCACCACACAATACAAAAATTATGATCGAAGGAATATTATTAGCCATATTTGCAGGCTTGATGCTTGGCTTATACGCGCTACCAGAAAAATTTACCAAGGATTTCAAATATGAAAACACTTGGAGTTTGTTCTTTTTACTAACCATGTTCGTCGTGCCTATCATCGCATCGGTTACTTTAATTGATGGTTTTTCGACTATTTTCAGCGAAATGCCAACAGATATTTTAATCAAAATGGGATTGGCTAGTTTCCTGTGGGGAATCGGAGTGATGATGTGGAGTAAAGCCATCAATTACATCGGTCTTTCATTAGGATTTTCGTTATTTATCGGAACCGTAATTTTAGTTGGTTCTCTACTTCCATTTATTGTAGAAGACCTTCCTCCTGCTAACAAATTAACTTTAATTCTTATCGGTTTATTCATTGTTTTGATTGGAATTTTCGCCAACGGAAAAGCAGGATACGCTAGAGAAAGCGCTGAGAAAAAAGAAGAAAGTACCGATTCTAAATCAATGACGACCGGAATCCTTATCGCTGTTATTGGTGGTTTATTGGCAACTGGTTTCAGTTATGCCAATGCAGTGGGTCGCCCGTACTTACATGACGCATGTCAAGCGCAAGGAAACGCCGATTGGATTACTGCCGTAGCTGTTATGTTTCCAATCTTCATCAGTGGTGGTCTAGTTATGACTGCTTATTTTGTATGGCAATTATCTGCCAAAAAAGCTTGGAACGACTTCAAAACACCATCTTTTAGCAAAAACTTTTTCTTGATTTTGGTAATGGCTGTTTTTCATTACGCAGCTTCTGCTTTGTTTGCTTTCGCGGCTTTCAAACTAGGAAATAGCGGAAATACTGTTGGTTACGCCATCTTCAATACTTCTTGTGTAGTAACTGCCATCATGAGCGGAATCGTAACCAAAGAATGGATCAATGCCTCGGCCAAAGCTAGAAATTTCCTTTACCTAGGACTAGCTTGTATGGTTGTCGGCATTTTGTTTGTCGCTTTTGGAAACGGAGCTTAATAACTCTATCAGATAGATTTTTATATGTTTAAGTATCATTGAGAAGATTAATTAACTAATTTTCTCAATGATTTTTTTTTAGAACTAAACCAAAAATTAATTTATGAGTACATCCAAAAAAATACAATTCTGTAGTAGTTCTGTTTTGGCGTTACTATTACTACTTTCGATCAATAGCTTTTCCCAAAACACTACCGATGGTTTTCCTTTTATGCTACCAAAAGAAAAACCAAACCGAAAATTAAGTCGGGCAATGGAACGATTATATGACAACTACTCGGCTCCAAAACCAGAAGACAATGAACTTTTCTCTCAGTTTAAATACACCGAAATCAAAGGTTTTGATTATAACAATCATGACGGAAAAATTAGTCGTAGGGATCCCTCCAAAATCATTTTGCACAACGGCAAATATTATGTTTGGTACACCTACCGAAATACAGTAACACCGCCACAAGGAGCAGATAAAAGTAGCGAAACCATTCCGTCATCAGATTGGGATTTGGGCGAAATATGGTATGCAACCAGTACCGACGGTTTCAACTGGAAAGAAATAGGCGTGGCTGTCAAAAGACCTGCAAAACCAAATGTTGGCTGGCGTGCAGTTACCACTCCCGATATCTTAGTTTGGAAAGGTAAATTCTATTTGTACTACCAAGGTTTTATGGAAGCCAGCGGAAAAAGAGGTGACGATTGCCCAGTTGCCGTTTCCTATGCCGATTCGCCAGATGGCCCTTGGACTGCCTACAACAAAGTCGTAATTCCAAATGGTGCCAAAAACGAATGGGATCAATTCTCGATTCACGATCCTTATCCCTTAGTTTACAAAGGAAAAATATATTTATATTACAAATCCGATACTGGTATTACGCCACATTGGGTGCGCATGCAAGGTCTCGCAACGGCCGATAATCCTTTGGGTCCCTTTACCAAAAATCCTTTAAATCCAGTTATTTCATCAGGTCATGAAACCTCTTTGTTTCCTTTTAAAAGCGGTATTGCAGCTTTGGTTTATAAAGATGGTAATGAGCACAACACGATTCAATATGCTGAAGATGGCGTAAATTTTGAAATTGCATCCATAACCGAATTAATGCCCTATGCTGCCGCTCCTTTTGTTCCCGATGCTTATACAGACACCAAGGACGGCAGGGGAATTACATGGGGACTTTCTCATTTTATCAATCAAGGTGAAAAAGGAAAAAACCATTCTATTATGGTGCGATTTGATTGCGATCTGAGTCAAGATCTAAATGATCCCGAAATGAAAGAACACCGCGTTAATCATGACGTCGATGTATACCTGAGACAAGGCCTAAGCAACAAACAAAAACAACGCATTACTCAAGAAAACAAATAATCTTTTTTAGAATAGAAAGAAATATCATAACCCGTTTAATTCATTTTAAACGGGTTTTTTGTTTTCAATTCTAATCAAATTTCAGTGCTTTTTTAGGAGCAGAAATATTCCGCTTTTATGTGAATTTGGTTCCTGTTCTACGCTATATCTTTGCTTTTTTAAAGAAAAAAAGCAAAGGATGCCGCTGCGATCAGGGCTATCAGGAAATACCGTACTTTTATGTTGTTTTTTCCATAAACAATCCAAAATCAACTATCCGAAGCCCTCTAAACACCCAATTAACCATATGTTGCATCCTTTTAATCATAGTAAACAAAGGCATCTATACCAAAAAACTACTTTTATGAAAAATTTAAACCCAACAATGCTTCAGCTACTTCCAATAAAAAAACAACAGCTCCTTTTTGTCCTTATTTCGGGCATGATGGCGTTGGGATGTGGCCGAAAAACACAAAGTATCACCACAGCAACCAACAGGCAATGGCAAGAAGTAATTGCTACTGATGGCTCCAAACCAGTTGCGCGTCATGAAGCAGCTTTTGTGGGCATCAAAGACAAAATGTACCTATTAGGCGGACGCGGCATCCGTCCCGTAAGCATCTTTGACACACAAACAAAAAAATGGACCCTAGGCGCGAAAACACCTATTGAGTTGCACCATTTTCAGCCCGTAGTATACCAAGACAAAGTCTACATTATTGGCGCTTTAACAGGACAATACCCTGCAGAAGTTCCTGTTCCCGTAATTTATATTTACAACAGCACAACGAATACCTGGAGTACAGGCGATACCATTCCGCCAGCAAGACTAAGGGGTTCAACTGGAAATGTGATTCAAAATGGCATTGTTTACCTGAGCTGCGGCATTACAAACGGCCACATTGATGGACATCAAAAGGAAATGGACAGTTACAACATAAAAACTAGTGAATGGAAAGTACTTCCAGATGCTCCAAGATCAAGAGATCACTTTCAAGCCGTTGTAGCAAAAAATAAAATTTATGTCTTAGGTGGTCGATTATCACAAGCACCTCAAAAGACATTTTCAGAAACTATAGCAGAAGTAGATGTATTTGATATTAAAAAAAATACTTGGGAGACCATAAAAAATCCTATTCCAAACCAGCGAGCAGGAACATTTGCCACCTTTTTCAATAACAAAATTTTGGTAATAGGTGGAGAATCGATTCGACAAAACCAGGCACACCATGAAATAGATGCCTTAGATATTGATACAAATACTTGGAGCGTTTATCCACATTTAATCACAGGACGACATGGTACTGGAGTGGTAACCTATAAGAACCAACTTTATATCGCCTCTGGTTGTGGCAATCGTGGAGGATCACCAGAATTACAAACAATGGAAAAATACTAATTACTATATAAAAATGAGAACAATAAAAATCACGACGCTATTAAGTGTTTTAATTATTAGTTGCGCTTCCAAAAACGAAGCACAAACGTCCAAAAACAGCAAACCCAACGTAATTCTGGTTATGACCGATGACCAAGGATACGGAGATCTAGCAGTTCACGGAAATACGATTATAAAGACACCCGAGATTGACCAGTTTTATAAAGAGAGTTACCACTTAACCGATTTTCACGTGGGCCCTACCTGCGCCCCTACCCGTTCTGGACTTATGACCGGACGCTATGCGGACGAAGTAGGAGTTTGGCACACAGTTGGTGGTTGGTCATTGTTGCGTGAAAACGAAAAAACATTAGGTGATATGTTTACCCAAGCAGGTTACGTTACTGGTGGTTTTGGTAAATGGCACTTAGGTGACAATTATGATTTTAAACCTGAAAACAGAGGTTTTCAACAAACCGTGATGCACCAAGGTGGTGGAGTCGAGCAAACTCCTGACTATTGGGGGAATACCTATTTTAATGACACCTACTTCAAAAACGGAAAACCACAAAAATATACTGGCTATTGTACGGATGTATTTTTTGGAGAAGCGATTGACTTTATTAAAACAAACAAAGACAAACCGTTCTTCTGTTACATTGCAACCAATGCGCCACACGGTCCGTACAATGTACCTGTTGAATACTACAATATGTACAAAGACTTAAGCGATGATGTACTATCTGACTCTCAAAAACGTTTTTACGGAATGATTACCAATGCTGATGAAAATTTTGGTAAACTAAGAAAATCTATTAAGCAACTTGGTATCGCTGACAATACGATTTTGATTTTCATGACCGATAACGGAACATCAAACGGTTACAATAATAAGGATGGAAAAGTAAGAGGTTTCAATGCTGGTATGAAAGGAAATAAAGGTAGTGAATACGAAGGCGGACACCGTGTACCCTTTTTCATTTACTGGAAAAACGGAAAAATAACCGGTTCAAAAGATATTACTGCTTTGACAGCCAATGTAGATATCATGCCTACTCTTGCCGACTTATGTGGAATTCAATTACCAAAAGGTCACTTAGAATTGGAAGGAAAAAGTTTTGTACCCTTGTTGAGAGGAAAAGCTTTTGATACCAACAGAATTCTAATCACCGATTCGCAACGTGTACAAGAACCAAGAAAATGGAAAAACACTTCGGTGATGCAAGACAAATGGCGATTAATCAACGGTAAAGAATTGTACAACATCACGAATGATCCTGGACAAAAAAACAATATTGCTAGTAAAAACCCAAAAAAAGTTGTTGAATTAACCAACTTTTATGACCAATGGTGGAACAAAACAGTACCAACGTTCAAAGATGTGGTTTCGTTTAAAGTAGGAACCAAACAAGAAAACCCTATTACCCTAACCGCACACGACGTACATGGCGCTGAAGGAAAACAACCTTGGAATCAAACACTAATTCGTAATGGAGCCATGGGATTGGGCTATTGGAACGTTGATATTGTGGAAGAAGGAAACTACGAAATAGAATTACGTCGTTACCCTATCGAATCGAAATTAGCGCTTAATGCCGTTGCCAAAGGCATATCAAAACAAGAACTACCTGGTTTAGAAAATCCAGTTCCTGCTGGAATAAAAATGAATTATGTAACAGCGATTGTTCAATTTGGTAATGGAAATAAAGAAGAAACAAAAGTAGATCCAAACGCACTTTCGGCAAATTTCAAAATGCATTTAAAATCTGGTAAGACCATCTTGAACGCCAACTTCATTGACAATAAGGGACAAGAAAACGTAGCTTACTATGTTTATATCAAAAAAGTATAATCTCAGATAAAGAGACGAATTTTAAAATCAAAATCAACTAATCCAAAAACCACAACAACCATGAAAAAATTATTAGTTATTGCTGCCTTAGCACTTTGTACAACTGCAATGAATGCACAAGAGAAAAAAAGTCTTGAAAATGGTGCCAAAGAATTGAATTTACCTATTGAGCAAGTAGACCAATTAAAATCCATGGCAGCCGAAAGAACGCAAAAAATTCAAGATGTAAAAAAACTAAAACTAGAGAGCGCAGAAGAAAAAGCCAAAATTCAAGAAATCAACAAAGAATATTGGCCAAAAACACAACGCATCCTAGGACCAGAAAAAATGAAAGAATGGAATGCATATTGGCAAAAATAAAATCTAGTACAGAAATTAAGGAGCGTTTAAAAACGCTCCTTTTTTTTTGAAAATTAATAAAACTGTAATCTATTTCCATTTGCTCATTTGTTATCATCTTAGATTCAAGTGATAAATGCAACACTCCTTATTTGTTTAAATAAAGCCTACTGATAAGTCTTGAAGATCTAGATCTTCAAGACTTATCAGTAGGCTACGAAAAAAATTTCTCTTATTTTTGGGTTACTAAGCACAAAAAAAAGATGTCACATTTAACGATTGAACAAAGATACGAAATTGCTACACTTCGTTCACAAGGATTTTCAATGAGTAAAATTGGAGGGTTTATAGGTAGAGATAAATCTGTAATTTCAAGAGAGCTATCCAGAAATTCCGATCAAAGAAATAATGTTTATAAAGCTAAATTAGCCCAAAGTAAGGCCAGTATTCGACAGCATGAAAAAGCTAAGAAAATACGCTTTACTGAACAGATAAAAGCACGTGTTATTCATCTTTTAGAAGAAGATTTCAGTCCTGAACAAATAGTAGGATATTGCAGTGATAAAAACTTTGAATGTGTTTCGATTGAAACAATTTATCAATTCATTTGGAGCGACAAAAAGAAAGGCGGACAACATTATAAGCACCTACGCACAAAAGGAAAGCGATATGCTAAAAGAGGGGCTTTAAAAGGCTCAAGAGGTATTATTAAAGATAGAGTTGGTATTGAAAACAGGCCGTTGGTTGTAGAAGAAAAGCAAAGAATTGGGGATTTAGAAATTGATTTGGTAATAGGTAAAAATCACAAAGGAGCTTTGTTAACAATAAATGACAGAGCATCAGGTGTGCTTAAAATGGCTAAAATAAACAGTAAGGAATCACAAGAAATTCAGGAGAAATTAATTGAATTATTAATGGATTGGAAGCCCATTTTGCACACCATTACATCTGATAATGGGAAAGAGTTCGCTAACCATAAAAAAGTATCTGAAATATTAGAAATCTCATACTTCTTTGCCAACCCATATTGTAGTTGGGAAAGAGGTGCTAATGAAAATTTAAATGGTTTAGTAAGACAATATTTTCCAAAAAAATATAACTTTGATTTAATAACAGAAGAAGAGGTTTTAAGAGTAACAAATAAATTAAATAACAGACCCAGAAAAAGATTTGGTTTTAAAAGTCCAAATGAAATTTTTGAGCAAAAACTTAAACAATGTGCATAAGGTTGCATTTGTTAATTGAATCCACCAATAATAACTTCTATATAGTTTTTTTTTTATAACGTATAAGTTGAGGTCCGTGTTAAGTTAAACAGATGATTGTTATATTTTTAAAAATCATGCGTTTACCCTGAATGTCTTTGTAAGTACATTTTAAGGATACATTTCAACTATCCAAGGTGTTCTTTTATTTAGAAAACCATATCGCTTAGTATCAAAATCATCTGTTAATCAAAAAACAGATACTATTCTTCATTTTTGTATATCCAGAAATCAGATTACACTCACCTTCTAAACGTGAAGACACAAATGAAAAACAATACGCTTCTTAAAATGGCACTAATTGCAATTGCCGTAATTTCCTTTTTCAATTTCGAAACCAAAAAAACTTGGGATGTTCGTGATTTTGGAGCCAAAGGAGATAACAATACGCTAAACACAAAAGCCATTCAGTCCGCAATTGACGCTTGTAATCAATCTGGCGGGGGAACTGTTCTTATTGAAGACGGAATCTACATTTCGGGTACGCTATTATTAAAAGATAATGTAACCCTAAAAGTAGAGAACAATACAACACTTTTGGGTAGCGACAACCCAAATGATTACATTAGCATTGATCCTTTTGTCGATGCCACAGGACAACTGCGCGGAAAATGTTTGGTTGGAGCCATAGATGTAAAAAACATCGGGATTATTGGAAAAGGTACTATCGATGGCCGAGGAGAACTTTTTACACCCAAAAAAGTAGAAGAAACGCTAAAACGCATTGGCGAAAAAGAAAAACTGTCGCAACTGGACTTAAAAGAAAGTGCTTTGTACGACGGTGGAAAAGTCAAAAAATTTGACCGCCCGTTTTTGGTTCGTTTGGTGCGTTCCAGCACTATTTTATTAAAGGACATTCACCTTCGTCAGCCTGCTGCTTGGACATTGCACATCTTTCAATGCAACGATTTTGAAATCGATAAAATTGATATTCACAGTCACGCCAATCAAAATAATGATGCCATAGATATTGATTCTAGCACCAACGGATTGATTAAAAATTGTACGATTGATTATGGTGACGATGCGATTTGTTTTAAAACAACCAGCCCAAAACCGACACAAAATATAAAAGTGCTTAATTGTAAAATTAAAAGCGAATGGGGTGCCATAAAATTTGGTACCGAGTCCATGGGCGACTTTCGCGACATTACTGTAAAAGATTGTTTTATACATGATACAAGAGGTGGTGGAATCAAAATTTTGAGTGTTGATGGAGCCAATATCAACAACGTTTTGATAGACAACATCAAAATGGAAAATGTAGAAATGCCTATTTTTATTCGCTTAGGTGAACGTGGATTGGTCTATCGTGACACACCCAAACAACCCGTAGGTACGATTAATAATGTGGTTATTTCCAACATTAATGCCGTTTCTAGAAAACTAGAAGATTGCCGAATCAAACCTACCGTTGGTTTCTTTTTCACCGGTACACCCAACCATAAAATTGGGAATATCAAATTGAAAAACATCAAAATCAGTTTACCTGGTGGTGGAACTGAAAAAGACAACGAAATTATAGTTCCCGAAAATGAATTACAATATCCCGAATTCACAAAACTTGGCGCCGTTCCTGCTTATGGTATGTATGCTCGACACATCGAAAAATTAGAAACAAAAAACATCCATTTCTCTTTGCAAAACAGTGATAAACGAAAAGAAATTGTGCTGGAGGATGTTAATTAAAAAATAAAAGATAAACTATTTAATTTGGGCGTGACCCTTCGTAATCCCGATAGCTATCGGGATCGGGTCGGGCTCCCGACGCTTCGGGACACTACAATCTTTTTTGGGGCAGAAAAAGCCCCAAAAAAGGATTTCCGCTACTATCCCTCACGCAAAAAAATAAAATTGAACTCAAATTACAAGACATTAAAAAGTAAATCGGAATAACTATGTACAAAAAAGCCTTGGTATTTTGTTTAGCACTTAGCCTCAACATTGGTGCTCAAAACAAACCGCAAACAATCAAAAAGAAGTACGACGACAGTTGGGAATCGATTCGTGCAGGCTACAAAGTACCAGAATGGTTTAAAGATGCCAAATTTGGAATTTTTCTACATTGGGGGCCTTACGCCGTTCCTGCCTATAGTAGTGAAAAATTTCCAAAAGGTATTTACGACCAAAAGTGGAATAAAGGAGGCATGAATCCGTACAGTTACCACAGAGAACATTATGGAGATCCATCAAAATTTGGATACAAAGACTTCATTCCGATGTTCAAAGCTGAGAAATTTGATGCTGAAGAATGGATTGCGTTGTTTAAAAAATCAGGTGCCCGTTATGTAGTTCCTGTTGGAGAACATCACGATGGATACGCCATGTACAATTCTAAAGTAACACGCTGGAATGTTGTGGAAACAGGCCCTAAAAAAGACGTAATGAAAATGCTAGCCGATGCTTGTAGAACACAAGGATTAAAGTTTGGTATGTCATCGCACTTTGCCTACAACCGTTTGTATTACTACAAAAACGACCCAACTTGGGATACCAATGACCCTAGATATTTTGATCTATACGGAGAGCCTGTTGAACCAGGAGCTGCGCCAACAAAACAATATTTGAACCTTTGGTGGAATAGAACCACCGACATGATTGACAATTACAAACCCGATTTGCTTTGGTTTGATTACGGTTTGGATGATGCTGGTTTTGCACCCGTACACAAAAAAATCCTTTCGTACTATTATAACAAAGGCGAGGAATGGAATAAAGAAGTTGTTTTTCAAGACAAAAACATGAAATACCCATCTTTCCCAGAAGATTTAATTGTTCTGGATTTGGAGCGTGGACGAATGGATAATATCAACAAATACCCTTGGCAAACAGACACTTCTATTGGAAAAATATCTTGGGGATATATCGACAATGAAGAGTACAAAACAGCCGATTATCTACTAGATGAACTGATTGACATTGTGAGTAAAAATGGTTGTTTACTATTGAATATCGGCCCAAAAGCAGATGGAACAATTCCAGATCCTGCCAAGAAAATTTTGGCAACTATGGGAGAATGGCTTTCTGTAAATGACGAGGTGATTTTTAATACTCGCCCTTGGAAAATTTATGGTGAAGGTCCAACCAAAGTAGACAAAGGAAATCATACCGAAAAGAACAATAAAGACGCCGGTTTTGAAGACATTCGTTTCACTACAAACGGTGATGTATTGTATGCAACAGCTTTAGGTTGGTCAAAAGATGGCGTGTTTAACATCAAATCGTTGGCTACGAACAATGAATACGAAAAACGAAAAGTAGAATCGGTAACTTTTGTAAGCGGGAAAAACAAGCTCGACTGGAACCAATCTGCTTCAGGTTTAAAAATCACTGTAAAAGGCAACAAACCTTGCGAAGAAGCTTTTGCATTTAAAATCAAATTCAAAAAATAACCACTGGGTGTTAAACTAATTCATTTTCGAAAATAAACCAAAAGCATTAACTAAAGTCTAAAAAAATAAAAAATACCTTAATTCAACTAAAATGAGAAAAATACATTATTTATTAGCTTGTTTAGCATTGGTAACCACCTTCAAAACAGCAGCACAAGAAAAACCAAATATCCTAGTAATCTTAGCCGATGATTTGGGTTATGGCGATGTAGGATTTACTGGTTCTACCGAAATTAAAACGCCCAATTTAGACCAATTAGCAAAGAATGGTGTGATTTTCAAAAATGGCTATGTAACGCATCCGTACTGTGGACCTTCTCGTGCTGGTTTAATTACGGGACGCTACCAAGCCCGTTTTGGATTGGAAATTAATTTGACCAACTCCCCTTTTGACATGTATAATGGATTGCCACTTACAGAACAGACTTTTGCCAACCGACTCAAAAAATCGGGTTACACTACGGGAATAATAGGAAAATGGCATATGGGAGGTTCAGAACCTTTTCATCCAAACAATCGAGGGTTTGATTATTTCTACGGATTTTTGGCAGGCGGTCACTCCTACTTTCCTGAAAATGTAAAAACCGTTGCACCATTAGTTTCTGAGAAAACAGGAGAACCAGCGTATAGCGCTAATGAGGGCAGCTATCATCCTTTGACACGTAATGATAAAGCTGGAGAATTCACTGAATATCTTACAACAGCACTTAGTAAAGATGCTGCAAAATTTATTGGTGACAGCAAAAAACCATTCTGTTTGTATATGGCCTATAATGCGCCACATTTACCACTAGAAGCTCCAAAAGAAACGATTGACAAATATAAGAATATCAAAGATCCGCAACGTAGAGTGTATGCTGCTATGATTGACAAAATGGATGAAGGAGTTGGAATTATTATTAAAGCTTTGAAAGATTCTGGAAAATATGACAACACTTTAATATTCTTCTTGTCGGACAATGGTGGTCCAAGAGCTGAAAAGCAAGGTCATGGTTTTGCTTTCAACGGTCCATTTGTGGGCGGAAAAGGTAGTATGCACGAAGGAGGTTCTCACGTTCCTTTCTTTTTACATTGGCCAAATGGGAATTTGAAAAAAGGTGTTTTTGAAGGATTAGTATCCTCTTTGGATATAGCGGCAACGGCTGTAGCGCTAGGAAATGGAGATACCTCAGGCGAAAAACTGGAAGGAACCAACTTGATTCCGTTCCTAACAGGAGCTAAAAAAGGAACGCCGCATGATGCCTTGTTTTGGAGAATGGACGATGGAAAAGCATGGTCTGTTCGAACTGAAAAAACGAAATACCTGCTGGAGGGATATGGTAAAAATGTCCAACCAGAATTATTTGACATGGAGAAAGACCCTTATGAGTCGAACAATATTGTATCTAATTCCGCAAAAGATAAAGCAGCTATGGCAAAACTCTGGAACGAATGGAACCAAGGCAATATATCAAACAGCTTCTTGCAAGCAGGTCCTTACCAAAAAAAGCGACTAGAAATGTATAAAAAACTGTATGATGATTTACACGAAAAAGCTAAAAAGCAAAAGCTTTTGATTATTGAATAATCTGTCTATCCTCTTTTAATAGATAATTAATTGTCTGGCTGTAAGTTTCTTGATATCGTTATTATTTAGAAACTTACGGCAGAACAATTTACTTCCAGTTTTTCTACAATAAATACTAGTAAAATTAGATTTTGTGTAACTCTACGATTACACTTTGGATTGAAATATAATATAATCAATTCAAAACTTCCAGCGCAACCATTTTGCAACTTACATCGGTACGTTGCAATCCACTAACTTCAAACAAGGCGTTAAAATATTTGGCCTTATTTCCCAACTGTTTTTGAAAATCATCTAAATATTCTTTGTCTGTAAATTGCTTGATCGTAGCCATCACACCAATATCATTATTGGACACAAAATACAGAGCCGTTTTTCCTTTGCTCAAACTAATACACGAAACCATAGCATATTCTTTTTTGCTGTTTTTATCTTGTTGTGTATCATACAAAATGGTCTTTCCGTTGGCACTATATTCAAAACCATCATTAAATATTTTGAAAGCTTTACTGTCTTTCAAAAAGAAGGTCTTAGACATGTTCATTGTTTTAAACTGTCCAATAAACAAGATGTTATTTTGAGTAATATCATCATAATTGAGCTCACTTTCTAGCTTTAGATCAAAATCACTGCTGTAGTCCGAAAACCAGTCTGCAATAGATTTGATACAATAAGGTGCCATTTTCGACATCAATGTATAATCCGTCATTTGCAGGTTATTTATTGGTGTTGTAGTTGTGTAATCAACAAACTCATTTCCGTTATTGATATTGGCGTAGATTACACCGTGAACCCTACCATCACTTAGTTTTTCATGCACTACATATTGATCAGAAACTACCACCAAGTTTTTTGCATTCGAGTCAAAATAAGGCTCCCAAAGAACGGCGGGTTTATTAACGAAATAAAATCCTGCTCCTATTATTATTCCAATTATAATTATTGAAAGTCCGACCAGTTTGAGGTATTGAAGCGGAATGGTAACGGTAGCTTTAGTTGTCTTTTTTTGTTTCGAAAATGTTTCTTGACTAATGAAATTTAGATTGTACTGTCCTTTGTTTATTTTAAAAATAATGGGTTCATCAGCTCCTTCTTTCGAATAAAATTCATCTAATTTTTTTCGCAAATTATATACATACGAACGAACAGTACCATCATTTTTGTCAAGACTATAATTTTTCGAAAAAAGGTCCAAACCGATAGTAAACTCTTTTACATCTTCGTTAATAAGTGCTTTTTCGACCAAATAATTCAAAAGCCTTGTGTACACGGAAGAATTAGCAAACAAAGAATGTTTTCCTATTCTCTCCAAGGCATCTTGTATAGCTGTTTTTTCTTTTTCGGACATCATAAGGTCAAAAATAAGGTTTTTTTTGAAAGAAAGGAAGCCTACAATTTGAAGTCTGTTATTATTTGAATTAACATTCTGTTTATTAGTATTTTAAGCTATATTTTAACGGTTAAAGTTACAGTGATTGCAACAGTTTTTGAGTTGTTTTATGATATTCATTCAAAATGGAACGACTATCCTTGTACTGTAATAACTAAAACATACCAACCATGAATTTCAACTATTATAGTCTAATCAGTTTACAATTTAGCATTGCAGCTAAAAGGCAATAACTTTCAAATTAAACGGACTAGATTACAAACCAATCAAAAAATCACATAAATAAATTATGAATCAACTAAGCAAAATTATTGTTGCGCTTTTCCTCTTTTCTGCTGGAAGCAATGCGCAAACTTGGAAAAACCCAAATGCTCCTACTGAGGACAGAGTGAAAGATTTATTATCCAAGATGACTCTTGAAGAAAAAATTAGTCAATGTAGTTCTGATATTCCCGCTATAGAACGATTGGGTATCCCTGCCTATATCTGGTATGGCGAAGCATTGCACGGTGTTATTGCATGGAATTGCACCTCTTTTCCGCAAAACATTGCCATGGGTGCCACTTGGAATCCAAACTTGATGTTTGATGTGGCTACCGCTATTTCAAACGAAGCACGTGCCTTGAAAAATAATGGACAGAAAGAAGTGATGATGTTTTCGCCAACGGTAAATTTAGGAAGAGATCCTAGATGGGGACGCAACGAAGAATGTTATAGCGAAGATCCGTTTTTAATGTCCGAAATGGCTCGAATGTACATTAGAGGAATGCAAGGAAATGACAAAAAATACCTTAAAACAGTAACTACGGTCAAACACTTTATTGCAAATAATGTTGAGAAAAACAGAGAGCGTATTCAATCTAATATCAGCGAAAAAGATTTGAGAGAATTCTATATGCCTGCCTATAAAACCTGTATTGCCGATGAAGAAGCTGGTGGAATTATGTCAGCACTAAATGGGTTGAATGGAGTTCCTAGTTCTGGAAGTAAATGGTTATTAACCGATGTTTTAAGAAATGAATGGGGCTTTAAAGGCTATGTTGTGGCCGATTGGAATGCAGCTTCGGGTATGTTCAACAATCAGAAATATGTTAAGTCATTTCCTGAGGCTTCCGCTTTATCTATAAAATCGGGTACCGATCAGGAATGTTTTCGACCTAAGGCATCACTAATGGTACAAAATTTAAAACCTGCAATTGAGCGAGGTTTACTTACAGAGGCTGAACTTGATGTTTCGGTTGCTCGACTTTTGAGAATGCGTTTTTTAACGGGTGATTTTGACAAACCAGAACTAAATCCATATTCAAAAATACCGCAATCTGTTTTAGAAAGCGACACACATAAAAAATTGGCACTCAAAGCAGCAGAGCAAGCCATTGTTTTATTAAAAAATGACAATATTTTACCCCTTAAAAAAGATGTAAAATCAATTGCAGTTTTAGGGCCATTTGCAAACCAAGCTTGGTTGGGAATTTATTCTGGATTTCCTAAAAGTAAAATCAGTCCATTGGCTGGAATAAAAAATAGCACTACAGCACAAATTAATTATGCTGAAGGTTGTGGAATTATTGAACCATTTGATGAAGCAAAAATCAAAGAAGCAGTTGAAGCGGCCAAAAAATCTGAGGTTGCTATAATTTTTGTTGGAAACGACGAAAAAACATCCACCGAAAATACAGACCGTTTCACCTTGGCATTACCTGGTGCGCAACAAAGATTGATTGAAGCCGTTTTGAAAGTAAACAAAAATACAGTAGTTGTTTTGATTCCGAGTGGTGCTACCACGATTGGTCCTTCTCAGAAAGATGTTCCCGGAATAATTTGCGCGTGGCCAAACGGTCAAGAGCAAGGAACGGCAATTGCTAATGTACTTTGGGGAA
Organism: Flavobacterium faecale; assembly: GCF_003076455.1. NCBI lineage: Bacteria > Pseudomonadati > Bacteroidota > Flavobacteriia > Flavobacteriales > Flavobacteriaceae > Flavobacterium > Flavobacterium faecale. The sequence continues at coordinate 3,498,236 of NZ_CP020918.1, forward strand.
AATACAATCCGGGTGGAAAATTAAACTCGACTTGGTATGAGTCGGATAATGATTTGCCAAACATACACGATTATGACCTTAGAAAAGGACGAACGTACATGTTTTTCAAAAACAAACCTTTATACCCATTTGGTTATGGTTTGAGTTATACCTCTTTTGATATTAAAAATCTAAAATTAGATAAAACAACTTTAGCTGTCAATGAAAGCGTTGCTGTTACTGTAAGCGTAACTAATTCTGGAAAAATTGATGGTGATGAAGTCGTACAGTTGTATATCAGAGATTTAAGTAAAAATAAACTAGCACCATTAAAATCTTTAAAAGGATTTGAGAGAATCCATCTTAAAGCGGGAGAAACTAAAAATGTAACTTTAAATGTACCCTATGCAGCCTTTAATTATTACAATGTAGACAACAAACGTTTTGAAGTAAGCGACGGAAAATTTGAAATCATGGTGGGTAATTCTTCTGAAAAGATTTTAGCTAAAGGAAAAGTAACACTAAAAGCTGGTGCGGTTCCAGAAGTAAATGTAGACAACAAATCGGCCTATTTTAATGCTAAAGATCCTAATAGATTCAAAAATTGGGATTCTATTTATGAAGATAAAAGCTTCTTGCAAACAGCAAATCCTAAATCTAAAAAAGAGGATTCAGGAATAGAATTTAAAATGACTTTTAGAGACCCTGGTTTTTATGTCAATACTTGGGATGCCGAGGTAAATATGAAATTAAAAACAAACGAAGCTACTTTGAAGTTAACAATGTTAGGAAACGAAATTGACACCTACGTAGTGAAAAAAGAAAATACTGAATTCCAAACTTTGGCTATAAAAATTCCAATTCCACCAGAGTACGGTAAAGAAGTTATCTTAAATGCCTTCATATTGCCATCAGAAATGGAAATAGAATACATCAAAATTATACCTCCCGGAAATGCAAAGCCTTACCGTGTATATCCAAAAGCAAAGTAATAGCAGTAAAATAAACTAATAAAAATGGTCGTGTCTTTAAAAAGGTACGGCCATTTCTAGTTTTATGTTAGTGTTGGTGCGGTTTTGTCCTTTGACTTTAAAAACAGCGGTAAAGTGTTTTTTGCCTTTGAGGTAACGGTTCGAAAACGTCTCCATATTTTCAGGATTGGTAAAATATTCCACTGTGGCACTTACACCTATATCATGTTGGGAGAAAAATACAAAATGTTCGGTGTTGTTTATTGTGGGATATTTTGAAACAATCGCATATTCTACCGTGTCTTTGGGCGAAGTCAAATCAAACCGCTTGCTCTCTAAACTAGGATGATTGGAAAAGTACAAAACATCCTCTTTTAATTTGAAATAAGGATTCGCTTCATTAAAAAACGGAATGAAAGGACTATTGTTTTTAGTAGGGCCTACATAAATGGCGTTCCCTTCCTTGATCTCTACAATCGAACTTTGGGTAGTAAAACGGATTGTAAAATCATGATCGTAATTTCGATAAAAACGCTCCAATTGTTGCGTAGCCAGAACCCCCATTTTGGTGCTATACGAATAATCAGAGGGTTTGATTTGGTCTTTTAAGTTGGGATATTTATCAATAAGCTCATAGAATTCTTTTTGACTATTTATATTGAAATCTCTAGTCCAACCTTTACCGTTTGTTATTGTGTTGCCTGTGATTCCAAAATGGTCACCAATAAACAAATTAGTAATCGTATTTTTGTCCAAAAAAGATTTCCATAAATCAGGTTTCGAATTTGGGATTTTTGTTAGGACTAAAATAAAAAGAGCCAGAAACAACCCTATATAAGGAATCGCCACCGCCCAATTTATTTTACGTTTTACTGCTGTTTCTTTTTTATAAAATCGAACTTGATATTGACCTTTATCAATGATTAAATGATAGATTTCGTCTCGGCCTTCATCCTCATAATAGCTTACTATTTTCTTGCGCAAATTGTACACATTCACGCGTACACGCGGATTAGTTTTATCTGAGTTTTGCGAACCTCCAAAAAACTCAATATCGATAGTAGCTTCTTTAAGTGAAGTTTCATTTTCGGTAGCTTCAAATAAATACTGTAGTAATGCACTACTTGTAGGGGCATTTTTAAAGGTTTTACTTTGCTTTATGTGGTTAACAAGGTCTTGCTTTTGGTTTTTGGTTAAGCTAGTATCTTTCATTTAAATAACTGTATTTCAATGTTTTATTTATAACTTTAACCGTTATAGCTACTGTTAAAGAGTGGTTAAAGTTACATAAAGATTATTAATTAGATACATTTGAAGTATTCATATATAAATAATATTTCTTATTTGGAAGTTATTTCGATTTAAACACTTCTAAAAGTTAACCAAAAACCAACACCACATGCAAAAGTTTACAGCATTGTTGCTAATTTTAATTCTGAATAGCTATGCATCAGTGGCTCAAAATGTAGGTATTTCTAATAATCAAAAAACCGAGATTCATTATTTATCGGGTACCGATAAAGATCATTTGGTCGATTGGGATTTCTTTTGTTCAGAAGGAAGAAAAAGCGGCAAATGGACTTCAATTGGAGTACCATCTTGTTGGGAACAAAAAGGATTTGGTACCTATAATTATGGTAGTGACGATTCAGATAAAAGAGCTAAGGAATTTGGCTTGTACAAACACACCTTTAAGGTACCGAAAGACTGGAATAATAAAGAGGTACAAATCGTGTTTGAAGGCGTAATGACCGATGCCGAAGTTAAAATCAATGCAAAGTTGGCTGGCGAAATTCACCAAGGTGCCTTTTATGAATTTAAATATGCTATCGGCAATTTATTAAAATATGGAAAAGACAATGTCTTGGAAGTAAAAGTAAATAAGGTATCGGCTAATGCATCTATCAACTTTGCAGAACGTGAAGCTGATTTTTGGATTTTTGGTGGAATATACAGACCTGTTTACTTGCAAGTTTTACCAAAAGAAAATATTGACCGTGTAGCGATTGACGCAAAAGCAGACGGAACTATAATTGCAGATGTTTTTACAACTTCTCAAAAAGCGACCACCGTAAAACTGTCTTTATCTGATGCAAACGGAAAGAAAATTCAAGATTTAAAAGTTGAAAAAGCAACCCAATCACAAGATAAATGGACAGTGTCAACAAAAGCAAATGTTATAAAAACATGGAATCCAGAAGCACCCAATTTGTATACCTTAAATATTGAAATGCTCAACAATAAAAAAGAGGTTTTGCATGCTGTAAGCCAACGAATCGGTTTTAGAACTGTAGAAATTATAGAAGGTGACGGCGTTTATGTAAATGGCGAGCGAATTAAATTTAAAGGTGTCAATCGCCACTCGTTTCATCCTTCTTCGGGACGTACCACTTCAAAAAAGATTAGTATTGATGACGTAAAAATGATGAAAGACATGAATATGAATGCCGTTCGTATGTCTCATTATCCGCCAGATGTTCATTTTCTAGAAGTATGTGACTCTTTGGGATTGTTTGTTATTGATGAGCTTTGTACTTGGCACAACCCAATATTGGACACAAAAGTAGCCCGTAAACTAGTAAAAGAGACTGTCGTTCGTGATGTAAATCACCCATCCATTTTACTTTGGGCAAATGGTAATGAGCAAGGTTGGAATACAGAAGTTGATGATGGCTATGCAAAATGGGATATTCAAAAACGTGAGGTTATTCATCCTTGGAGCATCTTCAAAAAAACAAATACGATTCATTACAGCCCCTACCATTCTTTGGTAAACGATTCCTATTCGATGGAGAAAATTTTGTTTCCAACCGAATTTCTACACGGGTTATACGACGGTGGTCATGGAGCTGGATTGGATGATTATTGGAATCTAATGTGGAATACGCCCTTAAGCGCAGGAGGATTTCTTTGGGATTTTGCAGATGAAGGAATCGAAAGAACGGATAAAAATAACGAAATTGATTTACAAGGAAATAAAGCCGCAGACGGAATTGTAGGCCCTTATGGCGAAAAAGAAGCGAGTTATTTTACAATTAAAGAGATTTGGTCGCCAATTTATATCGAAGACAGATTCATTACCAATGATTTTAATGGCATTTTTAGATTAGAAAACAGGTACCACTACACCAATTTGGACCAATGTAAAATGACTGCGAAGTGGTTGAAATTTGATGGACCAGAAGGAAAATCAAATCCGAAAATCATGGCAGAAGGAATTGTAAAAATGCCAAGTCTAAATCCAGCCGAAAAAGGGAAGTTTACGGTTGAACTACCTCAAAATTGGAAATCGGCAGACGCACTACATTTGACCGCAACAGACCCTTACGGTAAGGAAATTTTCACCTGGTCTTATCCTGTTTCAACACCAAAACAGCTGAATTCACCTTTAATTGATTATGCAGGTGGTGGAACTTTATTGTCCGAAACTAAAGATAATTCGATTAAAGTTGTGGCTAATAAAATGACCTACGTTTTCTCTGAAACGACTGGCTTACTTCAAAAAGTAATGAAAGGTTCGAAGGTTATTCCGCTAAACAATGGTCCGATTATTTTAAGTCAAAAAGACAAAATAGAAAATATTGCGGTTCAAAATCTAAAAGATAAAGTAGAAATTACAGTCACTTTCGAAAAAGCTGTCAAATCTCCTTCTTGGTCCACTATTAAAGAATATGGAAAAGACATTATTAAATGGACCGTACATTCCAATGGATTGTTGGATGTGAAAGTGGAGTTTAAAGGTTATAGAAACTTAAAAGACTATAGAGGAATTACGTTTTCATTTCCAGAAAAAGAGGTCGCAGGGATGAAATGGCTTGGCGATGGTCCTTATCGCGTGTGGCGAAACCGCATGAAAGGAACCAAATTTCAGGTTTGGGAAAATAATTATAACAATACCATAACTGGAGAATCTGGTTTTGTATATCCGGAGTTTAAAGGATTTTTCTCTAGTGTCTACTGGACAAAATTAAAAGGGAAAGACGATAATGGTTTTACGGTCTATTGCCATTCGCCGCACACATATTTACGAATGTTAACGCCTGATAAAACGCAGGAGGATAAGAATGGAAGATTGAATCCTAAATTCCCCCTAGGTGATATTTCATTTGTAAAAAATATTCCGGGAATTGGCACAAAGTTTCAGGATCCAGATACGATGGGACCACACGGAAATTCGGAACATTTTTTCGGTAATGATGACGAGCCTATTACTATCGACCTGACTTTTGAATTTTAATACCCAACAATTAAGAAAACTAAATATGAAAATATATAAAATTTTTGCAATTAGCTGTTTCGTTAGTTTGCTTTTTTTCTCGAATGCGAAGGCACAACAAACTGTTGAAAATACACAAACAACCATAAAATACTTGTCTGGAACGGGTAAAGACGATATGGTACTATGGGATTTTTATTGTTCAGATGGAATGCAAAGTGGCAAATGGGCAAAAATAGGCGTTCCCTCTTGTTGGGAATTACAAGGATTTGGTGGTTATAACTATGGACACGACAAAAGAGACACAGATTTAAAAATACACGATGAATTCGGTTTATATAAACACCAATTTTTAGTTCCGAAAGAATGGAAAAATAAAGAGCTTAAAATAGTTTTTGAAGGTGTAATGACTGATGCCGAAGTGAAAATAAATGGCAAACTGGCGGGAGAAATTCATCAAGGAGCTTTTTATGAATTCAAATATTCAATTACCAATTTGGTCAAATATGGAGCAGAAAATGTGCTGGAAGTAAAAGTGAATAAAGTCTCTGCCAATAAATCGATTAACGCTGCAGAACGAGATGCAGATTTTTGGATTTTTGGTGGAATTTTTAGACCCGTTTCTCTTGAAGTACTACCAAAAGACCATATTGAAAGAGTGGCTATTGATGCAAAAGCAACTGGAGAAATAAAGACAGCGCTAGTAATTTCTTCGAAAAAGGCAGAGAAAGTAAGTGTGGTTCTTGCTGATATTACAGGAAAAAAATTGCAAGATTTGACCATTACTGATTTCAAAAAAGAGGATGATAATTGGACATTTTCAACAAAAGCTGTTAACATAAAATCGTGGAATCCAGAGAAACCGACGATGTATCAACTTCAAATGAGCTTGTTGGATAAAAACGGAGCTAGCTTACATACTAAAATTGAAAAAATTGGCTTTCGAACCATCGAAGTCCGTGAAAGTGACGGAATTTATGTGAATGGAAAACAGATAAAATTCAAAGGCGTAAACAGACATTCTTTTTATCCAACTTCGGGTAGAACTACTTCCAAAGAGTTGAGTATTGAGCACGTTAAAATGATGAAGGATATGAATATGAATGCGGTTCGTATGTCGCATTATCCACCAGATAAACATTTTTTGGAGGTCTGCGATTCTCTAGGTTTGTTTGTAATTGATGAAATGTGTACTTGGCATACCCCCTATTTGGATACGAAAGTAGGACAAAAAATCATTAAAGAAATGATTGTTCGAGATGTAAATCATCCTTCGATTGTATTGTGGGCAAATGGGAATGAAACCGGATGGAACACAGCATTAGACAATGACTTTGCAAAATGGGACATTCAAAAAAGAGAAGTAATACATCCTTGGAATATCTTCAGAAAAACAAATACAATGCATTATCCTGATTACCATATTTTTGCTTATGATGGCCCTGCAAAAGATAAAATATATTTTCCAACGGAGTTTATGCACGGTTTATATGATGGCGGTCACGGAGCTGGCTTGGATGATTACTGGAAACAAATGTGGAATATGCCATTGGCTGCTGGTGGTTTTTTATGGGATTTTGCAGATGAAGGAGTCATTCGAACCGACAAAAATAACGAAATTGATTTTGATGGAAATCACGCACCAGACGGAATTGTAGGTCCTTATGGCGAAAAAGAAGGTAGTTACTTCACCATTAAAGAAGTTTGGTCGCCAATAGCAATTGCAGACCGTTTTATTCGTGATGATTTTTCAGGGATTTTTCAGGTGGAAAATAGGTATCACTTTACCAATCTTAACGAATGTGTGATGACGGCTAAATGGGTGCAGTTTAATGGTCCAAATGAAAAAACCGAATTTAAAGTATTGTCACAAAGTAATGTAAAATTACCAAATCTAGAACCTAATGAAAAAGGTACTTTCTCAGTAGAAAAACCACAAAATTGGAAATCGGCTGATGCACTTTATTTAAAAGCAACAGACCCACACGGAAAGGAACTATTCACCTGGTCGTATCCTGTAAAAACACCCGAAAAATTAAATTCAGAAAGAAGCATTGCTGATGCTAAAGGAACTGTATCTTCTGAAATTAAAAACGAACAGATTCTGGTAACTGCTAATAATAAGCATTTTAAATTTTCTAAAACTACCGGTTTATTGCAAGAAGTGATTGCTAATGGAAAGCTAATTCCGTTAAACGAAGGGCCAATTATTTTAGGTCATAAAGGGAAAATCGATACGATTTTTGTAAAACAGACTGATACTAAAACAGAAGTTATCGCTTTGTTTAAAACGAACAAGAAGTACTATAAATGGGATGAAAATACCGAAACAACGCAAGATTTTATAAAGTGGACAATTCATCAAAATGGTTTGGTTGATTTGAAAGTCGAAATGAGAAGTCAGAAGAAAGTAACGGGTTATATGGGTATTTCCTTTTCTTTTCCGGAGCAAGAAGTCAACGGCATGAAATGGTTGGGTGATGGTCCTTACCGAGTTTGGCGAAACAGGATGAAAGGAACTAAATTCAACGTTTGGGAAAACGACTATAACAATACCGTTACGGGTGAATCGGGTTTTGTATATCCTGAATTCAAAGGATTCTTCTCCAGTTTATATTGGATGAAACTGAAAGGAAACAACAACAATGGATTTACGGTTTATTGCAAATCTGATGCAACTTTTTTACGAATGTTGACACCACAACAGCCAGTAGACCCACAAAAAGGAGCAACAGTCAAAGATTTTCCTGTGGGAGATATATCGTTTGTAAAAAATATTCCTGCTATAGGTACCAAATTCCAAGAAGCAGAGAGAACAGGTCCGCAAGGAAATCCCGAAAATATTTTCGGTAATGATGACGAGCCTATAATTATAGATTTAACTTTTGAATTTTAACTTTCCAACCAACCTTTATAATTTCTAAAATGAAAAAAAACTATCAATTTTTGTTCCTGCTTTTTGCAATAGCATTTAATGTTACTGCAAAAGAATACCATGTAGATTGTACCAATAAATCTCTTGGAAATGGTTCCGTATCAAATCCTTTCAAAACCATATCTCAGGCAGCTGCAATTATGGTCAAAGGAGATGTTTGCTACATTCACAAAGGCACTTATCGTGAAAATATTGTACCGAAGAATTCAGGTACTGCATCCAAACCAATTTTGTTTACCTCTTTCGAAAATGATATTGTCATTGTTTCGGCAACCGATCAAGTTTCGGGTTGGGAAAAATATTCTGGAAATATTTATAAAAAATCGGGTGTCAATTTAGGATTAGGAGACGGGAATAATGTCTTTTTTAATTCGAAAAAAATGCAATTGGCTCGTTGGCCAAATGATGCTGACAATGATGAATATACGTTGGATGCCAAATACATCGATATGACCAAAGGGACGTATTCTATGTCTTATATTTCTAATAACGAAATTCCGAATATCGATTGGACTGGCGGAACTATTCATTACCTAGGTGCGCATAGCGGTTGCAGTTGGGAACGTACCATTACCAACTATGAAAAAGATTTAAATCGAATTCATTTTAAAACATTACCAGATGAATGGCCTTTTGGAGACACCCATAGTCCGATGCGTACAGAGAATGGTCATCGAGGAATTTTTTATCTAATGAATAAATTAGAAGCGCTTGATGCACCAAAAGAATGGTATTATGACACTCAAAAAAAAGAACTTTACCTATATGCTCCCGAAGGTAAAAATCCAAATAATGATTTGGTAGAAGTTACTTCTCGTTTAAATGTGGCCGAAATTACTAGAGATTATATTCATTTTAATAAGCTTAATTTTTTTGGAGGAATGATTACCATCAAAGGAAATCATAATGAAATAACCAATTGCATGGTCAAACACGGATCTGATAAATTGATTACCAATTTAACTGGTGCCGCATTAAGTGACGCCGCCATTCAAGTTTTAAATGGGTCTAATAACACCATTGAAAAATGTGTTTTAGAAAGTGGGACTGTGAACGGTATTATAATAAGTAAAGATGCTGAGGATAACAGAATCGAAAACAATATCATTCAATATTTCAATACCATTGGCATTCATGCGCAACTGCTGAATAGTAGTGGTGCAAGAAATAAAATTTTAAAAAATTCCTTCTATGGTTCCGCTCGTGATGGGGTAAAAGTTACGGGTGATGATAGCGAGTTTGCCTATAATCACGTTCAAAAATGTTTGATTTCGGGAGCCGATGGAGGATTGTTTTATGTCACCGGAAGAAGTATTCCTGTAAATGTAGAGGTACATCACAACTGGTTTCATGATGCGTATGGCGCCAAACATGCGGGTAAAAAAGCAGTGGGTATTTATCTAGACAATAATGCAGCAGGTTACATTGTGCACCACAATGTAGTTTGGGATATAGAATGGGGCGGCTTGCATTTGAATTGGAATGCCGTAAAAAATGAAATATACAACAATACTTTTTGGAATGTAGGTCATGCAGAACAAGCCCTTATTGATAGTTGGGTACCCAAAAGAGACGGTGTCCAAACCAATGTAGCAGAAAATACCTTGTACAACAATATTTCGGATGTACGCCCTTGGTGGCATTCGGGTGATGGAACAAAATATAGAGTAGACGAAAAAGAGTTTGAAGGAACAGAAGCAGACAATGATTTCAAAAACAATGTTCAGTTTTCTACTTTGCCATTTTCTATCGAAAAAAGTTCTCTTTTTATGCCTTTAAAAGATTCTCCAATAATTGATAAAGCCAATAAAATTAAAAAAATAACGGACGGATTTATAGGAGCTGCACCAGATTTGGGTGCCTATGAATTTGGTGGTAAAGCATGGACTGCTGGAGTAGATTGGACTTCCGAAGGTTTTGCATGGACTCCAGGGAATGATTATAAAAAGTTAGAATTTATAAATAAGGCTAAATCGAAAAGATAAAAAGTAATTTGAAAAACAGATGAAAAATATATTTTTAATAACAATTGGTTTCGTTCTCTATATAGGGCAAATTCAAGCGCAGGAAAAAAACGGGAAAGAAAAATCGCAAGTTACAACCGAAGAATTCCCATATTTTATTCCTAAAGAAAAACCCAATCGCCCTTTGAGTGCAGCAGTAGCGCGTAATTATGACGCATACGAAGCCATTCGGCCAGAACAAAATGAATTGTACACACAATTTAAATACACCGAATTAAAAGGGTTTGATTATAATGGCGGAGACGGAACGATTACACGACGTGACCCCTCCAAAGTTATTTTCGAAAATGGTAAGTATTACGTTTGGTATACAGGTCGCAAGACAGCAGTAAAAGCAGTTGGAATGTCGAGAGCTAAAGAAGCTACAGACGTTATTCCATCTTCCGATTGGGATTTGGCGGATATTTGGTATGCCACTAGCAAGGACGGATTTACTTGGGAAGAACAAGGGATTGCAGTAGCGCGTCCTCCAAAACCTCAAGCGGGTTGGCGCTCGGTAACTACATCAGCCATTTTGAAGTTCAAAGGAAAATATTATTTGTATTACCAAGCATTTATGGAAGCTAGCGGTTTACGAGGTGATTTTTGTCCTGTGGCGGTTTCTTATGCTGATTCTCCCGATGGCCCTTGGACTTCGGCAAACAAAGTAGTTATTCCTAATGGACCTGAAGGTTCGTGGGACCAATATTCTATCCATGATCCGTATCCTCTTGTACATGATGGGAAGATTTATTTGTACTATAAAGGAGATTTCGATAAAAAACCAGAATTGAATCCTTCAAAAATAAGAATGCAAGGTTTGGCAATTGCCGATAATCCATTGGGGCCGTTTACAAAACATCCACTAAATCCAGTATTGAATTCGGGTCACGAAACCACTTTGTTCCCGTATAAAGAAGGCGTAGCAGCCTTAATTATTAAAGACGGAATGGAACACAATACCATTCAATACGCAAAAGACTGGGTCAATTTTGAAATCGCTTCTATCACAGAGTTGCTTCCTGTTGCTGCTGGGCCTTTCATACCAGATGCTTTTACAGATACCAAAAATGGACGAGGAATTACTTGGGGGATTTCACATTTTATTAATGCTGGAGGCGATTGGAACCATACAATTCTAGCTCGTTTTGATTGTGATTTAAGTCAAACTATAGACGATCAACAAATGAAAGAACATCATTATAATTATAGTCCAGAATTTCATTATACCCATAAATTAAGTGAAAAACAGCTGGAACGCATCCAACAACAAACGGATAATTTAAAAAACTAGCTTTACAGAATTAGGAAAAAATACTTACCCATTTCTAAAAGTATGAGATCTATAAATACGGTAAATAATTAGGAAAAGTATTCGATAAAAAATAAAATTTAAAACATGAAAATATATAGAAATAGAACACTTATTAGTATTACACTAGGATTAACACTACTGTTTTCAAGTTGTAAATCAGGGAGTGCCATTGCTTCTAAGAAAGTAGAAAAATACAAACCCAATTCCGAATCCCTTTCCAAACATGGGTCGGCGCCAGAATGGTTTGCAGATGCCAAATTGGGAATTTATTTTCATTGGGGACCATACAGCGTTCCCGCTTTTGGAAGTGCTTGGTATCCTAGAAATATGTATTTGGATAATTCTAGTGATCGAAAGCACCACGAAGCTACTTACGGTAGTATCTACGAATTTGGATATGAAAAATTTATCCCAATGTTCAAAGCAGAACAATTTGATCCAGAGGAATGGGCGGAATTATTTCAATCTACTGGCGCAAAATTTACGGGTCCAGTAGCGCAACACCACGATGGATTTGCCATGTGGGATAGCAAAATAAATCCTTGGAATGCCAAAGATATGGGCCCCAAAAGAGATATTTTGGGAGAACTTTTTGCAGCCTTAAAAAAGCGTGACATGAAAACGATTGCCACTTTTCATCATGCTCGAAATGGTCAGCGTAATGCCAATATCCCTGAAAATTGGAAGACGGGTTACAACAGCCATTATCCGTATCATCCAGACCTACCAACGGCGACCAAAGATCCGTTGCTACGCAAATTGTTTGGTAATTTTGAAACTATTGAAGAGTTTAACAAGTATTGGTTAGACCAAGTAAATGAGGTTGTTGATAAATATAGTCCCGACATTTTATGGTATGATTCCTGGTTGAATATGATTCCAGAAGACAAAAGAATGGAAATGGCGGCACATCATTTTAACAATGGTGTCAAGAATAATAAAGAGGTAATGTTGGCGCACAAACAAGAAGATTTACCGCTTGAATATAGCGTGTTGGATTATGAACAAGGAGGAAGAAGAGATTCTTGGCCGTCACCTTGGATGACGGATATTACTATTGGAGAAAGTAAATGGATGTATGTAGAAGGGCATCCATATAAAACGGCAGATTTGGTTATTCGAAATATGATTGATGTTTGGAGTAAAAACGGAATTGTATTGTTGAATGTTTCACCACGTGCTGATGGCGTTATCAATCAAGAACAAAGAACTATTTTAAAACAAATTGGCGATTGGATGAAAGTACACGGTGAAGCAGTTTACGGAACTCACCCCCACACTATTTTTGGATACGGAACCGCAAGTGCTGGAGATGGGCATCATGGAGGGCAATCTGCTACTGTAAATTATACCGAGGATGATGTGCGTTTTACCATTTCTAAAGATAAAAAAGCCATGTATGTTTTCTTTTTAGGGAAACCTCAAAAAGGGAAAAAATTGACATGAGAGCTATAGGAGGACATCACCGTAATATCCCTCCTTCTCCAATAAAAAACGTGAAATTATTAGGATCGAATGCCAAAGTGCAATGGGAACTAACCACCGAGAGTTTCTTCCTAACCATGCCAGACGCTACAATGAATGACTTGGCAACTGTGTTTAAATTTGAATTAGAATAAAACAAAAAAAACTCATATGATCTCTAATCAAGAACATTTGTAGGGCTACAATTTGATTTGATTCTGTAGTTTTGGAAAGTTAGAATACCCATTTAGAATTTATTTTAGAATCCTATATGGGTATTCACTAATTTATAAAAACAAACGAATGAAATCAAGTAGATTTATAATGATGTTGTTATTTGCTAATATCATAACTTTAAATGCACAGCATAAGTAACCTAATATTCTATTTATTTCAATAGATGATTTAAGACCCGAACTACATGCTTACGGTGTTGCAGATATGATTACTCCCAACTTAGACGCCATCGCAGCACAAGGCAGATTATTCAAGAGGCATTATGCGCAAGTCCCAACTTGTGGCCCATCACGAATGGTAATGTTAACCGGGAAAAATTTAACTTCTAGTGATGAAATTTCACATCCACTTTTAGGAAATAGATTAGCTGGAAAACCAGAGACAGACAATCCAGAAACTTTTATTCATCATCTAAAAAGGAATGGGTATTATACGGTGGGAATGGGGAAAATCAGCCATAGTATCAGCGGAAGAAGAGGCAAAGAATTAGAATTACCTCATAGTTGGAATGATTTTATCACTAATCCAGATGCTTTTCAAATGTATGCTGGTGGCGAGCATCGAGACGCTAAGAAAACACCCCCGTTTGAAATGTTGGATGTTGCCGATGAGGTATATCCTGATGGTAGAGTGGCACAATTTGCGGTAAAAGAATTAGAAAAAAGAGCCAATGCCAAACAACCATTTTTTATGGCAGTAGGTTTCCTTAGGCCACATTTGCCTTTTTCTGCTCCAAAAAAATACTGGGATTTGTATTATAGATCGAAAATGAATTTGTCACCCAATCCCGATGCTCCAAAAAATGTAGCTGATGAGTTTTTACACAATAGTGAAGAATTTTTTGGACAGTATTATTCTCCTGAAAAAGGAGGTGCTCGTAAACGCATTTCAGATGCTTATGCCAAACAAATTATTCATGCCAATCACGCTGCAGTTTCTTTTGTAGATGCTCAAGTGGGCAAAGTGATGGATAAGTTAAAAGAATTGGGACTGGACAAAAATACGATTGTCGTAGTTTGGGGAGATCACGGTTGGCATTTGGGAGATCAAACTATTTGGGGAAAACATAGTGCTTTCGAAAATGCATTAAATAGCGCCATGATTGTCAAAACACCTCAGATGAAAAAGCAGCAGTTCCGTCAAATAGTCTAATTGCTTCGGTAGATATTTATCCTACCCTATGCGAATTAACAGGAATTCAAAAACCCAAAGGACTAGACAGTACAAGCTTTGTTCCTATTCTTGAAAATCCAAAGACTGAAACTCGAACAGAAGTATTCAGTTATTGGAAAGATGTTGTAAGTATGCGTACAGATCGGTACCGATTAGCAATTTACAATAACGGCAAAAAGCAAAAAATGATGTTGTATGATCATCTAAAAGACCCTCATGAAACTGTAAATATAGCAGAGGAAAGTCCCAAAATTATAGCTGAATTATTGCCTTTGGTAAAAAATAGGAACAATGGGTATCTAACTCAAATTAAGTAATTCAATAAAAAAATAGTTGTTCTGAGGTATGTTTTCTTAAATTAATAGTAAAATAACATTGTAAAAATTAAAAAGAACGGGTTTGTTAAAAAATAAAATTGTGCTATTGATTAGCTTGTTTTTCACAATAATAAGTATCGCAAAAGAATATAATATAACGAGTTATGGTGCCAAAAATGATGGAAAAACAATCAATACTATTGCGGTGCAAAAAGCAATTGACGACTGTTCAAAAAATGGCGGGGGTACTGTACGAATTGATGGAGGTGGGACTTACGTTATAGGTACCATTTTTATGAAAAGTTATGTTACTATGCATATTGCCAACGGAACTGTATTGCAAGGAAGCACTAATCAAAATGATTATGTAGGTAATGTGCATAAAAATATGTATAAAGGAGAAGTAACAAAAAATAATTGTTTGATTTATGCTGAAAATGCAGTTTCATTCGGTTTTGAAGGTTATGGTACTATTGATGGAAATGGTCATCTAGAGAATTTTCCAAAAAAAGGAGTTATTCAGCGACCAATGTTATTGCGTTTCAAAGATTGTTCTGAAATCTCTATGAGAGACATTCATTTAATAAATCCAGCTTCTTGGACATCTGCGTGGTTGTATTGTAACAATATTACGATTGACGGTATCACTATCAAAAGCCGAGCAAATTTTAACGGTGACGGTCTTGATTTTGATGGGTGTACCAACGTTCGAGTAAGTAATTCTAGCTTCGATAACAGTGATGATTGTATTTGTTTGCAAACTTCACTACCAGATAAACCTTGTAAAAACATTACCATTACTAATTGCAATTTTACCACAAAATGGGCAGGAATCCGAATTGGATTGTTGTCACGTGGAAATATCGAATATGTAACGGTTTCCAATTGTACCTTCACAGATATTGAAGATTCGGGCTTAAAAATACAGCAAAATGAGGGAGGAGAAATGAGCAATATGACTTTTACTAATTTGGTGATGGAAAATGTACCAAGGCCCATATTTATGACTTTCTGTCAACAAACGGCTTCTGTAGAAACACCTGAAGGGCAAATGGAACCTTTGAAGCGCATGCACAATATAAAATTTAGTAATATCATTGCTGACAATTCTAAGGGAGATAAAAATTCTGCCATATTCATAACAGGAATTCCAGGTCATGCAATCGAAGATGTTTCTATATCCAATGTAGATTTTATAGTTTCAGGTGGCGGTACACTGCAAGAAGCAAAACAAATAGACGTAAAAGAGTATACATTCGATAATATGAAGCGTTGGCCAGAATTTTATGTAGTGGGTGCATTACCTGTTTACGGAATTTATGCCCGTCATATAAACGGTTTGAACTTAGATGCTATTTCAATAAAAACTAATTCAGAAGACAAACGTGCTCCCGTTATTCTAAATTCCGTTACCAATGCCCATTTTTATAATTTGAAAACAAATGGCAAAGTGCTGGAAAGTACAGAGGTTTTAAGACAATAGTTATTTTAAAGGCTTGTAATCTGGTCTTCCAAACTGTCAGAACGTTCCAATCCTATTTTTTTGCGAATTCTGGAGCTGCATGTATTTTTTTTCCTAATTCACGATGCAATTCACAAATTTTTGTAATAATTATATCGATTTTGCTAGTGATATATTTCTTAGGAGTAAGCCTACCTTCAGGATAAAAATCTACCGCATGAACCATAGGTTCATTTAGAGGCTCAACATATTCCGGAACATTGGCTTCTTGTTTTTTATAATAATTGGTTATATAATTAGTCGCATCATCTATGTAAGAAGTTAAATCTATAGTTGAATAATCTGCATTTGGGTCGTCACTATAAAACAAATCACCTGGTTTACCTGATCCTACTCTATTTTCAACGGGTCTAACTCCACTAAACGAATTTTTGATTACTGGAAACACACCATTCACTTGGTTTTTCATCGGGCTGTCAAATGTCCTACCTCCTCGATACGAACTGGCTATTCCGTATGTGCTTTTAAAATTTATAAATTCAGTGTCTGTGAGACTAGTCAAATTGTGGATATTGAAATACTTACTCTTGTTTAAGGTAGTTTCTGTTTTTAAATATTGTTTCGTTTTATGCTCTATTTTAATAGTACCTTGGCCTAAAACAGGTACAGATAGTAGTAAAACACCAAGTGAAAGTGACGCTTTTTTAATCATTTTTGTATTAATAATTTGGTTATTGATCATTCTATTTTAACCCAAAATTCGCATTTATAAATAAATGCGAATTCTAGATTGACTATTATCTTAAAGTCTTTACAATTTTACAAAATAATCATATATCTATTTGTTTTTCAATGAATTATAACTATAACATATAGTTTTTATTTTGATACTTTTTTTCAATCAAAACCTCTTTAAGTGCTAATTATTTAATTTCTATAGCTCCCATATCTGGCAAACCACTTCTTTTGTTACCTAAATATCCGTTTTTACTATAAACTACCTTTTATTCCATAAGTGTCTCCAAGAATCAATTCGATATCGAAACCTTTATTCTTGATTCACACAGTGCTTTTTGGTACATAATTTTCAGCTCTATACTAGAAGTATTAGTACCATTGACTTAATTCAAAATTATTCAACCACACGGCTGCACCTTTTGGGTCTTTAAAAATAATTTTAACTGGATTTATTCCGTCCGATTCAAAATACTGTGTACTGTTACCAAAAGATTTATTTTGCATATCACTTCCTTCTGTTACTACACTATTTTCTTTTACTGTAGTTCCGTTTTTATCGGTAGTACTGATGTTTATTTTTTTAGCATACGGAATTTGGTAAATTTTGTAAGTCGCCGCTTTTTCCTGGTTAGGATCCATACTGTCTGTATTGGTTCTTGGGGCATGGTGTACCGTTTTTAGTTGGTATTTTCCTTTTTTAAGTCCCGTTAATTCTAGCGATAACCCCTCTTTGGTAGCGCCTAAAACACCATCTCCACAAGCAAATCCATACTTACCAATAACATTAATTTCGCCCAACCATCTTGTGTTTTCAACTTTGCCGATAGCTTCGATTTTGGCTGTAAATCCACCCATCTCGCTGAAGGTTTTAATGCCTGCATTGTTGTCGTTTCCGTTCCAAGGAGTCCAATCAAATTGTACCAATTGATCGTTTCCTCCCAAATCTACTTTTATTTGTTCTAAATCGTGAATGGTTTCTGGTTCGAATGCGTTGTCATCTACTTTGGTACTCATGATACTAGCTTTGCCCGACTTTAAACCTTTCGCGAAAGCGGTAACTTCAATTTTTCCAACCGCTGTACCAGCCTGAATCAAGACGGGTGCAACCCCATGAGTCGTAAACATTGGGTTGGAATGTGCGGCCGTTTGATCCCCAACAATAGTAGCGTTTCCTTTTACCGAAAAACTAATATCCATATCCACTTCTTGCAATATCGTACCGTTTTTGTCGACTACTTTGGCGTAGCCTACGATAATATCCGACCCATCAGCAGTCAATTTTCGCCCCTCTGAATCCAATTCCAAAATTATATGATCTGGAGCTTCGGGCGTCATTTTGGTATCGCTAGACATTTTTTGTCCTTCGACCAAACCATTAGCGGTAAGCGTCCCTTTTTCGAAATTTTCTATTTTAAAATGAAAAGGAGCATGCTTTAGATTTTTATAATCATCTTTGATCGTTGGAGATTGCGTTGCAATTATTTTTCCGTTCAAAACCAATTCTACTTGATCGGCGTTGCTGTACACAATTACTTCTTGCGTTCCTTCTTTCCAATCGGTTTCCAATCGTGTAAAAGGCACTTTGGTCAACTCCGACTGATACCAAAAAAGTCCCGGTCTTGGGTATCTAAAAACCGTCATCATACCGCTACGACTTTTATCTCTTTTGTCTGGATTAGGGTGAAAAGTATAATAAGCATGCGCCGTCCAAGCGATATGACCAATTTTCATTGGGCTACTCATAAAGTCGTTTACCGCTTCGGGACCACGTTTTCCTTCCATGGCTAGAATAGGTTCGTCACCGCTCCAATAATAATCACCGTAAATCATTTGTGCAAAAATATCGGTCAGTCCCGAGTTTTGCCATCCTGTCCAGCGGCTACTTTGCGAAGCCGTAAATCGAGTTGGGTCTTCTTGTTTCATTATATTGTGCGCTCTTGGCACATAACCACGATGATTGATTCCGGCTCCCCAAATAAAGACTGACGGGTGGTTGCGGTGGTTGCGCACCATGGTTCTAGCGGCTTTTTCATAATTATCAAACCATTCGTTGCTACCAATAGACATCCAAGTTGGTGCTTCTTCATAAATCAAAATTCCCAATTCGTCACAAGCCTCAATAAAAGCGTTATCATGCGGATAATGTGCGGTGCGAATGACATTCATACCCAATTTTTTGATTTGCAAAGCATCTTTATAATGTAACGAATTAGGCATTGCATCTCCTATAAAACCATAATGTTGATGGCGGTTGACACCAATTAACTTAATCGGCTTTCCGTTTAGCAATACGCCTTGCATATTGTTCATTTCGATTTTTCTAAAACCCATTTTACATTCGGTTTCATCTACTAGTTTTCCGTTTTCAAATACGGTGGTATTCACACGGTACAAATACGGATTATCCGTTGACCACAAATGAAAATCGTCTTCA
The DNA here is from genome assembly GCF_003076455.1 of Flavobacterium faecale. Taxonomy (NCBI): domain Bacteria; kingdom Pseudomonadati; phylum Bacteroidota; class Flavobacteriia; order Flavobacteriales; family Flavobacteriaceae; genus Flavobacterium; species Flavobacterium faecale. The sequence goes on from NZ_CP020918.1 coordinate 3,517,480, forward strand.
ATACTACCTATTTCGTTAAACTGAACTTCATTTCCTGCACCAATTTCTTTGGTTTGCGAAAGCTTCAAAACCACCAGTCCGTTCTTATCTACCAATCGATTGACAACAGTAGTTTTTTGCGTTTGGTTGGTTTCATTTCGAACTCCCGTTTTGATATTTACAGTACCATTCAAATTGATTGGGTCTACCGTAGGCGTGGTTATATTTTGTCCCGAAATATCCGATTCCCAATTGAAAGTCACGTGCGTCGGATTGGTTTCAACCAAATACACATCACGGTACAAACCTCCAAATTTGATATAATCCATAGGTCCTGGATCGGGCGGAATAATATCGCTTTTGCGGTTGTCGGCCTTTACTGTTACTTGATTTTTACCGCCATAGGTCACGTATTTCGAAATATCAAAATGAAAGGGCGTATACCCTCCTACCGCATATTCTCCCACATGTTTACCATTGACCCATACATTGGTCACTTGATGTACGCCTTCAAATTCTAGAAATACTTTTTTGGATGTATCTGCCGTAACCGCAATATCTCTGCGATACCAACCTACGTTTCGCATAAAGGTTTTTTGGTATTTATCATCTTGGTTTCCGTTCAAATCCATCGATGTCAATTCTAAGGAATGCGGAACATTGACAGACTCCCATTTTGAATCGTCTAATTTTTCGGTGTATAAAGCACCATCGGGATCACCCAAATGAAATTTCCATCCAAAATTGATGCTTTTTTTGGTTCGCGTTCCTTTCTCCTGTTGGGTCTGACTATGCACGTTCAGGGTGCAAATGAAGCATAGCAGGCTAAGTATTTGAATAGTTTTTTTCATTTTATAATAAATTCTAAGGTTTTTGTAGTAATTATTTATGATCCCAAGCTCTAAAGTATTTCACATGAAACTCGCCGTCCAAACGTTTATCGTCTGGTAAAGCACCAAACCATTTATTGGATTCACAATTAAAGTTGACTTCCAACGGTTGGTGCCAGTGTGTGTTGGGTGCTTCTCTAAAAAGTATTCCGTCAATATAAAAACGAATAAATTCCGCTGTCCATTCTAAGCCCCAAACGTGGTAATCGGCTTGCAATTCTTTCGGAAAATAATATTTGATAGTTCTTGAAAAATGGGCCTTCACATCTCCTTGATCGGCTGGCGATTTAAAAACATGAATATTCGAATTCAAATCATGACGGTTGTATGCAACTCCAGGCGCATTTTCGCAAATATCAATCTCTGTCCACCAATCTTTGTCCACATTGGTCATCCAAAAACCCGACACCCATGGAGCATCCATCAATTTACATTCGGCTTCAAAATAGCCGTATAAAAATTGTTTTTTACTTTTTATAAATCCAGTCGAATGCGTAAAATCTTTTGGTAATTGCTCATTGCCGTGTTGGTTTACTTTAATGACCAACTCCCCTTTTTCCTGACTTACATTCGAAGGATGAAAATAAGTTGGCGCACGACCTTTCCACTTAGGATTGTTCGGAAACCATTTGTTTTCGTTTAAAGTTTTCGAATCAAATTCATCGGAATACTCTTTTAGAAGTTTCCATTTTCCAGAATTTTTTTGATCCGAAAGCGGAAATTGTTGGTTCAATCTAGCAGGTGCTTTTTCGAGTTGAATCGAATCTGCATACTTTTTTGGCGGAATGGTTAAATCCTGTGCCTGTACAGTCACACAAAAGGTAAAAGTAGAAACGATAGTTAATAGTACTTTTTTCATTCTTTGGTTTATTTAGTTGTTTTGATTTTTTATTAATTGAATCGAAACCAGTCCAAACTATTATCGGAACTGTTGGTTTCATTTTTAAAAGTTAGAAACAGCGCTTGCTTTCCTTTTTTTACATTTCGAATCGAAGTTTTTACAATTTGATAGTCCTTTGAAGGTTCCAATACGCATGTACCAATTAGATTTCCGTGCTCCGAACCTTGTCTTATTTCGATAGTAATTTTCGAATGAACTACTGCTTTTAATTCGAACTCACTACAGTTTTTAGGAAAATCCAAATATTTGTAGCCTACAAAATCTCCATCTTTGAAAGCCGCAAGACCTTCTGATTTGATATCGGTCGCTGCAATTCCTGTAACCCGAACATTACCAGATAAGTGACACGCCCACTCGGCCTCTATAATTGCTGTTGCATCTAGGGGTGCGCTTGCTCCTTGCGAACTCATTTCGACTTCATCAATAGTTCCGTCTTTCTTGATAAAAATAGGTTCTACACATGCTTTTCGAAATTTTTGAGAATTGTGAGTCGAACGGTGGTAAAACACATACCATTGGTCTTTGAATTTTTCTATTGAGCCATGATTGTTCCAAGAGGCAGGATCACAGGCCACATTATCAATCAAAACACCTTTGTATTCAAAAGGTCCCATGGGCGATTTTCCTATTGCGTACCCCAAACAGGTGGGTTTATTGTTTCGGCTATCATCTGCGAAAACAAAATAATACAGTTTTCCTATTTTTCGAATAGAAGAACCTTCGTGAAAAGCTACGTTTCCTTTGGCATCCAAGGGTTCCACAATGCTAGTCGAATCAATTTCGATTAAATTAGGCTTCAGTTTGGCCACTTTTGGTTTTCCTTGTCCCCAATAATAGTAGCCTTGACCATCATCATCAATCAAAACTGCAGGATCAATTTGATACGCACCTTTAATCTGTTTTCCGTTTTCGAAAGGGCCAAAAGGAGATGAACTAGTCGCAACACCTTCGGTTAACTTTTTTCCTGGTGAGCAATAATACAGATAATAGGTTCCGTCTTTGTAGGCGCAATCTGGAGCGAATAGTAAATTGTCATGGTATGAAACTTGGTCGTTTGCACCTTTGGACGCGAAAGCATTTTCGGTTACCGTCCATTTTTTCAAATCAGAAGTGTTTAATACATGATGAGAATAAGAACACCAATAATCATCACTCTCATCGCGAGATCCGTAGAGGTACAATTTGCCATCTTTCCACACATGCGCTTCGGGATCAGCGATGTACATCCCTGCGGGAACAATTGGATTTTGCGCTTTTACTACCAAAACAAAAAGCGTAAGAAAAAGCGTAATTATTGTATTTTTTTTCATTTTATTCGAAAAATAATTTAGAGACTGAAAAATACAATCTTTTACTTCAAAGGAGCAACAATGCAGCATCTTATACGTCCAAAAATCCATTTGTTATAGAGATAAAAACATTTGATTTAGTTGGCTTACCTCTTCCTAGTTTACTTTTATTCGAAAATATAAATTGACTAAATAGGAACAAAAAAAGAATATTAAACCAATACACTTTTATACCATCATAACACCAATACTTTTTAACAACCAAAAAACAACACTATGAAAGTAAAATTATTTGCCCTTTGTGTATTGAGCTTTGCGGCATCCAATTCACAATTGTTGGCACAAAAAACAGTCAAAAAACCAAATATCCTTTGGATTTTGACTGATGACCAACGAAAAGATTCCAACGGCTACTACAACCAAATCACAACAGGGAAAAATGATAGTCCGCTGGGGTATATTGAATCTCCAAACTTAGATGCTTTGGCAAAAGAAGGAGTTGTGTTTCCAAATATGTATTGCAACTCACCCGCTTGTGCACCATCACGAAACGGAATCTTAGCTGGGAAATACCCGCACCATTCTGGAGTCTATGGTTTTGAATATTTTAATGGTGAGGCCGAATTTTTCACCAAAACGATGCCTCAAATTATGGTTGAAAACGGTTACGAAACCAGTTTGTTTGGTAAGGCTGGTTATCGAAATAAAAGCGTTGACAAAAAAAGTGCTACTAAAAAAACGGAAGACTTATACAAAGGTTTCTATCAAAAATATGTTTTGGATACAGAACTGGAAAGAGGTGGCGTAACCGACTGGAACAAGGAAACGACATATGGTAAAGTAAATGGCAAATCGGGTAAAATAGATACGCGCATGCAATTTTTCTATCCGAATAATGTCAAAAAATCTTGGACTACAGAAGATAATATTTCGGATGCAGAAAAAGCTATCAAAGCTTCTGTCGAAAAAGAATTGGATATCCTGTATCACAATGCCAACGATGGAGAAGAGTCTACTTTGATTATTGGTGGAGTTAACTCTATGCCTGCAGACAAAACATTGGATGGTAATATTTTGACCGAGTATCGTAACTATCTTCAAAATCAAAATAAGCCTTACCAATCCTTATTAGGAGATAAAATGGCGGGTGCCAATACCAGCAAACCTATTTTTACCAGTTTGAGTTTCCACTTTCCGCATACACCTGTGATGCCTCCAAAGGAATTTAGAGACCGCTTTAAAGATAAAGTGTATAAAATTCCAGCATTCGATAAAAAAGAAGAGTTGAGTAAACTACCAAAACAATTGGTGGACTTATACAATAAATTAAGAATTGACGGCTACTCTTATGAAGATAAGCAACAAGCCATCAGAGATTATTATGCCTTTTGTGCTTTTGGAGATTACATTATCGGGAAAGCCATAGCCGAATTTAAAGCCTATTCGAAAAAGAACAACCAAGAATACATAATCTTGTACACGTGTGGAGATCATGGATGGCAATTGGGAGAACAAGGTATTGAATCAAAATTTTCGCCTTGGGAACTTTCTACACATACCACTGGTATTTTGGTTTCGTCAGACAAAAAAGCGGTACCTGCAGGAAAAGTGTATGATGGCTTTGCGGAGTATGTAGACATTATGCCGACCATTTTGGCCGCTGGAGGTGTTGATTTGAAAGCCAAAGAATACCAATTTTTGGACGGATTTGATTTAGCCGAAATGTATTCGAACCCACAACTAAATAAAGACTACATTATTGGTGAAATAAATAGTGTTGCAGGTCCACGCTCGTATATGCGTACCAAGGATTTCGCTTTCTCTATGCGTCCACGTCCATTGAACGGAGGACCTGGAGGAAGATACAAACCAAATGAAAACGTACGTTGGGGATTGGATGCTCCAAGACAAGAAGTGCAATTGGCATTTTATGATTTACGTAAAGACCCTATGGAGCGAAACAATCTGGCTAATGACAAAAACTACATTGCTTTGACAGATTGGTTTAGAACCAAACTCGGAAATATTATTCTAGGTGATGGTCGTATTGAATGTGATTGGAAACAAAAAAATGTTTACAACACCAGTACTTTTGCCTTGGGTGCAGATGATAAGAAAATTGATATTCCAAAGAATATTGTTCCAAAAATATAACTAAAATACAATCAAAAAAGCCTTTAGAATTTGTTTCTAAAGGCTTTTTTTTTTCACTGTATCGTAATTAACCACAACAAATAAGCTTAACAAGTAACTGGATTACAACACCTTAACCATATGTGGCAGGGTAAAAACCATATGCAAACACCTATTTCACTAATGAATTATAGTTTTGTATAAACTTTAAACAATAAACAATTATGAAAAAATTATTACTCTTATTTGTTACTGGCCTTGGAGCTATAACAATTTCTCAGGCACAGACTCAAACACTTAGTCTAAGTACAGATGCAACCTCTTTAAATGCTATTGTAATTTCAGACAATGGTTATATTCTAGAGGAAACTGGCCCTGGAGTTTACACACAAAGAACCATAACGGTTACTTCGACTAATGATCCTGGAAATGCGTCAGCAACGAATGGAGCTGGAGATCCAAGCCCTATTGCACCTGGTAATTCCAATGTTTTCTTTGTAGTCAAAAATGGGACAGGAACTGCCTCCCAAACTAATGTGGCAACAGCTGGAACTTTAAGCAATTCAAATGCAGCAACTGTAGTTATAGATGGTACAGATCCAACAATAAACACTAGAACTTGGGTACTTTCAGTACTAACACTTCAATCAGGTAATATTGCACCACTAGGTGCAGGTTATGATTTTAGACCTACTGGTGGGACTTCAAGTAATCCACCTCAAGCAGTTTCAATTGTAGGAACCTATACTGTACCTGTTGTAGAAAAACATAGTTATGAATTTAATAATGGTACTAACACCGAAGGTTTCAGTGCAATAAATTCAGCTATAACGGTTTCAGGAGGTAAAATGGTTATTACAACTGATGCAGTCGCAGGTAATGCACCACACACTGTTGGAATTATAAGAAAAACTGATCCAACAAATTATATAAATGCAGAAACCTATAAATATGCACATGTATATTATAGAAACAAATCATTCAATAATCAACTTAGGATTTCTACTGGTAGTGCTCCTAGTGGTACTAATGGATCAAATTATACAACATTAACTTTAAACATGACCGATGCAAGTCCTTATGAAGTTGCTGTTATTAATTTATCTAATGCAGTAACATGGATTGGAATTGTTGATACTTTTGATGTACAGCACAGAACTACTGGTACTAGTTCATTAGCAGGAACTTTAGAAATTGACAGAATTGAATTTTCTACAGGACCTACTTTAGGATTGAGTACAAAACAAGTTACAGAGTTAGTAAATGTATACCCAAATCCAACAACTGGAGCGATTACTATTTCTGATTTAAAAGACAGTAAAACCATTAACATCTACAATATGTTGGGAGCTGTTGTAAAAACCCTTCCTGCAACAAATACAATTGATATTTCTGATTTGGCAACAGGAACTTATTTCTTAAAAACAGATACAGGTTTGAGTAGCAAAATTATAAAACAATAAGAAATCCAACATAATATTTTACCTTATTAAGTTTTTATACGGTAACACAAAACCCTTTGCATTGTCAAAGGGTTTTTTCGTTTTACTCAAAAAGTTTTCAATATTGTCGTCAAAAAATAAATTATCCGAATAGAAATCACAGAAAAGATTGTTTTTTTTATAATAAATGGATACTAGCGATTAGTAATAACAGCTATTTTAAGTGATTTTGAAGAACAAAAACAAATCATTTATTCTAGCTAATAAATCATATGTTGTAATTACAGATTGTGATTTAAAATACATTTGACATTGAACTTTTAGTTAAAATACATAGCTAAAAGTTAAAATATATTAATTAACAATAAACTTTATTATGAAAAAAAATTACTTTTTAAGTCCTTCTAGAAACAATTTTCTAGGACTTATGATTATGGGTTGTGGGTTATTTTCGAGCTCAATTGTGGCACAAACGTACACTTGGAAACCAGCTGTAGCTTCGGGGAATTGGGCAGATGCTGCCAACTGGACAAATGCATTAGCGTCAAAAACTGTTACAGCTAGTAGTGGTGTTACGGATATTGTTGTAAATAACACAAACCAAATTAAGATTGGGGATAAGGTTACTGGTACTACAGCTGGTCAAATTGCGACAGGTACCGTAGTAACTGCAGTTAACGAAACTACAAATACAGTTACACTTAGTCTAGCTACAACAGCAGCATTATCAGGAAGTAATAATGTTAAGTTTGCAAGAGCAACTGTATCCTATCCTGGTGACAATGGTAATCCAGATTCGGCTATAATTGCTGCTGGATCTGTTACATTGGATGCAGACATTTCAATTTCACAATTAAGTTTGCATACTACCACTACTCCAGCTCAGGGAGTTTTGACAATTCCTTCTGGAAGAACATTGAATATAGCAAATAACTCTTCTGCACTATATATAAGAGGTGGTAAATTAACCAATAATGGTACCTTGAATCTAACTCCACAGAGTAATAATGCAGCTATAAACTGTCAAGTACCAGCTAATAATGTTGCTGGTCTAGATACTGGATACGGTGGAACAGGTACTTTGACAACAACTGTTGATGGTACTGGAGGTTTTATAACTTTTACTAATGCTGGTGCTCTAACTTTACCTGTAATTAATTTAAATGCAGCAACTACAACAATAACTATTTTAGGAACTGGGAATGTTTTCAATACAGCTGGTGGTGCTACAACAGCTGGTAATGGAAAAATAGGAGGAACTGGAGTTACTGTTACTCTTTCTCAAAGTGCTGGTAGGCTTTTTAATATTAATACTGGTGCAGGTGGAACATCTTCTATAGAAGTTCTTTCAGGAACAGTACTTACTTTAAATCCTGCCATAGGAGGTAATTCACCAATTTATGTAAATGCTAACGGTAGCGATGCATCTTTAATCAATAACGGGTCAATTATCTTTAATGGCGATTATGGTACTAGTGCTGGAATAGTTGGTTCTGGTTTAAATTCATCAGAGGTGTATAATAATGGTACTTTAAGACTCCCAGTTACAGCAGTAGGTACTAACTCAAATGCTATTGGTAGTAATCTTTCTAAATTTGTTAATACAGGAATCGTTGAAACAAATTCTGGATCAAGTATCTTAACAGATTTGTCAGCAGTAAATAACACTTTTACATCTGGAACTTTATCGCCTGGTGGAGTTGGTAATTCTAAGATGAATATTTCTGGAGCCTCTTTGCCATTAAACACAACTACTTTAAAAATTGATGTGTCCGGTAATGGTGCTGTTGCAGGAACTGATATGGATCAAATCAATGCAAATACAGCTTCAGCAGCGGTTACTATTTCGGGAGCAAAACTTGCATTAAATATCACAGCTACTCCTCCAACTGGAATAACTACTTATGCTATTTTAAGTACAAATGGTGGAACAGTTACTGGAACTTTTGCATCTGTAACAGGACTTCTTGCAGGATGGGCTTTGGATTATTCGGATACGAGTAAAGTGGTTTTGAAATATGACTCTTCAACATTAGGAGTAAAAAAACTTAACGCATTCGAATTTGCAGTATATCCTAACCCAGTAAGAGAAACTTTGAATATCCAAACACAGGAATCTTTGACAAAAGCACAAATTGTTGACGCTTCTGGAAAAGTAGTTTTGTCTCAAAACAATCCTTCAGATGCTATTAATGTAGCTTCATTGAGCAAAGGAATTTATATGTTGCGATTGACTTCTGCAAACGGAGTTTCTACCTCTAAAATAGTGAAAAAATAAGTAATTTAATTTACTAGTTTTTAGGAAAGCTGCTCTGAAAAGAGCAGCTTTTTTTATTAAGAAGTGAAGGTTATAAATCCCTATTATTTTTATTACAATAACCCGTTGGGTGTAATACGTTTTTGATGCCTTTTTGGGGTTAATTAGTGTGTTTTTCGAAAAGAATCCCGAAGGGTCGCGAGTATTGATAATAAAAAAAGATATTGGATCACCTTTTCATGATACTTTTTATGATAGATTTAGGAAGTACTTTTGAAGAATATCTATCTGGATGTTTCATTATCAAATACTGGACTGTCAAGAAAGATAACTTTCATTTTTTAATATGATTTAAAATTAGATTTTTAAAAACTAACTTATTGTATAATAGTTTTGTAACAAATCATTTGTGATACAATATAAACTATATGGTTTAATGAAAGAGATCTGTTTTCATAATTTTGTTTCTTAATTTAAATCCAAATAGTTTTGAGAAAAAATCTACTATTATTTATAAGTTTAACAATTCTTCTTATTTCGCATTTGTCTTCGGGACAAGGTACGTTTACAAATTTCACCATGTTGCAAAATCAGAAGATTCAATCTTCTCCTTTGGTACAATGGACAAATATTTCGCCAGGTACATCAGGGTATTGTGAAGAATTTTGGTGTCATCCTACAGATGTAAATGTAATGTTTAGCGGTGCCGATATGCATGCTGCCTTTGGTACTTGGGATAATGGTCAGTCATGGAATACACTAAAAGATAGTGATGGTAATGGTTTAGATATGCGAAGAGTTATTGACATTCAATTTTCATTACAAGATGCAGATTATGGTATTGCCTTTGCGAATGATCAAAGCGGTAGTAATTCTAGTGGGAAGGTGTACAATACTATAGATAGAGGTAGAAATTGGACAGAAGTATCAACTATGGGTAAATGTCATTCAAAACTTGCGATACACCCTACTAACGATAATATTTGGTTTTTAGGAGCAGGAGATTTTTGGAACGTAAAATCCAATCATCGTACCTTAGCTGAACCTCAAGGACAAATGCAATCTAGGTCTAATTATGGATATGTTTGGAAAACAACAAATAGAGGTGTTAATTGGACAAAAGTTGCCACGGGTATAGACACTAATCTAGATGCAGGCAGAATTATTTTTGACAGAAGCAATCCTAATACTTTAATTATGGCTACTGCTCAAGGAATGTACAGAAGTACAAATTTGGGTGTAACATGGACTTCTAGCGCCACAGGATTACCAAATAATAGACCACGGGATTTAACCTCATACTACAACTCAACCACAGGAGAATTTATTTTATATGCAGTAGAACAAACCTATTACAATCCAACTGGAACAACAATAAATAGTACTGGAGGTATTTATAAAAGTACTGATAGCGGACTGAGTTGGCAAAACATAACTGGTAATTTGGGTCTAAATTTGCAATTGGTTACCGATTATAGGTCTAGAGACGATTATCATAGCACAGTAGCTAAGTGGTTGGGTATCACAAAAGCGCAATCTATAGCTACCTACACCACTTATCCAACTCAGATTTTGCAAACATTTAATCGAATTGTTGTTAATCCAACAAATAAAAATGAGATTTATATTGTACATAACAAAAGACATGACGTTAGTTTTGGACAAGGAGATGTTTGGAAAACAATTGATGGCGGAATTACTTGGATAGCTTGTTCAAGATCGGGACCCTATTGGATTAATAACACCAATCAATCGTATTGGACATCCAGAAACAATCCAACTGGTGCTAATATTGATTTTTCTCATATGCAAAAATATATGGATGATATTGATGAACAATACTCTGGCGCTAGAATGTTGGCGATCAATAAAAACGGTGAAGTATTTGCAGGGATTAATCAACAACTGCTACGCTCCAACAATGGTGGTGTTTCATGGGAACAGGCAGATGATATTGAAGCGGCACCCAATAGCAATCAATGGATAGGCCGTGGTAATACCAATCTTCCAGGTAAAGTTATGCTATTGGAAACAGGGGTCGCGGGTAGAAAATTATTATGTAGTGGAGAACACGGATTATGGAAAACTACAGGCACTGCTACAAGTAGTCCTATAGCCAATAATGTAGTAATAGAACAAATTGAAGGACAAGTACATGATATTGGAGGCAATACTGCAGCACACTCCATAGCAACTGTAGCTGCACACCCAACCAATCCAGATATTATATACACATTGAGTTCAAGACAAGAACACAGAGGATGGCTACGACGTACCACAGATGGTGGACAAACATGGCAAGATATAAGTGAAATTTTTACAGCAAGTAACAATGTATATGAAGATTTAGCACCACAAAATTCGTTATTAATAGACCCTAACAACCCCAGCAACATGTATTTTTGTGCTACACGAAAAGCAATTACAGAAGTGGGGAACTCTGTAAACGAAAGCATATTAACCAAAGGGGGCTACGGATTTTACAAATCAACTGATGCAGGACTTAATTGGACTTTAAGTAATACTGGTTTGCCGGCTTCAACAGGTAGCATACATAGATTAACGCTTGACCCTGCTAATTCAAATACAATTTATGCAGCTGTAAATCAATTTAGTAATTCTGATCCAGGGGGATTATATAAATCGACTAATAATGGTGCAAGCTGGACACAAATGACAATACCAACGGCCATAAAATCAGTTAATAATTTTTTTATGGATCGCAACACCGGTTATATGTTTATATCTGCAGGAGCAAGATCAGGAGAACTTAATGCTGGTGGGGTTTGGAGAAGTACTAATAGTGGTACTACTTGGACTCGAATATTTGAATCTCCTTACATATGGCAAACAGAAGTATCGCCAATAAATTCAAATATAATTGTGATTTCGGCCGCTGCACAAGTACCTAATCTTGTAGATAATTTTAAAAACACAGGTGTCTTTTTATCTGTAGATGGTGGTTCAAATTGGACAAAAATAAACAAAGGATTAGCACATTCTGAAAGAATAGTAGATGTAAAACCAGACCCAGATAATCAAAATATTCTGTGGTGCGCTGGATGGGGAAGCGGGTGGTATAAAGCGGTTATTGATCCTGCTTTATTATCAGTCGAAGATAAAACACATACAGGCAACCAGATAAATGTTTATCCAAATCCAGTGGGCAATAATGGTAGTGTTAAATTGAAAAACATTGATGATAACACACCCTATTCTATTTATGATATTCAAGGTAAACTACTATTTTCTGGAAATGTTTCAAAAGAAGAGGCTATTAGTGTATCACAATTAAATTCAGGAATCTACTTTATAAAAGTAAAAAACCAACAAGGTAAAAAAACAAGTATAAAATTTATTGTGAATAAATAGAAAAGTTTGCATCTAATAAAATGATAAAAAAACAAACTATTTAAAGTTCTAGTACAAACGTGTTTCCTAAATAGTAGTGGATTTTTGCAACAAAAACCAACATTTAAAGAAATCTAAGTTCGGAAACTACATTTTTTGGGATTCTTATTCAGGTACGTTTGTAATATCTCTACACCAGATACAGGTTTAGTTCGTGAAATTATAAAACAATAGGAAATACCACAGAGTACTATATCTTTATGGGTTATCCAACCGCAACACAAAACCCTCTGCATTAGCAGGGGGTTTTGTCGTTTTAATCAAAAAGTATTCAATATTGTCGCAATAAACTAGGTTATTAATGTACACACAACAAAATAGTTTATTTTATTGATTAGATACATACTACAAACAAGTCCTTGTCTAAGTACTTTTATAAATTAATTAGAACCTTATTTAAACACAGTATATGAGCATCACTTGTAAAGCAGCAATCGCTAAAGGAGACGGAACATTTTCGATAGAAACCATAACAGTAGAGAACCCACAAGCAGATGAGGTTTTGGTACAAGTAAAAGCGGCTGGTTTATGCCATACCGATCATGATTCTTTAAACTGGGGAAAACCAATTGTAATGGGACACGAAGGTGCCGGAATCGTTACTGCAATTGGATCGAATGTCTCTTCTGTAAAAGTTGGTGATGCTGTGATTTTGAACTGGGCTACTCCTTGCGGAAAATGCTTCCAATGTGAGCACGAAAACGAACATATTTGCGAAAACAATTCGCCCGTGGTGGCAGGTGGAAACGGATACACTCCCGGACACGCACACCTGGAGGGAACATCTTGGAACGGTACACCTATCATTCGATCCTTCAATATTGGTACTTTATCGGAATATACTTTGGTGAAAGAATCTGCAGTTGTCAAAAACCCTATTCAAGACATGAGTTATCCTGCCGCTAGTATTGTGAGCTGTGGCGTAATGACCGGTTTTGGATCAGCGGTAAACACAGCAAAAGTAGAAGCTAATTCATCTGCCGTTGTACTAGGAACTGGTGGTGTTGGATTGAATGTAATCCAAGGAATTAAAGTTTCTAAAGCGGCAATGATTATTGCAATCGACATCAACCAACAACGTTTGGACATGGCAGTTGAATTTGGAGCAACGCATACCATCCTAGCAGATAAAAACGACAAAGGATTACTAAATGCTGCCAAAATAGTAAAAGAAATGACCAATGGTCGTGGCGCTGATTATGCTTTTGAGTGTACTGCCATTCCTGCCTTGGGAGCAGCTCCTCTTGCCATGGTTCGAAATGCAGGAACCGCAGTTCAAGTAAGTGGTATCGAAGAAGAAGTGTTAATTGATATGTCATTGTTCGAATGGGACAAAAAATACATCAATCCATTATACGGAAAATGCAACCCTCAAAAAGATTTTCCAATAATCGTGGAGCATTATAGAAAGGGGGAAATCATGTTGGACGAAATGATTACCAATACCTATCCATTAGAAGATTTACAACAAGCCTTAGACGATATGTTGTCGGGTAAAAATGCCAAAGGAGTAATTGTTTTCGAATAATATATAGGTATGAAATCGCCATGATTCAATTATCACAAACACAGATGAAGAATGGCGATACCATATTCCATTAAAAAACAAATATTATCTACATATGAAAAAAAACATTCTTTTTATAGCTGGAACTTTTTTAACATTTAGTTCTCTATTAAGTGCGCAAATTAAAGCGCCTGAAGGTAAATCATGGCAATTGGTTTCTGAATTATCAGATGAGTTTAACGGAAAAAAATTAGATACCAAAAAATGGATTGCAGATCCAGAAGGTCATCCTGAATTCGGTTGGATTGGTCGTTCTCCTGCCCTTTTTATAGAAAATGCAGTTACTGTCGAAAACGGATATTTAAATATTGAAGTTGGAAAACTAGACGAGCGTTTTGTAAGCAACAAATATAATACGGCTACCAATTATGATTATTACGGAGGTATCATTAGAGCAGTGAAACCTGTAACTTATGGTTATTATTTTGAGAGTACTTTCAAAATGAGCAAAACAGAAATGGGTGGCGGTTTTTGGATAATGTCTAAAAATACCTGTGGCAAAAAACACGAAATTGACATTACCGAATCTGTCGGAAGTATTTCTCCACTAGCACAAGAATGGGGCAAAAAATGGGATAAAATTATGCATTCCAATACCATTTTACGAAATACTACTTGCAACGAAGAGAAAAGGGATCAGGGAATGATCCTTCCAGAAACAAAAAATTCTGAAAAATTCTATACCTACGGTTGTTGGTGGAAGAGCCCAAATGAATTATTATTCTATTTGGATGGAAAATATGTGTATACACTAACACCTCCTGCGGACTTTGACCAACAAATGTTTATTCATTTTTCAATTGAAGTCTACGATTGGAATCCAATTCCTGAGAAAGACAGTAAACTGATGACAGCATCCAAAAAAGACAGAACTGCCTTGATTGACTACATAAGAACCTATAAATTGGTTACGGTAAAACCTTAATTAGTACCAGAAGTAAGCTTTAGATTTGAATTTTAAAACCTAAAGAATAGTAAAAAATATAAAAACCAACAGATGAAAAATATTTGGACAACAATAGGATTGTTTCTTTTGACTTTCCATGCCAATGCACAACAAACCGATTTACTAAAAAACTGGAAGTTCACCAATTATGATTATGGTGCTGCTTTTCAGGAAAACTTTGATGATTCCACTTGGGAAAAGGTAACTGTCCCTCACGATTGGGCTGTAAAAGGTGATTTTGATTTTGCCAATGACGTACAACTAACCATGGTGGTTCAAGACGGCGATAGCAAACCCTTTTACCGCACGGGTCGTAGTGGCGCTTTGCCATACGTTGGCATCGGTTGGTATAGAACCCAATATTCTGTATCTGCTGCCGACTTAAAAGGCAAAGTACAAATTATGTTTGATGGTGCCATGAGCAACTCCAAAGTTTTTGTAAATGGACAATACGTAGGCGAAAGACCTTTTGGATACATTTCCTTCTATTTTGATGTGACTAAATTTTTAAAAGCGGGTGACAACACAATTGCCGTTCGATTGGAGAACTTCAACAGTCAATCCCGTTGGTATCCTGGAGCTGGTTTGTACCGCAAAGTTTCGGTGATAAAAACCCATGCTACACACGTAAAAACTTGGGGGACTTTTGTAACCACACCTTCTATTTCGAAAAAGAAAGCTATTGCGAATTTAAATTTAGAATTAGCAGGAAACGGAAAATACACAATCAAAAATGAAGTCCTTAATCCTGCTGGAAAAGTAGTTAGTTCGAAAACTTCTTCCGTACAAATCAACGACAACCAATTGGTCAACGAACAATTTGAGATTTCGAAACCTGAATTATGGAGTTTAGAAAATCCTAATTTGTATCAATTGAAAACGACTATTCTTGCTGGCAATGAAGTTGTAGATACCTACTCGACTACTTTCGGAATTAGAACGGTTCGTTATGAAGTAGATGGTTTTTATTTGAATGACAAAAAAGTACGTTTCAATGGTGTGAACATGCACCATGATTTGGGACCAGTTGGGGCCGCTTTTCACAGAGAGTTATTTGTTCGACAAATGAAAAAAATGAAAGCGATGGGTGTTAATGCGATTCGTTTTTCACACAACCCACCTGCTCCAGAAGCTTTGGATGTTTGCGATGAATTGGGATTATTAGCAATCGACGAAGCTTTTGACGAATGGCAAATCGGAAAAGTAACCAATGGTTATTCTATCCATTTTGATAAATGGTCGAAAACTGATTTGACCGACATGATTTTGAGAGATCGAAATCACCCAAGTATCATCATGTGGAGCATCGGGAACGAAATCATGGAGCAGTACAAACATGATCCTAACAAAATTACGTCTTACTTAAACAAAATAGTAAAATCGCTAGACACCACTCGTGCTACAACAGCAGGATTTAACTCGGCCAAAAACGCGATTGTTAGCGGAATGGCAACTACCGTAGATGTGGCTGCTTTTAATTATAAAGCAGGTATTTATGGAGCCATTCGCAAGCAATATCCAAATTTGAAATTTTTTGCCAGCGAAACGGGCGGTTCTGTAAGTGTTCGAAATAGTTATAAATTCCCAGTTGTTTTTGATACCATTCATGGCAAAAGAGGCGATTCGTCTCATACCGTTGTGTATCCTGATGGACATCCTGGTAATTTTGAAACGACCAATGTCCCTTGGGGTTATCCTGCGTACAAAGAGTTTGCTTCTCAAGAAAAAAATCCGTCTGTTTATGGTGAGTTTGTTTGGACAGGATATGATTATTTAGGTGAACCTTCTCCATATCACAATGCCGAAGCACGTAGCTCCTACTTTGCACCGGTGGATTTTGTAGGATTAGAAAAAGATAAATTTTACCAATACCAAGCGCAATGGAATAAAGACGCAAAAGTATTGCACTTCTTCCCTCATTGGACATGGCCTGACTTGAAAGTAAAATCTTTTCCAGTGGTTTGCTATACCAATTATGAGAAAGCAGAGTTGTTTGTGAACGGAAAAAGTTATGGTATCAAAACAAAAAAACCGATAAGTAAATTAGATTTCGAAAGCAATAATTTAGCCAAAGAAGCTTCTGGTGGTGGTAACTGGGATTTATTCAAAGCCTATGCGATTGTTTGGGACGATGTGGTTTATGAACCTGGCGAAGCCAAAATTGTCGCCTACGACAAAAACAACAAAAAAGTAGCCGAAACCAAAAGAGTAACTGCTGGAGCACCGCATTCGATAAAAATAGAGCCCGAAATTGCAACGATCCAAAACGGAGAAGTGGGAGTTTATGTGATTTCTATGGTGGATAAAGACGGGAATTTATGTCCGCATTTTAATGATGATATGGACATAGAAGTTTCTGGAGCAGCAAGCTTTTTGGCGGCAGGAAATGGAGATCCAGTTAACATGCAAAATTTATCCAAACCAAAACGTAAGTTTTTCAACGGGCAAGCGGTTATTTTTGTACAGTCGAATTCGAAAGGAAAAATCACGCTTGCGACAAAAACAAAAAATATCCAAGCGACAAGTACAGAACTAGCCGTAAAATAAAAATATGGAATCAAAATTTAGAACTACCGAAATTTCGAACCCCGAATTCGAAAGCAACAACCTCCGTTTTATCACCGTGAAAACGCCCAATTTGCAAGGGCGTGGTGATATTTGTGTGTTTGTGCCTCCGATGAAAGATTTAAAAAATGTTCCAATAGTCACGCTCTTACACGGTGTGTATGGTAGCGCGTGGATCTGGGCACATAAGGCAGGAGTTCATTTGACCGCCTTAAAAATGATGCAAGAAGGAAAAATAAAACCCATGGTTTTGGCCATGCCATCCGACGGATTGTGGGGCGATGGCTCTGCTTACTTGCCTCACAATGATAAGAATTTTGAATCTTGGATTGTTGATGATGTTGTAAATGCGGTGATCGAAAATATTGATTGCACCAGTTCGACTTCTGATTTGTTTATCTCAGGTTTGTCCATGGGCGGATTTGGAGCTTTGCATCTAGGGGCAAAATACCCGTTACGATACAAAGCTATTTCAGCACATTCGTCTATCACCAACAAAAACCAAATGCCGTTGTTTGTTGAAGAAGACGAAAATCAGTACAATCAAGTCAATAGTTCTGACGAAGATGTTTTGGAAACCATCTTAAAAAACAAGACAGAACTCCCCTATTTGCGATTTGATTGTGGAAAAGACGATTTATTGATTGAGCACAATCGGCTTTTGCACCAGCAATTAAACGAAGCTAACATCAATCATACCTATGAAGAGTTTGAAGGTGCTCATGAGTGGGCGTATTGGCAGGAACATGTTCAAGATAGTTTGTTGTTTTTTAGTCAATTTGTGACACTTTAAAATATTATTTTTCAAGTACAAAAACCCAATCTAGTACCATATTTGTATTAGATTGGGTTTTTCTTTGTCTTATTTTGTAATCAATTCAAAAAATGGTTTTGAAGATTGCCTAGTTGAATAGTTGCTTCATTAGGACTTGGACTGTAGACTGTTTTGTTTCCTTTTACAATTGTAAAGGGAAAGAATGCCCCCAGACTTTCCGGGATCATTCTTTAGGCTGTTTAGGGTTGTATTTACGAGTATTTATAAATGACAGAAAAAACTTTGGTTATAATTTTGAGTATTCAGAAAAAACGCATAAACTTGCGTATATATACAAGTTATGCGTCAGCTTAAAAAAAACATAAAACGAAAAAAAAAATGGATTTATCAATATCAGAACAATTAACTTACTCGACAGTTAGAATTGAATGTGAATTAAAAACTGGTGGAACTTCCACTGGTACAGGTTTTTTCTTTAACTTTCTTGAAGACAAAACGAGTAATACTCACGTACCAGTTGTAGTAACGAACAAACACGTAATAAAAAACGCTTCAAAAGGAAAACTCATCATTACTAAAGCTAATGAAAAAGGAGAACCAATTGACACTGAACATTTCACGCTAGCATTTGATAATTTTGAAAGTTTTTGGCGACTACATCCCGAAGCTGATGTGGATTTATGTGCAATGCCAATTGCTCCTTTTGTAAATGAAGCACAAAAAAGAGGAGACAAATTGTTTTATATTCCTTTTACAAAAGACCTTTTACCAACCGAAAAACATAAAGAGGAATTGACCGCAATTGAAGATGTTTTAATGATTGGTTATCCAAATGGAATCTGGGACTCTGTAAATAATATGCCGATTTTCCGAAAAGGTACAACAGCAACAAATCCTTTGATAGACTATAATGGTAAAAAAGAAATTATGATTGACATTGCCGCTTTTCCTGGTTCTAGCGGTTCGCCTGTTTTAATTTTTAACGAAGGTGGCTATCGAGACAAAAAAGGGAATACTTATATGGGTGCAAATAGAATTATTCTCCTTGGGGTTTTATTCGCAGGTCCACAAGCAACAGCGACAGGAGAAATTGTAATGACACCAAATTTGCAAAGACCAATTTCTGTATCGCAAATTCCAAATAATTTAGGACTAATTATTAAATCTGAAAGAATAATTGAAATGGAAAAATTATTCAATCAATAGAAAGCCGAACGCATAACAGCTAAGGTTTCATTGGGCTTGAAAAGCCAACAATGAAATCGCGGTTGAACGGAACCGCTCTACTTCCGCCACTATGGGGATATCGATAAACAAGTTTAGGTTATTTAAGAGGACAAAACGTCCTCTTTTTTTTGAGGAATAATATGCTTTGTACTATTTTGTTCTTCTTCCGAATTTTTAGAAGAAACCAGCTTATTACTCGGTATTCCTGTGATAAGTTGCATACTTAAATGTTCGACTTTTCTTTCGAATATTTCAATTATTTATTTATATTTGAGAGAAACAAACGGAGGTTTTTCAAAGACTGACGTTAGTAGCAATTATTCGTAAAAATTAAAAATTCAGTTAATTAATGTCAGATATAAAAAAATATTCCGTTTTTGTAAGTTCAACTTATCAAGATTTGATTGAAGAAAGAAAAGAAGTTATTCAAGCTCTTCTTGAATTAGATTGCATTCCAATTGGAATGGAATTATTCCCTGCAACCGATGATGACCAATGGACATTAATCAAAGAATTAATAAACGAATGTGATTACTACATTTTAATAATTGGTGGTCGTTATGGCTCATTAAACAAAGAAGGAATTAGTTTTACCCAAATGGAATATGAATATGCTATTGAAATTGGAGTTCCTGTAATTTCATTTCTTCATAAAACTCCAGGTGAAATCAAAAGTAGTAAAACAGATAGAGATTCTGAAAAAGAGCAAAAACTTGAAAATTTCAGAAAAATTTCTTCAGAAAAATTAATTAAATATTGGAATTCTCCTGAGGAACTAGGCTCAATCGTTAGTAGAAGTTTAATAAAATTAATTAAGACAAAACCAAGAATTGGTTGGGTAAAATCTGATAGAGTTAGTTCAGACGAAGCAAATTTAGAAATTTTAGAACTGAAACAAAAAATTCAAGAATTAGAAAATGAAATTAAAAAATCAGAAGAAAATATAAATAAAGATTTGCTACAAGATGATGATATTTTTATTGTAAAATATGGTTATAAAATTAAAAAATATGACAGTTGGGACCAAAAAACAATAGAAGTAGAGTGGAATACCTTATTTGCAAAAACCTGTGCTATATTAATAGATGAAGCAAAAGAAGAAGATTTTAGATTAAGAATTGATTCTTATATTAAGTATTTAACAAAAATAGAAGGCTTTGAATATGAATTAGTTAATTTATTTTCAGATAATTTTTTATCAATTTTAATTCAATTAAAAGCTCTAAACTTAGTAGAAAAAAGTGATAAAAAAAGGTCTCTAAAAGACAATAGTACATATTGGAAATTAACCAAAAAAGGGGATAATTTAATAACAAAATTAAGAGCAATCAAAAGAGAAAACGAATTTATTGATGCAGAATAAAATTAAAACTGCCAGCTGTCCGAAGTATTCATTTAAACTAAAATTGAATCATACCGCTTTGCGAATGCCCAGCTGTCCGAAGTATTCATTTAAACTAAACTTGAATCATACCGCTGTGCGAATGTCTCCTGACTTCGCACACAATCCAATTATCCATCCAGTTTTGGGAATTAGTGTCCGAAAAAATATCCTTTTCAATAAGTAAATGATCCACTATGCGGGACAGGCTATTCGTCGCAATGACCGAAGTCGATTGTCAATTGCAACCAGCTGATTACACAGTAGTCCTGTGATATACTGCATATTTAACATACAACTTTTCTGTTGAATAGTTCAATTAATTACATATTTGAAAGAAATCAACGAAGGTTTTTTCAAACACTGACGTTACTAGTAATTATATCCAAGAATCGGAAACTTATAGAAACTTTTTCCCTAAATTTGAATTATGATTCTAATAGAACAAAATATTGACCGTCTAAAAACAATTTGTTCAACATACAATGTGGACAAAATGTATCTATTTGGCTCTGCTTTAAATTCAAACTTCAACGATAAAAGCGATATTGATTTTTTAGTTAAATTCAAACCTTTTGATTTATCTCAATATTTTGATAACTATATAAATCTGAAAGAAAATTTAAAAATTTTATTCGGAAGAGAGGTTGATTTACTTGAAGAGCAAACACTTAAAAATCCAATTTTAATAAATTCCATAAACAAATCTAAAGAGCTTATTTATGGATGAGAGAACTTCAGATGTCCAAACTATTCATTTAAACTAAACTTCTATAATACCGATGTGCAAATGTCTCCTAACTTCGTACACAATCCAATTATGCATAAAAGCTTGGGAATGAATATCACAACAGCTGCTTAATTTCAATTAATAACTGATGCATTATACGTGATTACTTTCCCGTAAAAGCGGAATAGGCTATTCGTCGAATTTCCCTAAGTCGATTACCAATACCAACTCGCACGAGCACGAGCAGATTGGATTTTTATTCGTCTTTATTCTATTCGAAAAAGAAAATTTCAAGAAGCTAAATGCCTTAAAAACGCAAAGCCGAATTTGATGCACTCAAATTCGACTCTACTAACTTTAAACAAAAAACAATTGGTTTATTTTAAATTAAGAACCAATAAAACACCTAATTTACGATCAACTTCACTTTGGCCATCGTTGTATTATTTTTCTTTAGTACTACAAAATAAACTCCCTTTGGCAACTTAGCAATTGTGAAATTATTATCTAACTGACTTAGTTTTTCTGTTTGAACTAAAGCCGATTGCATATTGTAAATACTTGCAGAACTGCCAATCAATTCTTCTACAATTTTTAACGTTACCATATCGCTAGCAGGATTTGGTGCTAAACTAATTTGCGAATCATATTTAAATGTGTTGGTTGCTAATACTCGAATATTATGACTAAAATTATTTACTTGCATACATACACTACTCACGTTTCCGCCCGCGTCTGGAAACTGAACTGAAATTACATTGTTCACATCCAAAAGATTGTAGGGCACAGGAATCTCTAAAACTCCAAAAAAAGAATCTCTTTGAGGTTGATTATCCCCTCTAAAATCGGTTGGAGTTGTGACAAGGGTATTATTCACTTTGATTACAGGAACCAGTGATTTTCCGGTTGCTCTACCCACCCCAATACGCAAAATAGCCTCGCCATAAGTTGCTTTCGTTATTCCGTTTACATTATAAACCACTGGCGTATTTGCTGCAACAATTGGTTTTAAGTAGTCGTCGGCATAGTATTTTGTTTCGTCCAAGGTTCTATCAATCGCAATAGGATTGGCAAAAGTATATTCTAAAACAACATGTGACTCTGAACCGATAGTCAAGGACGTAATCGGAGAAGTTGTTGTTGTTTCTTGTAAATCTGTTTGGTTGGCCGTCAAGGTCAAATAACGTTTTACAATTTGCGTTAAGTTATTAGCATCATGATCAAATAAATTTAAATCAATTGTTTTAACTGCTTGCTCTAGATTGTTTATAATCACATATCCTTTGTTGCCATCAACGTAAGCTTTAACTAAAATATCGGGATCGTCTGATTTGATGTCTACTCGAGTTCCTTTTACATTTTTCCATTGTTGGTAAAACTTCACAAAATCGGTATAAACCCATTGTCCTGTATAACTCGCTGGCTCATTGGCCTTGCGCATTAATCGGCTAGTATAAGGAACTCCCGTTGTGCTGTTGTAACCCCATTCTGCTTTTACGATGACAAACGGAATCGCACTAGCAATTGTGTTGGGTCTTTCTAAAAACGACATCAACATCGAATTGAACGATTTCACATTTAGCCAATCTCTGTACGAACTCCATTGTTGGTTGTTTGAATCATGTGTTTGTGCTCCATATTCCGAAAGCACATAAGGCTTTACCGACCCTACCGAAAGCATACCATAATGATCCATCATGTCAAATGTGGCTTCAAGATTACTCCCAGAACGCATCTGACGCTTTCCGCCAATAGTTGGAAAATCATATAAATGAATCGAATAATAATCCATTTTGCTTCCTGCCATATCCATAAACATTTTGTCTCGGTTAAACCAACGTTGAAACTCCCCTACTTCGTAATACGGAAACGAATTGGTATAGCCACAAATCTTAGTATTTGGCATTTGCGCTCTAATTGCATCGGCTGCTGCAATGTGAAAATTGGCTATCTCCGCAATCGTTTTGGTATATTCTTTCACACCACCCAATAGTTCATAATCAGGCTCGTTGACAATTTCCAAAAAAGCAGGTAAACTAGGTCCGTTCCCTCCAAAAAATTCTTTCATAAAACGTCCCATGTATTCTCCTGTAGCAGTTCCGTTGGCTATATTCCATCCTTTAGCTGTTGGTTTTTGCCCAACACCCGTCCAAAATGGATACAATTGACCCCCAAAAATCATTCCTCCCTTGCGGCTCTCGTATTGCGCTAAATTGGTTTTAGCAGCAAAACTATTTCGAGATGACAATCCTCTTGAAGCAATATCAGTAGGACTTGCATAACCAGCACGTGCAGGATCCTGTGCCACCTGATTCAAAGTATACGTAATCAATCCCGTCTCACGACCCAAATAAACATCCAGTCCGTTTAGGAAATTATTTCGTAGATCACCTATTTGATTGTCTCCATCCCATTCCGTATCCGTTGTATTAGAGTGCATCGTAATAAACTTAGAGCGTTCAAAAGTCGAAACGCCACCAACAGTATGTTTGACATTCAAGTTCACAGCTACTTTTACTTGGGCAAAAAAAGCAGCCGGCACTAAAAGAAGTATTAGGTATTGTTTTTTCATGGTTATGGTTGATTAGTTTTCTGATCACAAAAGTCTATTATTTAAACCTCTTTCTAAGCAAAACAAACTAGACAAAAAATAGACAATCCCATAAAAATCGGCTTTTTTAACTGAATTAATTCTTTTTTAACTTGGCCACTGTTGAAAGTACGTTTCTCATTGTAGACTGTCGTTTTACTGCTGCTGAATAACTAGTAAAAGAATGTCATATATTTACAAATCAACTCCTTTCATTAAACCTTTCACTATCTTATAAGTCCAATATTTGATTACCAAAATCTATTCATATGAAAAATAATACCACTCACGTTACAGAGCGCCCGCACTTATTTTTAATACTTATTGTATTTGTATTTTTGGGTTGTAGTAAAAATGATAATAATTCAGAAACTCTTACCACTAATACAACCGCACCAAATATACTCTTCATCATAGCCGATGACTTAGGAAAAGATGCGATTAGTGGATTCTCTGAAGGAAGCATCAAACCAAGCACACCAAATATTGATGCTATTAGAACAAATGGTTTATCGTTTACTAATTTTTGGGCATATCCTACGTGTTCGCCTACAAGAGCCTCTATATTGACAGGGAAATATGGTTATCGTACCGGCGTAAAATGGGCGGGTGATGTGTTAAGCACGACTGAATTAAGTCTTCAGGATTATATAAAAAAGCAAACAAATAGTAAATATGCTACAGCACTTGTTGGTAAATGGCATTTATCAGGTAGTAGTGATACATTTAATCCTGAGGTATTTGGAATCGATTATTACGCTGGATTCCTTCGTGGTGAAGTCGAGAATTATTACAGCTGGACAATGTCCGAAAACGGATCTAGCAAAGTCGTTACTGATTATGCAACAACAAAATTTACCGACTTAGCAATTGATTGGATAGGTACACAAAGTAAACCTTGGTTTATGTGGTTGGCCTACAATGCGCCTCACACGCCTTTTCATGTTCCTCCGTCTAACATGCATAAGCAAGGAAACTTACCGGAATATAAGGATGGAATGGATGCAGCTCCCTATTACATGGCCGCCATTGAAGCGATGGATTTTCAAATTGGACAATTGCTCGCCACTATGTCTGAGGCACAAAAAGCAAATACCATTATTATTTTTATAGGAGATAATGGCACACCAAATGAAGTAGCACAGTCACCTTATTCCAGTAAAACAGCAAAAGGAACCGTTTACCAAGGAGGTATTAATGTACCTATGTTTATCTCCGGAAAGGGAGTTTCTCGTAATGGAACAGAAAACAACCTCGTTTCAAGTACCGACTTATTTGCCACAATTGCTCAAATTGCAGGTTCTACGACCACCCAAATTAATGACAGTACTAGTTTTTTATCGCTGCTATCACAAAGTAGTGCTACTCGAAGCTACCAATATGCTGAAAAAAATAACGGCACCATCGATACTTGGACCATCAGTAACGGAAGCTATAAATTGATACAATATACCACTGGGGTAAATGAACTTTATTATCTCGTGTCTGATCCTTACGAATTAAACAACCTCATCAAAGGGACTTTAACGAGTGCACAAACTTCTGCGAAAACGGCATTGGAGGCTGAGCTTTCAATTATTCGAAAATAAATTCACTATTATTTCGAAACAAATAAGATAAATTTGCTCATAGCCTATTGATAAACCTTGGATATCTATATCTTCAAGAGGTATCAGTAGGCTTTATTAAACTAATAGCTGTACATTTTTAATTAGATGAAAAACTTTTTCGCAAAAGTTAGTTTAATTTGATGTAGTGGTGTCTTTTCCTAAATCTTTTATAGTGCTTTTCTTTTTTCGAGAACTACTTTCTGTCCTCACTTTTTTAACCCTTTGTGGTAATAGTAATTTATGAATAAATTTCATTTTTTTGACCATATCTGGTGTAATCACAAAAGGATAAACATCAGGAACTCCCATAGCCCTATTGATACTATTTACTGCGAAAGATAAAGGAATGCAAGTTTCTACAATAATATCAAAATCTTCGACAGTGTAGGGATCGAAAGTAACATTAACCTTCATGTTTTCTTTCATGGCTTCATGCATATCCACTGGCCTTACATTTAAACCAAAAAAGTAGGCTGTTTCAAGCATGTCCATAATATGTAAGTAATGCGCCCATGTCTCTGCCCAATCTTCCCAAGAATGTGATGTGGCATATTTACTTATAAAAGATTCTTGCCAATTTTCTGGTGCTCCGTCCTTGTAATATTTTTTTAAAGAATCACCGTAGTTTACTCTTTCGTTTCCAAAAAGCAAACGATACTGTTTCAATAACCTTTTATTATTATAAATCAATCGATCCCAAAAATAATGTCCAACCTCATGCCTAAGATGTCCTATCAAAGTACGATACGGCTCCATAAGTTGTCTTCGCATCTGCTCACGCAACACCGAGTCAGCTTCTTTTAACAAAATAGTAATTACACCATTTGCATGGCCAGTCATAAGTTTTGGGTCGTGTTTTTGTACTACAAAGTCAAAACAAAATCCTTCTTTATTGTCTAATTTACTTTTTAAATCTAAACCAATTTTTTGTAGTTGGTAAATCAGTCTGTGTTTTGCAACTTCTAGATTTTGCCATTTTTCAAAATTTTCAGCATCAGACAAATTTGGGATCGTTCGGTTGAGCTGGCAAGCTTGACAAAATTCTTCGGGAGAATCTTTTTCCACTACCCAATTACATACGTTGTATTCTTTATTTTTACAATATTTGTATTCCTTCTGCTCTCTGTCAGAAATCAAAGTATCGCCTTGAGGATCGAAAGTGAGCATCGTACGATCTTCGTCTCTGAATCCAGCCAAATGACCACAATTCTCACAAGTATAACATTCAAAATATAAGGAGTGAGCACAATACCCACATTGAAAGATCTTCATAATTTTAATCTTAATAATATAAGTAACAGATTGCTACCTCGTTGTCGCCCTATTTATTAAAGGGGTGCAAATAACCGCATTTCAATTTTCACCTGCAACTATAATGCAAGAACAATTGCACCCACATTTCATAATAAAAATTCATGAAATTTGCGAAGCAGTGTATCCTTTTTATGTTTACGATATTCTAGATAAATTTTTCGATCGAAAGCTGTGTACGCAGTTGAGAGGTTGCACTCCCGCGAATACCACCTGATACAGGCATGGTATTTTCAAAAGTAGCACTTGATGCTATGGCAAAATGAGTATTACCCGTAAAAATTCCGTGACTTGGGTCTAATCCCAACCAGCCAATTCCGGGTAAAAACACCTCTACCCAAGCATGCAGTTCATAGGAAGGTGAAATCATGTCAAAGTAATAATAGCCACTTACAAAACGGGCTGCAATACCAAACTGTCGTAATAAATTGATTTGCATCCAGGATAAATCACGACAAGATCCTCTTTTTATAACAAAAGTTTCGTCGGGTTGTAATGGTGAACCTACTTCTCTGTATTCTACAATAAAATCATCGTGTAATTGTTTGGTCAATTGGGTTAAAAATGCAATCGTATTAAAATCGGAGGCTTTCAAAATTGCATTTCCATAATCCAATAATTCTTGCGAAATCATCTGCCCTTCTAGTGTTCCAAAAAGCAACTTTTTTTGCAATGCATCATATTGTAAAGGGAGTTGATTGAATTGCAATGGATAAATAAGAAAATCAAATGGATTATATTCTTTCGTTTCAAGGACGGTTGTGGCTGTAATTGTTAGTTGATTTGTCATACCTTCAAACCAACAAAAATCAACCATATTGTTTTCTTCATCTAGCACTTGTTTGTGACCGATTGGTTCGAATACAATTGTAAGCGCATGACAGTCCACAGACACATAAGGGGTTTGTTTGGGCCTAAATCTCAAATAATGAGGTTCTAAAAAAACGTCTGAATCAAAGGTATATATAGTAGTATGCGTGATTTTGAATTTCATTGTGGGGCGTAGTTTAATTGGTCCAAATGGAATATTACTTTTTTTAGGTAAATCACGCCTGTAGTTACGATTAAAAAAAAATATAGAAGAGAGAACCAAATTTAATTGCTTCAAGTCTGATTCTCTGTTCCAATTATTTTAATTTACTTCTGGAAAATTAGATTCTACAGCAAAGAATACTGTAAAAATAGCAGAAGAAATATCATTCAGGTTGTGCTGAATTTCATGTAGATATTCATGCATTCCTTTAGTGATAATTTCATTGATGTCACTTTCTTCTAGTTGAGATCTTAATGCAGCCAGTTTTGTTTGTGCTTTATTTTCAGCCTTATCAGTACTCACGGCCAATTTGATTAAAGAATGTTCAGCACTTAGCAAACAAGCTAATATTGACCTAGGAAATTCTCTGTCTAAAATCAAAAACTCAGCAATTGAAGAAGGAGATAGTTTTCCGTATTTTTTTCGATACATATCATAAGCACTAACCGATTTTAAAAGTGCTGCCCATTGTATTAAATCAATAGACGAGCCAACCGATTTGGGTGAGCTTAACAAAAAGTGGTATTTGGCATCCAAAACTCTTGATGTTTTGTCGGCGCGTTCTAGGACTTGTCCTAATCTACCAAAGTTATAACCTTCATTTCTAGAGATGGTTGAGTTGTACATACCATACACTAACTGACATCCTTTTTTTATGTCGTTAAAAAAATCCCTAATATTTTCGTCGTCATAATTTTCTTTTTCTTGCCCTTCTTTCACCAAAAAATAGAGTGCATTAATTTGCTCCCATACTTCTTTAGTAATTTCTGTTCGTACTGCACGTGCATTTTCTCTTGCTCGAAAAATACAACTGAAAATAGAATTTGGATTTTTTTCTTCGAAAGCTAGAAAATAAATCACTTTATTTTTTTCAACGACTGTATTCAGTTTTTGATACAAGTCCCAATCTCCAGTAATAACAACTAGTGGTTGCCATTGCTGAATTTCGTTAGGTGGTAATTCCAAAGATAAATTAAAATTAACATCTAGAAAACGAGCATAATTCTCTGCACGTTCCAAATATCTATTCATCCAATGTAGTGTGTTTGCTACTCTTCCAAGCATAATTTTTTTCTTTTAATTATTTAATATCCATGTATCCTTACTCCCTCCACCTTGTGACGAATTCACAACGATTGATCCTTTTTTTAGCGCAACGCGAGTTAGAGCACCTGGAATAATTTTGATACTATCGCCAGCTCCATACAATGCATAAGGTCTCAAATCTACGTGTCGTCCTTCAATGGTATCCTCAGTCAAGGTTGGCACTCTAGATAAGTTAATCATTGGTTGTGCAATATAATTTCTTGGATTATGTTTGATCTTTGCAATAAACTCTTCTTGTTCTTTTTTAGTTGATTTTGGACCAATCAACATTCCGTATCCACCAGAAGCATCTGTTTGCTTGACAACCAAATTATGAATATTTTCAATTACATATTTACAGTCAGCTTCTTCATCACAGATATAGGTTTGTACGTTGGGTAAAATCATTTCTTCTCCCAAATAATATTTTATAATTCTAGGAATATAGGCGTAAACTGCCTTATCATCTACAACACCTGTTCCTGGCGCATTCACTAGAACAACGTTCTTCTTCAAATAGGCACCAAATAATCCTGGAGTTCCTAGCACTGAATCTTTATTAAATGCCCTTGGATCAATAAATTCGTCATCGACACGACGATAAATAACATCAACACGTTGCAGGCCGCGCGTGGTATTCATGTATACGATATCATTTTTCACAACAAGATCTTTACCTTCTACCAGCTCTGCTCCCATTTGTTGTGCCAAATAAGAATGTTCAAAATAAGCTGAATTATAAATCCCTGGTGTAAGTACTACTACCGTTGGTTTTTCGACATCTGTAAGTGATTCTAGCGTATCTCTTAGGATATGTGTATAATTGTAAACCGGTTTTACTTCTAACTTTTTAAATAATTCTGGAAAAGTTCTTTTTAGAATTTCTCTATTTTCAAGCATATAAGAAACTCCAGACGGGCATCTTAAGTTATCCTCTAGAACATAATATTGTCCGTCACCACCTTTAATTAAATCTGATCCTGTAATATGACACCAAATATCTTTTGGAGGAGTAAAACCTTGCAACTGTTTTAAATAGGATACGCTAGATAAAATTAATTCTTTCGGAATAATTTTGTCTTTGAAAACCTTTTGGTCATTATAAATGTCCTGAATAAACAAATTCAGCGCTCTAATACGTTGCTGCAATCCTTTCTCTAGATAAGTCCATTCGGTATTATCAATGATCCTAGGAATAATATCCAAATGAAGAATCCGTTCCACACCTTGATTATCATTATAAACATTAAAAGTCATTCCCAATGACAGTTGTGCTCTATCTGTAGCATGTTGCAAACTTTGCAGCTTTTTGTGACTCAATTTTTCGAGTTGCTCTGAGAATAATTTATAATTGGGTCTTACTTTATTATTTTCATCGAACATTTCGTCGTAATACCCTTTGGTATCGTATTCTGATAAATTTAACTTTGGCATGAAGTACAGCGGGTTTATTTCTTTATTTTCAAAACATTTTCCAGATCACTTTTAAAAGTAAATAGGGTACATTTTGAGTTCAAAAGAGGATTAATTTTCTACAAACAATCATTTAAAACGTGC
This sequence comes from Flavobacterium faecale, assembly GCF_003076455.1. Taxonomy (NCBI): domain Bacteria; kingdom Pseudomonadati; phylum Bacteroidota; class Flavobacteriia; order Flavobacteriales; family Flavobacteriaceae; genus Flavobacterium; species Flavobacterium faecale. Next base: position 3,548,160 of record NZ_CP020918.1, read on the forward strand.
TACAAGCACGAACATTTTTCTCAATATACAAATATTATCATATAAAATCCTACAAATATCTATTTTTTTTCACTTCTAATCGAAAAATAAATTCAGTATTCACAAATATATCAAGCACAAAAAACTTGTAATCAGATAGTTATTCACTTTATAATTATACTAATAAAATCATCCCAACAAGCTTATCTTCGTAAGTAAAAAAGTACTTGCCAAAAAACTTCAGAGGCAGACCTTATTATAAATTCGCAAATTAATTATAAAGTTAATACTAAATTAGACACAAATTACATCACTTTTTAAACAGTTTACTACTTTATTTCTTGAAGGATCAATAAAGTTCTAATTTATTGTTATTTCTTATCACAAACAATAAAAGTATCCTATTTATTTTAACATTCTTTTTTTAATTTTAAACCAAAGGTGAACTGAAAGCAACGGCTAAAAGATGAGTTGTCTTTAGATTTTTCGATTGTTATGAAGTAAGCTAGCATTATAAAGATACTTTTTGGGGTTCGAGGCAAATATATTGGTCATTATACCTCTAGAAAATTGACAAAGCTGAAGGAGAAAGATCGATTACAAACTTAAGGCTGTGGATATCTTTAAATTAAGCAGTTCGGTTTTAGTTTGATCTGTTTGTTCGAAAAAGACATTTATATCGAAACAATCATGACTACCGGTCTATATAACTAATGAAAATGGAATGATTTAGTATTTTTAAAATAGAATCATTAGAGAATGAGCACTATTATAAAGCTGTTTAGCAAAATACTAACGCCTTCTAACTTTAGGACAATTAACCTTCTGACTTAATTAATTAAAAATAAAAAAAACGGAGAACTTCAAGCGTACTTGAAATTCTCCGTTACTTATAAAAATTGCTCTTTCTATATAAATTGAAAACGATTGTATTTTTCTACATTGAAAGTGTAAAATTCAGATTCTATTTTAGTTTCGTCTGTCATTTGTGCGTTTTGGAGCTCTTGAACGATTATCGTTACCCGAATTTCTGTTCCCGTTTCCTGCTGGTTTTGCACTGTTTCTAGGTGTTCTATTTTGACCTCCACGACCCATTTTCACAGGCTCTGTCGATTCGTTTGGATCGGGTTCAAAACCTTTAATTATTTCGACTGGAAGTTTCATTTCGATTAATTTTTCGATATCCTTCAAAAAAGTTAATTCGTCTGAGCTCACCAGTGACAAGGCTTCTCCGCTCGCTCCTGCTCTACCCGTTCTACCTATACGATGCACATAATCCTCAGGGATATTTGGAATCTCGTAATTGATAACGTGTGGTAATAACGGAATATCCAATCCACGGGCTGCAATATCAGTTGCTACCAAAACACGTAAGCTTCCGTCTTTGAAACCGGACAAAGCTTTGGTTCTTGCTCCCTGACTTTTGTTTCCGTGAATCGCTGCTCCACTTATACCCGCTTTGGCCAGTTTTTCACAAAGGTTATTTGCACCATGCTTGGTACGGGTAAACACTAAAACTTGTTTCCACTTACCTTCTGTAATTAACTTGATCATCAAATCGGCTTTCAAGTCTTTGGCAACGCGGTACACCAATTGATCGATTGCGTCTACGGTGGTGTTCTCTGGTGTTGCCTCCACCTGTACAGGATGCTGCAAGATACCGTGAGCTAGTTTTTTTATATCCTTAGAAAAAGTAGCTGAGAACATCAAATTTTGACGTTTTGCTGGCATCAATTTCATTACACGTTCGATATCTCTCAAAAATCCCATGTCTAGCATACGATCGGCTTCGTCCAAAACAAAAATCTCTACACGTTTAAGAGATACTAAACCTTGTTTTTCTAAATCTAATAATCGTCCCGGCGTTGCAACCAAAACATCAATACCTTGACGAATTGTTGCTGCTTGTGGATTTTGGTTTACCCCTCCAAATATTACAGTGGATCGAATATCCAAAAACTCACTATATTCTTTTACGTTCTCATATATTTGCGCCGCTAGCTCACGTGTAGGAGTTAGTATCAAAGCACGAATAGGTCTGAACTTAGTTTTCGGATTTTCAGACAATATATGTAGTACCGGTAAGGTAAAACCAGCTGTTTTTCCGGTTCCTGTTTGTGCAGATGCCAAAACATCTTTACCTTCAAGTACAGGAGGAATAGCTTTTTGCTGAATTGGTGATGGTGTTGTGTATCCTTTTTTGCTAATCGCTTTTAGCAAGGCTTCAGATAAGCCTAAAGATTGAAATGACATAAAATGTGTTTATGAAGTAAACACTATTTAATTAGGTTACTCCTTATAATAAGTTGCAAAGGTACGTCTAATTTTAGTATTAGTTTTTAAATTATTGTTTTTGAGGCTATTTTTCATTCTTTCCCACCACGTTCTTGCGTCTTCAGTGCTTATCTTCCATGTCAAACGCCTTTACTTTATACCAATAAAATGAAGTAACCACGCGATTGAAAGCCTTGCAACCTGGCCAAAACTGCATCGTTCATATACACTACATAATGCGCTACTACAACTTCACTTTCGATAAAAATCATTAGAAACAATCACCTTTAGCTTTATTTTATTCGAAATAAAAAATAAAAGACACCTTGACTTAACAATTTCGTAATACAACCTAAACCTTTACATATTAAAGAGTTATTGTAATTCTATAACAAACGATAACAATCATGTAATACCTTTCTATGCAAATTGAGATAATATTGTACTGTTCCTATTAAAGTTTGACAAAGAATAGAAAAATAGCAAATCATCATTAATCTTATAGCAAAAAGTATGACTTACTGCCTAGCAATAAAACTAAAACAAGGATTGGTAGCCCTTGCTGACACCCGTATCACTGCAGGTTCAAGCGCATCGACCAAGAAAAAAATAAGTATTGAGCAGCACGATCGCCAAAGTTATTTTATGATGACTAGTGGTTTGCGTTCTGTGCGTGACAAGACCATGAACTATTTTGAAGATTTAGAAAATCAAACGCATTCTTATACCAAACTCTACCAAGTAGTGACTACTTACGGTGAACAACTTAAACGTGTCGCCGCCGAAGACAAAGCTGCATTGTGGCAATCTGGCCTTACCTTTAACCTTCATACCATCATTGGTGGACAATTAACCGAGGATACCGAGCCAAAATTATTTTTGATCTATCCTGAAGGCAATTGGGTAGAATTAGAAGAAGATTCTCCCCACGTCATTATAGGAAATTCAAGCCAAGGGAAAGCAATTTTAAATTCGATTATCACAGCAGATACCACGATCAAAGAGGCGCTCAAAGCTGGATTATTATCTTTTGAATCTACACGAGCAAGCGCAAATAACGTAGATTATCCAATTGATGTAGCCCTGTACAAAAAAGATAGTTACTTTATGCTCGAAAAACGATACGAGCAGCAAGAACTAGCCTATGTTTCTCAAATTTGGGAAGATAAACTAAAACAGCTGGTCCTTGATTTACCAGATGACTGGATTGATCCCCGATTTGAAAGCCAAAACCTCATGCAAACCGTTTACCTATAAATACAATTCTACTACATTAATATCTATCTATCATGAAATTTAATATTCAAAGTACCATATCCTACGCCGTAAGTGCACCTACTACCTTTATATTTAACATCCACGCTATTCGATCAAATAGTCAAAAGATTCTAACTGAATCACTCGTACTTGACCCACCATTGGCTGTAGAAGAGTTTTCGTATAACGGAGGTGCAGGACGATTTGTGCGTCTGAAATCAGAAGGAAATGCAAATTTCACTATAAATTATAGCGCAACTGTCGAGACTAATTATGCCATCATTGATCAAAGGCAAGAATTCCAGACCGTTCCTGTAGCCGAATTAGACGGAGATATTATTCCGTTTTTGTTCCCAAGCAGGTATTGCCAGTCTGATAAATTACAAAAATTGGCGTACACCGAATTTGGATCCATAGAAAACGTCTACTCAAAAGTACTGGCGATAACCGACTGGATTTATAATAACGTAGAGTATCGCAGTGGTAGCACTGACTCGCAGACCGCCGCACTAGACACCATTACTGATCGTGTAGGTGTATGTCGTGATTTTGCACACTTAGGTATAAGTTTGTGTCGTGCGTTATCTATACCTGCGCGCTACCTTACTTGTTACGCGTATACATTACAACCGCCCGATTTTCACGCTTGTTTTGAAGCTTACATTGGTGGAAATTGGATTGTTTTTGATGCTACACGACTTGTACCGCTTAACAGCCTTGTGAAAATTGCCAACGGACGTGACGCTGCAGATGCCGCTGTTGCGAGTATCTTCGGAAATGCAATGTCACAAAACATTCAGGTATCTTGTGAAGTAGCCCAAGATGATTTCACTCCTTTTTGGTACAATGACAATTTGATGAACGGACTGTCTTTGCAATAAGTAATGTTCAATTTAATTCCTCTTTATAAATGACCAAAATCAAAGCGTTCCTTTTCGAAAATGTTTTTTTTAGATCGAAAGATAAAATTCAAGATTAGCCGTTTATAAACGCATTACATATATCCAGAAGCACCACATAGTAACTATGATGGTGCTTTTTTGTTTGAAAAAATTAGCAGACTAATGACCATTTTAAAGTGAAAAATGTTTGAAAATAAAAAAAACGAGTTTGGTAACTGATTACAACTTTTTGTTACATTTATACAAGACTGACATTGAATTCAGCTTCTAATAGCTAAGTACTCAGTACCTATTGAATTTATAAGCTGATTATTACAAAGACCAAATTGTATTGGAAACCCATTAAAAAAGGTACATCTAATTATAACCAAAGAAAAAACGTATTTGACTATGCAAGAAAACACTCCCGATGATTTCAAAAGAGAATTAGGTTTACTAGACGGCACCATGCTCGTTGTAGGTTCGATGATTGGATCAGGAATATTCATTGTCAGTTCAGATATGGTACGACAACTCGGATCTGCAGGTTGGCTTATTGCTATGTGGGTACTCACTGGAGCGATCACCGTAATCGCTGCTGTAAGTTATGGCGAACTTAGTGCTTTGTTCCCAAAAGCAGGCGGACAATATGTGTATATAAAAGAAGCCTTTGGAAAACTCATCGGTTTCTTGTACGGATGGAGCTTCTTTGCAGTGATTCAAACAGGAACTATTGCAGCCGTTGGAGTCGCATTTTCTAAATTTGCCGCCTACCTCTTTCCGTCCTTTAGTGATAAAAATATAGTTTTCGAAATTGCTGATTTTAAGCTAAATGCTGCACAACTCGTTTCTATTTTCACTATTATATTGCTGAGTTACATAAATAGTCGCGGAGTCAAAAACTCTAAGATTTTACAAACGGTATTGACTGTTATCAAAATACTATCGTTGGCCGGTTTGATTATTTTTGGTTTTTTTGCTGCAAAATCAGAAGTTTGGGATGCCAACTGGACCAATGCCTGGACCTCACAAACGCTAGATGTATCGACCAACACTTGGCTACCAATAAGCGGGACAGCATTGATCTCTGGTATTTCGGCAGCTTTGGTGGGATCTATGTTCTCAAGCGTTGCCTGGGAAGGAGTCACCTTTATTGCCGCTGAAATTAAAAATCCAAAACGAAATGTAGGTCTAAGTTTGTTTCTTGGTACTATGATTGTAAGCATCATCTACATTTTGGCCAATGTAATGTACTTGGCTGTAGTACCCTTGCAAGATATTGCCACTGCCGAGTCTGACCGAGTTGCTGTTGTGGCCTCACATATAATTTTTGGTGGTATTGGTACTATGATTATCGCCGTAATGATTATGATTTCGACCTTTGCTTGTAACAATGGTTTGATTATGGCAGGTGCTCGTGTGTATTACACAATGGCGCAAGATGGTTTATTCTTTAAAAAAGCAGCTGAATTAAACGAGGCAAAAGTACCTGCTTGGAGTATCTGGGCACAGTGTATTTGGGCATCGGCTTTATGCTTGACCGGAAAATACGGTGATTTACTGGACTTTGTAGTGATCATTGTTTTGATTTTTTACATATTGACCATATTAGGAATATTTATTCTACGAAAAAAAATGCCCAATGCCGAGCGCAGCTACAAAGCTTTTGGTTACCCTCTCGTACCCGCTTTGTACATAATTATTGCCTCAGCAATTTGTTTGGCTTTATTGTACGCTAAAACAAGTACCGCAGGTTGGGGAGTTGGAATCATGCTTTTGGGAATTCCAGTTTATTATTTGACTCGAACCAAAATCACAAAATAATTTGAGTATAAAAAAATCCGTTTCGAATTTTCGAAACGGATTTTTGTTTTAATACAGGCGATTGGCCCATTAACATCTAAAAAATGAACAAAAAAAAAACAGTAGGCCAATCGTGATCTGTATCAAATCTACTAGTAATAGGTATACCTTCTTACTTTAGCAATGTATTTTGCCAGTCGAATAACTTGATGGCTGTAGCCATATTCATTGTCATACCAAATATAAAGAACAATATTTTTTCCGTCTGCAGAGACAATTGTAGCATTACTGTCATAAATTGAAGGCGCTGATGTACCTACTATGTCCGAAGAAACCAATTCGTTATTGGTTGAGTATTTAATCTGTTCTACCAAATCACCCTCCAAGGCATATCTTTTCATAATGGCATTGATATCCTCTACCGAAGTTTGTTTTTCGACTTCAAGATTTAAAACCACCAACGATCCATTAGGAACTGGTACACGAATAGCATTTGACGTTAATTTCCCTGCCAATGAGGGTAATGCTTTTGCAACGGCAGTTCCCGCGCCAGTCTCAGTAATCACCATATTTAACGCTGCAGCTCTACCACGACGGTATTTTTTGTGCATATTATCAACCAAGTTTTGGTCGTTGGTGTAAGAATGGATTGTTTCTAAGTGACCTTTTACAACGCCCAAAGTATCTTCAACCGCTTTTAATATCGGAGTTATCGCATTGGTAGTACAAGACGCCGCCGAAAAAATAGCGATCTTATCCGGATTGTATTCTGATTGGTTTACTCCATGTACAATATTGGGTACTCCTTTTCCTGGTGCTGTTAGTAGTACTTTTTGAGCCCCTTTCGAAACCAAATGCCTACTCAAAGCTTCCTCTGTTGTAAAAGCACCTGTGTTATCAATAATCAAAGCATGATCAATATCAAATGCGGTATAATCTATTTCTTCTGGTGCGTTTGCTGTAATCATGTGCACCGTAGTTCCATTGATTATCAAAGCATTATTTTCGACATCAGCAACCACTGATCCTTGAAAATCACCATGAATGGAATCATAACGCAACAAAGAGGCTCTCTTTTCAAGGCTTACCGCATCGTTTTTATCTCTGGTAACAATGGCTCTTAATCGCAACTGCGTTCCCTTGCCTGTTTTTGACATTAATTCGCGCGCCAATAATCGACCAATACGACCAAAACCATATAGCACAACGTCTTTCGGTTTAATTTCACTCGACTTTTTGGCATCTTTCAATTTATCCAAAACGAAATGTCTAGCGTCTGGGTATTTTTCATTTTCCAATAAATACTCATACGTCAGTTTACCGATGTCTAATTTTGAAGGTGGTAAATCTATTTCGAACACTGCTCTAGCAATTTCAACCGAATCAAAAATCGAAATTGGCTTTGCAACAAATTCACCCGCATAATGATGCAAGTTGATAATGTCACTAACATTTTTGTCTAATAACTGATTCTTGAACAAAACCATTTCAATTGATTTGTCATACCATAAATCGCTAATAATTTTGATTAATTCGACACCAGCTCGGCGCCTGTCAACTTGCAATGAAACTTCTTTTTGATACAAAGCGGTGTTCTTCATAAGTGAAAATTTGTGATAATTGTGTAGTTAGTTTTAGTAATTTGTTGCAAAACTACCGATTTCAATCGATTTCGTAATTTTTTTTCAGGTTTTTTTTCGAAATAAAAAATAAGTGCTACTTTTTAGTTTGAAGTCAGAAAGAATAGCTCTTTATTCGAAAAATAAAAAAACGAGCCTTCATGCAATAGCATTGATCCAAAGTTTTAATGATAGCATCATCAAAACTTTGGATCTCTTTTGGATCTCTTTTAAAAAAAACTAGCAATTGAATTTTAGATCATAAACGAAGATAAAATTGAATGATACACCACAATAAAATTCCGATTTCCTGAAACAAAAAAGCGACTGAAAGAAGCTCTTTTTACGACATGGGAAATGGGGACTTTTATGAAAAACATTGTAACGTCCTGAAGTCTCGGGAGCAGGAAATAGTTCCTGAAAATAATTAGTAAATATAGATTTATACAGATTAAGACTTATAGTCTATGGCTCATTTATTTAAGAAACCAAAATAGCATCCATTTTCAAAGCATCCACAGTGACTAGTTTTTCTTTGTCGATAGAATTACTTTCTTTAATAATTTTGGTACCAATTACGTAGGCTTTGGCATTGTTTACTGCATCTACAGACAGCAAAACATCATCTTTAAAATACCAAACCGAAAAACTATTCGGATTCGCTGGTTCGTGACGCAAGATGATTTGGTTATAGCCTTGAGAAAGACCGACCATTTGTAGTTTGACATCGTATTGATCTGACCAAAACCACGGAATACTATCGTAAACCGGAGATTTTCCGCAAATGGAAGCTGCGGCCACTTTGGACTGATCCACGGCATTTTGAACCGACTCTAATCGGATATTGCGTTTATAATGTGGATTGTAATGAAAAGTGCAGTCGCCTATGGCGTAAATATTTTCGTCGCTGGTTTGTGCTCTTTCGTTAACTAGGATTCCGTTTTCTATAGTTAACTGCGCTTGTTCTGCCAGTTCTTTGTTTACAAAAATTCCAACACCTACAATCAACATATCGGCAGGATATCGAGAACCATCGGCGCAAATCACTTCGTTGTAGCCGTCATGCGTTTCTATTGCCGAAACGTTTTTGCCTGTAAGTACTTCTACTCCATTGCGAGCATGTAGCTCATGGAAAAAAGCGGACATTTCGGGGGCTGTTACTCTTGCCAAGATGCGGTCTTCTCTTTCGAGAACCACTACTTCTGCACCTAATTTTTTGAGCGAAGCCGCAGTTTCTAGACCGATGTAACCACCTCCTATCACCACAACACGTTTTAATGTAGTGGTTTTCATAAAACAACGTATATCACTGATGTTCTGAGCCGTACGCAACGGATACATATTTGTTGCCGTATCCAATCCTGGAATCGGTGGAATAATCGGACGAGCACCCGTAGCAATGACTAATTTATCATAGGCAACAGTTTCTCCGTCGGACAAAGTAATGGTTTTATCTTTTGGCTGAATAGAGTTTACTCTGACACCCAAACGCAAGTCGATAGCGTCTTTTTCATAACTTTCCAGCGACTTTAATAAATTTTTGTCTATCGCATCATCGCTGGTCAAATACGCTTTGGACAAAGGCGGTTTATGGTAGGGAATTACAGGGTCTGCATCAATCAAGATGATATTGCCTTTCCAGCCTTCACGACGTAAAGCGGTTGCGCAATTCACACCTCCATGGCTTGCTCCAATAATTACACAGGTTCCTTTTGTAGCTGTTTCTCCAGACATAAACTTATTTTTTAATTATTTAGCAACACGTAAAACGACTCCATCAAGGGCTTCGCTAATTTCTAATTGGCAACACAAACGACTAAATTTATCAGCATCGTCATCTAATTCTAACATGTCTGTTTCTATTTCGCTTGCCTCACCCGTTTTTGCAACGTGCTCGGGTAAAACGTGAACATGACAAGTTGCACATGAACATACGCCTCCGCAGTCTCCGTCAATTCCTTTTATGCCATTATCTACAGCCAAAGCCATTACAGATCCTGAAGTTCCTTCTAGTGTTATTGTTTCGTTATCGCTAGTGATAAAAGTTATTTTTGCCATAATTATGTTTTTTATAAGGTCCTTTTTACAACCGATTTATTTGCATTAGTACGCAGATTTCACAGATTTAAGCAGATAAAAACGGATATATATCACTCCTGTTTTCATCCAAAATAAGTTCCAGAAATTGCTTTGAGCGTGCGTTAAATTTTTATTTTTTATTAAACTTCATTTGTAGAGCGTGGAAACCAACTTTGCGTTTGAATTCGCCCAACTCTTCGATGTTTTCTTCTGCACTGATGATTTCCATGCTTTGTACTTTGGCTGTCAGCACTTCAATTAACACTTTCATAATTGTACGTGCATGTGTGGCTCCTAGGCAGTTATGTGTACCAAAACCAAAACTCAAATGCGGATTCATTTTTCGATCTAAAACTACTTCGTTTGCATTTTCGAATACTTTTTCGTCACGATTGGCAGATGCCCATACGAGCGAAATTCGAGTATCGGCTTTGATGGCGTGCTCACAAACGGTTGTATCTTCTGTAACCACGCGACCCATTTGGGTTAAAGGTGCATAGTAGCGAATTAACTCTTCTATGGCTCTATTTCTTATTTCAGGTTCCTCACGCAATCTTTCTAATGATTTTGGATTATCGGCCAAATAAGCAAGCGAATTTGAGACCGCATTGATCACCGTATCGCGCCCACCTGCAAACGTCAAAATCATCACTCCTTTGACTTCTTCCTTGGTTAACTTTGTACCATCGACTTCAGAAGCTAGTAAAACCGAATATAAATCTGGTCCCGGATTGGCAATTGCTTTGTCAATCTCGGCATCGATATAATCGTATAAAATAGCGGCTTTGTCTCCGTCTAAAGCTTCTCCTTCACTACGGAAAACGTGTGTTCCCCAAGAAATCCATAAATCAGATTTGTCGTAAGCTGTATTCAATAACAAAGTCAACGCTCTTGATTGTAATTTCAGAGCAAATTCGCTAATCACATCCACAGAATCCATTGCTAAAACTTCATCAACCAAAGCGCTAATTTGCGCTGTAAGTTTCGCTTGGTATTTCTCTTCTAGTGGTCTTTTGAACCAAGGATCCAAAATATCTCTAAAACTTTTGTGTTGTGGTGGATCTACTTCAAACGGAATTTGACGCGTAGTTCTGATGTTTACTTCTGACGGAATCACAATTCGCCCTGGAGTCGATCCAGATTGAAATGTTTTCCAGTCGTGGGCTCCTTTACGTACATCTTTATGACGCAAAAGCATGGTTACGGGATCGTTTTGATCGTCCATTTCACCAAAACCTATGTTGGTTCTTACTTCTGAAAACGGACAGGATATTTCGCTTTTTTTCATTTCAAAAAGGGTTAGTTGTGTGTGCTGTGTGCCTTATAATTCCTCTGTACATCTTAAAATATTAAATTGAATATCAAAAATCAAGGATTCTATATCTTCAAACCTAATTTCAATTGTTCTATTGTACTATGCAAATATTGCCAATATCTCTGAAAATAAACTATTGCTAAACGTCACATTTATAAACTATTCTGTCTGCATTATTAAAAATACCAAAATAAACAGACAATATAGAATACTATATACTATTTTTACAACTAATAACAGGAGTCAATTTGATTTTTACTATTTCTATAAAACCAACAAAACTAGCCTATGAAACCAATTCTAGAACCCATACATTTAGGGGAACAAAAGACAATTACGGCTTTTACGTATCAAGAGGATAATTTTGAGGTGCCATGGCATTTTCATCCACAGCACGAATTGACTTTTATAGAATCTAGTTTTGGAACTAAGTTTATTGGCGATTATGTAGGGCCTTATGAACCGGGAGAATTGGTTTTAGTTCGATCGAACTTACCACATTGCTGGAAAAATCAGGAACAGGATGGGGTACCTTCTCAGTCTATAGTCATTCAATGGAACAAAGGCGTTTTTGCGAAGGTTCCCGAGTTAGACACATTATTCGAAATGCTCACTACTGCCTCCAAAGGTATTATTTTCGAAAAAAAATCGATTAGACAACTTATCCCTGAATTGAAAAATTTACTGACCTTAAGCAGCGATGATTTGTATATTAACTTCTTAGGTTTCTTGCTGCGCTTATCCAAATGTGCATACACTACTTTATCTGATGCAAGTTTTGTAGATGATATTCCGCATGAGCATAACAACCGCATGACCCGAGTTCATGATTTTATCGAAAAGAGTTTTGAACGTAAAATATATTTGAAAGAAGTAGCCGATTTGGTCAACATGTCTGAACAGTCTTTTTCTCGTTTTTTCAACAAAATGATGGGACGTTCTTTTTTTACTTTTCTAAATGAATACCGCATCAATATGGCCAGTAGAATGCTATTGTATTCAGATAAATCGGTTTCTCAAATTAGCTATGACTGTGGCTATGAATCGCCACCTTTTTTCTTCAAAAAATTCAATGAAGTCTATGAAATGTCACCAACAAAATACAGAAAAAAGTATTTGAAGTAGTTTTAAAAAAAGCCCTAATTAATACGTGTAGATTAATTAGGGCTTTTTTAAAGAATAGTTCTTCTAAATAAAAAAGTACGTAATATGGCTTCACTTAGCAATCAAATTTAGCTATCAGAAAGCTCAATTTCTACCAATTTACTAATGCTGTATTTGAAAAACATCGTTTAAGCAAGTACCACCTTCTTTTTATTTTTCATATAAAAATTTAAGCCAATAAACGCTACTACTAAAATAATAGGAATCACCATCGTTACTTTTAAGACTTCTGGACCAGCAGCGGTTCTGGCTAATTCGAGTAAATTATTCATTTCTTCTGGAGATGTACTGGCTGCATTTGCATCGGATGGTAAATTTTCCATGATTAATTGATCATAAAAATTCCCCATAAAAATGGTATATATGGATACGGCAAACATACCAGCGCCACCCATTAAGTTTAAACCAAGTGCTCCAGAGTCTGGAATATTTTCTGAGACAAATCCTAACATGGTTGGCCAGAAATAGCAAACTCCCAAACCAAATACAAAGGCTCCTATAAAAATAGAATTCCCCGTTAATGTCGCTAAAAGATATAATCCTAAGGCTGCAAAAGCTGCCGATAAAACCAATACTCCTTGTGGCGAAAAACGATGTACAACAGGCTCTGCCACTCCTCGACCAATGATCATTACACCAGTGGTCAAAGTCAAAATCAGAATAGAATTATCGGTTACATTTTTAAGAAGCATTTCGATCCATTGCCCTGTAAATAGTTCCGTAATGGCGGTACCAAACATACAAATGAACATAAATAAGAATAGCGGAGATGTTACCGATTTATACATCGTACTAGTAGAAACACCTGACGCGACTCTTTCTGTAACTGGAAAATCAAGTTTGGAGAAAAGAAAACCATAAATAAATGTTGGAATCAACATGATACCCACTTGAATCTGCCAATTCAATCCTAGATAATCAAACAATAACACCACTAAGGTTCCGATAAAAATTCCGCTAGGAAACCACAGATGAAAATGGTTTAACTTAGTTGTTTTGTTGTCTGGATAAAGTGTTGCAACCAATGGATTACAGGCTGCTTCGACTGTTCCGTTGGCGATACCGATCAAAAGTGTCGAAATAAAAAGTGTCCAATAACCTTGTGCAAAAATGGTTAGCACGATACCTAATAAATGAAAAACGAAAGCCATTACAAGGAGTTTTTTCATTCCCACTGCATCTACAATAAAACCACCAATGACTATAGCTAATGGAAAACCCCAAAAAGCAGTGGCGATAATGGTTCCCAATTCGCCTGCGGTGAGTTCGAAATCGGTACCCAGTTTACTCATGATACCCGCTCTGATTCCGAACGAAAGTGAAGTAACTAATAAGGCTAGACAACTAGCCAAAAAAAGCTTATTTTTTTCAATAGATTGCATAATTTATAATTTATTTGGTTTGGTTTTAATAGTAAAATAGTCCTGTACTAGAGTGGTTTTTAGTACAGAACACTAAAATTCATATCCTTATAAATATTTTTTTATTTATCGGAAAATAATATAACGAGCTAAAAAAACACCTAAAAGCAAGGTGTTTTTATACTGTTATATTCCTAATATTTTTCGGTTGAGTTCTTTGTCTATTCCAGTAGCCGCAAAATCATCAAATGCTTTTTCGGTTACCTTTATGATGTGATCTTTAATAAATATAGCTCCTTCTTTAGCGCCACTTTCAGGATGTTTGATGGCACATTCCCATTCCATTACTGCCCATCCATCAAATCCATAAGTTGCTAATTTGCTGAAAATTTGTTTGAAATCAACTTGGCCATCTCCCAAAGATCTAAATCTTCCGGCTCTATCAACCCAGTTTTCATAACCGCCATAAACCCCTTGTTTTCCTGTTGGATTAAACTCAGCGTCTTTGACATGGAACATTTTAATTCGCTCATGATAATGGTCGATATAACTGATATAATCTAGGCATTGCAATAAAAAATGAGATGGATCATAAAGCAAACATGCTCTTGGATGTTGGTTGACTTTATCTAAAAAGCGCTCATAAGAAACACCGTCGTGCAAATCTTCGCCAGGATGAATTTCGTAACAAACATCAACACCCGCTTCGTCAAAAGCATTTAGAATAGGCATCCAACGGTTGGCCAATTCTGTGAAACCATCGTCAACTAATCCAGCAGGTCGTTGTGGCCATGGGTAAACCGTATGCCAAAGCAATGAGCCACTAAAAGTAGCATGGGCATTGATACCCAAATTCTGAGAGGCTTTTGCAGCATATTTCAACTGTTGTACCGCCCATTTGGTACGCTCTTTTGGATTGTTGTGTACTTCTTTGGGAGCAAAACCATCAAATAAATGGTCGTAGGCTGGATTTACTGCTACCAACTGCCCTTGTAAATGGGTAGAAAGTTCGGTGATTTCTAATCCTGCTTCGTTTACTTTTCCTTTAATTTCGTCAGCATAGGTTTTACTTTCGGCTGCTTTTTGTAAATCAAAATAATGGCTATCCCAAGTCGGAATTTGAACCCCTTTGAAACCTAAATCTTTTGCCCATTTGCAAATAGAATCTAAATCGTTGAAAGGAGCTTCTGAACCTAAAAATTGTGCTAAAAAGATAGCTGGACCTTTAATATTTGTCATAACTATTTTGTTTTTTATATTATTTTAAACCATTTCCTTAGACCACAAAATCCATCCATTTTTGATTGGATTCACCCGATGCAATAGCTTGTTCGATAAAAGCCATTCCTCTTACGCCATCATCAACACCTGTAAAATCAAGCATTTCTTCGGTTGGAGTTTCTTGTTTTAGTTCTGCTTGAATTGTTAATGCAAAATTGCGGTACAAATTGGCAAAGGCTTCCAAATATCCTTCTGGATGTCCGCCTGGTGTGCGTGTGTTGTGTTTGGCAAAATTACCTAAATAGGCACCGCCGGTTCTTAAAACTTGGCGAGGCTGGTCTATCCATTTCATCACCAAAGAATTGGCGTCATCTTGCTGCCACTCCAAGCCACCTTTTTGTCCGTACACTCTAATTTTAATATTATTTTCTTCACCTGCCGCCACTTGTGTAGCAAACAAAATTCCCGAAGCTCCGTTATCGAATTTTAAAAGTACCGTAGCATCATCATCCAGTTTTCGACCTTCGACAACTGTATTGATAGCAGCATTAATTTGAGTTACTTTCAAACCCGAAATGTATTCTGCAAGGTTAAAGGCATGCGTACCAATATCACCCAAACAACCTCCTTTTCCGCTTTTAGAAGGATCGGTGCGCCAAGCGGCTTGTTTGTTATCCCCGCTTTCTTCCAATTTACTCAACCAACCTTGTGGGTATTCGACATAAATTTTGGTAATAACACCTAGTTTTCCAGCGGCAATTTGTTGTTTGGCTTCTTTCACCATTGGATAACCCGTGTAGGTATGCGTCAAACAAAAACGTTGTCCTGTTTCTTCGGCTACACTTTTCAAAATTTTAGCTTCCGCTAAAGAAAAAGCCATGGGTTTATCTAAAATCACATGAAAACCAGATTGCATCGCCAATTTTGCTGGTTCAAAGTGAACGTGGTTTGGCGTTACAATACTTACCACTTGCATGCGCTCATTTTCTGGCAATAGTTTTTCTTTTTCGAATAGTTCGACAAAAGACGCATAACATCTTGCTGGATTTAAACCTAGTTCTTTTCCGCTTTCTAATGAAACATCTGGATTGGAACTAAAAGCTCCACAGACCAATTCGTATTCACTATCAATTTGGGCGGCAATACGGTGAATGGCTCCAATAAAAGCACCTTTGCCTCCACCTATCATTCCAAGTCTTAGTTTTTTTGACATAATAGTTATTGTTTTTTACTAGTATAAGCAGCAATAATCTAAACAATTATTGCTGCTTACTGTAGCTATTAATTTAACTCTCCCGCTGTATAAGGTAGCGTTCTGTTAGCAGTATTTTTTCTAATTTTAGCCACTTCCTCTGGCGTCACCATTTTTGCTTTATTTCCAAAATCACTTCTTACGTAGCTCAAAACTGCTGCGATATAAGCATCGTCGTTTTCAAGAAGAGAAGGCATTAGATTGGCAGTATAACTTGTACCGTCAATAGGTCCAGTCAAACCATGAAGTAAAATTTTGATTGCTTTTTGAGGATTCTTTTCATTAATGGTTTTGTTTTTTGCTAATAGAGGCGCTAAAAATTCTTTTTCGCCCAAAGCAATTCCTTTACCATCCATTCCGTGACAAGCTGCACAAAGAGTTTTATAAATATTAGATCCTTCACTAATTACTTTTTGTTCTGCAGCGTTCATTAACTTTTCTTCTTCCAAGCGCTTTTTATCTGCTATTTTTGCATTTTCAAACGCTTTTACAGAAGCAATCAAGACTTCATTATTTGGATATTTTTCCATCATGAAATTAATAATGGCTTTTGCCTTTGGACTCTCATTAAAACGTAGCGACAAGGCCAGTTGAAACCTTACATCTGCGCTTGGGTCATTTTTGAGTGCTTCTAAGTTTTCGACAATAAAATTATTCGTTTTGGCATTCATGAAATTTTCACTTGCCCAAACAGCCGTTTTTCGAACATTAGCATCGGTGTCTTTAAAAGTAGCAGCCAATAATTCTTTCGATAAAGAATGCATACCACTTAAAGTCCATAAAGCATGCATTTTGGCTAAGTGATTTGGCGCGGTTTTAACCATCGTTTCCAATTGAGGCACTACACTTTTATCATTACGCAAAACCAGTAATTTTTGAGCGTTTTCTCTCCACCAACCATTTGGGTGGTTCAAGTACCCTACCAATTTGGCACTACTAGCATCTAGCAAATCAGGTTTAACTTTTGACGGTTTAATTTTATCATAAACCACTCTATAAATACGACCACGACCTACGTTTTTCTCCAATCCTTTTTTCAAAATTTCTGGTCTTAAAAAACTTCCTTCCCTTGTCCAGTTGCTTTCTTGAATAATTCCGTGGTACATATCCACAATATACAAACAACCGTCAGGCCCTGTCGCCATGTTTACTGGTCTAAAATTCATATCTGCAGAAGCGATAAACTCTTGCTGATTATAGGCGTTTTCAAGTGTTATTTTACCATCATTGTTGTGCACCACTGCTCTTCTGATGATACGTCCTACGGGTTCACAAACAAAATAATTATTTTTTAAATCAGCAGGTAGCGCATCACCTCTAAAAATTGTTTGTCCTGTGGAAGCTGTAAAGTGATTTAATGTTCCGTTAGGTCTAAGTCTCTTTAGTCCACCTTGTACATCTGGCGTAACAATAATAGGCCATGGCTCGACAAAATCTCCAACTAACTGGTCTTTGAATTCTAAATTTCCGTAAAAATTGCTCTGTTGGAATCCAAAAGCAGGATTTTCACTTCCAGCTGATGATTGAAACAAACGTCCGTAGTCATCAAAACCTAATCCCCATTGTCCTTGAGGATTTCCATGTAATTCTTCTGGAATTAATTTTCCGTTTTCGAATGAGTAACGTATTTTGTTTACGGTAACATAAATGCGGTTGTCAAGATTCCACATCAAACCACTTTTTTGATGTTCTAGGTTTTTCTGGTCTCCATCATTATTTTCATAAACTATTACTTTTTCGTCAGCATGACCGTCGTTGTTTGTATCTCTGTAGCTGTATATGTTGTTGGTCCAGGTTTCGTTTACTAGCAAGCGATCGTCTAAGCATAACATCATTCGAGGCAAAACCAAACTATCTAAATAAACCGTTGCTTTGTCCATTTTACCATCAGCATTTGTATCTTCCAACAGTTTAATTTTGCAAGTATTCATTTTTTGACCAGTACCGTCAATATCTTGCATATAGGTATTCATTTCGGCTACATACATTCTACCGTTTCCGTCCCACACAATGGCTACAGGCTCACTTACCATAGGTTCATCAGCAACTAGTTCAAGATGATATCCTTTTTGCAAAGCCATCAATTTCATGCTTTCTTCTGCTGAAACTGGCAATGGATTTGGATTCGTATTCAGGATTATTTTCCCCGTTGCATCGCGTTGAAAACTGTCTTTATAGGTTTTACAAGTAACTATCAACGTTAGCAATACAACAAAACCTAATATATAATTAATTCTTTTTTTCATGACTTGTATAATTTTTATTTGCTTTTACCCATTGCATATTTAATTCCGCCTAATAAATGCTGCAGAAATAACGGTTCTTTATAGGATTCATCCGTATGCCCCAGCTCTGTATAAAATGCCCTTCCACCATCAAAATTGTGGTACCATGCCATTGGGTGATTAGCTCCCATTTTGCCTTTTCCAGCATCATAAGAAGTCTCGTCAATAGAAACAAGCACTTTTAAATCTGGTGCCATCCATTTAAAATTGTACCATTCGTCTTTTCTCTTCCAGTCGGCTGGAAGGTGTTTGGTCGAAATATGTTTGCGATCACTTACTTTCAAAACAGCTTCTTGTTGTTTGGGATGGCTAGAAAAATAGGCTCCAACTAAATTGCCATACCAAGCCCAGTCGTATTCACAATCTGTTGCTGCATGAACCCCCATAAAACCACCACCAGATTTAATATACTGTTCGAAGGCTTGTTGTTGCTCTTCGTTCAAAACGTCACCTGTTGGACTTAAGAAGATAACCGCCGCATATTGCTTTAAATTTTCTTTATTGAAATTCTTGCTGTTTGTGGTAGTATCAGTTTTAAACCCGTTTTCTTCTCCCAGTTTCATAATCGCTTTTATGCCAGCCGGAATCGATTGATGGTGAAACTTTGCTGTTTTACTGAAAATCAAAACTTTATTTGATTTCTTAGCAAAACTAGTTCCTGTCGAAAAGACAAATACAAGCGCCAATAAAGCAGTTAATACAGTAAAATGGTTCTTTTTGGTTTGTTTCATGGTTCGAGCTATTTAAAAATTAGTTCTTAAAAGTAATCCGTAGGTGCGTGCTGTCGCTAAGTGTGCTGCGCCAAAATTGTAAGCGTAATCTACGTATTTTTTATTGGTTAGATTCTCAGCCCAGATAGAAATTTCTAGTTTTTTGAAAGATATTCCAGCCCTAGCATTAAACAAATGATAGGAGTTTTGAGATAGTTGATTGGCTAAATCAAAATATTGTTTACCCAAATACTTCCATTCTACCCTTGCAAATGATTTGACACTCTCTGTTATTGACTGTTTATATTGTGCTGCCAACATAGATGTAACAGCAGGTGTAAACAATTGTTTTCTAGAGTTGAAAGTTTCTGTATTTCCATTGTCTGACAAAGTCAAGTCTTTATATTTTGCGTCTGTAAATCCAAGATTATAATTCAATTCTAAATTTTTGATCGGAATAATTTCTGTTTGCAACTCGATACCTTTACTAGTCAACTCCCCTACGTTTTTGGTAACGGTAATGGCATCTGGCAACATTAAGGTTGGTACTTGTGCATTGTTTACTGTAGTGTAAAAAGCAGCTAGATTAAGACGCAAACGATTGGCTAAAAAGGTGTTTTTACTACCGATTTCAAAATTGTTACTAAATTCTGGCTCATAGGTTTGCAAAGCTTCTCTAGGATCACCAGACAATTGGCTTATCCCTCCAGTTCTAAAACCTCTATTATAAGTCGCGAATAAGTTTGAATTTGAATTGATTTTATACTGTAATCCTGCTTTTGGACTAAAAGCATCAAAACTAGCTGAAGCAGAAGTTTCTGGAAAAATAGTTCCCACGGCATCACCATCAGGCTGACGCTCGCCTTGAGCAGTTTGCTTTCTTTCTTCAAGATCATAACGCAATCCTACAGAAAGATCCAGTTTTTCGTTTAGTGCATAGGTTCCTTGTCCAAATAGTGC
This sequence comes from Flavobacterium faecale, assembly GCF_003076455.1. Taxonomy (NCBI): domain Bacteria; kingdom Pseudomonadati; phylum Bacteroidota; class Flavobacteriia; order Flavobacteriales; family Flavobacteriaceae; genus Flavobacterium; species Flavobacterium faecale. The sequence continues at coordinate 3,568,320 of NZ_CP020918.1, forward strand.
CAAACCATTTCCTTTTCCTTGATTGGTATTGATGTAGGTTACATTACTTTCAGGTGCACCCAACAAATTTCCATCTGCGCCAATGTGTGTTCCTTGTTTTACTGGATTGTCTTGATGAAACAAATAAGTTCCTGCAATCCATTTTAATTTCGATGTTGAATTTGCTTTCGAACTAAAACGCAATTCTTGACTAATGACATTGACATTATTCCAATCTCTACCGTAATTATTTACTATTGCATAGCCATCCAATGGAGAAAAATCACCATCAATAGGCGTTTTGTAATATCGGTAATTGCTTTGGTAAGCTGTTTGTGAAACAAAATCAAATGCGTTGGCATTGTACTTTAATGACAAACTAGTATTAAAAGTCTTATCGACCATTTTTGCAATACTATTTTGGTTTAAGTTATAAGGATTTGATAACGCCTCGTCAATACTTGACGCCAAAGGAAAAGCACCATTATTATTATTTAAAATATGCTTCGCGTTTAAAGTAATAGACAATTTGGAGTTTGGTAGGAACTTCAAATAATAGTTCCCCATGACACTATTTTGCTTATCAAAATTAGAGTTATTGAAGGTATTAGTAAAATAACCGTCTCTTTTGGTATACAAACCACTTGCTCCAAAAAACAATTTATCTTTTACAATAGGTAAACGAACACCTGCACTAATGCGTTGTTGGTTAAAATTACCTATACCTAATTCAGCAAAACCCGTTGTCTCATTAGTTGGCTGCTTGGTAATAATGTTGACCACACCACCCATTGCATTTCGTCCATACAAAGTTCCTTGAGGACCTCGCAAAACTTCGATACGTTCAATATCCTGCAATTGTGAGATGTAAGTATCCAAACCAAACTGGTTCACGCCATCAATATAGGTAGCCACAGCGGGATCATAAGATGTTGTGGTAATTCCTCTAATAGAAGTGACATTGCGATTATCACCAGGATTGGCAGCATTAAAATTAGGTACAATAGCTGTAATATCTTTTATATCCCAAATTTTGTATTCTTTGATTTGTTTCTCTGTTAAAGTCGAAATACTTACTGGCAGATTTTGTTGGTTTTCTTCACGTTTTTGAGCACTTACGATTACCTCGTCCAATTCATTTTCAGATTTAGAAAGTTTAAAAACTAAACTGTTTTCATTTTTAGCTGAGATGCTTACTTTCTGACTGAAAGTAGCATACCCGACACCTTTTATTTTTATAACATAATCACCATAAGCTACATTTTCGATACTAAAACTTCCATCATTACTAGAAGTTGTATAGTGATTGGTATTTAAAATCTCTATTGTGGCATTAGAAATTCCTTGATTTACATTATTAACTACTTTACCTTTAAATTGAAAAGACTGATTTGCTAAAACTGCAAAACTGCACGTTAGCATTAAACATAGTAATAGGACTTTTTTCATTTTATGGTTATATTTTATTTAATTGATAAAATATACTTGATCATTTTTTTGGCTTCTTCTGGTTTCAAGCTTGAATGCGCAGACATAGGAATAGGTCCCCAAACGCCTGAACCACCTTTTACTACTTTTTGGCTTAATAAAGTATAATTAGCCTCCGATGCTATATATTTCTTAGCGACGTCCATATAACTAGGGCCTACCAACTTAGCATCTACCTTATGACAAGCCAGACAATCTGATTTAGTAATAAGCGCTTTACCCTCTGCAATTTCAGCTGATGTCGCTTTTTTAACTTGTGCGCTAACAGTAGTTGATGAAATAAGTAAGAATGCAATTGCCATGGTTACTGACAATAAAAATTTGTAAATAGTTTTCATAAGGGTTAAATGTTACTAGTTATTATAGGTTATTTTTACTCTACCATACTGTACTGTGCTGTAAATTACAACTAAGTACAAAGTCTAGATACAGTCAATAGTAAAAAAGAGGAATCATGAATTACAAAAATTCTAATTACTTGCAATTACAAGAATTAAATGATTCCGCTTTTTTGAATTTTTTTTAAGATAGTAAGTGCCATATTCTGTTTTAATAATTCCTATAGCAAGATGGTTTCTATGGGACAATATTTTTAATTTACCAATTGCCAAGAGCGTACCCAGTTATAAGTAGTCGTTCTATCCTTCAAAGAGCCATTCAATCCTCCATCAGCAGGAACTGGATTCCAATCATACGTCTCCACAACCAATCGTAAATACATTTTAATATCAAAATTTGCTGGTGGTTTTACAGTTGAAGTATGTTTACCATCTAAAAAGAATTGCACCTCATCAGCACTTTTCCACCAAACTCCGTACACATGGAAATCATCATATACTTTTCCACTTACTGCTGCTTTAGCACCATTGGAAGCTTTTTTATAATCGCATCCTTCAGGAATATTTCTACTGTGTGTATTCGAATTCATTTGTTGATCAAAATTTTTCATCCATTCCTTTGGACTAGTAATTTGGCCTACAGTTTCTAAAATATCTAATTCGGTAGTTCTCTTATCGCAACCTGATGTGTTTTTTCCTTCATTAATCAACCAAAAAGTTGTAGACATAAAGGTTTTATTTGCTTTTACTTCACACTCATAATACCCATAAGTTTTTCCTTCTTTCGACCCCACATAACCTCCACTATGTGTAAATTCCTTCCCTTGTTTCACCACTTTTTCGGGTAACATTTTAGAAATTATTTTTAGACTTCCATCAGAAACACTAATATTTTCAGCCAAAAATAATCCTGGAGCACGACCAATCCATCCTATACCTGATATTTGCCATTTGGACTCATCCACTTTTTTACCATCAAACTCATCGGACATTTCTTTTATCAATGACCATTTTTGAGTTGCAGGTTTTGGATCATTTCCTTTTTCGAAAAAAGGGCCTTTTTGAGCAGAAAGTCCCGTTACAAAAAGTGAAGATACTAGACAAAAAACTAGTCTAGTTTTGCTGTAATTTGATTTCATAGTTTTCTTTGGTTGTAATTTTAAAATAGATTTATTAGCTATAATAAAACTAAGGTATTATCTATTTTTAAAATAAGAAACTAAAAAACCATTTGTCTCCCAAAAATACACCAAAATGCTCTTATTTGCTAAAAAAGAACAATTACCCCCCTACTTTTGCTGCACTCAAGAAACCTATATTTAATGTCTGATCATTTATTACTCCTATCTATAATGGAAATCTAAACTACTAATCTAGTTTAATTTGTCTAGTTTATTTTTCAATAACAATTTCAATTCTTCTACTATTACAGGATTTTCTTGGGCAATATTTTTAGCTTCTTTAGCAGTAGATTTTTCGTCATACAATTCTGTTGCACCATTTTTATGAAGTGTAAATCGGTATTGCATTGTTCTAATACTATTCGCTTTTCCATTGTAACTAAAGGCAACATGACCATTACTTTTTGCATCTTTAAGTAATGGCAGTAATGATTCGCCATTTGCAAAACTTGGTTTTTCGATACCACTTAAATCATATAATGTTGGAAAAATATCGACTGTTTCAACAATTCCATTAGATTGTTTTCCTTTTGCTTTTAATTCTGGGTAGGAAATAATTAAAGGTGAACGAACGCCTTCTTCAAATAAATTGTGTTTGCCCCAAATGGCATGTTCACCAAGATTCCAACCGTGATCTCCCCACAATACAATGATGGTATTTTTATCCGCTCCTGTTTCTTTCAATTTCGCTAAAATAAAACCTACTTGTTCGTCGGCATAACTAACACAGGCGGCGTAATGCTTGCGTACCTCATCAGCAAATTCCTTATCTGTATTTGGATTTTTACCCCAAAGATTGTATTGAAAAAACTCACCTGAATTGTGCCAAGTCGAAACAGAAGTCGGTTTTTCTGGACTTTGTATAGGTGGGAGTTTGACATTTTTATACAAATCTAAATATTTCTTTGGAGCGCCAAACGGCAAATGGGGTCTAATAAGTCCAACTGCCAAGAAAAACGGCTTGTCTTGACTAGCTAATTTTCCGAGTTGCTTAATCGCTTCATTGGCTATATGACCATCAGGATAACTAGTATCTGGACCATCAAATGACTGAAAAACATCCATCTTCGTTTTTTCAGTCGATCTTATTTCTCCATTTGCCAAACCGTGCATAGCACCACGTGGATGTTCCCATTCTGCCACCGGCATCAACTGCTCATTCCAAGCATTTGGCATTTCGATTACATTTACATCATTCCAATCTTTACCTCCTAAACCGCCCGGATGATGCGATACTTTACCTACCGAAACTGTTGTATATCCTTTGTTTCTAAACCATTCTGGCATACTTGGCGGTACGGCATTTGGGTTCACTTTTAGTTTTTCAGCTCTTTCAAAAATAGCATCGTTTCCTGGGTCTCCGTACCTCCCTGTTAACATGGTGTAACGGGAAGGACCGCAACTTGCCGAATTTACATAATGGTTTAAAAATACACGTCCTTCACTGGCTAGCTTGTCTATATTCGGACTTTTGATATAGGAAACCCCAAAAGAATTCAGCTCTGGACGCAAATCATCCATACAAATTAATAGAATGTTTTTTTGACGTTCTTGTGCTTGAATTGTAACACAAAATACCATTCCAAAAAGTAGCGTAACCAATTTTAAATTCTTCATTTTTATTTTTTTATTTCGAAAAATATTTAACCAAACATAGGATTTATTTCACAATCATAGATACTCAAAAGCAGTGTTACAATTGTAATAAAATCTAATAAGCTATTTCGGTTTTTGTATTATCTGCATTTGTAACAGTCACCTTTTCTTTGCTAACTTTTACTTTTTTGACAACGGTCAATTCTGCATTTGTAAAAGGAATTCCTGATTTTTTCCAAAGCATAGCCGTTACATAAACCTTATTTTTATCGGCTGGATCATAACTTCCTGATACATTAATCACAGTGCTCTCCTTTGTTTCTGGATGAATACCTGTAGACGTTATCGTTTGAATACCTTTCCATCCTTGTATGGGAACTAGTGCCAATTGATAATTGCCATTGTCTATAATTTGTACTTCTTCTTTATTTATTTTTCGAATAGTTTTCGAAATAAAACCATTGATATGCGGCAAAGCATAATGTCCCAGCGTAAAATCAAAGGCTGTATTCCCTTCCATTTTATCCACTCTCAAAATACCGTTTTCAATCGGAATATCTGCCAATTGAATACTAGCATTATCCACATACTCAGCGATTAATTCTCTATAATAAACACCCTTTTCAAACTTTTTAAAATCATAAACATGTCCAGATTCAAACGGATGGTCTGCTTGTTTTGTTTTAAAAACATAGTTCATTGCTGCAGTTCCTTCGCTATTGTCGGCTTGCCATGTAAACTCTGAGTTGTACGATAATTTGTTGTAGTTTTCACTAGATCGAAAAGATTCCTTAATTCCTTTTTGAGGAACATTACACCAAGCTCTAATTTCAGACGCTCCTATAGACGGATAATTGGTCACCAAAATTTCCGAATTTTTGTAAAAGTGATTGGTAGTGGGCGCATTTTTTAATTCTTTATCCCAAACACCACCATTTTCTTCTTCATTCCAGAATTTACTATCAGCAGGTGAAAACAAACTCAAGAACGCTTTTCCCATCCAAAATACACTTCCACGACAACTGTAACTTTGTGTTGAAGGCTCAAAACCACCATAAAAACCAAGAGTTGGAATCTCATCTTTTCTAAATTCAGGATGCTGTAAAAATTGCAAAAGCACAGCAGACGATGTTCCACGTAAGCCACCCCAATTGGCATTTGGCAAGTCTTTTTCATAATAGCTCATTAACGGAAACGAACTAATAGACGCAAATCTATAGGTAATACTTCGACCCCACATGATCATTTTGCCGTCTTTGCCAAACATGTACGGATAATTGGCTTCTACTGGTAGGAAGTTCCTTTTGAATTTCTCTGCAATTTCTGGGTAATGCTTATCTCCAAAGTATTTACTCCAAACCGGACCATACATTTGAAACGCCCACATACTATAATAATCGAAAGCAGGATTGTCATTGTACCAACCGTCTTCTCTATAATGTTCTAGTGATTTATTCAAGTAGTCTTCTAGCAATTTTTCATTTACTTGGTATCCTTTTTCCTTAAAATAACTTAAAATAAAGATATTGAAGAATTTCCAGTTAGAAGGCACGGTGTATCCATCTCCATAACTAATCATCGTTTTGGCCAATTTATCTTGCTGTGCTTTGGTTAAGGGGTCCCATATAATTTCGGGAATCATAAACATCGATACCGAAAGCGCTCCAAACTCTACCAGTGTTTGTCCCGGCCAATCTCCTTTTTTCATGGCAATATAAGAAGGATGGTTTTCATCAATTAAATTTACGATGTTCTTACGATAATATTCGGCTATTTTAATACCGTTAATTTCCAAATTTGGATTTTCTTTTAATAATGGTGCAGCCACAAATAATGTTCGACACAAACCTTCCAATTTTTCGACTGGACTGTTACGGCCATCTTTAGGATATGATACCGTACCCATTTTTGGAAATTTCAAAGGATCATCGTAGTTTTTTACGTAACTAAAGGCTCCTTTCAATAAATACTTAGCCGCATCGATCCAATGTTGACGGGTCATTCCTGTTTTTGGACTTTTTACAAAATCAGGATTCTGAATCTGAAAAATAGGTTGTCCGCCTACCATTTTGTACACTTCGGATCCAGCTGCCAAAAAAGCTCCTGAACCATATACTTCCGTTTTGTCTGCCCATGCACTTCCGGGAGCTGCGCCTATAGGCTGTACATAACCCAACATGCCCTCTTTTGTAATATGCGAGCGCAAACAATTCCATGCTTTTTCAATATGTGGCGTATAGATCGCTTTATCGAGTAATCCGTGGTTCACTCCCCAAGCCAAACCAAAAGTAAAAAAGGAAGTTCCACTCGTTTCTGGAGTTGGGTAAACATCTTGCCCTAATAAACACATTGCCCAATGTCCATCTGGCGTTTGAATTTCGATTAATTTCTTTGCCATTTTTAAATAAATAGCTTTAAAATATTCATATTCTTTCGATCCAGGTTCGTATTCGTCCATTAATAATGTTAGACCTCCAAAGACCCAACCATTACCACGGGCCCAAAATATTTTTTTGCCATGATCTAATTTTCCAATATAGCTGTTATCTCTGTAAAAAAGGCTTTCTTCCTCATCGAATAAATGGGCTCGAGAGGCTTCATATTCCTTCATCATGAAGTCATTGTACTTTTGTTCTCCAGTAATTTTTGCCAATTTTGCCCAAACAGGAGGAGCCATAAATAAGGCGTCACACCAAGTCCAGCGCTCTACATTTTTGTAATTGTCTAGCGTTATGGGTTGCGAACTTGGATTGTTAAGTACATAATCAATCCCTTCCTTTGTTGGTTTAAGCATGGCAGAATCTCCAAATTTTCGGAACAATTCTAGGTGCATTTGACCAATAGTGTGATCGTCGGCCATGTATTTGCGTTGGTGTAATTTCCAGTTTTGCTCCTCACCTATTTTTCGCAACCAATTCCAATAGCGGTCGTCTTTTGCAATTTCGGCATATTTGAGCAGGCCAACATAAAAAGCACCATTTGTCCAATCGGCAATATGATGGGGTTTGTTCTTATCACTATAAACATCCCTAAAATGTTCTATTTGCCAATCGGCTACCCGTTGCATTTCGTTACGAACAGATACTGGATTTATAGAATAGTTGTTTTGTTGCGCCTTTCCATTCGAAAAAAAGAATAGTGCAAACAATAAAAACCGAATTGAATTTTTTAGTTCAAATAGCATAAAATGGTAGTTTTTTGGTTTGGTACAAATGAAAATTAGTTTTTATAAGGATAGACCCTTTTATTTATGTAATTTTCGAAACCAAATATAAATAGTAAAATCCGAATTAACAGAAGTTAACGGTACTTGTAACCGTTACACAGCAAACCTTTTAGACTATAAAATCCACTAAAACAAGATGATAACAGAAAACATATCAAAAGAAGATAAAATTTCACAATTGGAAAGAGTATTGGAAAGCGATACTTTTAAGCTGTCACCAACGAGTTCTAGATTGTTGCGTTTTTTGACCAATGCTACCCTTGAAGGAAAAGAGTTAAAGGAAACTACTGTTGGAATCGAAATTTTCGGAAATTCTTTTATCGAAGATGCGAGTTCGTCAAAGATGAGAGTTAGTATTTACAATTTAAGAAAAAAACTAAAAACGTATTACAGTGACGAAGGCAAAAACGATGCTTTAAAAATTGAAATCCGAAAAGGACAATATTACACTGATTTCATCATTAATAAAGAAATCAGCATAGAAAAAAAAGCAGTTGATAATTACAAAAATCGATTTGTAATGGCATTATCTGCCGTTGGTGTGCTTGGTCTTTTTGTGATTGGACTTTTGTTTTATTTTCTATACCAGCCTTCTACACCTATTTGGGATTCGTTTTTTACCAATAAAAAAGAAACTATTGTAGTTGTGGGCGATGTTTTTGGAGTGCTAGGAAAAACCGCCACGGGTCAAGTGGGTTGGAATAGAGATTATAACATCAATTCGATGGCAGATTTTTATAAATTAAAAAATGAAAATCCTAAAGTTGCTAAAGGAATCAAACCTTCTGATTATACTTATTTGACAAGTTCAGGCGTACTAGGAACGAAGGTGCTATCTGATTTTTTCTTCCAGCAGAAAGCTGATTTTGCGGTACGTTTTTCGAGTAAATTAAATTATGCCGACTTAAAGGAAAACAATACCGTGTACATCGGACCAATGAAGAACAAAAATATGTTTATTGATTATGTAAATAATTATAATAAACATTTTAATATTCAGGATTTTAAAATAAAGTACAAGAATAATTCAAAAAAAATAGATACCGTTTTTGACTTACGCGAAACAGATGGCATCAAAGATTATGCTTTGGTCTGCAGAATTAAAGGCCAAGCCAATAAAGGAGAACAGTTCTTTTTCTTTTCCGATCACGACATTGGAAATATTGCTGTAGTGGAATATTTTACCAACAAAGATAATTTAGCTTCTTTTGTCAAAAAATACCTGCAAGAAAGTGAATCATTTGTAGCTGTCTTTTTGGTCGAAGGAAAAGACAGAACCAATCTCGGCATCAAGCTGCTTTATGTAGATGCTGAAAAAGGGAAATAACGATAAAAGTCGCCCTAATTAACCATACCGATTATTAGGGGCGACTCTTTTATTAAAATAGATCTAAGTCTATGGAAACAATATATCCAAACTACTTATTTACCACTAAAAACTGTCCAATTTGAAAAACTTTACCTGGCGCTAATTTCACTAATTTTATAGTCGTTGTATGTGAGCCAGCTTTAATTTCGTCAAAAAATTCATATTTGGTTTGTGTCCCTCCATTTCTAGAGTTGAGACTAACTATTTTACTAGGGCCTCCATCTGTCGTAACCTCAACTTGAATAGCTCCCTTGGATTCTAATATAGTCGTAAGTCCTAATAAAAAACCATCCCAGTTTAAGGTAAACGAATCACCAACAGTTGTTGTTTTCATTGCCTTATCAAAAAGTGTTTTATCGCCGCCATTTTTATCTGTTAGATCAGCATTAATATCAACCTCGTCACCTACATCTGCAGTTTGCCATCCTCCACTAAATTTAGCAGAAGTAACAGGTACCATTGAAGCACTAGAAAATGCATTATCTTTTAAAGGAGCAGGAATCACATTGGGACCCGGTGTACCAAAATTTTCGATAGATTTAAGGGAACGAACAAGTACATTTCTATAGATATCATGTCCCGCATCTACAGGGTGCGTACCATCATGGGTAAATATAATTTTCCCGTCGGCAGGACTATCTCCTTTTTTAAATACTAATTTATTTTCATTCAATAGTTTCACCACTTCAAGTCCAAATTCTATAGAAGTAATGCCATAATGATTGGCTACAGGCTCCATAAAAACACCTGCATTAGTTTGATTTCCTTTTTTAATGTCTTCAATCATTCCTTCAGAAATGGTGTAAACAATACAAATTTCGGTATTCGGATTATTTTTCCATATTTGAGGAATCAACCCTTCCAAAGCTCTACCTTGATATGCTCCTCCATTATTTACCCTGTATTCTATAAAAACCATATCTGGATTATGAACGAGCAAATGATTATTAATTCTACAAGCACCATATTCGGGACCAGTTCCTCCAATTGCTGCGTTTATCTGACTGATTTTAGCTGTTGGAAATTCGCTTTTAAACCATTCTAACGACTTTTCTCTCCACAAACCGCCGTTGGTTATACTTCCTCCGATATAGCCAATTTTCACTTCTTTACCTGCTTTTAGCTTTTGAAACAAATTTGGCAAACCATCCCTAACTCTAAGTTCTTCTGTCTTTTTAGGATCAAAATTATAGGTTTTTGATTTTGTTGCAACTTGGGCTGAAACAGAGCTGAAGTTAATAACTAACAAGCTAAGTACTATACTAATTCTAAATTTCATATTGTTCTATTTAATGTATGTGATTTTATTCTAAAGCCTTAATGGGAATACTTACTGTTTTTCCAAATTTTCAGATTTTACTCCTGCTTTAAAGTCTTTCGCCAATTGTAAATATTTTTTGGTCCTTGCTTCTCCTTCATAGCTATCAAAGACATCACCGTTTCCGAACATTCTAGGGTCATTTTGGATTTTCAATTCCTCAAAAAGTTCCTTATGAAGCTCTTTTTTTACTTTATCATATTTAGAATTTGAAGCTAAATTATTTAGACATTCAGGATCTTTCTTTAAATCATACAGCTCCTCTTGCGGTCTTTTTTCATAGCACATTATAAATGGCAAACTTTCATGGGGTAGGTTTTTGGTATATTCTTTCGTCGGACTTTCATCTGTATCTCTGTAATCTGCTTCAGGATTTCCAGAAGGCCATCTTTCTGGGTGAAAATTATAAGAATAAACAAAGTCTTTATTATGAATGCTACGTACTGGATATCCCCATCCGTTGGGTCTACTTGGGTCATTTCTTTCACGTCCTGTGATGACATTGTCTCTGGATTTGCTAGCATTATTATTAAAGATATCGACTAAACTTTTACCTTCAATTTTTTGCATTCCACTACCCTTTTCTTTAATATTTACAATTTCAAAAACAGTAGGTGCAATATCTGTAAAGCTTGCAAAATCATTGACAACTCTTCCTGGTTTTTCAATCTTATTAGGCCATTTTACAGCGAAAGGAATACGAGTTGCAAAATCAAAAGGATGCCCTTTGTATCTAGGAAACGGCATCCCATTATCGGAAGTTACAATAATGATGGTATTCTCCAATTCTCCTAAACTTTCTAGGTGGGCTAATATTTTACCTAAATGATTATCATAGTGTTCTACCTCAACAGCATAATCCAAAATATCATTTTTCACAACTTCAGAATCTCCCCAAAAAGTAGGAAGGAAATCTACATCAGATAATTTTTTTCCGTTTTTATTTACTCCCGACTTATACTCGTAACTTCTGTGTGGCTCTTTGCAACCATACCAAAAGAAAAAAGGAGTGTCTTTTGGTTTATTAGCCATAAAAACTTTAAAATTCTCTGCATAATCTATTTTATTGATACCCGCAGCAGGAACATTCTTGTTTAGTATTTTATTATATTCTTTGCCTGTCAACTCTCTAACTTTTCCTTTTTCGAATACACCTGGCCCCCAGCCTTTTCCTGTAAAACCAGTAGCATAGCCATTCTCACCAAGAACTTCAATAAAACTTTTGAATTTATCCGGCCAAACAGGCGTTAGGTTTGCGGCATTTTCTATCTGCCACGGGTTTCTACCAGTCACAATTACAGCTCTAGAAGGCGAACATTTACTGCTTGGGGTAAACATATTGTTAAAAAGCAACCCTTCTTTTGCAACTTTATCAAAATTGGGCGTTTTTAAAAACTTGTAGCCATAAGCACTAGCGTGCGACATATCATCTGCTATGGCAAACAATATATTAGGTCTTTTAGTTTGACCAACCATTACCTGATTCGTTAGTACAACAAGAAGTAGTACTAATTTTAATTTTATATACATAGGATCTATATTTATTATTTTATTCGTCTTTTTCAGCTTTTCCATTTTTCCCACCTTTTCCGCTTTTTTCTTTTCCTCCATAAACAGCCATATATTTGTTGGCCAATTCTGTTACTTTGGCAGGGTTTGCATTAGCAAGATTTACCAATTCTGTAGGGTCTTTTTTTATGTTGTATAATTCCCATTTGCCGCCGTTGCGCTGAACAATTTTAAAATCACCCGCTCTAAACATTCGAAAATCTTTGACACCCGAAATAAAATAGTCTGGTTCTTTACGCTCTTTTCCATTAAAAATGGGTACTAAAGAACTTCCTTGTAGCGGAATCGTTTTGAATCCTTTTATTGTAGCTGGATACTGGATATTCATTAAATCTAAAAATGTTGGTGCGATATCTACAACATGACCCGGCTGATCAGTGATTGTATTTGGCTTAATCTTATTTGGCCAATAGGCGATAAAGGAAGTACGTCCGCCGCCTTCATATCCCGACTGTTTAAATTGTCTGAAAGGTGTGTTTCCTACGTTTGCCCATGATGTACGTAAACTCCAATACGAATTTGCAGGACCTGGTTCAACGTCTTTAATCAAATTCGAATAAAAAGGACAAGCTCCATTATCACTTAAAAAAAGTACTATGGTATTTTCTAACTTTCCTTCTTTTTCTAATTTTTTCAGGACACGGCCTATATTTTGATCCATTCTATCTATCATGGCTGCATATACAGACATTTCTAAATCAAGAGAATCCTTTTTAGCCTCTGACAAACTAGACCATGGAGAATAATTAGAATAATCGGTAACAAACGGACCTCTATGTTTGTTTAAATTATTCTCAGGAGGACTCAATTTATAATCTTTGGAAATAACGCCTAATTTTTGCATTTTTTCATAGCGCTCTTCTCGTACTTTATCCCAACCCTTTTTATATTTCCCTCTGTACTTTTTAATATCTTCTGGTCGTGCCTGCAAAGGGTAATGTGCTGCGTGATAAGGTAAATACAAAAAGAAAGGTGTGTCTTTTTTGCTACACGTTTCGTCCAACCATTTTAAAGCATAATCCGTCATAAAATCGGTTTTATACAAAGGCGAAATTTCATGCTCAATTTCTTTTGGGTTTAACTTTTTACTTCCTTCGTAAAAAGGATGCGAAAATTCACCAGATGGAGGTACAAAATACTCTGTTGTTGACGTAAAATGTAACGAACGGTCAAAAGCATTTTCCGCCTTACAATAATCGGGTATCCAAGTATTAAAGTGCTCTTTACCACTCATAATCGTTGAATAACCTGCTGTTTTAGCTAAACTGGCTAAATGAACGGCTCCATTTCCACCAGAATACAAACCAGTTAACAAGGAAGATCTAGTTGCAGCACATTTTGCCATATTGTAAAAGGTAGTAAATCGTAAACCTCCATTTGCCAAACGATCAATATTGGGGGTTTGAATTTCTGCACCATAAGCACCAATGTCTGAAAAACCGATATCATCAGCCATAATCAGAACGATATTGGGTTTCTTATCCTTGCTTTGACCAAAAGAGTTAATTGTTATTATCGAAAGAATTACTGCTAGCAAAATTCTTTTTGAATTAATATATATAGTATTCATGCTTATTGTATTTAAAATATTAAAATAAAGTAGACACTCCGTCGTTTCGAATTTCTAAATAGGTTTTCATCATTGATTTAATTCGATTGGCTTGCTCTGGTTTATTGATCAGATTTTCTGACTCTTTTTCCTGTACATTATCTTTAAGGTTGTACAGTTCTATTGGAGTAAGTTCTCCTAAAGCCTTCATGCCTTTTCCTTTTAAGATTAATTTATAATCACCATCACGTAAAGCATAGAAAGGACCATCTTTTGCTTGAGAAGCATGAACTAAATATTTATGCAGTGGTTTTTTATCTCCTTTTATAAAGACAGGAAGTAGGTCTGCTGAATCCAAAACTTTATCTTTATCCAAAGAGATTCCAGTAATAGAAGCAATTGTTGCCACCATATCACTAGCATAGATCGGAATATCCGACTGGGTTTTGGGTTTAATTTTACCAGGCCAAACAGCTATAAATGGAATACGATGCCCACCTTCATAAATAGACGCTTTTTTACCTTTATATTGACCGCTTGAATTGTGCCCCGCCTTCAATAGGACTTCGTTTTCGTTTAAACCACCATTGTCTGATGTAAATACAAACAGCGTGTTATTATACAATCCCGTTTTCTTTAATGCAGCAATCAACATACCCACTTGTACATCCAATTCTACAATCATATCTCCATGGGTTCCCAAAGTAGCTCCAGCTATTTTTACCCCATTTAATGCTGCAGGGGGACTATGTGGGACATGAACTGCTTGACTGCAGTAATACAAATAAAACGGTTTCTTAGTATAAACCTGCTTATCAATATAGGCAATAGCTTTAGTGGTTAAGATGGAACCCGCTAAAGTTGGATCCCAATTCGAATCGGCTATACTTCCTTCTTTAACATTTTTAGCTTCATCTGCATATTTTAGTTGTTCAAAAGGGATTCTAGTTATTATTGAGTTCGCCGAAATCTTCATGAACTTTCCGTTTTCATAATAGACATAAGGAACATTCTGAATGCCTTCTGGCAAAGCCACCGAATATTCAAAACCATAGTATGGCGCTCCTTTATCATTTTTTTGATATCCAGAAATGGCTGCAGGACGACTATCCCAATCGCCTCCAAGTCCCCATTTTCCAAAGAAAGCAGTACTATACCCTCCTTTTTTAGCAATCCGCGCTACGGTTGTAAAATGAGGTTCAATACCTGCATCTCGGTCAGGTCCCCAAACCCCCCAGGGGCTATTCGTATTTCTATACGGTAGATTCCCTGTCATCATTGAAAAACGTGTTGGAGCACATAAGGATGCTGGTGAATGCGCATCGGAAAATTGCATTCCAAGATCAACTAATTTATCAATATTAGGTGTAGGCACTATAGGCTCTTTACCCGTTAGTTGCTTGTGATAATAACCGATATCTCCCACTCCTATGTCATCAGACATAATCACTACAATATTCGGCTTCTTTGTTTGAGCCATAACTACTTGACTCGACAAGATCACTAGGACAATTAAATTTCTTATTATTTTATACATAATGTCATACTGCTATTTATTAATATAAAGTAGACGCACCATTTTTTCGAACTTCTAAATAGGTGGCTTTCATCGACTTAATTCGATTGGCTTGTTCTGGATTATTAATCAAATTTTTTGCGCCATCTTCTGTAACATTATCTTTAAGATTGTACAATTCTATTGGAGTAAGTTCTCCTAACACCTTCATACTTTCTCCTTTCATAATTAATTTCCAATCCCCTTCTCTTAAAGCATAAAAGGGTCCGTCAAGTGCTTGCGATCCATGTATCAGGTATTTGTGAAGTGGCTTCTTGTCTCCTTTTGTTAAAATCGGCAATAGGTTTGCTGAATCAAGTACTTTTGTTTTATCCAAAGGCACACCTATAATAGTAGCAATTGTAGCCACCATATCAAGACCATAAATTGGAACATCCGATTGCGTTTTAGGTTTAATCTTACCAGGCCAAACAGCAATAAATGGAACGCGATGACCCCCTTCATAAATGGATGCCTTTTTTCCTCTATATTGATTACTTGAATTATGACCTGCCTTCACTAGTGCTTTATCGTCATTTAAACCACCATTATCAGAGGTAAAAACAAATAATGTATTTTCATAAAGTCCATTTTCTTTTAAGGCAGCTAACAACATGCCTACTTGAACATCCAATTCAACAATCATATCACCATGTGTTCCTAATGTTGCACCAGCAATTTTTTTTCCATTCAATTCTACTGGAGGTACATGCGGTGAATGAACAGCCTGACTGCAGTAATACAAATAAAAAGGTTTCTTTGTACGCGCTTGTTGATTTATATAATTGACCGCTTTAGATGTTAAGATAGAACCCGCCAAAGATGGATCCCAATTTGAATCACCTGGACTTCCTCCCTTTTCCTTTTTAACCTCTTTCGTAAGCATAGTTTGTGAAAATGCAATTTTTGTCAAGGTTGAATTTTCCTTTATCTTCATGAAATTTCCATTTTCGTAATAAGCATAAGGAACATTCTGAATCCCTTCTGGCAAAGCCACCGAATATTCAAAACCATAGTATGGCGCTCCTTTATCATTTTTTTGATATCCAGAAATGGCTGCAGGACGACTATCCCAATCGCCTCCAAGTCCCCATTTTCCAAAGAAAGCAGTACTATACCCTCCTTTTTTAGCAATCCTCGCTACGGTTGTAAAATGAGGTTCAATACCTGCATCTCGGTCAGGTCCCCAAACCCCCCAGGGGCTATTCGTATTTCTATATGGTAGATTCCCTGTCATCATTGAAAAACGTGTTGGAGCACATAAGGATGCTGGTGAATGCGCATCGGAAAATTGCATTCCAAGATCAACTAATTTATCAATATTAGGTGTAGGCACTATAGGCTCTTTACCTGTTAGTTGCTTGTGATAATAACCAATATCTCCCACTCCTATGTCATCAGACATAATCACTACAATATTCGGCTTCTTTTGGGCTGCAATCTTTGTGATCGAAAAACAAGCTATTGCAACCAAGGTGAATATTCGAAAATCAACGAGAATCTTATTCATAATTATATATATTATTGTGTTTAATTTATTGACAAACTTTCCTTTTTAAACTATTCTACTTTTTTAATGTACACGTAAAAAGCAGCAAAAACGTTATTTTCATTGTTCGAGAAAGCGGCTTGCAAATGCTGTCTCCCTTTTGAGAGATAAGCTTTGAAAGTTATTTCCTTTTTCTCCATATCCACATTTTTCTCCATATGAATCCCTTCTATATCTAATATTGCTTTTTTAATGTCAAGCTTTACTCCTGCAGGTTTTGCCTCGTACCAAGGAGAATCTTTTCCCAAGGCAGGAACTACACTATTAAATCCAAGCCCAGATTCGCTTGGCCACCTTCGCAGTGCTATTTCATACTCCCCTTCACGCTGCACATCGATCATCCAAAATCCGGTCCCTAGAGAAGGCACTTTGGTAATATAAGGATCTCGAATGTAACTTTGTTCCCAAGTAACGGGAGCATCTGTATGCAGATCGTGAGCGGTAATAATCGTTTCTTTGCGGTTTGGAGCACCAACTTTATAGGCTTCATAATGTCCAAAATCAGTAGAAGTATACGCCCACCAATTTTCGTAAGCTGTTCTCATGTCTTTGACTTTTTCAGGATAATTGCTAGCAATATTTTTTTCTTGTCCAGGGTCTTTGCTTAAATCATACAACTCTTTACCGTTAATCAAACGCCAACTTTCATCCATTACCGAACATTGTCTCCATTTTTCAGGTTGCTGAACACGGTTATTGTCCACTACGCAATACCGTTTTGGCCAATCTTTTACCTCCTGCCTCATTAATGGCGATAAATCGCGTCCGTCACGTCCTGTATCAGGATGATTATTTATACCGCACAAACTGACCAAAGTGGGAAGAATATCATAGTTCATTGCCAATTGATTAATATCACGACCGCCTTCTATTTTTCCATCTTTCCAACGGATAAAGAATGGAACACGATGACCTCCTTCGTATTGAGATCCTTTATATCCTCTCATCCCTGCATTATGAGGATACTTGCTCTTGCCGTCTTTTGTAAGCTGAAAAGCAGCCCCATTATCTGTAGTAAAAATCAAAATTGTATTGTCTTTAATACCTAACTTTTCAAGCTTTTTTCTAATATCGCCATGTTATCGTCTATGTTGGTAATCATACCATAATAGGCCTTTTGCATTTCGTTTAGCTCCTTGTCATTTTTATAAAGATTATAATATTTTTCAGGAACATTAAGCGGACCGTGAGGTGCATTAGTAGACAGGTAAACAAAAAAAGGTTCGTCTTTTTTGCTTTCGATAAAATCTATAGCATTCGAAAAAAATACATCTGTACAATATCCTGTATATTTTTGTGGAATTCCATTATGCCAATACGTATCATCAAAATAATCGTTGTCCCAGTAATCGGGTGTTTGACCAACTCCTCCTCCACCAAGTGCCACCGTTTCGTCAAATCCACGGTCTTCTGGGCGATACGGATATTCATCTCCCAAATGCCATTTTCCAAACATACCAGTTGCATAGCCATTTTGTTTAAAAACTTGTGGCATAATCGTAAACTTCTCTCTCATGATGCTACACCCTCCAATGGTATGCCATACACCCGCACGATTTCCTTCTGCTCCACTCATCAAACCTGATCGACTAGGAGCACAAGTAGTTCCTGCATGATAATTGGTTAAACTCACCCCTTCATTAGACAATTTATCCATCTGCGGCGTTTTGATAATTCTGTTGCCATTGGCTCCAACATCACCGTATCCTTGATCGTCGGTAATAATTAAAATTACATTTGGAGGCCTTTTATCAGCTGCTTTTACAACAGTTCCTAGTGTTAGGAAAGCAAGAGCCATAATAGACGTAAATCGTTTCATTTTTATCATCATCATACTATTTTATTTATATATTTTTTTAAAATTAATCGTTCCAATGATCCTTGATAATCTTTTGGATGTTAGGATAAGCTCCATCTTCCTCATTTAAATCTTTACGCTTTTGCGCTAATTCTTTCTTTAACTGCTTTATAACAGCTGCGCATTTAGGATCACCATATCTATTATCCATTTCATAAGGATCTTTTTTTAGGTCATAAAATTCCCAAGCCACTGGTGTTTTGAAAGCAGGTAGAAAATTTTTATTTTTCCCTTGCCAGTTTACAAGATCCTCTCTGTAAGGTGCTCCATAGAAAAATATAAGTTTGTATTGTTTTGTTCGAATACCAAAATGTGCTGGATTATTATGTAGATGCGCCATATGCATCCAGTAACGATAATAAGATGATTGTTGCCAGCCTTTAGGCTCTTTGCCAGCCTTTAAAATTTCCGCAAAACTATTTCCCTGCATGTAGTTAGGAGTTTTTCCTCCTGCTAATTCTAAAATCGTTGGCGCAAAATCAGCATTATTTATTATCGCATCTGTTTTTACTCCGGCTTTAATCATTTTAGGATAACGGACCAAAAAAGGCATATGTAAGGACTCCTCATACATCCAACGCTTATCCATATAATCGTGCTCTCCTAACATAAAACCTTGATCTCCAGTATATATGATAATAGTATTATCCATCAAACCTTCTTTTTCTAAGTAATCAAAAATTCTTTTTACATTATCATCAACCCCTTTTACACATCGCAAATAGCGTTTTAGGTATTCCTGATAGGCTTGTCGTTTATAATCATCATCCGAAAGATTAGGATCTATATTCATATGAACTCCCATATTTCGCACTACATTACGTCTCCCAATCGACGAGCCAATGGTATCCATCAAAGAGTTGTTATACCCCTTAGTCCCTACCGATCCATTATTTTTGTTATCCCACAAACTCGCTGGCTCTGGAATGGTTACATTTTCTAAATATTGAGCATAACGTGGAGCGAACTCAAACATATCATGCGGTGCCTTAAAATGATGTAATAATAAGAAAGGCTTGTTCTTATCTCGTTTGTTTTTCAACCAATCAAGAGTAGCATCGGTAACCACATCAGAAGAATGTCCTTCATATTTTTTACCTGGAAATGTTCCTGTTTCTTTGTAGGGACGGTAATTTTTCACCGAATCTGTGGCCCCTTTTTCTATCATCACCGGATTAAAATATTCTCCTTGTCCATAAAATACTTTGAAATAATCAAAAGCATCTGGGTTTTCTTTTAAATGCCATTTACCAAAAATAGCTGTCTGATACCCTAATTTATGCATCTCTATTGGTAAGTACTGACGGTCGGCAGGAAGACTACCATCTAAATCAAGTACCCCATTGGCTTGACTGTATTGACCAGTCATTATGGAAGCTCTTGAAGGAGTACATATTCCGTTGGTGCAAAATGCATTTTTAAAAAGTATTCCTTCCTTGGCTAAGCGATCGATAGTAGGCGTTGGATTTAATTTTGCCAAACGACTTCCGTAGGCTCCAATTGCTTGCGTGGTATGATCATCTGCCATTATATACAAAATATTAGGCTTGTCTGACTTTGTCGTTTTTTTTATCTGTTGCGAAAAACTTAGTAATGGAAGTAACCCCAAAACGATGACACTATATTTTATTACTTTAAAAAATTTGCTTTTATCTTTTAATAAACCTCATAGAATAACTGCTAATTCTTTCTTGTTTTTATTATTCAATAACAATTGGTTTCTTTTTTCGAATAGGTTCCAAATCAAAACTTACCTCTTTGATACCAACGTTAGACTTGCTAACATTTTGTCCAGCACGAATCAACACGTTACCACAACCTTCATCATTTCCTGAAAATGTAAATCTCTCCTTGTTTTCTACTATTCCCATAAATTTATTAAGCGAAATAGTACCGTCTTTTTTGGTTCCAATTTGAATATTCTCGCCTTCACCTACGAAGACATATTTGTCAATTTTGGTAGAAGTATTGAAGGTATTTCCTGCTATGAATATATTTCTAGGTCCATAAGCATGCACATCACGTTTGCAATCCTTTTCTATATTTCCTGTTTTGGCACACTGCACATTTGCTCTTCTTTTATTCCCACCATCAATATTGTAGGTCCAACTCGCATAAGTACTACTTGGGCGTTCTTGAGTCACTCGTTTATGTCCCTCTATACCAGTTATATTTATACAATTGTATGCCTTTGAAACTGTATTCGACATATTGAAAACATTATCATAAATTTCGAGATTATGACAAAACTGTTCTACGTGTATGGGTTGACATCCTGTACCTGCATCATCTGTCATACCTGCAAAATTGTTATTTCGAATAATAACATTTTCGGTTTGCACCATACCAATATGAAATTGTTTACTTTTTTCGAAAGTACAATTCTGAATAAGTGTACCATTCAAACTAGTACTTTCAGTATATCTTCTGCCTGTTCCATTTCCGCTATCTTCTCTATCGTTTCCGTTATCTGATGTGATTGCAGTTTCGTACCCTTCTTTAAAAACACAGCTATCTATAAGTACTTTGTCAACGCTCACGATAACTTTTCCGTTTCTCTTAGCGGTATTTCGATTGAATATTTGAATACATATAAATTCGATATTCGAAAAAATACATTTTTTGGCAATCAATCCGTCAGTAGCATATCCTTGTGCAGCACTAATAGCGTTGTATTTCGAATTAGTAAATTCAACATTTTCAAATTGATGTCCTTTACTTTTATTGAAGCTGAAAATTACGTTTCCAAAACCTTTTTGGTTCATTCCTCCATCCAAAGTCAGGTTTGAAAATTTATAATTATTTCCTTTGGCATCAATTAAAACAGGAGATAAACCTCCTAATTTCAATATCGTCTTGCCAATTCCATTTCCTTCGAAAATAAGGTTTTCATTAGAAAGTACAAACGCTTTTGGAAACTCAAAAACACCTGCAGGAAAGATAATTTTAGTAGTCTTCCCATCATTTCCCCATTTGATGATTTCATCAATTTTGTTTGGGTTGGCTGTTTTTATTTGTGCCAATACATTATAATTGCTAAAAACAATCATTAGCAAACAGGAGGGCACTGAAAAAGTCTTTCTAATAAATTGACACATAAAAAGGAGTAGATATCTATGGATTTCTACTCCTTTTTTCTTATATTTAAATCTAATTATAAGTGTTTTTTAGATGTTAGTACAACAACAAACAATACAATTCAGCGATTATTCTTCGTTGTATGATTTAATAGTTCCAAAAGAAAATCTATTAAGAAAAATTAATGATTTGATTGATTTTTCATTCATTTACGATGAGTTGTTAAATAAGTACTGTCCCAATAATGGGCGAATGGCAGAAAGTCCCGTTCGTATGTTTAAGTATTTACTACTTAAAACAATCTATACTGTTTCCGATATTGATGTCGTGGAGCGTTCTCAATACGATATGTCCTTCAAATATTTTTTGGATATGAATCCAGAAGACGATGTTATCAATCCGAGTTCGTTAACAAAATTTAGAAAACTACGTCTAAAGGATACCGACCTATTAAATCTGTTGATAAACAAAACAGTCACCATTGCTATCGAAAAAGGTATTATTCGTTCGAAGTCTATCATCGTTGATGCCACACATACTTTATCAAGATCCAATCCATTTTTAGCCATCGATGTATTGAGAGAACGTTCCAAGCTACTGCGAAAAACAGTATACAGCTTTGAGCAGGAATTCAAAGAACATATGCCTGAAAAAAATACAGACAATGACTTAGAGAAGGAACTTGCTTATTGTAAAGAGTTGGAAAAACGCATTGAAAATGAGCCGTCAATAAGTTCGATTCCAGCTGTGAAAGAGAAATTAAATCTACTCAAAGAAACTGTAGAAGACACTCAAGAAAATTTTACCTTATCAAAAGATGCAGATGCTAAAACGGGTCATAAATCTGCTGATAGTTCTTTCTTTGGATATAAGACTCACTTAGCTATGACCGAGGAGCGCATCATTACAGCGGCTGTAGTCACATCAGGTGAAAAAGGGGATGGACCAGAATTACCTAGACTTTTAGCGATTAGTCAAAAAAACGGAATTGATGTTGATACTATTATTGGGGATGGAGCTTATACAGGAAAAGAAAATCTCAAACTCACAAGGGAGCAAAATATTAAAGTGGTAGCCAGACTAAATGTTACAATAGCACAAGGAGCTAGAAAAGACGAAGATAAATTTGACTATAATAAAGATGCCGATAGATTTGTTTGCACTGCTGGTCATATGGCCATACGAAAGGCTCGCCAAGGTAAAAAAAATGTTGGAACCAATCAAATACAAACCTACTATTTTGATGTGGAAAAATGTAAGACCTGCTCTTTAAAAGAGGGTTGTTATAAAGAAGGATCCAAGACAAAAACATATTCGGTGTCGATAAAATCGGACTTACACCAAGAACAAATCAGCTTTCAAGAAACTGACTATTACAAAGAAAAAGCAAAACATCGATATAAAATAGAAGCGAAAAATAGTGAGTTGAAAAATGTACATGGTTATGATAGAGCAATATCATATGGCATTACCAATATGCAAATGCAAGGTGCAATAGCAATTTTCGCAGTCAACTTAAAAAGAATACTCAAATTAATGTAGAAAAATGAAAGCTACTGCTGCATTACTCAAAATGACTCTAGCTAAACTCAAAATAGCCTTATTGAACCAACATTAAAAATCAAGATTAAAAAGGAAAACGCTTGCAACGGATTATATAACTCCTGTTACAAGCGTTTTTTTATTGTCTAAAAAACGATGATAATCAAAATATGCGATGTTTTTCAGTGCCCTCGCAAACAGAGAACAGTTTTTATTTTTTTTAGATTTATCATAAGAATGAATTATTTTTTTAGGTACCCTTCACAGGATTTTTTGATTGCATTTCAAGATTATTTTAATATCAAAATGTCGATTTACGTTTAAGAATAAAAGACTAGTAGTTTAATGTATGGAAATTAATGTTCTTGTTTTATTTGCTTTTATAAAGCAATATTACTTTGCTTCTTAATTATTTTTTTAAAGGATCTCTACTTATAAGACTTTTTTTTTGTTTATTATCTAAAGAAGTCACCGCTACTTTAGACTAATAGTTATTCCCCATATATACTTTACTCTTAATGGTTTCTTTGTATTTAGCAAACAAAGTTTCTATTTTGTCTTTATATTTTGGATTGTTAATATAATCTTTCCTGTCGTCCTCTGTAATATTATCGTTCAAATTGAATAATGAAACTGGTTTGGCATCAATATAATCTCCACTTTTTTTATCTACCTGAACGATCAGCTTCCAACCGGCGTCATTAATAACATATTCTTTGTTTGCACCACCTTGAATCATTAAAAAATCATGGGTTTTAGCCCCTTTTTCATTTTTCAAAACCGGTAACAAGTTATGCGAATCTTGCGCTACAGAAGTTCCTATTTTTTGCTTGGTGATACCCGCCAAAGTTGCCATGATATCCAAACCTACTATTGGCTTATCTGAACTCTGATTTTCTTTGATAACTCCTGGCCACACAACCATAAACGGCACTCTGTGTCCTCCTTCATAAGGATCATTTTTAGCACCACGGTAAATATCACTTGGTTCGTGATGTGCGTTCCAAGTGTCTCCATCTGTGTGAAGCCCACCGTTATCAGAGGTGAAAATAATCACCGTATTTTCATATATTCCTTGTGCTTTTAATTCGTTCACAAGCATTCCGACTTGTTCATCTAGTTCCTTAATCATATCCATATGGCGTGATGGCGTGGTTCCTTTAATTTTTACACCATTAATTGCAACTGGAGCCGCATGCGGAGAATGTACCGCTTGTGAACAGTAATACATAAAAAACGGTTTTTCATTATGGGCATTTTTAGCGATATAGTCCACCGCTTTCTTCGCCAAAAGAGGTCCGATTTCACTTGGGTTCCAATTTGAATCACCATATCCAGGATTGCTAAAATGGTCTACATCTATACTGGTCATATACCCTTTGTCTACGATTTTTATTGTCGAAGTTTCACGAAGTTTCAACCATTTGTCATTTTCGTAAATGGCATAAGGCATATTTTGAATTCCAGCAGGTAGCGTAACATTATAATCAAATCCTAACTGCGTAGGCCCATGCACTATTCTACTAATATCAACATTTGCATCCGCTTCTTTTTTTCCTCTTTTTGGAATAAAGATGGTATTTGGGTCATCCTTAGTTGGAAAACCTGTCCCCAAATGCCACTTCCCAAAGAAAGCTGTTTGGTAATTTGCTTGCTGCATTAATCGTCCGAGAGTTAGTTGATCATCTTGAATGGCACTCTCCGAATATCCTCCCCATACACCCCACGGTTCTTTGCTGCGGTAACAGCTATTACCCGTCATGATGGCATATCTTGATGTTGCACATAAGGATGCAGGAGCATGAGCATTTGTAAATATCATTCCTAGCGACGCTAACTTATCGATATGTGGCGTTTCTAAAATTATAGTATTGCTATGCAGCCTTCTGTAGTACGAAACATCTCCCGTTCCTAAATCATCAGCTAAAACGACAATAATATTTGGACGATCGCTTTTTTTGGATTGCGCAACTAGGTTAAAACTCCAAGCCAAAGCAATGGCTATTATGATGTTATGGATTTGGTTTACTTTCATACTATTTATTTTTATTGTAATTCGATTCATTATATTTTATTTACTTACCAACTACTTTCACCCGTCTGGCCCATTCGAACCATCTATCGATCATCGTTTTTAATCGTTCGGGATCTTTAGCTGCTAAATCAATCCTTTCGGTTGGGTCTTCTTTTAAATTAAATAATTCCCACTTTTTATCGCCTACCTCTTTTGAATACGCAATTTTCCAATCCCCTTTTCGATAGCCTTTATTGGTTCCATGTTCCATAAACCATTCATCTCTATCTAATTTTTTATTTTGAAGAACAGTCATTAAACTCAACCCTTCCATAGGAATAATTTTATTTTTATTGAAAGTTAGTGGATAGCTTGTTTTTGCAATGTCCAAAATTGTAGGCATCAGATCTATAATACTTGCAACATCTGTTTTTATAGAATTTTTATTTGTAATCCCTTTTGGCCAATGCATGATAAAAGGAGTCGCCACTCCGCCTTCATGACCTGATTTTTTATAATTTCGATAGGGTGTATTACTCAAATTTGCCCAAGCTTCAGCATAACTCATATACGATGTCGCTGGTCCTGCCATCATCGTAGGAATATTTTTGGGAGTCACTTTTTTTCCATCCAACGTAATGGTTAATTCACGTGAATCCATAAATTTATCGACTCCATCCAAATTTTCAGCACAGCCCCCATTATCAGATAAAAATAAAATTAACGTATTTTCAAATTCACCTTCTTTTTTCAATTTCTGAATAATTCGTCCGATTCCCTGATCCATATTGTCAATTTGAGCCGCATACGTCATCATGCGCTGTAATTCCCATTCTTTATTTTCAATGGAATCCCAAGCTTTTGCAGTCGAATTCCGGTTGCTTAATTTTGTATATTCAGGAACGATACCCAATTTTTTCATTCGTGCCAATCGTTCTTCTCGCAAAACATCCCAACCTTTGTCAAAAACACCTTTGTATTTTTTGATGTCTTTTTCTAAAGCATGCAAAGGCCAATGAGGTGCAGTATAAGCCACATAAAAAAACAGTGGTTTTTGTGACTTTTCTTTAAAATGCTGATCTAAAAAAGTGACAGTAGAATCGGATATTGCATCGGTGTAATAAAAATTATCTTTTGTTTTTAACTGAACTGGTTTGTTATTATACGTTAGCGTCTTTGGATCGTAGTAGCTTCCTGCTCCTTCTATGGTCCCAAAAAAGTGATCGAAGCCTCGTTGGTTTGGCCAATTATGAATATCTTCATTTGAATTGGAATCAGCCACATGCCATTTTCCGGTCATATAGGTTGCGTAACCATTGGTTTTCAAAACCTCAGCAATGGTTACTGCATTCTTACTAAGGTCTGCATGTCCGTTACCCACCATGCCACCAATTCCTGCTTGGTGCGGATACAAACCGGTTAAAAGTGCTGCTCGAGTAGGACAACATCTGGCATTATTATAAAACTGACTAAAACGCAGTCCGTTTTTAGCAAGCATATCAATATTAGGCGTTTTGACTTCACCTCCATAGCAACCTATATCCGAAAACCCCATATCGTCCGCCATAATCAAAATGACATTGGGACGTTTTTGAGCAGATAACTGAAGGCTAGCAATAACGGCTACCACTGTATATAGGATGCTTTTTCTAATGAAAATCATTGCGGCTTCTTTATTTTGGTTTTACTTCACTTTAAACTCCGTGTTATTCAACTCAAACGGAATTTCTTTTTCTCTTTTGTCTAAAACTTTCTGAAATCCAGCTTTTATTTCTTCTTCTTTGGCAGATAGTATTTTTAACTCTTCTTTCTCTAGTGGGTCTTTTGCAGTATTAAAAAATCGACCATCTTTATACAATTTATAAGTGTCATTTAACACCCATCTAGTCTGGCTTAATTTATTCATTCGTGGCGTATAATGAATAAATACTTCGTCTTGTATTTTTTTGTCTTTGTTGGTTATCAAGGGTAAAAAGCTAAATCCATCAGATTGAAATTTATTCGCTTTTACGTCAGCGGCATCACATAAAGAAGGCAATACATCTGCAAACGAAATCAATCCTTTTTCTGTTCGCTTTGCTTCCATTCGAGCAGGCCAACTCGCTACAAAAGGAACATGATTACCGTGGATGATTGTTTTGCCTTTTCCTCCTTTTATTTTACCCAAATCGGTAGCACTAACAATATTTCCTGGAGAACCATTGTCTGCTGTGAAAATAAATAAGGTATTTTCCAAAAGTCCTTTTTCTTTTAGTTTAGCCTGAATTTTTCCAACAATTTTATCGGTATACGCCACCATATCTTTATAATAAATTGGATCTCTTTTATTACGCAATTTTGGGTCTTTAGATTCTGGTGAATCTGGCGTAGGCATAAATGGCTCATGTACCAATGCCATCGGATAATATACCAAAAATGGAACATCTGCTTTTCTATCTATAAAGTCCATAATATAGTTCGAAAAAATATCAGGACCGTAGGCATTTGCATCCCTTGGTAATTCTTTTCCATTTTGAACAATTAGTGGGTTCCAAAAACGTTCTCCCTCACTTTTACCTTTGTTTACCTGCCACAAACAATATTCACCAAAACCAAAATGATTGGGACGATTTAAATCTTGATTACCAGGCATATCGCCTTTATTTCCATTTAGCTGCCATTTTCCAGCAATACAAGTAGCATAACCTGCATCCTTCAATAGATTTCCAAATGTTACTTGATTTGGATTGAGATATTCAAAGGCTTCGTAGTTTCTAAAATTACTTTTACCCGTCATTATTTTTACTCTCGACGGTGTGCAAAGTGGTTGCGAATAACAGTTATCAAACCGCACTCCAGCGGCGGCAATACGATCAATATTTGGTGTTTTGTAAGTTGTACTTCCGTTTGCACCAATACATTCGTATCCCATATCATCTGCCATGATCAGTACAATATTTGGACGTTTTTGTGCTATTGTAGTGGCTGTTACCAATAATAGCATTGCAATATATATGGATTTGTATTTCATTGGACTATTTTTAAAAATTGAGTCTTATTTCTTTTTTATTTCTTTTTCCAAAGTGCTATCATATTCCTTCATACGCTTGATTAACTCTTGCGCTTTCTGAGGATTAGATTTTATGAGGTTGTTCTTTTCAGATACATCTTCTTTTAGATTATACAATTTATCTACTAAATCGTCTCCGCTAAGTTTTCCAGAGTTTTTCAAACGGTGTCCTTTATACAAAAACTTCCAGTCACCAGAACGAATTCCGTCGATTATTGTACTATTAGAAGAATAATAAAACATTTCGTTACGGGGCGACTTTGTTGTTTTTCCTTCTAGAAAATCCGAAACATTATAACCGTCATAAATTCTGTTTTTAGGCATTGCAATTCCTGCCCAATTGGCTATAGTTGGAAAAATATCTAAGGAAGAAAGTAGTTCACTCGATTCTGTTCCCGCTTTAATTCTACCCGGTGCCCAGATAACTGCAGGCACACGTTGCCCTCCTTCATACGTATCAAATTTATGTCCACGCAATGGCTTAGCCGAACCAAAACTATTTGGTCCATTATCAGAGGTGAAAATTACCACTGTGTTTTTATCCAAACCATTCTCTTTTAAGGTTTTCAAAATCTCACCTACACTCCAATCAATTTCCTGAATTGCATCGTAATACGGAGTCGTTCCGCTAGAACCTTTAAATTTTGCTCCCACATATATAGGTACGTGCGGAAAAGAATGCGCCATGTACAAAAAGAAAGGTTTCTTTTTATTTTTTTTGATGAATGAAACTGCTTCATCAGTATAACGTTCTGTAAGTGTTTCTTGATTGGTAGGATATTCTATAACTTCATTTCCGCATAATAAAGGCGGTTTGTTCTGAATTGATTTTAGGTCGCTTGCCTTAGCTCCCTGCACTGCTTTCTGCATATCTGCATGCATTTTGTCAAGGGTGTAGCCATTATTAAAAACAATATCTTTGGATACTTTGATGTCCTTTGAAACCGACATATTGTTACTATACGGTATTCCGAAATAAGAATCAAAACCTTGATTGAGTGGTAACAAAGCGGTTTGATGTCCCAAATGCCATTTCCCAACAAGCGCCGTAGCGTAGTTTTTTTGTTTTAGAAGTTCGGCAATCGTAATTTCATCTGCTGCAAGTCCGTCTTCAGAATACGGATGAAGTACCGCAGGAACTCCTACTCGTTTAGGCATTCGTCCTGTCACTAAAGCGGCACGAGATGGCGAACAAACAGAAGAAGCCACATAGAAACTCGTCAACTTAATTCCTTCCTTGGCCATATTGTCTATGTTCGGTGTCTTTACATTATTCGAACCAAAACAACTTAAATCCTCATACCCTTGATCATCTGTAAAAATGATAATAAAATTTTTGGGTTGACTTCTAACGGGAGCTAAAGCAACTATTAAAAAAAACACAATGGCTAACTTATTCATAATTCCTATTTTTTATTTATTAAGACTATAGATTCTAATTTCGGTTTAATTACTTTATCGCTTAAAGGCGGTTATTTTTTAATTCTAAAGAGGCAACTACTCTTATTTCCATTTTAATAATTCATTCATTTCGTCATAGAAAAAAAGTGCCCAATCTTGATCGTTTGCAAACGGATCATAAAATTCTGCCGCTTTTCCATTGACTTTTTGGGGATAAATGTAAGCCGCTGCTCCTGCTCCATTATCTCGAATATTACACAAGTTATTTTCTAAACAAATTTTCCCTTTTCGAAGGTACTCCTTGTCTCCAGTCGCTTGGTAATACAAAATATACGCTCTACCTGTAAGGGCCGACCAGTAATGCGGCATGGTATCTCCCCATGACGCTCTTTTACCAAACCAATAACCATCCCAATGTCTAATTCCGATTTCGTTCAAGTGGTAATCGGGTTGTTGTCCGTTGAAAGCTTCCAAAAGAGCCAAGTGTTTTTTACCTTCTACTAAGAACTTATCTTCTTTGGTTAACAAATACATTTCGAGATAAAAATTAACAGCAGGAGAAACAATTGATTGTTCGAAAACAACCTCATGACTTGGATAATTAATTCCGTTTTTGTCGTATTCTTTAGCGACTAGTCTGTAGTCGTTTAGTAAGAGGTCAGCTTCTTCATTTAAACCCGCTTCACGCAAATAATCAACGCTTTTCTTTATGGGGACGCAAACCGCATAAAATCCATAACCGAACTCTTGGAACCATTTTCGCATGGTATAATAGCAATCCTTTATATACAACGGATTTTTGGTTTGCTTGTACAGCTCTGCATAATAAGCTGCTACCCACGGATAGTTGTACCCACGATGTCTCTTTTTATGATCGGTAGTCGAATAAACTTTGTAATCAGGTGTTTGCAATTTATTTCGAACAAAATCATAGTAGCTCAGTAACGATTTTTCATACTTTGCGCCAGCCTTTGGATTTTGCTGCAACCAGTTTGCAATAGCAACTCCCATTCCTAAACGTTCTCCCCCTTCGTCATGATCAACAACAAAAGGCGTGTTTACGTGAATGCTATTGATTTCGTTATCATAGACCATATAAGCACCGTATCGTGGATCAGACTTGTCATTCATTTGTTGTTTATCGACGATAAAATCGACTCTTTTCTTTAGTAATGCAGCAGTCGGAATCGAAAAGTATAAGTTGACAACCGTTTGTTTACCGTCATATTTTAAGGTTACTACTTTATCGCCAGGCGTTTTAGCTCCGTAAGTTGCGGTAATTTCGTTCCCAATTTGCTTAAACGGAATGGTTTTTCCTTCTACCTCACAACTTACGTTTCCTAATTTGTCTTTCGATGAAAAACGCAAATTGGTAGTTTCTCCTACGGGTACAAAATACTTATCGGCTTGCGCAATAACAGTTCCGCTTTCTTTTGCTTTTTTATAAAAATCTGCATAACCTTGGTGCCAAAAAACTTTCCAACTCAGTCCGTACTTTCCTCCTGATTTTATAGTTGTAGGTTCCACTTTCAAAGTAATTCCGCCTCTTAAATTAGAGCCTGCTACCTTTCGAGGCAAATCTCTAACATTTATGATTTCGTAATGCACGATACTTCCTTCGGTTACTACCAAACCAAGATGTGGTGCTTCTGTCCCCATTCGAATAGCATTTACATAAGACGAATTATGCCCGCCTGCCCAAATGTGTGCATGACATCTTTCAGTTAAACATACTTCGGCGCCACCTTTGTACCAATCTTTGAAGGGCGTATAAATTCCCATATCGACTACTTTAAGGTTAGTTGTACTTGTGTTTTCTACCTCAAAATTTTCGATTAAACTACCTTCTTGATCGAAAGAGCGTGTAATCTTCATTACAAAATCAGGAAAATCATAAGAGATTACGGTTTTCCCATTTTCAGTCACTATTTTAGAAATTGAATTCCATTTAAAAGTTTCTTGTCTGCCCTCTTTTTCGATAGTTATAAAACCAAGTCCCCAACCAAATTCGGGTGTAAACCACTCTAAATCTGTTCCATCTGTGGCAAATATCCAGTTCATATGGTATTTGTCATTTTTATTGATGATTTTTTCAATTCCACCCGTTTTCATATCGGTATGGATAATAAAATCTGTATTTTGGGCAATACTATAGCCCAAAGACATAAAAAACGTCAATAAAAACAGTGGTATTTTAGAGTGTATTTGCATAATTGTTTTGGATTTGCTTCCGTTAGCCCGAAGACATAAAGTCGTTGCTTTCGAAAAAGAATCTTATAATTTACTTCAAATTAATTTTGTACACGATGGCCGCATCTCCTTCTGCTGGTTTGTTTTTTGGTGATGTTACTTCCAAACCTTGAGCTGTTTTTTTCCAATTAATTTTTTCTTTACTACCCAACACGCTTACTGATTTAATATTTAAATCTTTTGCTTTTCCAGCAAACGTTTCCAATGTTATAGCATTTGACGCACCAGGCCATCCTAACTGAATTGCATAAACTGTGTTTCCTATTTTGGTATAACGAATGTCTTTTGCGTTCAAGTTTTGTAAACCTTCTTTGATTGAACCATAAGCATTCCAATCATCATTCGGGTTACGTTTTAATTTTGTAGGTCCTTGTCCAAATTCAACAAACGGACGTGTTTTGTAAATTGCTTCTCCATACAATTTCAACCAAGAACCAATACCAGCCATCGCTTGTACTTGCTCCTCTGGCATGGTTCCGTCAGCCATTGGTGCGGCGGCTAAAATCATTACACCATTTTTACTCACTACTTCTGCCAAAATACGGATGGCTTTTTGTGGATTGATAGCTACACGCTTGCTCTTATCAAATCCCCAAGAACTTCCAATCTGAAAATCGGTTACCCAAACAAAAGGTGTGATGTCTTCCATTGTGGCACGTTCTACGTTGACAACAGCAATATCGGTTGGGAAAAAATCTCCTTTGGTATTTACAACTACCTCTTTTTTCAATTCGGCAGCTTTATTGAAATAATTTGCCAAAAACTGCTGACGGTAATCTTCTTGCACAAAACCTTGTCCAAAATCCATCCAAATATAATCGGGACAATAAGTATCAATCACCTCATTTAGTTTTCCTAACCATATATCGCATTCTGCTTTGTAAGGCATATTACCATAGAGAATATCAAATTTTCCTCCTTGCGGAAATTCTAATTTGTCATAGGCCGCAATGTGTTGCGACGCAGGACGTAAAACAGAATTCTCCTTTTTAGGGTAAAACATCATATGAAAACCATGATGAAAAGTAGTCATGAATTTTAAATCACGCTTTTTGACCTCGATAGACATTTCTTTAACAACATCAATCTTTGGCCCCATGTCTTTTGCGTTCCAAGGGTTTACTTTACTACCCCACATCGAAAAACCATCGTGGTGTTCTGCAATCGATCCTATGAATTTTGCACCCATATTTTCGAACATATCCACCCACATTTTCGCATTAAATTTTTCGCCTTTAAATTCAGGTATAAAGTCATGGTATTGTTTTTTTCGACCATACGTTTTAGTATGGTACTCGTAAATTTCTTTTCCCCAACTTTTTTTACGATCGTATTCATACATGAATCGGCCGTACCACTCATTTCCGTTTTCAGGAATAGTGTACACACCCCAGTGAAAATAAACTCCCAACTTTGCATCGGCAAACCATTCAGGTGCTACTTTGTGTTTTTTTAAACTCTCCCATTCTGGCTTGAATTTCTCTTGAGCATTGGTCAGTGTTACCGTTGCAATTAATGCAACTATTGTACTTTTAATTTTTTGTTTCATTTTTATGTGGTTGGTTTCATATAATTAGTTGTTATCTCTTTTGCCAATGGGCAATAAATACTTGTTTTCATATCCTTGAAAAAAATAAGGATAATTATCCCAGGGCGATTTCCCTTCCATTCTAGGATCTTTGGTTTGTTTTAAATAGGCAAAAAGTTCCGATTTTAAAGCAGCACATTGTTTTGAATAGGCTTTATTATCTGCCAAATTATGCAGCTGAAAAGGATCTGTTTTTACATTATACAATTCTACTTTTGGGCGTTTGCCGAGCGAAAGATCAGCTATAGGTTTTATCGAAGGATTGTCTTTGTTATCAATCAGAAACGTACGACTAGGGCCAGCATCTATATCTCCATATAAACCTGCGTGTACCGAATTAAAATCGGGATCACCACAAGGCCATCTGTCAGCTTCAAAATTAACGATGTATAAATAGTCGTTTTTTCGAATGGTACGAATCGGGTAAGGCATTCCGTCCGGACGGCAATACGCATGACGTTCTAATCCTGTGAAAACTCGGTTTCTTGCTGGATCTACTTGTCCGCTTTTATTCGATAATAAAATATCCAAAAAGCTTTTTCCTGTCATTTCTTTAGGAACAGCAGCGCCAACTGCTTCCAATAAAGTTGGTGCAAAATCAATAAAACTGATAAAATCATCTACACGAGCACCGCCTTTTATTTTATTTCCCCAACAAATCGCTAATGGCATATGGGTTCCATAATCGTAGCAAGTTCCTTTTGCTCGTGGAAATGGCATTCCGTTGTCTGCTGTTACAATAATGATGGTATTTTCTAGCTCGCCAGCAGCTTCCAAAGCTTTGATCATACGACCCAAATGCGAATCAAACCATTCTATTTCATAGTAATAATCAGCGATATCACCACGGACAATAGCATTATCGGGTAAAAATCCTGGCACTTGTATTTTCGAAATGTCTTTTCCTACCTTCGCTCCTATTCCGAGTTCATACTCACGGTGTGCTTCATGTGAACCATACCAAAAAAAGAAAGGTTGGTCTTTGCCTTTTTTCGAAAGAAAATCATCAAAATTGCCTGAATAGTTTTTGTTCGAAATATACTTGGGAGCAACCATTTTGAGATCATTATATTCCTTTGCCAATGGAATTGTTTGATATGGTTCCTTGGTATTTGCAGGCATATATCCTTTACCAGTTGATCCTGTAGCGTATCCATTTTGTCTTAGTAAGCTAGTAAAAGTGGTGAATTTCTCTTTTAGAGCACCAAATAGCAAACCTCCTTCTTCCAATTCCCAAAGATTTCTTCCCGTTAAAATAGTTGCTCTTGAGGGAGCGCAAGAGGAAACATTGGTGTAAGCATTATTGAATAACACTCCGTTTTTTTGCAACACGGTCAAAATTGGGCGTATTTATTTGACTGGTTCCCTGTATAGAGGAGTGCAAATAAGAAGCATCATCTGCAATACAAAAAAGAATATTGGGTTGTTTTACCTCCTTTTTTTGTGCGTGAACTATTGCTATTGAAAAAACCATTACTAGCAATAATCCTTTTTTAATAAGTATATAATTTTTAAAATTTATCATTTTATAATATTTGTAACTAGTCATTCCACTTATTTAAGTATCTAAGACAATGATATTCTGAGTTATATTTAATTGAAAGAGAAAATTATTTCATTTAATGATGATATTCTCTTTAAAATTGCCTGCATAAATCTAAGGAACTTAGAAACTTCTAAATCGATAGTACTATTTAAAACTTACCCCTATTTTTTCACTCAATTTTTGAATGTTTTTCTCTTTTAAATCGGTTGGATTGTATTTTAAATCCAATTCTAAAGGCAAGATGTAAGCCAAAGATGACCATCCAAAGAATGGATTCATTCCCAAACCTTCCCCTGTTTCGGCATTAAAAAATTCACGGGTTGCCGAATTATTCAATACCATATTATAGGTTTTGTTAGCAATCTCTTTTGCTAAATCATTGTAACCATAATCCATTAATCCGTGGCAAATCATATAGTTCGTCGGAATCCATGTAGAGCCTTTCCAATTACAACCTTTTTGTCCTTGGTAATTTTGACGGTAATCTGGCTCCGTCAACGCATAACCTGGAATTGGGAATTTTGTCCAAAACTCTTTTGGATTTAATAAATGCTCTTCAACCATGCGTTTTACTTGCTTTTTGGAAGCTACACCAGCCCAAATAGGTGTAAAACAAGAAACCGATTTTACAAAAGTGGTCTTTCCATCTTCTTCATTTCGATCATAATAAAAACCTGATTTTTCATCCCAAAGAAATTCATTAATCAATCCTTTTAATTTTTTGGCGTGCGCCAAATATTCTTTTTTATCGTTTTTATATCCTAGTTCGTCAGCAATAATTGCCATGGCTTCTAACTCTCGAACCAAATAGCAATTCAAATCGACACCTTCACTCAAACCAACAGTTCGTGTATTTTGATTGTCCATTCCGCTATGATCGGCAGCACCAGACCAAGTTCCTTTTTGCACACCAGACCAATAGGCCAATCCGTTTTTATCACTGTCATAGGTAAACCAATGATCAAGGTACAATTGTGTTTTT
Source organism: Flavobacterium faecale (assembly GCF_003076455.1). Taxonomy (NCBI): domain Bacteria; kingdom Pseudomonadati; phylum Bacteroidota; class Flavobacteriia; order Flavobacteriales; family Flavobacteriaceae; genus Flavobacterium; species Flavobacterium faecale. Next base: position 3,604,345 of record NZ_CP020918.1, read on the forward strand.
TTATAATATTTTCTAGCCCATTCCCAATTGCCTTCCTGACGCGAACCCAAAACAATTATTTGAGCAATAAATGGTTTGAAATGATGGTCTCCACCAAACGGTTTTAGACCAAAAGAACGTTTGATAAAACCATTTGATTCTTGCACTCCCAAAAAGCCTTCTAGGTTATCAAAGTTGTATTTCGAAATTCCGTAATAGGACATATAAATATTTTCGAAATACAAATCCCAATCATAAAATTGTTCGTATCGATAACCCGTTAAAAGTTTCTTATTGGTTACGATGGTATCTAATAAAATTCCGTAATTATTAATATCACTATTCAGCTCCTTTAGCCTTGTTTTTAAAACTGTAGAATTGGCATCAAACTTTTTATCAATTGCGATTTCAATTGGTTTTGGTTGTGCCAGTCCGTTTGCACAAAAACAGATAAAAACGATTCCTAATTTCTTTAATATTTTGTTATTCCACATTTGCATTTCATTAAATAGTATAAAGCTAAATTAAGACTTCAAGCGGTGAAAAAGCGGGGGTAAAAACCAACTAAAAGCGGGGGTGTTTTCTAAAAAACAGCCCTTAACGCCTATTAATGCTAATGTTTTATGATTCCGAATCTTCGTCTGTATTGTTTCTCTTAAAATCTGAGGGAGAAACCAAAAACTCTTCTTTGAAGCTATTTCTAAAATATTTCAAGTCTGTAAACCCGACTTCATAAGTCACATCACTTACAGAATACCTGCCTGTCGAAAGTAATTTTGCAGCTCTTTTTAATCGAATAGACCGAATAAAAGCCGCAGTACTTTTGCCTGTCAAAGCCTTGAGTTTTTTATTCAAATTGGCTTGAGAAAGCCCACATTCTGAGGCTATAAATTGTACATTTAATGTTTCGTCGGTTAATTTACTTTCTACAATTTCGAGGATTTTGGTCAGTAAATTATCGTCCACCTTGGTAGTCGAAAATTCAGAAGGTTCTATGTCTATCGTATTTCTAAATTTTTCTTGAAGTAGTTTTCTATTTTTAATAAGAGTATCCAGTTGCGCTTTTAATACTTCCAAATTAAATGGTTTTTCGACATAGGCATTTGCACCCAAACTATACCCTTTTACTTTATTATCATCGGAAGTTTTGGCGGTCAAAAGAACAACTGGAATATGACTCAAATCAACATCGGTTTTTATGGCTTTGCACAATTCAAATCCATCCATTTTTGGCATCATTACATCACTAATAACTAAATCAGGAATAAACTGTTTGCATTGCGCTAAACCTTCTTCGCCATTTTCGGCTTCATAAATAGTTTAGAATTCAGCAAAATTATTCACTACAAATTTTCTCAATTCAATATTGTCTTCGACAATTAACAAGGATAAAAGCTTTTGTTCTTCTACTTCTTTTAATTGCACTACTGTTGGATTTTTTTCGAAATTAGGAGTTTCCTCCACTTCATATTCCGAATAATCCTGATTGACTGCTACTTCATTTTCATCAAAATGATAGCGCCCTTTCAACAACGTAACTTTCAACTTTGTTCCTTTATTTGGCTTACTCAAAATTGAAATCCTACCGTGATGCATTTCGACCAATTCTTTCGAAAAGGATAAACCGATTCCGCTTCCTTGTACTTCATCAGCAATTTTTTCTACCTGATAAAACGGATTAAAAATAAATTCGAGCTTATCTTGCGAAATTCCAATGCCGTTATCCTTGACAATTACTGAAACAGAATCTTTTTCATCTACAATTTCAATTGTTACTTTTCCGTTTCTAGGCGTGAATTTAAAAGCATTTGACAATAAATTCAAGAACACTTTTTCTAATTTATCTTCATCAAACCAAACAGACAGATTGGTTTCTTTGGACTTTAATTGCAATTCAATTTCTTTTTGGTCGGCAATAAACTGGAACGAATGCATTATTTTTCGAACAAACCCAACAAGATTACCTTCACTGGCTTTTACACTTATTTTTCCTTGTTCTAATTTTCTAAAATCCATTAGCTGGTTAATTAAACGCAGCAATTGATTGGCATTTCGATTGATAATCTGATAGTTTTCTTGTACTTTTTCCAATGACATCGCCTCTTTATCTTTCAATAATTTTGAAATAGGACCAATTATCAAGGTTAAAGGCGTTCTAAATTCATGTGAAATATTGGTGAAAAACTGCAATTTCAATTGGGATAACTTTTGAATTTTTTCTTTTTCAAAACTCTCCATTTCCAATTTACTTTTGCGCTGTACGCCAATAATCGTAAAACGTCTGAAAAACCAAAGCGCTAGCAAGAATAGAAATGCATAACAAACGATGGCAAAACTAGAAAACCACCAAGGAGATTTCACGTAGATTACAATCGTTTTGGCTTGCTCGTTCCAATAGCCATCACTGTTGGAGGCTTTTACTTTCAAAGTATAAGTTCCCGGGCTCAAATTGGTGTATTTTGCAAATCGAGCTTCAGATGTTGCCGAAACCCAATTCTTATCAAAACCCTCTAGTTTGTATTTGTATTGATTTTTGAGCGGTGAAGCAAAATGCAAACCCGAAAAATGTATGGTGAAACTATTTTCTTGATAGGCTAATACCAATTTTTCAGTAGTATTTATGGAGTTTTCCAAAATAACGTTACCGTCTAATTTTTCGCCTACATCAACAGCTTGGTTCAAGATTTCGAGGCTCGTAAAAACCACCTTATTCGCGGTTGTATCTATTTTTAATTTACTTGGAAAAAAGGAATTGAAACCATTAACACCTCCAAACAGCATTTCGCCATTTTTTCGTTTAAAACAAGACAAATCTTTAAATTCAAAATCTTGCAATCCCTCGGAAACACTAAAATTCCGAATTGCTTTTGTCATCGGATTATAGCAGCTAATTCCCTTGTTGCTAGAAATCCATAAAGCACCTTTTTCGTCTTCTAATATTCCTTTAATCACGTCATTCGGCAAACCTTGAGCTGTTGAAATGGTTTCGAAATAAGCAGTACCATTCTTAGAAAAGCACAATTTATTCAGTCCACCGCCCAAAGTTCCCACCCAAATAGTTCCTTTTGATGATTCAAAAATGGGTAAAATATAATTGTTGCTGATACTTCGATTATCGGTTACACTATTTTTAAAACCAGTAAAAATTGGGTTATTCGTGTTTTTAGAAGCTGCGTCTATTTTATTTAATCCCTCGGGAGTACCAACCCACAAATTCCCTTTACTATCTTGAAATAAGCTTCTGATGATATTCGAAAACAACCCTTTATTATTTTCTTGTACAAGAAATTGAGTCCGGCTGAAGTTGCCGTTTTTTTCTAATTTTAAGCGCCATAAGCCGTAACCATAAGTCCCAACCCACACAAAACCTTCTCGATCAACTGCTATCGAAAAAACAGAAACGATTCCTGACAAACTACTTTTATATTTAGAAATCTCTTTTCCTGTTTTCGAGCTAAAAACCGTTAATCCACCGGGAGAACCTACCCAGACTTCGCTGTTTTTTTTATCGAAAGAAATGGCATTGACAATAGTATGACTTGGCAAAACAGAGCTAAAACCCGAATTATAGTTCCCCTTATTTTTAGCAGATAAAAAATTCAAACCTCCATTTTCTGTTCCAATCCATAAATTCTGATAATCGTCTTCTTGTATGGCACGCACCGTATTATGAGAAATACTGCCCTTAGTTGCCGTCGATTTATAGTGCTTAAAAAACGAACCTTTGGGATTGTAAACAAAAACGCCTCCTCCACTTGTTCCAATCCAAACTAAGCCCGAAGCATCTTTTAAGAAAGAAGAAACCATGTAATTATTAAAATCCTCAATTTTATGACTGCCGTTATTTGTATGAAATGAGTCAGTCTGCAGCCTACTTTTATTTAGAAATTCATACCAATAAATACCAGTGTCATATTTTGACATCCAAATATTGTTTTGTTGGTCGATTAGAAATTTTCTAGCATTTTTTATTGCTGTAATTGTGGTGATTTTACGTTCTTTTTCATTAAACATTTGAAGTCCTTGATTATTCAAAAAAAACAAATTACTGTTCCTTTCTGAAATAGCACCTACAGAACCAAATGAAGCATAGCGCTTTGTAACTTGGTAATTTTTAGGATTAACTTTCAAAATACCATTCGAGGTTCCAATCCAAATCGCTCCTTTCGAATCTTCAAAAATGGAAAGAAAACTAAAATCTGAATTGCCATTGGAAGTAATTCCCAATCGTTCTTTTGAAAGCTTAACAATGCTATTGTCCTTTTTTATAATAACAATACTTTGCTCAGACAATGCCCAAACAGAACCATTTCTATCAGAAATCAGCTTGTTTTTGCGGTTGGTGGAAATCACTTTGGGGTGTGCTTCGGTATTATTGAAAGAGGTAAATGTATTCTTGGTGATATTGTATTTGCTTATTCCGTTGTCATTAGTTCCCACCCAAATATTGCCATCTCTATCCTCGGTGATGGAATAAATAATATTGCTCACTAAGCCATCTTGCTGTCGTGGTTTTTTTCTGAAAATTTTAAAATCGTAGCCGTCATATCGGTTCAAACCGTCATTGGTACCAATCCAAATAAAACCTCTACTATCTTGAAAAATACAATTAACATCATTCTGAGAAAGTCCGTTTAGAGTTGTCAAATTTTGAAACTCCATCGAACTCATCTCGAAAGCAAATAAGAAAAAAATAACTAGTAAAAAACTCTTTTTCATTACTATTCTTTGTGTGAATTATTGCTAATTTGGTTACTATTAAATCCTAAAAATGCTATAAAAAATACGCTAATTACATTTTAAAAAACGTACTAGTATTTGGCTTTGTGAACCTATTTTCAAACAATGCCCTTTATTCAAAAATAAACTATTTCTTTCGGGTACCATTTTACAAATGGTTTTCTAACTATCATAAATGTGTTATTACCTCTATTTAAAGAGAAAAACCGCTCCTCAATGCTATTATTTGGTACGAATTAAACCAATAATAAAAAAGCTATTCTAATTGTTGTTGCTTATATAAAACCATATGAAGCACTACAACTGTAACAAAAAAAGCTATTTTTGAACTATCAATTTCTATCCACGCTTAACTATGAAAACATTATTAATTAGCCTAACTGTAACTTTTGCATTACTCCCTTTTTGGGCACAAAGCCAAGAGAATTATCCTTCGATAAAAGCAAAAAATCCTATCAATTTTAGTGATTTAAAAAAGAAAAATATCGTCTCAGATACCGATATCATTTGGCAACAATTTGGTCCTGGAATGAGCGGAAATAATAAATCGGCGATGTGGCATCCTACCGATTCCAACGTGCTCTATATTTCGCCGAATATGGGCAATACTTATAGAACAACCAACAAAGGTTTTACCTATGAAACCATTTTGGACGAAGATGGTCCTGGAATAAAATCGGGAGAAAGAGGTCCTCAAGAACTAGGAAGTATCGATTTTTCACGTCAGAATCCTAATTTTGGTTTTTGTACCGATTTAAAAAATAATGGTATCTTCTACACCAATGACAAAGGAAAGTCATGGCGAAAACAACAAACAACGGTTGATACCTTCGCAAAAGCGTTTTTGGCTTGCGTTGCCGTGGATCCAAAAAACGAAAATATTTGGTATCTGGGTGCAGGACAATTACGAAACACGGGTCGCATATTATTTAGCCAAGAAAATCCTCGAGGCAACCTAATTGACAAAAACAGTCTAGCAAAAATCTGGAAAAGTACCAACAAAGGGAAAAGTTGGGATTTAATCACCAATGGTCTTCAGCCAAATACAGAGGTAGAAACAGTGGCAGTAGACCCAAAAAACTCCAATATCCTCTATGCAACAACCAGCAGCGGCTTTTATAAAAGTAGCGATGCCGGTAAAAACTGGGAACTTAAATCAAAAGAAATTGATAATGCCGTTTTGCGAAGTGTCAGCTCACAATACGACCCAAAAACAGACAAACTCACGATGTATGTACTTAGCAATCGCGTTTGGAAAGCCGATGGAAATACCGTTACTGACCAATCTGGCGGAATTTTTAAGAGTACAGATCGTGGCGAAAGCTGGACCAACGTTGATGGTAACCTTGCATTGGACTTAAAGCAATTCAAAAACAACAAATCGGTACTTCAAACCTACTACAATGCGGTGGCGTATTTCTTTGGTATTTCTATAGAAAAAGCTAAAAAATCATATCCAGAAATGCCCTCAAAAATTACGCATAATTTCTGCCAAATTCAGGTAGACCCAAATGATGCCAACAATGTTTATTTGGTAAATATGTTTTCGAATATGGCTCGAAATAATTTTATGCCCGGCTGTATGTGGAGGTCCAAAGATGGAGGGAAAAATTGGTATGTTACTTTTCGAAATGGAAAAAATTGGAGTTCAGGTCCAGACGTAAAATACTGGGCAGACCGTGGGAATCCTACTGGTAGTAATGTTAAATTAAAGTACCTGCACCAATGGGAAAACCGAGATGATTATGACCGTAAATCGACCAATTTCGGAATTTTCAATGCCGATGGAACAGTCTTGCACGCACAAATGGCAAAAATATCTTTGATGTCCTACGACAAAGGAGATACTTGGGTAGATATTGACGATGTGCAAACGACTGCAGGTACCGAGAGTTATATAGGAGCAGGAAACAGCAACTTACCCGGACATGGCTTTTACCAAAGCTACTTAACGCCAAACAAAGTGTATTGTTCTGCGGGCGAAAACAGTTTGTGGATTACTAATAATGAAACAAGTCCAGAACGTCCAGGTGCTCAAGCAGCGACTTGCAAACGATTACTAGACGATGAAATATCGGTGAGTTGTTATGCCATTCACCCTAAAGACCCCAAAATTCACTTTGCTTTGTTTTTTAGACAAAAAGGCCGTGGCGAGTTGTACCGCTCTACTGATAGTGGCGAAACTTGGGTAAAACATGGAACACCTATTCCTGCTTGGGAAGTAAAAGCGCATTCTGGCGACCAATCGGTACATCAATTGAGTTTGATAATTGATCCAAACAATCCAGACACTATGTACTTTTGCGTACCCAAAGCAGCCAAAAACATGGAATATGTGGGCGATAGCGAAACAGGTTTTGGAATCCATAAATCAATTGATGGCGGAAAAACATGGACAGAACCAAACGCTGGTTTGCCTGCTTCACTAGACACGACAACGATTAAATTTGACCCAAGCAACCCGAACACCTTATTCACTTGTATACAAAATGACAAAGGCGGACTTTATTTTTCGACCAATAACGGAGCCAATTGGTCTGTTGTTCCTTCCACTATCGAAATTGCGGGCAAATTTGGAATTAACGATATTCATTTTGCCAAAGACGGAAAAGTGTACATCACATCTGGATATAAAAATGCAAATGAAAACGATGGCGGTCTTTGGGTAAGCAGTGACCAAATGAAATCTTGGAGAAAAATATTTGATTATCCTTGGGTTAATCGTGTCGAAGTAGCACCTTATAATCCAAATATTATATTAATTAATACCCTTGCTAACGCAAAAGTAAATTTAATCAATCCAGGAGCTTTTCTATCCAAAGATGGAGGGAAAACGTGGAGTAAAATCAACAAAGGCAATGGACAATCCGACCGTATCAATGATATTGCCATTGACTATTTCACCCCAAACAAATACTATCTTTCTACTTATGGAAGTGGTTTTTATGTAGCGAAAGAGAAATAATTACACACCAAAAAAATCATTCAAAAAAGCACAGAAGATAAAATTGACTGTACTTTTTATTTTAACGAAAAAAGCATAATTGAGACAAAAGAAACAATAAACTTATTTACAAAATCATAAATCTAAAAACAATTACGTAATTTGTAGCCGTTTTACATACAATATTAATTACATCAAAAAATAGAACCAAAAAATGAAACTAAAAATCGCAATAACAACAGGACTTATCAGCTTGGCAATGCAAGCGCAAGTTCCTTTTGTAAAAGAACGCAACCACATCAACCTAACCGATTGGATTTATGCCAAAGGAATCAATTTCAACGCACAAAAAAACAGTTTTGACATACAAAATTGGCAAGCCGTAAAAGTACCACACACCTACTCCATGGATGCCATCAATGCAATTGGGTATTACCGTGGCGAATCTTGGTACCGCACTCCTGTAACCATTCCGCAATCAATGGATGGGCAGCGTATTTTCATTCGATTTGAAGGCGTAGGACAACAAGCAGAATTGTATTTTAACGAAAAGAAAATTGGCGAACACAAAGGTGGTTACAGCGCTTTTTGTTATGAAATTACAGATCTTGCTCAAGCAAACAAACCCAATTTATTGGCGGTAAAAGTAACCAACGAACCCGATTTTAAAGTCATTCCAACCGTAGATAAATTATTCAATCTCTATGGCGGAATTTACCGTCCCGTACAAGTATTCTCTACCCCGAAAACAAATATAGACCCCAATTATTACGCCTCTTCGGGAGTTTTTGTCGAACTCAAAGAACTTCAAAAAGATTTGGCTACTATTCAAATTCGTACCCATTTATCCACATCCACACCAGGTCAAAATAGTACCATCAACTACACTATTTTGGATGCCAAAAACAAGGTAGTCGCGCAAGAAAAACGCACTATTTCTAGTTTCAAAAAAGATACTATACTTAGCGAAAACTTTCAAATCAAAAAGCCTATTTTATGGAATGGACGACAAAATCCACACCGCTACCATGCCGAAATTAGTGTAACCTCTAATAATGAGACCGATAAAATAAATCAATCTTTCGGAATCAAAACCGTGTCCGCAAACGCCGATACTGGCTTTCACTTAAACAACGAACCGTATCGTTTATATGGCGTGGCAATGCACCAAGAATGGGAACAAAATGGCCCTGCACTTTCAGACCAACAACACCAGCAAGACATGGACTTGGTAGACGAAATTGGCGCAACGGGTTTACGTTTATCGCACTACCAGCACTCTGACCTTACCTACGAATTGGCCGATGAAAAAGGAATTTTGGTCTGGACCGAAATTCCGTTTGTACACGATTACAGCAGCCGTGAAGATGGAAACGCCAAGCAACAGTTAACCGAATTAATTCTCCAAAACTACAACCATCCCAGCATTTTTACTTGGGGATTGTGGAACGAGGTTCGTGCTCACAAAAGCAAAAACGAGCCTTGTGTGTTACTTGTTGAAGACCTCAAAAAGTTGGCTCATAAATTGGACCCAAACCGCTTAACAGCTTCTGCCAGTGACCGCGGAATCACCGGAAACATGGAAAACATCACCGACCTACAGGCTTGGAACAAGTATTTTGGTTGGTACGGTGGCAAGTATGGCGATTTTGCAAAATGGCTCGACGAAGCGCATACCCAAAACCCAACCATTCCCCTAGGTATAAGTGAATATGGATCTGGAGCCAACATCAAAGATCAGGATGAAACCATAAACAACAAACCATTCGGAATCCATTTTCCTGAAATAGACCAAACCCACGGTCACGAAATCACTTGGGAAATCATCAAAGACCGCCCTTTTGTTTGGGGATCCTTTGTCTGGAATATGTTCGACTTTTCGGTAGCGGGTTGGAACCGTGGCGGCGTTGCCAATCGCAATCACAAAGGCCTAATCACCTATGACCGCAGCACAAAAAAGGATGCCTTTTATTTCTACAAAACCAATTGGAACAGCGAACCGCAGCTCTACATTGCCGAACGCAGAAATACCAACGACCATAGCAATCCTACAACCGTAAAAATCTACACCAATCAACCAGCAGCGACGCTTTACCTAAACGGTAAAAAAATCGAAACACAAAAACTGATATCCGATATTCGAATCATCGAATTCAAAAACATAGAACACCAAAAAGGAAATAACAAAATAGAAGTCAAAGCCGGAAAATTATCCGACGAAATCAACTGGATTTCACCTTAATTAGTAGGAGCAGAAGAATTTGTTTTCATAATGACGTCTGCTCCCGCTATTCGTTACAATCTCTTGTATTTGCTATCGCCATACAAGAGGATTTTCACTGCTATCGGGGCTAGTTATGACGTTTTTGTTTTCATAATTGCGATTTGCAAATTTGACTTACTAATAGAAAATAATTTTAATATTTTATAAGTTAAATTTTATACATTTGAAAATAAATTATAAGTGACCTTTTTCAGACTTATAAAACCAATTTTGGTTATTGAAGTCTGATTTTGTCAACCCTATATACTAGTTATGCCAAATTATATAAAAAAAGAATATGGATACAATAATTAATTATTTAATAGAAGAAAAAGAATGGATCTTTTCTGGTATAGGTGTTTTTATTTTGGGTTTTTTCTTTTACAGAAAAACGGCAAACACTTCTGTTAATCAAAAACAGAAAATTAGTGATAATTCGACTGGTATACAGGCGAATGGAGATGTGAATATCAATACCAAAAAGGATTAGAGTTATGTTTGAAAAACAAAAACTGGAAGCGAAAGAAGGTAGCACAGCCATACAAGCGGGAGGAAATGTAAGTATCGGAATTTCTTATAAAGATGTTAAGGAAATCGTTTATGATTTATTCAAGCAAAATTTTCCTGAATTATTAAAAGAAGCTCAAAATCAAGCTCAAGGAAATTTTGAAGAATATGATAAACGACTAGATGAAGCAATAAAGAGACGTATAGAAGAAATTGATTTCAATAAGTTTAAAGAGCCAAATACACAATATTTATTAAACAGTTCCATAAATCATGCAGCAAGAAAAGGAAAAACAATTGATTTAGGGTTATTATCAGAAACTTTGGTTGCATCACTGGGGAAAGACAATACTGAAATATTAAATATTGTTTCAGAACAAGCATTGGAAACAATACCAAAATTAACTTCTGTTCAAATTAAGATATTAACTCTTGTACATTATCTAATACACAGCGGTTTTGGAGGAATACCAAATATATCTTTTGCTGAAAAGAATAATGCAGTTGTTCACAGTATGGTACAAGAAATTCCAGAGAATTTGTTTTCTCATTTAAATTACATGAGTTCACTCGGTGTATTATCCCTTAACCAATTTCAAGGGATAAATCCTTATGATTCAATAAAAGAACAATATCAAACTTTATACAAAGACATTAATGCTGATCAAGTTAAAAGTGATATTGAAGAGAACTCACCTTCATTAGCAAAGTTGGCGCAGATTTATGAGGAAAAGCAACTACGAATTGTAAATCTAACACCAGTTGGGATGCTGATTGCTTTAATAAATATGAGAAGAATATTTCCAGTAATTGATTATAAAATATGGATAAAATAACTTGGCATAACCGCCATTTTGACCTAGCTGGAATTTAGTGGAATTAACGTTTCGTACCAAGTTTTCGTTATGCCGAGAATTAAGCGGTTTCGAACTTCTAGCCATCTTAAAGTGGCGAAACGTTACCAGTAATTTGAACAAAATCCTAAAAATGAACAGAATAGAACGAGATAAGTATATTGCTTGGGTTGGTTATACAATTGGAGATATACAAATTTGGGGACAATATGAACGCTTATTTGATTTTATTTTTGAGGAGTATCCTAAAACGAAAAGAAGATTTGATGAAATTTCATTACCAACGTTATTCACTTTATCACACGCAATAGAATTAGGACTTAAAGAGAATATTAAATATTTCAAAAAGTATCACGAATCTAAACATTTATCAAAATTTGAAAATTGGACTTTATTAACAAAAAGTCACGACTTAAAAAATTTAGCGGAGGAATTTAAATGTGGCTATAATAAACTGCATAAAATGGTCAATGCAGACAAAGAGAATAAAGAAGAATTCAATAAATACTTCAAATCATTCCAAGAATTAATTTCCTTGCTTGACCGAAACTCGGAAACATACCGATATTATCTGAAAATCGACAATAAAGGAGATAGAATAAAAGAAAGTATTGAGCACACAAAGAGAATAGACTTTCTAGAAATTAAAGAACATTTTGACGAAGTAAAAACTCTTTTAATTGGAGCACCTAATTCAATAGGAATTTATACAGATTTTATTGATTTTCAAAAGGCAAAACCTGAATATAAAAAAGGTAAAGGGTATTTGTATTGTCAAAGACTTCATTATACAGAACATTTTTTGGATAATATAAAAGAAACCCTAAATAAACGTATGACTAAAATAAAAGATGACAGATGGTTTGATAGTAAAACAGGAGAAAACTTTGAAATAGAAATATACAATAATGACATTTATATAATTGCAGTCTGAAATAAAAACTGCTGGCAACATCGTCTATAATTAATTACTTGGTCCTCGACTACATACGAAAATTACCGCGTTTTTTCTATTCGGTTTTTATTTACTAAATTTCGTGCTTAAGCACGCAACTAATCATACACAAACAGGTAGGCAGTTCTTGCAAAAAAAATGATAAATATGAACGAAAATTCACAATTACCAAAAAGAACAATTTGGAATAACATAACAATTTTAGTTTCTGTTGGAGGATTAGTTTTGTCTGTAATTCTTGCGGAAGTAAATCGTAGAGCAAATATTGAATTAGAGAATAAAAAGCTAGAATCTGATTTGTTTATCAAAGCTATTGACATCGGAAATAAAGGAAAATCCTTGAAAAATTTAACATTCTTGTTGAAATTGGGTATATTACCTAAAGAAAGACAAAATGCCATTCAAAAATTAACCGATTCAATTTATTCAGATAAAACTATTAAAGAAATTCCTTCTGATACAATAGGATTTTTTAATTTTCAATTCTATAATAACAAAAGAGATGTCTCATTATCTGAAAAATATTTGCGTGGTGCAAAAATTAAAATAGAAAGTATTGATTCGATTCCTAATCCATTAAAAATAATTGCATATTCTGATTACCAAGGAAAGTTAGAAATTGCTTTTCCAAAATATTATTCAGCATCTTTTATAAAAGTAATAATTCAAAAAAAAGGGTTTATGTCACGAGAATTTAAAATGCAATTACCTGATTTTGGAGAAATGAATGACACATATAAAGAAATAATAATGATTCCGAAAAAATAGCAACTACTACCCCGCTCCCCCGCTCTGCGAACTGTTCTAGAAATAACAAAACCCTCTTAGAACCGCTGTGCAAATGTCTCCTGACTTTGCACACACAACAGTAGCAAGTCTTCAACTAGAAATAAGAAATTGTCCAAACCGTTCCTTGAGATTCTTCCAGAAGGACAAGATTGTGGAAATGCTTTGCGAAGCACGGTGTTTCTTTGAGTATCTCTGTGTTATAGCTCAATAAAGAAGAAGAATCGCTGAGGCGCACAAAAAAGGATACTTGCTACGACCGCGGCTAATTACAGCGTTTTTGTTTTCATAATTATGATTTACAAAATTGACATATAAATACAAAATCATTTTAATATTTTATAAGTTAAATTTTATATATTTGAAAATAAATAATGTCTGATATTTGTCAGACATATACAAGCAAAATAGGGTATCTTAAATCTGATTTTGTTAGACCTATATAAAAGTTGCGTGGCATTTAAAAAAAGACAATGAGCAAAATGACTTAGATTCAAGTGATAAATGCAACACTCCTTATTTGTTTAAATAAAGCCTACTGATAAGTCTTGAAGATCTAGATCTTCAAGACTTATCAGTAGGCTACGAAAAAAATTTCTCTTATTTTTGGGTTACTAAGCACAAAAAAAAGATGTCACATTTAACGATTGAACAAAGATACGAAATTGCTACACTTCGTTCACAAGGATTTTCAATGAGTAAAATTGGAGGGTTTATAGGTAGAGATAAATCTGTAATTTCAAGAGAGCTATCCAGAAATTCCGATCAAAGAAATAATGTTTATAAAGCTAAATTAGCCCAAAGTAAGGCCAGTATTCGACAGCATGAAAAAGCTAAGAAAATACGCTTTACTGAACAGATAAAAGCACGTGTTATTCATCTTTTAGAAGAAGATTTCAGTCCTGAACAAATAGTAGGATATTGCAGTGATAAAAACTTTGAATGTGTTTCGATTGAAACAATTTATCAATTCATTTGGAGCGACAAAAAGAAAGGCGGACAACATTATAAGCACCTACGCACAAAAGGAAAGCGATATGCTAAAAGAGGGGCTTTAAAAGGCTCAAGAGGTATTATTAAAGATAGAGTTGGTATTGAAAACAGGCCGTTGGTTGTAGAAGAAAAGCAAAGAATTGGGGATTTAGAAATTGATTTGGTAATAGGTAAAAATCACAAAGGAGCTTTGTTAACAATAAATGACAGAGCATCAGGTGTGCTTAAAATGGCTAAAATAAACAGTAAGGAATCACAAGAAATTCAGGAGAAATTAATTGAATTATTAATGGATTGGAAGCCCATTTTGCACACCATTACATCTGATAATGGGAAAGAGTTCGCTAACCATAAAAAAGTATCTGAAATATTAGAAATCTCATACTTCTTTGCCAACCCATATTGTAGTTGGGAAAGAGGTGCTAATGAAAATTTAAATGGTTTAGTAAGACAATATTTTCCAAAAAAATATAACTTTGATTTAATAACAGAAGAAGAGGTTTTAAGAGTAACAAATAAATTAAATAACAGACCCAGAAAAAGATTTGGTTTTAAAAGTCCAAATGAAATTTTTGAGCAAAAACTTAAACAATGTGCATAAGGTTGCATTTGTTAATTGAATCCACCTGATAAAACAGTTTTGGAATTTAGATGAAAAGCATTTTAATCGAAAAATTGAATCTCAAGAGGAATTCTATACTTCGTTAAAGAGTTCTGACGACTTGAAAGATTTTGTTTATTGGCCTAACGAGTTAATACCAAAAAAATCAGTTGAATACAAAATTGAAAACAAAACATTCACTAACTGTAGTTTTGCTTTTACAACATTCGAGAATATCATTTTTCAAAACTGCAAATTCATTAATTGTAGGTTTAACCACGCTAAAATTAAAAAGTGTAGATTTCACGATTGCTTATTCAAGTATGTAAATATGTTTAAAGTATCAATAAAGAAAACATACCTCGAACCAAATTCATTCAGAAATATAATCCCAAATATTCAAAACTTTAAAGGTTGTGTCAAAAATGCTAATGTTTGCGTGACCTTTTTCCAAGAAATACTTGATAATTCTAAAGATGAAGGACAACCTGAACATACAAAGCAAGCTGATTATCATTTTAGAAAATGGAAAGGATTAAACTATATTCAAAAGAGATTTGAGCCAGAGAAAAATAGCAGAAGAATTACAAATTGGACTTTTACAAAAAAGTTTGTGCCAAACATGCTTTTGTACTTTTTTACAGGTTATGGTTATAAAATTCCGAATTTCTTAATTGTATTTTTGCTTGGATTTAGTTTCTTTTTCTATAACAATTATAATAATTGGCTTAAATATGGACTTAAACAGAAGGACTTAAAAATAGAATCATTCAATCCAGAATTACCAAATTACAGTTCTACCTTTTATTACACTTTAGATTCCACCACTAAACTAGTGGATTCACAATTTCAAGCAACAACGGAATTTGGTATGGTTTGGCTAACAGCTCAAAGCCTATTTGGGTTCTTTCTATTAAGTGCATTATTGACAATAATTATAAACAAATTCGTGCGATGAAAAATTATAGCGTAGCAATTTTTGGTAGCTCATTGAGAGCAGATTTTGATAAATATAGCGATAAAGATTTATTGATCGTAGCTGACGATTTTGAAACTTTAGAGAAATTAAAAAAAGAATACTGTAATGATAATTGGTCAATATCTTATTACACATATTCAAAGCTTAAATACTTGGCTGAAAATGGTAGTTTATTCATCAAACATTTACAAAACGAGTCAAAAATAATTATTGACATAAAAAATAGGTTGGATGAAATTCTGAACGAATTCAAACCTAAAAACAATTACAAGGAAGACATTAAAGATTGCGAGAATTACTTTGATATTATTAAAACTATTCCAAGGACTGATTTAGGTTTTGCTTGGTTTTGTGATAGTCTTTATGTTGGATTAAGGAATTATTTAGTATTTAAAAATGCAGAAATTGGAATTTTCGAATTTTCGTTTATAGAACTTTTAAACGGACTAAAAGAAAAAGGAAAAATAAGACAATCTGATATTGAAATATTAAAAGAATTAAGAGTTGTAAAGAGAAATTACAGAGAAGAAATTCTTGATGAACTACCAACATTGAGCTTCATTAAAAAGATTATACCAATTGCGAAAGCTATCGGAATAATAGAAACTGTAAAAATTGTAGATTCTCTTACATTTCAGAATATTGTAGATAAAGTTATCATCAGGAAAAAATTCAATGCTTATCAAAGATTGAGGTTAGTGGAAGGATATTATTGCTCTCAAAAATTAAACATTCCAGAACTAAAAAAAATAATTAGTAATCCACAGTTTTATGCTTCTAAAATGAAAGACAATGATTTTACTATGAATTTAATTTCGGAAATAAAAAAAAAACCTGCTGGCGCAAGTGTCCCGCTTGTGCCCACAAAAAAAACACAATACAAAAAGTCATTGTAAAAGCTTAAAAAACATTCCTTGAGATTCTTTCAGAATGACAATATTGTGGTAAAACTTTGCGTGATTGCTTCGTTCCTCGCAAAGACAATACTGCAGAAATTCTTTGCGAAACTCT
Source organism: Flavobacterium faecale (assembly GCF_003076455.1). Lineage (NCBI taxonomy): Bacteria > Pseudomonadati > Bacteroidota > Flavobacteriia > Flavobacteriales > Flavobacteriaceae > Flavobacterium > Flavobacterium faecale. The sequence continues at coordinate 3,620,957 of NZ_CP020918.1, forward strand.
GTGTTATAGCCCAGCTCTTCGAACTGTACTCGCAAAAACAAAACGCTCTAAGAACCGCTGAGCAAATGTCTCCTGACTTTGCACACACAACAGTAGCAAGTCATCAACTGGAAATAAGAAATTGGCCAAACCGTTCCTTGAGATTCTTTCAGAATGACAAGATTGCAGAAATACTTTGCGTGATTGCTTCGTTCCTCGCAATGACCAACTGCTAAAATACTTTGCGAAGCTCTGTGTTTCCTTTGTGAAACTCTGTGTTATAGCCTAGCTCTTCGAAGTGTAGTCGCAACAACAAAATACTCTTAAAACCGCTGTGCAAATGTCTCCTGACTTTGCACACACAACGGTAGCAAGTCTTCAACTGCAAATAAGAAATTGTCCAAACCGTTCCTTGAGATTCTTTCAAAAGGACAAGATTGTAGAAATACTTTGAGTATCTCTATGTTATAGCTCAATAAAGAATAACAAACCACGCGCTACGCAGTATCATTTTTAGCCGCTGAGGCGAACAAAAATTGTATTTAATAAACTATCTTTCAATTCCTAATTAGGTTCAAAAAATTAGAAATATAAGATAACTTGCAGATAAATTAAAACCAAGAAAATGCAACTAAGAAAACAACTAAAAACCTACGGATTAATTACACTATCCATTTTGATTGTTGGCTGTAAATCAGCTAAAACAGATACTCCTACGTCATCCATAACTATCTTAGACCCACAAATTGAAGCTATCCTTCAAAAACTAACGATTGAAGAAAAAGCAGGACAACTTAATTTGATTCCGATGCCAGACCTTCCCACTGAAGTACAACTAAAACAAATTCGAGAAGGAAAAATTGGAAGCATTTTAAAATCAAACGGAACCGCACAAAACTTACGTTTACAAAAAATAGCGGTCGAAGAATCCAAAAGCGGAATTCCGATTCTGTTTCAAGAAGATGTGATTCACGGTTACAAAACCATCGCTCCTATTCCACTGGCCGAAGCCGCAAGTTGGGACATGGAAGCCATTCGAAAATCGGCAGCGGTTGCGGCACGTGAAGCTTCTGCAAGTGGTATTCACCTTACCTATGCACCCATGGTTGATGTGGCCAGAGATCCACGCTGGGGACGCATACTCGAAACTGCGGGTGAAGACCCATATTTGAGTAGCAAAGCTTCTTTTGCAAGAGTAAAAGGTTTTCAAGAATCAGGTCAGCATTCGTTTCAAAATGTACTGGGTTGCGTGAAGCATTTTGCCGGTTATGGCGCTTCGTTAGCAGGACGTGATTATAATATTCAAGATTTTTCGGAAAGAGAATTACGGGAGACCTATTTACCTTCTTTTCAAGCGGCAATTGATGCAGGTGTGGCTAGTTTGATGTGTGCCTATAGTGCCTATGATGGTGTTCCTTTGACCGCCAATACGTTCTTGATGCAAGATGTGTTGCGTGGCGAAATGGGTTATAAAGGTTTAGTCATGACCGATTGGGCGACTATTAATAACTTAGTGAGCACTGGAATTGCCGAAAACGGTGAAATTGCAACAACAATGGCTCTAAAAAACGGAATTGACATGGACATGAGTTCGTATAAATATGTCGCTTTGATTCCAAAATTAGTCAAGGAAGGTAAAATCACTATGACACAAGTAGACAATGCGGTACGTCAGGTTTTGATGCTCAAGAAAAAAGCGGGATTGTTTGATAATCCGTATGCCTATTTTGATGCCGAAAGAGAGAAAAACGAACTGTTATCGGCACAAAACAAAGCGGAAACCAAAGATATTGCTTTAAAAAGTATGGTTTTGTTGAAAAACGAAAATGTATTGCCGATTTCAAATGCTATCAAAAAAATAGCAATCATTGGCCCTTTTGCGAAAGCGAAAAGAGACCTACTAGGTTGGTGGGAATGCAAAGGGAATGCAGATGATGTAACTTCTATTTACGATGGTTTGAAAGCCGAATTTGGGGATAAAATCGAATTTACATACGCCCAAGGGTGTGAGATTGATAGTTTCAAGGTAGCGGGAGAAAAATTTATTCCCGAAGCCATAGAAACGGCTAAAAAAGCCGATATGGTAATTATGGTCTTAGGCGAAGAATTCTGGATGAGTGGCGAAGGTGGCGGAACGGCTTCGTTGCATTTGCCTAGTGCGCAAGAAAAACTAATCGCTGAAATTGCCAAAACCAACAAACCAATTGTATCGGTAATCGTATCGGGACGTCCGTATGTGTTGACGCAAATTGCGCAAAATTCGAATGCTGTATTACAAGCGTGGATGCCAGGAACGATGGGCGGTGAAGCTGTTGCCGAAATTTTATCGGGAAAATTTAATCCTTCGGGGAAATTGCCTGTGACTTTTCCGTTTCACGAAGGGCAAGTGCCTATTTTTTATAATTATCGAAAAACAAGTCACTCTTTCGAATCAGGACCAAAAAACAACCGCTACTCTACCACACACCGTGATGTGCAAAACAAACCGCTGTACCCATTTGGTTTCGGACTCAGCTATACCACCTACCACTATTCGGATATTGAATTGAGCAGTGCAACAATGACTAAAAATGGCAGCCTGCAAGCGACTATCAAAGTGACCAACACTGGCAAAGTTGTAGGTCGCGAGATTGTGCAGCTGTACCTACATGATGAAGTTTGTTCTGTAACCAGACCTTTAAAAGAACTAAAGGATTTCACGATTTTGGACTTAGAGCCTGGTCAAACCAAAACGGCCACTTTCAACATCACTCCCGACAAACTAGAATTCATAGGAATCGATTATAAAAAAACCATCGAACCCGGAAAGTTTACTCTTTTTATCGGTCGCAACTCTGATGATTTGAAGAAAATTGGGTTTGAAGTAGTGAATTAATTTTCACTTTTAAATACTTAAAAAGGTTGATAAAATTTGATTTTATCAGCCTTTTTTGTGTTTATAAGTTAAAAGATACATTTTGAACTTTGGTCGTACATTAAATCAATCCACAAAAGTTTCTTTAATAATTTCTTTCGTTTTTTTTATTTCAGTTTTATTCAACTTTCCTACTAACTTTATAATCCTTACTTTATCAACTGTTCTAATTTGGTCTATTGCAATCATTCCTTTTTGTTCGTTGTGCGTAACAGGGATTCTCGTGGGATACTCTTTCAAACTTGAAGTCATTGGAGCAATTACAATAGTATTTAAGTATTTGTTCATTTCATCTGGAGAAACGATTACACAGGGTCTGGTTTTTTGTATTTCACTTCCCACTGTGGGATCCAGATTTATTAAAACAATTGAATATTGTTTTAATTCCATTCTTCGAAGTTTTCATCATTAAAAACATCGTCTATTAACATTTTATCATCACCTTCTCTGCTCATTTTTTCAAATGCAGCTTCCCAGTTCTGTCGTGGTGTTTCGATTGGCTTTATGATAATACGTCCCATCTCAAGGATGATTTCTACTTTGTCTTTAATATTGTATTTATCTAAAATGGTCTTACTTAAACGTAAACCTTTTGAATTTCCAATTTTGATTATTGCAGTTTCCATAGCCCTCAATTTAATGTTATTACAAAGTAAGCACATTATTTAATGATAATAAAATTTTTGGAGCGTTATTTTAGAATCAATTAGCTTCTAAACAACAATTATCTACTAATATATTTCTGTGATATAAACTTCCATTACATACCATCAATCAACTACGATTCCCCAAAGTTTGTCTCGCTGAAAGCGTCTCTGCAAAGTTTCTGATTATCTCAAAACGTTTCCAAATACCCAAACAATACTCATCCAATCATTATACCTAAAAATAGGCTGATGGAAAAAACCCATCAGCCTACTATTAATTATTTTCTATTCCAATAAACATCCATTCTTTTGATGGCGTCGCTTTTGTTCTGATATCTTAAACTCTGCAATAGACATTCGAATGATTTTAATTATTAAATACTACAACTTTTCAAGTTCTATTTTTGCCCATAAATTACTAGCCAATAATTCAACCGCTTTTTGTAAATCCTCTTTCGCTAGAGTAGATTTACCTAGTCCACGATAACCTAGTCCTCTAATGGTGTAAGAAATAGATTTTTTTACGTTCTCTTTTTCGCGTTCTCCAAAAATCTGAAAGTAGTTGGAATCATCTACTGCGTTTGGATCTAGTTGTTTATTACCAGTTTCAACCAAACTATTGAATATTTCAGTTGCTTTCTTTTTATCACCCAGTTTTAGAAAGCTGAGTCCTTGATAATAGTTCATAAACCCTCTTAAGGCACTTTTTTTCCTAACATCGGGTTTATCTAATAATGTGGCTAATTTAAAATATTTTTCAGTATTAGTTTTATCCTGCAATGCCTCATACGCTAATCCAATTTCGTAATTAATTTGCAAATTTCTATTGCCTGACCTAGCGCTACCTGCTTCTTCTTCAGGAACTTGTGCCAATAAAAAATGTTCTAATGCTTTTTTGTATTCCTTTTTATCGAAAAATTGCATTCCTAAAGTAAGTTGTGCATCAATAATCACTTCTCTAACCATTGAGTTACCCTCTCTAAAACTAAATTCTTTTCCCTTTAAATATTCTACCGAAAGTTCGGGTTTGCCTGCTAAAGTAAGTACTGTAATTTGGCTTATAAATGCATCATCACGTTGTCTAACAACGGCACTATTACCATCAAATATTTTTAACCTTTTGTCAATAGCTGAATTGTTTAATTCATATAATTTATCGAGTTCTGCATAAACAATTGCATCAGTTTTATCCAGTGCTATGGCTTTTTCATAATAAATAATAGCCTTGTCTAAGTTATTTAAATGGCGATAATAACCCCAGCCTAAATTACGGTATGCCATTGCCAATTTAGGCTCATATTTGATGGCTTTTTCCCAATTGGCAATAGCCAAATCCGGCTGTTTATTATATAAAATATTTCCTAAGTAATAGTAGGCTTTACCATCAGAGGGATTGTACTCCAAAGCTTTGTTTATTATTTTTATCGTTTCAAGTCGAAATGGAAATATACCAGATTCTGATAAAGATTGTGCGAGGCTAAAATATTTTTTAGCTTTCGCTTTTTCGCCAAGCGAATCTTCTATAAAACCTAAATAATAATTTACAATTGGATTTTTGCCCTTAAATCGAACTAAAACATCTTGTGCTTCCAACATCAAACCTTCATTAAGATAACCAATGGCTAACTCTAGATAATTTTCATTAAAGTCTCTCAACTTTGTTGTAAGCGACTTTAATTCCTTTGTTGCGGCATCAGATTGACCTGATTCTTTTGCAATTAGATAGGATTCATTTACTAGTCTAAAATTAAGTGGGTCTGATTTTAAAATCAAATCTACAGTTGCCTGTGCTCCTTTGTAGTCTTTCAACTTCCTTTGAATGGATGCTTTTAGGGCAAATGCTTGGTTGTTCTTCGTATTTGTTGAAAGCGACTCCCCTATTTCGTACAAGGCTTTTTTGAAATCGCCTTTTAAACAAGATATTTGCGCCAACTCAAAATAACCCGCAGAATGATAGCCGTAGTCCCAAGTTGCACGATAAAGAGTATCAATGGCTTCTTCATAAAGTCCCAAACCTTTTAAAGTTACGCCTTGTAGATAAAGCGCTTCGCCTGTGGAAGGCCTTGTATAATCATTTGTTAAACGTTTAATTGCTATTGAAAAATGTTTTCTTGCAGCATTGTAATCACCATCTTTCAACAACTGATGACCAATTGCGGTATGTGTTCTAGTATCAGATGGGTCGCGTTTTAAAACTTCATTATAATATTCGCTCGGCGATTTATAAAATTGCTCCATGCGGTTTCCTGCCAAAAAAAGTTCTTCTACCGAAGTCATATCTTCTGGAGAAGTGGGTCTATCCACTGGTGTTGGAAGTTTTTCGATAGGTTTTAACTCTTTTGGTTGATAGCTAATAATGGTTTGATTAGTTGCTAAATCAATCAATTCAGTTGAAAGATCTGTAAACTTATTTAAGTCTTTTATGGTAATAAATTCCTTAAATGATTTTGCTGGCGAAATTTGCACGTCTTTTTGAAGGATAATTTTATTTCCGCTTTTTAAAATGATTCGTGCTTTATCTAGTTTTTGGGTAGAATAATACCCTAATAAAAATTTATTTTCGCCTCTTTGCTCTAGGTTTACTGCAGCATCTATATTTGCATTTTTAAAACCCTCAATATCTCTCACGGGATACCAATATTGTTTCCAGGTTTTTGTTTCATATGGTCTTATCCAAGTATAATCTGGTTGATTATCAGAAAAAGCACCTACCATAATTTCTACATAGGGGCCACTGGTTTCTGTAAGTCTAGCTTCTGTAGCTTGCCCTACAGTACCAGAACCCCATTCCCAAAGTTTGGCTCCTTTAATAATATTATGATCGCCCACATGTATGGTTCCACTCTGTTTTCCATGGTCGTAACCCCCCATAAAATCCTCCTTTAAATCCCAAGAAAAAAAGGAAGCGTTTTCTTTTACATTTTTCCACCAGCTCACATCTACTCCTTTGGTAAAATCTTGGTCTCTAAAAATTTCAGTAGAAATTGGCCATCGTGTAAATTGATTTTTGGCATGAAAGGTTGCCAATTGTACACTTGGCGGAAAAATAGTCTGATAATTTTCATTGGTGCTTGTAGCCACGTTTGCCCAATTTAAAAAACTATTGGTATAAGGCGTCGGATTGTATATTGTTAGTTCCGCTTCAAAATAGGACTTTCCAGGTTTCAGAGTTACAGCAGCCGTCCATCTCATTCGGTGCCTCGGTTCTGTCTCTCCAATAAAAATAGTTTTGCTACCATCTTCATTTTCTGCCATAGAATAATCCATAGGGAGCATTGTTGAAGCACGATGATGATGCAATACACACCATTCTATTCCACCTGATACCCAAGCACCCGTCATTCCAATATTTGCGGGTTTGACTTCGTTATTCTTGTATATAAAATTGTAATTATTAGTTTTATCGGTAGCGTAGTAAATCTTACCACCTATTTCTGGCGTAATACCCATTTCAATAAACTCATTTTCAAGCTTTAAAAGCTTCCATTTATGAAGCTCTTTAGTATGTGAAATAACATCATTTAGAGCATAAGGATAAATAACCCTGCGAGCACCTTGAAAGCTTTCATTTGCAAAGAAAATCGGTGCTTTTTCCCCGGGTGCTACCTTATAGGTTGGGAGTTCCCATGCTTCTTCTGTCATTTTTACTTGTGCACTAATAGATCCTATAGAAGCACAAAAACACAATGTGATAAGTTTACGTAACTGCATAATTTTTGATTTAGTTGACAATACAAACACTATTTAAATAAGAATACGATAATAAACCACTTCATAAGTATAAAAAAAAGTGAAATAAAAGCATCTACTAATTTACAAGATTCCTATTGAAAAAACACACTTTTATTACATAAAATTTTACAGTTATAATTAAATTTCCTCTTCGGCCCATTACCCGAAACTAAATGCTGCTACTTCTTAACAAAAAACACTATTTCTATTAATTTCAATTAAAAATAGATGAAAGTATTTCAGAAAAAAAGGCTGATGGAAAAAACCCCATCAGCCTATTACTATTTATTACTTTCTATTCCAATACACATCCATTCTTTTGATGGCGTCCCCTTCGTATTTACGTCTCAACATCCAGAGCGGACGCTCTAAGGTTTGTTCCCAAGCAAATATTTTTTTGTACATCGCTTTAACTCGTTCTGGATTTTGATCGGCTAGGTTGTTTAATTCTCCTGCATCTTTATCTACATCAAACAACTCTGCTGGACGATCAGGAAAACGCAATAACTTCCAATTTCCGTCACGCATCGCTGAACCGACTTCGCCTTTCCAATACAATTCTTGATGGGGTAAATTGGTGTTTTTACCTAAAACATGAGGTAGCAAATCGACTCCATCAATGTCTTTTAAAGCAGCTACATTACCGCCACCCATTTTGTAGAAAGTAGGCAATAAATCAAAGGTGCAAATTGGTTTTTTGTACACCGTGTTTGCAGGCAAAACTCCAGGCCAACGCATGATAAACGGAACTCGAATTCCGCCTTCTAGCAAAGTGGCTTTCATACCGCTCAAAGGCAAGTTGTCAGCCGTGGTAGAATCTGTTGGTCCACCGTTGTCATTGGTAAAAATAACAATGGTGTTTTTATCCAAACCTAATTTCTTAAGTGTTTCAAATACACGACCACAAGCACGATCTAACGAAAGTGTCATTGCAGCCAATTCTTTGCGTTTTCCAGTTAAATTAGGAAAATTAACCAAATCTTTTTTATCAGATTGTAAGGGTGCATGAACGGCATTAAAAGCCAAATACACAAAGAAAGGATTGTTCTTATTTTCTTTAATAAAATCAATAGAAGCATCAGCCAAAACATCGGTCATGTACTCATCCGACTCTTTAAAATTACCTAAACCTCGCTCCAATCGATTTTCTGTTTTTACTTCACTATCATCTGGATCGTATTTGTAATAACTACGAGCACCCCCTCTAAAACCAACAAAAGTATCAAAACCACGGTTCATAGGATGAAATTCATCTTTACTTCCCATATGCCATTTTCCAAAAACAGCGGTTTTATACCCCAATTCTTTCATGTAGTTTCCCATTGTTTTTTGGTCTAATGGCAAACCCATATCATCATCAGACAAACAGGATTTGACCATATATCCGGGAACGTTATTTTCTTCAAAACCAAAACGTTCTTGGTATTTACCTGTCAACAATCCCGCACGAGATGGGCCACAAACTGCTGCCGTAACGTAGGCTTGCTCAAATTTGACTCCTTGTTTGGCCAATTCATCCAAATAAGGCGTTTTCATTATTTTGCTCCCTTGGAAACCAAAATCAGAATAACCTGCATCATCAGATACAATCAAGACAATATTTGGTTTGGTTTGTGCAGTAACTACAGTAGCAAAAAGACCTAACAAAAGGGCCAAAACGGTAGTTAACTTGTATTTTATTAAGTTCATAGTGCTATTTTTAAATTTGGTATTAGACAAACTAAATTTATTTTATTTCAACTGTAATGTTATTGCTTTTTAATGTTTTCGAACTGGCTTTTATTCGAACAGTACCTCCTTTTTTCAAGGACTGAATCAATAACAAAGCACGTCCTTTGTCGGTTGTTAATTTATTCGATTGGTAGTCTTGAATGTTGCTATTCGAACCATTATCTACTCCCAAAACTTTGGCATTTCCGTCTACTTCGAACGTAAGGTCAACGTTTTCCGTTTTCACTTCTACTCCTTTTTCGTCAACCAATTGTGCAATAATGTGCGCCACATCATACCCATCTGCTGATAAAGAAGTAGCATCTGTTGTCAAACGAATACTATAGGGAGCTGCACTTGTTTCAAGATTTGCAACTACTTCTGCACCATCAAAACCACCTTTTACAGTCAATGTACCTTTTTCGAAAGGAACAACCCAACGCAGAATTCGATCTGGATTGTCACTCAAACTTCTACTTCCAAGAGATTTTCCATTTAGAAACAATTCGGCCACATGTAAATTTGTTGGCACTTCGACCAAAACAAGTTCTCTTGGAGTATAATTCCAATGCATATTTGCTTTGCTATTGTCCCAATTCAATGCTTTTTTCGAATCTGAAATCGCTTTTTTACTCAATTCATCCATTTTGAAAGCAGAACCTTTCAATGGCATTGTTCCAATCGCTACACTTGGTTTATTTACCCAAATGCTTTTGAAATAATTAAAACCTTGCTTTTTAAATCCAGCGAAATCCAAGATGTCTCCATCCCAACCTTTTTGCGGCCATTTGTCTGTCGATTCCCCCATGTAGTCAATTCCTGTCCACATGTACATACTAAACACCATTGGGTTTTCGATAATCGAATTCCAATCTTGCCAAGTACCCGAATTTTCAGAACCTGTCATCATTTTGTTTGGGTAATTCCTTTTGGTCCAATCGTATTGATTGGTTTGGTAACTAAAACCTACCACGTCTAAAGCATCACCATAACCCGAAGCCAAACTAGCAACCGGAATGATTAAATTGGCGGTTACAGGACGAGTTGTATCTAAATCTTTGACCCATTTGGACAATCTTTGCGCAGTTTCTGCCAATTTATACTTTCTATTTGGCAAAGCATCATAACGTGCTTTCATCTCTTCTTTGGTCAATTTCGGAATCTGGTTCCAGTAATTTCCTGCTCCTGGATCCCATAAACCACTCACCTCTTTGTATCCTGGATAGGTCCATTCGATCTCGTTACCAATACTCCATTCGAAGATAGACGGATGATTTCTATCTCTCAAAATAGTGCGCTTCAAATCGCTTTCTCCCCATTTTTGAAAATGTTCGGTATAGCCACGAGTCATGTACTGCACACTTTTTTCTTCCATATTGTGCTGTTTGTCTTTTGGATTGTCCATTTCGTCAAAAATCTCGTTCTGAACCAAGAATCCCATTTCGTCACACAAATCCAAAAATTCTTCCGAAAATGGATTGTGAGAAGTTCTGATTGCGTTTACTCCAGCTTCTTTCAAGCTTAAAAAACGACGTCTCCAAACTCCTTTTGGCACCGCAGCACCAACCAAACCAGCATCATGATGCAAGCAAACTCCTTTTACATCGGTTGCTTTTCCGTTTAAGAAAAAACCGTTGTCTTTGTCAAAAACAATAGATCGTATTCCAAATGGCGTAGTATATTCGTCTATTACTTTTCCTTTTACAAGGATGCTCGTTACTGCTTTGTATCTGTTTGGCGTATCTGTAGACCATAATTTCGGATTAGTAATGGCTACATTTTGAGCAACCGTTACTTCTTTTCCAGATCCAACTTTTACCTCTTTTGTTTCTGTTTTCACTAATGTTCCATTGGCCTCATAAATCTTGGTAGACAAGGTCAAGTTTTGACTTTGCTTGTAGTCGTTCTTCACCTTTGTTTCAATAGCTACTTTGGCGTTTTCTGCAGTTACGTCTGGAGTTGTTACAAACGTTCCCCAAATCGGAATATGCAATTTATCCGTTGTAATCAATTTTACATTTCTATAAATTCCGCTTCCCGTGTACCAGCGACTGTCTGCGTAGCGCGAATGATCTACGAGTACCGAAATCACATTCTTGGTTCCGTCCTTTTTTAAATACTTACTTAAATCGAAATAAACCGGAGAATAACCATATGGATTTTCGCCCAAATAGGTTCCATTGATCCAAAAAGTCGCATTGTTGTACACTCCATCAAAAAGGATGTACACATTTCCGTTTTTGCTATTAGCCGGTGTGTCAAAATGTTTTTGATACCAAGCAATTCCACCTGGTAAATAACCCGTACAACCTTCTAGTTTTTTATCGAAAGAAGCTTCGACGCTGTAATCATGTGGAAGTCGAACATCACGCCAAGCGGCATCTTGTAACGGAATCGCTTTACTAATCTGATTGTTTTCTTGCAACTGAAATTTCCAATCAAAATTAAAGTCTTGCTCTCTTTGTTGCGATTGGACTGCCGTACAGACTAGTAGAAACGCTGCAATTAAGTGTAAGGATAAGGTAAATCGTTTTTTCATGGTTTTAATATTCTGTATGTAGTTTAATTTGTTTTAGTTTGAACTTGTATTGTTTTTTGTTTTATTCGAATAAGAAACTGCTTTTCGAAAAAAAATTATTTGACCAGCGATATGTAGGAATAGTACACGCCGTAGGTTTCTTTTTTATCAATAAAATCATTCGTCAAAAATGTTTTTCCTTTTTCTAAATGCACCTTGAACAGCACTTCAACATCTTCTTTACCAATATTTTTTTCGAACATTTGGTTGGCAATGCTTATTCGGACTTTTTGAGGAGCTATAGTTTTATACTCGAATAAATTTTTAGGATTGACTGCTGGAATTCCCAAAATAGTTCCGGGACATTCTTTTGGCCAGCGTCGGCACGAAATCAGATAATCTCCTTCTTTTTCGACAAAAATAGCATGAGTATTGTTCTTGTTTTTTAGTCCCTCTGCAATTTGTTCTGGTTTCCAAATACCCGAATCTTCCCCAATGGCATGCTGAATCGTTAATTTTATTTCTTCCTGAGCAGGATTCCCCACCGTACTAACAGGCAATTCATTGTACTCCGGATTTTTTTTGGACTCAACTAAGAAAGCTGTATTTTGTGCTAAAAGAGTGGTTACAATTGCTGGATATTTTGCCGCAAGATTGGTCAATTGTTTCGGGTCTTTTTCGATATCATACAAATCAGTTCCATTGAGCAACCTCCAATTGTCTTTTATAATACAAGTTTGATCCACATCCATCGGCGGACGCCAATCTTGTCTGTGGTGAATAAAAGCGGTTTTACGTTCCATTGTCTTTTTGGATCCCAACAAAAGCGGTGAAAAATCCACTCCATCCAAAGGCATTTTTTTAGGAACAGTCAATTGACACAAACTAGCCAAAGTAGGAATCAAATCTACATGCGCCGCAAGGCTATTGATGTCTTTACCGCCTTCAATTTTCCCGTTTGGCCAACGTATAAAAAACGGAACCCGATGTCCTCCCTCTAGTTTATCTCCTTTTATGCCTCTGTATCCTTTATTATAACCCAATTTTCCGTCGGAACTGTACCCAAAACGGGTTCCGTTGTCGGTCATGTAAATCACGATGGTATTGTCTGCGAGTTTTTTATCTATCAAAAACTGATTCAATTTCCCGAAATTCTCGTCCAAATTGGCAATCATTCCGTACAAATTGGCACTTATAATTTCTTTGCCTTCTAGGTGTTTGTAGGGAGCTGCATATTTTTCGGCTACAATCAATGGGTCGTGAGGCGCATTGGTAGGAAGGTAGATAAAGAAAGGCTTATCTTCATTTTTATCAATGTATTTCATCGTTTCTTCAAACCACACATCCGTGCAATATCCGTTGAATTGTTTGGGTTGGTTGTTGACATAATACACATCATTAAAATAACTGTTTCCCCAATAATCAGAAAGTTCACCCACGCCACCAGCCAAATGATTTATTGCAACTTCAAAACCGCTATCTGTTGGACGAGTTGGATAATTATCCCCCAAATGCCATTTACCAAACATAGCAGTATGGTAGCCGTTTTGCTGAAAAACATCGGCCATAGTTTGTGCATCACCAGATAAGCCATCTCTACCTTTGAAGGTGGCCCAAGTACCATTGTTTATCGGGTATCTTCCGGTCATGATTGCTCCTCGCGTAGGGGTACACAAAGGCGTCACATGAAAATCGGTCATTCGAACAGATTCGTTATAAAAGGCATCAATATTGGGCGTTTTCAACCAAGGATTTCCATGGCAGCCCAAATCGCCAATGCCTTGATCGTCGGTGAGAATCAAAATAACATTGGGTCTTTTTGTTTTTTGTGCGAATGCAATTCCGCAACTCAAACTCAAAACGCTTACAATTAAAATTTTTCTTAAATGGGTCATATTGGTACTTCTACTAATCATTTTTTAGAATCAATTGGTAAAGGTGCTTCTTTAACAGCAGTTTTATGATTACATATGTTTTTAGTACTGAAACATATGTGTTATCGCAACTTTTGTCTAGATACAAAACTTGACAAAACTCACTTAAACAATTCACTAACAATCAATTATCTTAATTTTTATCAAAAAAAAAATCATTGACACTTTATTTTTCCTAAATAAATCCTATACACGAGTATTGAGAACATACCACCTGCCTTCAATCCTACAGAACTATTACTTTTATAGACTAAAATTAGACTTAAATAATAAAAATAAAATAATGTATTATTTTGTTGTCAATATGTGAAATAATTACATTAAACAACTCATTATTAAATAGGTAAAAACAAACAAAAGAAGTTTATATCTAAAATAGAACAATGGAAAGAAAAAGAATAATTATGGAAGTTTTCACTTAAATAAGGGTTTCGTTATTTAGTAATAGCGGTAAATTTTCTACTGGTAGCATTTTCTGCAGATGGAAAATCGGTAGGAATAGGAATCGTAACTTTAGCTGTAGCTGCCCACTCTACTCCTCTTAAAAATGAAGTTATAAATCCAACACCTTCAAATGAATAATCATCATGTCCAAGAGTGGTATGAAAAACACGTCCTTTACCATATTTCAACACCATCAATATAGGTTCATTACGATCCGTAGGTGCTTTATCTGATTGGTCTTTACCCGTTGCAAGAATAGTCATATTGGTTCCAGGACCTCTCAGTTTTGCATAACATTCGTCTTTGGCTGTTAGCCAACTGGTGGGCATTCCTTGAGTTATAGGATGATTAGGTACACGAAGAGTCACAGGAAAAACATGTTGTTTGCCATGCGCACCACAATTTCCTGCGGTAGTATCTCTGACCAACTTATTTTCTTTGTCATAATAAACATAGGGACCATCTTTTTCATTTCGATCTCCCCATCCACCAAGTCCAATCATTTCATTATAAGCTTTCCATTTCGGGAAACAATTATCAGCGGCGTGTACGGTTACAAATCCACCTCCTTTTTTAATAAATTTTTCAAAATCTTTTTGAGTACTTTCACTCCAATTTGCTGCATTCCACCCAAAATTTGAAATAACTACATCGTATTTTTTAAAACTGGGTGCAAAAGAGGGATCTTCCTTTGGTTCTTTAAGAGCAACCGAATTGAAATTGCCAGCCATGGGCAAGTATGTCTTTTCTCTTTCAGATTTCCATAGGTATTGTGTACGTTGAATATCTACAACAAATAACCCTGTTTCTTCCAAATACTGTTTCATCATAATAGTAGACTTTGGCCAAACATCATGGTTGTTTTGTCCATCAATTATAAGAACTTTTATTTTTGCTTGAACACATAAACTAGTTAGAAGCACTAGTACTAATAGTAGCGATTGTGGGAATCTTAAAGATTGAAACCTCATAAGTGAGTTATTTATTTTATTCATTTCTTATTTATTAATGTCTTTTTTTTTCTAGAAGTACTGCTAATTATTAACTTCAATATTCTTATTTATTTCATTGCTAAAAACCGTTAAAATTAGGCATTTTCAACCTAGAATTTCCTTGGCAACCTATCTTCGCCAATGAGAATCAAAATGACATCTGGTTTTTTTGTTTTTTGAGCGAATGCAATTCCGCAACTCAAACTCAAAAGGTTAACAAATAACATTTTTTGTTAGATGGGTCATATTGCAACTTCTAGTAATCCTGTTTGTATAATGAATTGGTAAAGATGCTCCTTTAACTTCAATTTTATGATTACATATGTTTTAAGTACTGAAACATATGTGCAATCTTAACTTTCGTCTAGATATAAAACTTGACAAAATTATTTTAAACAATTCACAAACAAATCATTACCTTAGTTCTTATCGAAAACCAATGAAACACACCTACACTATACTTTTCCAAAATAAACCATATATACTAGTATTGAGAACATACCGCCTGCCTTCAATCCTACAGAACTATTAATTTTATAAACTGAAATTAGGACCTACTTTTTGATCGAATGCAAAAAATTGCCATCACCAAAAAAGTTAATACTCATAAAAGAACAGTGAACTAGAATAAATTTCTATCCAACAAGTAACAGCATTATTTAAAAAAATAAAAAAAATGAATAGATCGATCCGATTATTTTTGATAGCCAATCTTTTTACGATTACAGTCGCAAAAGCACAACAACCTAATATTGTTTGGATCGTCTCTGAAGACAATTCCAAACACTATATGAAACTTTTTGACGAGCACGGAGTTGCAACGCCAAATGTAGAAAGTCTTGCCAAGGACGGAATCGTATTTGATCGTGCATTTTCTAATGCAGCCGTCTGTAGTGCTGCTCGCTCGACTTTGATATTGAGTACTTTTGGACCTAAGATGGCAACCCACTACCACCGTGCCGAAGGAAAAGTAACCTTGGTTAATGGTCAAGATATGTTTCCTGCCTTTTTGAGAAAAGCGGGATATTATACTGCAAATAATGCCAAAGAAGATTATAATATCAAAAAACCAGAGGATGTTTGGGACGATTCATCCAAAAAAGCCACTTGGACTAATAGAAAAACAGGACAGCCTTTCTTCTATGTCTATAATATTGAAACTACCCACGAAGGAAGAATGCATTTCACAAAAGAGACAATGAATTCGACCAAAACAATTACAAATCCTGCTACTGTTTTTGTACAACCAAATCACCCACAAACGGAGCTTTTTAAATATTCGAATGCCTATTATCGTGACAAAATAGTGCAAATGGATACGGAAGTTGGCGAAGTAATCGAAAAACTGAAAAAAGACGGCTTGTATGACAATACTATCATTTTCTATTATGGCGATCATGGTGGTGTTTTACCTCAAAGTAAAGGCTACTTGAACGAAACAGGATTGCACGTGCCTCTTGTGGTGCATGTTCCAGAAAAATACAAAAATTTGAGTCCGTTGGCATCTGGAACCAGAACCAATGCTTTTGTGAGTTTTGTTGATTTTGGTGCAACGGTTTTAAATCTTGCTGGTGTTGAGATTCCGAAAGTAATGGATGGGAAACCATTTTTAGGAAAAAATATTACTACCAAAACTTTAGACAAAAAAGACGAAACCTATGGATATGCAGATCGTTTTGATGAGAAATACGATATGGTGCGCTCGGTGCGAAAAGGAAACTTAAAATACATTCGAAATTTTGAACCTTTCAATGTTAATGGTTTGATGAACGAATACCGTTACAAACAATTGGCGTATCAAGAATGGGAAACTTTATACAAACAAGGAAAATTGAACAAAGATCAGTCTAAGTTTTTCGAAATAAAGGCAGTCGAAGAATTTTATGACGTCGTGATAGACCCTTTCGAACTACATAATTTAGCGAGCCTTCCTGAGCATCAATCTAATTTGAAAAAAATGCGTAAAGATTTGAATTGCTGGATGGAATCGATGCCCGATTTATCTCTTTATCCTGAATTTTATTTAATAGAAAATGCCATCCAAAATCCGATTGCATTTGGAAAAGAACATAAAAAAGAAATTCAAAAATACATCGACATTGCCAATTTAGAAGTGCTAGATTTCGACAAAGCAGCGCCAAAAATCGAAAAGTTTTTGAAATCAAAAGACCAATGGGAACGTTATTGGGCTATGATTGCAGCGACTTCATTTGGAGACCAAGCCAAATCCTTAACGGATGCCGTTCAATCAGCAATGGACTCTGAAACAGAAAACATCAATAAATTGAGAGCAGTCGAATTTTTATCAATTGTGGCACACCAAAACACAACGAAAAGCTTAGCTAATATAGTCTATGCCGCCAAAAGCGATACCGAGGCTTTACTGATTTTGAATGCTGTAGTTTTATTAAAAGATTATTACCAAAAACAACCCGTTGCAATTGATGTGACTAAAATGGATAAAAAAGTAGCGGCAAACGATCAAGTACAAAGACGACTAGCGTATCTGAAAAAATAAAAATATGAATACTAAAAAATATTTCACGGTTGCATTGGCTGCTTTCCAACTTGTTTCTTTTGGGACAATGGCACAAAAAACCAAGAATAAAAAACCAAACGTTTTGATTATTTTCACCGATGATCATCGCTTTTCTGGTATTCATGAGTTGGCCGGAATGGATGTAAAAACACCAAACCTAGATGCTTTGGTCAAAGACGGTGTTGCCTTCAACAATGCTTACCTCATGGGGGCGTTTACAGGTGCTACCTGCGTGGCTAGTAGGGCGATGTTGCTTACAGGTAGAAACGTTTTTGAACTTGACGGTATAGGACATGACGTTCCAGCAACCCATACTACTTTTGGAGAAGCTTTTCAAAAACAAGGCTATAACACTGAGGTAATTGGAAAATGGCACCAAGATGGCGAAACGCTGAAACGCAGTTTTACATCGGGAGAAAAAATTATGGGTCGAGGTTTGTATTTGGTCGATCACTTTAGAATGCCTTTCTATGATTGGGACAAAGCCGGAAAATTTAGTCCGCAAGATGCCTATTGGTTAGTGTATGATGAAAACGGAAAAGTGGTACGACAAGACATTCCCAAAAATGCCGTTCGTGGACCAATCGGGACTGAAAAAAATGGCCCACACACCTCTGAAGTTATTGGAGAAGCCGCAGTAGATTATTTTAAAAATTACAAAAGTAAAAATCCGTTTTTGATGTATTTGGCTTTTCATGCACCGCATGATCCACGCCAAGCGCCACAAGCGTATCGTGATATGTATCCTGTAGACCAGATGAAATTGACACCTTCGTACATGCTACAACACCCATTCGATAACGGACATATGTTCTTGCGTGATGAGGAATTGGCGGCATGGCCAAGAACTCCAGACGTTTCCAAACAACAACTATCCGATTATTATGCTATCATCACTCATTTGGATGCGCAAATCGGAAAAGTAATTGCTGGTTTAAAAGCAAGCGGACAATACGAGAACACCCTAATTGTTATGTCGGGAGATAGCGGTCTTGCCGTTGGAAACCACGGTTTGATGGGAAAACAAAACATCTATGACGAAGACGGCGTACATGTTCCGCTAATTTTTGCAGGTAATTTAATCAAAACCAAAGGCGTTCGTAACGATGCTTTTGCGTATAATTTTGATATATTTCCGACCATTTGTGACTTTGCCAAAATTCCGATTCCGAGTTCGGTTACAGGCAAAAGTCTAATGCCGATTCTAAACAATGAAGCCAAAGAAGTTCGCAATTCTACGTATCATGCTTACAGACAATTTCAAAGAGCCTACCGCAAAGGCTATTACAAATTGATCGAATATGTACGAGCCAAAGATTACGATAAAAAAGAAGGAGAATCTATAGCGGGTTCAAGAGTAACACAATTATTCAATTTTAAAACAGATCCTTGGGAAACACAAGATTTGTCTTTTTTTCCAAAAAACAAAGCCTTAATTGAACAAATGCGAAAAGAGATGAAAGAGCAAGCGGTTCTTTTGGGCGATAAAAAAGAAAATGTATCTGGAGAAAAATATGATTTCTGGGATTTTTACTAGAGCATTGGCTTAAAAAAAAAGGTAGACACTAATTGCACCAATTTGCACGAATAATAATTTTTGAAGATTACACGAATTCTTAAAAAATGAGAAATTTTGAGTAATTCAATTACGTTTTTAACGCTTCGCGATCTGGCAAATAAAACTTTAAACGCAAATAACTCGGACTTTTACTAATCGAAACAACAACAAATAACAAATATACAAACCAATGAAAAATCTAACACTAGCAGCAGCTTGTGGTGCTTTACTAGCGCTTACCTCCTGCTCAACAACCAAAACCAAAACAGCAGACGGTTTTCCGTTTATTCTCCCAACAGAGAAGCCCAATAGAGTACTGAGTAAAGCTTTAGAACGAAATTATGATAATTACATGGGCCCAACTCCAGAGTCCAACGAGTTATATTCCCAATTTAGATATACCGAATTAAAAGGACTAGATTACAGCAATCACGACGGAACAATTACCCGCCGTGATCCTTCCAAAGTGATTTTTGCCAACGGAAAATATTATGTTTGGTACACCCACAGGCAAACCCCAACGCCACCGCAAGGCGCTGATAAATCTACAGATGTTATTCCGTCTGCAGATTGGGATTTATCCGATATTTGGTACGCAACTAGCGAAGATGGTTTTACCTGGAAAGAGCAAGGTGTTGCCGTGCCTCGTCCCCCAAAACCAGAAGTGGGATGGCGTTCTGTAGCGACTTCTGACATTTTGGTTTACAAAGGAAAATACTATTTATACTACCAAGGCTTTATGCAAACCAGCGGAAAACGTGGCGATGACTGCCCTGTAGCGGTTTCCTACGCCGATTCACCAGATGGGCCATGGACACCCTACAACAAAATCGTAATTCCAAATGGTAAAGAAGGCGAATGGGACCAATTTTCCATCCACGATCCATATCCCTTGGTGCACAACGGAAAAGTATACTTGTATTACAAATCCGATTTTAACCAAAAACCAAATCTAGTGCGCATGCAAGGACTTGCAATTGCCGATAATCCACTTGGGCCATTTACCAAAAACCCAACCAATCCGGTAATGAATTCTGGTCACGAAACCACTATGTTTCCGTTCAAAGAAGGTATAGCAGCGCTTGTAATTCGTGATGGAAATGAGCATTTTACGGTACAATACGCCAAAGACGGAATCAATTTTGATATTGCAGCCATCACTACATTAATGCCAGACGCAGCCGGACCGTATATTCCGGATGCTTTTACCGATACCAAAGATGGTCGCGGTATCACTTGGGGAATCTCACATGTCACCAATATTGGCAATCGAGAAACCAATCACGCGCTTCTCGTTCGTTTTGACTGCGATCTTAGCCAAGACCTACATGATCCCGAAATGAAACGCACAAACATCAATTACAAACCCGAATTTCTATACACGCACGGCCTAAACGGAAATCAGAAAAAGCGAATTGCCGAAGAAAACCAAAAAGTAAAAAATTCTAAATAATAAGAAAAGCATTTGGGCATGACCCGTAAAAAAACGGGTCGGGCTCTACGTTCCCGCTTTTTTTATCCGCCGCGGCGGATAAAAAAGAGCTACACTTTGATCCCTCATGCAATAACTACTTCGCGAGATAATTGTTCTCCAAAGAAAAACCTCAAAGCGCAAGAGTAGTTCAAGCGACAAGTATATCGTTTTCAAAAAACAGTAGTTACCCATTTGGTTACCACTGTTTTTTTTTGCACTTCAAAAAAGTAAAATCATATCAGATACATCCAGAATCATTTGTTTCGAATAAATCTTATAAAATCAGTTATTTTTGAATGTATCTTTAAATAACTCCTTGGCATGAAATTTTCAAAATCCTATACACTTCTTTTATTGGTTTTCAACATTGGAATCCTTGCCGCTCAAAATAAGAATCAAAAACCCAATATAATCTTTTTGCTAACTGATGATCAAACTAGCATATCTGTGGGTTGCTATGGCAACAATCAAGTACAAACCCCACACATGGACGGATTGGCCAAAGAGGGCGTTCTCTTTGCCAATCACTACAATACAACAGCGATTTGCATGGCGAGTAGGGTAAGTATTTTAACTGGTATGTATGAGTACAAAACAGGAGTAAATTTTATGCATGGTGATTTAACCACCGATAAACTCGAAAAAACATATCCCGTTTTACTTCAAAATGCAGGTTACTTCACTGGTTTTGCAGGTAAAGTAGGTTTTGAAATGACAGAAGCTGAAACAGATAAAATTAAAGATAAACTACCACTCGGTTATTTTGACGTTTGGGGTGGTGGCCCAGGGCAAACTTTTTATCAGACAGCCAAAAATCCAACCATTGCTAAATATGCAAAAGAATACCCTCATGCGACCCGTGCCTACGGAGCTTGGGCAGCTGACTTTATCAAAACAGCAACCAATCAAGACAAGCCATTTTGCATGTCTATTAGTTTCAAAGCACCGCATCTTCCCTTTACAACCGACAAATATTTTGACTATGTCTACAAAGGAAAAACGTTTACAAAACCAGCAAATTACGGTGAAGCCTTCGCTACTTACTTACCCGCACAAGCCAAGTCTGGTCGTGAATACAAAGATTATAGCTTTTGGAGAGATTCTGAAGAATCGTACCAAAAAGCCATAAGCAAGTACAATCAACTTATTTTTGAAGTGGATTATACTATTGGCGAAATTAGAAAGTCATTAAAACAATACGGTGCTGACGAAAATACCATAATCATTTTTACTAGTGACAACGGCTATAGCTGTGGGGCACACAATCTCGGAGGAAAAGAATTGCCTTATGAAGAAGCATCAAAATCCCCTTTTATAATCTATGATCCTCGTGCTCCAAAAAACGAAAAAGGAATCAAAAGAGAAACCGTTACTGCCAATATTGACATCGCACCGACCATTTTATCCTATGCTGGCTTACCGATTCCAAAAAATATGGATGGAGAAAATTTATTACCCTTAATAAAAAATCCAGCAGGTATTAAACGCGAATTTATCACCCTAACCAATATGTGGGGTAATGACGAAATTCAAGAAATGTCTGTCGTTTCCAAAGATTGGAAATACATTTATTGGCAATATGGAAGCGAAATTATGAAACCCGCAGAAGAATTGTATTATGTAGGCAAAGACCGATTGGAATTATACAACCATTCGAAAGATCCAGTATATCTAAAAAAGTTAGCCGAAATGCGAACAATCTATGACCAGCACTACGACCATTTAGCCAAAAATATAGTGCATTACAACGATTATGAAAAGTACATTGTTTTGTTTGATCGAAAAGCCAACACTGCATCCAAAAAACCGTTTTTAACAGGTACCTATGATGAATTAGCAAAAAAAGGAAAAGGGAATGAATAAGAGTATAACCCTTCAAAAATATCAATCCAATGAAAAAGCGTTTCCAATAATTTAAGAAGCCGATGTTCTGAAAGCCATCACAACAGAATTAGAATTTGAAGGGAAAAACTAATTAACAACAATCAACTGAACATAGCGTTTATTTATGTTAGATAAAAGAAACTTAAACAGCCGATTTTATATTAAAATCACACAACAACATTAAGATAATATTCCAACTTTGGCGTTAAAAAAAAACATCCTGAAGATCGGTTTTTATGATTCAAAAGATTTATAAATTAATCTATAAAATTCATAATTAACTGCTACCCTATCAGCTTGCATCGTGAATGCTACTATATATGGGGGAAACTTTCTGATTGGGCTATAACTTCTTGTTTATTTCAACTTAATAGAAATTACCAACTTAGTATTATTTATTTACAAATAAGTTATTTAAGACTATTCTACGAACTTTTACCCTTCATTTCATTCTTTTTTGAATAGACCCATGCTCCAACTGCCAAGATTAGGTAAAGTATGATAATGGCCATCATCTGCTCCCATTTCGTAGTAAATTCATAATATAGGATAAGTATCGCACCAATTCCTAAACAAACAATAGATAATGCGGTTAGAAAGGTAGATGATGCTGTTTTATCTCTAATTTTAAAGTTTGCAACAGCCATCAATAATGATACTAAAAGGAAAGTTATACTTCCAAATTCAAGTATCAATTCAAGTCCGCCAATTAAAATTAAAACACTCGCCATCACCGCCATACCAACAATTGCATTTTGTGGGCTATTATTCTTTCTAATAGCTAACCAATGTGGAAAATAACCATCACTTGCAATTACCGACATTTGCCTTGATGCACCAAAAATTGTTCCGCTTATAGCACTACTTGTCGCCAATATAGCACCCAAAATAACAAGATTTGTCCCTAATTTTCCAAGTACATTTCCTGCACCTGAGGCAAGTGCATATTCCTTATTTTTTATAATTTCTTCTGTTGGTATAGCAAACAAAGCACCTAAAGAAATCACAACGTATATTAAAATAGCTAAACTGATTGCCGAATAAATAGCTCTCGGAATATTCTTTTCAGGATTCGTCATTTCATTTACTGCATTTATAATTAATTGAAAACCTTCATAAGCCACAAATGTTAAAGAGGCGACAATTAATACTGAAAAAATATTAGATTTTTCGGCGTCTAATGCCATGTTGTCTATAAATGTTCCAAAACTGCTTGTTCCGTGTTGCATTAGTACCACTGAAATAATAGTTAGTACTACCAATTTGGTGTAAACCATCAAATCTTCGATTTTACCCATTCCGTTAACGCTCCAGATGTTTATCAATGTAAAAACACCTATTACTGCAATTGCAATTCCTTTTCTAATCCAAATATTATTTGCAAAATCAGTACTACTGATGGCATAGGATGAAAATGTATAAGCGTATAATGCTAATGTGCTGATGTACCCAAAAATGATAAACCATCCAATTGCAGAAGCTGAAAAATGAGAATTGGGATAGATTTTTTTAAAAAAGGAATAAGTTGCTCCTTCATCTCGGTAGTACAAACCTAATTTGACATAAGAATATGCGGCCAATGCAGCGATTAATCCACCTATCACAATTGCAATTGGGGTCAAACTCCCTATCATGGATACCGAAATCCCAAGGATCGTAAAAATTCCACCACCTACCATTCCACCCAAAGCGATGGCAATCAATTCTGCTAATCCTAAATTTTTGTTTCTTATTCGATGTTGCGTCATTCTTCTTTTCTATACTTTTTTCTAATAAGTCACGACATTTCACTACTCCAAGAAGTGCCAAAGTTCGTAATCGAGATCTTTATGCTAAGATAAAGTTTCTTGAGAAAGTAAAAGGTAAATTTACCAGATATTTGCGCATTTTTGACCGAGTTAGCACGAGCGTCCCGTACGTGTCAACAATCTAAAGCACAACAATTTTTAAGATGTTTTGGTTATTGTTACCACCATTTTTAGCACTACTACATTTCCAATCTATAGGGTTTGTTATGAATTAATTTGTACATGACAATTGTTTCGGGTACGAGCTATACGCTCACGTTAGTGTTTGAGTTCAATTACGCTCGCGGCAGCTAGAGAAACGAGCACGAGTTAGCCTAGTTATAAGTTTAACAAACCACTTTTGACTATACTTTTATTCAACTACAGTAACCGCAATTTTTGTCTCGCTGAAAGTGTCTCAGCAAAGGTGCTCCCCTATCTAGAGACGCTTTCAGCGAGACAAACTAGATGGGTTTGCTTTATGGTTAGAAACCAGATAATACATTTTTTTTAATTCTCTAAGTTTACAGTTCCCGTACAATCATCATATCCCTAGCGCTTGACTACGTTGACTTCTTGCTTTGATTTTGGAAACCGGTCGTAGCGTTTGCAACGCGGTTTATTTTCTATATGACTTTACTATTTACGCTATCATAATAAGTACGAACAACTATAAAACTAATTCTCAATCACAAAAAATCTTAACTTGTATTAATGAGCCGCGTTGCAAACGCTACGTTTTTTTGGTCATAAGGTAAATAGGTACTCGACGCAGTCAAGCACCAGATTGAGGGATACACGAGCGTTAGTTGGGGCGGTTCCGTATAACCACGGTTTCATTGTTGGCTTTTCAAGCCAACGAAACCTTAGCTGTTTGGCGACGTATTATTCTTTTTTCAGTATTATTGTTTTAAGAGGAAATTCATCAATATTAATCAAAATCCCTGTCTTAAATAATTTTTCAAGTAATTCGTTCATATATTTTTCAGAATTAATTACTTCATAAATAGATTTTAAGGATTCGCTGGTTTGTAAAAACTTATATAAATAGAAATTATCAATTGCTCCATAATTTCCGTTTCTATTAATTTTTATATGCAGATATTGATTTGTTTCTTTATTTTCAAAATCACAAGCGTCGCCGTGAAACCAATATGTCCAATTATCTTTTAAATTACCTCTTCGAAGATTATTTTGTTTACTAATTAGTTTGTCAAATATGCGTTCAGAATTTAAATCAAGGTTAAATTCCAACGCTAAAACTTTTATCATTTCGTTCGCTTTCTTTTCAAAAGTTTGAATTACTTCAATGAGTAGTTTTAATTCTTGCATATATGATTTTTGTTCAACATCTTCGTTTTGCTCGGCTATGTCGCCTAACTAGCAAGTATGCGCAAGTTTATGCGTTTTTATTTAATTTTCAAAACAAAATTAGGTTTTTTCTTTCGAATTTATTCACTTCTAAAAATTCAAAATTATAAAAACAACTTATCCAAATTTAGCCCTGATCACGGCGACATCCTTTATGGCTTTTTTCGGCCATAAAGATATAGCCTCGAGCAGGACTAGTTGTCCTTATGAAAACCAATCGTTCTGCTCCTAAATAAAAAAACACCAACCGAATCGATTGGTGTTTTTGGAATACTGTAACTATTTATTGTTTGAATTCGATTTTGATTCCGATTACGCGCCAGTTGGGTAATTGGGTTGGTTTGGAGATAACCAAAGCATCTTTTTCTACTTTCCACTTTAGTTTTTCTTTGCTTCCTAGAATCGAAATGTTAGCGATTTTTTTGTCGTTCAATTTAGAGTTTATCCCCAATGACTTGATGCGAACATCTTTGGTGGGTTGCTCCAAACAGAAGGCGTACAAAATGTTCTCTCCTTTGGTTGTAAAACGAATATCGTCTTCGGCATATTTGATATTTTTTTCGTTGAACTTGGCTGTTTTAACCGTTACGGCTTTTACTGGTCTTTCTCCAAAAACCTTCCACGGTCGAGTGCCGTAGATTCCTTCGCCATTGGTGGCAATCCAAGTCCCTATTTCGTCTAGCGCTTTTAGTAAATCGCCTTCAATATCTCCTTCTGGCGTTTGTACGATATTGATCAATAGGTTTCCGTTTTTACTCACAATGTCGCACAACATTTGCAAGGTGTAAGTCGCCGTTTTGTATTCCTGACCTGTTTTGTAATACCAATCCCCGATAGAGGTATCGGTCTGCCAAGGATACGGACTGATTTCGTCCATGACGCCGCGTTCCATATCTTCGACCCATTTTCCTTTTGAGTCTTCTTTACAGTTATAAATCGCCTCTAGTTTTCCGTTATTGGCTTCTAGATTGGTGTTGTAAAAATTGGCAATCATGGCTCTACCCACGTCTCCAAACGGCAATTTACTATCTGAATACAATAGATCGGGTTTGTAGGTATTGACCAACTCATTGATGCGTGCCAACCATTCTTGTTGCGATTCTGGGTCGGTTGTCATCCATTCTTTGTCATCTGGAGCTAATTTTTTATGGTATAAATCTACATATTTGGGGTCGTTTCCGTCATACGGAATTCCAGCCATTGGTCCTTTTTTATCGGCTCCTTTATTGGTTTGCCACCAAGTGTAACTCGCTCCCAAATGCTCTGAAACTCCAAATTTCAATCCTTCTTTTTTGGCGGCATCTTGCCATAATTTTACGATGTCTTTTTTTGGTCCCATTTTCACGGAGTTCCAATCATGCAATTTGGAATCCCATAAAAAGAAGTTGTCGTGGTGCGTACCCATACTCACAAAATATTTGGCTCCAGCTTTTTTGTAGAGTGCCATCAATTGTTCTGGGTTAAATTTTTCTGCTTTCCACAAACCGATAATGTCTTTGTACCCAAATTTTGAAGGATGCCCGTAGTGCTCCAGATGGTACTTATAATCTGGACTGCCTTCTTGGTACATTTTCTTGGCATACCAATCGCCTTGTCTCGGCACGGCTTGCGGTCCCCAGTGCGACCAGATTCCGAATTTTGCATCTCTAAACCATTCTGGAAATTGGTATTTTTCTAATGATTCGTCAGTAGCTTTAAAAGGCCCTGGTGCAATAGCAGTTTGCGCTTGGCCACTTAATGAAGCGCTCAAAAATAGTACTAGCGCCCATTGGGTAAGTGTTCTTTTTTTCATGATTTGGTTAAATTTTTGTCGGTTTATTTCCGTCTCTAGCGGCGTTGAAAGCTGCAAAAAGTTGCTCTACTTTAGCTTTGTATTTTGGGTCATTAATTAAGTTTCCATTTTCTTTTTCTTCGACATTATCGACAAGGTTGAACAAAGCATGCGGCGTTCTTGTAGTATCTGATTTGTCTTTTTTATCGAAAGCAATAATCAATTTCCAACCATCTTCGATAATCACCCCTTCTTTGGAAGTTCCCGATTGCGTCATGATAAAGGGATGCACAGGAGCTTTACTTTTTCCTAAAAATAATGGCAATAAGTTAGCCGAATCAATTAATTGGTTTTCAGGTATTTTTTGGTTGGTAATTGCCGCCAAAGTTGCCATCACATCCAATCCTAAAACAGGAGTCGTATTGATGGTTTTGGGTTTGATTTGTCCTGGCCACCAAGCTATAAAAGGCACTCTGTGTCCGCCTTCATAAGGTTGGTTTTTACTCCCTCGGTAAATATCGCTGGATTGGTGCCCTGCTTGCTTATCTTCTTTGACTTGCAAGCCTCCGTTGTCTGAGGTAAAGATGATGATGGTATTGTGATAAACACCTTTTTTCTTCAAGCTTTGTACTAGCATTTCTACTTGCACATCGAGCTCTTTGACCACATCCAAATGCGAACTTGGTGTAGTTCCTGCAATTTTTTTACCATTCAAACTCTCAGATGGTGTGTGTGGCAAATGCACCGCAAGCGCACAGTAGTACATAAAAAAAGGTTTGTCTTTTGAGCTGTTTTCTATAAAATTTACTGCTTTTCCAATCAACTTTGGCCCCATATGGTGTGGATCCCAATTGGAATCTCCCAGACCTTCGTCTTTGTCAAGGGTCACTCCTATCTTGGTCATATTCTCTTGAGAAATGAAGGTGATTTTCGAATCTTTTTGAAAAGGAGCCCATTTTTCATTTTCGAAAGCCAAATAAGGCACATCTTGAATTCCAGATGGGAACATATAGCTGTAATCAAAACCATTTTGCTTAGGACCATTGCCTGCAATTTGGTTTACATCTACATCCATAGCAATTTTTACGCGGTTGCCTCTGTAGATTTTGGTATTGTCATTTTTTTCATAATAATCAGAACCAAAGCCCCATTTTCCGAAGAAGGCGGTGCTGTATCCCGCATTTTTCATCACTTTACCCAAGGTCAAATCATCGGGTTTAATGGGTGATTCTGCATAAGGACTCCAAACACCCCAAGGCGCATAACTACGATAGCAGTTTTTTCCGGCCATGATGGCAGCACGCGTAGGCGCACATAAGGCAGCCGGCGTATGCGCATCTGTAAAAGTCATTCCTTCCTTGGCCAATTGGTCAATCGCTGGGGTTTCGACAATAATATCGTTTGAATGCATTTTTCGATAATAAGAAATATCTCCAACCCCAATATCATCGGCTAATACAACAATGACATTTGGTTTCTTTTGTGCAGCAACACCTAATGATAGTGTTACTGCTAGGGTAATAAATAAGTTGTTTTTCATTTTATTTTTCTATTAATAACCAATTCAAATTGACAATTTTATCTGCGCCGTTTTCGGATTTAAAGACTACTACCAAATCTTGTAGTCCTGTAATAGGCTCAAGTAATTTAGTTTCTATAGTTTGCCACGTATTCCACCCTCCGGTATATTTTACTGGGAAATCGGCAATCATCTTTCCTTTTACATCTTTTAAATGGATCTCAAAATTTCCAAAACGTTGTCCGCTGGCAACTCGAGCTTTAATTTTTTTGGCAGCACCATCACCAAAATCTACTCCTTTAAATTTCACAGAACTCATATGCTTAGTGTCTGATACCATCCAACCAATAGGTTCATTTCCTCCAACAAAAGAAGTCTGCGCTTTTTCGATTTCGTCATAACGATCAATTTGTATAGTATCTCCAATTTTTGGATTCCCAATACCTCTTAAAGTTGGTTTAACTTTTTTTATCGAACCATCTTCTTTAAATTCCATATAATCGGCTTGAATAGAGCGCAACTTGTTATGTCCGCTAATGGCCCACCAATGGTAGAATAAAATCCATTTTCCGTTGTAATTCACCACAGAGTGATGGTTGGTACCATTGCTAATATTATCCATTATTTTACCTCGATATTCAAACGGTCCCATAGGACTACTACTTGTTGCATAACCAATGGTATATCCCTCATCTGGAAATACATGCGCAAAGGTGAAGTAGTACATACCATTATATTTAAACGGAAAAGATCCTTCTTTGTAACCCGCAGGCAATCCTTCTATCTTAATAGGTTTACCTTCAATTTCTTTCATATTGTCCTTGAGTTGAGCAACAAATAATTCTTTGCCACCACCAAAATACAAATAGGCTTTCCCGTCATCGTCCAATAATAATCCAGGATCAATTCCAGAAACCCCTTCGATATACTTTTTCTCCCATTTGAAAGGACCTGTTGGACTTTTTGAAATTCCAACTCCAATTCGTCTAAATGCTGATTTATCGGCAGGTTCTGCAGGATAATAGTAATAATATAAATCTCCTTTTTTTATACAATCAGGAGCCCACATGCCATAAGAATCTTTCTTGCCCCAAGGCACTTGATTTTGATCTAACACCACTCCGTAATCCTTCCATGTACTTCCGTTTTCCAACGAAAAAATATGATAATCTGGCATGCAAAATCGTGGAGCTTCAATCCCTTCTTTCGGCACTACATCATGCGAAGGATAGAGATATAATTTGCCGTCAAAAACTCTAGCAGTTGGATCAGCTGTAAATATTTTGGTCACTAGTGGATTTTGCGCTACCAAACCTTGGACTGATAAAAACAGCGCTGTACTTATTGAAAATAATTTCATCCTGATTAGTTTAATTTAAATATAAAAGCATCCGATTGAAAAGCATCTTTATCATTGGCAGCTTTTAATGGTCGAATAAAAATTTGTACGGTATACGATTCATTGCTTTGAAAATGAGTGCCCAAAGCCAACTCCACATCTTTTCGTCCAAAACCTGCGTAGGCAGGAAACACTTTGTTTTCGATCACTTTATTGGCACTGTTTTTTACTGCCAAGTGAATTTCTCTATCTGTTTTTGCTTTAAAGTCAATCGGGAAAAAAATTGATTTGGCATTTTTGATATGCATTGGTTTTTCGATAAAACGAATGGCTTCACTAAACATAAAAAAGTCTTTCTTGATTGCTGTTTTACTTCCTTTTTTATTCAAGAAAGGATCTAGATAATCACTATCTACATCTACCAAAATATAGGAACGAACCCAGTCGTAATAGCAAGTATTCTTAGAAGGATCGGCCAATTCGGCGTCATTTGGCAACTCAATCCAAGGGTAAGGATAGGTTTCCGAAACCATATTCATTTGCATGGGTTTATCAAATGATTTCTCCTTAATAGTACTATTGAAGTTCATGTGCTTTGGTGCGTCATTATTGTAATAAAAGCTCACTTGGTTTTCGTCTTTCCACCAACCGCCGTATACATTGAAATCTTCGGATGCTAGTTTGTCTGATCTAAATTTCACTTGAGGAGCACGCAAATCTTGTTTCTTTTTGTCGCATCCTGTATACCAATAATGTCCATTTGAATTCATTCCGTTGGCAAAGTGATCGCCTTTAAAATCTCCAACACGACCAATACATTCCTGAATATCCAGTTCCAAACCGTAATTGTCACCACAAGGCAAATCGCCTTTAAATGATTTACCAGTAGAAAACCAAAAAGTCGTTGACATGGTGGTTTTGGCAGCTTTGAATTTACATTCGTAATAGCCAAAATATGCTTCTTTGTTTTTCGAAATTACTGCACCGCCCG
Organism: Flavobacterium faecale; assembly: GCF_003076455.1. Taxonomy (NCBI): domain Bacteria; kingdom Pseudomonadati; phylum Bacteroidota; class Flavobacteriia; order Flavobacteriales; family Flavobacteriaceae; genus Flavobacterium; species Flavobacterium faecale. Next base: position 3,652,060 of record NZ_CP020918.1, read on the forward strand.
ATATATTGAAAGTTTGACCGTTGACGATGGTGTCTTTTGCCATTTTTTTTCCTTGAATCATCATGTATCCGTCACCTACACTCACTTGTGATGGCATGAATAATCCCGGCGCACGACCTTTCCAGGTAGGATGGTAATCGTACCATTTGGAAGCGTCTAATTTGTTACCGTTGAACTCATCTGAATATTGTTCATTCACCACCCATCTTTTACCCACAGGTGGTTCTGGCGGTTGAGCGTAATTGATAAAGGATAGCAATAGTAAGGTTAAATAATAAGGTGCTTTCATTGATTAAGGTGCTATTGGTTGTTTTATTTTTGAGCTTATAATTCTTATTTAATTGTCGCTTTGGCCCAGCCGCTTCCTTTCAAAGCGCACCATAAAACAGCAGCGTCTTCTGGATCTGGTTTTAAGTCAATCACACTATCGGGTTGTCCTAAATTTTTGTTGATTTTAGTCCAGGTTTTTCCAGCATCTTTAGACAAGTAGGCTCCAGGATTCAAACTAGTTACTCCCTTGTTTTCGTCTTGGCTTGCCACTGCAACGGTAATAATATTCGAATCTACTGGAGAAACTTCGGTTTGCCATACATAGGGCATATCAAAAATCTTGTCCCAATCTTTTCCGTTATTTTTACTTTTCCAAACGCCACCTTCTTCTTGTGTGCCTCGTGCACGACCGCAGGAAATAAACATTTCGTTGGTTTTTTTATCAATAAAAAGATTGTTGACCGCAATAATGTCGTTTGGTGTTTTTGCTTTTTCCCAGTTTTCGCCTTTATCAACCGATTTATACAAGCCACCATCAATTTTTCCATCAGCAGACTGCACCAAAGTGGCATACAAAATATTTGGATTTACAGGATCCATAACCAAACGTCTCACATTGATGGCTTCTTTTGAAGCGCCTACAGTTGGCAATCCTTTGTTGATTCGAGTCCAAGTCAAACCGCTATCGGTACTTCTAAAAATTCCATGTTCACTAAATGGTGCTTTTGGACCTCCAACTTCAGAAATTGGAGACGCAATAGTGTTGAAATAAATATTCGATGGTGTTTTGTAATCAATCAGCAAAGACGATTGCAGAACATTGTTTGAAATATTCCCACCTGCTTTGAAAGCGATTGCAACATCATTCCATGTTTTTCCGCCATCGGTAGATTTTCTCAAAGCACCACGATGGTCTTGACGGAACATAATAATATAAATGGTATTAGGGTCGTTTGGATGCACCGCTACCGAAGCAATTGATGTCGCTCCTTTTTCATTCAACTGCCCTTCTATTTGTTGTACAGCAACTGCGTTTTTGTCTGGATAATTATCTAAACTAGCATTTTGCCACAAGCCGTGTTCGCCACTGCTGAAGAATTTTCGACCTTTGACACCAGTGTCCAATAACATAAAACGACCTGGTAAATTACTGCCGCCACGACCTACCCAATGATCACTTCCGGGCTTGGTTTCATTATCATCTACCTGAATCCACGTTTTTCCGCCATCGTTGGAACGTAAGATTTGCTGTTCGATACAAACAAAAAGTTCGCCTTTGTTATTAATTTGCATGAAACGATTCCCTGAAACCTCCGGTTTATGATCCATTTCTTTTTGTAAATGGCCGTAAGTTGTGTTGACACCAACTGGATTGTTGCGGGATTGCCAGTAGGCATCGTCTTTCCCTTTTATCCAATCCACTCCTGTGCGTGCGGTTGCAATCCAATTTTTTCCACCGTCAGCAGTTTTCCAAACATCTCCAGGGCCAAACGCTTTGTCGTGTTTAACGTTATGCGAAATGTATACTTCATTTTTGTTTAATGGATTCACTACAATTCGATTGAAAGTACTGAACATTTGCGTAGGCAATTCTGGATGTTTTTCTTTTATTTCTTTTTCTGGTTTATCAAACCAAAAAGACATCGTTTTCCAATAGCCTCTTTGTGCATCATAACTCGAAATTTTGTTATAATCTAAAGCAATGTTTCCTGAGATGGAAGTCCAATTTTGACCACCATCAGTACTTTGAAAAATACCGCCTTTGGCTTTGATTGTTTTTCCGTCTTCTTCATAAAAAGTTTGTTCCAATTCGTATAAAACATACTCTTTGGTTTTTGGATTAAAGTAGAAAGTCAAATCTCTCGGATGATTATTCGGCAAACCTTTGGCACTCATTTGCCAAGATTCTCCTTGATCGGTACTGCTATACACACCAAAACTAGTTGCCATTACCAAATTTTTGGAGTTGGTAGGATCCACAATAATGCGTCCGATATCCAAAGTTGGAGGCAAACCGTCGGTGATTTTTTTCCATGTTTTTCCTTTGTCTGTACTTTTCAAAATATTTCCGTAAGAAGCATATTTGGCAACTTCACCTTTTGGATTGTTTAAACTTCTATGGTTTGCTTTTACATTCCAAAAATCACCTCCACCTGCATACCAATTGTTATCATTGGATGGGTCAACAGTCAAAACGGCATACCTTCCTTTACTCGGAAAATCGTCTATTTGTTCCCAGTTGCGAGCTAAATCGGTGGTTTTGAATAATTCGCCACGAACGCTAATGGAGTAACCAAAATTCTCCGATTGATGCGAGAACACAATATCTTGCACACGACGCATATCACGCCCAGTACCGTCGTTGTCTTTGATGGTTTGCCATGTTTTTCCGTTGTCCCAAGATCCGTAGCTATTGTACATATCTGGAGACATAAACATGACATTGGTATTGGTAGGATGGATGGCACCAATATTCTTCGCAATAACCAGACATTCCTGGTCCAAACTGTTGCCATTCGACCGAATTGCTAGAAATAACTCTTTCGGATTGTAATTTTTTAAAATATTTTTTATCCAGCTGACTGTAGCCTTTACAGCCAAGTAAAATCAGTAATAGAAGGGTGCTTTTTTCCATTTTCTAAAAATAATGTGATGTGAATTTGAGTTGTTGACTAGATATTACTCTTCGCCACCATCCTCTTTATTTTTCTTATTGCCTTTCTTAGGTCCTTTTTTGGTAGCGTTATTTTTTTCCATTTCGTCAATTTTTAACTGATCTTTTGCTGATAAAGGTCCATTTGGAGCTTCCGCAAATTTGTTAAAACGAGGTAAAATGGCCTCCAATTTTGCTTTTTCTTGTCTTTGTTCTGCAGTGGCTTTCGACCAATCGGTAATTTGTGGAAAACTGATTAAGTCGGTTGGGTTTTTCGATACATCATACCATTTATTTCGTCCGTCTTTAAGCACTGTATTTCCTCTAATTAACTGCATCGGTCCACTGTAAGCGTACAACCAATCGCGGTGCGTTTTTTTGTTAGTTGTTAAAAAAGGAACCAAACTTTCGCCATTGATTTCGTAGTCTTTTGGTAATGTTACGCCTGTGATTTCTGCAATAGTTGGTAGCACATCTGAAATATTTACCAAAACTTCTTGTTTCCCTTTTTTGGTCATTTTCATTCCTGGCGCATAGACGATAAAGGGGACATGACATCCTTTTTGAACATCAGGACTGTTTTTTCCATATCCACTCGTTCCATTGTCTGCACAAAAGATAAAAATGGTGTTGTTTTCGATTTTTAACTCCTTCATTTTTTTCAAATACAAAGAAACTTGGTAGTCCAAATAATTGACGTGATTATGAATTCCAGGCCCAGTTACTGTTCCGTGGGTATCATAAACACCTTTTTCACCTGTTACATTAGGTTGTGTTCTGTTGTATTTGGTTCCGTCCCATTTTACGATTGGTGTTCCTGGCCATTTGTTTTTTTCTGATGGATTCAAAAAGTCCATCGCATCATGTCCTAAATGTGAAGTGTGGTAAACAAAGAATGGTCTGTTCTCTTTGGTTTTTCGTTCCATAAAGTCCAAAATAAAATCCAATTCTACATCTGGACCGTACGTACTGTTTCCGTATTGTTTTTTGGATTCGGCAGTATTTGGCCACCATTGAAATTTCTCTTTCGTCTTGGGTTGGTTCATCAACATTACGTGCGGTCTCCAGTACCAACTAGATTGCGCGTAAGAAGAAACAGCTTGTCCATTATTTCTATTGATTAATGTTTTTTTGCCATCATTTTTCTGCTCTGCCAATTCAAAATCGGTAAACGGATTTTCAGTGTTCAAAGAAGTACTTTCTCCGGGAGTGAAAACACCTTCGTCAAAATCAAATTTTTCGATCTCGGCATTTCGCATCTGCGTTTTTCCAGCCCACATAGAAGCATACCCTCCTTTTTTGGCGATCGTTCCGATGGTATTTGCGGAGCTAGAATATAAATTATAGGTAGTTAACTTTCCTTTTTCGTTGGTAAATTTTCCGATATGTTTGTTGTCCCACCATTTATGTAAGTGTGCATAGCGACCCGTCATCATCATGGCACGACTAGGCGAACAAACCACAGCCGCCCAAGCAGATGAAATATAACAACCTTCATTGGCCATTTTATCTAGTACTGGAGTGCTTGCTCTGTACTGTAGATCTGTAGTATTACCACCAGATGGAGGACTCCAAACATCTGACTTGTAAATAGGTAATTCTCTGGCGCTAATATCATCAGCGAACAATAGAATAATATTTGGTTTTTGGGTGTTGCTCTTTTGGGCAAAACCTGTAACTGTCGAAACAGCGACTACTAATGATAAAATGATTTTCATTACTGATTTATTGTTTTATTACTTTAATTTTTTGAGAACTCTTATCTGTTTCTAAGACTAAGAAATAACCTCCTGGGTTTAAATGCCCTAGAGTCAAATCAATTTTTTGATTGGTAACTGCTGGCATTTTAAATTCAAATCAATCGTACTCAATTGCGCATAGGCAACATTGTAAAAAGTAGTACTGCCCAAACTTGCGATGACTGTAAACGTGGTGAAGTAGTTTTTTTTCGAAATCATTTTGGTTGGTTAATGGTGGTTGTTTATCTAACAAATGTAAAATAAAGGTAATTTTCACCCTTGAACATATGTTTTAGACTCTATCACTAATGGTTTTATTGGCTGTTCTATCTAGGTTCTTACAATTCTCTTGGTGATGTTACTGTAAAAAACTAAAACAGCCTAAGTACTTGGCTGTACTTAGGCTGTTATGTTTTAATGTAGTTTTATATGACTGTCCACTTTGAATACTAAAAAAATTAGCACGCAGGTTTTATAGGCTTAAGCAGATCAGTACTGATTTTTCTGCGGAAATCTCTAAAAAATCTGCGTGCCTTTTATAATTAAAGACCTAATAACAGCTAGTCATAACATTTTATTTTCGAATCATTGTTGTCCGATAAAAAAAGAAGCCAAATTAATGGCTTCTTTTTTTATCGGACAATGCTTTTAAATATAATTAATTACAAGTAGAGGTGCCTAAATTTTGATTTGGTCTGTAAACACGAATCCAGTCTATGTACATCTTAGTTCTTGCGCCATTGGTAATGTTCTGGTTGAAAAACTCATTCATGTCAGCAAATCGCCATGTTTGTGCTGCTTGACTAATAATCATATGCAAAGCTTTTTTCATTCCTGAACAATCTGTGTAGCCGTTCGGGTCAATATCGGTGCCTGTTACGGTTCTTACTTTTACTCCATCTACATAATATTCTAGATTAGTAGCATTAACCCATTTTACCCCAAAAATATGGAAAGCGGTATTCCATTTTACATCATCAGTAGCATTGCAACCCGCCCCTGTTTTTCTTATCATCCAGGTCTCCAATTGGGGTTGATAATCTTTTCTAACACCTGCAATATCTTTAAAAGTATGATGGCTTAAATGTAATTTATCTCCAAAATATGGTTTTGACCCTAATTTATCTCCATAAGATTCAAGGTTGTCAATTTCTTCTCTAGAATCAGTACTTAACATCCACACGGCATTGGCTAAGTGAGAATCACTTATTCTTACTCTGGCCTCTTGGTAAAGTGGGAATGTTGCTTTAGCTTTAGATGTAACCATTCCGCATTCTAAGGTATTCCCCACTTTTGTTGCTTGAAGAATTATACATTTTTCTCCAGTTGGTGCTGTTCCAAGTGAAGACCCACTAGCGACCCATTTTGTTGGTGCTGGTCCTGTCCAACTATTAATGTAAGAGTCTTTCCAGTCTGTTGTAAACGCAGGATCAGTTTTGCTTGAATAATTAAATTCGTTCGAGAGCTCAGGTATTAAAACCCAAGTGCCCATGCCGTTTTGGGAACGATTTAACACATTGGAGTTGTTGTTGGTAATTGCGATAAATAAATTAGCGTCTGCAGGTTTAGGACAATTTGTAGAAAGAATGGATTTGTTGGTAAGGTTTTGAGAAATTAAATTGTCGTCAAATATTGACGCTGATTCCAATAATGTGCTTTCTTCCTTATTAGTACAGCTTAGTATTAAGCTGGATAAAGCGATAAAAGATAATAATGTTGCCTTCATAAAATAAATATGGTTTTGATTATTTAATGAAGCAAATTAAGAGAATAAATTACTTTTTTGTCGTTTTTTTGACTAGACAAAAACTGTACTTGTGGAGGTTGTTGTATATATTTGTTTTGGAAATCTTTGGTTTTATAGGGGTAAAATAGACAGAATTCTTTATTCGTCTAGATTGTGATTAATTCAGGATGTAGTTTTTAGGATTTTTTTTTGATCATTAGAATTTCGTTTTGTTAAATTCAAAAGTAATTAGATTTATTATTTAGCAACTGGATAAAATTCGATACAACAAAACAAAAAATATATTTTTTAGTACATCGAATTCTCAAGAAAGTACTCGGAAACAAGCTAAACTAGGTTAAAACCTCGTCAAGCCTTGTAAAATAAAGAAAAAATAACGTTCCGATTATTTTTATCGGACAACAATGTTTTCGAATATTAGAAATTTTTTAACTTGGAAGGAAACTTTGTTATTGGTTCTATTCGAATATTTTTGTAGAACACTTCTGCTGCTTCCGATTGAATTTGAATTTTACCTTTATCGGCCGGAATAGTTTTTCCACGCACATCATAGCGTGCGTTGTTCAAACGGTTGACCACATGACCGTTTACCAAATGGATACTTTAAGTCCCTAAGCAATAAATTTCGAGTGTGTTCCATTCTCCAGCTGGATTCTCATAATTACCCAACTTTATAGTACGACCTGATTTATAAGTTAGACCATATTTGATGGGTACATTTGCTGCTTTTGGATTGTACGTGAAGTCCGATTTACCACCTGCATTCTCTTTCCCCACAGAAGGTACATCTCCATATACTTGTCCCAAAGCGATGAAATCACCACAATCTCCATCTTGCACTTGGTATTCTAGACTGTGCATCCACACCTTCCAAAAGGTTCCATGAGGCCCTTTGGCATGGTACAAAATCCCACTGTCTTTTTTGTCTTTCAAACGAGGTTCCCATTTCTTATCACCCCATTTGAATTGGGTGGTTAAATGATAATCACCGTATTCATTTTTGGTAGTTAACCCACCATAAATTTCGCCCGAAATTTTCAAAATATTCTCACCATTTTCTTGAATTACAGAAAATACTTTTTTGGGATCATTGTTCAAGCCCATTGGTTTTCCTGTGTTTACATTTTCTGATTTTTCGAAATCAATATCTACCGAAGGGTGAACTGCTCCCATCCAAACATCCCATTTAGCTAAGGTTGGTTCAAGTAGATTTTCTCCACCTTTGGCAATCACAACATTAGTTTCACCCAAAGCCCAACGGATTCCTTCTTGCAAATGTTTTAAGAAATTAGCATATACATACGATTCATCGGTATGACCCATCGCTGTATAAAAAACACGACCACCCTCGTAAGTATGGTACCATGAAATAGGATGTGAAGCTCCCATTGTACCGCCTTTATAACTTTTTTCGTCCGCAGATAATAATACGTTTACATGGGCACCAACTGGTTTTTTAAAATTATACCATTCGTCAAACTTCTCAAAACTAGCAGGGTAATGTGTCGTTGCAGGATGCGGATTGTTTGCGTTTTTATTGACAACTACTTTTTGTTGCTTAGGGTGTGATAAGAATTGCGCTCCAATCATTTCGGCATAAAAAGGCCATTCGTACTCCGTATCTGTAGCCGAATGAACACCTACAAAACTACCGCCATTATTGATGTATTTCTCAAAAGCTTTCTCTTGTTCGGTATTCAAAATATCTCCAGTAGTGTTTAAAAACAACACCATTTGAAATTTTGAAAGCGTCTCTGTACTAAACAAATTAGCGTCTTCGCTAAACTGCATCTTCCAGCCTTGTTCGTCGGCCATTTTTTGCAAAGCAGCAATCCCTTTTGGAATAGAGGTATGTCTAAATCCAGCGGTTTTTGAGAATATTAAAATAGATTTACTGTCAGTAAACTTGCTTGCACTAGCATTTGTTTTATTGGCTGTTTTACAACTATAAATCAAAAAACTGCTTATTGTTAGCAGTACAACTACATATTTATTAATTATATGGAACATAATTATATTTTTACATTCATTTTTATACATGGATTCGCCCCTAAATCAATACTTCTTTGCGAAGGTAAACAACCTCCTACATACAAAGAATAATTGCCTTTTCGCACCATTGATTTTCCGTTTTGATCAACTTGGTTAAATGTGCTTTTGTTTAAAGCGAAGGTCACTGTTTTGGTTTCGCCTGCTTTCAAAAGGGCTCTTTTAAAGGATTTTAAATCATAAATAGGATCTCCTTTTCCTGCCAATGGCGAACTGATGTACAACTGAATCACCTCTTCAGAATCAGTTTTTCCTGTATTGCTAACATCAACAGTTACGGTGAAATCTTTATTGATTTTAAGATTTTTATATTCGAAAGTAGTATAAGATAATCCAAATCCAAATGGATACAATGGCTCCTCGGTCATGTATTTATAGGTACGCCCAGTCATATTGTAATCATCAAAAGCGGGTAATTGCGTTTCTGATTTTGGGAAAGTGATAGGTAGTTTTCCTGAGGGTGCAACGTCTCCAAACAAAACATCTGCAACGGCATTTCCGCCTTCTTCACCTGGATACCACACGAACAAAATAGCATCGGCAATGTCATGGATTTCTGGAATAGCAATCGGGCTACCACCTGTTAGTACCAATACCAACGGCTTTTTGCTTCCTTTCTTTAATTTTTTTAAGTAATCAATTTGGTTTTGAGGCAAACGCAATGACTTTTTATCTCCTTTGTCATCTGATGCAATAGCCTCTCCTTCTTCTCCCTCCAATAATCCTGAAATTCCCATTACTGCAATACAGACATCTGAGTTTTTAGCTTCACCAGTAGACCAATCAATTGGATTATTATTTTTCGAAAAAGGCATGACTCCCATTTTATAATTGATGCTCGTTCCTGGGCTCACTTTACCAACTATTCCGTCCAAAATGGTTTGGGTACTGCTTGATACCCCATAATAATTTCCGAGTAAAACCTCTTCGCTAGATGCGTTTGGCCCAACGACATAAACAGTTCTGGTTTTTTTATTAATAGGAAGTACGTTATTACTATTTTTTAAAAGCACAATCGATTTTTGGGCCGCTTCACGAGCTAGTTTTCGATGAGGCTCAGAATCGACTACCGAGGCATCAATTTTATCATAAGGATTACTACCAATAGGATCAAACATTCCCAATTTGAAACGGGTAGCTAAGCTTTCTTTCAATCGAATATCAATCAAATCTTGTGTTACCAAACCTTGATTCAGTGCACTTTTTAAAACTTTATATACATTTCCGCAATTGATATTGGTTCCGTTAATCAAAGCCAAAGCAGCTGACTCTTCAGGTGTTTTTGTAATTTTATGAAACTGATGAAAATCTTGAATGGCACCACAATCAGAAACAATGTATCCTTTGAAACCCCATTCTTTTTTTAGAATTTCTTGCAATAAATACGGACTACCAGAACAAGCTTCGCCTAACGTTCTATTGTATGCGCCCATCACTCCTTCGACTTTTGCTTCCTGCACTAAGGCTTTAAAAGCGGGTAAATAGGTTTCGAATAAATCTTTCTTGGACACTACTGCATTAAATTCATGTCTCGATTCCTCAGGACCCGAATGCACTGCATAATGTTTGGCACAAGCGGCAGCTTTCATGTATTTTGGGTTATCCCCTTGTAATCCTTTTACAAATGCAACACCAATACGACTGGTCAAATAAGGATCTTCGCCGTAGGTTTCTTGACCACGACCCCAACGGGGATCTCTAAATATATTAACATTTGGCGACCAAAAAGTCAAACCTGCATAACGGCTGCGATTATCAATTTTGATAGCTTCATTGTATTTTGCTCGAGCTTCGTCTGAAATTGCATTGGCTACTCGTTGAATTAACCCATCATCAAAAGTAGCTCCCAAACCAATGGCTTGTGGAAAAACGGTTGCTCTACCATTTCTAGCAATTCCGTGCAGCGCTTCGTTCCACCAATTGTATTCTGGGATTCCTAATCTTGGGATAGCGGGGCAGACATCTAACATTTGAGAGACTTTCTCTTCCAAGCTCATCGCATCAACCAAAGCATCAATGCGTTGTTCATTGGTTAAATTACTATTTTCCCATTTAAAAACTGCCTTACTTGGTGCGCTTGTTTGGTTCTGTGCTTTTACTTCATTCGAAATAAAAAAAGAACAAACGGTCACAATTGACAAAATTGGTCTTGAATAATACTTCATTTTGTTGGTTTGGTTCGTTAATTTACATTTAAATCTTGTAAACAACAAAAGCACATTAGTCAAAATGTGCTTTTGTTTTCAATAGGTATTTCTTAATGTGTAATTGCGATGGTATAAGCAAAATCTCCAGGTTTAACACTTGGCATTTTTACTTTCAAACCTTTGTCGGTTTGTTCCCACTGAATTTTCTCTTTACTTCCTAATACACTAATATTTTTGATTTTTAAATCTTTGGCATAAGTAGCATTTTTAGCTAATGTTTCAATATTTACATAACCGTCTGCTGGCCAGTCCAAAACAATGGCATACAACTTATTGTCTTTTTCAGTAAAACGAATGTCTTTTGATGATAAACCTTCATTGTTTCCTTCAGAGTGGTGTCCCTTTTTAACTTCTGTTGGTCCTTCTCCAAACGTTTTCCAGTAATGTGTATCATAAACTGCTTCTCCGTTCATATCCAACCAACCTCCGATTTGAAGTAAAATATCTTTTTGGTCTTGCGGAATCGTTCCGTCAGATTTTGGTCCAACGTTTAATAACAAGCAACCATTTTTCGAAATAATATCAACTAAATCATCTACAATTTCGTTAGCCGTTTTAGACTCCCAGTTGCTTACATAACTCCAAGAATTTTTTCCGATTGAAGTATCTGTTTGCCAAGGCAGTTTTCTAATCCCTGGTAGTTTTCCTCTTTCAAGGTCATAAACCACTGTACCTTCAGGAAAAGCTTCATGCGAAAAGTTTTTGTCTTGCAAAACAACTTCTTTACCCCATTCGATTCCTTTGTTGTAATAATAAGCTGCTAATTTTGGTCTTTGATCAGCAAATTCTGGAATATCTAGCATAAAATCAAACCATAGAATGTCTGGTTTGTATACATCGATTATCTCCTTAGTACGTCTCCACCACAAATCTTTAAATTCAGCTGTTGGTGGTTGGTTGATATCTTTTCCTTTTTTCGAATATAAATCAGAAAATTGAGGGTCTGTAGTATCAAATTTATCTTTCTTGTTATAGTATGACCAGTTGAAAGCAAAGTGAGAAGATGCTCCCATGATCATTCCTTCTTCACGTCCTGCCTTAAATAATTCGCCAAGAATATCTCTTTTAGGTCCCATATCTACTGCGTTCCATCTGGTAACAGTCGATTTGTACATTGCAAAACCATCATGGTGTTCAGCCACAGGAATTACATATTTGGCTCCTGATTTTTTAAACAAATCTATCCATTCTTTCGCATTGAATTTTTCTCCCTTAAACATCGGAATAAAATCTTTGTAACCAAATTTCTTTTGGTCACCCCATACTTCTTTATGATGAAAGTATTCTTTTGCAGGTCCTTTCAAATCTGGTTTCAATTGTGCCGAAAATTTAATTGAGTCCATGTACATATTACGTGGATACCATTCGGATCCGTACTCAGGTACAGAATACGCTCCCCAGTGAATAAAAATTCCAAATTTGGCTTTGTTAAACCAAGCAGGGTCTTTGTAGTTTGCTTTTATAGATTCCCAATTGGCTTCGTACTTGGGTTTGCCAGTAACGGCTACATTTGAGGAACCCGTCTGGGTAGATTTACATGATGCAACAAGCAGCACAGCCGCTATTGGAATCATTAAGTTGAGTTTTTTTAAATTCATCTTGGTTCAGAATTAATTGATTGTATTATTTTACTTTGCGAAATTCGTTTTCTATCATTCAACCTAGTACAACGTATGTCTAAAATCATAACTTAAATGATTCTGTACAGTTATTACTAGACTTTTTTGGCCTTTAATCTAGATATAAGTATCGAATCGGCTTGATTAGACCAAGGTGAGATGAACTTTTCTCCTTTTATATTATCCGTTTCGGAAGTTAACTCACCCGTTATTACATTAAACCATTGCATCGTACGATCACCATGTTCCGGTTTTAAGTGCCAAGCATTGAAGCCGTAGTTTTCTTTGTTGACATACATTAAAGTGATACTTCCATCCTCTGAAGTTAAATTATAAGCAGATCCGTTTTTTTGAGGAGTCGCTTTCATTTTACCGAAATCAACCATGGTAAATAATTTTTCCATGTGTTTGAAATATTCAAAATGAGGTTTAATAAAATCAGCAGGCTGCTCATATGGATTGTAAATTATAGCATTCCATGACGTTCCTTGCCAATAGTATGTAGTGTATACTCCCGCAAATAGACACATATAATTGCGTCGTAAACAATGTTCAGCATTGACATAATCTCCCGTAAAAACTTCATAAGGAGATTCCTCATACCCACCATGTTCAATATTAAAAACTGGTTTTTTGAACTTGTTCTTTGCCTCAAGCATTTTATTATACAAATTATCTGACCAATCTTGGGTGGAGATAAAATCTACATTTTCTGGGTATTTGGAGCAAAATTTAAAATCATGAACCGATAATAGTCTGTTGAACTTGTCGTTACTTCTAGCTCTTACAATTCGATCATTGATATACTTTTCATCCGCACGTCCATAAAAAAGTGCTTCTTTGGAAATATCCCATACCACATTAGGAAAGGCTTGGTATCTTTTGATCACATAATCAAAATACATATTATCAGCATCGGTATTCATGTCTGGCCACTTAACCATTTTGTTCCAAACATAAATCATTAAATGCGACGCAATTCTTTTGTCATGCATCAAACTAATTGTTCGATCTAGCTTTTTAAAAAACTCAGGATTTAGTGCGCTGAAATCAGGTTTTTTATTATTTCCTAAAAAAGGATAAATATCATCAGGTCCTCCAAATTCGTGTTCGGGATGCTCTTTTAATTTTGGATCTTTTTTCCAACTTACATCATAAGAGAAGACATTCATTACTACTTGGTTGAGCCCATTATCTTTAATAAGGTTTAATAAATGGTCTGATTTTGGGGTTGCTTTATCATTTTTATAATCCAAAGCATACAACCAATCACATTCAAAAGCTAGTAAAAAATAAGGTGTTCCGTCTTGGTAGAAAAAGTTTTGAGGCTTGTCCTTATTAATCACAATGCCTCCATGATTGTCTGCTTTATTTTTGGTGACATTTACATTTCCTTTTTTATTATCTAATGCTTTATCATCTGCAAAAGTCACATAGGTCCACTCCCCTTCTAAGGAACTTGAAAAGCGGATTACCCATTCATTGTTTCCATTATAAAAACCGGGAACCTCTTGCTTTGTTCCGTTTTGATGTGTGAAAAATGCACCAAAACGAGCCGTAAAAGGTGATTTTGAATTCGATTTAGTAGTAATCGTAATATCTACCACCTCCCATTTCGGAATGGATGTAGCTACGTTTGAATTATACTTAACTGTGGTAATTTGACTATTGCTTTGCACTGCAAATAGCAGCGCAAGAGCAATAACCATTTTTGATACTATCTTCATATCTTGACTAAATTAATCATTCCAGTGTTCATCAATTACTTTTTGAATGTGTGGGAATTTCGCCCCATCTTCTTCTTTCAATTCTTTTCTTTTTTCAAGTAATTGTTGCTTTAAATTATATATAACATCTTTGTAAGCAGGATCATTATAAGCGTTGTTCATTTCCTCAGGATCTTTTGATAAGTCATAAAATTCCCAAGCGGCTGGTGTATCCATTTCAAAAAGATTACCCCAACTTTTTTTGTTCCATTCTGCTTTTGGATCTTTAGTATCTACCCAAAATTTTCCGTAAAAAAAGATCAGTTTATATTTTTTAGTTCGAAGACCAAAATGCGCTGGATTTGCGTGTGCATGCGCCATGTGCATCCAGTACCTGTAATAGGTTGATTGCTGCCAACCTGCAGGCTCTTTACCTGTTTCAAGAATCGTTTTAAAACTATGCCCTTGCATTTGTTTTGGTGCTTTACCTCCTGCTAATTCAATTAAAGTAGGTGCAAAATCGGTGTTGTTAATGATGGCATTGGTACGTTGGCCCGCTTTAATTTTTTCTGGATACCTTACAAAAAATGGCATACGCATGGATTCTTCATACATCCATCTCTTGTCAATATAATCGTGTTCGCCTAGCATAAATCCTTGATCACCTGTATAGACAATTATTGTATTTTCATATAGTCCCTCTTTTTTCAAGAATTCAACTAAACGAGCTACGTTATCATCCACACCTTTTACACAACGTAAATAACGTTTTAAGTACTCTTGGTAAGTTGCGTGCGTGTATGCATTTGGAGACATATCATCACGTATTTTTTTAGCTGGATCAAAATTAGGGTCTGAATTTTTAAGTGAACTCTTGTTCCATAACATCATCCCTTGGCTTCTGATTGTATTTCGTTTAGAAACGGATGACCCTATAACGTGAATCAACGAATCATTTGCTCCTCTAGTGGCAATTGATCCATTGTTACCGTTGTAATACATACTTGCAGGTTCTGGAATTTCAGTATCCTCTAGATACTCTTTGTAACGAGGTGCATACTCAAAATTATCATGTGGTGCTTTGAATTGGTGGAATAAAACAAACGGTTTATTTTTGTCTCTCTTATTTTTTAACCAATTGATCGAAATATCTGTAATCACATCAGAACTATGTCCTTTGTACTGTTTCCCAATTTTGTCTCCTGCATCTGGATTTTCATAAGGTGTCCCCGTTTCGGTTAAATAGGGATCAAAATAAGATCCTTGACCACCGTGCTGGGTTAACACATTATAGTAGTCAAAATTAGGTTGATCATGCAAATGCCATTTCCCAACCAATGCTGTTTGGTATCCTAATTTTTTCAATTCGATAGGTAAATATTGTCTATCCATTGGCAGTTCACCTTCTAGATCTAGCACACCATTGGCTTGGCTGTATTGACCAGACATGATAGACGCCCTACTTGGCGTACAAATAGAATTGTTAACAAAGCAATTATCAAAAATAATTCCTTCATTGGCAATTTTATCCAACGTTGGAGTTGGATTCAATTTTGCCAAGCGACTTCCATAAATTCCAAAGGCTTGGGTAGTGTGATCATCAGACATGATGTAGATGATGTTTGGTTTTTGGTTTGTCTTAGTACTCTTTTGTGCAAATGAAGTTGCAGAGGCAACTACGAAAAGGGCAACTGTTGCAATTGTTTTATGAATCATTTTCTTTTGATTTTTATTGAATGATAAAGATCTATATTTAGAAGTAAAAGGACTACCACATATGATTTTTATAAGGAAATAAAGGGGTTTAAAGGATTAAAATTAACAAAAAGAGCGGCCTATTTAGACCGCTCCTTGATTGAACTAGACAAACTAATGATTATTTTTTAATGATTTTTGCTGTTTTACCATTATCCGTTTTTAAGATGTATGTACCATTATTCAAATCTGAAATATTAATTTCATTTGTATTGGTAAAAGTTTTAACAACTTTACCTAACAAATCATACACTTTGGCACTACTAATTTCTTCACTATTACCAAGAGTTACAATTCCTGTTGTTGGATTTGGATACACTTCTACTGTATTAAGCTCAACTGATCGCGTACTTAAAGTAGCAGTATTACTCACATTAATATTGTATTTTTCAGTTGATGTAGTTCCTTGTGCACCTGCTGAAAAAATTTGGAGCACATAGCCGGATACCTCTTCAGTTGCAGTATATTGAAATGTACTAGAATTTGAACTTAGATCCAATTCTTTAAAACCGTTTTGATAAAGCGCATTTTTGAAAACTGCAGGACTTGATGCTGGCTGATAAAATCTAAATACGACTCTAGCTAGTTGACCAGTTGGTGTTGTATTACCTGGTGCAATTGGCAAATTGGTATACGTAACTCCAATAGTCAGTGGCGTATTTGTTGGAAGGGTATTTACAGGAACTGTTGAAGCTAAAAAAGCATCCACTGTTTTCCCATTGATAGTCACAGACATAGTCTGAGCAAAAGAAAATGTTGTTGCCACTAAGGCACCTAATAAAAGTAATTTTTTCATCATAATGTAATTTAAGTTGTAAATAAAAAATTTGTTAGAAATAAAATAAAGCCATTTCCCAAAGCAGAAAATGGCTCTAAGCTGTTATTTAGTAATTATTAAAGTTGTTTGAACATTCTTAAGCTCTGGAGTAAACGAAGCATCATTACCTTTGATCATTCGAAGCTGATAAAAGTAATTTTTGATAGGTGCTTTGTATTGGTCATCCTTTGCATTTGGATCATGACTAGCCAATTCATCTGATGGCCAAATTATGTTATTAGCTTCAATACTAGTTGGAGGATTTATAGTAATGGTAGTACTTACATTTGTTCCTGCTGGCAATACTCTTTTGTTAGAATATAGACCGTGCCACACATCACTAAATGGATTTGTAATCGTCCAAAGGGTGAACTTTAATCCATCCACTGCAATATCTGTTTCTGAGGAGTAAGTAATTGGTATTTCAAGTTTTTCGGCTGCTTTCAAGGTAATCTCTGCCGCTTTAAATCCAAGAGCATCCGGTACAGAATTAGAACCTCCTATAATAATTTCATATTCTGCAGAAGCTTTTGCCCAAGCATCATTATCATTTTGAAAACCAACTCGCATTACATATACTGTACCTGGAGCTAAACTAGACGACGGTGGTAAAGATGGAATTTTCCAATCCTTTCCAGCCATACCAGCATGCTTATTAATTGATTCTGGAATAGTAACACCTGCTTTCCATATGTATTTATTCCCTGCTTTTTCTGAAATTGAAAATTGAACAGTTGTTTTGGCATTGTATTTTTTACCATGTCCATCATCACCAGAATCAAATTTAGCTGCCAATGCATAGGTTTCGCCCGATTCGATTTTTGCCGGTGGAGCACTCAGCCAGGTACTTGTTGGAGCCGTTTGCGCCAAGGCAAGTCCTGAAATTAATAGTGTTGTAAATAAGTACGATTTCTTCATAATGGTTTATAATTTTGATTAGTTAGTTTCAAAACTATAAATCCAAGCCCCTTTTTATCCGTACATATGTTTTTTTGGGTATGACATATGGTTTTTTCAGGTGTTTTAAACGATATAGGGCTGTTTGTGTCTAGTTGAACTAGACGCAAACAGCCCTATTAAAATAATAAGTGTTTACTATTTTATGGTCTCACAGACTTAACAGCAATATAAAAGTTATCGTAATAAACAGTACCATCCCCAGGGTTTAATTGAATATAAAAGGATTGACCACTTACATCTGAACTTGGTACATAATCGATTTCGTAGGTTTTCCATTGATCATTATCTGCAGCATTATAGGTGGAACTAGGTCCATTTATTTGTACTTGCGGATATATTAAGAATATTTTATCACCGCTCACAGATCCTCCTGATTTTACAAAACGGCTATAACGAATGGTATAAGTTGTTCCTGCAACAAGGTTAAAAACTTTTGAAGTTCCATTTCCTGTACTTTGGAAACGTGCTCTTTCTGATCCCTGTGCAACTGCTTTTATGCTTGATGTTCCAGTTAGCTTTTGCTCTGTAGAATACGATATTGTTCCACTGTTATTATTACTTGCTACCCAAGTTGCACCAAAAAGATCTTCAAAACCACCTGCATCAGTTCCTAAAAAGTTAGGGTCAAAAACAGTTACGGCTTTATCTGTAAAAGGTACTAAATTGCGATCATCGCTTGACTTTATTGATCCACCTGCATAAGAAATAGTGACTTTGTCGGCAGGATATAATTTACCAACATTGATATTTACAACCGACTCATTTACGGCATCCAAATTTACTGAAGTCACAGGAAAAACAACTCCATTTACTTTGACTGTAAAAAAGCTCTTTTGATCTGCAAAGCCAGGCTCAATAGACGTACTCATTGGCACTTGTATAATACTTGTTACCAACGATTTTATGGCACCACTTTGAAAATAGGGCTGATCAGATTGAATTACTCTAAAACTAATCGGAATCTCATAAATTGTACTACTACCATTAATATTGTCAGAAGCCGATCTAGTTGCAGTAAGTGTTCCTCGGTATATTCCTAGCTTTTTAAATTGCAATGATAAATTCTCATTCTGAGACGAAAATACTTGCTTTCCTTCTGCATCAGTAAATTTCCAGGTACGCCCATCTGGTCTAGAAGTATTTGGTACTGTTGCGCTAATATCTTGCAACTGTACAGCTTCACCTGCTTTGATATCTATAAAAGCACCCGCAACTGTATGATCTACAACAGTTCCTTTTTGAGTAAGTATCATTTTTGGTACTACCGTATCATATACATCTACTATAATTTCGATCTCCAAAACGTACTTTCCAGCCCATGGGCCTTCTGTTTGCAAAACTGCCACAATATCACCACCTTCATTGTTTATCGGGTAAGGAACTATAGGTTTTTCATCTCTTCTAAAGGTAACCATTTCGTTAAAAACATCAAACATCTTAATTTTTGTAATGATGTTTCCTTTATTAAACAAGACATTTATAGTTTTGTCTTCTGTTTTTGTTTGTCCAGGATTTTTAATGTATTTATCATACGTCTTTGCACTTTGTGCGATCGGTCCAGTTAATATTTCGTTACCTTCTTCTATTTCCCAAGTATGGAAAATAGCACCTTGAGAAATATCCTGAAAAGTAGCATAATCCCCTACTACAGCACTTTTATTCAATCCTTTACCATAGGTGCTGTAAAAACCAGCATCAGAAAAAGTGCTAGGTACAACATAGTCGCGATTACCACAACCTATTGCCACAAACAGTAGCAATAGAGGAGCTGTTATTTTTATTATTTTTTTCATGTCTTTAGTTTTATTTGAGCAATTCTTATTTATAAAGATTTGCATTAGAATTAATTTCAGAAAGCGGTATCGGCAAGTAACCCACTAGGTCCAGATTATAATTTACTGCTGCTAATTCAAACTCATTTAAATCTGAAGCTTCAATATTTTGACCTGTTGTATTCGAGTCGGGTACATCACCTGTATCATAAATTACACATCTATATCGAATAGGATGCTTTCCATTTCCATTTGCTATTAGGTTATAATTATCATATCTCAAGGTTGCCAATTTTTGAAAACGTGCTTTTGTAATTCCCCAACGTCTCAAATCTAACATTCTCATGTCTCCATTTTCGAAAGAAAGTTCCAATGGTCTTTCTGTATGTCTTAAATGTTCTGTAAGTGAGGTATTGGTATAAGTGATTTCATCAAATGATGTTTTACCATCATTAAACTCTGCATTTTCTAGTGCCGTAGCTTTTCCTAATAACACAACATGAGAACGTTTTCTTACTTTATTAATATATTTTATAGCAGTAGCCAAATCTCCACTTTCGATCTTGCATTCAGCATACATTAAAAACACATCCGCCAAACGAATCAAACGAACATTAACCGCAGATCGTCCTGCTATTCCTGTAGAGGTATTCGTTTCATCCTTAGTTTGAATATCCCAATTGGTTCCTTTTCTCCAATAACAAAATTGCTGTCTTCCAAATTTTGCTAACTCTGCCGTTGTATTGGCTCCATAATAACCAAAATCTGAATTGGTATCGTCTGGCAAGGCTATTGAATATGATGTTCTTTCGCTAAAACGTCTATTGCGCGTTACTCCGTAAACATCTGTAATTCCGGTATTTTTTGGATCCAATAAATCAACAGGATCATTTTTGTATTTCATAATCAACCAAGAAGCAGGAAATGATCCATTATATCCTCCAGCACCAATTTGACGCCCCAAAGAACTAGAAAGGAGTTGGTCTGAACTAATTTGATCGGCCTTCAAAGCAGTAGTATAGTTCACCTCTAGGATAGATTCATTATTAAATTCGTCCTTGGTTGTAAAGTTGCTTCCAATAGAAGGCATAAGCGAATAACCATAATTATCGATTACGTTTTTAAAATATTCTGCAGCTTTGTCAAACTCGCCTTGATACAAATAACTTTTACCCAATAAGGCTTCACAAGTACCTGCAGAAAAATGCCCCGTATTGGTTGCAGTTGTATTTGGTGTTGCAGCAGCAACTTCCAAAAGTTTAGTTTTTGCTACCTCCAAATCATCTCTGTAAAACTTCAATACTTCGGCCGCTGGTGCTAAGGGTTGTTGGTATTGTGTTTTGTCTTTTGGTACAAAATCAAACAGAATAACTGATCCTTTATTGAACGAATTGTGCAACATAAAATAGTACCATCCTCTCAAAGCACGAGCTTCTGCATAAATTCTTGTAGCAACTAGCTCACTGGCTGATCCTGCTTCTCCAAAAGTACCTTGCAACCTGTCATAAGCTTCAATAACTTGATTGGCTCTAAAAACACCTTGATATAGCGCACCCCATTTCTTATTAGGTAAAGTACTGGTGTTATTAAAAAGTTGTTGGTAGTACTCAAATTTTCCAGATAACGGTCTTAGGTAACTTGGATAAGCGATATCACTTCTTTCATTTTCATCCACCATACTTACGCAATCCTCATCTTTAAAAGATTGGTAGGCCGCATTAAGCCCTCCTTCAAGATCTGCAGTAGTTTTCCAAAACTCGCTGGCTGGCAATTGATTTGGGTTTTTTTGATCCAAAAAATCATCTTGACAAGAGTGTAGCAAAAAAGCCAACCCTAGTAAAATAATTAATTTATTTTTTATATTTTTCATGATATATTATTTTTTTTGTAACATTTACGTCAATTAATTCGATTAAAATTGAAGTTGTAATCCACCATTAAACTGTGCTACAGTTGGGTAATTCCCTCTATCCAAACCTCTTGTACTCAAACCATTATTCCCAACCTCAGGATCATAACCTGTATATTTGGTCAATGTCAAAGGATTTTGAGCCGTTATATAAAATCTAACTTTGGTGAAACTAGTTTTACTAAGCGTCTTTTTTGGAATCGAATAACCAAAAGTTAAATTTTTCAATCGTATATATGATCCATCTTCTAAGAAATAATCTGAATTTCCTCTATAGCTAGACGTATTAACACCTCTATTAGCTGGAACTTCAGTATTTGTATTTTGAGGATTCCAAGCGTACAAAATATCTTGATGTGTCAACGATTGGTATGCATAAGCTTTGGTACCATTCATTATTTTTGATCCGTATACGCCATACCATTGCATGGACATATCAAAACTTCTATAATTAAGAGATAAGTTAAAACCCATTTCGAATTTTGGTAATGAACTACCAAAGTAACGTCTATCAGCCTCTGTGATGTAACCATCACCTTTATCAGCTTTTCCGTCATTATCTGTGTCAATAGTTGGTTGATCTACATACCTCAAATCACCAACCTGAACATTTGCATTAGGAACAAGCGCTAAATAGTCTGCCAATTCGGACGCATTTTTAATAACACCATAAGAATCAAGTAAAAAATAAGCTCCTGCTTCATATCCTGGAGTAATTACAGTAACTAGATCATTGGCATTTGTTCTATTACTAATATAACTGTTGTCGAGGTTAATAAATGGATTTTCTGGTGGCGTAGTGGTTACTGTATTTTTGTTTTTTGTAAAAGTAACCCCAGCATTACCGTTTAATTTTTTCGAATTGAATTTATAATTTAAAGAGTGCTCTACCCCAACGTTTTTCATGTTTCCGATATTAAAGACTGCATCTTTATTTTGTCCCGAAACCCCAGTTGATGGTGGCAATACTACTGCAAATAATAAATTTTCTTTTTTACTTTCGTAAATATCTGTAGTTAATGTTAGTTTATTTTTAAAGAAACCTAAGTCATATCCAAAGTTCAACTCTTTTGATGTTTCCCAACCCACTTCTTCATTTGCATAACGCAATTGAGTTGTACCATAGGCAATCGATTCTGAATTGCCTGCTCCAAAAAAGTAATCTTGTCTTGGCCCAACAGTAGATTGATAAGTGTAGTCTGAAAAACGAAAACGGTCATTACCTGTTACCCCATAACTCGTTCTAAATTTGAAAGAATTAACAATGTTTTTGTATCCTTTCCAGAAATCTTCATCTGATACATTCCAACCAACAGACACAGATGGAAAATAACCCACACGATTACCTGATCTAAATTGAGAAGAAGCATCTCTACGCAAACTAGAACTAAACAAATATTTCCCTTTATAATTGTATTGTACTCTACCCATAAAACCCATTAGTGTAAGAGTATAATCTCTATCACCCGATCCTACAATGGAGTTACCTATATAATTATCAAATACTGTAATAAGTGCATTTGCATTTTGTTGTTTGGTAGCATAAAAACTAGTGAAATTAGTTTCTTCTGCAGATCCTACAAATACTGCACTTATATTGTGCTTGCCAAAACTCTCTTTGTAACTTGCAATAAACTCCCCTGTTAACTTTGAATAGGTTTCGCTTGTTGTAGTATTTGATGAAATTGGATTTTCTGGTACCAATAATCCATTACTTCTAAAAATATCTAATTTTGGAATGATTCTAATTCTTTTAAAGTCATTGTACGTTGCACCACCACGGGCTGTAAAACTCAAACTCTTATTAACTTTATAATCAACTTGAATGTTCCCAATGGTGCTATTACCATTTTTATTATCGGTAATTTTTAGGTTTCTTGCTACAGAGGCAAGACGTTCTCCTTCAATTCCATCATCCACACCTTCAACAATTTCAACATTAGGTTCTAATGATTGTTGGTAGGAATGATAACGTAAAATTTGTAAATTCAATCCATTGTTACCCAATTGGTTCTCATCTCTTCTAAAACTTACACCAGTATTAATTTTCCAGTTCCCCTTAGTAAAAGAGGTGTTAGATCGAATGTTAAAACGGGTAAATCCAGAATTGATCAAAATACCGTCTTGCTTAAATAAGCTAGAGTTAAGACTATAAGTCAAATCTTCTTTACCACCCGATACATTTAAACTATGATTTTGAATAGCGGCATTGTTTTGTAAAATTGTTTGCGAAATATCTGTATTGTTAGACAATTGTGATTTGTTTCTCTCAATATTATTAGCAATACTTCCTAGTGTGTTAGCTGGATTTGCCATCTCGTTTTGTACCAATTGTACATATGACTCTTGCTCTGGAGATAAAGAATAATTTCTTGAGGTAATGTGCTGAATACCATACTCGCTGTTAACGCGCACAGTCATACTACCTTTTTTTCCTTGTTTGGTCGTAATTAATATAACTCCACCTGCAGCACGAACTCCATAAATAGAAGCCGACGAAACATCCTTCAATACCTCAACAGATTCGATCTCGCTATTACTTAGACCTGGATCGCTATCAAACGGAATTCCATCAACAACAAAAAGCGGTTTATTTTGTCCTTCTAAAACAGAACTAAAACCACGAATCACAATATTGGATTGTGAACCAGGTGCTCCAGATCCAGATACAACATTCAAACCTGCCACTTGACCTTGGAGTGCATTTCCTAAGTCAGAGGTTGTTTGTCTTGTTAGCGCTTCTGCAGATATTTTGGTTACTGCTCCTGTAATTTCCTTTTTCTTTTGTGTTCCATACCCAATGATTACGATATCATCTAGTTCGTTAACATTTGTTTTTAAATCAATGTTAAGCGTAGTTCTGCTGTTTAATTTTGCATGCTGCGTAATAAAACCAATGTAACTAAAAGCTAAAATATCTGTCTCTTTGGCTTCGATTTTAAACTTTCCGTCAAAATCAGTTACAGTACTTTTGTTTTTACTTCCTTTAATTATTACACTAACTCCTGGCAAAGGACCTCCATCTCCGGTGACCTTCCCTGTCACCATTTGTACTTTTTGCGCTTGGACAAATCCAAAACTAGCAAATAACAATAGCGTCATTAACTTAGTTTTGAAACTCCAATTCATAAATAAATTAAATTTCATAATTGTTTGGTTATTTAAAGTTGTTAGCAAAGGTTTAAATTTTATATACTTTTGACCAAACCATATGATTTTATGGGGGTAACATATGTGTATTTCTGTTAAAATGTGTTAATTTTTATAAGAAAAGAAGTCGGTTAACCATTAATTTACCTATTTCTAGGTTTTACATTATAAATATTTTTCGCAAATAAATACTCGTATTTTATCCGATTCTATAATTTATTTAACCAAAAAATACGTTTAATTACAGTATTCAAAAACAAATTTTCACCAAAAAAAGAGCTCGATCAATGATCGAGCTCTTTTGTATTAAACCAAATTTAAGAAATGTATTTATGGTCTAACTTCTTTTTCTACCAAATAAACATCATCAATATAAACCGTAGCAGAAGTTGTTTTTGGAGTATTTGCTATAAGCCTAATATACAAGCTAGAAATTGAAGCTTGTGTAAAAGTAATATCTCTTTGCTGAGTTTCCCATGCATCTACAAGTCTCGGACTTCTGATGATTCCCGAAAACTGAGGACTATATCCAGCTATAAATGCAATACCTGTTTGAGCGGGAGCGTCTGTCCCTAACGCACCACTCACGATATAAGATTTGAATCGCATAATATAGGTTTTTGATGTGCTCAAAACTACAGCCGTTTTCAAAGGAGCACTAAGTTCTACTTTTGACTTACCGCTAGTTAATGTTAATTTTAAACTTGATGTTCCGGTTGCTGCTTTCTCTGTACTAATACTAAATGGAGAATCACTAGTAGCCGTAGGTGTAAAAATAGTTCCGTCTTCAAATCCTGCAAACGGATCACCTAGTAAGTTCACATCGTGCATTTTTACAATTTTATCTGCAAAAGCTTGTGGCGATCTGTCATCAACTGATTTTAAAGTACCCAATCCATCGTATGAAATCGTAATCACATCTGGGCGATAAATCTTGTCTTTTAGTTTTAGATCTAATATACTTCCATTGGTAGTATTAACAGTAATAGACTGAATCGGAAAAACAATATTGTTCACCTTTACGGTAAAATGTGATTTTTGATCGGCCGTCATAGTATCAAACTCTCCATTGAAGGGTATCCGAATCGTTTCATCTTCTTGCTCTGCTATTGTTCCTGTAAAAACAAATGGTTGAGTTGATGCGATTACCCTAAAGGTTGCAGGAATATTGTAAACATCATTATCTGTTGGGATATTGTTACCCGTTCTATTTACAGTGAAGGTTCCTTTAAAATCTCCCAATCTATTAAAAGTAATACTTGATACCAATGCTGTACCAGTTGCAGTCCCTATTTTCCAGGTACGAGCTGTTGGCTCTCCTTGTGTTGTAAGATCTGTAAATTCAAGTTTACTACCTGCTTCCAATACGATAACGTCTGACGCATTCTCAAACGAAACAATAGCACCATTTTGCTTAATTTGCATTTTTGGAACAATCGTATCATATACTTTGACGCTGAAAGTAGTATCAATCACCCATTCGTTTCCGATTTTTTTGGCAGGAAACACAAACCCTTTACCTCTAAAAGCAACAGAATCTTTAAAAGTATTGAACAACCTTACTTTTTGAATACCTGGTTTTTTAAACAATACCGAAACCGTTTTTTCTGTTGTTTCTTGTACAGCGGGTTGAATTATATACTTATCATATTTTTTTTCTTTAAGAGCGATAGGCCCTTTCAAATAAAAATTACCTTCTTCAATGGTCCATTTGTGGCTTGTTTCTCCAACAGATAAATCACTAAAGGTCATAAAATTATTAATCCCAGTTACAAATGTAGGCGACTGTAAAGCACTTGTGTACCAGCCTGCATCTGAAAAAGAATTGGGACTTTCATAGGTGTTATCAGAGCATCCAGCTATGATACTCGCTAATCCTAAAACGAATACTATTAAACTATTTTTCATTTTCTTTTCTTTAATTAGTTATCAATGCGGTGTTTGACGTTAATTCACTACTTGGAATTGGCCAGTACGAATGAATATTTGCATCAAAATTCTTAACAGAATTACCAAACTCATTAAAATTAGCATTTATTGGTTTAGTAGGACTTTCACTTAAATCGTGTAAAACAGACGTAAATCGTGTCACGTTTTGTCCTGTTGTACTACTTTTAAATATGTAATCAGTAGCATAATACCTTCTTGTAGACAATTCTTGCATACGTGTTTTGGTGATACCCCATCTACGCATGTCTATTGTTCGGGTTGCATTACCTTCAATTGCTAGTTCCAATGGTCTTTCAATATACATCAAATGGTTCATCAAACTCTGAGCTGTATAGGTAATATCATCGTGATCATTTGTAGGGTATTCACCAGAACCAATTGGTCCCAAGAGTTGAACTGCCGAACGTCTTCTAACTTTATTTACATACAACAAAGCTTGATCTAAGGCACTGTTATCTGTACCTCCCTTAATTAATGATTCAGCATACAACAAATAAATGTCTGCAAGGCGTATAATTCTAACGTTTATACCTGATCTAAAGAAACTTGTTGCTACTTGCTTTTCATTGGCAACAATATCCCAGTTACTATATTTTCTAAAATAAGAAGTTTCACTATTGTTGAAGGGTGTCGCATCTGCAGGAGTAGCTGACAAATAGTAAGGTGTGAACTCATCATCTACCAAGGCAATCGATTGTGAAGCTCTCAAACTATACTTTCTAGCTTTTATGGTTCCGTCTGCTGCCTTAGCGATATTTCTAAGATCTGTTTGATCTAATTTTTCGTTTTTGTAAAGCATTGTTAACCAAGACGAAGGTAGTACGGTTCTAAATCCTCCAACTGAACCAGATGCAAATTGTCCACCAATTGCCGATGATACTTGTTGAATATCATTGACACTGATACCACTTTTGTATTCTGTAGCATAATTTACTTCCAAAATCGATTCAGAGTTGTGCTCATCTCTAGATGTAAAATTACTTCCTATGTCAGTAGTCAAAGCAAATCCAAAATTTGTAATTACTTTTTTGAACAATTCTGCCGCTTTAACATAGTCTTTCTCATATAGATAACTTTGTCCTAACATGGCGTACACTGCTCCAGAGGTAATTCTACCTTTGCTCGCAGCACTCCAGCTTATAGGTAAAATATCTTTAGAATCTTCAAAATCTGCTAAGTAGAATGCTTTTACTGTTTCTGCAGGGCTCAAAGGTTTGTTGTATTCGTTTGCTGATTGTGGTACCGAATCAAACAAAGGCACAGATCCATTATTAAAACAGTTGTACAGGTAAAAATAGAACAATCCTCTTAATGCTTTTGCCTCAGCATACATCACCTTTGCAGCAGCAATATCGGTATCTTTTGTAAGCGTAGGTGCAATTCGCTCATAGGCAGCAATTACTTGATTGGCTCTAAAAACACCTCTGTACAAAGCACCCCATTTTAAATTTGATGGTGCGTAAGAGTTATTGAATATTTGTAAATAAGCAACATTGTCTGTTGTAGGCCTACCAAATCCAGGCCAAGAAAGGTCGCTGCGGTAGGTTTCATCTTTAATCAAAAGAACATTGTCTTCCTTTAAAGCATTATAAATAGATACTACGCCATAATAAAGATCTCCTGTTGTTTTCCAGAAAGTATCAGTTGTTGGTTCGTTTGGATTTGTTTGCTCCAAAAAGCTATCACTGCAGGCAGTAAATACCATTGCTATCGCAAGTGTAACTGCTATTTTTTTATATATTTTTATTTTCATTTTTCTAAGTTTAAATAGTAAACTACTTTTTTTTAAAGTTCTGGTATATTAAAACTCAAATTGCAATCCTGCTCTTACTTGTGAACTTATAGGGTAATTACCTCTATCAATTCCCCTAGTACTAAGACCATTATTCCCAACCTCTGGATCAAAACCGCTGTACTTAGTTAAAGTAACTAAATTTTGCGCTGCGATATACACTCTCAATTTAGAAATGGCTAATTTTTGCAACATTGATTTTGGGAAAGCATATCCAATTTGGATATTTTTCATTCGAGCAAAAGTTCCATCTTCCATCCAATAATCAGTATATCCTCTAAAATTGATATAATCGCGACCTCTATTAGCTGGAATATTTGAATTTGGATTTTGTGGACTCCAAGTATATACTAAGTCACGACTTGTTTCTGACTTATAAGCAGCAGCCTTACTTCCGTTAAGTACTTCTCCTCCTACCGAGGCAAACCATTGCATTGAAAAATCAAAGTTTTTATAGTTAGCAGAAAAATTCCAACCCAATTCAAAATCAGCTAATCCACTACCTGCATATTGGCGATCGTTCAAATCGATAATTCCATCACCTTTGTCTGGAATTCCGTCTCCATTTGAATCAACAGTCAATGCATCAACTAGTTTTATGTCACCTAACTGTGCCCCCAAATTAGGATACTTTGCTCTGTAATCATCCAATTCTGGTTGATTGTTGATCACCCCATCTGTTTTAATTAAGAAAAATGATCCTGCTTCATGACCAATTGCAATCGCCGAAACCAAATCTTCATTAGGAACACCCAAAACAACTTGACTGTTAGCTAAATATTGAATTTGAGAGTTTCCATTTAATTTGGTAACCTTATTTACGTTTTTAGAAAAATTCAAAGTTGTATTCCACTTTACTTTTTTCGAACCAGATTTATAACTCACTGCATATTCTAGACCCATATTTTGCATATCACCCACGTTTTGAATAAGTGTACCATTATTTGATCCACTCATTGCGCCTGTTGAGTTTGGCAATACGGTAGCCAATAATAAATCTTTCTTAACTGTTTTGTAAAGATCTGCAGTAAAAGTTAATTTATTTTTAAGGAAAGACATGTCGTATCCAAAATTGGTTTGAGAAGACGTTTCCCATTTTATATCTGGATTGGCATAATCTACCTGTGTAGCACCACTACCAAGCGTTTGACTTGTACCTGTACCCAACGGGTAATCTTGTCGCAATGTAATTGTACCTGCGTAGCTGTAATCTGGTAAACCTTGATTACCAGTAGTACCTTGACTTATTCTTAGTTTAAAGTTGTCAACGGTGCTCTTAATTGGTTTCCAAAAATCTTCGTCAGATACGTTCCACCCTGCAGAGAAAGAAGGGAAAGTTTTGTATCGATTATTTGATCCAAAACGAGAGGAACCATCTCTTCTTGCACTGATACTCAATAAGTATCTACCTTTGTAGTTGTATTGCAATCGTGCTAAATTACCAATTAAAGTATTTGTCTTATCAGATCCTGAAGTCACAACTGCCTCGTCAGACGTAGCATTGTTAATCACACCTATATCATTGCTAAAAAGATCAAATTTTTGAGCAGAAAACGTTTTAAATTTATATTGCTCTGCAGAATATACAGCCAAAGCACTAATATTATGGTTTCCAAAAGTCTTTTTATAGTTTAAGATTGCTTCTTGCGAAAAATTACTTGAATTCCCACTTGAATTATAGACCGATGATCGTATTTGAGCAGGAATAAGTGTACCTGTAACATCAAAAACTCTCACGTTTGGACTAACCGTTTCTCTATCGCTAGTGGTATATCCAAATCCAGATCTAGACGTAATTTTCAAACTCTTTGTTAGATCAAAATCTACAGTCAAATTTCCAGTAAAATTTGTTCCTTTTTGACTGTCTTTTCTATTCAAATAATTAATAAATGTAGTTGTGCTCACAGCATCATTACTAGTACCATTGGCAGCAGCTTCATCAACAACTGGTACATTTGGCAATAAATCTGCTTGATAAGGATGGTAAGAATACAAATAGGTTAACAATTGGCCAGGAACAATTTTCTTTTCATCAATACGTGCACTGAAGCCTGAACTTACTGTCCATTTACCACTACTCAATTGTGAATTTGCACGTAAATTGAATCTATCATAACCCGAGTTGATAACCGATCCTTCTTGATTGAAGTACGTCCCTACTAAACTGTATGTTGCGCCTTGCTTTCCTCCAGAAACATTAATTGTATGATTTTGAATAGGTGCATTTTGAACAAGAACTCTACTTGCAGCATTGGTCGAGTTGGTAAATTGCGATGTATTTTGCTCCAAAGGCGTAAAGGTGTTGTTAAAAAACGTTCCGTTAAGAAGTTGCGCTTTAACAAAACGGATATACAAATCTTCTTCAAAATTAGCTTTTGGTATGTCTGAATAGATGTGTTGAACGCCATAATAGCTATCAATCTTGATTTTCATCTTACCTTCTTTACCTTTTTTGGTCGTGATCAAAATAACACCACCTGCACCACGCGTTCCGTATATCGCGGCAGAAGAGGCATCTTTCAATACATCAATGGTTTCTATTTCGTTGTTACTTAAGTTAGGATTTCCGTCTTGTGGAATCCCGTCAACTACATACAAAGGTCCATTATACCCCAAAATAGAAGATAATCCCCTGATCGAAATATTAGACTCCGATCCTGGTTCACCCGAGCTAGCAGTTACACTCACACCCGTAATTTGCCCTTGTAAAGCTTGTCCCAAATCTGAGGTTGAATTCTGAATCAAATCATCTCCCTTTAATTGTGCAACAGCACCTGTAACCTCTTTCTTTTTTTGAGTACCATACCCAACGATTACGATATTATCAAGCTCATTTACCGAAGATTTTAGCTCAATATTAATAATCGTTCTACCTTCTACCTTTACATTTTTTGTTATAAATCCAATATAACTAAAGGAGATCACATCCGACTCTGATGCTCGAATTTGATAGTTACCATCTAAGTCGGTGATAGTACTTTTACCCTTGCCATCTTTTACAATGACACTTACACCAGGAAGAGACCCTCCATCACCTGATACCTTACCTTTGATAGTTAGGCCGTTTTGCGCTTGAACAACTCCAAGACTACAGAATAACATGGCTATTGCTATTCTAAGATCGAGTTTTCCACTGATTAATAAATTGATTTTCATATAATTTTGGTTACTTAAAGTTTACGACAAAGATTTAAATTAAAAGGATTTGAAAATAAAACAAATGGCTTTATAACTAGAACATATGTGTTATTTAATTTTGTTGTTTTTTAGGTGTAAAAAGGTATAATTCTTACAGATAGATAAAAAGAAAAGATAATTGATCACTATTCTAATAATTCTCTAAAAAAATGAGCTTTGAAACGATGGCTAAACTTGTAAAAAATGTTAGCAATAAAAACAAACCCCAAGCATAGAGAAAGTCAAAAAAGCAAGCTCACTTTTTACGTTACCGATACAAAATTCACCACCAGTACCGGAGTAGAAAACAAATCGAATGCCTTTACCTTTTTACTATAAATAAAGTACTGAATATAATAGCCGAAAAACTACAAGAGACTAAAGCATGTCCCTACCATAAATGTCCAGTATTACCCTTTACACTCTTGCAAAACCTAACTCAAAAAATGACTATTACAACATCAATCTTAAATATGATTATCAAACTAGGATATGCTGCTATGATCTGGCTTTGTCCTTACTTAGCTGTTGCCTTTAAAAAAGCTTTATTTTAGAAACACAATTGATAACAACTTAGGTCTAACTTTTACTGAACGGTATAATTTCTACCCTATGATTCCATTTTTTTTAAAAAAATAACATAATGGAAATTACTGACTATCAAACACCTACTTTTAAATCGTTATTTTTTTTGAATTTTATTTAAATTTATGCTTGCGCATTACACTTTTATCTCTATATTTGCACCCGCAACCACGTTATACTAACGACTGCAAAATGGCCTTGTGGCGCAACTGAATAGCGCACTTGATTACGGCTCAAGAGGTTACTGGTTTGAATCCAGTCAAGGTCACTTTACGGGACAAAGAGAAAAAATTCTCTTTTGTCCCGTTTTTTTTTAGACTTAACTCATTGTTAATCATGTATATAGACTCGATAACCTTGTTGATTCTAGTGGTTTGTACTTGCTCCCCACGAATTGTGAAATTTTCGGGATAAATTAAACCAATTAATTCCCTTGCGTCTGCTAAGCTAGCATCATTGTAGCTGTTGTTCAGTCTAATAAGATTTTCAATACCACTATTCAATAGTCCAGCTATACTTTGTTTATCGCTACTTATTTCAGATAATTCAGATTCTAACTTACTTATCTTTTCAGAATAATCAAGCTTCATCAGCCTGTAGTCTGACGGATCAATTTGCATTGTTGAAAGTAAGTCTCGCGCATTGCTTAATCTATTTTCATAATTTTTTACTTGTTCTAAAATTCGCCGCTTCATTTCTCTTGCATTATCCGTCAAATCTCTATGCGTTTCAATTAAGACGGCTGTATAGATTTTTTTCACTTCATGGAGTGGCTCATATGCTTTTAAATTCTCTACAAATAGCTCATTAGCAACTTCTGAATTTATACGATATTTGCATTCCGATACACAATGATAATAGTAATAGTATTTAGTGCGTCCTTTACATTTACTTCCCAATAATTTTTTCCCACATTTAGGGCATGTAAAGAATCCCCGTAAAGGAAACTCCTCTATAGTTTCAATCTTTGCTCGATAATTTCGGGATTTACCATCTAAAATATCTTGAACATTATAAAATAATCCTTCTGAAATAATTGCCTCATGCTGCCCTACTACAAACATACTTTCTTCATCTTTATACTTTGGAATAAAAATTTTTCCACAGTAAATAGGATTTCTGATTAGAAGCCAAAAATTACTTTTACCTCTTGTAAAACCTCTTTTTTTGGCCATAAGAAATATTTGTTCTGTACTGAATACACCTTTTGATAGTTCCTCGAATGCCCATCGCATTACTGAAGCCCTAGGTTCTATCTGACTTATATACTTTTGCCCATCTTCTTTAGATTTATTTGCGTAACCGAATGGAGCTATTCCCATATAGCGCCCTTCTTTCTTTGCTCGTCGCATACCATGAAATGTATTGAGGGCTCTACGATCATTTTCGACCTCAGGAGCCGCGAGGTAAAACGCCAGCATCATTTTATTTTCAGGAACCGCTAAGTCCAATGGTTGTTCCATTGCCTGAGGTTCTACTCCTAACTTTCGAAGTTGACTAATCATCTGATATGCATCACCCGCATTTCTACTAAACCTATCCCACTTTGTAAAAAGTATAAAATCCGTCTTATTTTTATATTTTTTTAAATTTAGTAGAAGTTTCTTCCACTGCGGCCTATTAAATGTTTTAGCTGAATGATCTTCGTAAATTACATCTCGTACCGCAATAAAATTAATATCACAATACTTCCGAAGAACTTCCTCTTGATTTCGCTGGGAATATCCTCTATCCGCCTGCTCGTCTGTACTTACACGTATATATAAATCAGCTACCTTTTTCATGTTTGTAAATATTTAGTTACCGCTATATTAGCTATTTTTTTCATAAACACCAAAATTGCTTCAGCTTCTTCAAGAGTAACACATATTCCCCCCGAATTAAGTATTTTCATGGTTTTTTTAGCAGTAATTTTTCCCTTTTCATTTAATTCATTTTCCATTATTACCCTATTTTTATTAACAAAAAAAGCCCGATAAGGGGCTTTTTATTATGTTGATACAATTATTTAAATTCTATATATATTTAAAATAAATCCTACTCCCTTGATTTCTCTTAAAAGAAGGTTCGTACTTAATATAGCCGTACTCATTTAATTCTTTGACACATTTATGATAAGTGCTTGATGCCGATATTTTTGCTATATGCATAATTTCATAGCTAAAAACCTGGATCGGACTGGTAAAACCCCTATCCCCACTATATTTTAACAATGCGGCATAAACACCGATATGCGTGATACTAATACGGTAATCCTTCTCAATAGCTGAAAAGAAATCTGATAAGGGTTTTAGACTTTCCATTATTTATCAAATTGAATTAGATTGCTTTCTTACTCTTTTCTTTACTTCCTTTGGTATATCAGGCTCTTCGTTATCTGCGCTTGCCCCTTGTTTTTTATTGCTCTGTTTAACAGAAGCCTTTTCGCCTTCCGACTGTTTTTCTACTTTAGCCTCTATATTGTCAATACGCTTCATGTTTGTATCGTATACATTCATTGTCTTGAATTGAGGATTAACTTCAATAAATTGCTTAACTTCCTCACCATCCTTCAAAAATGTAGCAGATTGCAAGTTTCCTCTCTTGAGAGAATCCATCAAATCTTCTTTGTATTTTGGAGTTTCTAGTTCTTTTATTGGCAGTTTCCTCAAGCTAGCCTCAAGATCGTATCCATAATTCTGATGGTACTGATTGAGTTTGAAATTCCCATTACTGTCCGTTTTCTTAAAATCCATTTGGAGCCAAGAATTATAAAGCTGTCCCTCTTTATTAGTTAGTTCTTTATTTACTGCTCGACCTTCCATTAGATTGTAAGCTTCCTTCATCGTAATATTACTTCCTTTATTAATATAGAAAGTTTGCCCCAGCGATTCTTTTGAATTGTCTTTCTGCAAATCAACCTTGTAAGAATTAAAAAAAAACATCTCACTCTGATCTGATTTTTTAAAGCTTAGTGTTGCTTTGGCACGATCAGCTCCATACAGCACTTCATGATTCAATGTGAAAGTAGAGGTTTGCTGCTGCATTTTCTCCTTTAATTCGCTGTCCAGTCCTTCTCCAAAACCAGTATACTTAACCTGGTTACGCAAGTATTCATAATTTTTCTCGTTCATAATTCTTATATTTAAATGATTACTATTTATAATTTAGGTAGCACCGTAAGCCGTAAAAGTTTTTCCTTTTTCAACCGAAGTTCAAGGTGCCTACTGCCATTGTTTTCCATAAGTTGGATTACTAAGTGTTTTCTACTTGGAATTGTAAACTTGGGTAGCGCAAAAACAGTGGTATTCTCTCTCTCCCCTTTTATTGAAGTTGGTTTATTATAACTGATTATTGGCACGATTTCTATCTCTTGCGAAGCGGTACGCTTTATCTTATTGCTGTCTCGGATAAAAAATCGTAACTGATCTAAATCATAATTTATTTTAGAACTGTTTACCACTCTTATCCTGTAATATAAGATGTCATCTCGTATAAAAATTCCATTTAATTGGAACTTTATTTCAAACTTTTTACTCATCGCACCAGAGATTTTATTATGATGGTAAAAAGCTAAATTAGAGTATTTATGTACCTCCTCTTCGTTCGCACCCTCCGCGGAAAAGTACATTTCTGGACTACCTGCCTTAGTTGTATGCAAACTGAGATTTAATTGCGGTGATTCTTCATCGTAGCTTATCACAAACGAATACAGCTTAGCATCTGCAGTGATGACCGTAAGGTTGGTTGGGATAAACCCTTGCTGTGCCGCTTTAATATGCAATACATTCTCTAGTCCTTTCGCTTTCTGTACTAATACATCTTGACTCCCTCTGTCTACGGTTTTAATAGTATAAGGAAATACGATAGTCGTAGTTTTCGAATACCCTATAAAAAGCGAGTCCGATGCTACTTCTTCAAAATAATTTCCTTCCGTTTGCTGCGCAGCAGCCAAATTGGAAAAGATCCATAAAAAAGCCACTAGCAATACATTAATTTTTTTCATGTTTTTAAGTTTTAGATTTTAATTAGAATCATTTTGTTTCTGGTTGCCATCGAGAAGCAATACTTGATAGCCAGCTTTTACAACCACTTTAACCAACTTAACTTTCTTGCTTAGTAGGCTTTTGGCAGCCTCTATTCCTGCTCCCGCAGCCTGCGCTCCCCAGGAATCGTCAAGAGTTCCCATTCCGATGCTCTGCATCGAACGATCTGCAGTTGTTTTTGCAACATCTCTATTAATAGTGCCTGGAATATAAATTCCATCCAATCCATCCATATCGTAGACTGAAAGTGCTACTGGAAACAAAGAGTTACTATATCTAATGCTATTAATTTTAATATTCAATCGCTCTCCTTGTAAAGAAGCTATTCCAAATAGAAAATGATCTTTTGGTATCGCGACTCCATTTATATAAATCGCATTGGTTAGCCTCAGCTTTACTGTCGCCCCAGTAACGATGGTTTGTGTTTCATGAATCACAGCCGATATCGTATTTTGCATATCGACCGTACTGGTATTTTCATCAAAAGAATAAAATCCATTACGCCTGGATTGTCCATCAGTGCCTAACGGATTTTCAGGACTGCTTTGTAATAAAGAAACCATCCCTTCCATCGTTTTGGTACTAATCGTAAATACTTGTCCCCGATTTTCTTTCGAAACTTTTCGCAGTCTCTCTTGCACTCTTTCAGGATGCTGAATATCAAGTATGTTTTCTAACATTCCACCGAGCTGCTTCAATTCAGGATCCTGCTCTTCTTTTCGTCCATCCATAGAACTTATCATGTATTCTAACCTATTAATATCTTCAGAATGCATTTCTGAAGTAGTGGGTTTTGCATATTGATTCGAACTAGGATTCTGTTCCTCAACTATAGTTGGGCTATTAATAGCCTTTTGAAGTGCTTCCAGTTTTTTATGAATCTTTTCTTCATTTGAATCTCGATAAACCGATGTATTTAATCCACCGTTTCCATTGGTATAACTACTTCCTTTAAAAGTGGTATCCGTATCGGTTTCCGTTCCAGCATCCTGAAAAGATTGGCTCAGGTAATTTGGATCATTTTTGATAAGTTCATCCAGCTTTGCCGAATCGATTGCAGCTTGTTCGTAATATTTCATCTTATCTAAGAAAATAGCTTCTCTCCCATTTGCATCTGGAAGCTTTGTATTAAAGCCTGTTTTTTCGACTGATTCTAAAGTAACGGCATCCATTTTACCTCCTCCTAGAATCCAAAATAGAGCTGTAATAAAGGGAAGGACCAAGAGCGGCAATACCATAAACATCTTGCGCTGTCTTTGCATTTTTAATGATTCTGTTTTTCGTTCCATACTATTGATTTTTAAATTGTGAGCGATAATAATTCTCTACGATAACAAGGCTGTCTAGTAATCCAGGGCGAGATCTTAGTATACTGTCCTGTATTAGCTTTCCGGTAGGACTACGTCCCAAACTATCCATGTACATCTGAAAACGAGCCATTCTTTCTAATTCAGTTTTACTTAATGATGTATTAAATGTTTTATTTTTAGTATCGAATGCTGCTGCAGTGGTAGACCTACTGATGAGACTGCGCTCTATCTTGTTTGAGTTTCCATTTAGGCCATCTACAATTAAATAAATGTTCCCTCCGACCGTAAATACTATAAAACAAAATAGGATTACGATCCAGCTTTTTGCAGATAGATGTGCAGTCTTCTGTTCCAGCCACTGAGCGCATTTATGCTGCAACAAAAAAATGACTTCGTTGCATCGTTCTAGTAGAAAGCGTTCTTTGTACTTGACACTTTCAGGATTATTTCTGCTGTTTCTTTTAAATGTGAATTTCATAATCTGTTTTTTATCATTTTCTGTTTTTTGAACTTAAATCTCTATTTTCAATAGTGTTCCACCGCTCAATTAAAAAACCATGTGGATTGTTGTCGCTTCTTGAAACATTGCGAAGATTGCCTTCCGTTATTAGACTTCGATAAGCAATACTTGTGGGTCTTATGATATTTTGAGTCGCATAACAACGGAACTGATAGGGATATTCATTGATGTTAATTGTTACACTATCCACAGCTATCGTTTGGCTGACATTACCGGATATAATCCCAGAATAATATCCGTTTTCCTTTAAATCGTCATATATTCTTTTTGCGCTATCATCCGCCAGATAAAGCGCCTTGGTTACATTTATTTGTATCACTTTATCATCGGGATCAAGACTAAAAAACAGTCTATGAAAGGTCTTTACATGATCCTTTGCTTCAACTGAAATATTATCCTTTCTATCCGATGCGAATGCCTCCAATGCTTTACCGTTAGCCAGTATATAAACCTTATCCTGCATTTGCGAAACCAGACTAAAACTTTTGTAAAGAGCAAAGCAACAGAGAATCACACATCCAATTATAACTAGCATCGTAAAGCCTCGAACATATCGAAAAGCCGTGTCAATATTTTTCATTTTACTAAACATGATATTTCAATTTAGAGATTAAGAATTGCCTTTTAATTTATCACCCATATGACTATTCTTGTCACTGAAGTACGGAGTGGAAATACTAGATCCCGACATGCTTTCAGACATACGACTTGCTGCATTTCCCATCGCATCCGCCATCATACTGGCACCAGTACCCACGCTACTTACTGCAGAATTTGTAGTATTACTAAAAATGGTGGTTACCTTTTGACTCAATGCTCCGCCACCGCCGGCATGAACTATGTAATTAGCTACTGAGGGAACTGTAAAATAACCTACAATCCCAATAATCATGAATACCAGATAGGCCATATCGGTTCTACTAAAAAAAGTATCTCCATAATCATTTACCTGAGTAATGTCCAGTTGTAACATCTTCTCCTGTATTTTACCGATGATACTACCAAAAATATTAGCAACAGGAAGCCACAGATAAATATTGATGTATCTTGCCAGCCAAACGGTCAAAGTATGTTGAAAACCATCAAATACAGCGATACCAAATACTAAGGGCCCTAATACGGAAAGAACCACCAGTTGAAATGTACGCAGAGTATCGATACAAAGTGAAGCTGCTTCAAACAATACTCTTAGTACTTCACTCATCCATTCCTTGACCGAATTGCGAAAATTAAACGATGCCTTCGCCATAGCAAATTTGACATCGTTTCCGATCCCTTCAAGCATTCCTTCATTATCAGGATTAGCATTGTCGTGTGTATATTTATACCATCTGTCCTGATCACCACTTCCTGATTCTCCTACATACATCTGCCAAGAGTTGCTACTTTTAATAGCTTCTTCTTTCTTTTGCAACAACAATCCAATAGCCTTGTTGGATCCTTCTACCATCGCCGCTGTTGCTGTAACGGTAGGTTTCATTACTCCGTTAATCAAGTCCAAGACCGAAGGAAAAATCATAATACAGAAACCAATAACAAAAGGCCTTAGCAGCGGATAAAAATCTATTGGTTCTGCACTGGCAATATGCCGCCACACTCTTGAGCCGATATACCAAATAGCTGCAAAACCAGCAATTCCTTGACCTACGCCCAATAAATTATTACATAAAGGCATCATCTCCTCGTAGAGTTGGTCCAGTACACCATGCAAGCTATTCATGTCGTCCGCTACACTTTGCGCCTGACTCGCAAAGGGCAATAGTATTCCTAGGGCAGTAAATAATACTTCCTTACTTGTCTTTGCCATATCATTCTTTGTTTAGTTATTTGCCTTGTAAATGTTACGCATTACACGCACATCATTATGCTCTTTTGCACGCTGGATCGCTAGTACAGTAGTATTGTTATTAAAGCTTCGCAGAAATAAAACTTTGTCCTGCATATCTGCATAAATCTTATCAATCGCGGTAAACCTCTCCTCATCATTCATTCTTAATGTATTAGCGCTAATAACCGTGATCAATTCGTCTAAATTGCGTAAGCTCTGTTGCAGCAAATTATCATATACTCTTGCGCAATAGGCTATTTCATCGGGACTGAAATTGCCACTCTTTCTAAATCCTTCAAATGCAGATTTGTATTCTTTTACTAAAAGCAATTGGTATTTCACAATGGCACCTACCCTTTTATAATTCCGTACCGTTGGACTTACTTGCATCAATGCATCAAGGAATGTTTCATGGAGGCTAAAATTACCCTGAGACAAATCTTTGATCGTGTTGTACCCTCCACTAACAATTTGATACCCTTTTTTCATATCACTAAGTATCTGTTTGAATTGCGCCAACTTCTCTATATTGAGAAGTAGTTGTTGCATTTCCTGTGATTGGGCTGAAACCCGAGGGGGGCAAAAGAAACCCATCAAAAGAACAGCTATAATTATTATCTTTTTCATTAGAAATTAGAATTAATACCATACATGCTACGACTTATTTTCAGATCATTCTTCTCTTTTGCTCTTGACAAAGCCAATAATTTTGTTTGCTTATTAAAGCTTTCACCAAAACTGTAATTTTCTAACATATTAAGATATAATGCGTCAATGCGCTTGATTCGCTCCTCTTCTTTCATTTCAACTTGTCCATTCATTACAATAGTCAGGAGCTCCTCCATATTAGCTTCACAATTTTCAATCAAACGATCTACTACTCTTTTGATATACGCTATTTCATCTCCGTGAAATAAATCGTCCCCCTGCACTTGCTTAATAATGAAACGGGAACTATGAATTATCTTTAGCTGTAGCGCAATAATATCGGCCACCTTGAAATAGTTTTTTATTTTCGGATTAACTGTTTTTAAAGAGCTGAAATAATTGCTGTGAAGATTAAATTCCCCTCGCTTGAAATCTCCTATTGTCGTTAGTCCATTTTTGACTACAGAATACCCCTTTTGTGCATAATCCGTATAGATCCTTAAAGCAGCAATTTGCTGCAGCAACACTTTTCTTTGCTTAGCTTGTCCCTGTAAATTATTGGTAAGCAAGCTTATAAATAGTAGATATAAAAATATATTTTTCATGGACTTATTATTTTAGTTAGGAATTCCGTAAAGCTTCTTAATCTTTTCTACATCATGCTTCGTTTTTGCTCTTTGTAAGCTGAGTTGCCTATTTTGACTATTGAACAGTCTAAGGTCATCATAGTTAGCATCAATTTGATCAGCGGCGGTATTGATGATTTCCAATCTTTTGGCGTCACTCATTTGGATCGTAAAAGAATCCAGAATTAGAAAAATCTGGTCTATGTTTTTTAGGCTCTCGTTTAATATACCTGAATACACTTTATGCATATACTCTAGTTCTGCCACATTAAAATGTGGGTCTTGTTTAATGAGATTCCAAGCTCTGTCATATTCATCTACTAGCCGTACTTGCTTCTGCGTAATATCCCTAATGCGCTGGTAATAACTAATTATTGATTTGACTTTCATCAACTCCTCGTAGTAATTCTTATACAAGTCCTTTTGCTTCTGTGTCCATTGAGAAATCTCTCCTAGTTTTAGTTTGGAAAGCGTATTCTCCAGTTTCTTGTGTGCATTTTGAAGCCAGATAGTTTTATTTTGCAACCGCTGTATTCGCAAGTCTATCGCCAAAATCACTTTTTTAATTGCGGCAGTTATCACTCCAACTATAGGCAAAGCAACGACTGCTGCAGGCCTTGCTGGACTACTGACAAGCAGTAGACAAAGCAAACACAAGCTTATTTTTCTCTTTGTTTTCATAATGCATTTAATTTAGGTTTGTTTTTCTCCTCTATTAGAGCGTTATAGTCTCTTTTTCATCCTTTTGCTTCCCCCCGTAAGTCAGCTGCTAATGCAGCGATTCCTTTTTGAATATCGCCTCCAAACATTTTCGAATAGGCTTGGACTTTTAGTTTTTCCGTTTCCTCGGTGGTATAAGCGAGATACTCTTCTAGCGAAACTTCTGTTCGGTAAACTTTAGATAGCATTCCTCCCAGTGAGATAAATACTTCCTTGTATTTCTTGTCTGGATCGTTGGATTTATTTACTGATAATACTAATGCTTTTTCCTTTTCTGTGAGGCCTAATAGTTCTTGAATTTGCTCAAATTTATTTTGATACTTACTCTGGTCCAGTAATATCTTGCAGTCACTATTATTGATGATAGCTTGCTTCACTACAGGTGACGAAATGATATCTTCCACTTCTTGAGTAACTACGATTGCCTCTCCAAAAAACTTTCGAACGGTCTTAAATAAATACTTAATATATTCTGCCATACCCTCCTTAGCAATAGATTTCCACGCTTCTTCTATTAGTATCATTTTACGAACCCCTTTTAGCTTCCGCATTTTACTGATAAACAGCTCCATTATAATAATAGTAACCACTGGAAAAAGAATCGGATGATCTTTAATATTGTCTAATTCGAATACTATAAATCGCTCTTGCAACAAGTCTAAATTTTGAGTAGCATTGAGTAAGTAGTCGAATTCTCCTCCTTGATAATACGGACGCAGTACGTAGAGAAAGTTATTTACATCAAAATCCTTTTCTTTTACCTTATCCCCTTCCAATACTTTTACAAAATCCTCTTTTAGAAAATCATAAAATGTATTAAAGCTGGGAAACAGTTGCGGATTTACAGCTAGTTTCTCATAATACAATTGTAAAGCATTCGATAAGGCTACATATTCAATCCGATTAAAAGTCTCATCGTCTTTTTTCCAAAGTGCCAAGAGCAAGGTCTTTATACTTTCTTTTTTCTCTGTATCTAAAGTATCGCCTTCACTGATATAAAAGGGGTTGAACTTGATTGGATTCTTTTCATCATAGGTGAAATAGTATCCATTGACCATATCACACAACCCTTTGTAACTATGACCTACATCGACAAGTACAACATGGGTTCCTTGTTCGTAATAGCTTCTAACCATATGATTGGTGAAGAAAGATTTTCCGCTTCCAGAAGGTCCTAGTATAAACTTATTTCGATTAGTGCATATCCCCATTTTTATTGGTTCATCGCTGATATCTACATGTACTGGCTTTCCAGTCAAACGATCTCCTAGTCTGATCCCAATGGGACTTAGTGACGAACGATAGCCAGTTTCCATATTTAGAAAGCAGCTTGCTTGCTCCACAAACGTATCAAAGCTATCATTCATCGGAAAATCAGCGGCGTTTCCAGGAATCCCAGCCCAATAAATCTGGGCTGCTCCCACTGTTTCTTGTTTTGCTGCTGCATCCATTTGTACTAACGCAGAAGAAACCTTGTTTTTAATATCTTTCAATTCTTCTTTTTGATCCGTCCAAACCAAGACATTAAAATGCGCTTTGACAGGGAGCCGTTGCTGACTAATGGCTTCATTAAGAAAATCATTTGTAGCATCGCGAGCAATTAGATTTTCCCTGCTATATGCTGATAGAGATTGTAGTCGCAGTCTTTTACTTTCTAACTTCTTCAAGGTTTTTTGGAAATCTTCTATAAAAATGTACTGATTATAAATGTGATTACACGAAAGTAACTGGCCTAGAGTAGAAGCAAAACCAATGCTAAATTTGGTCCTATCGGTTGAATACCGATCATAGTTAATTCTAGAACCACATAACGCAGGCAAATCGGCTGCATCTCCTAGAGTATAAATCTGGCAATGTTTGTCTCCCACCTGTAAACTATCCTTGAAAGCAATGTCATTTAATACAAAGGATTCCGGTTTCTCAGACAAGGAACAATAGCGTTCTATAATACCAATCTTTCTGCTGTGACTTCGTAGCTCATCATCGCTAAGACGCTGTAACTTTACAAATCCGCTGTCTTCCAATATTCGTCTGAATTGCCCTGTGCTATCGACAAAATCTTGACGCACTTGTTCTTTTAAGGTTTCCTCAGGGACAATTGAAGACCTAATTAAACTAGAAAATAGCGAGCTAGAAGTTTTTCTTCCCACTGGCTATTTAGTCAAAAAAATGTAGCAAGAATGATCAAGAAATGGACGCTCATTAAAGAATCGCTCGCTACAACGACTTAGAAAA
This sequence comes from Flavobacterium faecale, assembly GCF_003076455.1. Taxonomy (NCBI): domain Bacteria; kingdom Pseudomonadati; phylum Bacteroidota; class Flavobacteriia; order Flavobacteriales; family Flavobacteriaceae; genus Flavobacterium; species Flavobacterium faecale. The sequence continues at coordinate 3,695,829 of NZ_CP020918.1, forward strand.
CTATGGTCGTCGTTGGCAAAATGTGGTTGATGTTTGCTGTCGATGAACCAGTCTTGCTTATGGAAAACGCTAAACTTTGGCAATAGCTTTATAGCTTTCACCCAAGCTTGGTGAAATGCCTCGTATTCTTGATCTGATAATGTAAATATCTCTGGTAGGGCTACTTTAAACACCACGGTAACATCTCCTTGCTTTGATAGAATACAGTCGTGTTCTATATCCATTATCGGTAAAACAGCTTCCATCCTCTTTTCCATCTTCATTTAAATTTAACTGATTCTTCATTCCTTTCACTGCAGCATTCGCATTTTGTAAATCCTTCTACTTTGAGTCTTAACTACCGTAGGTAATTGTCTTTTCGCTAGCTCTTTCATCATTCCGTGTTCTCCGTATTTGTGGCTCATTTTATAAATCTTTACAGCCATCACCGTTCCTGCTATACCAATAATTCCCAACGAGATAAAAGAGGGTAACCCGATAAAATACATCATCGAAAAAAGAATCATTAACACTACTATTCCTCCTCCAAAATACCAGATGTACTGCGCTTTTAATCCTTTAAACTCGATACTCTTATTAATTCCTTTATTTATACGATAGACGCTATTTCCCATATATACAAAGCTTTAAACTCCAAAAAAGGATTTGATTACGGTAGCAACAACAACTAGAAATACGCAGCTACCAAACCATGCCGCTGCTACTTTTCCGGTATCAGGATCACCTGCATTCCATTTTTGATAGACCTTAACTGCTCCAATTAGTCCAAGCAACGCCCCTACTGCATACATTAATTCCGTACCAGCATCAAAATAACTCCGAACCTTCTGATTCGCTTCGTTGATACCAGCAACACCATCCTGACCATAGCCGTGAGAGCTAAATAACAGCAATACCACAACGCAAACTCCAATAATTATTTTTTGCCGACTCAATCCTTCTAAATTCAATTTGCACTTATTCATAACACTTTGTTTTAAAGTTAAAATCATTAAAAATAATGTAGAGCATGCCGCTGTCTCAATTTCTCATTCTTGTCACACTAAGCCATACCGCACTGAAACGGACAGGGGCAATTCCTCCACATTGTAACATTGTTTTTACTCATTCCACAAGTCCTCCACCTCTAAATAACTTAAACTTATAGTATCTAGTTTTTCACATTCTGAAATAATCAGTTCACTGACTGAGGATCTAAAAGGAGAGTTTTTAATACTGGAGTATTCGGTAAATAGCAAACTGAGATGTCCAATAAATTCTGATTTGATAACTTCTCTTTGACTTGCAACTTTTACTAGATTTTTTAGCTTTTCGGCGAAAGTATCTATATCAAGAATAGTTTCTTCTGTTTCTCCTAAAGATGTTTGTTTGGAAGTACCAGTTAAAGTTTGCGGATGAACTACATCATAATGAATTTCTAAATCCTTAATTCTGCGCTTACGAATTTTCCGCTTTCCTGTCACAATTTCTGTGATGTCAAATAAATAATATCTAAATCCAATAAATAGATACCAACTGGCTAATAGTAGTACAATCACAACGATGTAATTGCCCCATGAAATGTTTGTAAACATAGCTTCTTAATTAAATGTTCAACTTCCTTTTTTTTCCTCAAACAAAAAATTGATGTTTGATTTCATAAGTCAAAAGAACAATTAGTTAACTTTACTCACAAGTACAACTTTAAGTTGTACCCTTTAGTACCCCTGATTAAAAGAGCTATATGATCTATTTTATATATTAAGAATTAATAGCTATTTATTTTAGTAATCATCTTCTCCAGCGTCTTAATAGCAACTGCTTTATCACGGTCTTCAGCATTGTAAGACTTGCTCCTTACAGATTGATAGGAGAGCTCTTTTTTAAACGGAGTAGATAAATAAGGAACAATACTTTTAAATACTTGACTCATGGAACGGGCTTTTATGACACGAGACTCATCTGCAGCTCTCAAAATAAGAGCAATCTGATCACACGATAAATCACACTCCATTTTAAGATTGGAATCAATTGCTATTGTGTCGCTTTGAGGAGTTGCAACGACAACAGCTTCTTCTTTGGTTTTTATTTGCTGTTCCAAGTAGCGAATTTCATGTTGAAACCAAGTGAATAAAACCTCTTTCAAGTGAGGTTCCTGGGGGTCAAACATTCTTTTCGGCTTACAATAGAGCTGCCCAAATTCTTTGTAAATAAGTAAAATAGCGGCCAATCTGTCGCCAACGGTATCATAGTGATCGAGCTGGAGCAGAATCCTATTCTTAAGATAAGCACTGTATTCCTGACAATTAAAATTAAAACATATGAGTATTTCATCTGCTGCCGAATATGTACTGCTTTTTACAACTTCTAGCGTATCAATAGCTAAGGCATTCAATAACTCCTTTCTATAGACTATTTCCCTATAGGTGCTCTTATTGCGATGCTCTGATGCTAATTTTTGATACAGTTTTGCCATAACAATTTGTAAAGGATTTTCTATTATAGAAGACATTACAGTGTTACTTTTAAACCCGTCCAACTTGGACAGTATTTCTCTTTTTGACACTATTTGATAGGTGATTGGAACACGTACATCCAAACTAAGATATTTGTAAAATCGATTTTCGACAAAAGATATTAAATCTTCTAAAACAGATGTAATGGTAACTCCAATATGACGAAGATGGGGTTCATTAAAATACTCATGTTGTTGGTTTTCAATAGTGCAATCTAAAAGATAAATAAAACTAGAGTGGTATTTCCGAACCAAAAGTCGAAACTGTCTCTTTTTTCGAATAGAAAAAACTTCTTCCTTGATTTGTATTTGAATCCTACGAGATTCTTTTTTAATATGAGTAACCAGTTCCTCGCTTTCAGCAATTGATATGGATTGTAGCACGCCTCTCTTGGGGTTAAGTTCCTGCACTATTAAACAATCGAACCATTCTAAGGGGTATTTTGTATGTATCATAGAATTGTTTTATTGGTTGTGAAAAACAATTAAAGAAGGCAGCGACAAATCTACTTGCTTAAACTACTACGGTATACTGACGGTGCTATTCCAACATGCTTTTTGAAAAAGGTGCTAAATGAAGAAGGACTATTAAATCCCAATTCCTCAGATAACCGATTGATAGTAATTTGATCATCATCAAGCCTATTTTTCGCTTCCATGATAAGGGTTTCTTCAAGAATTCTCTTTACTGGTTTACCTGCTGTCTGCTTGACCACTTTGTTCAGATACCCAGCCGTAACATATAAAACACCTGCATAAAACTGTACCCTGTGTTGCTCTTTAAAATGAATCGCTAGAATATTTAAAAACTGAATAGTCAAATTTTCATTTCTTGTAAAACTCAAGTGATAATCACTAACAAAATACCCATAAATGCATCGAAGTTCATACAAAAAGAGATTAAAACTAATACGCTGCAACTCGGTTGCTACATGCCGAATTGCTTTATCACTGTTCACTTGATACATCAACTTATAGATTAGCGATACCACCAAATAACTTTTAAGATCTAAACTCACCTTTCCAATACTTTTACCACTAAGAAAATAGAAAGCGTTAAGAAGGGCTTGCTTATTACAATTTTCTATCGCAAAGGCTGTACTGAACGAAAGGTAGAACAGTTTTAGCTGAGGATCCGTCTCTAAAATGACTAAAGCCCCCCCTTTAGAAAGTACCACTAAATCATGAGCAAATAACTCCAAAAAAACGTCACGAAAAGAAATTCTTAGGCTGCCTGATTTTATAAGTAGTACAGCCGTATTACTTATAAGGAAAGCTTTATGCCCCACTTTTTTAATCGTACATTCGTTTAGAATTTGAACATCTAAGCCTTTAACAGGAAGTTCATTTAAATCGATATGTAGTAAAGTCATTATCATAATTCACTCGTTTCAAATAAAAAAGAATGCTGGCAAACTAAAGTCGTACTAATCGTTCTTATTTGATTTTTCGACAACAATCAAAAAAATAAAGTACAGATTTAATAGGGTTACTACAAAAAGTAAATACCCCATCGTTTGAATACTCGCACTTTTCTTGCGACCGTTAAACCAATAGCCAACTATTTCATCATAGCTTAATAAATCTATAATGAAATAGAGACTAATAAGGTTAAATATGACCAACATTAAAGAAAAGTAAGTGGTTAGTTTCATCATTAACAAGATCATTTTTTGTTATAAAAAGATTATCCGATTATAAGTAATAACGCAGATTGGCAATTACAGAAATGAGTGAAGCCTGAAAAGGATGAAACCCTGATGCTACTTTTTTGTTCCCAACGGAGATTTCCCAATCTCGATCTTTATGCCCCCCTTCTGCATCAAGTGCGTATCTGGTAACTGAGGTAATTCCTAAAATCGTTTCCAATTCGAAGCTTGTTAGATTAGAAGAGTCCATTATTCCAGCTTCATATGTGGTAATGAAATCATACAATAGATTATACTCTGCTTCCCTATTTTGAATGAGAGATACAAAAAAACCGAGTAAACTACTTTCTGCCGCTTCGCTCAATGTACCTGAAGCTAGTGTTGATATAACCACAGTTTCAGGATTATTTATACTGATACTAATACCGTCCTCCGTAATCAATATATTGCTTTTACCTAAAACATCGGGAGCCTTTAACTTTGCTCCGATGTAATTTACTTGAGTCGCTAAATCTTGAATAGTTTTAGAATATCCATGAATCTGATAGTACTCCGAAAGCCAAAAACCATATTCTTTTCCAACTTCATCGTAAGGATTAGCATTATTTGCTGGACCAATTGTTTTCGATGTACTTGCTTGCGCAGAAACACTATTAACTTCTTCAATTGTATTTCCATATTCATCCGTAGAGCAGGAAATCATTACTAAAACAACAAACAAACCTAAAAATAAATTTTTCATAATTATTAGTTATAAAATGTGACTGAGAACAATATCTCCGTTCATTTACCCGGGTAAGCAGAACCTTTATTTAGCACGATGCTAAACTTTTTGCTTTTGAATTCGAAACAAATCTATATGCTCTAAAGTACCTATACAACAATATAGTGGTGGGTTTTCACGATTTTAACTATGGAATTTCACGAAATCCATACAGTTTTTTTAAACCAATAAAACACTATTTATCAGTAGATTATAGTATTTTTGAAATACACTTTGTTGAAAATATTCCAGTATCGATATCTTAATACATAAGGAGTGTTTCGCAACTACCCCAAATTTAATTGATGTGTTTATGAAGAGATTTTCTATACTACTGTTACTTGTACCCCTGTGGATACAATCTCAGAATACCTCGTTCAAAGTTCCAGACTCCATTCAAAATAAAGATTTTGCTTATTTGGAGGACCGAATAGATCAGTTTAAAAATGACAGTACCAGAGCTGCCATATACTTATTTACTTATATCAAAAAAGCGAAAAGGGAACACAACTGGCAGGAGCTTAAAAACGGTTATCAAAACTTAATGCACATGTCCCCTTCATCAATGCGGATAATTTACGCTGACAGCATGGTATATGCAGCAAAAAGGTCAAAAGATAATGCTGCAATAGGTAGTGCATTCTTGACCAAAGGAATAGTTTTGTTCTCCATTAAAAAACACAAAGAGGCATTAGATGACTATCTAATTGCTAATGAATATATAGCCAAAACAAATGATTTCTACCTGATTTATAAAGTGAAATATAACATTGCACAGCTGAAGAACAACATGGGGCTTTATGACGAAGCCATCTCTTTATTGAGACAATGTGTCACCTACTATAAAAATAATCATGATAGAGCATATCTAAATTCACTCCATTCACTGGGACTGTCATATAATAAAGTGGGGAATTACGGCTTGTGCTCCATAACTAACGAGGAAGGAGTCAAAGAAAGTGAAAAGCGTAGTAGTCTAGAAATGATTGCTTATTTCCAGCACTCGGAAGGTGTGAACCAATATTTTCTAAATAATTACCAAAAGGCTATTGATAATTTAAAAAGTACAATGCCTGAAATAGAAAGTAACAACGATTTTGCCAATGAGGCTGTAGGGAATTTTTACATTGGGAAAAGTTATTGGGAACTTAAAAAATATGAAAGTGCCATCCCATATTTTAAAAAAGTAGACCAAATTTTAAACAGTAAACAATTTATAAGACGAGATTTATTAGAAACTTTTGTGTTATTAATTAACTACTACAAAACAAAAAAAGATGATAATCTACATTTGTATTATATAGACCAACTACTTAAAGCAGATCATTTACTGCTTGAAACTAACAGTTACTTGGTTTCCAAAGTGAGCAAGGAGTATGATAATAAGAATATTTTGATTGAAAAACAAAAATTAGAGGGACAGGTAAATGGACAAAAATCCAACAACTTAATTTTCATAGTCCTTGTAACATTAATATTCTTAACTCTTCTTTTCGTAAGCTATCGCAACTTTAAAATCAAAAGTACATACAAAAAAAATTATGACGCACTAATGAATAAAAGCATCCAGCCTACAAAAGAAATCACCCCAATACAACATGCTGGAATAGCTGACATCAATACTGCAGCGGTTAATGAATTAATTAGGCAATTAGAAAAATGGGAACAGGGAAAGAAATTCCTAGATAAAGAAATAACCTTAGTAAAACTAGCCGCTACTTTTAACTCCAATACTAAATATCTTTCTCTTGTTGTGTACCATCACCGCCATAAGAAATTTGCTACCTACGTTAATGACTTGAAAATTGATTATCTGATCAACGCTCTCAAAGAAAGTAAACTTCTGCAACAGTATACAAATAAAGCACTGGCTGAAGAAATTGGATTTAGTTCTACCCAACGTTTTGCGAATGCTTTTAAGGCAAGAGCCAATATGCCTACAGCTTTTTATATAGCACAACTTAATAAAGAAGAATAGAAAGTAGTATTCTAAACAAGAGAATAACTCATGTTTTATACTCTAAACAACAGCATAAATTACTATTTTTACGTAAAAACTTAATAAAAAAAAATCATGAAAGATTTAATCGAAAAAATAAACGCAGAATTCGAAACATTTAAAACTGAATCCGAGTCGCTAACTGAAAAAGGTGTTAAAGCAGCTGGAGCAAGAGCTCGTAAAGCCACTTTAGAGTTAGAGAAACTATTAAAAGAATTTAGAAAAGTCTCTGTAGAACAATCAAAAAAGTAATATTTCTTTTTTGATTGTAAAAAAATCTCGTTTAAATAATTTTAAACGAGGTTTTTATACTTGTAATGCAAACTAAATTTTCGGAGTTATAATTCAACAACTTCAGCACTACTTTTCCATATTCTGTGGTACATTTTATTATATTCAAAGTTTAGCATTTCATTAAGTGTTTTAGTCGGCCTTGGTAAGACTGCCAATAATTTCTCTTACTAGCCTCATTAAGGAAAGAAGCTGCTACCATTTCCTCTGCGATATTATGAATGCTATGATATCATTAAACTTTTTTTTCACTGATACCTATATGCTCAGTAATTACAAAGAATTGTTGTCCTATCTTTCCTTGGGCTAAATTTTTAGGTAAAAGTCCATCATCCAACGCAAATTCTTTATCATCTATACGAATACGGCTATTCAACAGGTCATAAACTTGACTTAGCCTATGATCATATATTTCTTAAAATAAACTTAATTTTCCTTTGCTAACTTTCTTTTTAGTTTTACTTTCGCGCTTTATATTTACTTAATCTAAATAAGAATAAAATGAAAATTATTATTTTAGTTGCTGCTGCATTTCTATCAGTTCAGGCATTTTCGCAATCAAATTTAAAGGGTAAAATTACAGATCAAAATAATCAGACGGTCATCGGGGCGACTGTGCAAATTAAAGAAATAGGAAATAGTACGATTACAGATGTTTCTGGAGATTATTTGTTGTCTAACATAAATGGGGGAACTTATTCAGTTAGGATTGAAATGCTTGGTTATCAAACTAAAGTCAAGAGTTTTACGTTTGATGGTACTAGCTCAATAGTATACAATGTTACATTATCAGATGATATGAGCCGTTTAGATGAAGTTGTAATCTCTGCCAGTCGGCATTCTGAATATTTATCAGAAATTCCAGCTTCTGTAACGGTAGTTGGACAAGCTAAATTGCAAGACTTTGCTAAATCTACTTCAAATATTAGTGAAATACTAGAGTTTACAGTGCCAGGTTTAGCGATGTCTTCAGGTACTTTTTCTAACTGGGGACAAACATTACGTGGCCGATCTTTACTAGTTATGGTCGACGGTATTCCGCAGTCTTCACCTTTAAGAAACGGGCAATTAGGAATAAAATCAATTACTCCTAATGATATTAGTCGCGTGGAGGTTATAAAAGGAGCTACTTCTATTTTTGGTAACGGTGGTAACGGTGGTTTTATTAATTACATCACTAAAAAACCTAATTCTTTCAAAAAAATTGAAGGCTCCACCAATGTTTGGGGTACATCTAATCTCGCTGAAACAAAAGACGCATTAGGATTTGGAGTTTACCAATCCTTTCAAGGGAATTTAGATAAATTCAGTTATTATATTAGTGGGAGTTATGAAGAAACGGGTAATAAATATGATGCTAAAGGCGTTCCTCTTTTACCAACCTATGGATTTGATAATTCTAAAATATACAGTGCGTTAGGAAAGATTGACTATCAATTATCTGAAAATCAAAAAATAACGCTAGGAGGTAATTTTTATAAATCGGTGCAAAACTCTCCATTTATTCCTGTAGCTGCAAAAGTTGAAGTTTTTAATAAGGAAGGAGATTATACTATAACAGCTGGATATGGTAAAAAAGGGACTATTGTGGGAGAAAAAGCTAATGGTTCGATCCTTGGTAATGGACAATTAACCTATAATTTAAATAATATATTTTCTGAAACCACAGACTTTCAAACTGATTTGTATTACCAAAATACGGAGAACATTTTCTTTTATTCTGATAAGTTTGAAAACGGAGGTCAATCGGTAATAAACGCAGAAAAATATGGCTTAAGACCAAATTTTATCACGAAGTTGTCAGACAACAAAGCGGCAGATATTACACTTACGTATGGTGTAGATTTACTTAGAGATAAAACCAATCAAGGGCTATTGGATGGTAGGTTATGGGTGCCTAATATCGAAATGACTAGCTGGGCGCCTTACGCACAATCTACACTTAAATTTAATGAAAAATGGGTTGTCAAAACAGGTTTGCGTTATGATGATATTAATATGGATATTGTTGATTATAGTACTTTGCCGTATTCCGCTAAGAGTGATGGTAACTTTACCCCGTCTGTAGACGTACAAGGTGGTAAATTAAACTTTAATAATCTCGCCTTTAATTTTGGTGTACGCTATATTGAGCACCAAGAATTTATACCATATATAAGTTATTCACAAGGTTTTTCAATTGCAGATTTAGGTTCTGTATTGCGTTCTGCAACAGCAAGTAATATTAATGATATTCAGTTAGAAGCTGCAGTAACTAAAAACTATGAATTTGGTTTTTTATCTAGATTTAGTAACCTGAAGTTGGAGGCTGTTGGATATTACAGCACCTCTAGTTTGGGTACGGGAATTGTATTCGTTGACGAGCTAAATACATTCCAACCTTCAAAACAACCACAACGCATTTATGGTGCAGAGGTTGCTGTAGATTATTTTACACCAAACGATAAATGGCAATTTGGAACCTCTTATTCGTATGTTGAAGGTACAAAATATAATGTAGGAGATGAAAATAACTTAAGCTATTTGGGAGGTGATGTAATCTCTGCACCAAAATTGACTGTATATGCAAACTGGAAACCGATACCAAAAGTAAGTACTTCTATTAGAGTTACCAATTCCGGAGACAGAGAGAGGTTTGATCCTTTTTTAAATGCAAAAACTAACAATTATGAATTTAGACATACTGAGTTTCCAGTAAGTGGTTATACTTTAGTTAATCTTTCTTTAGCATACCAGTTAGAACCTAACTTGTCTGTATCCTTAGCGATAAATAATTTGTTAAACGAATATTATCTACCTGCAAGATCGCAATGGGCATCCCCATTAAAAACATTCACAGGAGCTGGCGAAGGCGCTAATGCTAAAGTAAGTTTACAATATAATTTTTAATTTCTGATTGATGGCTTTAGGGAATATAGTGCGTAAATTTCATCTTTGGGTAGGTATTACATGTGGTTTAGTAGCTTCGATTTCTGGCATTTCTGGTGCTATGTACGTGTGGCAACCAGAACTCAGCGCGGCTCTTAACCCAGAGCTATTAAAATTGAAAAACATAGATAGTTTAGAGGAGGCCGTTTTTTTAAAAACGGCAGCCTCTTTAACAGCAACACACTCAGATAGTATTAGTAAAATGTTCTTGCCGTATAGAGAGCAGCAAACAATTTCTATTGAATTTAAAAACGGGAAAACCAATTATTATAATTCAGAAAATGGGCAGTTTTTAGGAGAGAGGTCAGCTTCAATTGTGTTTTTTGAAAATTTGTTAAAATTTCACCGTACCCTTTTAATTCCAAAAATAGGAAAGTATGTGACTGGAACAAGTACCATTATTTTCCTTCTAGTGATATTGCTTTCGGGTATCTATATTTGGTACAAAACCTATAGTGCTACCCTTAAAAACGGTTTTAAAATTAAATGGAAGAGTAAGAAAAAGAAATTCAACTTCGATCTTCACAAGGTATTGGGCGTTAGCTTTTTTATCCCACTTTTGACAATTGCCTTTACAGGTGCCTACTTTACCTATAATTCCTATTATAAAAAGGCGCTATCAGTGCTAGATAGTAAAACAATTCTTAAACAAGAAATACAAAACAGCAATCCCACTTCCTTTGCAGCGATTTTGTCGAATTCCGATAAAAGTTATGCCTTGCGTGCCATATATTATCCTAACGATGCAAATGATAACTATAGATTTAGGTATATTGAGAGTAGATTTAAAACGCAAGGACTTAGAAAAACCAAAGAACTGACGGTCAGCACAAACCTAAAAATAATCTCTTTAACAGATTATAAGAATGATGCTACTAGCAACCGTGTAGCAGCACAATTTTACCCTGTACACATTGGTGAAATTGCAGGACCATTTGGTAGGATTCTTGTTTTTATTGCTGGACTTATTCCAATTACATTGTATATAACTGGCTTTAGGATATATCTTTTCAAGAAGCGCAGGAAAAAGAAGTTTCTGGTTGACGGCAATTAAATATCGTCATTAATATTCAGAACAAAAAGGTTTTTTTTAAAACAGAAACCGCCCCAAAAGTTAGTCGGTTAAATTAATTTAGATTTTTGAATGAGTTCAGTGCTGTACTGGGCTCCTTCCTTTTAAAGTAAGTCTAATTTAAAAATTTTATAAATATTGGATTAAAATTGTTTTTCTTTGAATTTTGAGCCCGAAGTTTGTTGCTATCTCCCGCAACAAGGCTTCCGCCGATGAGTTCAAAATGCGAAGCAAGATTTACCGTAGCACGAAAAACACGGGCAATAGCTTTAGGATTGTCTTTTCTGAAATTGGCAATGGTATTGTGATCTGGAACCAAGCTTTTCATTAGCCAAATAAGTTCGATATTCCGAACGCATTCTTTCTCCAAAACCCTGGAAGAACGCATCCGATTGAGATATCCGTAAATAAAAAGTTTGAGTAAATACGCGGGATGATAAGCCGGTCGACCATTTTCAACAAAGCTAAAATCAAAACCAAAATCAGCTAATTTTAAACTATCCACAAACAAGTCAATGAGTCTAACTTGATTGTCTTGTGCGATTGCCTGTTCCATGGAAGAAGCAAAAAGGGGAATTTGACTTCTATCGCTTCCAATGATAAATTTACTCATAAATCACTTTTTAAAAATACGTAAGTACCTAATAATCAGTACTAAATACAGTAGAAAGCAAGGAGTTATACAAGTTTTGGGAGTGATTTTTTTAAGATAATTGAATAAAAAGAAGGGAGGTTTTTAGACAGTTTGACGTGTCCCGGCTTGCAGAAGTGGCGAACTTCGTGACCGATTATTTTCGGCTAAGGTAAATGTTCTTGCGAAAGATACACGTGAATTTACCACATATTTCGCCATTTTTGTAAACCGCTGTGTGTGCCCTGCATGAGCAGGAAGCAGATTGTAAATCGTTTGTTCACGATTCGAAATTAAACATTTTGAATTAGAAAACAAATCCTACAGTCTGATATTTTTCCAGAGGGTGCAAGTCCCTTATGAGCGGATTGAAAACCCGAATCATTAGTACGTCGCAAGGTGGTTTATCGTGAGGTATGCACTGAAGGCAGCGAAACGACAAAATCCGGTACTGACGTACAGGAACGTCATATGAGGCAAGTTAACGAGGATAAGCGTCCACAGCAACGTAACGTCCGAAGATTATCAAAATCGTTGATTTGTAGATGACGCAGGAATCGGAGGAAGGAAGAAGCTCTTACCGGGGGAGGTCTTGACAACTACGAGTTGGTTAGGTCAAGAAGTCAGCAGAAGTCATAGTACTTGTGGCAACGAGTTGCAAATAGAAACTGCATAGGTCTCACAATCAAGGAAGGACAGAACGCATTGAGGTTCTTAATTTTCAACGGAATGACGCAAGTTATAGCCCTGAAAAACAAGAACAGGTTAACCGATTAAAACAACAAAATGATTGCACGAGTAGTACATCCTTACAATCTTCAAAAAGCATTGGAACATGTTATTTCCAATCGAGGCAGTGCAGGCGTTGATGGCGTAAAAGTCAGCCAACTCAAAGAAGGTTTTCCGAAACGAAAACCACAACTGCTAGAAGATATTGCAAACGGAAACTACTGCTCACAACCCATTTTGGGAGTAGAAATTCCTAAGGGGAACGGCAAAGTCCGTCTTTTGGGAGTTCCTACCACTACCGACCGAGTGTTGCAACAAGCCGTATCGCAGGTTATAGCACCATTATTCGAAACCGAGTTTAGTAGCAATAGTTTTGGATTTCGCCCCAACAAGAATGCCCGACAAGCCGTTGGACAATCACGGGACTACATCCATCAAGGGTTGAACCACATTGTGGACATTGACCTCAAGAACTTCTTTGATGAAGTAGACCATTGTTTATTACTGAATTTAGTCTATCGAAAAGTGAAATGTAAAACTACGATGCGACTCATCCGAAAATGGTTGCGTGCGCCAATACAAATCAAAGGAAAACTACAGAAAAGACGCAAGGGCGTTCCGCAAGGAAGTCCACTCAGTCCGTTATTGTCGAATATTCTACTCCATGAATTGGACAAAGAAATGACAAGACGCAAATACAAATTTGTACGTTATGCCGATGATTTTAGTATTTATTGTACGAGCCACAACGGGGCAAAAGCGACAGCACAAGCACTTGTTAAATTCTTGAAAACAAAGCTCAAACTGACCATCAACGAGGAGAAAAGCGGGATAAAACGTCCTGTTCACTTCACGATTTTGGGATTCGGATTTGTGCCAACTTACAAGAAAGGAAGCAAGAACGATTATCAATTGGTAGTGGCAGAAAAAGCATGGAAGAAACTAAAAGAAAAGCTCAAAAGCATTAGCCGTAAAACCGCACCAGTCAAACTAGAAGACCGTATTGCCAAGATAAACGAAATTCAGCGAGGATGGTTAAACTATTTTCGGGGAACAAGTATCATGGGAAAATTACGTGACATAGATGGCTGGTTAAGAAACCGACTTCGGTACTGCATTTGGCACGACTGGAAAAAACCCGAACGGAAAAGGAAAAACCTCATACGACTAGGAATTGACCAAGACCACGCCTATGCATGGAGTCGGACTCGAAAAGGTGGTTGGGCGATTGCTCAGAGTCCAATTTTGGGGTCTACCATCACTTTGAAGCGCTTAAAACAAAAAGGGTATCAATCATTAACCGATGTTTATATCGAACTTAACCCATCTCTTTGCGAACCGCCGAATACGTGACCCGTACGTTCGGTGGTGTGAGAGGCGCAGTCCGTCCTATTCGGGGCGGACCCGTCTACTCGATTGGCAAAAGTATTATTTGCGCACAATCCAATTTTCGATTTCAATTCCATTTAATCTTTCGAAATCTTTGATGTTTTCAGTTACTAAAATTAATTTATTTTCTACTGCTGTAACACCAATTAATAAATCAAATTCATCATTTTGAGGTTTGCCAAGTTTATTTAAGCGAACTTTTTCTTCTGCGTATTTTTTTATAGATCCAAAAATTGGAATTATTACAATTCCTTTTAAAAAAATATCTACAGCTTTATGTGATTTAACTTTATCAAGACTATTTTCAGCACCAAATCGTAATTCTAAAACAGTTATTTCAGAAATATAGCAATTTTCGACACCCTTTGCTTTTAGCATTTTATCAACTTCGAATTTTCCACGTAGAAAATGTACACAGATATTGGTGTCAAGTAAATATTTCATTAGAATTTAATTTCTTTAGTTCTAAATTTTCTACTTGATTTTATTTCTGTATTTATTTCATCAGAGGTTTTTTCGCTAGAAAATGCACCAAAAGATTTATAAAAATTATTTTCTTTACTTTTATTTTCTGCTTTTAAGGATTTCGTTAACTTTTCAATCAACTCAAGTTTACTCATAGAGTTTAAACTCTCGAATAATCCGAAGTAATTTTCTATAATATTTTTGTCAGTAAAAGTCATTTTCGTGTTGTTTTATTCAAAGATATGATTTTTTCCGCTTTTGATCAAATATTTTTGCCAACGTCAGTTCCTCTAAAAACCCTTGAGAGTTCCTATCTAAACTTAATTTTGAGGTAAATATAACCCATTTCCCGAACAATAATTTCGACTTTTAAAAAATGCGCTCACATTTATTTCAAAATTTACAACGGCGTAAAAAGCTTTTAAATGAGTTTTATTGAGCCAATAAAACAAAGCCGTACGTTTTAAGTACATTTTCAACATATTTAGGTCAACGAGATTAAAAATGCGCTTGAGATTGTAGGCGGTAAAAATCAATCCCACATCAGCACTGGCGTGTTTGATGGATTTTTTAGTCATGATGTAATAGAAGTCCCATTGTCGTTTAATCACGCCATATGGATGCTCGACAATGGCTTGGCGCCGTCGGTAGATTTCATAATTATTTTCAATTCTGACCTTATTTTTATAAATTAAATCGGCATGTTGGGAACGTTCAATAAGTCGGCCTCTTGCGTTTTTGGTACACTTTTTAAAAAGCTCGCAACTCAAGCAAGCACTGGTTTTATGATGCTTCATTTGAGTCACCGACTTTCCGTTTTGCAATGCACATTTTACCCAAGGGTTTTGTAAAAATACGGCATTATGGTTTTTTGAGTAGCAACTGGAAATGAGAGAAACTAAAGATTTTACAAGAAAAACTAAAGGTACAACCCCAAATAAAAGTAACCAAAGAATCGAAAATTAGAAAGTGTCAATGCTGTAAAACGGGCAATTTACACACCATTCTACTGTTTGACCAGCGAGGTCCGCCTGCTTGGTATCTTGGCAGTAGCCAAAAATCAATTGCCTGTAAAAGTTAACTTTATGGGTAAGGGCACTTATGTTCAAAAGTGAAGGAAAACACGAGAAAACCAACCAGATTATCCCTCAAAGAAAAGAGGACAATTTGTCCTCTTGAATTACCTAAACTTGTTTATCGATATCCCCATAGTGGCGGAAGTAGAGCGGTTCCGTTCAACCGCAGTTTCATTGTTGGCTTTTCAAGCCCAACGAGCATCTATGTAAAAGCAGTAAATTGAGCCTCAAAATAATTACTAACTGCAGTACAGTTTTGGCTGTCTGCTAATACTTTAATGATATGAGTACTCAAATTACTACTAGTCCAAAAGTATATATTGGTTTGGATATACACAAGAAAACATGGACAGTTTCCATTCAGACCGATTTATTTTTCCATAAAACGTATTCTATGCCTTCAAAATCTTGTGATTTAGAGCAATATGTAACTAATAATTTTCATAATCATGAGGTTTATTTAGTTTATGAAGTAGGTTGTTGTGGGTTTTCTGTAGCTCGCTATTTTTTAAATTTAGGATGGAATGTACTAGTGGTCAATCCAGCTGACGTGAAAACAGGAAATAAAGAACGCTATCAGAAAACAGATGCTTTGGATGCCAAAAATTTATCCAACCAGTTGAAATCTGGCACTTTAAAAGGAATCAATATCCCTACAGAGGATGAGGATCAGTTCACTAGTTTGGCACGCCATAGAACACAGGTTACAAAAAAATTGAGGACAACTAAATTGCATATCAAGAGTTTATTGTTGTTTCACGCAATAGAAATCCCCGTAGAATATGATAATTCGAATTGGTCTAATGGTTTTATAGAATGGTTAGAAAAGGTGAAATTTAGTACTACTTGTGGAGATTTAGCTTTACAAGGAAAAATTAGAATGTATAAATTTGTAAAAACAGAATATTTAGAAATTGCCAATCAAATGCGAGCCTATTGTCGAAAAAGCCACAAAGAAGATTACAATTTATTGAAGAGTATTCCTGGTATTGGGGGTTATCTAGCCTCTGTTATTATTGCAGAATGTGGTGATTTGAGGCGTTTCAATACCGAGGGACAATTTGCTAGTTTTGTTGGAATTGTTCCTGGAATACATAATAGCGGTGGTAGCGAGAAATGTTTGGGAATAACTCCTCGGAGCCGAAGTCAATTACGAAGCTACTTGATTGAAGCGGCTTGGATGGCTGTGAGGAAAGATCTTGAAATGCAACAGTATTATAGAAAACATCAAGGAAAAAATGTAAAAAGCATCATCGTAAAAGTAGCACATAAAATGACTCGAAGGATATTAGCAGTTATTAAGACACAAACCCCATATAAAATTAATAAAAACATAGTTTTAGAAAAATCAATAGCATAAAATTAAAAAATAAGAGTAGCGAAAATCAAAAAATAACTTTCTTAAAAGTCTCACAAAATGACAAGAAAAAATAGACTGCAAAGCTAAGGTGGTAGCCACGCTAAAGCGTGGGCTACATAACGAGCAGGCAGCTATTTTATTATTCTTACAACCACACAGGTGCTGGTGGCTATTGATTTAGACCACAAATAGGAGCCTGAGCTTTAAGAATTTAAAGGGAAAATATGATATAAAAGAGGAAAAAAAAATCGTGGCATTATTGAAAAAGTTAGAATAACTTTTTCTGTCCAAAACCTACGGCGGACAAAAAGTTGTTTCCAACTTTTCCAACAAGCCGTTGGAACGGCATTTTATACTCGAAAATCACCCACATATCGCTCAGAGAAAAAGTTGTTGATAACTTTAATTGCTTTACATAGGAACCTTAGCTGTTGGCAGTAGTTATTTTTTTATAGTTCGTAAATTTAACATCAAGTTTTTACCTTTTTCTGTTGTATTCCATATTAAGTTTATTTGTCCAGATTTATCTGTAGTAGTTTCCAATTCAATTAATTGTAGAGCTGAAAATTGAATTTTTATAGTTTGAAAATCTTGGTCTCTTATATAGCTTATTCCAGAATCTACAAAATTCTGAATTGTCTCGTATATAACTTGTGAAAGTTTTTCTTTTACTTTTGAATCATTGGGTTTCTTTAAAAGATATGGTGATATTAAGGCAAAAATTTCTCCCCAAGTTAATTTTTTAGACCAATTTGAGTTAACATCTTGATGATATTGATCATTCCAATAGGTATGTTTCCCTGAAATTTCGATTAAATCTTCAATTTCTGCAAGATTAGCTATATCGAGTTTATTATCATTTGTGGTAATTTGTGACTTTAGCTCTTGATTCTCTTTTCGTATTTCGTTTAACTCAACATAGACTTCTGGGTTTGATGTCGAATTTGCCCTTATCCATCCAATTGCTGGATATCTTTTAATTGTTTTAGGTAGATTTAAGGCTACTAAACCAGGTAGTTCTTCTGCATTTGTCCAAAACCTAATTAATCTATTTGTAGACACTTTTAATTTGAAATCCTGTAATTTCTGCCTTAAATCTGAATTTTTTTCAGATTTTCCCATAGGGATTTGATCAGGATTTGAATGAATAAAAGCAATCACTTTTATGTTTTTAGTAATTGCATAATCATATTCCATTTCTGTATAACTTATACCTTCCGCAGAAATAGAGCCATATCTTCCGCCAATGATTAATATATAGTAATCACAATCATCAATTACTTTTTTAATAAATTCAAATTGTTCTTCATCAATTGCAGGAAAAATTTCCATTCCTGCTGGAATACAATCTAATTCCATTATTGTTTGAATAACTTTTGCTCTTTCATTTTTTAAATCAGCATAAGTAGAACTTATGAAGACTTGATACCTTTTATCCATTGTATTATTTTTCTCTCTTTTCGGGTATAATTATTGCCAACGTCAGTTCGTCTAAAAACCCTTGGAAGTTCCTATCTAAACTTAATTTTGAGGTAAATATAACCCATTTCCCGAACAATAATTTCGACTTTTAAAAAATACACTCACATTTATTTCAAAATTTACAACGGCGTAAAAAGCTTTTAAATGAGTTTTATTGAGCCAATAAAACATAGCCGTACGTTTTAAGTACATTTTCAACATATTTAGGTCAACGAGATTAAAAATACGCTTGAGATTGTAGGCGGTAAAAATCAATCCCACATCAGCACTGGCGTGTTTGATGGATTTTTTGGTCATGATGTAATAGAAGTCCCATTGTCGTTTAATCACGCCATATGGATGCTCGACAATGGCTTGGCGCCGTCGGTAGATTTCATAATTATTTTCAATTCTGACCTTATTTTGATAAATCAAATCGGCATGTTGGGAGCGTTCAATGAGTCGGCCTCTAGCGTTTTTGGTACACTTTTTAAAAAGCTCGCAACTCAAGCAAGCACAGGTTTTATAATGCTTCATTTGGGTCACCGACTTTCCGTTTTTCTTGGAATACCAATTACCCAAGGGTTTTGTAAAAATACGGCATTATGGTTTTCTGAGTAGCAACTGGAAACGAGAGAAACTAAAGATTTTACAAGAAAAACTAAAGGTACAACCCCAAATAAAAGTAACCAAAGAATCGAAAATTAGAAAGTGTCAATGCTGTAAAACGGGCAATTTACACAACATTCTACTGTTTGACCAGCGAGGTCCGCCTTCATGGTATCTTGGCAATAGCCAAAAATCAATTGCCTGTAAAAGTTAACTTTATGGGTAAGGGCACTTATACTCAAAAGTGAAGGAAAACACGAGAAAACCAACCAGATTATCCCTCAAAGAAAAGAAGACAATTTGTCCTCTTGAATTACCTAAACTTGTTTATCGATATCCCCATAGTGGCGGAAGTAGAGCGGTTCCGTTCAACCGCGGTTTCATTGTTGGCTTTTCAAGCCCCACGAAACCTTAGCTGTTGGCAGACGTAACAATATGCACAATACTTTCAAATTTTCTTTTTTTTAAATAGTTCTGCTTAATTATTTTACTATCCAACCTTTTTCAGCAAAACTATTTTTTGTAAAAGAATTAGGACTCATTTTAAATTCCAATTGTTCTTTTATTTCTATTAACTTTACATTGTCGGGTTCAAATAATAAACCTTCTTCGCAAGTCTTTAAAGCCCTTTCATCATCACGGATATTGTTACGAATGTTTATAGCTTTACCAAAACAAGTAATTGCATTTGAATGAATTTCCATTTTTGACAAATTTTCACCTGTGTAAATCGCCTGCTCATAATGTTCATTTGCTTTTGTTCCGATTTCATATCTCTTGTTTTTGGAGTGGTAAAAACTTGTTTTAGTAGCTTGTACAGTATATCCTTGAGCAAGTCCAAGATGAATTCTTTGGTCTTTTGAATTTAATTTAAGCGCTCTTTCAAAATAATTTATACTTGATTGAATAATTTCTTTAACATCATCTTTCTTCCCTATTCTACTCTTATATTCTAAATAACCAAGTTCAATTAATACTTCTAAGAATTCATTGTCAATTTCTATTGCAATTAAAAATTCTTTTTTTGCTTTACTATATGAGTCTTTAAATATACCATTATCCTCTATTTTCCCTTTTATCAAATATAAAAATGCGAACTTACTATTTTCTTTTAACAGTTTTTCAATCGAACTTATAGCTGAATCATAATTATAATATGCATTAGAAAGAGCTTTTATTGCTTCTCCCGCTGCAACTTTTTCTTTATGGTTTTTAGCTTTTGACCTTGTAAATAGTTTAACGCTTTCCGAATTATCGATACTAAATTTACTTTTTTCTTGGATGAAATTATCGTATTTCTGAATAATTTCTATTTCATTTTCTAAAGATAAATATTGTTTAGAGTAAATTTTTGCTAAATGTGGAATTGTATATCCTATTTCCCCGCTATCAGTTTTTTGCGCTAAACATAAAGAAGTTTTAGTAAGTTTGGGAATTGAATGTAATCCAATTTCATCACTTGAAAAGCCACTTATATATAATAAATCTCCTAAGGATAATAGTTCTTCTCTTTCAGAAAGTGAAAAAATAAATAATAATGTTCTTTCAGCAATTGATAATTTATCAATAGTTCCTTGAAAACAAAATTTAAGAATATCTTCATATGCTTTTCCGCTTTTTAAATTCTCAATTACATTTTCTATTGGTGTTCCTGTTGATAGTTGATGAGTTATCAATTGACCTGCTAACGGCATACCTTTGGTATAACTGTATAATTCATTTGTATGGTTTCCATACAACTCAATAAATGAATTATCATTTTTTCCTGTAAATAACTTATATTGAGAACTCAAAAATTCTGGAAATTCTTTCTTTTCTTCAAATCCGTTTAGATTAATTCTTGACATAAAGAAATCTCCCAAAGTTTCTCTTGTAGTTAGAATTGCTTTAGATTTTATAGGAAAATGTTCAATAAACTTAATTAAATCATTGTCATTTAGTGTTTCTAAATTATCAACAATCAAGAGAACTTTATTACTTTTTAAGAATTCTAAAACAACTTCTTCAACTTCATAATTGTCATTTTCTTCTTCAAGTCCATTAGTGGTAATGAAATCATATATATCTTCCAATAAATCGGTATAGTTTGAAATAAACTCTGTTAAATCTTTAATACCTTCTGGGGTGTATTTATTTCTTTTAGAACTTGTCCAAATAATAAAATCAAAGTTATTTTTATAATCTTTATTTTCTATAAGTTTAGTTGCGAAATAATGAACAAAAGTTGTTTTTCCAATTCCTCCAATTCCATCAATTTGAATTATTCTATTATTAGTGTTTTCTAACTTTTCATTTAATTCGTTTAAGTATTCCCTTCTACCAATAAATTCATTATACATTATTGGTTGATTGCTTATGTTTTCAATGACTTGAAAATGATTGCTTTTCAACTTATAGAATAAATTATCTGCTTTTATTGAACGTGTACCTCTACGGCAATAAACATCACCTTTTTGAAAAATAGTTATGTTTTTACTTTTATTGTCTTTCCAATTAGATTTGCTATACTGTCCATCTTTTTTAAAAGGTGATATTGTTTTATTAGGAAAAATATAAACTATAAAAAAATAATTATTATCTATTTCAATCGTATTAGTAATAAATTCTATAGAACCGTCTATAAAATTGTCAAGGATATTTGAAATATTTGCTTCATCAGTATCATTGTCACTTCTATCATCTAAACCTATCCATTCAAAATTGTTATTTACTCCGTAAATAATATAACCCCCTTTTGAATTTGAAAAAGCTGCAAAATCTTTAGAAATTTCAATTTTTGATTTTGCATCACTAATCGTAAATATTTCCTTATAGTCTAAATCTGCGCTTTCAGACTTAATGTTTAGATTTTTTATTTCTTCAATTGTTGTTTTACTAACGAATTTTAATTTATCTATCATATTTCGATTTAATTATACTTAATCACGTATTTTTTAGTAAGTTCTGATTTTCAGTTATGTCTGCCAACGTCAGTTCGTCTAAAAACCCTTGAAAGTTCCTATCTAAACTTAATTTTGAGGTAAATATAACCCATTTCCCGAACAATAATTTCGACTTTTAAAAAATACACTCACATTTATTTCAAAATTTACAACGGCGTAAAAAGCTTTTAAATGAGTTTTATTGAGCCAATAAAACAAAGCCGTACGTTTTAAGTACATTTTCAACATATTTAGGTCAACGAGATTAAAAATGCGCTTGAGATTGTAGGCGGTAAAAATCAATCCCACATCAGCACTGGCGTGTTTGATGGATTTTTTGGTCATGATGTAATAGAAGTCCCATTGTCGTTTAATCACGCCATATGGATGCTCGACAATGGCTTGGCGCCGTCGGTAGATTTCATAATTATTTTCAATTCTGACCTTATTTTGATAAATCAAATCGGCATGTTGGGAGCGTTCAATGAGTCGGCCTCTAGCGTTTTTGGTACACTTTTTAAAAAGCTCGCAACTCAAGCAAACACTGGTTTTATAATGCTTCATTTGGGTCACCGACTTTCCGTTTTTCTTGGAATACCAATTGCCTAAACGTTTTGTAAAAATAAGTTATTATGGTTCTTTGAGTAGTACTTGGAAACGTCAAAAGTTCAAGCTTTTACAGGATAAATTAAAAGTAAAAGTGCTATAAAAAGTAGAGAAGAAACCTTTTCTACCAAAATATCCTTGTTGCAAGATAACTAATTTACATCGAATAGCCATTTTTGACTAGCGCGGTCCGCCTGCATGGTTTCTTTTGGCAGTAGCCAAAAATCATCCAGATAGCTAAAGGGACTGCAAAAAATAGTTTTGTGGGTAAGGGCACGTATGCTCACACGTGAAGGAAAACACGATAAAAACAGCCTAATTTATAGCTCAAAAATAAAGAGGACACCAGATCCTCTTGAAATCCTCCTGACTCTTTTACGATAACCCCATAGTTACGGAATCTCTGCGGTTCGTTCTACAAAGGCCTCATTGTTGGCTTTTCAAGCCCACGAATCCTTAGCTGTTGTAGGCCGTTTTTTTTCAATTCGACAATAAATACCAAAGAAAAACAATCGTTACAATTAAAGTCGATACAATGCTGAGTAGCGAATACCAATTTGTTCTGCTTATTCTTCTACCATGAGATTCAAATTTATCAAAATTTTGAGTTGTAATTGATGCTTCAAATCGGCTTTTTTCCATCATTTCATATTCAATAAACATCAAAAAGCATAAATTGATAATTGGTATAAGAACGGTTTTTACAGAAATTGAATTTTCAATTTTAGAAAGCGCAAAAAAACCAGCAATTAAAATATTTTTAAAAGTAAAAAGTTTGTCGTGAATTCTGTCGAAATGTTTGAGAAGGTTTTTTAAACCTTCGATTTCTGTTCTTTCAAAATTTTCATCAATTCTTTTGTATTCGCTTTGGGATTCTTCAGAATCAAAATCTTCCATAAGTTTATTTCGTTTTTAGCAGTTTACAAATGGCACTACAACGTCAGTCTGCAAAAAATCCGTCGTTTAGTTCTTCAAAAGTAATTAAATTGTTTTAATAAAAGAAAGAAAAGTTGTATGTTTAATAATGCCACACATCAAAGGAATCCAGCGCACTCAGGTAGTTTTTCCATACCGAAACTTCGGGATTAGAACGTAGGATTTCACTAGACATCTATTTATTGGCACGGAAAGAATTTCCGCTATCGTTGGCTTTTGTGTAAACCTATTTGAGGACAAGACGGTTTATGTACACGAGCGAGACGCTCGCGCCAGGGTTCACTACTTCGACAGGTCGCTATCGCTCGGTTTTGGCTATACAAGCTCAACGAACCCTTATCTGTTATACGCAGGTTTTTTATTTAGGTTTCAATTCAATAACTTTTTCAAGCGCAATATTCACAATTTCCATTAATGAGTTTGTTGAGCTTGAATAATCTAATTTTTCAATGAGATTATTAAAAAAAACTACTTCTTTTGAATATTGTTTTGTTTTAGTAAGTTTTAATAATGCTTTTGAAATATAGATTTTAACTTTCTCAAATTGTTTTTCATAAGAGCCTAAATTTTTTGCAAAAGTTTCCCCATTTTCCATTGTCATTACATTTTTCATATAACACAAATCTGCTCCATTTCTTGTTCCTCGTTGACAATTAAAAGCATTTCGAATTAACATTTCATAATTCATCGCTTCCGTGTAATTATTCACAGACATTTTAAGATTTTTTAAGTTTCATTAATCTGGAAAATAAAGCTGTATGTATATCATATTCCAACTTTCCCATATCATCCAATCCTTTATTTGTTTTGGTATCCATTCCTTGACTTTTCAAATCTTCTATTCTTTCACTTTTCAACTTCTCTAAATAATCTGCTGCAGCTTTTAAGTCAGCAAAGGACATTTCTTTTAAATCACTCATTTTATAAATTCATTTATGTTATTGTAAATGTAAAAACAATAGAAATAATTTATAAAATTTCTTCTTATTAATTATCAATGAGTTATCAACATCTTTTCGCCGATTCTGCGTTAATATTGCACCTAACTAATAAATAACATCCGGAAGTATCCCTTTTCTTTTAAGCTTTACCATAACGCATGCAATTTTTTTAAGCTTATAAATAAAAGTTTTTCTAATTATTAATACAATATCCACTTTTAGTGATATCTTGAAAAAATTACAAATGCTTAAAAGTAATCCACTAAACTTTTTTCCCTTTGCCTATTTTTTCATATATGAATATCGCGTTCAATAGGATTCAGTATGATATTTAAAGACATTTATGATACAGTACTACTTATTTTATTTTCTAATAAGAATTTAGAAAAAAACTCCACAATAACTTCAACTTTTGGAAATACTAAATGTTTATATTCTTTACCAGTGTACTTATTTTAAAGGCTCAATTTTCACCACCTCAGAACTTAACGCTTTAGTACCACTTTCATTCATAGTTTGTTTTACAATAACTTTAATCTTATCATATTGAGGAGTAGGGAACCTCATCAGATCTGAAATATTCTTAAATCCGAAAGCCTTTGCCAATAAAGTTAAATGACGAGTTGCATACTTATGTGATTCATTAATATTCTCTACATTACCAACAAAACTGCGAACTAATCCCATACCGGTACTTAATTGTTCCTGTGAAATTTTTTTCTCTACTCTAAGTCTCTTTATATGATTTATCAAGTCAAAATCAAATTGTGATATGGTATATTCTGTAATTTTTATCATTAATCTTATAAATTTTAACACCTATATATTGGTGTATTAAATAATTTTGCTATATTTGTTATAGCGAATTGATAATTAGCCTTTTTGGCATAATTAAAACGATGTTTTCTCGAGTCAAAACGACCAATTTTACTATCGAGAGTATCGTGAAGTCGCTCCATGTCATAAAGTTTCTTACTTTTGCAAACGGCATGCGAGCGGTTCTCACGTAAGCTTTAGATAGTACCTTTTTAGTCGAAAGATTTTAAAGATGGGTTTGGTCGCCCTTGACTCTAAAGTGTGAGGCCGCTCCTTGCTTTTTTGCAAGTATTCTTCATACCCGAAATACATCGTTCCATAACCATAAACCTATAAATTATGAGAACGAAATTTTTATGTATTACTCCATGTATTCCACCTTAATTAACTACTAATATGTAGCTTGCCTTTAGCCGCCACTTACTGAAAAAAAAGGCTACTTAGCTTGAGATACACCCTTACAAGAGCAGCTTAATTCAGCAGTACTTTTATGTACAGATGAGTGAAATCCTGAGCAGCTATAAAATGAGATTTATGAGCTATCATAATCCCATAATTATAAGTCACGGTAAACCTCAAGTACACTTAGCACTTAGATTTAAGCATTAATCTTTCAAACTCGCACTTTAAAAGTATTGTCTTTATTTCTATTTTCCAAATGGTGAACTTAAGTTTTCAGAATATGTTTCGGGACGGGGAGCAAAAGGTCTCGTATTAGCAAAAAGGCACAATGGGCATTTCTCAAAAGAATGTTGGCTAAAAGCATGCTATTATCCTTATAATCAAATGTAAAACAACAGACATGGGTTTGTAATTTATTAAACCTAAACACCTGCACCGAAATATCCTTTGAATACAATGGACATAGTTTAATTTGAGTTAGTTATCATAAGGTGCAGGATGTTTTTAGTGAGTTTTTTGAATAGAATTGAAAAAAGACAATAGAGAACAGATAATCCATAACCTACAAAAATTGCATTGATGAAATACTACAAACAAATACAAGCTACATTGATAGTGGCATTAATAGTAATAATTTGCCTTTGGCTTTATGGCTGCGGCAGTTTTTAAACTTGCAAAAACTATTACAACAATCCAAAACCGAAAACCGATAACAGAAAAAGCCTATGCCTTAATAAAGTAACAAAAAAACAAGTCCCTTAGCGGCTCAACACAAAAAAAGTCCCCTAACTCGCCGGCAAGCAAAAGTAGAGGACCATAGTAAAACAAAACTCACATTTCACCTAACCAAGAACCAAAATTATGAAAAATAATTCATTAATCAAGGAGGTAAGGACAACGGTGTATTCCTTTATTTTAGGAATTTGCCTGTTCTCCTCCTCTGCCGTAGCCAATAACCACCTACTCTTTTCAAATTTTCAGCAACCTACCCAAAAAATTAGTGGTACAATCACTGATGGTATTGGCCCTATGCCTGGAGTTACTATTACCGTTAAAGGAACGTCCACTACTACTATCTCAGATTACAATGGCCAGTATACGATCACGGCCTCTCCTACTGATGTTCTTGTCTTTTCGTTCATGGGATTCAA
The DNA here is from genome assembly GCF_003076455.1 of Flavobacterium faecale. Classification (NCBI taxonomy): domain Bacteria; kingdom Pseudomonadati; phylum Bacteroidota; class Flavobacteriia; order Flavobacteriales; family Flavobacteriaceae; genus Flavobacterium; species Flavobacterium faecale. The sequence continues at coordinate 3,722,518 of NZ_CP020918.1, forward strand.
GTCTGTAGAAGTAGTTATTAGTTCGCAAAAAACAGTTGACATCCAACTCAAGGAAGATGCTACCGCTCTTCAAGAAGTACGAGTCAATGCTGGTTACTATTCTGTAAAAGAAAAAGAGCGTACGGGAAGTATTGCTAAAATTTTGGCGAAAGAAATTGAAACGCAACCGGTAACTAATGTTCTGGCTGCCATGCAGGGAAGAATGGCGGGAGTTAATATTACGCAAACAACTGGTGTTTCTGGTGGGGGGTTTGACCTACAAATTCGGGGACAAAACAGCTTGAGGTCCGACGGTAATAGACCGCTATATATTATTAATGGTGTCCCTTATTCCAGCGATCCTGTGGGGTTTGGTGCTACCGCTACCGTAATGCCCTCCTTAACGAGTCCGCTCAACAATTTGAATCCTGGCGATATTGAAAGTATCGAAGTCTTAAAAGATGCTGATGCCACAGCGATATATGGTTCACGTGGTGCCAATGGCGTCATACTTATTACAACCAAAAAAGGAAAGAAAGGCAAAACTACGTTCACCACCAACTATTCTAACGGAATTGGGAAAGTGACCCGCTTCATGAATTTGATGAATACTGATCAATATTTAGAGATGCGTCGTGAAGCTTTCTCTAATGATGGATACACGACTTATCCAGCAAGTGCTTATGAAGTTAATGGTACATGGGATCAAACTCGAAATACCAATTGGCAAAAAGTACTGACTGGTGGTACAGCTAACTTCATGAATTTGCAATCCTCTGTTTCAGGAGGTAATGAGCAGACTCAGTTTATCTTCAATGGAAGCTATAGCAATGAAACAACCGTTTTTCCTGCTAATTTTGGTTATAAAAAAGGAAATGCACGTATTAATTTGAATCATTCCTCCGAGAATAAAAAATTTGGCATCAACTTTTCTGCAGGTTACACGGTACAAGATAATAACCAACCCTCGACAGACTTAACCACCATTTCGCGAAAGCTAGCACCCAACGCACCTGCTTTGTATGATGCAGCAGGAAATCTCAATTGGGAGAACAGCACTTGGGAAAATCCGCTAAGCCATCTGAATGGGAAATCCTTAAGCAATACCTCTGACTTAGTTGCCAATGCAGTCTTATCTTATCAACTTCCATTTCAATTGGAATTTAAATCTAGCTTTGGCTATACGGATTTGAAACACAAAGAGAGTAGCACTTTCCCTTCTACTATTTATGATCCTGCCTATGGTTTAGGCAGTGAATTTTCTTCCTTATTTACAAATACTACAACGCGCCAATCTTGGATTATAGAACCTCAACTCAATTGGCATACTAGTTTTGGAAAAGGCAAAATTTCCATATTGGCAGGTGGTACTTTCAATCAACTCAACGGGCAGCAACTGGTTTTAGCAGGAGAAGGATTTACTAGTAATAGTTTGATTTATGACTTGGCTTCCGCCTCAACTGTTACCATCATGAGCAGTGGTGGTACAGAGTATAAATACCAAGCCTTTTTTGGACGTGCTAATTTTAGTTGGTCTGACCAATATTTCTTGAATGTAACGGGTCGACGAGATGGATCAAGTCGTTTTGGACCAGGAAACAAGTTTGCTACTTTTGGGGCTGTAGGTGCCGCTTGGTTGTTTTCTAAAGCATCTTTTATAAAAGACAGTAACGGATCGTTTTTGAGTTTTGGAAAACTTCGTGCTAGTTATGGAACTACGGGAAGTGATCAAATTGGAGATTACCAATATTTAGATACGTATAGTTCCAATGGGAATCCCTACCAAGGAACGGTAGGGATTGAAACCACACGACTCTTTAATCCCGACTTTGGATGGGAAAGCAACAAAAAGTTTGAGATCGCTACTGAACTCGGTTTTTTTAAAGATCGGATTTTTGTGACTGCCGGATGGTTTCGTAATACTTCATCTAATCAGTTGGTTGGTATTCCCTTGCCGGGGACCACGGGCTTTAGCAGTATTCAGGCTAATCTTGATGCTAGTGTACAAAATAGTGGTATAGAATTGACGTTGCGAACTGTGAATTTTCAAAAGAAAAATTTTGGATGGAGTAGCAATTTCAATATTAGTGTTTTAAAAAATAAATTACTTCGTTTTCCTGATTTAGCCAGTTCTACTTATGCCAATCAGTACGTTATTGGTGAACCGTTGAATATTGTAAAAGTTTATAACTATACAGGTCTAAATTCAGTAACTGGATTGTATGAGTTTGAGGATTTTAATGGCGATGGTCTTTTTTCTGCTAAAGACGATAGGCAATATTTAGTAGATTTAAATCCTGATTTTTATGGTGGTTTGCAAAACCAACTCAACTATAAAGGTATTCAACTCGATTTCCTTTTTCAGTTTGTCAAACAACTCAACTACAATTCGGCTTCGTCACTTGGCTTGCCTGGTAGTAGGAACAATCAAACAACAGATGTACTGGATCGCTGGCAAAACCCAGGAGATTTAGGACCGTTTCAGCAATACAGTACTGGAGTGAATACGGCGGTTAGTAGTGCTTTTACCCGATATCGTGACAGCAATGCTACTATAAGCGATGCCTCTTATATCCGTTTGAAGAATGTTTCCTTGAGTTATACGCTGCCTTCTTATTGGCTAAAAGGTGTTACTTGTCAAATTAATTTACAAGCGCAAAACTTACTCACTTTTACGTCCTACAAAGGCGCAGATCCAGAGTTTAGAACTAGAGGAGTATTGCCTCCTTTGAAAATTATTACCACTGGCGTTCAATTAACTTATTAATCTAAAAACTAACTGTTATGAAACCTATATTTAATCCAAAAAGTTTTTTATTTAAAATTCAAAAAAAGCGTATCCCTGTTATTTTTATGGGGTATAGCCTAGCTTGTATACTGTTACTAAGCGCTTGTGATAATTTTGTAGAAACGGATCAACCATCCTCACAACTTTCTACTCCTGTAGTTTTTGAAAGTCCAACTACCGCAACTGCAGCTATGGTCGCTATTTATGCCCAATTACGAAGTTCTACTTTATTGACTGGTTCCCCTCTTGGACTTTCCAATCAAATGGGTCATTATGCCGATGAACTAACTTTTTACGGTGATTCCGAAAATTCTACATTTGGATTGTATACTAACAGTTTGCTGGCATCCAATGAAGCCGTTGCAACTTTATGGGCCAGTAGCTATCGGGTTGTTTATAATACTAATGCTATGCTGGAAGGTATTGCAGCCTCTAAAAGTTTATCCCAAGACAAAGCAAATCAGCTGACAGGTGAGGCACTATTTGTGCGAGCATTAGTCCATTTTTATTTGTTGAATCTTTATGGCGAAATTCCATATATAACTACTACTGATTACAGACAAAATAGAGTTGCCTCTCGCCTACCAGTGGCTAAAGTTTATGAACTAATTATTGCTGATTTGGATAAGGCTTCCAGCTTGCTTCCTGAAAATGACGAAAGCGGAGAGCGGGTGCGACCGGACCAATATACTGCCCAAGCGCTACTTGCCAGAGTTTACTTATTTGATGAAAAATGGGCCGAAGCTTCTAATGTGGCTTCTGCAGTACTAAACAATACGGCAACTTATGCATTACAGGATGATCTCAATACCGTTTTCATGAACACCAGTAGCAGTACCATTTGGCAATTTTCCCCGTTTTTTTATGGTAGTGCAACAGAAGAAGGCAATCTCTATATTTTTACAGCTGGTCCTCCCCCTTTCACGGCTTTAAGCGATGCTCTTTTAAACTCTTTTGAGCCGATGGATCAACGCAAAATCAGTTGGACAACTGCTGTGAGCGACGGAAGCACGACTTGGTATTACGCCAGTAAATACAAGGACAATTCATCTGTTTCATTTTCTTTTGAATATTCCGTTGTTTTTCGATTAGAAGAGCAATATCTTATTCGTGCAGAAGCGAGAGCCCGTGCAGGAGACTTGATTGGTGCAAAAGAAGATCTAAATATCATTCGGAATCGAGCGGGATTACCAAATACGACAGCCATTTCGCAAGATGAAATCTTAAATGCTTTAGTACAAGAACGGCGAGTAGAATTATTTACCGAACACGGACATCGTTTTTTTGATCTCAAACGCTACGGAAAGCTAGATAGCGCTTTGAGTAACAAGGTCGGTTGGAATACCACTGATGCCTTATTTCCCATACCCGAAACAGAACTGCTATTGAATCCCAATTTATCTCCTCAGAACTTAGGATACTAATTCATCTTTTATGATAACTAGAAAAAAATATCAATCTCTGGGTCGCTCGTCTTCTCTTGTAAGACTGATACGCTTGTTACTTTTATCTAGCTCTAGCCTTTGTATGGCTCAGCTAAATCCTAAAAAAGCTGTAACAGCAGCTGATTATGCGCTTTGGGGAAAACTGACTCCCCAAAAACTCTCTGAAAATGGTACTTGGATTAGTTATAGCAGTAGCTATTCCTCGCATCAAGACACGTTGTTTGTAAAGAATACAGCGACCTTAAAAACTCATTTTTTTCCGAAAGGACAACAAGGCAAGTTTAGCACCGAAGCTGTTTTTGCCTATTATTCAGCTCCGAATACCTTAGCAGTTTTTAATTTACAAACAGCTCAAATTACAATTTTGGAAAGTGTGAACGAATACTTTTTTACGACAGATGATCAATACCTTATCGTTGTTTCTGACTCTAAAAAGGATCAAAAAATACTTATTTGTTCGCCAAATGGGCACATACTAAAAACAATTGATTCAATAAATACTTATTCTTTTAATACTGATAGTACTGTTCTTGCCATCACTTCTAAAAATAATACAGAGTCAATCGCTCAATTGATATTCTTGAAGGAGAATTTTAGAACTCTAAAAATTATAAATAGCCCAAAGGAAAACTTTAGTAAAATGAAATGGAATAAAGGTGGTACTGCATTGGGTTTTTACGGTAGTTCATCAACAAATTCCCTCTTAAATCCTAAACTATATTACTATTCGGTTAGCGAGAGTAAATTACACTTTTTTGATTCTAATACCCATCAAGAGTTCCCCAAAGACATGCTACTGTCAACTGATTCCGAAGCCCTAACTTTATCTGACGATGGTAATAAAGTATTTATTCAAACCTATAAAAAGACAGTCATTACTAAAGATACAGCTATGGTTTGGAATACTAAAGATCAATGGTTATACATACAACGACCACTAATGGAAAATTATACGTATAATGGTGTTTGGTTCCCAAAAAACAATCGTTTTTCACAAATTACCAATCATGCGATTTCTGGGATAATGCTGAACGGTTTGCAAAATGTAGCATTACTATTTGATTCAAGAATCAATGAAGCACAGTTCAAGGAGTATAGAGAATTAGATTACTGGTTGATGGATCTCAAGACTGGTAAAAAGAAACTTTTTTTAGAAAAATACGCTAATGATGGTACGCTGTTAGCATCACCAGAAGGAGATTATTTTTGTTATTTAAAAGATGGAGATTGGTGGGTATACAGCATTAGCAAAGCTTCTCACACAAATATTACACAACATATAAGGTTCGAATTCTATGAGAAAAAGTATGTTTCAGGTGATAAAACCTATCCATTTGGATTCGCGGGTTGGAGTAAGGATGAACGTTCTTTATTACTTTATGACGCCTTTGATGTTTGGGAAATTACACCAGATGGAAGGACTGCCAAAAGATTAACCAATGGTAGGGAAGATAATATCGTTTATAGAATAGTTTCGCAGCAACCTTCTCAACAAAAAACGAGTAACTTCAGTGGTTTCACGAGTGGTTATTTCAACTTAGACGATAACCTATATCTAAGTGCGGAGCGCACTGACTTTAGTGATAGCGGTTATTCGGTATGGAACCGCAAAAGAGGTACTCAATCCCTTGTTTTTCAGCCTAAAAAAGTTGATTATTTGACTACTGCCAAAAATGGTTCTTCTTTTATGTATTTGGAACAAACTTTTGACCAATCACCCGCTCTCATGTTCAAAGCTGGAATGTTAGCATCACCAACTGTCGTTTACCAAAGTAACTTACAGCAACAGCATTATCTTTGGGGAAAGTCAAAAGCAATAACTTATAAAGATATTTCTGGAAATCATCTAAAAGGAGTTCTCAATTATCCCGCCAGTTATGACCCATTTAAAAAATATCCCATGATCGTTCGTTTATATGAGAATCAGGCACACAACTTGCACAAATATATCAATCCATCGCTTTACAATTCGGCTGGATTCAACGTGAGTAACTTAACTTCGCAGGGCTATTTCGTACTCTACCCAGATATTGTTTATCAAGTAGGTCAACCTGGACAATCTGCTTTGGATTGTGTTTTAGCGGCTGTAAATGAAGCTCTTTCAACAGCATCTATCGCACCGACACATATTGGGCTTATTGGTCATTCTTTTGGCGGATACGAAACTAACTTTATTGTAACTCACAGCAATCGTTTTGCAGCAGCTGTTTCCGGTGCGGGAATTTCAGACTTTTACAGCCTGTATTTACGAACAAATGGAATTACGGGCAAGCCGAATTACTTTCGATTTGAATCACAACAGTTCAGGATGGGTACTTCTTTCTTTGACAATAAATGGGGATATCTGAATAATTCCCCTTTGTTTAATGCTCAACAGATGAATACTCCTCTTTTGTCCTGGACTGGAGAATCTGATACACAAATAGATTCTTCTCAAAGTATGCAATTTTTTATGGCGTTACGAAGACTTCAAAAAACGCACACCTTGTTAGTATACCCCAATGAAGAACATGGATTGGAAAAGAGAATTAACCAGCAACATTTGACACAGCAAATTGAAAAATGGTTTGCTCATTATTTAAAAAAAGGAGATTTGTTATAATACCTAACAGATCATAATTCTAAAAAACAATGCGGTTTCTTTCTGTAGAAACCGCATTGTCATTTACTACTGCTCTTATTGGCAGCTAGTCCTACATTTTAATTGTTTTTATAAAGCGGTACATTACAAGTAGCAGCATTAGGAGTAGTTTTACCCCATAATCGTACTTCCTCCGTTCCGACTGTACAAAAGTCGCCAACAATATCTGAACACATGTTTGATATATTACAAGCCGATGAAGGGCTTGTATGTGTATATCCTTGTTTCAATGCAAATGCTTTTGAATTTTTATTCATCGTATTTGAACTGAAAGCGCCAGTTACGGCTACTGCAATGACTGCCATTGGCATAATCATTTTTAAAATTTCTGTTTTCATAGTAATAAATTTAAAAATTAGGATCTACTCTTTTAACAGGTTTTCGATCTTATCCCTGATAGCCGGCCGGTTATATTCTAGTACATAAGTCATAGTACTCTTTATTTGTTCGAACTGCTTTTGAATAGGTGATTCAATTGATATACAACCAAATGTGTTCCTAGAATCGCATATAGTTTTTTATTATGAATATTAAAGCTTTTCATTTTTTCTTTGCCAATGTTGTAGATTGGAAAACTAAAAAGATAGCTGTTGTTGGCTAGGTCATACACGTCAATAATGGTGGCGGTTTCCCAAAGTTCTATTGCTTCATATTTACCAGGTAATGCAGAAGCTACAAATAGCAAATTATCATAAACAGTCATTGTTTTGTTAACAATAAAAGGAGGGGCTGTCATTTTACGTTCTTTTGACTTAGTCAAGTACTTTACTTGAATCTTAGCCCTACTGAATGTATCTATTGTTTTACCACGTCGTACTTCATTTAATGATTCGTTCACTACCATAAATTGGTTGCGGTACTTGTACAAGTACACGACTTTTTTTGTCACAGGATCGTATTTAAGCATTCCATCAGTGCCAAATACTCCATCGATTTGCTTTTGTAAGAGACCAGGTTTGAGATGCATTTTGTTCCTTTTTTCGAGTTCAAACAGTCCTAAAATATTCTCTCCGTTCTCAGGAGCAAAAGCACGAAATACAATTGATTTGGTATTTATCGGCTCTGCTTGTGTAAATCGAATCCCAAGAGGCGCTTGTAGTTTGGCTTGCCAATTTGCTGTGTTTCCAATATACAGGCAAGGAACTACTCCATCAAATAAATAGAAAGAAGAATCTAGCACTCTTGTCTCAACACTACGAAAAGTAAAATCAACTTTATCTAAATCAATTGTATGTCTTTTTTCAAATTTTAAAAGTGTATCAAATTCTGTAATTTGGAACGGTGTGGTGTAGTTTCCAAGGTAGATCCGCTTTTTACTAATACCTGCAAAATAATACGAATTAAATTTTAAATCAAGTTGTTGAATTTCCGTTGCTGGATAAGGAGGAAACCTTCTAATAAAAGTATTTCGATGATGGATAATCGTCTCCGAAAACAGAAAAAGAACCGACACGATTATAGTACTACAACCAAATAAAAAAGAACTCAAAATTAAATGTCGATACCGTTTCTTTACACTAGCTACTTTTGTTTTAGATGTTGCAAGAATGATACCTATCAGTGCTAAAAAAATGAAACCAATATTAAAAACAAGATGTTCCGTCCATCCCAAATCTTCCAGAATTCCACCACAAGAACAAGGAACAAAAGGACTGAAATTCAAAATAATGATTATGTATGTCGTAAACATAGTCATCAAACTAAAAGCTGCATAAAGCCCAAAAAGACGCCATTTTGGAAAAGATAAAAGTATCGATATTATCAACTCTACAATCACAACTCCCCAGGAAGCCCAACCAGCAAAAGCACTTAATAACGGAGATTGTCCCAATTGAACTTGAAAATTTTCAAAATCCAATAATTTACTCACTGCAGCATACACAAATAGCAGTATGTACAACAGACAAATTATCTCAATGATTCCATTCTTTATTGTTGCGCGTAATTTCATTGCTTTTCCTTTTTGGGTTAAACCGAATGAAGTTTAAATGTTCTCAACTTTGAAGTTTCTCTGGATCTAGATTTTAAAGTTTCAAAGTGTTGACGCTTATTTAAAACAATCATTCTTAAATACTTACCAAAATTACATTCCTTTTTTTCGAAACATGCTTTGAAAATCAAGCCAAAATATTTAAAAATCAAGCCAATTTTCGAATAAAGGATAGGAATAACTATTACTAGAACCGAACATGATTAAACCAAAAGAATGCCAAATAAACAGGATCAGTTTACTTGGTATTCTTTTGGTTTCTATTTAATGACCCCTTCTACTTCGTGGTTCCACTCAACGCATTTAGTTTTTCACTTAGTTCTATCAATCCGGCTTTTGAGAGACACTCCCCTCCTAGCGACCGCAACTCTTCCAAATTTTCTTCTGGAACACTGGTCAATAAGTTTGATGCTTTATCATCTACTTTAATCAATAATCCACGTTCGATAACATGGTTTAATAACAATACATTTTTACGGGAGATTTTCAAATCAATCTTCACCAGCTCATTCATGCCAGGGATACTAAGGATAGTATCAAAAACCTGGGCTACATCATTTGTTGTTAGCATAATCTTCTCGTTTTAAATTAATATTTCAGTACTCCAAAAATAAGAAGCTTACTTCAATTTATCCCAGTCAAAATATGATGAGGATTGGTCAAGGGATTTAGCTTTTTTACTTTAGTAAGCGGAATCTGAATTATGAACCTGATAAAATGTATGTTATGAATTTCAGCAACAATAACTTTTCAATAGAGCAAGCCAAAGCAATAGATCTAGTTGATTACTTAAAGTCCTTGGGTTTTGAACCTGAAAAAATTAGGCACAACGACTACTGGTACCTTTCGCCATTTAGGGATGAAAAAGAAGCTTCTTTTAAAATCAATCGTAGATTAAATCGCTGGTATGACCATGGCTTTGGAAAAGGTGGAAACTTGATTGATTTTGGTATCGAATATTACAAGTGTAGCATTCCTGAATTACTACGCAACTTAAGTGGTAATCTTTCTCTTCAACAGCCACTACTTTCCTCTTTAGAAAATAGTGTTCAGCAAGAACCTAAAATTAAGATTGTGGAAGTAAATACACTGACTTCGTATTCGCTATTACGCTATCTCGAACAGCGTACTATCCCAGTTGCAATTGCTCAACAGTTTTGCAAGGAAGTTCACTATAGTTTAAATGATAATACCTACTACGGAATTGGATTCAAAAATGATTTGGGAGGCTATGAAATTCGCAATCCCTATTTCAAAACAACAGCTTCACCAAAAGGAATAACCACCTTCGAAAATGGCAGTAATGAGGTAGTCGTTTTTGAAGGCTTTTTTGACTACTTATCCTTTAAAGCGATGACCAAAAACCTTCCTGAAAATAGTCAGGATTTTGTCATTCTAAACTCTGTTTCTTTTTTCGAAAGAGCACGACCATTTATGGAAAATCATGAAACCATTCGGCTATATTTTGACCAGGATGAAACAGGTCAAAGTTATACCAAACGTGCACTTTCTCTGAGTACTAAATACAAGGATGAAAGTACGCTTTATCGAAACTACAAAGACCTCAACGATTGGTCAGTGAATTTCGGAAAATCGAAAAAGAATAATTTGAGGCATAAAAACAGTTAGCTACTATCCCACTTCTCATAGGGAATTAGTACTACCGCATGCAATCCCCTAAAAACAACTTTAATGATCGAAGGCCATTACAAGTAGTTAAAAGATTGCCACGTTCCTGCAATCGGCCAGATGTCCGGTTGTTAAACAACCGAGTCTGGCTGCTTATCACTCGGGACTCGTGGGCAGTGAAACTGAAAAGCAAAAAAAGGCCTAAACACAATAAAATGAAGTATTGCAGCTCCGCAAGGACAAGTTAAAAATATTGAATTAATGAGTAAAATGAAAGATGATGGAAAAAGGAAATTCAAACCGAACACGCATAATTGGGCTGCGTCTAACAACCGCCGAATATGCAAAAATAGAGCGCAAATGGAAAGCCAGTACCTGCCGAAAGCTGAGCGATTATATACGTAGAAGTCTTTTTGATAAGCCTATTGTAACTACCTACCGAGACGCTTCGTTGGATGAATTTATGTTGCAAATGCTTCAGCTGCGAAAAGAGCTAAATGCAATAGGTAATAACTTTAATCAGGCTGTAAAAAAGCTTCATATTCTACAGCAGATTCCTGAATTTAAAAGTTGGTTGATTCGCTATGAACTAGAAAGTAAAATTCTTTTTAATAAGATTAATGAAGTTAAAAAATCCATTCAAAAATTTGCAGAATTATGGTTACGGTAATCAAAACAGGTCACTCTATTCATCGTATTTTAAACTACAACGAAAACAAAATCAAGGAAGGAGTGGCAGTATTTATGGGAGCAGGAAATTACCCTATTGACGATGCTAATTTGGCAATAAATATAAAGCTGAATCGGATGTTAAAACAAACTGCCTTAAACGAAAATGTGACACGGAATAGCGTGCATATTTCTCTGAATTTTGACCCTTCAGAAACATCTTTATCTAAAGAAAAACTAATGGCTATTGCGCATACTTATATGGAGAAAATTGGCTTTGGCCAACAACCTTATTTGGTCTATCAACATCATGATGCGGGGCATCCTCACATTCACATCGTCTCCATAAAAGTGAGGGAAGATGGAAGCAGAATTGATACCCAAAACATTGGTCAAAACCAGTCAGAAATAGCCAGAAAAGAAATAGAAATTTCCTTTGGCTTAGTTCCCGCTGAACGCCATAAAAGAAAACAAGATTATGAACTAACGCCAGTTGCAACTAGCAAAGTGTTATACGGTCGTACTCCCACTAAAAGAGCTATTACTATGGTGCTCGATGTGGTGCTAAACCAATATAAATACACCAGCCTTCCAGAACTTAATGCAGTCTTGCAACAATACAATATACTGGCTGATCGCGGTAGCGAAAATTCGAGGGTGTTTGCCAACAAGGGTTTATTATATCGCATTCTGGATCAAAATGGAAATAAGGTTGGAGTACCCATTAAAGCGAGTGACTTATACAGTAAGCCAACGCTTAAATTTCTAGAAGAGAAATTCATTCAGAACGAACAGCGTCGAAAGCCTCATAAGCTAAGGGTCAAAAACACGATTGATCTTCTATTACTGAGTAAGAAAACGGTCAGACTTCCAGAACTAATAAAAAGATTAGAGAAAGAGGGCATCAAGGCTGTACTTCGTCAGAATACCGATGGTTTACTTTATGGTATCACCTATGTTGACCATAGAACTAAATGTGTTTTTAATGGTAGCGCATTGGGAAAACAATACAGTGCTAAAGCAATTCAAGAGCGTTGCGGAGCAGAATCTGCTAGTCAAAATAAAACAACTTTTAGAATTAAAAATTCTAGGGAGGGTCAGCGTCAATGGGATTCTCAAGATTCTATTTTAAAAGAGACTTCGACCGTACTCCCTATTAGCGATTTAGGAAAAGTTTTAGATCAATTACTACAGCCAGAACAAGCATTCGATTATTTACCGAAGCAGTTAAAAGGAAAGCGCAAAAAGAAGAAAAGAAAAGGACAATCTGATAATCAGTAAACTATTAAATTATGGCTATGCAAACTGGAGAAAACGACCAAGCCTTGAGGAAAATATTAGATATGACTCGGCTTATCAGCATCCTACTTTTAGGATTGCATTTTTACTATTACTGTTACTCCTCTTTCAAATTCTGGGGATTCAGTAGTGCATTTAGCGACCAGATCTTAGGCAATATATATAAGGCTGGTTTGTTTAGTAATTTTCATAAATCAAAGTTATTTGCCGTAGGATTTCTTTTCATTTCTTTATTGGGTGCAAAAGGTAGAAAACAAGAGAAACTAAATTATAAAACAGCTTTTGCTTATAGTAGTACTGGACTACTAATCTACTTTTTAAGTTCGCTTTGCTTGCTACTGAAAATTAAGATAACGGAAGTAACGATTTTATATATTTCAATTTCTTCAGTTGGTTTTTTACTAATTCTTTCTGGTGGCACCATACTTTCTCGAATTATCAAAAACAGACTCAACAGCAAAGATATTTTCAATAAAGAAAATGAGACTTTCCCACAGGAAGAACGGCTACTTGAAAATGAGTTTTCGATCAATCTTCCAGCGCGCTATCATTTGAAAGATAAAGTACGAAACAGCTGGATTAATATTATCAATCCTTTCCGGGCTTTGATGGTTTTAGGATCTCCAGGATCTGGAAAATCGTATTTTGTAATTCGGCATGTGATCACCCAACATATCCGTAAAGGATTTACCATGTTCGTCTATGATTTTAAATTTGATGATCTTTCCAAAATAGCTTATAATACTTGGCTGAATCACAAACACGAATATCCTATAGCTCCTAAATTTTACATCATCAATTTTGATGATTTAACCCGAACCCATCGATGCAATCCTTTAGACCCTTCTGCTATGACGGATATTACAGATGCAGCCGAATCAGCCCGTACCATACTTATGGGACTCAACCGAGAATGGATCAAACGTCAGGGTGATTTCTTTGTGGAATCTCCTATCAATTTTCTAACCGCTATTATCTGGTATCTAAAAAAATATAAGGAGGGACAATTTTGTACGCTTCCACATGTAATTGAACTTATGCAAGCGGACTATGACAGTCTCTTTACCCTATTGCGAACGGAGAAGGAAGTCGAAGTGTTAATAAATCCTTTTGTCAATGCCTACCTCAACGATGTTATGGAACAATTAGAAGGTCAGATTGCTTCCGCCAAAGTAGCAATGGCACGTCTCTCCTCTCCCCAACTGTATTATGTTTTATCTGGAAACGATTTTACGTTAGATATCAATAATCCAGAAGAACCAAAGATTGTCTGCATGGGAAATAATCCACAGAAAATACAAATATACGGCGCTGTTTTATCACTCTATGTAAGTAGGCTGATCAAGCAAGTAAATCAAAAAGGCAAACAGAAAAGCAGTTTAATTTTTGATGAATTCCCAACGATCTATCTCAACAATATGGATAGCCTTATCGCTACTGCACGATCTAATAAAGTAGCTACTTGTTTGGGGATTCAGGACTTCAGTCAGCTCCGTAAAGAGTATGGCCGCGAACAGGCTGATGTGATTATGAATATCACTGGAAATATTGTTAGCGGTCAGGTTACTGGTGATACTGCCAAGCAACTTTCGGAACGATTTGGGAAAATTATGCAGGACAGAGAAAGCCTCTCCGTCAATAGCGGAGATACTTCTATAAGCCGGTCTAAGCAATTAGAGTCTGCTGTGCCACCCTCCAATATTTCTTCTCTAAGTTCTGGTGAGTTTGTAGGAATGGTAGCTGATGATCCTGATTGCAAAATTGAATTGAAGACTTTTCATTGCGAAATTATAAATGACCATCAAGCACTTAAAAAAGAACAGGATAACTATAAAGAAATTCCAATTATTCGAAAGTTAGACAATGCCATGGTGCAGCGTAATTATCTTCAAATTAAGCAGGATGTGCAGGACATTATTCATTCTGAGATGGAACGTTTGCTGAATGATCCTGGACTGGCTTACTTGGTGTTGAAGAAGTAGTCGATTGTATTGACTATTACGTCAAAGAAAGATTTTAGCTCAAATAAAGATCATCAATTTGCAAAAGACATCTATCTATTTAGTTTTTATTGTAGAAGAATGAATTTTATATACTTGCTAAAATTAAACGACTCAAATTTGTATGGTGCTAGACTATCCTATCTAAGAACTAAAACTGGGGTACACTTAAATTTTAAGCTGCGGGATCATTCGCTTAAGATACTAAAAGTTTACAATCAAAAATCGATGAACTCTTATCTGTTTCCTCTTTTACTGACGGAAGAGATAACCTCTAAACAGATTAAATACCGTAGTCATAAATTACTTGAGCAAATAAATCCAGCTCTGAAACAAATGATGGAAGTTTTAAAAATTAGCAAGCATATCACTTTTTACACTGCGTGACATACGTTTGCCACACTTTTAAAATTTGAAAACATTGCTATTGACGCTATTAGTGAAATGCTAGGTCATACGGACATTAGAACTACTCAGGCCTACCTTAATAAACGACCCAACAAAAAACTAGATAAAATCATTGATGATGTATTTGAGAATTCAAAATATTTCTAAAACAGTTATATTTATAGTGTAGTAAACTGTTTTATAACAAGTTTGTTTACATCAACAAAATGCGGTGGTAATTGTTGCTAATCACCGCATATATATATGATTATTATTACCGCCATATCAGTAATTTCACATCTTTCTTATTTTTCATAAGTAGAAACTATCATTTACTACTTAAATTTACTGCAATAACAGTAATATCGACTTATTTTTTATTAAAACATTTAATACAATAAATAAATACCATATTTTTACTGCCTAAACAGTATAAAATGAATGATTTCAATTTAGGAACTTTGATAAAAGACCATCGAAAAGAAGCTGGACTTACCCAACTGGAGTTGGCAAACCTTGCAGGAGTAGGAAAAACTACTGTTTTTGATATTGAAAAGAACAAAGAAACGATACGCTTTAATAATCTGCTTGCAGTACTTAAGGTATTGAATATAAAAGTAGAATTCATCAGCCCTCTAAATAAATAAACATGAGACAAGCAATAGTATTAGTTCACGGCAATAGAGCTGGAATCCTATCCGAGATTACGAATAAAGAATATCATTTTGAATATGATCTTGATTATAATGGTGAGGCAGTTTCTTTAACTATGCCTACAACACATAAAAAATACAGTTACAACTCTTTTCCTCCATTTTTTGAAGGATTACTACCCGAAGGTGTGATGCTAGAAGGATTGTTACGCATTGGCAAAATTGACAAAAAAGATTACTTCTCTCAACTCATTGCTACAGGAAATGATTTAGTAGGATCTGTAACGGTTAAAGCATTGGAAAATGAATAGATGTCCCATTACTTACGAACTGTGCGGAACAGATAAATACAGCGTAAAAGGAATGCGTCTTATTGCTCCCAAATTAACGCACTTAAATGATTTGCCCTATACTGCTGTCGAACTTCGTCAAGAAGCGGCTAATAGAGCCAAAAAACTATCCATTCAAGGGGTTCAACCAAAACTTAGTGCAGCGGTTTCTATAGTAGATCAAGAGTTTAAAATTGTAGATCAGTTTGGAACCTACATTATCAAACCACAAAATGATTTATTCTCACAATTACCCGAAAACGAGGACGTAACCATGCGAATGGCAAAAGCATTTGGTTTAGATGTTCCTTTTCATGGAATGCTCTACGGAAAAGATGGAAGTTTGTCTTATTTCATTAAACGTTTTGATCGCCACGGTAAAGGGAAAAAATGGGCAACCGAAGATTTTGCACAATTAACGGCTAATACAAGAGATACCAAATACCGCTTTACAATGGAAAAACTGATTCCGGTACTGGATGAATTTTGTTCTTTTCCTGCCATTGAGAAAGCAGACTTTTTTAAAAGAATACTTTTTTGTTTTGTAACAGGTAATGAAGACATGCACTTGAAAAACTTTTCGTTAATCACCAAAAATGGTAAAACAACCCTCGCTCCTATTTATGACTTTCTGAATTCTACCATAGCGATTAAAAATCCTGATGAAGAAATGGCACTACCCTTGAAAGGAAAAAAGAGCAACCTAAAAGCTTCTGATTTCATAGAATATTATGCTAAAGAGAGGTTGCAACTCAACGAAAAAACAATAGCTACAATTCTAGATCAAATGAAAAAAGCAACTCCTAAATGGAAGGAGTTGCTTGAGATTTCTTTCCTTTCTGATGAAATGAAAGATAAGTATTTGGAGTTGTTGGAAAGTAGAGTTATAATGTTTCAATAAACTCCACAAAAAAAATGCGGTGAATAAATTGATTATTCTCCGCATTTTATATTTTAACAAATGTCTTTTAGTATATAATGCGTACTTCTACCACCTGAATTGGCTTTGATTAAGATACCTTTATTTACTAAATCAGTGATATCCCTTAATGCGGTGTCTGGAGAAGTTTTGGTCATTTTAGCCCATTTACTTGTGTTTAAATTGCCTTCAAAATTATCCATGAGTTTGTCAAGCATAGATTTCTGGCGGTCATTACTGATTTTACCCGCAAATTTGACCCAAAAATGATGTTTTCTAACTACTTTGTCAACTATGACACTTGAATGAAGTATACTGTTTTTAAGACAGTCTAAAAACCAAATGATCCATTCCGTAATATCTAAGTCGTCCTTTTGAGTTCGTTCAAGAATGCTATAATAACTTTTCTTTTGTTTGTTTATTTCAGTAGACATACTATAGAATCTTTGGTTGACACCATCCGATTTTGAAAGTTGCATATCTGTAATTGCTCTGGCTATTCTACCGTTACCATCATCAAATGGATGTATCGTTATGAACCACAAATGAGCAATAGCTGCTTTAAGTAGCGATTCTAATTCTTGTTCGTTATTATACCAATCTACGAACTGCTTCATTTCGCTAGTTAAAAGTTCTGCTTTTGGAGCTTCATAGTGAACCACCTCTCTACCCATTCCCCCTGAAACAACTTGCATAGCACCTGAACGCCATTTTGCCACTTCGATTTTATGCATACCACTTCTACCTGTTGGAAATAACGCGGCGTGCCAACCAAACAAACGATCCTCAGTAATTACTTTATCGTCATTTTGAGTAGCATCGATCATCACTTCAACAATCCCATCTATATTGCGATCTGAGTTTTCTAGTCCAGAGTATTCTAAACCCAATCTAGTTGCAATTGAGGATCGCACTAATTCAGGATTTAAAATCTCTCCTTCTATTTCAGAAGTTTGCAAGACGTCTTGAATTAAAGTCTCCAAATTGGCTTCCCCTTTTAGCTCAAAGCCTAGTAGCTCTACTTTACCCATAAGTTTGCCCTGCAAGTTTCTCACCTCACTTAATAGCGAAATAAATTCCTGCTCTTCCCATGAAAATATGGGCCACCTTTTAAGTTGGTGTATGTAGATTGCCATAACTGTATTATTTGATGCGGTAAATATAGTACTTATTCTCCGCAAAAAATGCGGTGAATAGATTGATTATTTACCGCATTGTACAGATTATTAATTAATAAGATAATAATTATTTGTTAATCGTTTTTTTCCATTATCCTCCTGATGTCATTACATCTACACACTTCAAACCAATCTTGATCGAATTCACTTAAATCGGCTTTATATTCAAGCCCTAAATCATTAATTTGTATACTTAAATTTTCAAACGCATTTCTTCTATCATAGACTTCGCCTTCATCTGTTGCCCAATCCATAAGATCTTCAATGTCGTTAAATATATGTTCACTGAATAAATCATCAAGATGATTAGTGATATTTGTTGTGTCTAATTTTTTTAAATCAACATCAAAACTTTCAATTAACTGCGCTAATAAATCAACCGCATCATTAAGTTCTCTTGTACCTCTGAAAAGTTCTGAGACAATTTCTTCAATTCTCTTTTGCAATATAGAATTAATGTATTCATTACCTTTAACTGAAAGCATAAAATTTTTGAAATGTAAGTTTAAAGAATAATCTTCATGTAGTGCTTTCCACTCTGTAATTCTATCAATTATTTCACAAATAACTTCCTCTTTATCATCATCTTCAACATATTTATAAATTACTAACGCTAAATAAATTAAATCATAATCAACATTTTCGTTACTTATAAAAGATTGATAATCTGTAAGTAATCTCTTTTCTAAACTTTTGGGAATTTTAACTTTCCCAGTTCTTCCCAAAGAAAATAAACGTACTGTTAACTGTGAAAGATATTGAACTGATTCTGCAATTCGATTAACTTCGTCTTGGTTTTCTGCTAAAAAATTCATAAGAAAATCAATTAGTGAAGGATTTATAAAATTTACATCGTCATCATTTTTCAATAGAATGAATCCGCCTTCCAAACGTTTAAAAGACTTACTAAAAGCAAACATTTCAATGTGCTTGTTATTGTTTTTGACTTCATATCGAACCCGAGTATTATAAGCATTTTCTAATTCAGTAATATTTGCAGAATCTCCAAAACTGATAAGCGTATTTAAAAGCAACCTATCGTCTTCTGTTATTTGTTCAATGTAAGCATGTCTCCAAATTTGATCTGGATAATTAAAACTTGAAAAAATAAATTCTTTAAATTCAGTAGTATTAAAATGATTTACTAACTCTACTGAAGTAATAAATTCTACTGAACGTGGCGTATAATTTGTATGTTTTACAATGAATTCTTGAAGTTTTTCATCATATAATAGCTCTTTTAATTCTTCTTTTAATTCAGAATCTTCAATGTGATTATTGAGTAATTGTCTTTTTAAAACTTCGTCATATTCTTTTAATTCAAATAAACTTGATTTAGCTTTAACGTTAAACCTTTTCAAATTTTCACTTTCTTCAATAGCCGTATTTAATAGAAAAGATCTTGTTGTAAATACAACTAATTTATTTTCCATCCCTGGAATTCTGTTTAATATTTTTCTTAGAGTCGTTTCACTTCCTTTAGCTTTATTAATTTCAACTTTATTACTCCCTAAAAAATCATCAAAATAAATTATTTGTTTAGAATCCCCTGGAATTAAAACTTTTTCTGCTTCTTTAATATCATCTAAAATGTAAGATAAATTATAACCCTCTGCAATGTATTTATAAATTAACATTTCGGCTAAAGTTGTTTTTCCAACTCCAGGTTCACCAGTAAGTATAATAAATCTATTCTTTTCTAATGCTTTCTGTACATCTTCAAAAAGTGGTGTTTTTACATAAATTCTTAATCGTCTTTTTAATTCATGTTCTTCAAAAGCCGATGATCTAAATTCTAAATCTGATCCTAATAATTTTCTTAATATTGAAAAATCAGACAACCAAAGCTTGTAATGAGTATTTAATATTTCTTCGTGATTTTCTATTAATCGATTTAAATCTTTTTTACCATAAACATCATTTAAGTTTTTTATGTGAGGTTCAAATAATGTCATAATCTCCTCTGCATTCGCTACACTTAAATCAACTGAAGTAGCAAAGATGTACCTGTTTGGATTTAGTTTTTTAACTTTATCTACTTCTGTAGCTCTTAGGGGATATAACATTTTGTTATACCCTGTTCTATAAAAGTGTTTTACTTGACCAACCTGCTCAAACATATTATTATCAGTTGAATACAACAAATCAATTCCTTTATCTTTTCCTTCTTTAAACGTTTTATATTTAATTACTGAATCATCAGGTTGGTCTAGATTTAATAAATCACAAACTAGCTCTTCTAAATCGGAGCTGTTTAAAGTTGAGAAGTCATAGTCTGACATATTTATTTCTTTTTAGTAATAAAAGCTATAGTAATCATTGAAGCCAATGATACAATCATAACGCCAACTGCTTTTAAAGTATCATTTACACCTTTTTGGTATCCTGATTTACTTCCTCCATATTCTTTTTTATAATTTCCCTGTGCCATAATTTTCCATTTCAATATCTACCTAAAACACTCCTTTTCAATATTTTTATATAACATCATAACTCTATTGAATTAGTAAGAACAAAGGTATAATTTAATTCCTCTGAGCTACTATAAAATCTCTCATTGCTACAACAGACTCTTCAAGTTGTTCAAATGTATATCTTGTATTTGAAGTGTTTTCAGGATGATGGATCTGATGCCTAATATATTCAGTTAAAACAATTTGTTGTATTGTAGCACTTCCTCTAAATATCTTATTATAATTAATGGTAGGCCTACCGTTTTTGTAATCATTCCAAAAACCTTCAGCTTCAATAAATCCATGTAATTCATTATGATACTCTTCAGTTAAATCACGAAATGCAATAAAATTTATTTCATTTAATGATGGGTAAGGCAACTGATTTGGGATTATTTTTCCAATCGACTTTACTCCATCTTCATTTTTTGCAATTAATCTCAGATGATTAAACTTTAATCCTTTTACAACAGTTGAACTGTGGGTAGTTAATAATACCTGAGTATTGTTAGCTGCTGATAATTCAATAAATGATTTAATTAGCAATTTTTGATGATCTGAATGTTGTGAGGTTTCAGGTTCTTCTATTGCGTATATTATCGATTGAGAGTTTCCTGATTGCAATCTTCTTTCAGCCTCTGCTCTAAAAAAATTTAATAAAATCAATCTCTTAACTCCGCTACCTCTCTTGTTAATTGGAATATTTTCATCACCACAAATTGAAACACTTTTAAAAACATCACTCCACTTCAAAGTATTAGAAGCAGGAATAATAGGGTTTAAAGTATTTGCTATTTCAGGGTTCATCTCTCTTAATTTTTCTAAAGTTAAATCTGAAACTTCAGTTAATCTTACAGCAACTCTTTGGGCTATATTCTCAAACATTTCAACTATTTCTTGATCTGCCAATATTTGCTGTACAGCCTTTTTAAGCGGATCCTGAACTTCGCTATCGTTATCGCTATTTTTACGATCAGATTGAAATAGGGAATATTGGGGCAAATAAGTTTGGATTTTTTCCCAAATATTCTTTGCGTCTTCTTTAGATGTGTCAATATCTATTTCATTTAACTGTAGATCATTACTGAAATGAGTCCATATAGAATTACGCATGATTGCATTTACACTCTGATTTTCACAAGCAATATCATTATCTTTAATTATTTTTCGATAATCGGTAATTTTCTTTAATAAAAGATCTGAACATAAAGGATTAGTTGGATGGTTGGCTTTTATTAAAACTTTAGCCGTACCAGCATTAGGATACTTCTTTGTTACTTCTAAATGGTTATTTACATTAAGTAAGTATTCTGATTCGAAAGTAGTCTGGTTAGTTGCATCAATAATAATCTGCGCAGGTAAATTTGCAAAAATTGCAGTTATGTAAATATTGTTATCGCCATCAGCTATAGCTCCTTTATTTATATCATCTTTATCCAATTTAACTGCTCCTTTTCCTTCATTGAAAAAAATATCCAAGGCTTCTAAAACAGTGGATTTACCTATATCATTTTTACCTACAAAAACTGTCAAGTCATCTAAATCAATGATAGTTTCTTCTTTATAACTTCTAAAATTTTTAAGCTTGATTGCTATTAGTTTCATACTATGTCGTTTTTTATAATTTAAAAAGCTTCGTTACTAAGCCACCATCCCCTTCTCAAACAATTCCACAAACTCCTTCATTTTTGCAATAATCCTATCCCCAATGACTCTTGCTTGCAAAATACTTGGTCTGTTGTCTAGGCATTGAAAAACCTCGTCTTTGATGGGTTCTCGGCCGCTGTAGATGTAGGCATCGATTAAGCCTTTGAATTGTGCTTTGTCTAGATGTTCCTCTTCACAGAGTTTTCCTAAGGCTAGTACTTTTTGTTCTTGCCAGAATTTCTCAAATTCCTCTTCGATGTTGTCGCCGTCTTTGATTTGCGGCATGTTCTCGTCTATGAATTTCTGAATCAGCTCTCGCTTGCTTCGCAACTGAATGTCTCCACCCAATAAATCCAATATGGCTTTGCGCTGCGCTTTGGCTTCAGAAGTGTTCGTGCCTTTTAGCTGTGATATCAATTTCAATATATACGCCACATTGATTTGATCTCGGTGAATCAACTCTAACTCAAAATCGATATCGTCCAAGATTGATGTTTTCTCTTTCTTAGTGTCTCGCTTTACCTTCTCGTATAAGTCAAGGTATTTGCTTTTATAATCCTCAAATTCTTGTTCGTCTATGGCAATGTCTTCCCAATCAAAATCGGTGTAGGATTGCAGAACGTTCATGGCACGCAACAATTTCCTAAACGCTTGCACAAACAAAGCTTCGGCATCTTCGGATTCTAGGTCGTCAACGCTTTGATAAGTTGGCGTGATTTCTCGCATTATTTTTAGAGCTTCTTCAAACTTTTCAGCGATTTTATCATAGTCCGGCATGGTCACCACCTCGATGGCTTCTTTATTAGAAAACAAAGTAATGGCCTCGTCTGTGGCTTTTTTTAGATTTCGAAAAGAAAGAATATTTCCTTGCGATTTCTGTTCGCCCAAAATTCTGTTAGTCCTTGAATACGCCTGAATTAAGCCGTGCTGCTTCAAGTTTTTATCTACGTACAAGGTATTTACCTTTTTAGCGTCAAAACCCGTAAGCATCATGTTTACGACAATCACAATATCCAAACGATCTTTGGCATCATTGAAGTTTTTCTTCTCGCGATCTTTCAATCGTTTGCTGATGTCTTTGAAATACGATTCAAACAACGCTGAATCCTTGGTTGTAAAACTTCCATTGTACATTTGGTTGTAATGCCCAATGTAGGTTTCAAGTTTGTCGCGACTGTGGCTAGACGCATAAGCCGTTGGCCCTTCTGCAGCCATATCAAATCCAGACTCTTCATCATCTGGTAAATAATCCTGTGCTTGATCTGAATCTTCATTGGCTCCAAAAGTAAAAATTGTAGCAATGCGTAAATCGTGTTTGCCTGCTTCTTTCTTTTTTTGGAATAAATCATAATACTGCACGGCATTCGGAATGCTACTCACAGTCAATAAAGCCGAATACTGTTTATTGAACGTTTTTTGATCGTGGTGTGCTATAATGTAATCTACAATTTTCTCGATACGCATAGGCGAATCCAATACTTCTTGTTTGTCGATGTCTTCGACTTCTATATCAATAAACGATTTGCTTTTGTTCTTGTATTTCCCCACGTATTCTATTCCAAAACGAAGTACGTTTTCGTCATGAATGGCATCGGTGATGACGTATTTGTGCAGGCAGTCACCAAATAAATCTTTGGTGGTTCGCTTTCCCTTATCATTTTTAGAAGCGTTCTCGGCAAAAATGGGTGTTCCTGTAAAACCAATCAGCTGTGATTGATCAAAAAACTTGGTGATTCTTTCATGGGTTTCTCCAAATTGCGAACGGTGGCATTCGTCAAAAATGAAAACTATTTTTTTATGACGTAGCGGTTCTATTTGGTGTTTAAAACGATCTGAAACGGCATTGTTTAATTTTTGTATAGTGGTTAAAACCAACTTAGTATTATCGGTCAGTTGTTTTACTAAAGATTGTGTATTGTCAGTTACGTCAACGCTGTCTTTTTTGAAAGCGTTAAATTCGTTCATGGTCTGGAAATCCAAATCCTTTCTATCTACTACAAAAACCACTTTGTAGACATCAGGCAAATCCATCAAAATTTGACTGGCTTTGAACGAGGTTAACGTCTTACCCGATCCCGTAGTGTGCCATATGTAAGCGTTGTCACTCGTGTGCTTGACTTGCTTGATTATTGCCTCAGTCGCATAATATTGGTACGGACGCAACACCATCATGATTTTGTGGGTTTCGTTGATCACAATATAATGTGCGATCATTTTACCTAGTTGCGTAGGGTTTAAAAACGCTTTGGCGAAAGGCATTAATTCGGTGATATTTTTATTATTGGCATCTGCCCAAAAGAAGGTTTGCTTAACCGATTGAAGTTCGTTATTAGCCAAATATTTGGTGTTTACACCATTACTTATCACAAACAATTGCACGTACTGAAACAGCCCGCTATTGCTCCAAAAGGAATGCAATTGGTAGCGATTGATTTGGTTAAAAGCTTCTTTGATCTCTGTACCCGAACGTTTCAATTCTATTTGTACCAAAGGCAAACCATTGACCAAAAGCGTGACATCATAACGGTTTTTATAGCTTCCTTCTAATGAAATTTGATTGGTAACTTGGTATAAATTAGCTCCCGTATTTTCGCTATTAAAAAAACGAACATAAAACGAAGTACCATCTTCCTTAGTCAATTGAAAACGGTCACGCAAGGTTTTTGCCTTTTCGAAAACACTGCCTTTGGCAAGATGATTCAAAACGGCATCAAACTCCTTGGCTGTAAAAGTAGTTCGGTTGAAAAGCTCCAACTGACTTTTAAGATTAGAAACTAAAGCGTCTCCGTCTTGAATTTTTACAGACACATAGCCTAAACCCTGCAATTGCTGGATTAGATTGTTTTCTAATTGTAACTCGGATTGGTGTGCCATAGTTATTCTTCTATAAATATTTCATAATAAGTACGTTCTATATCCTTTACTTCTGCTTCTTCCAAAGCCGAAAACTCTTTACTCAGGGCACGATTTGATAATTTACCTTCTCCTTGTTCTAGAAAACGAACCAACAACCCCACCACATCATCTGGCATTTCGTATCTGTCATCAATAAACCGCTTAAACGCATCGTATTTTCGCAAATAATCAACCTCAGCAGGAATTATATTTACTACGGTGTCATGTACACAATCATATAGAAATTCGGCTTGATCTGTAGCATCAAAATATCGGTAATAGTCTATGGTATTACTATGTATTGCTACATTTTTGTCAGGCGAAGTTTTCCAATCTATTTGCTCTAAAACAGGATGCGAATAGGATTCTAATGTTTTGCTGTAATCATTGATATGTGATAAGATTGACGCCGAAACAGGAAAAATCATTCCTTGCTCAGTATAGTGCATCTTTGCCAATATGTGGTGAATAATATAGCGGTGCAAACGACCATTTCCGTCGATAAAGGGATGCATAAAAACAAATCCAAAGGCAATTTTGGTAGCAACAAGAACAGGGTCTAGTTCCGAATGGATAAGAATTTCTTTGGTGGCAAATAATCCGCTTAATAGTTCTTCTAGATCTTCTTGTTTTGCCGAAATATGGTCTGGAATAGGTTCGCCCGTTTCGCGATCACGATCACCTACAAATCCTTGTTGTGTTCGAATACCCATTATTGTAAAACGCTTACTCTCTATCACCAATTGTTGCAATCGGGTTAGTTCCTCTATCGTTAAGGTATTTACCCCCGCTTGCCCTATAGCATTTCCCCAGCGTGCAGCCCGATTGTTTCTAGGCGTTTCTCCTTCTATGGTAAAAGAGGCTTTGGAATCTTTTAGTAATAAATAAGCCGATGCTCGTTGGAGCACGTCTTTGTGCATTCGTTCTAAGTAGGCATTTTTTTGTTTTCCAATGTTCGACTGGATGTAGTGTTCTAACTTTTCTGTTTTTCGAATGATAGGACAAAATAGAACCGAACCAGGCAAATTATTGATAATTCGGTGGCGTGGCGAACTGATGCCTGCAATGGCGTATTGTAATTTTTCGTCGATTAACGGAATCGCTTTTTTAATGGTCAAATCAGGAATGTCTAATTTTTCGCCCTGCAACCATTCGTACAGAAACCATATTTTGCGACTGTAAATTCCTGTTGGCTCTATTTTTAAGAGTGCTAAGAGCTCTTCTGTTGTTATTTTTTCGAATAATTTCTTGAAGAACAACAAATTAATCCCTTCGTATTTTAAGGCAAAAACTAGATGCTTATATAAAGTATCTTCAAAGGCATTTCGAGAGGAAAAGACCTTCCAGTTTTTGGTACTATAATTTCTTCTTTTAAAACTAATAAGTGCTAGTTGTTCTGGAAAAGGGACTGCCAGATCTACACCATTAAGAATTGCCCCATAACCCACAAGCAAACCTTCTTCGGGTGTTGTTTTACCTTGAAAAACGCTTATCTTATGTGAATACTGCTGGTGTAACATGAGGTACTTTTTAGATTATATAGGAAAAATAGGTATTTATATGGAAAAACAGGTATTTATTTGCGTTTATTTGTAAAAACAGGTATTTTAAATGTTAGTTTTAAAAGCCTAAACCCTGCAATTGCTGGATTAGGTTGTTTTCTAATTGTAACTCGGATTGATGTGCCATAGTTATCTCCTTTGAAATAATGATAATTCTAATTCTGCTAGACTGTGATTAGCAAATAATTCTTTTTTACTTATTAATTCACGTGCACTATTCATTACCTTCAAATAATGATTTTCATCTGTAAATTGTGTCCAAGCTTTTAATTCCAGTCCTTTAATCCCTAAAGCTTTCAGTTCTTTATTCAACAGTTCTTGAATGATTCGATCTACTGGAAAATGCGGTGGAGATTGGATATGTCCCAATGACCACATGTACTTTAGATAGAGATTTAGCATTTTTTGCGCTATGCCAAAATTGATTTTCTCATTATTAAACAGTTCCGAAAAATTAGAACTATAATCACTTACTCTTTTAATATTTTCAATATGCTCAGTATCACTGACCATTATTGTTTTATAACTATCTAAGATCGTGTCTTCTATAAAAGATCTAATACTTTTTTTGAAAACTCCTTTTTTTTGTTCTTCCTGATCCTTCGATCTATAAATATTTGATCTTTGAAAAGCGCCGCCAAAAGTTAAGATCCAAATTTCATTTTGAATAAAATCGTATTGTAGTTTCTGTAATACTGTCATAATACTTTTTTTAAACAAACATTTGTTGCAACAACCCTTTTTTCCAAATCGTGCTTTGGTCTATTTGTTCTTGGCAATGATTGATTTTTTCATCGATGGCAGATAGAAAATTTGCGATTTTCGTTTGTTCGGGTAATGAAGGGAAAGGAATTTCAAATAATTTATATTCTTCTGCATTAATTCCAGGTTGTCCAGACCTCATTGACATTACTTTGATCCATTTATCATAATTGTACGTTTGCATATACAAATAAATAAAAGAAGGAATTGCATGTTTCACATGGAAACGAATAAGGAAACCTGCAAAATATAAAATCCCATCTTCTTCACGGTACAAATAACTTTTACCAACACTAGCTCCAGTTCGTGCGAATAATAAATCTCCTATTTTAACTCTAAATTTATCTTCTAATTTTCCATTAGGAGACGTGGCCTTATCCATATTCAACCCATTTGAGGATTCTTCGATATCAGTTATTCGTAAATATTTATTTTTACCATCATAAGTAGTAGCTGCTGCATTCATTCCATATGAAATATTTATACAAACCTCCCCCAACTTTTTCTCTTCCCAATCCGCAAAGTCATTGCCATTATCATCTTTAAACCTTAATTCTTGAGCGAAAATTTGCTGCATCACGCCTTTTTTGTATTGCTCCAAAAGGGTTTTCTTTTGGTTTAGGGCGGTCAATTTTTCGTCGACTGCGGTGAGGAAATTGGCGATTTTGGTTTGCTCGGGAAGGGATGGTAAAAGAAAAATAGTTTCCCTTAACGTTTTTAATGATAAATTTTTTATCGTTGAACCCGTTAACTCAGTAATGAAGAAATTTTGAATTTTATCTGTGTGAAAAGTATGAAAATAAAAATCTGTAGATTCTTTAAAATTAAAATAACCAACACTTTTACCAAGCATCACTTTTTCATTGTTATATTTTGAAATACTCCCAATTGTGCCATTCAAAGAAATTAATATGCTATTCTCGTTAAGACTTTTATTATTTTTAGCAAAAATTTTATAATCTACTTTTTTGGTTTTTTCTGTAACTTCAATTTTACCGTTTGTTAGATTATTACCATTTATAAAATATATATCTGAATCTTCAGAATAGACAGGTGTCCCATGTAAACCATCACCAATTTTTGCGGTTAATTCCCCTAATTTTATTTCTTCCCATTCCCCCGCAAACTCAGGAAAACGTACTTGTGGTATCAAATTTTTCATGGTTAGTTTTTGGGTTTGATGATTTTGTTCACTTTTTCTAAATTTTCAATAAAATGTTTTTCAACCTGACTCAAGCCGTCTCTGGTTTGTAATTTGTATTTTTCATATTCACCATTGGCTTTTTCAATAGCTTGTTTATGACTTATTGTACCTGAATGCAGTAGTATTTGATTGCCAGTAAGTTGTATAAACTCATCTAGTTTTTCAATCCAATTGGTCATATACATTGGTTTTTGATTTAGTGCTTGCAGTTCTGCTATATCTAAATAAGCAGTGACAATTCTATTCAAAATATTTAGTTCCTCTTCATTCAGATAGTTTTTAGCAATTTCTGTTTCTTGTTTGTTAGGTTTATTACCTTTAAAGCTAGTTAAACCCAAATTGGTTTTGGAAGCATCAATACGTTTGTAAATTATTTCGGCTGCAGTGCGTCCGTGTGCCGCCCAATGCATTTTATTTTGTATCGTTTGAAAAAACAAAATAGAACTTTCGGCTTTTGGATCATAATCTATGCTGCTTGCATAAATATCCAACACTTTGCGCCAAAACACTTTTTCTGACGAACGGATGTCTCTAATTCGAGCTAATAACTCCTCAAAATAGTTGCCACCTCCAGTTTGCTTTAGCATATCATCGTTCATAGTAAAACCCTTTACTATATACTCACGAAGTCTAGCCGTAGCCCATTGACGGAATTTAGTACCCTGTAAACTTTTTACGCGATAGCCTACAGAAATAATAACATCAAGATTGTAAAATTTTACAGGTTTGTCAGAATTTGCAATGTGCAAATTTTGCACATTGCTTTTTTCGTCCAATTCATTTTCCGAAAAAATATTGCTTATGTGCTTTGTAATTACAGTCCTGTCTTTTCCAAAAAGTTCTGCCATTTGTGCTTGTGTAAGCCAAACCGTTTCATTTTCGAGGCGAGTTTGAATTTTAGTCTCACCATCCTCCGTTTGGTATAATAGTATTTGACTTTCCATATTAAAAAGGAGTTACAATATTCAATTCGGCACAAAAATCGGCTATGGTTTTGTCGGTCGTGGCTATTTGTTGGTCTAGGGTTTTAATTTCGAGAGCGATGGCGTTGATATCGATGCGGGCTTCGGCCTCGAAGGTGTCTACGTAGCGCGGGATATTCAAATTATAATCGTTTTCGGCAATCATGGTCAAATTGGCGATATGCGAATATTTATCCTCGGGCGTACGGTTTTTATAAGTTGTGATTATTTTAGCAATATGTTCCTCTAGGAGTACATTTTGGGTTTTTACCTTGTCAAAATGTTGGCTGGCGTCTATAAATAAAACATCATCGGGGTTTTGGCGTGTTTTTTTGAGCACCAAAATACAAGTTGGAATCGAGGTTCCGTAAAAAATATTGGCGGGAAGGCCAATCACGGCATCGAGGTAATTTTTGTCTTCGATTAGGTATTTACGAATGTGACCTTCGGCACCGCCACGAAACAAAACGCCGTGGGGCAAAACGATAGCCATGGTTCCGTTGTCGTCCAATTGATGGACCATGTGTTGCACAAAGGCAAAATCGGCTTTGCTTGATGGCGCTAGTTTTCCGTAGGCCGAGAAACGTTCGTCAGTCATAAAAAGTGGGCTCGCACTCCAGTTGGCCGAGAAAGGCGGATTGGCAACAATGGCTTCAAAACGCTGATCGATGTGTTGCGGACGCTCCAAGGTATCTTCGTTCTTGATGTCGAAGCGTTTGTAGTGTACGTCGTGCATGATCATGTTCATACGACAAAGGTTGTAGGTCGTAGGATTCATTTCTTGGCCGTAAAATTCGCTTACGTCTTTGACTTCTTTGGCCACACGCAACAATAAGGAACCCGAGCCACAAGTAGGATCGTAAACGCTTTTTAGTTTGTCTTTGCCCACGGTTACCAGTTGCGCCAATACGCTAGAGACTTGTTGTGGGGTGTAGAACTCGCCTGCTTTTTTTCCTGCCCCACTGGCAAATTGCCCAATGAGGTATTCGTACGCATCACCCAAAACATCGGAGTCGGTGTTTTCTAGGTCGAAATCTATTTCGTCCAGATGTGTAAGGACTTTTACGATGAGTTCGTTTTTGTCGTTTTCAGACTTTCCAAGTTTGTGCGAGGTTAAGTCCAAATCAGAAAACAAGTTTCCGAAATCTTCTTCGCTCTCATACCCCATGGTACTTTGCTCAATGTGGGTAAGCACTTTGGCAAGGTCACCTAGGATAAAATTGTTTTTTCCGCCTGCGTTACCACGACGTGCGAGTTCAGAAAACAACTCTGACGGCTCTAGGAAGAAACCAAGTTTATCAATAGCCAATTGCTTTAGTTCTTCGAGCAAAAGAGCTTCGTCTGGATGGCCTTCAACTTGTGAAAAGGTCAATCCGTCGGGTTGTAAGATGGTGTTGGCATACAAATCCATCTTGGTGCTCAGGTATTTGTAAAAAATGAATCCTAATATATAATCACGGAAATCATCGGCGTCCATTTTGCCACGTAGGGTGTTTGCGATGTTCCAGAGTTGTTGTTCTAATTTTTGTTTTTGTTCGGCTGCCATTAATTGTAATTAATCAAATTTGTTTAAGAGTTCTAAGGTAGTATAATTGAAAAGGTAACGCTTGTAAAAAGGCTAAATTTAAAATGCTCTACCACGTCTTATTTTTATTTCTTAGTTGACTTGTAAATAAACGCATTTTTGTAGCGTTAGGCAATACCCAGTTTTAGTGATATTTTTAAAGTTTGTACCAATAACCCATCAGGTTTATTAAAGATATTTTATAAAAAATGCGGAGACTGACTACTTCTTTTCAGATTCTTGGGATTAGTGCAAACGAATCATTAACACACCTCTAAATAAACAGCTTTTAATCAGGTCGTTACAAACATTATAAGTCCATTAAACATCTTAGATTCCTTTGTCACCCTAAAATGGAATTTACAATAAAAGGCCCCTGAGTTGAAAGGTACAGTTCTAAGAGACTAACCTTCGAGAAATACTACAACAAAGTTAGGTAATAGGCTTCGGTTCGCTAGCAAAAAATTCCCCCATAAATACTCGGGTTCCCCTCCCTTTATTGCGTTGCTTTTTGCACTCGCTCGCCCATGACCTTTCGAGTTCTATTATTAATCTTTAATTTTAGAAATCATGGAAAATCATGCTAAAAATCCAAATTGGGGTACCGTTTCAGAAATCCAATTGCATTACAAATCAAGAGTAAAAGCAGCAGAACGTCCTCTAATCACATCCTCTAAATCTGCTTATCAAATTGCTTTACAGATTTGGAATCCCAATACAATTGAATTCTTTGAGGAATTTAAAATCTTACTATTAAACAATAGCAACAAAGTACTAGGTGCTTATGAAATATCATCAGGTGGTATCACTGGAACCGTAGTAGATATAAGATTGATATTTGCTGCAGCTCTAAAAGCCAATGCTACTGGGATCATTATGATTCACAACCATCCCTCAGGTAAACTAATCGCCTCAGAAGCTGACAAACAAATTACTGCCAAGGTTAAAGCAGCCAGTAAAATTCTTGATATCCAATTATTAGATCATTTAATTATTACTCCAGAGAACTATTATTCATTTACAGATGAAGGGGCTTTATAGCCCCTTTTTACACTAAAGACAAGATAGCTGCTTACAGTAGATATGGGAATAGAAATAGGTCATTTGATTATATCTTCGACTCTTAAAGATTTATGTAATTAGTACCATTTATGATCGGTAATTTAACGAGAATAAAAATGGAATAGTAAATTAACCACGGAATTCTTTTTTGTCCTAATCCAATATACATTCAACAGCAAATTACACTATTATTTTCGCGATAAAAGTTTTTTTTAGTAACTTTTAAAGAATAATTGTTTGAAATCATGGCTCTGTCGCATCTGCCATATAAATCCAAGAGTAATCAGCTACCCGAAAATTATGCAGTCAATTTCCAAAATGATTTGAACATACTTGTACCTAGCTTAAGCATCTGATTCTTTCTCAACATGTGTACCTCTTCAATTCCCCCTAAGGTTCTTTTGGAGGACTCAAAACTTTTAAAATCAAAACCGTTTTGTATCCGCCATAGTATAAAACGATGATCCTGCTCAACAATAGTATTGAGATATTTAAATTGCCTAATGTTTATATTCGAAAATGATCGTTTGTTGTAACCCCTATTACGCTGATGTTAGAGCCGCTTTTGTCTATATTTATTACCTTTGGACGGCAGTTATTATTTATTGCTTTAATTAGGTGTCACTGCGCACTCATTCTTTGTCTTCTTTGACTCAGAAGAAAATATACCTTATTACCCAACTTATCAAAAGCCCGATATAAGTAATACCAGACAAATTTTTCCTTTATATAAGTTTCATCAATTCGCCAGCTGGCGCCTACTCTATTCTTTCTCTTTTTGATTTGTGATTCAATCAAAAGTGCAAATTTAACAACCCAACGCTGAACCGTAGCATGATCAACTGCTATTCCACGCATTTTCACTATTTCTTCAACTTCCTTATAACTTGATGTAAATCTCAATTTGAAACAAACGGCCTCAAGAATAATAGCTTAGGAATAACAATGATCTTTGGTATTCATTTAATATCTTTTGAAGCTCTAAAGATAATAGTTATTAAACAGACGCGACAGAATCCTTACAAACTACTTCAGAAATGGTAATAGCTATACTACCTAAAAGCTTTTTCGCAATTATAATAGTTTTCTCATTACAAAACTCACAAAGAGCTATTCCTTTGGTTTTATTTGATCGAGTTATTCAAATATGTCGGATGAATATTCAAAATTTTAGCTAAATCTTATATTTTAAAATAAGTGTCCGTTTTAGCAGAAGTAATATCTTCTAAATGCATCTCAAGTTCATCTAAAAATATTTTCGTTATCTCGTCTGTTCTTTTATTCATATCTGGTTATATTGCCATTTAATTATTTTTATTCTAGAAGTGAGACAATCTAATCATTATAAAAAAAATTGAGTTTTAGGAAATTAATTTTATAATTTTTTTATTTTAAAATAATTATAAAAGTTCTTCGCAGTAAAAACCTATTGCTGTTATCTTTTCGATAATTAAATGAGTACTATTTTTCTTAGTATCAATTCTTAGAATATTATCGCAGTCTTCTAAATCAAAATTCCAGTTAGTTTTATGGAAAATGCTGTTCAACATAGGTTCAACAATATCTATCTTATGAATAGTGTCTATATTTGTTTTAAATACTAAAATCATTTAGATTATTTTAATTTGTTTTCTAAAGTTCTCTATAAATTCTGAAACCAAAATGGCTCCTTTATCACCTTCTCCATGTACTCGAATCGAAACTTTATTTTCTTGGCTTTCTTTTTCACCCGCGATAAGCATAAAGGGAATTTTCTGAGTTTCGGCATCTCTTATTTTTCGACCAATTTTTTCCTCCCGTTCATCGACTTCAATTTGTAAGTCGAATTCCTCGTTAATTTGAGTAGCAATTTTTTTACAGTACGATATGTATTTTGATGCAATAGGCAACAAAATTATTTTGGTTGGTGCGAGCCAAACGGGGAAATTTCCACCAGTATGTTCAATTAAAAGAGCAATAAAGCGTTCCATAGAGCCAAACAATGCACGATGAATCATTACGGGTCTGTGCTGCACATTGTCTATTCCCGTATAAGTCAAATCAAAATTTTCGGGCATCATATAATCCACCTGTATTGTGCCAATTTGCCATTTTCTTCCTATAGCATCTCGTATCATAAAATCTAATTTTGGACCATAAAATGCTGCTTCGCCTGCCTTGGTGGTGGTTTTCATTCCTCGCTCTTGGGTAGCTTCAATAATAGCATTCTCCGCTAGACTCCACATTTCGTCTGTGCCTAAATATTTTTCTTTATCAGTACTGTCTCGTAAAGAAATTTGGGTTTGAAAATCAGTAAATCCCAATTTTCCATAAACTAAATTCACCAAATCAATAACCTTCAAAAACTCTTCTTTGAGTTGATCTGGTCTACAGTAAATATGTGCATCATCTTGGGTAAAACCACGAACCCGAGTCAATCCGTGCAATTCACCACTTTTTTCATAGCGATATACCGTACCAAACTCTGCATATTTTATAGGCATTTCCTTGTAGCTTCTTTGTTTGGTAGTATATATTTTGCAATGATGTGGGCAATTCATTGGTTTCAGAAAAAACTCCTCGTTCTCAGCTGGTGTTTTTATAGGCTGAAATGCATCATGACCATATTTATCATAATGTCCAGAAGTAACATATAGCTCTTTTTTACCTATATGTGGGCTTGCCACATGCTGGTAGCCTGCCCTCATTTGTATTTTTTTAAGAAAGCCAATTAGATTTTGTCGTAAAGCTTCGCCTTTTGGAGCCCATAATGGCAACCCCATTCCTACTTGTTCGTCAAAATAGAATAGTTCTAATTCTTTACCTAATTTGCGGTGGTCTCGTTGTTTTGCTTTTTCTAAAGATTCTAGATACAAATCAAGTTCCGCTTTTTTAGGAAACGAAATCCCATAGACACGCGTTAGCATTTTATTTTTTTCGTTGGCACGCCAATACGCTCCAGAAATAGCAGTAAGCTTTACTGCTTTAATAAAGGAAGTGTTTGGTATATGAGGACCTGCACACAAATCTGTAAAGTTCCCTGTTTCGTAAAATGTAATTGACCCGGTAGATAAACCTTCAATTAATTCTAATTTATAAGGGTTGTAATGTTGCTTAAAAAAATCAATAGCCAATGTTTTTGCGACTTCTCTTCTATTGTTTAATGATTTTTTCTGGGCTAATTCCAGCATTTTGTTTTCGACTTTATTAAAATCAGCCTTGGTAAATTTGCATTCGCCAAAATCAACATCATAATAAAATCCGTTATCTATTGCTGGACCCGTCCCGAGTTGAACGCCTGGATATAATTCTTGCAAAGCTGCTCCCAACAAATGCGCAGAAGTGTGCCAAAAAGCATTTTTGCCTTCGTCATCTTTCCAAGTCAGTAAGTTAACTTTAGCTTCATTTGGAATAGCATAATTTAAGTCAATAATTTGGCCGTTTACATTTGCCACAAGTACTTCTTTGGCTAAAGAAGTACTTATAGACTCTGCTACATCTTGGATAGAAACCGACTCTTGATGAAATGTTTTTTGAATATTTGAGGCTAATTTCAATGTAATCATAGTTGTTTTTTTGGTTTAAAAATTTGAACTTTCTGGATTGCAAAGCTTAAATGGGTCTTCGACTATATCGATGCAATACGTTATGTTTCTAAAAATTGCTTTCAGACAGTGTTTTTTTGAACTGATTCTACCTTAGGAGATACGATTAAGGTGTTTTTTCGAATTCCTGCTGTTTGTATTGATATGATAGCTATGTGAACATAATCAGAAGTTTTATTTTGTGTTTTTTATTCATTACAAACTGGTTTGAACTCACATGATATTGGACAAAATATAGTTCAATTTGCTAAACTTGATTCAGTCGTTGTCCAATAGGATACAGCAGCGTAATTTACACTGTCCCACATTAATCTATTTTTCAAATAATCCCTCAATTTATTAACAGTTTCATATTCAGCAGCTATGTAGATGTAAGTTTCATTTTCTTTTTTATCTCTCAGCAGAGTTTTTGAAATACTCGCTAGATAACTTCCTTTTTCAGGATGCGGGTTATGCAACCATCTAATTTGAGTTTCTGTTTTAGAAAGTAGTGGGATTTCATCTTTTGCACCGTAGACTTCTAGGAGGACCTCCGCTTTCACACCATCGGGTAGTTGTTCTAAAATGCAGCTAATGACCGGAAGTGCTGTATAATCACCTATAAGTATGTATCGGTCATATTTTGGGACAAGTGGTTTTATACCTTGTTTCATCGCAACTTTTAATTTGTCACCTGGTTTCGCTTTTGAAGCCCAGCTTGACGCAGGTCCATAATCTTCATGCAAGACAAAATCAATCTTTAGCTCGCGGTTGAATAAATCTATCTTTCGGTTGGTATAAGTTCTTACCTGCTCAATTGATTCTTCAACGCTACTACTTTTTTCTTCATTGGGAAGATGAATGTTATGCGTCCCTTGTGATGGTATGAACAGCTTATTATTAGAACCTTCTTTTACACTTTTAAGTTGTTCAACTAAACTTTCGGGAATATGAAAAGTAATTCTAAGGTAATGTGGTGTTATTAATTCCTGTTTTTTTACTGTATAAATATCTATTATCTTATTATTAATCTCCATTACTATATATTGTTAAGTTATTGAATAAGGTTATAATTTCAGTAAAATTAAAACTGGACGATTTTTACTAAATAGTGGATATTAATGTCTCAAATATGGCAAAATAGTTCGGCTACAGTATCTTCGTGATTTCTATTTCTAGTTTATAAATTTATTCTGTTTGAGTCTTTAAATACCTTATGGCAAA
This sequence comes from Flavobacterium faecale, assembly GCF_003076455.1. NCBI lineage: Bacteria > Pseudomonadati > Bacteroidota > Flavobacteriia > Flavobacteriales > Flavobacteriaceae > Flavobacterium > Flavobacterium faecale. The sequence continues at coordinate 3,759,322 of NZ_CP020918.1, forward strand.
GTGTTTTCGTCAATTAACGTATCTTGAAAAGAACAGACATTATCATTAAATATTTTTAATTCAATTTCCCCCCGCATTAGTCAAGTTCCTGAAGTAAATCACCAAGGTCGAGTTCTTTAACTAACATGTTAATGGATCCGTCGGAGTCGTACGACCAAAGTTCCTTTGGTCTATCCCAATAAAGTTCTACACCATTACCGTCCGGATCATTCAGGTAAAGGGCTTGAGAAACTCCGTGGTCACTCGCACCAGTCATAGGATAATTTGCTATTCGAATTCGATGATAGATTTTGTCGATTTCTTTCCTTGTAGGATAAAGAATAGCGGTGTGGTAAAGCCCGACGCCCTTCACGGGTGCGGGTGGCAATCCTGCACTATGCCAAGTATTGAGACCTATATGATGATGATAACCACCCGCTGATAGAAAAGCCGCCTGTTTCCCGTAGGTAGAAGTCAGTTCAAAACCTAATAAATCTTTATAAAAACTTAGTGAACGATCAAGGTCGGCTACCTTTAGATGCACGTGTCCTATCCTTGTATTTTTGGGAATTGTATATTTTTCTTTCATAGCGCAATGTGATTTCTTTAGTTTATTCAATCTATAAATAGCTATTTTTCTATGTGCTACTTAGCTTCGTTAAGCTTTAGGCTAAATCATTCTACTAGCACTTAAATGGAATGTAGGCTTTTAACTGTAAACCTTCGTTATAAATTGACGTACAGAAGTTGGTTTCCTATTTAAGAAATTAGACAAGGTATCGTCTTCTTTATCCATTGTTTGTTCCGCTAGAGCTGTACCCCACATAGTGAACATGCCAATATACATTTCTGGTACGCCAGCTTTTTCCATAATAGCTTTGAACTCATTAATATCTGGAGATGTGTACTTGACTTTTTTATTCAATACTTCAGAAATATCTTGAGCTATTGTATTAAAGCCAATGGATTCGGTATTGGTTAATGAATAGGTTTTATTTTTATGATCCTGTGTTGTTAAAACGTGGGCAGCAGCTTCGGCCAACTCTTCACGAAGTACCCAGCTTGCTTTTCCTTCTTCTGCAGGAAACAAAATGCTTTCGTTCTCGGCCACTTTATCGCCCACAAAAGCGAGTATCATTTCAGCATAAATACCATTTTGAAGAATGGTATAATCAATACCACTTTCTTTTAAACAGTTTTCAGTCTCGACGTGGGAATTTTGGAAATCTGCTATGGTTGAATTCTCAAAACCTGCTTTCCTAACAAAGGAAGTATATACAATGTGATTGACTTTTGCTTCCTTGGCCGCTTTTATTACATTTTTGTGATGTAATGTACGGTTTTCAATAGCTTCTCTATTGTTGCTGGATACCAACAATAATTTATCTACTCCTATAAAAGCCTCCACCATTGAACCGTGGTCGGTATAATCGCCTTCCTTAATAAGTATTCCTTTTTCTTTTAAACTAATTGCTTTGGTAGCATCTCTCACTAAAACTGAAATTCCTTTAGGATTTACTCCTTTTTTTAATAAATGTTCAACTGCTTTTACACCAAATTGACCGGTAGCTCCTGTTACTAATATCATATTTCTTTTTATTTAAATGTGTGTAAAAAATTAGTTCAAACTATAATTTTTATTTGTTCTGAAGTTTTTTGTGGCTTACATATGAAGTAATTAAAATTGCAAGAAAAACAATTCCTGCAATAACCTTATCCGCAGGGTCGCCTACTGCATAATGTGCTATAGAAGCCGATCCGAACATAATTGCGAAACCGATGTATGCAGTCTCTTTTAACAATCTAATGGGCAGCCAAAGTAAAACCGCACCGATAAGTTTTGTAATTCCCAATTCAATCCGGAAATAATCTGGAAACCCTAAATGCGCCATTGATACTTTTACTTCAGGTTTGGTTAGGGTCTCAAACGCAATATATACCATCATTGCGGAAATAATTCCTGTTGTAATGTAATAGGTGATTTTTGTTGCTTTCATTTTTTTTATTTTAAAAATTTAGTTTTACAAAATTATGTATATTTACTAACTAAACTACAGTAGTTACCAAAATGTAAGTAGTAACTTTTTGGTTAGTAGATTTAAAAACAAGAATAATGAATAAGAATAAATTAGAGTATTCACCAGTACAATGTACAAATCGTCTATCAGCAACAGAAGATGCCATATACGTTCTTGGAGGTAGGTGGACTATACGAGTTATGATTGCGATTTTAGGCGGTCATAGAAGATTCAATGATTTACAACGTGCCGTAAAAGGTATCTCCGCAAAAATGTTATCAAGTGAATTGAAGAAATTAGAAGTGAATTTATTGGTCGAAAGAACAGTATTTGCAGATCAAATCCCTGTAATTGTAGAATATATTCCTACTGAATATAGTCAATCATTAAAAGACATAATTTCAGCTTTGGCTGAATGGGGAGAAAAGCACAAAACGAAAATCACGACTGATAATTAAATTAGGCTAATATTTGGTGATGACTACCATGGTCCTTGTTTCTGATATGCTTAGAAGTACTACTACTGGTCTTACGCAATACTATTATAATAGTTAATTCCCAAAGTACAGAAGCTATGAAAAGTCAATTAATCCAGTCTATACAAAATCTGGAGAAAGTTATAAAGGAAGCAGGATATGAAAGTAAAAGTATTGTGAGTTTAAACATTTATACAACTTCATCAGCGGAATTTTTTAATTGCTTTAATATTTTCCAGAATTGGATAACTAAACATCAGATAAAACAAGCAAGTACAGTATTGGAAATAACAAGTCTTTTTGAAACATTAAAAATAGAATTAGAAACAACTGTAGTAAAATAGTATTTAAATAAGGCAAACAAGTTTTGAATTAAAAAAACGAATGTAATTTTAAATATAAATTGTTTTTATAATGAATTGAAACTCTTAACTGAAACAATGGTTGATAAAGGATTTCTAAAAGTATTAATCAAGAAATATTACTGATTAGTGATGATATAGATGAATTGATAAATATGAGGGAAAATTACAAAGCACCAACTGTTGGAAAATGGATAAATCATATGGCAATAAGTGATTAAAACAAAGTTAGTGTTGTAAATAAACTAATAGATAAATCGAGAATGAAATGTTTTTAAATGCCCAGATCCTCATACAGAAGCCGTTAGAGGTAATGCAAAAAAAACACTGATAAACTTAAAACATAAATTCGTTTTCATTTTTTTTGTATCAAACATTACAATAATAAATGAGAGGAATACCAAATACTTTTAATGACAAAGAAATAATTTTGAAAGCCCAAGAAATATTTTGGAGAAAAGGATACAATGCTACGTCCTTATCCGACCTAAGTAAAGCAACAGGAGCAGGAGCAAGTAGTTTGTATAACACATTTAAGGGAGGTAAAAAGGAACTTTTTAAAAAATCTCTTTAACAACGAAAAGAAGATCTTAATAATTTCAAGATTAAATTAGCAAACAGTGATAATCCAATTAAATTAATTAAAGATTTTTTTTTAAGTGTAGCAATTGCTTCTGAAGAATCGCACTTTAAAGGCTGTATTGTTGCAAACACAATTGTTGAGATGAGTTTTATAGATAAAGAACTAGAAAACGATGCAATTGAAATTTTAAAAGAAATGGAAAAGCTATACACATCTACTATCCTCTTAGAACAACAAAAAGGAAATATCAAATCTACAATTCCAGCAGATAATTTAGGCAAATTTCTAATTACCCTATGGTGTGGAATTAACTCGTTGCGAAGAATTTATCCAGATAAGGTGATTCTTAAACAACAAATTGAATTACAACTACAAATAATCAATTAAAAAAAATTAATTATTTTTTTAACAATCATTACAGATATAAAGAATGGATTTACAACTAAAAGGAAAAAGAGCATTCATTAGTGGCTCAACACAAGGTATTGGTTTTGCAATTGCGCAATAACTATTAAATGAAGGGGTTTCCGTAATAATTAACGGACGACACAAATTAAAAACAGAGCGGGCAAAAGAAAAACTACAACAACAATTTCCATGTTCAAATATTTCGGCAATATCGGCAGATTTTTCAAAGAAAAATGAAGTTGAAAATTTACTGTTAGAATTGACCGATATAGATATTTTAGTTAATAATGTTGGGGTTTTTGAAGTTGAAGAGTTTAAAAATATAACAGATAAGGACTGGTATAAGTATTTTGAGGTAAACGTAATGAGCAGTGTTCGATTATCTAGAAAACTATTTCCCCTAATGCAAAATAAGAATTGGGGAAGGATTATTTTTATCAGTAGCGAATCGGGTGTGAATGTACCTCAAAATATGATTCATTACGGAATGACAAAAGCTGCAATGTCTGCTATTGCCAATGGACTTTCCAAACTTACAAAAGGAACAGAAATTACGCTTAATACGATTTTGGGAGGACCGACTTATTCTGATGGGGTTGCAGAAGTCATTGAACAAATTGCAATAACTCAAAATCTTGAACTTGAACAAATGAAAAATATAATTTTACAACAATCAAATTCACACATATTATTACAACGCTTTATTAAGCCTACAGAAATAGCAAATTTAGCGACTTATTTATCTAGTCCTTTGTCAATTGCAACATATGGAGCATCAATAAGAGCTGATTCAGGTGTATTGAAAATAATATAAACACGTACGCACACTGGATCACTATTCTAAAACACGTTGTAATTCTCCTCTTTTTCTATCTAAAGGTAATTAATACAAACTAAAGAAACATATTGGTAACCATTACCAACCCAAGGTTAAATCCAAGTCAATATTCTGGCTTTTCAAACAACCAAAACACAAATAAAATGAATGAAGGTACCAAAATAAAACCTGACACAAAAAAAATGTTTTTATTTTAAAATCTATTATTAAAGGGTCTCCCACAACTTTTAATTTTCCTCATAGAACAATAAGTAATGGTTTTTACAAATGATAGAAATATACAAGACCAACGTTCTAAAAAAGAAACAAGCGAAAGAAATAGCAAAAAAAATCAAAGCATTGTTTTCAAATTACAAAGTTAATTTTGACCTTGAGGACTGTGATTGTATTTTAAGGGTAGATACTAGTGGTGGAATATTAGACAATAACACCATCATAGAAATATTCCGTGAAAATAATTTTTATATTGAAATTTTACCAGATGAAGTTCCAATTTTAAAAATCTAAAATTCAATCAAACTTCAATGTTATGGCATACACAGATAATATGTCAAGACTTTCTCGGTTAACAGCAATTCATTTTAAATGACGGTCCAATTTATAAGTTACTTTTGAAGCAAAGTGCACAACAACATATTCAACAAAAATTAATTGATTGTGTTAAAGAATTACTTTCTAATACAGAACTCAATGTTTCACAAATAGCCTATAATTTAGGTTTTTAACATCCACAATCACTTCACAAGGTATTTAAAAATAAAACGAAATTATCACCGTTAGAGTTTAAAAATAATTTTAAAAAATAATAGAAACTACCGCCTAGAACTTAGCGTCCTCTTTCGCTAATAGTTGATTAGTGCATTGCTGTTGAGAATACGCTGTTTTTTTGTTGCCATCTTTCTGGTTTTACTCATTAACTAACCTAAAAGTTACTACTAACCTTATGGTAACTACTATAAAATAATTAGCTAATATACTTAAATTTGTAAAACTAAATTTTTAAACATAAAAAAATGAAACAAATATTGCATATAATTTCAAGTCCAAAAAATGAGGCTTCTATGAGTAGAGTTCTAGGGAAAAAAGTTATCCAAAGTTTAATGGAGAAACACCCACAAGCAAATATTACGGAGTATGATCTTTCAAAAATTCATATGCCTCATTTAACAGAATCACACATTAATGCATTTTTTACACCTGCAGAAGATAGAACTCAAGCTGAAAATGCGGAAATATCTACTTCTGACAAAGCACTGTCTGACTTAATGATAGCTGATATCCTCGTTGTAGAAGTACCAATGTACAACTGGAACATTCCATCAACTTTAAAGGCATATTTTGACCAGATAGCAAGGGTTGGGTTTACTTTCAAATATGAATATAAAGGAGACAGCTTATTACCTACCGGATTATTAAAAAACAAAAAAGCATATATCGTAACTTCTTCTGGTGGTGTTTATTCCGAAGGAAAATTGAAAGAATATGATTTTACCACGAGCTATGTTAAGTTTTTTCTTGAATTAATAGGAATTGAAGTTATTAATATTTTCAGAGCAGAAGGACAAGCGATCTATGGACGTGATGAATCTTTACGAAAAGGGATAGAAAGCATTGTTATAGAATAACGTCTGTCCAACCTCGTAAAGAATATGACCTGCATGATAGAATTGGACTAGCAACTGCAAAATCATTCATCAATGCAGGTGCAATCGTTTGGATTACAATTATGATAAATTTCAGAAGACATTTAAAAGAGATAAATAATCCGAATTTGAAAACGATGGTTTCAGGCACTTCATCCATAGAAGGTATTGCAGTTTTAGAAAAAGCATTTGCAGAAAGTAGTAATAACCTTGATGTTTTATTTTTGAATGTAGGTATCGCTACATTTGTACCAAATGCACTTGCAACGGAAGCAGATTTTGATGCCCAATTCAATACCAACGTTAAAGGCGCTTATTTTATATTACAACAATTAAAACCTCATTTATCTAAAGGGACATCAGCATTATTCACTAACTAACGACAAATAAACAGACGAATACTAAACTGAAATAAATTAAAAAATAAACAATTTTAAAATAATACTTATGTTAACTCATTTTGAAAATTTAATCAAAAAGGCATATCCAGCTTTTAATTCAAGAGACATTGATACAGCCCTTTTAACATTTCACGCAAACGTTCAATGGCCAAAGGCTTTCGAAGGTGGTTATGTCACAGGACACGATGAAATAAGAACCTACTGGACAAGACAATGGACAGAAATAAATCCAACAGTTGAACCAATAGGATTTAACCAAAGATCAAACGGAACATTTGAAGTAACGGTCCACCAAATTGTAAATGACTTGGAAGGAAATCTAATCTTTGATAGTAATGTAAAACACATCTACACGTTAGAAGACGATTTGCTAAGAAGAATGGATATTGAAAATGATGAAACAAACTAACTCATAACTAAATAAGTGACAAATTAAACGCCGAAATTTTAAACGTTAAGTGTTTATTAATCCTTGACAAAAGCCCAAACCGTTAACAGACGTAGCTGTTGCGCAACTCTTTTAAATATGTCTAGTCCTAAATAAACGATACAGATTATTAGGCTAAAAATAATTAATTAAACACTTGCAAGAGCGTTTTTGCAAGTGTTTTTTGTTTTATATGTTCTCATTTTAATTTGATTCTGCAAATGCATTTGATTTGGTGTTAGCATAGTAGGTTAGTTTTAAATTCTCTAGGTGCATCCACTAAGATAGAATTGCAGTTTGAACAATATTCCCTAATTCACTATCCGTTTTAGAAATAGACGAGAAAAAAGCGCCTCGTAATCACGGATTGATTAAGTATGCTTTAAAACTTGTTACTCTTTTAATCGTTTAGCATTAATGTCCACAATGTTTAGTACTTTTATAAAATAGGCGAATTCTAAATACTATATTTTTTTAATGGAATACAGTATTATTTTAAATAATTCTTACCTGCACTAGTTTTTCCATATAATATCATAATCGCCTGTTGGAGCAATCTCGACCCATTTACCCTCTATTTTTTTTTCTCCTCCTGTTCTTTTATTTGTCAAATATAAAATATAAGAGACGGTGCGTTTACGGAATTGGATTTCGGTGTAAAACTCGGATTCCCCCGAAGAGATCTTTACTATGTCCTTTTGATCAAGTTCATAGTTAGATATGGTTGTCAGGTCTGTATAAACTTCCTCATTGTCGGTATGTATATATTTATTATCAATTGAGGACGGAACTTCAACCTTAATTGAGTTGTTTTTAAGCCAAACGAATGCATCCTTTTCATCACTTGTAAAGTAGGTTTTCCTGTTGATTTCTACCCCCGTGAAAGGTGAAAATGAAAACTCTTGAGGGGAAGAGACACTAAATTTATAACCTTCGCCATTTCTTATAAAAAGTGAGTCTCCATCATTTTGCTTTAGGATATATTCAATACTCTTAAAATTATACCCCTGTGACTTCATTTGTTTGACAGTGATCTTTTTTGATTCATTCGCTGACTGGAGGTCTACTGTAAAATTGAAGTCCTCACCGGAACTGTTTTCATTCAATTTAACATTGAGCGAAGTGGGGGTATTTCTGCTAATGACAAAACCCTTACTTCCGCCAAAAGCCTCAATTCTTCCGAGTCCTTCCAGCGATAACATATAATTTTCAATAACAAGCTTATTATCAATAGAGTAACTATTTCCACTTATTTTAACATCTCCATCTGAATTATTTACCCCAGTAATATTCCAATCTCCATTTGTAAAAGATACCTCCACGCTTCCCCCTTCCCCTTCCATTAAGATTAAACTAATAGAAGGCTGCACCTGCGTTATACTATCTTCGACATCGCTGTTACACGAGATAAAGCAAATGGGCACCAAAAACACCATAAATAAACGTTTTAATATCATTTTTTTAGTTTTAAAACAATTAACACTCTTATAATTTAACAACAATATTTATAACAAAAATAGGACGAAATGCTAATTGGATAATCAATTACAAAAATTAAAACAATAAGTCTTAAGTACAGGATAAAAAAATTAGGATGTTACTTTAATTTATTTGAGATTGCAAAACTACAAACGAAAAAAATAATCATCGTATTTCTAATTCTATAAAGTATGTTTTGAAATAACATTTCTTGTTTGCACAAACTTTCTATTTTGTACTACCAAAAATTTATACTTTAAGGAATATTATCATTGATAGGCTCCACACTTATAAAGTTTTTTCCATCTAACAAGTATTTATCTTTTTGTTCAATTTTAACTAAAATGGAATCTTTAAAAGTTAATGCAGTTGTCAATATATAGGTATAACCAGATACGCCAACAGCCTCTTTATAGTAAATTTTAGTCCAATGGAAATTATTTTCATTGTAAACATCGCTTTTAAAGGGATTCCCATATTTCTTGATCACTAAATGAATATCATCACCTAATTTTACTGAATCCAATGTGAATTTTGTCTTTCTGTAACTAGCACATGAGAAAAATAAAATCAATAATAATATAATGCTAACATTTTTTTTCATTTCATTTCAATTATTCTCTTCGAATTCAACATTTCTTGTGAAATTTCCATTTTTTGTACTGAGCCGCCATTAAGTGGTGTAAGTGTAAGATTTGCATTTGTTTCCTCAACATCAACACCATTCCAAACTCCTTTTATTTGTATTATTTTTCCGGAAGTTAGCCCTCTACAAGTGGCTACATAATCTACGTTCATATTATATTTAAAGAAAGTTAAGGTAAGATCTGCTCTATTATTCGAAGGTACTTTAACTGGATAACTACGGTTGACCGCAATAGTTGCAGATTCACTCTCACCATAGGTAAAACTTTGTCCAAACTCTGCCGAAGTTTTTATTTCTCCTTCTGAGAAAAAAGGAACACCAGCTTTAACAGTGCTTGATAGTGTTAATTTATATGATGTGGATCTATTATAATTTGAAGATTTAGTATACGATGTGTTAATGGCAAATGTATATGTTTGCTCTATCGATCCACTATTAGTATATCCCTCCTTGTAAACCTGCAATGGTGCATTTGACAATATTACCCCAGCATCAACATCAAATTCAATTTTTTCAACAACAAACGTTTCGACTGGAATAATCTCGAACTCTTGACGAGGGTTATTATTATATTTTGAAAACGAAATTTTACTATCATTGACAGTGATTGCATTGTAATAAATGTCCCAGAAAGACCCTCCACCCGATTCTGGATAATCTTGATTCTTAATCACAAAGGAGTTAGAAGTGTACACCCCTCTATCGAAATCCCATGAAGAACCAAACAATGAGCCGCTAGAATCATTTCTAGAGTAAAGCACTTTTACATTTGGATTGCTCTGATATGATCCGACGCTTACAGGAGTATTGGTATTTTTTGAATATATTAGATAACGAATCCCCGTCGATGGGGGTAAAACTTTGATAAAATATTGTTGCGATAAATTTCCATTGTATGCACTCATATTTAATTCAGCCCCTTTAGTCGAAGCGGTTATAAACTGTTTATCAGAAGAATTCCCCATTACTTTTAAGAATACTGGTATTTCATTCAACTGATCGATTTCATAACTATCAGAAGCAGATAACCGGTTTAATACTCCTGGTCTTTTTAAGGTATCCCTACTTCCTACCAAAGGAAAAATAATATCACTAATATTAACCGTGTCATTTTTAGCGATTGATTCAAGATTTGCATTTGCTTCCGAACTGTTTTTCTTATCCGAAAACGCTTCATCAGACGAGCAGGAAGAAATAATAATTAATAGAGCTGTAGCCCAAAGATAAGAGAAGAGATTTTTCATAATTTACAGTTCTGAGTTAATAATAGTGGCCATTTGGTAAGTCACTTAGCTAAGTCCATATGCAAATCTAATTAAATTTCCCAATATTGGGAAATTTAAATGTTAAATTTTATTTTCAATTGTAATGATTGTAAACAACTGTTAATTATTACTTTACATGGTTTTTATTAATTCATAATTTTTGCTATAAAAATTATCCCATATAGGGGAAATTTAATACATTTAAATTTTTAAATCCCAACCTATGGAATTAGTACGTAATCACAATATAGATTTTAGTAAAGCAAGTTTTAAAGATTTTGAAAACATTTCAGATATGAACTCTTTTCAAAGAGCGGGGCTGTTTAAGGATTTTACCGACTATATGGAAGTTGAAGGGCGTATGAATTATGGTTTTGTAACCTATGACGGTTGTGGGCCAGAAATATTTTTAAGTACACCTTTCCAACAAGTACCTAAAAAATGTATCAGCCTTGTTTCCAATGATTACTTAAACTTCACGCAACATCCTAAAGTTAAAGCTGCGGCTATTGAAGGTTTACAAAAATATGGAACAGGAGCGGGTGCATCGCCTTTGATTGGTGGTCAGCATGAATACCATATCATGTTAGAAAATAAGCTGTCCGCTTTTTTTAATAGATCTAAAGGATCTTCAATGGTTTACACAACAGGCTATACTGCAAATAGTGCCACTTTGCTGTCTATGTTGAAAAATAACGATTGTGCTATTGTGGACATGGCTGTACACGCAAGTGTTTACGAAGGATTGTTGGAAACGAACGTTAGAAGATTCCCTCATAACAACCTTGATTATTTGGAGAGGGCATTATCCAATGTTCAATCAAAATATCAGACAAAAATAGTAATTATTGATGGGGTGTATTCCCAGGATGGGGATCTTGCCAAAATGGATGAAATTTATAAGCTCACAAAACATTACGGTGCTTTTCTTATGGTTGATGATGCACACGGTATTGGTGTTTTAGGCAGAAGTGGTAGAGGCGCGATTGAAATATTTGACCTATTAAATAAAGTTGATATCATATCTGGAACTTTAAGCAAAGCTTTTGGACACATTGGTGGATTTATTATCTCTAAACCAGAAGTAATTAATTACCTTAAATTTCAATCTCGCCAATATGTTTTTTCTTCTAATTGTACGCCAGCAATTACTGGTTTATTAGTGGCAATTGATTTAATTGATGAAGAGCCCGAATGGCGAGCTAAGCTTTTAGAGAATGTAGCATACTTTAAAAAGGGACTTTTGGATTTGAAGTTGGACGTGGGAATTACTGAGTCTCCTATTATTCCAATTAAAATAGGTGATGCACATAAAACAGGTGATGCGGCAAAATTACTACTTAAGGCAGGAGTTTATACCAATGCTATAGTATATCCTGGTGTTTCACGTAAAGATGCTCGAATTCGGACCAGTTTGATGGCAACACATACAAAAGAACACCTAGACAAGGCTTTAAACGGATTCGAATATGTCAATCAAAAGTTGGGTCTTTCGAAAATTTAACAAATTCCCATTGAAAACTAGATTACTAAAAAAAGTATATCTATTAGTTAATCACATTGTTTTTACACTTAAAAAACATATTTTTAATTTTTAAATTCATAACAATTGCTATTATGCCCAGAAAGAAATACCAAGGAGAGATAAATGATAAGGAACGGTCTAAACAACAACTTTTGGATGCAGTTGGAAAAGTCCTTGAAGATAAGGGGTATATTGGCTTGACAGCTACTAACATCGCAAAAGCTGCTGGCTTAAGTCGTCGCCTTATCACTATATATTTTGATTCGGTTGATCACTTGGTAGAAACTTATGTGAGAAACAAGGACTATTGGATAGTTTCATCTGGAAATACACAGCAAGTGATTGCAGAAAACAGTCATAATACAAAAAAAATTATTGAATGTTTGTTACTAAATCAGCTGGATTATTTTTACAACAATTTAGAAATGCAAAAACTCATTTTATGGGAAATAAGTAAAAAGACGAAGATAATGTATGAGGTTTGTGAGGAAAGAGAACGTCTTGCGTCCACTATTTTTAAACTTACTGATAAAGAATTAGAAGGTAAAAATATTGATATAAGAGCAGTATCAGCATTATTAGTTGCTGGTGTATATTACATGGTATTACATGCAAAATCGACAGATACACTTTTTTCTGAAATAGATATAAATACACCAGAAGGCATGGAGAGGATTAAAAACGCCATCATTTTAATATTGAAAAATACATATAAGGAATAGTAAGACAAAAATTATCTCTTTTAATTACTACTATGTATTAATTATTACTACTTCTTCTTTGATTTAGTTTGCTGAAACTTTTAGTTACGTATTGTCACATTTTTCATTTTAGTATTACATGATTTCTTTCAAAAGTTATTTCTTAATTTATAATTGTATTACATTGTAATTTTTCTAATGTGTCATAGTCTATAATTGAATAATTCAATCTTATCATCATTCTATTTATGGCAGGCTCTTCCTCATCTTCGGTAGCTTGAGAAGATTTCTCAAGCGTATTACATTTAGACTGAGATTTTGAATCCTAGGGCTCAATAGTATTGCCTTTAATATTAGTCTCTTTTTCGCCTTCTTTTACTTTGTCATTACTGTTCATATTTTGATTTTTTTCAGTTTTTGGTGTCTCTAGACGCTGACATTTTGCTGCTTGCAGAAGTGGCGAACTTCGTGACCGACACCTTTTGGTTAAGATAAAATATCTTGCGAAAAATAAACGTGAATTTACCACATATCTCGCCATTTTTGCAAACCGCTGTTGAACTAAACCTTCGGTAGTGTATTGCATGAAAATGTTAGTCCTTTGTAAAAGTAAATAAAAACTTTTATGATGACTAAAAAAAACCACTAGAAGAAGTAAGGTACAATAAAATCATCAATCAGGCCATACGAGAGGTACCTGATTTTGAAGCATTGTTATATCGATTTGAGAGAACAATCTCAGTTTTAGGACGTAGTCAAAGCACTTTTTCTAATTACTCCCGCCATGTTGCTTCTATGGCATTACATTTTGGCAAGATTCCAACTGAATTGGATCCGGAGCAAGTACAAGAGTACATGTTTATGTTACAAAAACGATCAAAAACACCTTCGCAAACTTACTTCAAGCATTGTGTTTATGGTCTAAGATTTCTACTCAAGTCCGAAGGATTGCCTTATGAGTATTTGCATTTACCTTCGATTAAGCACGAGAAAAAACTCCCTACTGTTCTTAGTAAAGAAGAAGTTTGGCAGATGCTCAAAAGTTGTCAATTACTCAAACACAAAGTCCTTATCGGACTTTTGTACGGCTGTGGACTTCGTTGCATGGAAGTGCGATCGGTACGCCTACAAGACCTTGATTATGATCGTCAGCAACTTAAAGTTGTTCAGGGAAAAGGTAAAAAAGACCGCTATGTTCCGCTATCGGAGCATCTTATCCGGGTGCTAAAAGTGTACATCCAAGCCGAAAAGCCCAAAACCTACCTCTTCAACGGGCAACCTGTAGAGCGTGCGGGTAGAGATTTTGACTCTCGTTATTCGCAACGAGGTGTGCAATGGGCAGTAAAACAAGCCAGTAAAGCCGCCGGAATCACCAAAGATGTTTGTGTACACACGCTCCGACACACTTTTGCAACGCACTTACTCGAGGATGGACTTGATATTGTGAGCTTAAAAAACCTTTTGGGACACGAACAAATTCAGACCACCATGGAGTATTTGCACATCGCCCAACTCGACACCCAAAAAGCCTTTAGTCCACTCGATACTTTGTTTGAAAAGTGCGGCACGAAGTAGCCTGCACTGAGCGTAGTCGAAGTGAAGTAGCCCATGTACTAGAAAAACTCGGGACAAAGATTGAAAATTTAGGGCTTAATACTTGGCAATTGCGCACCTTATCGGCAGTTCGTAGGTGTCGTACGGCAGCTTTGGGCGGGCACATTGATGCGTGTGATGGTTGTGGAAATATCAGCATTAGCTATAATTCCTGCCGCAATCGGCATTGTCCTAAATGTCAAGGTAAAAATCGGGAAGATTGGATACAAGCACGGCAAAGCGAACTATTACCCGTGCCGTATTTTCATGTAGTTTTCACCTTGCCAGAAGGCATTAATCCGCTGGCGATAAAAGATCCAAGATTGGTGTATAATTTATTGTTCGAATCGGCTTGGGCGACGCTAAAAACATTTGGAGTAAGAAAAGAAATCCAGAGCGGAATGATTGCTGTTTTGCATACTTGGGGACAAAACCTGTCCTTGCATCCGCACCTGCATTGCATTGTGCCTGGTGGTGGTGATAAAGGCGGTAATTGGAAAAATATCAGAGGAGATGGAAAATATCTCTACAATGTAAAAGCATTGTCGAAGATGTATCGAGGCAAATTTTGTGATACTTTAAAGTTACGCAATCCAGATCAGTACACCCGAGTAAGGAAACAACTTTGGGAAAAACCTTGGGTGGTATTTGCTAAAAAACCTTTTGGGAATCCGAGCTCGGTGGTGGAATATCTAGGGAGATATACTCATAAAATAGCCATCAGCAACAACCGAATAAAAAGCATTGACGATACAAACGTAGTATTTAATTACAAAGATTACCGTCAAAACGGGCACCGCAAAAGCATGACCCTCACGCACGAGGAATTTATCCGACGTTTTGCGCTGCATATTTTACCCAAAGGTTTTGTAAAAATACGGCATTATGGTTTTTTGAGTAGTAATTGGAAGCGCGAGAAACTAAAGATTTTACAAGAAAAGCTAAAAGTAAAGCCCCAAATAAAAGTAGCCACAGCATCGAAAATTAGAAAGTGCCAATGCTGTAAAACGGGCACTTTACACACAATTCTACTGTTCGACCAGCGAGGTCCGCCTGCTTGGTATCTTGGCAGTAGCCAAAAATCACCTGCCTGTAAAAACTAGTTTTGTGGGTAGGGCACGTATGCAATGATGTGAAGAAAAACACAATAAAACCAGCCTATTTAAGGCTTAAAAAAAAAAGAGAGCGCTTTGTCCTCTTAAATTACCTAAACTTGTTTATCGATATCCCCATAGTGGCGGAAGTAGAGCGGTTCCGTTCAACCGCGGTTTCATTGTTGGCTTTTCAAGCCCAACGAAACCTTAGCTGTTGGCTGTTTTGACCCCTATAAAACAAGAGTATTATTCTAAATTTCGATTATTAATTATGCGGTTAATTTTTCCAATAAAATTAGATCTTTATCTTGGTTCCATTTTTCCATTGGTGTAATACGTCCTAATAGCCCATGCAGCCTATTATTGTTATAGAAAATCACATACCTTTTTAATATCTGTTCAATTTCTCCAAAAGTTCTATAATCAACCCTTTGGAACACTTCTTTTTTTAGGATTCCATGATAAGCTTCAATATGTGCATTTTCTTCAGGTGTGGCTACATGTGTAAATTCCTGCTGAACACCTATTATACCTAGGTATTCACGAACACTTTTGGCAATAAATTGACTACCATTATCACTTCTAATAACAACGTTTTCAGGGTATTGGTATTCTAAAAATAAATCAGAAAGGAATGTTATTACTTTGTTCTGTTTTATTGAAAAAGAGAAGTAATCTTTTAAAATTCTACGGGTATGAACGTCTATGATTGATAGTAAGTAGGCATTTTTACCTACACTAGGAATCCAAACCATCTTAATATCCATTTCTATACACTGAAACGGCCTAACAGTAATAACCTTTCTATATTTTACAAACTTACGCCCAGAACCACTCCTGTTTATCCTATTTTCGAGTTTTAACAAGCCTTCTTCTTTCATAATTCGGTAAAGCTTTTTGTGATTAATCTTATATCCATCTCGATGTAAGTAAGAAGTCATTAAGCGGTATCCGCAGTCTATAAACTCATGGCTTAAAATCTCTTTAACCGATGCTATAACAGTTTCTTGACTCACCATTCCCTTGAACTTATTATAAGTAAAGACACTAGGCTTATTACCTTTTTTGCCAAGACTTGGCCTTCGGTAATAGCTGCTTTGATTCATACCTAACATACAAATGACTTTGCTTTTACTGATTTTATGTTTGCTACAGATACTATCAACTAAATCTTTCTTGGATCGGACGTCCCAAACTTTTTTTTTAAAAGTTCACGTCCAATTTCTAGTTCAATTTCTTTATTAGCTAATAATTTACGTAGAATTCTGTTCTCTTCCTCAGCTTGCTTTAACTCTTTGCTACGATCGTCATAAGTAACTTTTAAGCCTGCCTCTCCTTGTTTTTCATGCTTCTTCTTCCAACTATACAAACTTCCTGTACTAACACTGTATTTACGACAGGTTTCTACAACGCCTAAATCTTCGCAAGAAGATAAAATTTCCAACTTCTCTTCTAAACTCCATTTCTTGTATTTCATATCTCAAATGTACTATTTGAAATTTAGAATATCACTCTGAACTTATAAGGGGCTAAAATATTGGCAGACGGTTTTTTATTTAGCGTACGCTCTTATTGCTTCAACTATACTTTCCGTATTCCATCTTACATCAATTTTAGAATATTTTGTAACTGTTGCTGAAATTCTTTCTTGACCTCTTGGTATTACTCCAATAACTGGAATATCATTTAAATATGCAGTTTCGACTTCCCAAGCAATCCAATCTGAATACGATGCATACATTCCTGCAATTGCTAAAACAACATCAGAATCTGTTATTTTGGCTTTAAGAACTTTTTTAATATATGATGCATTTTCTGAATTTATTGGAACATCATTACCCGCTTCTTGAAAGACAACATTAAAATAACCTCTTTCCTCTAATAAACCTCTTAATTTTATTAGATCATCAGGGTAACTCCAAGAGTGACTAATGAAAATTTTATAATTTTTTGCCATTTTTTATTTTATTATTTCGATTAATTGTTTTTTACTATTTTCAAATGTTTCTTTTTCCCAATCCAATGAGTTCTCTAAAAATTTATTTTCAAATTCCAATGCTTTATCATTCATTTCAATTGATAGATAACAATGTGATAAACTTGCATAAATCCATTTCATATCTGTTCTATTTACGAATTCATCGTCATTAACTTCATTTTCTAAATTTTGAATTATTTTCTGTCTGGTCTTTTTTGCTTCAAAATTGCAATAAATTTTCTCATCATTTTCTTCTATTACTTTTGATTTTAAATTTAAGCAAAAAGCATAATTTTCTCCTGTATAATAATTCTCATTTATGTTCCATCCTTTGCCATAATTTTCAATAGCACGATTTAGAAATTCTACATCATTATTCAATAAATACAATCTTTTATATATCGCCCCAATAATCCCAAGAGTTTCAGGGTCAATTGATGGTAATAAATCTTCAATGATATTTAATGCATCTGTCAAAGCAAGACTTTCAGATGGTTCTTTTGATTTGTATCGACAGAGTGATTTTTGTTGGACAAAATAAGTTTCACTTTCGATTATTTTACTTGCTTTATCCCAATATTTATAAGCATTTGAAAAATCATTTTCTTCCATTAAATTTTTTGCTTTTTCTACCATTGCAAAAATATGCTTTTCTTTATCTGCGAGTTCAGTAATAATACTTTTGAACTCTCCTTCTGGTAATTTTGGAGGCTCTATAGAATTAAAAAATTCATAAAGCGGACTATCCGCTTGTTGATTTTTGGTAATTGAATTAATTAAAGCGCTTAAATCTTTTACGCAACGTTCAGCTTCATCACTTCCAATATCTTCGCCTAAATGCGTATATTTAAATGTACGAGTATGGTCTAAATCAAAAGGAACTCTACCTTCTCTTTCTTTTATTACTATTGTTGAAAACGGTTTTACAGCGTGTCTAATTCCTAACTCGTAAATCGCATTTGGATTAAAAGTTGAAATATCTGCAATTACCAAATCAGATTGAATTAGAAGGGCATACATACTTCTATCAATAATGCCACTATCTTGAATTTCATCAGCTCTTACACATTCAAATTCTGAAAGTAATACAGCTGGTTGAATTATATTTTTATAAGTTTTATCTAAATCTAAAGTTTTTCCTGTTGATGGGTCAGTTTTCTTTCCGAATCCCATAATTACAAAACATATTTTTTTCTTCATATTTTCTTTCTATTTTTTCTGTTTCTGCGGTAAACTGTCTGCCAACGTGTCGCGGCTTGCAGAAGTGGCGAACTTCGTGACCGATTATTTTCGGCTAAGATAAAATTTCTTGCGACAGATGAACGTGAATTTACCACATATTTCGCCATTTTTGCAAACCGCTGTTATGCCTTCGGTTTTTTATTTATTTCAATTTTCACTTTTCGGTATAGTATACCTATTATTTCCCTATCGCTATTCATGTTGCAGCAATGTTAGTTGTCAATGAAGTATTTAATTATAAATCCAATTATAAAACTAATTAGCGCTATGTACCATCTAAATCTAATATCCCAATTACCAAGTCTTAAATTGTCGCTTGTTAAGTTGCGAATTTGGTCTTCTTTAATTCTTATTGATTTTTGGTATTCAAAAGCTTCTTTTTGGAGTTTCAGGTTATCTATTTCAAGTTTTTCTTTTGCATCGTTTTTGTGGATAAGTTCTATTTTTTCTTTTTCAGATTTTTTTATATACTTATTCCAACCTCCGTAATTTATAATTTCATAAGCTCGTGACAATAAATATATTCTATCATTTTGGTCTGTATCAATTAATGATTCAGAACGTAGTTTTTTAAATAAAGTTGAGCACATAGAATTACTTAATGTTTTTTTATCAAGCCCTTTTAATTCTAATTCCCGTACATCCTCACCGTTATTGATTCGGTTAATATTAAAGTCTATAAGTTCATTAACATTCATATTTGATTCGGTATTTATATTTTTTAAACTGAGGCATAACGTGTCGCGGCTTGCAGAAGTGGCGAACTTCGTAACCGATTATTTTCGGCTAAGATAAATTTCCTGCGAAAGATTAACGTGATTTTACCACATATTTCGCCATTTATGCAAACCGCTGTGTGTGCCCTGCATGAGCAGGAAGCAGATTGTAAATCGTTTGTTCACGATTCGAAATTAAACATTTTGAATTAGAAAACAAATCCTACAGTCTGATATTTTTCCAGAGGGTGCAAGTCCCTTATGAGCGGATTGAAAACCCGAATCATTAGTACGTCGCAAGGTGGTTTATCGTGAGGTATGCACTGAAGGCAGCGAAACGACAAAATCCGGTACTGACGTACAGGAACGTCATATGAGGCAAGTTAACGAGGATAAGCGTCCACAGCAACGTAACGTCCGAAGATTATCAAAATCGTTGATTTGTAGATGACGCAGGAATCGGAGGAAGGAAGAAGCTCTTACCGGGGGAGGTCTTGACAACTACGAGTTGGTTAGGTCAAGAAGTCAGCAGAAGTCATAGTACTTGTGGCAACGAGTTGCAAATAGAAACTGCATAGGTCTCACAATCAAGGAAGGACAGAACGCATTGAGGTTCTTAATTTTCAACGGAATGACGCAAGTTATAGCCCTGAAAAACAAGAACAGGTTAACCGATTAAAACAACAAAATGATTGCACGAGTAGTACATCCTTACAATCTTCAAAAAGCATTGGAACATGTTATTTCCAATCGAGGCAGTGCAGGCGTTGATGGCGTAAAAGTCAGCCAACTCAAAGAAGGTTTTCCGAAACGAAAACCACAACTGCTAGAAGATATTGCAAACGGAAACTACTGCTCACAACCCATTTTGGGAGTAGAAATTCCTAAGGGGAACGGCAAAGTCCGTCTTTTGGGAGTTCCTACCACTACCGACCGAGTGTTGCAACAAGCCGTATCGCAGGTTATAGCACCATTATTCGAAACCGAGTTTAGTAGCAATAGTTTTGGATTTCGCCCCAACAAGAATGCCCGACAAGCCGTTGGACAATCACGGGACTACATCCATCAAGGGTTGAACCACATTGTGGACATTGACCTCAAGAACTTCTTTGATGAAGTAGACCATTGTTTATTACTGAATTTAGTCTATCGAAAAGTGAAATGTAAAACTACGATGCGACTCATCCGAAAATGGTTGCGTGCGCCAATACAAATCAAAGGAAAACTACAGAAAAGACGCAAGGGCGTTCCGCAAGGAAGTCCACTCAGTCCGTTATTGTCGAATATTCTACTCCATGAATTGGACAAAGAAATGACAAGACGCAAATACAAATTTGTACGTTATGCCGATGATTTTAGTATTTATTGTACGAGCCACAACGGGGCAAAAGCGACAGCACAAGCACTTGTTAAATTCTTGAAAACAAAGCTCAAACTGACCATCAACGAGGAGAAAAGCGGGATAAAACGTCCTGTTCACTTCACGATTTTGGGATTCGGATTTGTGCCAACTTACAAGAAAGGAAGCAAGAACGATTATCAATTGGTAGTGGCAGAAAAAGCATGGAAGAAACTAAAAGAAAAGCTCAAAAGCATTAGCCGTAAAACCGCACCAGTCAAACTAGAAGACCGTATTGCCAAGATAAACGAAATTCAGCGAGGATGGTTAAACTATTTTCGGGGAACAAGTATCATGGGAAAATTACGTGACATAGATGGCTGGTTAAGAAACCGACTTCGGTACTGCATTTGGCACGACTGGAAAAAACCCGAACGGAAAAGGAAAAACCTCATACGACTAGGAATTGACCAAGACCACGCCTATGCATGGAGTCGGACTCGAAAAGGTGGTTGGGCGATTGCTCAGAGTCCAATTTTGGGGTCTACCATCACTTTGAAGCGCTTAAAACAAAAAGGGTATCAATCATTAACCGATGTTTATATCGAACTTAACCCATCTCTTTGCGAACCGCCGAATACGTGACCCGTACGTTCGGTGGTGTGAGAGGCGCAGTCCGTCCTATTCGGGGCGGACCCGTCTACTCGATTAGCAGATGTTTTTATTTTTCAGTGTCAGTTTCAGGAAACGCATAATATATTCTTGAATATCCATTAGCTTTTAAATCACAGTTTATATATTGAACGTATTTATTGTTTGCAATGTCTTGATATTTAAAACATAATATTAAAAGATTTTCTGAACTTTTTGTATCATGTAAAATAAAATTTAACCTTAAAGTACTATTTTTTCTTAAATGAAAATATTCAAAAGCTTTTCGATTAATAATTTCAATATTTTTAGTTTCTGACAACATAGTAATAGAACCATTTAAAGCATTATTGCTAGATTCATTACTAACTATAATGCTGTTTATAGACTTATCTGTATCTTCAGTAATTATTTGTTGTTCTTTTGTAGGCTGGGTAAACTTTAAAATAGGTTTTATACTTTCTAAAAATCGTGTTTTTTCTATTTCAAAAAGTTTAGTTTGTGTATCTTGAACTTCTTTTTGAGATTTAAGTGTTTGATATAAATAATAAGCAGTAATTGATGTTACTATTGCCACAAACCAATCTGAAACGGTTCCCCAAATTTCTGGGTCAAAATATAAAAATAGCATAGTTGAAATTTGGTTTTAAATTTTTATTTTAGATTTATAAGTTTATTGCGAATTTGATTCAATTTAAAAGTTCCATGACCAATACTTTCGTGACGCATATAAACTTCATTTTCATCATATTTAATTCCCATTGACCTTCTTTCAAAATTTTGTAATTCTTCAAATTCAGCGTTAAATTCTTCTATTTTTAGATCAATAAAAATTATGAAGTTATCTATAAACTCATTTCGGTCTTTAAATTTTAAAATTTCTTTCTCGCTTCGAAATAAAATCACATAATTTTCATTTTCCAAAACAACATTCTTTACTTGCAAAAAATTATCGAAAACAATTGGACTAAGTAATAAGAATAAAATAATGTCGTATTTTGTTGTTAATATATGAAAAATTTACTATATTTATCTCATTATGAGATATGTAACACTAAAAGAAGAAGAGGTTTTGGTACTAGAGCACCTTTACCAAAATAGCCCTAATAATACTGTTAGGAAACGTAGTCAATGCCTTGTTTTATCACATCAAAGACACAAGATTAAAGACTTGGCTTCTATTTTTAAAGTCAGTCGCAGAACGATTGAACGTTGGTTTGATAGTTGGGCTAGTATTGGGGTTGATTCTCTTGCTATATCAGAAGGAAGAGGAGCAAAAACTCTTTTAAAAGACTATACGGAAGAAGTTTCCAAGCAATTAGAACTTCACAATAGAAATTTAAAAAATGTATTAATTTACTTTGAGGAGCAACACAATATTGTCATCTGCAAAAAGACTTTGCAGAATTTTTTAAAAGTTACTGGGCTATAAGTGGAAAAGAGCTAGACTCTCTTTGAAAGGCAAACGCAACGAAGAACAATTTAGATTTAAACAAGAGCAGATAGAAACATTAAAGAGTTTGGAAGATAGCGGTTATATTGATTTATATTTTGGAGACCAAAGTCATTTTGGACTCTCTCCTAATGTGCCTTATGCTTGGCAAACAAAGGATAATCCAATTTTGTTACCCGCTGCTAAAGGTAAATATCAGAATGTAGTTGGATTAATGACCCGTAAAAATAAACTCTATTTCGAAA
Organism: Flavobacterium faecale; assembly: GCF_003076455.1. Taxonomy (NCBI): domain Bacteria; kingdom Pseudomonadati; phylum Bacteroidota; class Flavobacteriia; order Flavobacteriales; family Flavobacteriaceae; genus Flavobacterium; species Flavobacterium faecale. Next base: position 3,782,384 of record NZ_CP020918.1, read on the forward strand.
CACTTGAAACAACCTTTAATTCAGATAGAATCATCAGTTTTATGAATCGATTTGTGGAACAAACCATTAAAAAAACCATTGTAATTCTTGACAATTCTCCCATACACAAATCAAAGAAGTTTATGGCTAAAATAGAACAATGGAAAGAAAAAGATGTTTTAATTTACTTTTTGCCACCTTATTCTCCAGAGTTAAACCTGATTGAAATTCTATGGCGGAGAATAAAATATCAATGGTTAGATTTTGATGCTTATAAATCATTCGAAAACCTCAAAGAAAAATTAAATTTTGTCCTGACTAATTTTGGAATAAAATACGACATTAAATTTTAACCATTACTTATCTTTTAATTGTACTTTAAATTTTATATTAAACATAGAAGACAATTTTTCATAAATTTCTTCGTGAGTTGGTTTGTCTTTCAACTTCATAGAATTCGTCGTTTTTTTTCAAAATATCTGCTAACGTGTCGCGGCTTGCAGAAGTGGCGAACTTCGTGACCGTTTATTTTCGGCTAAGATAAAATTTCTTGCGAAAGATAAACGTGAATTTACCACATATTTCGCCATTTTTGCAAACCGCTGTTGGCAGTAGTACTAATTACGTTCTCTTGTTTCATTTGTAATTTCGTCAACCGATATGTTATAAAAGCTAAAAATAGATTCGACACTTTTAATATTAGCTATTTCCCAAAAATTCCTGTATTCGTATTCATTATAGTTACTAATATATTTTTTGTAATCATTTATTATCAGTATTACTCTCAACGTTCCTAAATAATTGAATTTGATTCCTAGTTCAGTTATATTTTAGCCCCTTATAAGTTCAGAGTGATATTCTAAATTTCAAATAGTACATTTGAGATATGAAATACAAGAAATGGAGTTTAGAAGAGAAGTTGGAAATTTTATCTTCTTGCGAAGATTTAGGCGTTGTAGAAACCTGTCGTAAATACAGTGTTAGTACAGGAAGTTTGTATAGTTGGAAGAAGAAGCATGAAAAACAAGGAGAGGCAGGCTTAAAAGTTACTTATGACGATCGTAGCAAAGAGTTAAAGCAAGCAGAGGAAGAGAACAGAATTCTACGTAAATTATTAGCTAATAAAGAAATTGAACTAGAAATTGGACGTGAACTTTTAAAAAAAAAGTTTGGGACGTCCGATCCAAGAAAGATTTAGTTGATAGTATCTGTAGCAAACATAAAATCAGTAAAAGCAAAGTCATTTGTATGTTAGGTATGAATCAAAGCAGCTATTACCGAAGGCCAAGTCTTGGCAAAAAAGGTAATAAGCCTAGTGTCTTTACTTATAATAAGTTCAAGGGAATGGTGAGTCAAGAAACTGTTATAGCATCGGTTAAAGAGATTTTAAGCCATGAGTTTATAGACTGCGGATACCGCTTAATGACTTCTTACTTACATCGAGATGGATATAAGATTAATCACAAAAAGCTTTACCGAATTATGAAAGAAGAAGGCTTGTTAAAACTCGAAAATAGGATAAACAGGAGTGGTTCTGGGCGTAAGTTTGTAAAATATAGAAAGGTTATTACTGTTAGGCCGTTTCAGTGTATAGAAATGGATATTAAGATGGTTTGGATTCCTAGTGTAGGTAAAAATGCCTACTTACTATCAATCATAGACGTTCATACCCGTAGAATTTTAAAAGATTACTTCTCTTTTTCAATAAAACAGAACAAAGTAATAACATTCCTTTCTGATTTATTTTTAGAATACCAATACCCTGAAAACGTTGTTATTAGAAGTGATAATGGTAGTCAATTTATTGCCAAAAGTGTTCGTGAATACCTAGGTATAATAGGTGTTCAGCAGGAATTTACACATGTAGCCACACCTGAAGAAAATGCACATATTGAAGCTTATCATGGAATCCTAAAAAAAGAAGTGTTCCAAAGGGTTGATTATAGAACTTTTGGAGAAATTGAACAGATATTAAAAAGGTATGTGATTTTCTATAACAATAATAGGCTGCATGGGCTATTAGGACGTATTACACCAATGGAAAAATGGAACCAAGATAAAGATCTAATTTTATTGGAAAAATTAACCGCATAATTAATAATCGAAATTTAGAATAATACTCTTGTTTTATAGGGGTCAAAACAAGTTACAGCTTCCATATAGTTATCTGGAATAATTTTTTCTAATTCAGAAATGTTTGTAATTCCATATTTTTCTAATTCATATAAAATGTCAATTTCATTAGAATCATAATCTCCAAAACCTTCATATATAAAATCAGGAATTAATTTTGAGAATTTCAGTTTTAAAAATTCTTTCAAATCTGTTATATTTATTTCAGTATTTTTCATTATTTATTTTAAGTTGCGATAGATTCATGACTCTGCGGAAGTATTACTGCCAACTCGTATATAAGCGAACCAAACCTTCTCAAAGACACCCATAATCGGGTGGATAAGCGAAGGTTTGGTTCGCTTTATTTATAATTCAAATATATAAATTTAAACTTACAAATCATCAAATGGACTTTTTATTTGCTGTAAATTTTTAGTGCTTAAATGCGTATAAATTTCTGTGATTTTACTGCTATTGTGGTCTAACCATCCTTGAATGCAGTGCATATTTGCTACCCTCTCTAGTACATGTATAGCAAAGCTGTACCTCAGCCAATGTAAAGTGGTGCGTTTTGTAATTCTACATTTTACAAATATTGTCTTAGTATAAGTTAAAAGCTTCCAGCATTTTAAGGCTGTCCTTTTGTTTGATTTTTCAGTAAATATTTTTCTATTTGAATATAATCAAACAGTCTTGAAGCATATCTAATATTTTTGGACTCAAAGGCACAATTCTATCTTTTTTAGCCGTAGAATTTATGAGTAAAACTAAGTTTCTTTTAGAATCGATATAAACTGGTTTTAATGCTAATAATTCTCCACAGCTAAAAACAGCAACTGTAAATCATATTCAACATCATTTTATGTTTTATTTTGCTATGCGCATTCAAAATCAATTTGATGTCCTCTTTACTTAATACATTAGATAATAGTTTGGCTCTTTTTGGATGATGTATTTTATCTATTTCTATTTTTTAATTATGTATAATTTTGAAAAACAGCTCTATATCGTTCCTTATCAGGTATTGATATAAAGTCTAAAGATTAAACCTCAAAATGTATTCGTTGTCATAAATAATTACATCTTCATTATCAATTTCGGCAGCTGTTTTTTTCTAAAGAAAATTAGAAAAGATTTTAAAGCTTCGCTGTAGTTTTTGACCATGCTCTCAATATAAAGCTTGGAACGCAAATAGTTTTTAAATTTTTAAATTTTTCTACTGCTTCTACTGAAGGAATAGTGCGCCATACAGTAATAATGTTAAATCTAACTATATTTTCTTTGGTATGGGGAAGATGCTAGGCTACTAGCGTTTGGTTCCACCGTGCTCCTCCAAATTATTTGACTCGGAAAGTGAAATCAACATTTTTTTCAAAATAAACGGATACCCGTTTCTCTACTTTGTGTTTTATTGGTTAGGCTGACTATTTAATATTATGTTGATTTTCTGATTTAAAAATGCAGATGTTTTATTTCACAATAAATTGTAATAACTATATTAATATTTCATCTCAAGTTTAGGAAATGAATAGGATAATGTTGTGCCTTTGCTTCTGTGTGAAGGTGGGAAATAGAAATATTTTATATAAAACCCGTAAAGAAAAGGTGCCACTAGACATGCAAATAAAACCTGAAGTACCAGGTAAGCTAAATTTTTACAATTAGTTTGATTCTTAAGTTTTTCAATAGGTACATAATTCAGTTTAGCATTTATCCTTTTCTGTTGTATCAATTTTCAATTTTTCAAAGATTGGAGATGTCAACTTTGATAAGGGACATGCATAATTTGGTGTCCCATAACCTGAGTCCAATGTAAATGCTGCGGCAATGATTTATATATAGGTTACATGACGGGAAATAATCATCTTTATATTAAAATTTGATAGCTTATAAAGAATTCCACATAGCTAACTTCTTCAAATCATGCATAAAATGGTTTGTAAATTGTTCAGTCAAGGTCACAAAAGCTCCAAATGAAAATTTGGAGCTTTTTTTTTGGTTAAATGTGTAACTAATTATTGTTCACTACACAATCAAAATTTCGAATTTGTTACTTTTATATAATTGATTCAAGATAATACCACCTCGACATTAAATGCACAATAATTGTTATTTTCCTTTTAACTCCCACTCTACTCTTCCCTCGTCATATTGATTGATTTCCAAGTACTTGCTTGCAGTTTGGCTACCTGCGATATGATTCCGATAATTAGGTTTTATTGTGCGGTGTTATAAGACTTCAAAACAATTCTAAAACAGAAAATTGGGAAACTGAAGGCTTAATTTTAAGTATAAATACTAATTCAACTAAAAGCTAATAAGGATTACAATTTCAACTTACTAAAATATTTCATACATTTGAATCAAAGGACTACCTTATTATTAGCGTACTCTGTACAATTTAATTTTTAAACAATTGTATGACAAAGAATCCAAACATTGATCAACCGCAAAATCATGTTGTTACTTACCTCAAATTACGATTATCTATTGGGTTAATAGGAATATTGCTTCCATTTGTACTTTGGGCGGGTAATACGCTACTAAATTCGTTCAATGTTCTTAACAATACCTATTGGATTAAGTTTAACGGTGTATACGCACCGCAATCCAATCTAAAATATTCAATCAGTCACTTTTATTATTCTACGGTGGGAGAGCTATTTACAGGCGCTCTCAGCGCAGTGGCGCTATTTCTTTTTTGTTATCGAGGATATCCAAGGCCAACTTATGGCAAGTACCATTTTATACCCGGTGATAATTTCATGGCTAATCTAGCAGGAATACTCGCTATAATTGTCGTGATTTTCCCAACAAGCTCAGAAGAAATCAAAGACAATATGCGGTCGTATATCAGTAGCGAAAATGCTGGATATATTCATTATGCGGCTGCTGCCCTATTTTTTCTACTCTTGTCTCTTTTCTCGTTTGTTAATTTTCGAAGGACAAAACGTCCAGAGGATTTTGGTAAAATGAAATCGCATCCTATTTATAAATATTGTGGTTTAGTGATGTTGGGCAGCATGCTCATTTTGTTAATCCTATTTGTATTAGAAAAAACAAACATTGATGTGAGTTGGTCTCAAACGTATAACATTACCTTTTGGTTAGAAACCATTATGCTGGTTGCCTTTGGGATTTCGTGGGTTGTAAAAGGAAAAATCGACCAATCAGTGATCAATAAAAATATTTTTGGAAATGGAGTTAAGGGATAATTTATCTGTAAAATTAAAATTACTATAGAATATAAAAATACAAATTGACATTTAACATCATATACCTTAAAATCAATTAACTGCAAAAACTGAATTCTAACTAATAATAGTGCTGTTACTTTTTTTTTAACAATGCACAGAACGTTACGTTATCATTACCTAAGTTAAAGAACTAGGTTCCAGGTCTAAAGTGGTAATTCATTCAAAATTTTCTTTTGTACCCTCCATTCTGGCATAAAGCGATCCATGAGTAGCACAAAATTCTTATTGTGTTTACGCTCTAGCAAATGAACCAATTCGTGAACCACTATGTACTCAATGCATTCCAAAGGCTTTTTTGCTAATTCAATATTAAAAAGCAATCGATTTGTCGTGGTGGTACAACTTCCCCACTTCGTTTTCATTTTTTGAATTTTAAAAGCAGGATAAGGCAGTTGCATTTTAGTTGCATGAAGACTAACTAATGCTTCTATTTTTAGCCGTAGTTCTTTACGGTAGAAATCATATAAAGTTTTTTGTTTCTGCGCTACTGTGGCATCTTTTACGGCATATAGAACTATTTTATTATGCTGTAATACGATTTTAGACCTTTTTGCTTCTTCTATTTGTAGCAAGTAACGCTTTCCAAAGAACTGATGGCTTTCTTTAGTAAGGTATAATTTCTCGGCTTCACGATCTTGACTGGCAATTTTCTTTTGCTCTCTTTTTATCCACGCCAATTTGGTAGCCAAATAGATGGCTACTTTCTCTAGATCATAGAAATCAGGTGAAGAAACAGTCACTTTCCCGAAGGGTGGATGCACACTCAAATGCAAGTTTTTTATTGGTTTAAATTGAACCTCAACGCTAACTGAGCCAACATTTACTATAGTGATGCTCATTAATATTCGTCTTTATGTATCTCAATTATGTGATATACTTGATTGGCTAATTCTTCATTTTGAATTATATCATTTATGGCTTTTTTTACCTTGCGCTGCTTCATCATATTTTCCCTAAAGCCATCTTGCTTAGCATATTGTACAGCTTCATCGCAAACCATAGCCAGTTTCTCGTCTTCTAGCAAATGATATAATGCAACTTTCCCTTTAGAATTCAATGCTTCCGGAATATCTTCCTGTTGTCCTTTATTAACCATTTTCGATAGCTCAGCCATTTGAAGCAAGTACTCTTGGTAGGTAATCATTTCCCTCTTTCTAGCTTCAATCAATTCTTGTAACAAAAGTGACATTTTTTCAAAATACTTGGGGTCTAAAAGGTGTTCTTCTACAATCTTGCTACGAACATTGTTTTCCATGACCTCAGAAACAGCTTCTTTATTTCCTCGGATAGATTTAGGTAAAGCATCTATTGCTTTGTCCATATCCGTCTCCATCAAATCTAACAATGAAATATCATCAAAAGGGGTGATTTTCTCTGATTCTTCTGCTCTGATGTATGTATCGATTAAAAAGCGCATATCTGCTTCGTACTGCTTCAAATCAATCACTTCATTACTAGCAATCCTTATTATTTCTCTTAGGCTTAAATAGTGTTCTAACTTGTCTTTGAAGCGTTTGATGCTTTTAGCATCATAACCCGCATTTTCAAAATCAGCTGCCATGTTAGCGTAAGCTCGAATGTATTCCACTATGGATTTATACAACGCCATTCGTTTGTATTCATTGCCTTTTAATTCTTCGGCTATCTCAGTATTACCACAGAAAAAACGAATATAATTCAAATCGTTTTTTGGACTTTCTACATTTTCGCAAATTGCTTCGACCGTTTCCATTGCGACTTCTAATCGATCAGCGGCGACTTTGATACGATCTTTTAATTGAATCGATACTTCCTCGTTGGTAAATCCTTCACTGTCTAATTCTGAAGTATAAACATCAATGGCATCAGTAACTTTACCAAATAATTCCATATAATCGACGATGTATCCATAGTCTTTATCATCTGTATCCAAACGGTTCACGCGACAAATGGCTTGAAACAAGGTATGATCTTGCATTTTTTTATCAATGTAAATATAGGAACAAGGTGGCGAATCAAAACCAGTCAACAATTTAGAAACTACAATAAGTAATTTCATTCTTGCAGGTTCTTTTCTGAATTGTTCTTTTACATCCGATTCGTAGGTTTCCGTTTTGGATTTATTTCCTTTTGGACTAACATTTTTTAGTAAATCAGTATAAACCTTATAAATAAATTCCTTATCCGTATCGGTATCAGCACCTGTATCTTCGAGGCTCACATCACGAGCCAATGGATTATAAGATGTTACCACCGCACACCTATTCTTGAATTCGGTATTTAGAAATAATTGATAATACTTGGCTGCCTCATAAATAGAGGAAGCTACCAAAATAGCATTTCCTGTTTCGTGTTTTAACCTTGGTTTAGTACTAAAATCCAATAGAATATCTGCAACAATTTTCTCCATTCTACTCTTGGAACTCAGTACATTTTGCATCGTACCCCATTTCTTTTTGATTTCATTTTTCTGGAAATCATTTAAGGCAGCTGTTTTTGCCTCAAACCATTGATCGACCTTTATCTGAGACGTCAAATTCTGTTCAATAGATCGTCCTTCATACATTAAATCTTTAACTACTCCATCTATTACCGCTTCGTTGAATTTGTACGTATGAATGTAGCGACCAAAAACATGTTGTGATGTTTTTTTATCTTGTTTTAATAAAGGGGTACCAGTGAAACCAATAAAAACGGCATTGTGTAATGCTGCTTTCATAATTTCGTTCAGTTTCCCGCCTTGGGAACGGTGACATTCATCTACAAAGACAAAAATCTCGCCTTGTGTCTGGATAGGATTATCTTTAAGTTCTTTAAGAAATACATCATAATCCGTTTCCCCTTTATTCCCGAACTTATGAATCAACGAACAAATCAATCTTGGTCGAGACGATTGCAAATACCCCATCAAATCTTTTCCTGATTTGGCTTTGGCAATATCAGTTTCGCCAACATCGTTAAAGACCCGTTCTATTTGATCGTCCAATTCAGATCGATCTGTCATGATTACAATACGTGAATTAGGTATATTTTCTAATATCCATTTTCCTAGCATCACCATCATCAGCGATTTTCCTGATCCTTGTGTGTGCCATATAATTCCGCCTTCTCTTCGTCTGACAAAGTCTTGTGCTTCTTTCAAACAAAAATATTGGTGTGGTCGTGGTAATTTTTTAATTCCAGCATCAAAAATAACCCCATTGTATAAGATATCTAACAGTCGCTCTTTATCACATAACTTTTTCAGGTATTTGTCTAATTTGTATTCATGATTTTCGTTCTCATCTTCCTTCCAAGACAAATAATATTTTTCGGGTGTTTCAATAGTACCGTAACGTAAACCTTGTGTATTATTCCCTGCCAGAACAATTTGAGTGGTGGTGAAAAACCATTCACTAAACTTCCCTTGCTGGTTGGAAATGTTCTGTCGAATACTCTCGGCTATATCTACTGTTCCTCGTTTTAATTCTAATATCCCAACTGCGATTCCATTGATGTACAACACAATATCTGGTCGCCTGCTGTGTTCGGTGTTATTTAAGGTTACTTCTTCAGCAATAGCAAAGTTATTCTTCTCCCAATTGTGCCAATCAATAGGAAAAACAGTATCAAACTGTTCCCCCAACTCTGGACGCGCTTTTACACCATATCGCAACAAATTGTACATTTTCTTGTTACGATCGTACAAATTACCACTGTGACTGTTCGCCAATTGACTAACTTCACTTACGGCTTTGTTTATCAAGGTTTCTGTGTAGCCTTGTTTCAGTAAAAAAGCACGCAAGTACTCTTGTTCTACATTACTATTATTAGGTCGCTCTTCCCAGTTTCCATAGTAAGTGTAATCAAATTGTTCTGTAAACAATTTGATGATGCGGTTTTGGGTGATGCGTTCTATTGGGTTAAGCATGTCTTAATTAAAACTTGTTAAAATTTGTAAATACTTTAAAGTTACATTTTTATAATTTGAAGAATTAAAAGAGAAACCTTTATGAGATTCATTATCGTTCCATACTAATCCTAAATCAAGTAATAAACTTTTCAGCTCATTATCATAATCTTCAATTCTATTATAGCCCTTAAACTTATAGAGTCTAACATAGAAATCATTATTTTCCATATTGTAAAATTGCACAGAATAATTCTTCTTTTTCAACATTATACCATTGGTCGAGACGTATGGAATCTCATAATTACCTTTTACATATTCCAGATAATGGCTAAACTTTTCAAAATTGCTTAAATCCGTTTCATTCCAAAACTTAAAAACATGATAATCAACTCTCAAGTGATTCATTTGAGAAGCGTTTAATAATTGAATATCTTTAAATTTATTTTTAGTAAAGATAAAACCTTGTCTGCATGCTTCTATATAACGTGAATCTTTGATAAAATCATATCTCCATTTATCTACTTGGTTATAACTATGAATTCTGTTTTTCAAAGATTTCTTCACATCAGAGAAATCAAATTCTGAGTCATCAAATAATTGGTAGAATAATTTCCTTTTTTTCGACCAACTACTTCCAGCTAAGTTTTTGAAGTCTAAACTTAGAATTCGTTTCCAACTATAATCCCTTTCATAATTTGCTGCTTTTTTACTAGAACTAAAATTATATTGGTTGTCGCCTTTTTTAATTAAATAGTTCCCATAGGTTAGCATTCCTCTTTCGAATAGGAAATCTTCATTGCTATCTAGAAAATTAAATAAAGCAATAGCTTTTTGACTGTATGACTTTAGATTTTGGAAAAGATTTTCTAAAACACTAGGGTCTACAAGCGAATTTGTTGAGAAGTCACAATTTTCTAATACACCAGAGACCTCCAATAAATAACCTATTTGTCCGGCATGGAATGTACTTTGTTCGATGCTAAATAAATCTTGTAAGTAATCTGGATTTTCTTTTAATATATGAGCTTTAATCTTTTCTTCTGTGATCTGATTTACTTCAAAAAAAGAAATATTTGGATTTTTGATTAAGTATTCAATTATAACATCGGCATGTAAAACCAAATTATCAATACTCTTAAAAGCGGCTACAATCATATCTTGCGAATTAATTATCTTATTCTCAACAAGATTCACCACTACCCTCATCCAATCTTGCAAACCACTTTTTTCAAAATCTTTGTTCAATAAATATTGTAGATAACCATAAAATTTAACTCTATCAGGATTTTGAATTTTACGCTCGAGAATTAATTTAAATAATTTTTCTTCATCAAAATATCTATTTGAACAAAACGTCTTGATTCCATTATTGTCATATTGTAAAGCATCAAGAACTTCAATCAGATAATTTATACTTCCTTTGTTAATTAATTCAAAATCATTAAGCTGGTTAAAAGTTTCTAATTTAGATTTAAAAACTTCATCTAAAATTACAGAATCTGAATTGTTTTTAAAAAAATGGTATAATAATATTTCTTTAATGAAATTAAAAATTTCATCGTCATAATTATTGGGATCACCAACCAAGTGTCTATAATTCCAAAAAAGGTTACTCCATACTGAATCAATTTTAAATGAGAAGTACTCTTTTGTGTTTAATTCTAATTCAACATCATCATATGTGAGAGTCCTGCTTACATCATTATCTTTAAAAATAAGTCCGATCTTTTCTTCAAATCTTGCTTTAAAATTTTCAAATGAAGTCAACATCTTACCTCTAGCATTCATTTTTATATATAATTCATCTCCTTGCTTTAAATTTTCTAAATCTAAAAATTGAAATGTTAAGACTGGATTCTCATCTGAAAACAATAAATCATAGTAATGCTGCTTGTCTTTGAACATTAAATGAATTTCAAACAACATATTAATCATAGAGCAAACTGTAGCGTCTAAATTCCATGAAAGTTTATACCAATGAAGGTTTTGAACATATTTCTCAAAACCTATTTTTTTATCTTCACGCTCTTCAAATTCAACAAAATTAATGCCTTGATTCACCAATCCTTTACAAAATTCAGTCGAGCTTCTTCTGACCTCATATCTAAATTTAAATTGATTATCTCTGTTAATTAATTCAACCCACTCACTCTGACTTTCACTACCGTTTATGCTTGCTAAATATGTGTGAAGTAAAAACAAAGTTGTTAACCTTTGCTGACCATCAAGAGGTATGTATTCATTATCCTTACTATAACCATAAACAAAATCCAAATCTTGATTTTGTCCTTTCTCGAAATAGTCGAACAATGTCTTTAAAAAGTCCTGACGAACTTCCTTCTTATTCTTTTTCCCTTGAACGTAATCGCGTTGGATCAAAGGTATCACTATAGCGCTGTCACTATTCTTAAGAAGTTGACAAAACGAATATTTTTTTCCTAAATTTTCTGACATGATATATTATTTTGTTAAGTAGTAGGATAAAATTAATTTAATATTTTCGAAGTAAGCCTTCGCGTCAGATTCTTTCCAATACATTACATCTGAAAGTTTTTTACTGTAATATTTTAAAAATACATTTTTTGTACAGATTGGTGTAAAGATTCCCGCACTATCATTCGTTATAATTGTATTTCTTTTGATTGGAAATAAACTATTACCGTATGATCTATTTGTAACGGCATCAAGCAAAGTTAAATTAGAAATGTGATTATTATCATTGGATTCATTCCCTTTATATTTTTTGAATAATGTAAATGATAATTCTTCTATTTTTGCCTTAAAATCAATTTCGTCATTTAGTATATCAATAGTAGTATCAAGAATATGAAGCTCTTCGGGGTCTAATTGAAGTGTTAAATCCTCATAAAAATCTGTAAATTCCTCTTTGCTACTATCTAAATCTTCAATCTTTAATTTGTTGCCGGTAATGTATTCTAGTAAATCAATACACCAATCTTTATAAAACTCAATTTTGTCAAATGGGTTCTGTGGGTTAATATGTTCGATATCCCAATTTTCTGTTTTATATTTATCAAACGGAAATCTTACATGAGATTTTTTTGATTTAAGAATCGTCTCAATATTATGAAGCAAAAGCACTTTCTTGATAACCCTTTTATCTTTAGACTTATCAAAAGTCAATTGATCAATTTCTACATTTTTAAATTGAGATTTAATTTTAATTTTAATTTCATCTATAAACACATCTTTGTTCTTGTTCTTAGCAATACTTAGCACATCTGTTATTGTTGATCCTGTCGACAAAAGATAACCGATATAGTGATAGTGCTGATGATTACTGTACCACTCTTCAAGAATTTGAAACATATCTTTTATCGTAGCCCAAATATTATCAATATCAAAATGCTGTCCTTCTAGAGAAGTCCGCTTATAGCTTTCAATTAAGTTGCTAAAATAGAAAAAGGTGTGTAACTTCTCGCTATCATTTTTTTTCTCTGAGATTATATCTAGAATATATTCAATTTTATTATCAAATTTATTAGAGTTGTAAGAATCTGACAGAAAATACCAAAAAGCTGAATCTGATAATTTTTTTTCAATTTCATCCCATTCACTTGCTATAGCAATTTTTTTAGCAACTGCATTTTTTGTAAAATTTTTCTCTTTGACTAACAAAGCCTTTATTAGTTCAGCATTAGTCAATGGTATTTTCCCAATATTGATCCTAGTAAATACATCAACTGCTTGATGGGGCTGAATAACGTACCAAATAAATTTTACATTTTTCCCTACATCATTGGAAGATGTTAATGTCGTTAGTATCTTTGCCTTAATTAGACCATCCTTGCTAGAAAACCATTCTTCAACAGCTTTATAAGCAGTATAAATATGATAATAATCTACATTTTTATCTGACTTTTCCTTATCTATATCGTTGAGATATTCCTCACTATCAGGTCTTGTTTCATAACTTAATTCAAATTTGCCTTTACCAAATATAGCCGCAACATCTTTTAAGTATGTCAAGATTATATAAATTGTTGTAAGCCTTTGCTGTCCATCAATTACATGATACTTTTCATCTTTTTGAAAAACGATAAGTGGTTGCAAGCAGTAAAAAGCACTCTTGTCTGAATTTTCATTTTCATTTAAAAATTCTAATAGATCGTCTAATAATGCGGTAACTTCTACAGCTGTCCATCTGTATCCTCTTTGATAAGATGGTACAAAAAATTTGTAACTTAAAATATCACTTATTGGTCGAAGTAATATTTGTTGACTTTCATAACTCATATAATTTCCTTTTATTTTTTCTTAATCTTTACAAACTTAACCCCTAACCCCGCCAAACTATGTCGCCACACAATCAATTCTTACTATCTCAAAAACCAAATCCATCCTTCTTTTTCATTAATTTCATTGAGCGGTTGATAAAATAAATGCCGATCATTATCAAATTTTCTTGCTATTGCTGCGCAAATAAAAGCGTCTTGAATATCTTGATGTACCGATTGTAACTCTACAGGTATTTCAATTTGCTTGTTAGCACTCGGATACGTTTCAATTACCGTTAGTTTTTTATCTTGACTTATCACTACGCCAACGCTTTCTATAATTGGAGCGAACTTTGAGATAAAATGAATTCCTTTGGTAGCTTGCGCTCCAATCATATGGTTTACTGCCGAAAGTGGTTTAAATCCTTTTTCATATAAAAACTGTTCTGTTTTTCTAAACAAATACGGATTTGATGAAAAATCAGCTATAGATTCTGCAATAGTATCTTTAGTTAGCAATTTTACAAAAGCTTCCGAAAATCCTAACGGCGTATCAATCGCGAGAATAACTTCTTCATCTTTGTACTCCAAACCACAATGATTAAAAAATAATGTTACAATTTCTTTGGTAGTTGTAGCCGTATTTAGCCAATCTCTAATATTATTTCGTTTACCATAAAAAATTGTATCATCAGGTGAAATAATAACAATTGCATCTTTACTGCTTTTATTTTTATCACAATTCCAAGCACCAACATCCCAACCTATATAATATTTTTTCATTTATATAACTTTAAATCCTAGTCAATCTCAAAACCTAAACCAACCTTATACTCCCAGTTGAAATCTACTAAAGCACACCTTGTTCAACTTGCCTTACTTTTGCTAATTATGCAATATCCAAAACTAATTGGCAACTACTTCAAACCATGCCGTTATTTCAACAACTTTTTCACTACCGCCAAATCCTTATCGTAATCCCTCAAAATCTTATCTTTTTTATCAAACCTAAAATCAGAATACGAGATTTCGATGACTTTTATATCATGTTGTGGCAAGACTTCTAACCTTCGTTGGTCGTATATTTTTCTTTGTTGGCCACGATGAACACCACTTACGGTGAACAAGTCAGGTTTGTCAAAATGTTTGTTAGGTTTAGTGTGTTGCTGTTCTTTGTATTCAATAACCAAATTCAATTCATCGAAATAAATATCAACAGGTAATTTGGCTTTCCGCCCTTGGTTATTGGCATCACCTAACAAAAAATCAAACCGATGTTGTCGTAACCCTTTTATCTGCAAGACCTCATCACACAAATCCAAGACATAATGTTCATCACTATCCTTACGTGAATTACTACTGGACTTGTTAACTTCTACTGATTGCAATTTCGGATGAATGGCTTCTATTTTGGCAATTGAGCCTTGACCAAGACGTTGAAAAAACCAATTGGTATTCACCTCTTTTCGCTCTGCATACACATAAGGAATCAAATGCAATTGGTTGTTTTTATCTAATCGTCTCAACACATTACGGATGGGTAAGCCATCTTTAGCATCTTTAGTAAAAACACCAGCCAATATAAAATAGGGCATCATATCCTTGGCAGGAATGATTTTTACACTTTTTTTTTTTCAAAATAAGATTGAAGTACTTGGTTTATTTGTGAGATTTTTGTCATGATTTTTGAGCAATTTCAATATTTCAACTATTATTACATTTCACTCGGTATTTGAATTGAAGAATCCATATCATTAAACCCTAAAGTAGAACCCATAAAATTCTCAATATTTTCGTTGGTTTTAAGTAGTTTTTTTAAATCATTATTAATTATTTTTTTATAATCATTAATTACAGCCCAAATTAATTCCCCGTAAAATTTAGGATCGATACCAAGTGTTTCAGTAGACAACCGTTGTTTTAATAATTTAATATCATCCTCATCATAATTCATTTCATTTAATAAAAATATAAAGTTACCATGTAAGTCTTTATGTTCCTCTCTATTAAGAAAGTCTCTACAGATATACGCAAAAGCACTTGCATAAATAAAGCTTTCTAAAGTATCATCTTCTTGAATACCTGGATATTTAAATAAGCTTTTCACGACTTCATATAAATTAGCACATTCTATATCATAGTACTCTATCACTATTCTAAATGGCTGCGAGTTATAGTATCTTGTCAGTATTCTATATGGATCTGAATTTTTCATTATTTGTTTTCTATTTAATTAATACAGAATATCAATTGTTGTAACTTTCTTTTTCAGTAATGTAATTCTCTTAATCAATAAAATTTCCATCATTGCTCATTCTATTCAATAAGATTGTAGGACCTGATTTATTAGAATGTTTTTTGGTTAATTTTAAATAAATTCTAATATATCATCTATGTCTTCTGACTGATCAATTTCTTCTTCTTCTTCTTCTTCTTCTTCTTCTTCTATTCGCTCTAATTGTATGGAAAAGTATTCATCACTAAACCCTAAAACAGAAGCCATAAAACGCTCTATATTTTCATCTGTTAGAAGTAGCTTTTTTAGATCATTAGTAATTATTTTTTTGTAATCATTAAGAACACCCCAAACAAGATCTACAAATAATTTTGGATCGATAGCAAGAGTTTCAGTAGATAAGCCTTCTTTAAAAGTGTTAAAATCCTCAGACTTAAAAGATCCTCCATAATAGTCGATACTATTTAATAAAAGATCCAAGTCACAGTCGTACGGATCTTTCTGCTCTATTCTACTTAGGTATTCCCTACAGATGTATCCAAAAGCACTGGCATAAACAAAGCTTTGTAAATTATGATCTTTTTGAATACACGGATATTTAAATAAGTTCTTTACAACTTCATATAAATTAGCACATTCTATACTATAGCAATCAATCAATATTGTAAATGGTTCTGAATTTTTCATTTCTTATTTTTATTTAATTTTTATCGAATCACAGATCAATGTAAATGTACTTTTACCACAATTTATCGTTTTACCAACAAGACCTTCTGCACCAACTATTTCTGTATGGCCTGTAAAACAATCTTCCCACTCCTTATCAGTTTTAAATGTCTTGTAATTATCACTCATATCTTCACAATTTAAAAATCCTAAATACAACAACACAACAGGAATTCCTTGATTAGCTAACCACCAAGCATGTGCTACTCTATTAGAAAACTGATAACATGAATCTCTTGACAAAGCGATATCTGCTATATCTCCTTTGATATGTGTATTTGCTTCTGCTATGGCTAAAGCAATTTGTTCATGATTCTTTTTTGAATCAGTCGTTGCTTCTTTCTTTATGTTCTTTTTGTCATTTTTTAATTCCCCCTTATGTGCTTTGGCTTCCACTAAAAGTATGCCTCGTTTGCCATTAATTGTGCATGTGGAAATCAAATCCCATTTGGGGGCAGCAGAACCTTTGTATAGCCACCATTTAATGCTATCATTTGCTACTTGCACGTCAAAATTTGACCTTAAGAAAACATTTAAACCTACTTCTTTTGTTGGTGAAACACTATTAGGTATCCAAATATCATTAGAAGTTATACTTAAACCATCTTTTTTGAGCAAAACATTTATAATATTATGAAAACCAATTGACTTAACAAGTTTTGACATCGCTTTTTTACTTCCTTTCTCGCTCATATCAGTCTAATTCTCCCCGTTAACAACTCCTGCATCATTCCTTGCTTTATTTGCCTTGCTTTTTCTAATTGCTGCATCAACGCTTCTAACTCCAAATCCATATCTGATAAAATCGTACCTATACGAGTTTGTTCCTTTTTATTCGGGATATAAATTTCTAGTCCCAATAAATCTCTTGTATAAATCGCCGCAACACTAGTTGTTCCTGTCGCAATATCTTTTAATTTCTGAATTTGATATTTTGAGTTAAATACTGCATTCATAAATACATTAGAAGAAATAAATTCTGGTTTAAAAGTAATTCTCATTAAGTTTGAATTGAAATAAGCTTTTGGTAACTCATTTCTCCAAATTGAAACTTTTCCCACCAAGTCTATAGTATTTCTAGTATTGAATAAAAAATCATTAAAATGTAACAAATCTTTTTTTGAAGGTATTGTTCCGGATATATATTCAATTTTTTTTAAAGAAATAGATCCCCTTTGAATATTGCCCATTTTTATTAATGGATATTCATTATAAGAATCTGAATTTGCATAGTTTCCACCTAATTGATTTGATAATATTATATCCCCCAACTTCCTAACTTCCCAGTCTTTCTTAGGTGACAATAACTCTTGCATAGCACCTTGTTTGAGTAGGCGTTTTTTAGCAATGAGTTGTTCTAAGCTTTCTATCCAAGCATCAGCATCGCTTAATGCTTCGGCTATGGCTTGTTGTTCTGGAAGTGGTGGAAGTGGGATTTGGAAATTATATATTTGCTCTTGTGAAAGAGTAGGTATTGCACCACCCACAACAGCTGAAATAATTTGGTTTTGAAAATCATTTGCATAAACCAGGTATGAAAACAATTGGTTATTAATTTTCATAGATTTAAATACAACAACCTGTGGATTTAATGTAGCTTTTTCTACTAAGTTTTTAACCAAAGCAGATTTTCCAAAAGTAGACCCTGTTTTTACTAAAATTACATCTCCATTCTGTATTTTTATTTCTGGTGATTCTTCATATTTAAACCATGATATGTAAGTACAATTTTTATAATTTATTTTTCCATCTTTTATATTTGATGGACTTAATGATATGGCACCATAACCTTCTTTTACAATATCTTTAATTGTATAACCTCTAAATCCTATTCTACCATTTATGGTCACAACATCTCGAACCATAACTGCTTCCCAATCCTCAGGAATCAGGCCTATCTCTGTTTGCTTGTATCCTGTTTTTACCATTTCCATCCCATTTTTTCGAGGTGTAGCTTTACTTTTTTGGCTGATTCATTGGCTTGGTTATCTAAGCTTATTAAGGTCGTTGTATAACGTTCTACCAAGGTTTTAATGCGTTGGGTAAGGTTTTGGCTAATGCGTTCTTGTTCCTGCTGTAAGCAAGCTTGTAGATGTGCTTTCCATTTGTAATTCAAAATAGCATCTTTAATAATAGCTTCGGGTAAAGTTGCATATTTGGCAACGACGGCTTTTTCCAAGGCTTCGTTTAACTTCTTAATCTCGGCATTGGTTTTTTTAATAACTTCTGCATTGGCGATATATTCCCTTAATATCACTAGTTCTTCTTTGGCTGTGGTTTTGTCTTTTGATTTTTCTTTTAATAACTTCGTTACTTCGGCTGCATTTACTTTATCCAAATCAGCAAACAAGCCTTCTTCGCCGCTATGTTCTTCTTCGAGTTCGGTCAATCGTGCTTGGGCGGCTTCTACCAATTGTTCTTGTGTTGAAATGGTATTTTGCTCAGCAGTAAAAAATATCTTAATCAACAATTGTGGCGGTATCATTCTACCTTCTACACCAGCCAGTCCACCAATTTCTTTGTCTTTGGCTACTTTACCATCTTTGCCTTTTTTGCCTTTCACTACCAAACGTTGGTATTCGTTACCCGCTTTCCATCCGTCTATGGCTACCGAGTACACATCATCTTGCATGGTTTCGTTCCAATATTGCATTAGGTGTTGGTACATATCATAGCCATTCACCAACGCATTACTTTCGAAAGAATCCAATAGGGTTTCACCAGCTTGGGCAATAATTTCTTTAGGATGAGATCCTACAGTTAGTTTTCCCCACTGTTCTTGCTGTTCACTCATCCAATGGTCAAAAGTGTTTTGTAAATCAGTATTAAAAGACACAAACTCACTATGGTCGAAAATAGTAGTTTTCAGGTCCGTAATAGGAATGGTAACCTCGATAAATCCATTACGTAATGGTTGAAATAAGCTGTCGCGTAAATTTGGAAATACATTCCAGTAATTTTGCAAAGCATCTACATCTACTAGTGGGATACCGCCTTGCAAATGGGCTTCGATATTCTGTAAATCTTCGGCTTCTTGAGTGTCTATATAACGAGGAATATTGAGGTTGTAATCGTTTTTGGCATCGGCAATTTCACTAATAGGTACCATTCTGCTAAATTTAACTACTTCGGCTTGGGTAGTAAATACATCGGTGATTTTACGAATGTCTTGTTCGCGCAAGCGGTTTTTGTTACCATCTTTGGTAAAACCTTTACTGGCATCTACCATGAAAATTCCTTTACGGTGTTCCGCATTTTCTCTGTCCAAAATAATAATACAAGCCGGAATTCCTGTACCGTAAAACAAGTTGGCAGGTAATCCAATAATACCTTTGATGTAACCTTTCTTTAAGATATTTTTTCGAATTTCGCCCTCGGCATTTCCTCTAAACAAAACACCGTGAGGCAAAACCACTGCTGCTTTCCCTGTAGATTTTAAAGATTGTAAAATGTGTAATAAGAAAGCATAATCACCATTCTTTTCGGGTGGTACTCCTAATTCAAATCGGTCAAATTCATCACTTTCTATATTTACACCATTACTCCAGCTTTTTAACGAAAATGGTGGGTTACTAACTACATAGTCAAAACGTTTTAGCTTTCCGTTTTCGGTAAATGCAGGACGCGTTAGCGTATTATCAGCCACAATCGTAGCCGTTTCAGCACCATGCAATATCATGTTCATGTGTGCTAAGTTGGCTGTAGCCGTCTCTTTCTCTTGACCGTATAAATCAATGCCTTTTCCTGCCTCGTTCATTACTTTCAGCAGCAAACTTCCGCTCCCCGCTGTCGGATCATAAGCTGTGGTTTGGGTAGTGGCATTGCTTGGACTAATACCAATCACTTTTGCCAGGATGCGAGAAACCTCTGCAGGTGTATAGAACTGTCCTTTAGACTTTCCTGATTCGGTGGCAAAATGACGCATTAAGTACTCATAAGCGTCACCTAATATATCATCGCCTTCGGCAGAGTTTTTAGAAAAATCTAAACTATTATCATTGAATATACGCACCAGATTGGAAACCGTATCAACGAGATCTTTTCCTTTACCTAATTTATTTTCATCATTGAAGTCAGGGAAATCGTTTAATCCATTTTCCTCTTTAATGACATTCAGTATTTTTTTATTGATATCATCACCAATGTTAGCTGTACCTATTAACTGCACCATAGCATCAAACGAAGCTGCTGCTGGTACCACAATTGCAAAGCTATCATCCTTCTTCGCCTTGTCGGATATGTACTTTACAAACAACATGGTAAGTACGTAATCCTTGTATTGTGAAGCGTCCATTCCGCCACGTAACTCATCGCAACTTGCCCATAATGAGCTGTATAATTCTGATTTTTTAATCGCCATTGAAATTTTTATTGTGTCTGTAGCAGTTAGTCAGTGACTTTTACGCTCGATTTTAATTATTAAACTGATTCTTGGTAGCTAAAGTAATTATTATTTAATTAAGAATATTACGGCAAACCACAATGGGTGCCGTTTTATTTGAAAATAGTATTCAAACGTATAAACAACAACTAACAAATAAACAAACTAGCCTAGATTGTAATACGCAGAATTTTTCATCAAACTACCCCCAACTCTCGCTCACCACACTTCCACTCTCCTCATCCTTCACCACGTTGATCGAGCGCGGAATACGTTCTTGGAGTTCGGCTACGTGCGAAATGATTCCGACGATTCGGTTTTCTTTGTAGAGGGATTGTAGGGTTTCAAAAACAATGGCGACACTTTCGGGATCTTGGGTACCAAAGCCTTCGTCGATGAAGAAGAAATTTTTATCGTTTTTGTTTAAAGATTGAACGCTCTCTGCCAAAGCCAAAGCCAAGCATAGCGAAGCTTGAAAACCTTGCCCACCCGAAAGGGTTTTGACACTTCGGGAAGCACCATCGTTGAGGTAGTCGATCACCTCAAATTCGTTGGAACTGTTGATGGTCAGACTCAATTGGTTTTTGGTCATGCGGTGAAAACGCACATTGGCTACATCAGCCAAGTTTTGCAAATAGATGCTCGACACATAGTTTACAAATCCGCTGGCATTAAACATATTGGATAAAGTTCCCAAATTGGTATAACGCATATTTAAAACATCAAATTGAGTTAATAATTCCGCTTTTTGAAGCAAAGAATCTTGGATTCGTTTAAGCTCAGCTTGCAAGGCAGACACCTTCCCTACTTGCGCTTCAAATTGCGTTTTGCGTTCTGCTTCTACCATTTTCTTCTCTTCGAATAGTTTACTGTCAAAGCTTTGGTTTTCGACTAGCTTTTCAGCAGCTGCAACCGCAGTTTCGGCTACTTTCATATCTATTGCAAAATGTTTTGTTTTGGCTTTCTCGGCTTCGATATCCCAATTTTTTGATAGAATCGCTTGTACGGAATCTATACTTTCGAATTGATGGGTTTGTAATAAGGCTATAATTTTATTTTGGTTATCGGTAACCAATTGTTCAGCTGTGACCAATTGTTCGGTCAAAATTTTATAGCTGGCTTCATGACCTGCCAACTCCTGATTTTGCTGCACTAAAATGTCCGATTTTGACTTGTATTCGACTGCTATTCTGTTATTTTCTTGGTGTAATTTCTCTTTTTCTTCTCGAATGAGTGCTATTTCATTATTTTCATACTCTGCGAAAGCGAGCACTTTCAATTGCGATAATTCGTTTGTAATCGCACCTGATTTGGCTGCTATTTGATTGGCAATAGTGGCTTTCTCGTCTGCTTGTTTTTTTACTTCTTCTAGCAGTTGCTCTTGTTGTGAGCGCGTGGTTGTTGCTTGCTGTTCTTGTGCAGCAATTGCTTTCTCAATGATTTGTTGTTCTTGTTTTTTGGCTAAAAAACCAGCATTATCAGTAGCGGAGAAAGACTCCCAAACAAATTTTGAAAGGTGCATTTTTGAATTGGATTCTAAAGTTTCCTTATCTACAAAGGTCAATCGCAATTGTTCCTGTGCGTGCGCAATATCATTTTCGATCTTTAATGCTTTCTTTTCGATAGCATTGAGCTCTTTTCCATCCGTCTCTACCGTTTTTAATGCTGTTTCCACTGCATTCAATTGTCCGGTCACATCTTCTGCGTGCATCACATGAGGGTGCTCCAATGATCCGCATAACGGACAATTTTCGCCATCATGAAGTTTCGATGCGTAATCAGCCAATTCTTTTGAAACCATAAGTTTTGTCTTCGCATCCTGTAGCGTTTTAAACTTCTTTCGCAGTTGCTCTAGTTTTTCTAGGACTACCGTTTTCCAATTTGCTTTGGGCAACTGCATCGCTTCAAACTGTTCTTTGTGTGCTAGAAGTTCTTTTTCGATAGTAAGAATTCTTTTGTGCTTCACCTCTATTTGCTCCGCAATCGACTCTTGCTTTGTGAACCAATTCCCTACTTCTAACAAAACAGTTCCATCGATCTTTTTGGACTTCAAATTGATTAATTCGGTCTGTATGATTTCTGCTTTTTCCTTTAAATCTGTGGCTGCCTGCTTAATGGCAACCGCTGACAATTCCATAGCATCTGCCTTCTTTTCGAGTACAGCAACTTCAGTTTGTAAGGCTATACTTTTTTCGATCGACTCTAAATCCGACACTTTATTTTTCGAAGGTTCCAATTGATCAAATAGCGGTTGCAATTCCGTCAAAATGGCTTGATTGGCTCTTCTATTTTTATCTAAATCCTCTTTTATTTTTTCAAGCGAAATGCATTTTTCTTTTGTTTTCGAATAATTGCTTTTCGCCAAATCCAACTCTTTCAGTTCTTGCTTGAACGCTTTTTCAGTTTTCTCGAATAGATCAATACTCCCCTGTAAAACTTCCATTTCTGGTTTTCTTTCGATAAAAGTAGCAAGCTGGTTTTTCTTTTTTTCTACCTCTTCAAAATTTGTTTTCAAAACAGTCATCTTCTGCAGCTCGACTTGCACTAGCTCCAATTCGGTTTTACTCTTTTGAAGGTAGGTATTGGCTTCTGTAACCTCCACTTCCAAGGCAGCAACACTTTCTTTCGAAATGGTTTCAAATCCAGACAAAGCGCCTCGCAATTGGTCCAATTGTGTACGTGCGCTACTGTGTGCAGTAGCCACTTTCGAAGCCAAATCGAAGCGTTGCAAATGAAAGATCTCTTTCATCATGTCCGAGCGATCTTTGCCTTTTAGTTCTAAAAACTCTTTGAACTTCCCTTGCGGAATGATGATGGTACGACGAAAATTTTCATAGGTAAGTCCGATCAAGCTCGTCGCATCGGCAGAAGTTAACGGAATCCATTGCTCCTCTTTCCATTCATACGCCAATCTTTCTATGGTGGTGGTTTCTTCAAAACGTTTTTTATTTCGTTTCCAATCGGCAACAAACTTAAACTTTCGTTCTTCAAAATTCTGAAACTCAAATTCGATATTGGCTTTGTCCGATTTTAAGTTCAGCATATTATACGATCGTTTGTCACGGCTGTTTAAACGCTCGGTTTCCCCGTACAAGACAAAACCAATCGCTTCCAAAACCGACGATTTTCCGGAGCCAACGGCGCCAAAAATCCCAAACAAACCTGCATTTGTCAATTCTTCAAAATCAATGGTTTGCTTTTTTTGATACGAATATAAACCAGTAATACTTAATTTTAATGGTAACATAGAGGGTATTTTTTAATCGTTTTTAGTTTGCGTACCGATAATTTCGTTGAACAAATCCAATAATTCGTCGTTGGGTTCTTGCTTGTGCTTCGCCACAAAATAATCTTTGAACAAGCCTTGAATATCTTGCTCCAAATTCACTCTTGGCGTATCACTTTCTGCTGTGTCGCTCTTATTGACAATCGGAATAATGAAGATGATTCCGTCGTGACTTTCATGTATTTTTCGTAAATCTTGTGTGGTCAAAAAGGTATCACTTACCAAAGTCAACTCGACCAAACTGTATGGGTTTGCCAACAACCATTCCACAGCCAAATCGATACTATCAAATCGCTTTCGATGCAAAACCCGACCCGATTGCAACGGAATAGCGGTAAACTTGACCTCTTTATTAGGTTGCGCTTCGATCAAAACGACTTTCTTTTCTTGACCAGCCTCAGAAAAACTGTACGACAGCGGGCTGCTTGAATAGACAACAGGATTAGGATGCCCGCCTACATTTTGAAAACGATGCAAATGCCCCAAAGCCGTGTATTGCATTTGGTGCGGAATACAATCAGTATAAACAACATCGGCATTCCCTATACGCAAAGGTTTTTCTCCATCGGGTTCTTCGAGGATTTCGCCCCCACGCTTAAGCATGTATAAGTGCGTGGTTAGGATATTCACTCCTTTTTCATCACAATATTTATCGGCCAAAACAGCCCAAGAATTATGTAGCAATTGGTTGAGTTGGTCTTCTTTATTTTCTGCTCCCAAATAGGTTTTCAAACGCATTTCGTTGGCATAAGGTGTGGCTATTATTCGAATAGGAAAATCATAATGAGGCAATTTAATTTCGATAAAACCATTCTCAGACTGCGTGATTTCGAAGCCATTTTCGATAGAGATTATCGGAATCCTAACGTCTGGGTTACCCACAAACAAGATGCCGCACTCCAGCGCCAACGGGTTTGGAGCATCAATTCGGTCGGGACTATCGTGATTTCCTGCAATGGCAATCACGGGTCGTTTGCCATTGTTGGTGAGTCGTTTTAAGGTTTTGAACAATAAATCAATCGCTTCTACTGGCGGATTAAAAGTGTCAAATAAATCTCCTGCCACAACAATTACATCTGCATTTTGGTGGTCTGCAATTTCACAAATTTCGTTCATCACAATTTTTTGCTCCTCCAAACGTGAAAAATGATCTAGTTTTTTTCCTAAATGCCAATCGGCAGTATGCAGTATCCTCATGAGGTAAATTTATTTCTGATTTATTTTCTATCCTTGCCGTAAAACTACACTAGTTCGTGTGCCATAAATGTAGCATTTGCAACCAATGATTCCAAACAAAAGTAAGCATATAAAATTTGTGTATTTTACGGAAAACCGTACTTTTCTTATAAATTTAATTTGTAGTATTGCTGGAAATAAATCAGAAAACAAGAATGCTTCTCCTTTTCCGTTTTTTATTCGAAAGTGAGCCGGCTGGTTTTTATTCGATCTAAAAAAATAACCAAGAAGGTAATTTCCTGATTTTCTAACCTAAACCTTAAAATAAAGTAAGATGAATATTTTGTATCTCCATGGCCTTGAAAGTAAATTAAGTTCCCAAAAAAGAAGTGTTTTGGAACGTTTTGGAACAGTGACAGCGCCCGATTTGGATTATTATGCTGATCCAGAAATTTTTCTACTGCTGCAATCATTTACCAATTCGCAATCTTTTGATGTTGTCATCGGTAGTAGTATGGGTGGCTTTATGGGATATTATTTTTCGAATACTTATCAGATTCCTGCCTTACTTTTTAATCCAGCCTTGCCCTATCGATCTGTTAAACAAAATATCCCGACGCTGGATTGTTCACATAGTTCCTCTCTCTTGCATTTTGCTTTAGGCGGGCAAGACGACATAATCAAAGCCAACGATAATCTAAAATGGATTGCTGAAAACAGACTTGGAAGAACCGACATAAAAATTTCGATTCACAATCAAATGGGACATCAAATTCTGCTGGAAGTTTTTGAAAAGGAAGCAACTGAATTTTTCCGCCAATCGACTTTCGAATCAAAATAAATTTTGAATAAAAAAAATAGAAATCATTAAAAAAGCCCCTTTTAGCATCCAAAACAATAAATTAACCAAAATGAAAGACGAAATATATTATGTAGTTGAAGGAACTTTGTACCGCAATAAAGGTGATGTAGATGACCTGATCGAAATCAACGAAACCTTTACAAATGATGACCCCATCATTGCTAGAGAAGCCGCTTTTAGTCATTACCAAAGTTACATCGAAGTGCTTCTTGAAAGTAAGGGTAAGACTTATATTTCTCATAAAGAAACAGAGAAAGAACTTGCCGATTTTGTAAAGTCGGGAATAAAACATAAGCTTTTACCTGATATGGTCGATATGGATGCCATCAGTTTAAGCATTTTTATGAAAAGAAAAGTTCCGCTATCCTATACCACTACTTTTGGCGAAACAGGTTATCAGGACACTTGGCAAATTCATTACTTGGACAATAAGTTTGAAGATTGGCGTGATTATACCTTGAAAGGGTTACGATATGAATATTCATTGTATGAAAAAAATGGATATGATTGCCGCAACCATATTCTAAGGTGTAGTAATAAGAATAACACTAGCGGTAAAGTTTTAAAATCTACTCTAAAAACCCCACTATTTATGGAAGAAGACGACTTGTTTTTCGATCCACAATAACCTTTTTGGGATAATAGCATACTGCCAAAATATGTTTTGATTTTAATTGAATCGTCCTACTACTTCCTATTTCAACCGACACGTTTTGGCAGTTTACTGTTCTATATTTGTAACTTAGACAGCAATACTATGAAACACTTACAAATTACTTTGACCGATGAGCAATACGACAAACTGAAAGCCAAATTGAATGCTGAGGCACAAAAAAATATGGAACACACCACCTTATCTGGGTTTTCGATTACTTTGAATGAAGCCTTTCCCGGAGCGTCATGGCTCACCGTGAACATGAACGGTGAACTGGATTTGGGAGATGTTGATTGGGAATTAAAATGATTTACACCCTCTATGAACCTTTACCTTCACTTTGAATAATTCAAAACAATGCCTAAAATAAAAATAAACACATTCGGTGAAGGAATAGAAATTCGACAACTCCATTTGGATCCAGATACCTATCAAAAATGGAATGCAATTGCTGCTAGAAAAAATCGCCTTTTAGCCGATTTGTTATTGGATCCGTTTTTTTATTATCAATTAAAGGATTCGCGGTTTAAAGAAATGACTGATATCGATTCCGTTCTAGTTAGCGGCATGCTCAACACGACCAAAAGTCATATCGAAATATGGTTTGATCGTCGAAAAGTACAAAAAATTCAATCGCATGAAATATTCAATGAGATTGTACTATTCCCTTTATTTAAGTTGGCCACAAGTCAAAGCTTCGTTGCAAATGATTTAGAAAAAGGAATTTATGTAGTACAAAAAACCATTGGATTAATTCGTTCAGAACAATTACAAATTAGCGAGCAAAAATTGAATATGGATGATTTTATTTTTACAATTGCCGAATGGGAAAAAACTAAATTCGTAACCGAAATAAAATACAAAAACCAAACATTGAATCCTGTAAAAAGTGATACTTCGATTATATATCAAACGGCTTTTGAGATTCAATAGATTGTGTATGACTTTTTACTTTTCGAAAAAAAAACTATTACTTCTTATTCCATCTACTACTTCTGTAACTATTGTCTGTTTTCATAATTAGGACAACCAAAGCATTCTACATTCAACTCAAATTGATAGGTTGCCGAAAGTTCATAAATACCTCCCGATTTTCCTATTTTTGAAGTACTAAAATCATGTGATAATCCAAACTTAAAATGTTCATACTGCAGTCCTCCAAAAACATTGACTGAGGTTATGAGATGATTATTACCCTATTACCTCCATGGATTGCTAGCTGTAGAAACTCCAAACTATAGCGTTTTAAACATCAACGAAGAACCAAAATCGAGTCGGTTGTACGATCCTTGGTTCCTATAATTGGCCGAGATTAAAAACTTGGTATCGTACGGAAAACCTCAGCCGTAAACTGAAATTTAATCTATTTTCGAAAAAAACAAAATAGGCGATCTGATTTAACCACGACCAAAGTCCAATTTCTCATCGATAAATAAAGGCTAAACATATAGGGAAAGACCGCAAACATCTATTGCAATTTTAGTTAGGCTTCTGTTTTATGTTCTTTGCTGCATAGAAAACAAATCTTATCTGCATGAAACTATACCTAACAATATTGAGCCTCTTTTTTTTACAACTAAATTTTGCTCAGGTGACGCCATCTCCAAAAATATGGACCTTGAACGATTGCATTACTTATGCGATTGAAAATAATATTACCATTAAAGAAGCCGCATTGAGTCGTAGCAGTTCTCAAGTGGACTATGAAAAATCAAAATCGTCTCGCCTACCCAACTTGTTTGGAACAGCAGGGCAAAATTTCTCGAATGGTAACGCCATCGATCCAATTACTAGTGCTTTTGTATCCAATCAAATAAACAGTACCAATTTTGGAATCAATAGCGCAATGACCCTCTACCAAGGTAACACAATAAACAATCAAATTAAGCAAAATGAACTGTTGCTCAATCAAAGTATTTTGCAAGAAGAGGTCGAAAAAAACAATATCGTTTTGAATTTATTAGAAACCTACCTGCAAGCCCTTTACAGCAAAGAAAGTATCGACATCGCACAAAACAATTTGACCGCCTCCGAAAAAGAGGTTTTGAGAGCCAAATCCAGACTTGATGCAGGATCCATTGCGATCAATGACTATACCGAAGCGCAAAGTCAAGCGGCTACAAACAAATATACTTTGATCACTGCCAAGAACACCTATCAACAATACATCATTAGCTTGAAACAATTGCTGGAATTGGGACCCAACGAAACTATGGAAATCGCAACGGTGACCGACTCGACTTTACGATCAGACAGTGAACAAAATAAAGCATCAGTTTATGAAAATGCTATAAAATTTTTGCCTGAGTTGGGCGTTAGCAACCTCAATATAGCCGTAAATGAGAAAAAACTGGATATTGTAAAAGGTCCTTATTTACCCACCTTATCATTAACCAGTAGCTTAGGAACGGGATATACAAGTACAAATCTAAGTTCGTTTTCTGATCAATTGAACCTGAATTTCAACCAGAGAGTGGGTGTATCACTTAGTGTTCCAATTTTTAATCGAAATGCTACCAAAGCCGCTGTAAAAACAGCAACAATCAATATTGAAAAGGCAAAATTACAAAAGCAAACTACCGAAAAAGCGGTGTACAAGAAAATAGAAACAGCCTATCAAAATGCAATGTCGGCTCAAGAACAAATTGCAGCGGCCGAAGCGGCACAAACAGCAGCAGAATCTTCTTTTAAATTGGCACAAAAAAAGTACGAATTAGGCGCACTGAGCACCACCGATTTGGTCATCAGTCAAAATACGTACACCAATGCACAACAAACCTTTTTACAAGCAAAATACTTACAAATTTTATACAATCAATTACTAGAATTTTACCAAGGAAACGGTATTAAACTTTAATCTACACGAACATGAATAAAAAGAAACTAATAATAAGCAGCCTATTAGTACTAGTAGCAGCTGTGATTGCCTTCATCTTTATAAAAAATGATAAGGCCGTTCTGATCGAAGCCAAAACTACTCCTGCAACAACTGGTACTGTAACTACCATGATTACTGCAACAGGAACAATTGAACCCATAACACAAGTTGAGGTAGGGACACAGGTATCTGGTGTGGTCGAAAAAATTTACGTTGACTACAATAGCCCTGTAAAAGAAGGTCAGCTTATTGCAGAATTAGACAAGACGAATTTGAAAGCCGCTCTCACACAAGCACAAGCCGCTTATGACAATGCGCTTGGACAACGCACCTATTTGCAATCTGTTTTTTCGAGACAAAAAACATTGTATGATAACAAGGTGATTAGTAGAGCCGATTATGACGAAGCCTTCTATAACTTACAAACGGCCAAAAGTACGGTAACAGAGAAATTATCGGCTTTGCAACAATCAAAAACCAATTTGAGTTACGCCAATATTTACTCCCCAATTGATGGTGTTATTCTATCAAAAGCGATTGACGAAGGGCAAACCGTGGCAGCAAGCTTTAGCACACCGACCCTATTTACTATTGCACAAGATTTAAAAGAAATGCAAGTAGAGGCCGATGTGGACGAAGCCGATATTGGAGATGTAAAAGTGGGACAAAGAGTAACTTTTACTGTTGATGCCTATCAAGGACAAATTTTTAATGGTGAAGTGACACAAGTACGACTTGACCCTACTGTGACCTCAAATGTAGTTACTTATACCGTTGTCATAAAAGCCGAGAATCCAGATTTGAAATTAAAACCTGGATTGACTGCTACAATTTCTATCTACACCTTGGAGCTTAGCAATATCCTAACCACAGAAGCAAAAGCAATCAACTATTCCCCAGCAGATGAAACTTTGATGGCCTATTACAGACAACAAAAAATAGCTCCCAAGCCCCAAAATAAAAACACAACAGCCAAGGGTACCGATCAAGTATGGGTTTATGGAGCCAACGGCGAAATTACTCAAAAACAAGTAACCTTAGGGGCAAGTGATGGTGTTCATGTTCAAATTATATCAGGCGTTCAACTGGTTGACAAGCTGTTGTATAGTTTGAAACAAGGTGTGGTTGCTGATGGTCAAAAAGATGCCGCAGGCGAAAGTCCGTTTATGCAAAAACGACCTAGGTAAGAAAAAAAAATAACACACTATGAGCAAAGACATTATAAAAATCGAAAACCTAAAACGCGAATTCACCATGGGTACCGAAACGGTTCATGCCCTCAAAGGCATATCGTTTACAATTCAGGAAGGAGAATTTGTGACCATTATGGGATCTAGTGGTTCTGGAAAAAGTACCATGTTAAACATTTTAGGCTGTTTGGACCAACCCACATCAGGATTGTATCAAATTGATGGTGTTCAAGTAAAGAATTTAAGTCGAAATGAACTGGCTACCATTCGAAATGAAAAAATAGGATTCATTTTTCAGTCCTATAATTTATTAGCTCGAACCTCAGCAATCGAAAATGTAGAATTGCCCTTGCTATATAACAGTAAAGTCTCAACATCAGAACGCAGAGAACGCGCAATAAAGGCGCTACAAATGGTAGGTCTTGGTGATCGAATGCACCATACTCCTTCTCAATTATCTGGAGGTCAACAACAACAACGAGTAGCCATTGCCAGATCACTGGTTAACAACCCCGTTATGATTCTTGCAGATGAGGCCACAGGAAACCTAGACACCCGCACCTCATACGAAATTATGTCGTTGTTTCAGGATTTAAACAAACAAGGTATCACCATTACATTTGTAACACATGAGCCAGATATCGCAGCATTTAGCAATCGTACAATTGTTTTGAAAGACGGAAACGTTATTCAAGATTTCCAAAATAAAAATGTCTTATCTGCTGCAGAGCAATTAGCCAAGTTACCACCCGAAAAGCATTAATTATGAGACTACTAAATTTATTCAAAATCGCTCTCAAAGCCATTGTACTCAACAAGGTTCGAACATTGTTGACCATGCTCGGTATCATTATTGGTGTAGCATCTGTAATCGCAATGTTGGCAATTGGAGAAGGATCGAAAAAAAGTATTCGTACTACAATATCCAACATGGGGTCGAATATGATCACCGTTAAACCAGGAGCTGATGAACGTGGAGGTGTTCGCCAAGAAGGAAGCACTATGGAGACCCTCACACTCAAAGATTATCTTGCCATAAAAGAACAATCAACTTTGTTGAGCAATATCACACCACTAGTAAACAGTAGCGGACAAATGATTAATGGATCCAAAAACTGGCCATCTACCATTTATGGTGTCAATACCGAGTACCTAGCCATAAAAACAACGGATTTAAAAAGCGGAAGTATGTTCACAGAGGATGAAGTGCAAACTGCTGCAAAAGTAGTCTTGTTAGGACAAACCGTGGTTGACAATGCCTTTGGAGAAGGAGTTGATCCCGTAGGTCAAATGATCCGCTTTAACAAAATTCCGTTTAAAGTAATAGGTGTACTCGAGGAAAAAGGAGAAAACACATTTGGACAAGATCAAGATGATGTGGTGATAGCGCCTTATACTACGGTACAAAAACGTATCTTGGCAATCGATTATATCAACCAAGTTGTGGCCTCTGCCATTAGTGAAGACGATGCGCCTGCTGCCGTAATACAGGTCACAGACATCCTACGTACACAACACAAACTTACCGAAAATGAAGATAACGACTTTGATGTAAAATCAATGGAAGAATTAATTTCAACCTTTAGTTCAACTAGTGAGATGCTAACGTTACTACTTGTTGCAGTAGCAAGTATCTCCTTGCTTATTGGAGGTATAGGGATTATGAATATTATGTACGTTTCGGTCAAAGAACGAACCAAAGAAATCGGTTTGCGTATGGCCGTAGGCGGAAAAGGATCGGATATTTTGATGCAATTTTTGATCGAAGCCGTTCTTATTAGTGTTACAGGTGGACTACTTGGGGTTATTTTAGGTCTTGGAACAACCGTATTTATCGAAAAATTCTTAAATTGGCCCACGAGTGTGGCTTTATACTCTATCGTTGTTTCCTTTTTGGTATGTGCCGTTACCGGAATATTCTTCGGCTATTATCCTGCCAAAAAAGCTGCTGCTTTAGATCCCATAACCGCCTTACGATACGAATAAAATCATGTACAAGAACAACAAAATAAACATCTTTTCGCACCTACTAATTTGGTTTATCCTTTTTAGTATGCCCTATGTACTATCTCTTGGCAAGTCATCTGATTTGATTAGAACAATTGCTCATTTTTGGATTCCGATAGGGTTTTATGCTGTTATATTCTACCTCAATTATTTTGTGATTATCGATCGGTTTCTTTTTACTCGACGTACATTAGTATTTATTGGTGTCAATATGCTACTTATTACTTTTTTTATAATTTTAAAAGATCAAATAGATGATTCATTTTATCGTGAATTAATAAAAAAAAATGAATTTAATAAATCCGAAGGACCACCTTTTAGAATGTTTATGTATATTCAGATGCTATCTTATCTGGCTCCTTTGTTATTTGCAATAGCTCTCAAAACTACCCAACGCTACATTAAAACTGAGGCAGATCACCAAGAAGCTGCGCAGTTCAAATTACAATCAGAGCTACAACATTTGCACTACCAGCTTCAGCCACATTTCTTTTTTAATTCTTTGAATAACATCTATTCTATGGTGGATATTTCACCAGATGAAGCCAAAAAAGCGATACATAGTTTAAGCAAATTAATGCGTTATATGTTGTATGAAACCAATTCTGAACTCGTTCCTTTGTCCAAAGAAACTGATTTTTTGAAGAAGTACATTGATCTTATGAAACTTCGGGTTTCCGAAAAAACGTCTGTATCATACCAATTCCCTACCGAAGCAAACTCGATTCAAGTAGCTCCTTTGCTTTTTATTTCTTTAATCGAAAATGCCTTTAAACATGGTGTCTCTGCTAATAAAGAAAGTCACATTAAAATTCAAATGACAACGCACCAAAAAACAATTTTATTTAGTATCGAAAACCAGAATTTCCCTAAACAATCTGATGATAAAAGTGGTTCAGGTATAGGCTTGACAAATCTTGAGCAGCGCTTGAAATTGTTATACACCAACAAACACACATTCAAGACATTAATAAAAGACGACTTATTTATCGTGCAACTAGAAATCGAAACAACTTAGAAAATGAATAACCTGAAAATTAGCTGTATGATCGTAGATGACGAACCTATGGCGCTCAATTTGGTCGAAAGTTATGTAAACAAAACACCTTTTTTAGTACTCAAAAAAAAGTGTTCAAATGCAATTGATGCACTAGAATTTATAAAAGAAGAAACCGTTGATCTTTTATTTTTGGATATTCAGATGCCCGATTTAAGCGGAATAGAATTCTCAAAAATGATTCCGAAAACCACTCGGATTATTTTTACTACTGCCTTTGATCAATATGCGCTTGAAGGTTTTAAAGTGGAAGCGCTTGACTATTTATTGAAGCCGTTTGACTATGCCGAGTTTTTGGCCGCAGCCAACAAAGCAAGCACCTGGTTCTCCATGATAAACAGATCTAAACCAGCAGCAGCATCCGTCTCTGAGGAAAAAGAATTTTTGTTTGTCAAAAGTGAATACAAGCAGTTGCGCATTACACTAGCCGATGTATTGTATTTTGAAGGTTTAAAGGACTATATCAAAATTTGGTTGGTCAATAATCCTAAACCTATTTTAACGCTCATGAGTCTCAAATCATTGCAGGAAGAACTCCCAGAGAACACTTTTATGAGAGTACATCGTTCTTTTATTATCGCTTTGAAACATATTGAAGTGGTCGAAAGAAGTCAAATCATCATCAATAATCAACGAATTACGATTGCAGAACAATACAAACCTGGTTTTTTGGAATATATTAATTCAAATTCACTCTAAACGGATTTTATGTAGTACAAAAAACCATCGGATTAATTCGTTCAGAATAACTACAAATTAGCGAGCAAAAATTGAATAGGAATGATTTTACTTTTGCAATTGCCGAATGGCAAAGTGCTACATTCGTAACCGAAATAAAATATAAAAAACAAACATTGAATCCTGTAAAAAGTGATACTTCAATTATATATCAAACGACTTTTGAGATCCAATAGATTGCGTATGACATTTTACTTTTCGAAAAATTAAACCATATAAAGAACTTTCTATTACTGCTTATTTTATCAAATAGTACTGTAACTATTGTCTGTTTTCATAATTAGGACAACCAAAACATTTTACATTTAAATCGAATTGATAGGTTAGCGAAAGTTCATAAATACCTCCCGATTTTCCTATTTTTGAAGTACTAAAATCATGTGACAAACCAAATTTAAAATGTTCGTACTGCAGGCCTCCAAAAGCATTGACTGAGGTTACAAGATGACTATTACCCGATTGCCTCCATGGATTGGTAGCTGTAGAAACTCCAAAATACACCGTTTTAAACATCAACGAAGAACCAAAATCGAGTCGGTTATACGATCCCTGATTCATGTAATTAGCCGAGATTAAAAACTTGGTATCGTACGGAAAAGTGAGCACATCAATATAGTCAGCCAATAAGAATTCATATCCCATACTTGCCGAAAAAAACATATCTAGAGGCACATTTCCCTCCTCTACAAAAGAAATATTAGGTTTATTCAAGTGCTTTAAAGACAAACCAAACCATGCTTCTTGATTGTTTACTAACATACCTGCCGAAAAATCAAAAAAGGTAAATTTATTGTTTAAAACAGTTGGATCTACTGAGCTTCCGTTTATTGTTCCAGAACCAATGTTGATTTGATCTCCCAAAACCAACCCTCCAAAACCAAACGACTTTGTTCCAAATCCCAATTCGATACCCGGTCTAAAGTACCAATTGTCATTTAGCGCCACTCTATAGCTGTAATTCAGGTTGAATTCGGTAAGGCTATAATTGGTATTGTTCTCGCGATGACTAAGGACGCTACCTCCTATTCCGCTATTCATTTTCTCACTCCAGGTGTTTACAAAGGCATAATCGGTATCTACTTTTAGATTTAGATCAGGCCATTGCGAGCGGTGCAAAATACCTGCATAAGTGGTTTCTAAAAAACCTGTATAGCCAGGATTTAGCGTTTCTGGAATAATAAAATATTGAGTAAATATTGGATCTTGTGCTTGTACGGTTATTGAAAAACAAGTGAACAGGATGATATAAAGGGTTTTGAAATTCATGTTTTTTTATTTTATAAGTACAATTGCTCCTTGATCCTTTATCGTTCTACCGTAGAAAGTTTTACCAACTATTTTGAAATAATAATTCCCATTTTCGGCCAAACTATCTTTTATTTTTCCGTCCCAACCTCTAATATTTTCTCCTTTTTCAGTATAAATCACAGATCCCCAAGTATCAAAAACAGTGAATTCAATTGCATTTAAACCTACAAAAACGGGCACAAAATAATCGTTGATTCCGTCATTATTTGGAGTGAAACCGTTTGGAGATAATAATTTATATCCTTTGTCTACAACAATTTTTAGGGTATTGATATACACGCAGCCAAAAGGATAACTTATTTTTTGTGTTACCACATATTCGCCCTCGGTTTTGTAAATATGAATTGGATTGGGTTCATTTGAGAACGTATTGTCGCCAAAATCCCAAACAATCGAATCGTACTTTCCTGTAGCCGTATTGGTAAACTGAATGGGATCTTCAATAGAATACGTACCAAAAGTTGTTTGAGCAAAGGAAGTCGCGGTAAAAGCAGTAACCGAAGCCAAAGGAACCTCTACCTCAAAAATATGATCCGTTTTACAACCCAAACGATCGGTAGCAGTCAAAATCACAGAACCATTTTGATTGGTCGTCATAATTTCATTATTAACACCACTGACAGTACCACTAGACCAATTGAGTTGATACGGTGAAACGCCGCCAGAAACCACAGCGGTATATATTTGGTTAATGGTTCTCGTTTCACAATCAACATCTGTTTTGACAGTAACGTTCGCTACCAAAGGCACCGGACGGTTTATCGAAAACTGCCCTTCTTTTGTACATCCATTTGCATCTGTGACTGTCACTTCATAAGTTCCTGCCAAAACAGCAATTAAGTCTCTGGTTGTAGCACCATTCGACCATGCATACTTGAAAGGAGCTGTTCCTCCAGAAATCAATAAGCGTATCGCCCCAGATGCAGCATTATCACAATCCAAAGCATTGGTCACTGAGGAACCTACGACCAAGTTTTGTGGTTCAACGATCACAAAAGTGCGTTGTATTTGACATGGCGTACCATCTGAAATAGTAGCGGTGTACGTACCCGCAGCTAAATTATTTCGAGTAAGACCAGCAGTACTACCATCACTCCACACCAAAGTAACGGGTGCTTTACCTCCAGTTAAATTCATGGCAATACTACCATCTTTGGCTCCGAAACAACTTATATTTTTCTTAATTGGATTTACAGAAAAAACAGGAACTTGCGGAATTGTGATGGTTTTTGAAAACGTGCATCTATTGGCATCTGTTACGGTCAAAATATAATCACCTGCTCCCAAATTGGTTTGATTGAGCGTCGTTGCCAAATTGCTCCATTGGTAGGTATAAGGACCTGTCCCTCCCGAAATGGAAGCATTTATAGTTCCGTTTTCATCACCGTAGCACAAAATTGGTGTGAAACTAGAAGTAATTGCGATTTGTGTTTTCTGACTCAAATCCACCACAATTGTTGCACTACAATTGTTGGCATCGGTAACTGTTACATTGTAGCTTCCAGCAGGCAGATTATTTAAATTTTGACTACTAGCACTAAAGCCATTTGGTCCCGACCATAAAAAAGTATAACCTGATGTACCCAGACTACCACCGTTTACATCGATGATAATGGCGCCAGTAGCAGCTCCAAAGCATAAAATATCTGTCTTTGATTGCAGAGCCACGGTTAAGAGTGTAGGTTGTTGTATCGAATATAAAATGGATTGTGTCGTACAATTTTTAGTATCGGTAACAGTAAGTTGATACACCCCCATCGTCAAAGTCGAAATATCTTTTGTCGTTGAAAAAGGTAAATTATTTTTGGTCCATGCGTACGTATACGCGCCACTTCCGCCTGTGACATTAACTGCAAGAGCGCCATCATTTCCGTCGAAGCAACTGACATTTTTTTGATTTTGCAAAGCAATGATAATTGGCGTAGGAGCCGCAATTGTATAACTTTTTACAAAGGGACAACTACCAGCATCCGTTATCGTCAAACTATAAGTACCTGGCAAAAGATTTGAAATTGCATTAGTGGTAGCAGTAAATCCACTAGGTCCCGACCAAGAATAACGGTAAGCTGCTCCAGTCGAAAACGGAATTCCACCAGTTGCGTTAACTGATATACTTGCAGTATTTGCACCAAAACAACGGTTATCTACTAGCGTTTCAATAGTGCTAATTAATGGATTGACGGTGACCACTATGTTAAAATCTGCACCAATACAATTACCAGTAATGGGACGTACCGTATACGTAACAGTGGCAGGAGATGTGGTTGAATTTGTTAAAACTTGACTGATCCCTATTTGAGAAACTGCTTGAGCCGTTGCTCCTGTTACCGATCCTAGTGGGCTTATCGTCGGCGTTGTCCACGTATAAGTTGTTCCAGTCGGTACTATATTCCCACTCGTTAATGAAGGAGTAATTGTAAATTGTGTCCCACTGCAGGTAGACGCTGTAGTATTACCTATTTCAGCTTTTGGATTGATAATTACATTTGCAACAGTTGTTACTACCTTCCCACAGCTTCCAGAAAGTGAAGGAAAATTGATTACGCAATAGTAATAAAAAACACCTGTCGTTGCAGTTGGTGGTGCATAACTAGCATTTGTAGCCCCTGCAATTGCTAAGCCTCCTGTAGAAGAAGATGCAGTATTGGAAAACCATTGATAACTGGCCGTCCCTACCCCATTGCTTATTGTAAAAGCTAAAGTTGTGGCAGTGCCGCCCAAACAAATGGTGCTAGAAGCAGGTTGACTACTAAGGGTTGGTGAGGTCGCAAACTGAACCATTGCAGTTTCAGATGTTACCGAGCATCCAAAGGTGGTTAATTGGCTTACTTTGCAATAGTAATAACTTATTCCTGTAGTAATTGTTGGTTGGTAAGATGCCGCAGTGGCAGTCGCAATCGCTGAACCTGTGACTGTGTTGTTATTTGGATTTCGATACCATTGATACGTATATGTACCGTTACCACTTGTGGCCTGAACTGTTAGAAGTGTTGGAATATCACCCGAACAAAGCAGTTGGTTACTAATAGGTTGTGTTGTAATAGTTGGTTGATCATATACTCTTACTTCCGCAAAGGCACTTGTCTCGCTACCGCAGCCGTTGGCGCTTCGTGTTACTGTAAGGTAATAGTAATAGGTACCCGCACTTGTAAATACTGGTGGAGTATATGTACTTGAAGTTGCACCCGTGAGTGGTGACCCGCCTGTATTTGAGGCATCTGTATTGCTGTACCATTGATACGTTTGAGTTCCTGCTCCTCCAGTACTTACGACCGATAGCGGAGAAGAAAGTGTAAATCCAGTACATACACCTTGGGTTCTAACAGGTTGTGACGTAATTGAAATAGCAGGACTCACCGTCACTGATGCAATTGAAGAACTAAGTGCTGCACAGCCTGCTGAAGATAGATTGATAACGCAATAATAGTAGACTGTTCCAACGGCTGTTGTGGGTGGATCATAGATTGCAGTCTGTGCTCCTACGATTAGATTACCTCCCACACTGCTATTAGTCGAATTTGAAAACCATTGATATGTCGGATTTACAGCGACTGCACTTACTGCAACTGATAACTGGGTAGGTCTTCCATCCAAACAAACGGTACTCGGAACAGGTTGTGTCAAAATAGTTGGCGCTGGATTAACGGTCACAATTACAGTAAAACCTGCACCAATACAATTACCAGTAATCGGACGTACCGTATACGTAACAGTGGCAGGAGATGAGGTTGAATTTGTCAAAACTTGACTTATCCCTGATTGAGAAACAGTTTGAGCCGTTGCTCCTGTAACGGATCCTAATGGGCTTATCGTCGGCGTTGTCCACGTATAAGTTGTTCCAGTCGGTACAACATCCCCTTCAGTAGTTGAAGGCATAATTGTAAATTGTATCCCACTGCATGTAGTCTCTGTAGTATTACCTATTTGAGCTTTTGGATTGATAATTACATTTGCAACAGTTGTTACTATCTTCCCACAGCTTCCAGAAAGTGAAGGAAAATTGATTACGCAATAATAATAAAAATTACCTATAGCTGTACCTGGTGGCTCATAACTAGCATTTGTTGCACCTGAAACTGCAACACTTCCTGTAGTAGAAGATGAAGTATTGGTAAACCATTGATAAGTGGCAGCCCCTAAGCCATTGCTTATTGTAAATGATAAAGTTGTGGCAGCTTCGCCCAAACAAATGGTGCTAGAAGCAGGTTGACTATCAAGGGTTGGTGAGGTCGCAAACTGAACTGCTGAAGTAGCAGATGTTACCGAGCATCCAAAAGTTGTTAATTGGCTTACTTTGCAATAGTAATAACTTATTCCTGTGGTAATTGTTGGCTGGTAAGACGCAGCAGTTGCAGTCGCAATCGCTGAACCTGTGACTGTATTGTTAACAGGATTTCGATACCATTGGTACGTATATGCACCGTTACCTCTTATGGCCTGAACTGTCAGAAGTGCTGGAACATCATCCGAACAAAGCAGTTGATTACTTATGGGTTGTGATGTAATAGTTGGTTGATCATATACTTTTACTTCCGCAACAGCACTTGTCTCGCTACCGCAACCATTTGCGCTTCGTGTAATTGTAACGTAATAGTAATAAGTACCCGCACTTGTAAATACTGGTGGTGTATAGGTATTTGAAGTTGCACCCGTGAGTGGCATTCCGTTGGTGTTCGAGGGATTTATATTGCTGTACCATTGATATATTATATTTCCTGCTCCTCCCGCACTTGCGACCGATAGCGGAGAAGAAAGTGTATATCCTGTACACAAACCTTGGGTTGTAATAGGTTGTGTTGTAATTGAAATAGCAGGGCTCACCGTCACTGAAGCAATTGAAGAACTAAGTGCTGCACAGCTTCCTGAAGGTAGACTGATAACGCAATAATAGTAGACTGTTCCAATGGCATTTGTGGGTGGATTGTAGGTAGCAGTTTCTTCTCCTAGGATTAAAATTCCTGCAGTTGAGCTATCAGTATTATTTGAAAACCATTGGTATGTGGGGCTTACGGCGGCAGCACTTACTACAACTGATAACTGGGTCGGACTTCCATTCAAACAAACCGTACTCGAAATAGGTTGTGTCAAAATAGTCGGCGCAGGATTAACGGTAACTATCACAGTAAAATTAGAACCTATACAATTACCAGTAATCGGACGAACCGTATATGTAACGGTTGCAGGAGATGTGGTTACATTTGTCAAAATTTGACTGATCCTTGTTTGAGAAACAGTTTGAGCCGTTGCTCCTGTTACCGATCCTAATGGGCTTATCGTCGGTGTTGTCCACGTATAAGTTGTTCCAGTCGGTACAACATTCACATCAGTTGATGAAGGAGTAATTGTAAATCGTGTTCCACTGCAGGTTACAGTTGTTGTATTACTTATTTGAGGATTTGGATTGATAATTACATTTGCAACAGTAGTTACTACCAAACCGCAGCCTCCAGCAAGTGATGGAAATTTGATTACGCAATAGTAATAAAAATTACCTATTGTTGTACTTGGTGGTGCATAACTAGCATTTGTTGCACCTGCAATTGCTACACCTCCTATAATAGACGAAGTAGTATTAGAGAACCATTGATAATTGGCTGTCCCTACCCCATTGCTTATTGTAAAAGCTAAAGTTGTGGCAGTTCCGCCCAAACAAATAGTGCTAGAAGCAGGTTGACTGTTAAGGGCTGGTGAGGTTACAAACTGAACTGCTGAAGTAGCAGATGTTACCGAGCATCCAAAAGTTGTTAATTGGCTTACTTTGCAATAATAGTAGGTTGTTCCTGTAGTACTTGTTGGTTGGTAAGACGCAGCAGTTGCAGTCGCTATTGGTGAACCTGAGCTTGCATTGTTAACCGAATTACGATACCATTGGTACGAATATGCACCGTTACCACTAGTGGCCAGAACTGTTAAAACAGCAGGAATATCACCCGAACATAGCAGTTGATTACTAATAGGT
Source organism: Flavobacterium faecale (assembly GCF_003076455.1). Classification (NCBI taxonomy): domain Bacteria; kingdom Pseudomonadati; phylum Bacteroidota; class Flavobacteriia; order Flavobacteriales; family Flavobacteriaceae; genus Flavobacterium; species Flavobacterium faecale. Next base: position 3,824,303 of record NZ_CP020918.1, read on the forward strand.
TGTGCTGTAATAGTTGGTTGATCATATACTTTTACTTCCGCATAGGTACTTGTCTCGCTACCGCAGGCGTTGGCGCTTCGCATTACTGTAACGTAATAGTAATATATACCCGCACTTGTAAATACTGGTGGAGTATAGGTACTTGAAGTTGCACCCGTGAGTGGAGTCCCGCCAGTGTTTGAGGCATTTGTATTGCTGTACCATTGATACGTTAATGCTCCTGCTCCTCCCGTACTTGCAACCGATAGCGGAGAAGAAAGTGCAAATCCAGTACATACACCCTGCGTTGTGACAGGTTGTGATGTAATTGAAATAGCAGGACTCACCGTCACTGAAGCAATTGATGAACTAAGTGCTGCACAGACTACTGAAGATAGATTGATAACGCAATAATAGTAGACCGTTCCAACGGCTGTTGTGGGTGGATCATAGATTGCAGCTTGTGCTCCTACGATTAGATTACCTCCCATAGTGCTATTAATCGAATTTGAAAACCATTGATATGTCGGGTTTACAGTGGATGCACTTACTACAACTGATAACTGGGTCGGTATTCCATTCAAACAAACATTACTCGGAAGAGGTTGTGTCAAAATAGTCGGCGCTGGGTTAACAGTAATTACAAAATTAGCTGGAGTTCCAGTACAAATTCCGTTTTTTGGCGTTACTACATAGGTCACTGTTCCAGAAGTGGTATTTGTAGTGGTAATAGTTCGTGATGGAATTGTAGCTCCAGTACCCGATGCAACAAATCCTGTGATTCCCGCAGTAGCGGTAGCAGTCCAACTATAAGTCGTACCGACTACATCTGCTATTAAATTAATAGCTAAAGAAGTTGTACCAACGCAAATAGATTGTGCAAAATCAGTGTTGGTGATTTTTGGTGATGCTAAAACTAAAAAACTTTGCGTAGCAGTTGTTGAGTTTCCGCATTCGTTTGAAACGACTAATGACACCGTATAATTACCTGCAGTAGCATAACTTATTGAACCTGGATTAGCAGTATTGGCCGTTGCTGGTGATCCTCCAGGGAAAGACCAAGCATAAGCTAATGGTGTAGTCGACGATGTACAACTGCTTACAACGGCAACTGGATTAATACTGCCAGCTCCACACAAATTGCCAATCGAATTAATAGATGCGGTCGGTGGTTGTTTTACCTCTACTGTTTGCGAAGTAGAAACTCCCGCACAACTGTTCGTCGCTGTTAAGCGAATGGTATACGTACCGGGCTCAGTAAAATTGTATGTCGCATTTTTTGTCGTTTGATTAGGAATACTCACTGTTACTGGACCACAACTGGCTCTAGAATACGTGACTGTCCATAGGTAGCTCGCTGCTGTACATGAATTTGTTTCTACAGTATTATTTATAGCTGTAACTGCCATTGGAGCACAATCGCCTATTTTAATTAAAGTGAAAGCAGGCACTAACGGATTTTCGATGCAAATTTGTTGCGTTTTGGTATCGGTCCCACAATAATTTTGACCAGTAAGTGTAACTGTATAAGTACCTGGATTTAAAAATTTGTGTATTTGATCTGTAGGTAAGTAAGGTCCAGTAGTAATTATGGGCGTACCATCACCAAAATCCCATGTAAAAATAGACGTTCTATCGCAACTTTGTTGAAAGCCAGAAACTGTTGTATTGATAAAATTAACGCTGGAGTTGACACAAGCTTTATCAGTAAAACTAAAATCTACTTTAGGCTTTGTCAATATAGTTATATTAGATAAAGTAAAAGGTGTTGTACCGCATGCATTAGTAACATCCAGCTTTACTGTAAGTGTTGAACTTGGACATGAGGTTCCATTATATACGTGCGGAATTGGATAATTTAGAGATAATTCAGGTTTAGTAGCATTGTAATAAATTGAACCTATAAGTTCTTGCTGCGTTAAAATTTTCACGGGGGTATTATCTCCATAATCAACGCTATATGTAGTATCTAAAGAATTCTTGCCCCAGCTAGAAATTGAAAACTGCAATGGTTGTGTCGGCGAACATAAATTTTGAGTTGAGCCAGGACTATTGATACCTCCCAAAGGATTTGATATATTTTTAATTACATAGGTCTTTGTACCTATACAACCTTCATTACCCAAAGCAGTAACAACCATATTATAGACTCCTGTACTAGTATAGGAATGAGTTACTGGAAAACTAACTCCACTTTGCATGTTGCCATCACCCCAATTTATACTATATTCGGTTATACATGTCGAGGATCCGTTATTTCCAACTTTGATTTCATAATTAGAATTCTCAGAGGCATTACCACAATTATTAAATGGAGCGAAAGGACTATTAACATCTGTAATATTTATTAGTGGAGCCTGCTTAACTGATACTTCCTTATTGCTAACTACAGTACATCCATTAGAAAATACAGTAAGTTTAACTGTAAATTTTTGAGTTGTACATCCCGTTGCTATGTATGAGTGCACCGGATTGGCCAGTGTTGAAAATGCTGTACCATCACCAAAGTCCCAAGAATAAGTATATAGCCCTGACCCTGATACGACTGACTGAAATTGAATACTAGTACCTGCACAACTATTATCATTGTTAAAACTAAAATCAACTGATGGAGCGGCAAATACTTCAGTTGTATAATTTACATCCTGCGATATTTCCTTTGCATCGACAGAGGAATCTTTAATACTTCTAATAGAATATTTTTTAGGCCCTAGATCACTACTTGGTACAACAACTGTTGCAAAATTATCTGAACCTATGCTAGTAATAGTTTGGTCTGCACCATTATTAATCGAATAGGTAAAAGTGTAAGGTTTACTTCCTCCCGTCGCATTAAAAGTAATTAAATTGTTGCTGGAATTTTGGCATATTTCCTTAACACCTGAAATCGTACTGGTGGGATCTGTAATCTGAGAACTAATTTCTACACATCTCTCTGCATTAGTTGCTCCGAATAAAAAAGTAATTGATGTAGTTGTAAAAAAAAAGTAAAAAAGTAGGTAGTGTTTAATCATACAAATGTGTACTATTTAGTGGCATAAAAATATAATCCTTTATATTTCACCTACAAAAATATACTTAAATTTCGTTATTTACTTACGGCTTTACGTAAATAACGTATTTTAATAAACAAATTTTCAATATTGCTTAAAAGTTACAGATCTGATTCTTCTATTAAAGAAAAAGAAGGCTATCCAATTCCTGCTATAAAAAAAAACAACTTCATACGTTTTTATAATTAAAACTGCACTATTCAAAAAAATAATCATTTTTCATTTCGATTTTCATAAATCAAAATAGAAATTGTCTATATTTGTGATGACCGTGTGCGTACACAAGTACACGTGAATTGATATTTCTATCGTTTATAAGGACGCAAGATTACTTATTAGATTATACTTAAAATGAAACTAAACACTATGAATAAAACATTCGATCTAAACGGAAAAATAGCATTGGTCACCGGCGGCGGCGGCGTTTTGGGCGGTAATATGGCACAAGCATTGGCACAAAATGGAGCAATCGTAGGCGTTATGGGTAGAACTCCCGAAAAACTAGATCAAATGGTTGCTACCATTCAAGCAAACGGAGGGCAAGCATTTGCAATTGTTACCGATGTTGTGAACGAAAGTGATTTAGAAAAAGCAAAACAGCATATCGTTACTACTTATGGCAAACTAGACATTCTTATCAATGCTGCTGGCGGAAATATGCCTGGTGCAACCATAATGCCTGACCAAGATTTCTTTAATGCAAAACAAGAAGATTTACAAAAAGTACTAGATCTAAATGTCATGGGCACAATGCTTCCATCAAAAGTTTTTGCTGAATTGTTTGCCAAACAAAAAAATGGCGTAATCATAAATATTTCGTCAGCGGCCGCAGATCGTCCTCTAACTCGTGTTGTAGGCTACTCCGCATCCAAGGCAGCAATTGATAATTTTACTCGCTGGATGGCTGTAGAAATGGCTACCAAATACGGTGAAGGAATTAGAGTAAACGCTATTGCTCCCGGCTTTTTTATTGGCGAACAAAACAAGGCGCTCTTACTTGCTCCAGACGGAAGTCTAACTTCCCGAGGTGAAACAATTATCTCAAAAACCCCAATGGGACGTTTTGGGAATCCTGAAGACCTTGACGGTACATTAATATGGTTGTGCAGCGAAGCATCCAAATTTGTTACCGGCATAGTCGTACATGTGGATGGAGGTTTTGGAGCTAAAAGCATATAATCAAATTAAAAGTGGAATTGAAAATAGAGGTTATCATTAAACATAAATAACACAATGGAACAAACATGGAGATGGTACGGACCAAATGACCCAGTGAAATTATCGGATGCTAGACAAGCTGGTGCTACCGGAATTGTTACTGCCTTACATCATATTAAAAACGGACAAGTATGGGAAGTGGATGAAATCATGAAACGCAAAAACGAAGTCGAAGCCGCTGGATTGACTTTGTCAGTGGTAGAAAGTATTCCCGTTCATGAAGATATCAAAAAACAATCGGGTGATTATTTAAAATATATCGAAAACTACAAGCAGAGTATCAAAAATTTGGCGGCTTGTGGTATTGATATTGTTTGTTATAATTTTATGCCCGTTTTGGACTGGTCAAGAACTGACTTGTCGTATGAGGTAGAAGATGGCTCCAAAGCATTGCGTTTTGATGTAAATGAATTTGCAGCTTTTGAATTGTTTATTTTAAAAAGACCAGGAGCAGAAAAAACCTATAACGAAGCTCAAAAAGTAAAAGCTAAAGCTACTTTCGAAAAAATGACAGATGCTGAAAAACTTAAATTACAGCAAAATATTATCGCAGGTTTACCTGGTGCAGAAGAATCTTATTCTGTCGAAGATTTCTTGAAAGTGCTACAAGGATATGATGGAATTGATGCAGCCAAATTAAAAGAAAATTTATATTATTTTTTACGCGAAATCATCCCTGTGGCGGAGAGTGCTGGTGTAAAAATGGCTATTCATCCCGATGATCCACCCTACCCTATTTTAGGTTTACCAAGAGTAGTAAGTACCGAAGCGGATTTGAAACAATTATTAGAAGCTATTGATTCTCCTTCCAACGGATTTACTATGTGTACGGGTTCCTACGGTGTAATTGCTGAGAATGACCTACCTGGAATTGTAGACCGTCATGGTGCTAAAATGAACTTTATCCATTTGAGAAGTACACAACGCGATGCCGAAGGGAATTTTTACGAAGCCAATCATCTAGAAGGTGACGTTGATATGTACGCAGTGGTAAAATCAATTATCCAAAAAGAAAAAGAAACTGGCCGAATTATTCCAATGCGTCCCGATCACGGACACCAAATGTTGGATGATTTGAACAAAAAAACAAACCCAGGGTATTCAGGAATTGGTCGCTTACGTGGTCTTGCTGAATTACGTGGTCTTGAAGTAGGAATTAAAAGAAGTTTATAAAAAAAATATGTCACAAACATTCATCACCGAAGATTTTTTATTACATACTGAGGTTGCCAAAAAGTTGTACCATGAGTATGCCAAATCGCAACCCATTTATGATTATCACAATCATTTGTCTCCAAAAGACATAGCCGAAGATCGTCAGTTTGAAAACATTACCCAATTGTGGATCGAAGGCGATCATTACAAGTGGCGTGCCATGCGTGCCAATGGGATCAACGAAAAGTACATTACGGGTGACGCAAGCGATTTGGAAAAATTCAAAAAATATGCCGAAACCCTTCCTTATACTTTAAGAAACCCCTTGTATCATTGGACACATTTGGAACTGAAAAATTATTTTGGAATTACAGAGCTATTAAACGCTGATTCTGCCGAAAGAATTTTTCATACCTGCAACGAGCTTTTAAAAACTCCTGAATACAGTGTTCGAAAGCTATTGCTAAAAATGAATGTCAAAATGGTAGGAACTACCGATGATCCTACAGATGATTTAGCCTACCACAAACAGTTGAAAGAAGAAGGTTTTGAAATCGCTGTTTTACCAACTTTCAGACCTGACAAAGCTACAGAAATCGAGAAAAGCCTTGCTTTCATAAACTGGATTCAGAAATTAGCAACCGTTGTTGGCTATGCTATTTCAGATTATGCAACCCTGATAAAAGCCATTGCAGAACGTCATGATTATTTTCATGAAGTGGGTTGCCGTATATCCGATCATGGACACAACAATTATTATGGAGCAGATTTTACTGCCGAAGAAGTAGATACCATTTTCAAAAAAGGTTTACAATTACAACCACTTACTTCATTAGAAATAGAAAAATACAAATCGGCTGTATTAAACAAAATTGCTACTATGAACCACAGTAAATCGTGGGTACAACAATTTCACGTAGGCGCTATTCGAAATAACAACGCCAAAATGATGGAAGTTTTAGGACCAGACCAAGGATTCGATTCTATCGGAGACCAAATCATGGCCGAAAACATGAGTCGCTTTTTTGGTCGATTAAGTATCGAAAATGCCTTGGCCAAAACGATTGTCTACAACCTCAACCCTCGTGACAACGAAATGATTGCATCAATGGTAGCCAACTTTAACGATGGTTCTGTCGCTGGAAAAATGCAATACGGTGCCGCTTGGTGGTTCTTGGACCAAAAAGATGGAATGGAAAAACAATTGGACGTCCTTTCTAACTTTGGGTTACTAGGCCGTTTTGTCGGAATGTTGACTGATTCTCGCAGCTTTCTATCGTTTCCACGTCACGAATATTTCCGACGCATTCTCTGCAATGTTTTGGGTGAAGAAGTCGAAAAAGGAGAATTACCTAATGACATGCAACTCATCGGTACGCTCGTAACCAACATCTGCAGTCAAAATGCAGTGCAGTATTTTAATTTTTCAAAAGATTAATTTCTTTTAAAAATTGTAAACTATAAATCAAAAAAAACTATGATTAACCAAAACCAAAACGTTGGAAAGTACCGCTGGTCCATTTGTGGATTACTGTTTTTTGCAACCACCATCAATTACCTTGACCGACAAGTACTGTCCTTGACCTGGAGCGATTTTATTGCTCCCGAATTTCACTGGACCAATAATGATTACGGAAACATAACAGCCTTATTTTCTATATTTTACGCTGTATCCTTATTATTTGCTGGTCGATTTGTCGATTGGTTAGACACCAAAAAAGGATTTCTATGGGCAATTGGTATCTGGTCAATTGGTGCTTGTTTGCACGCTTTTTGCGGAATTGCAACTTCTGGAATCATCACTGGTAATTGGTTTGTGAGTTTCGGCGGCGCCAAAGAAATCATTGAAAACATCAACGATACCGGAATGGTAATCAACGTGAGTGTTACCTTATTTATCTTTGCCCGTTTTGTGTTAGCTTTAGGTGAAGCCGGAAATTTTCCAGCTTCCATCAAAACAACAGCCGAATATTTCCCTAAAAAAGACAGGGCCTTCTCTACCAGTATTTTCAATGCTGGAGCAACAGTTGGTGCTTTGGCAGCACCCATTACAATTCCGTTTATCGCCAAAGCTTATGGGTGGGAAATGGCTTTTATCATCATTGGAGCCTTAGGTTTTGTATGGATGGGATTTTGGATTTTCATGTATGACAAACCCGAAAAACATCCAAAAGTAACTGCTGCCGAATTAGAATATATTCAGCAAGACGATATTGCAGCTAGCAAACTAGAGGGATACATACCTGAGACAACCGCAAAAGTATCCTTGAAACAGTGCTTAAAATACAGACAAACTTGGGCGTTCGCCTTTGGTAAGTTCATGACCGACGGTGTGTGGTGGTTCTTTTTATACTGGACACCTGCTTATTTGAGTTCTGTTTATGGCATGAATTCAACTGATGCTGCTTTCCCATTATTCGTACTGTATATGATCACCTTACTTTCGATTATCGGAGGATGGCTACCTACCTATTTTGTAGAAAAAAAAGGAATGGATCCCTACGCAGGTAGAATGCAATCCATGTTAATTTTCGCCTTTTTCCCATTATTGGCTTTAGTAGCACAGCCATTAGGACACATTACCTACTGGATACCCGTTATCATCATTGGTATCGCAGGAGCGGCTCACCAAGCTTGGTCTGCCAATATATTTACCACTGTTGGTGATATGTTTCCACGAAAAGCCATCGCAACCATCACCGGAATTGGTGGTTTGGCCGGAGGAGTAGGATCTACTATAATCAACAAAAGCTCGGGACTTTTATTCGATTACGCAACCGTAACCGAAATGAATTTTATGGGCTTTCACGGCATCGAAGCAGGATATTTCATCATTTTCTCTGCTTGTGCCGTTTGCTATTTAATCGGTTGGTCTGTGATGAAAATCTTAGTTCCAAAATATGCTCCTATAACCGATTTGTAATTTAGATTATAAATTATTTGGGCATGCCACCATATAAAAAAAGGGGCTAATAATGCAATGCGCTTATTAGCCCCTTTTTCATCTGCTGTCGGGCTATCGGCTATATCTCTTCGTTTCACTACGAGGATACCGCCTCTATCCCTCATGCGAGCGTAACCAATTCAAATGGACTCTTTTTATACCATTCGAATATTTTAATTTTTTCAATCCTATTTCTTATATCAAAGTTCGCTTTTAACAAAATTTACTACTAGCATTAACTGCAATTTTTATCCAAACCACCAAGATTTTGATAATCACTATTAAACAACAAGAACAAACATTTTATTCCTTTCTTATAGTTTCAAAATATCTTTTATTACTTCTTGCAGCAGCTTTATTATTATTATTTCTTCCTTACAATTCCCTTATACATCATTTCACCAATTTTAAAAATGAATGTATTTAGCAGTCATCTCTTTATCATTCTCAGTCGAGCATTTGCAAAAAAGAGAACAATCATTGCTAACAATTTATATCGATCATAGAAGTTATAATTCATGTCAAATCTTATTAGCTTCGATTTAATTTTAAATTGCAAAAAGCGCATCATGGCACGTTCATAATTTAACAAACGGCTGTTTCAAAATAATTTGAAGCAGCCGTTTTTGTATGCTGAAAAAATTTGTACATTAACAACTACAAGCAATCACTCAATCGCAACATCAAAATTCACTTGAAATGATAAAGAATAACTTGATTTCTATTGGCATGCTAGCCTTACTAGTGTTTTGACCCCTATAAAACAAGAGTATTATTCTAAATTTCGATTATTAATTATGCGGTTAATTTTTCCAATAAAATTAGATCTTTATCTTGGTTCCATTTTTCCATTGGTGTAATACGTCCTAATAGCCCATGCAGCCTATTATTGTTATAGAAAATCACATACCTTTTTAATATCTGTTCAATTTCTCCAAAAGTTCTATAATCAACCCTTTGGAACACTTCTTTTTTTAGGATTCCATGATAAGCTTCAATATGTGCATTTTCTTCAGGTGTGGCTACATGTGTAAATTCCTGCTGAACACCTATTATACCTAGGTATTCACGAACACTTTTGGCAATAAATTGACTACCATTATCACTTCTAATAACAACGTTTTCAGGGTATTGGTATTCTAAAAATAAATCAGAAAGGAATGTTATTACTTTGTTCTGTTTTATTGAAAAAGAGAAGTAATCTTTTAAAATTCTACGGGTATGAACGTCTATGATTGATAGTAAGTAGGCATTTTTACCTACACTAGGAATCCAAACCATCTTAATATCCATTTCTATACACTGAAACGGCCTAACAGTAATAACCTTTCTATATTTTACAAACTTACGCCCAGAACCACTCCTGTTTATCCTATTTTCGAGTTTTAACAAGCCTTCTTCTTTCATAATTCGGTAAAGCTTTTTGTGATTAATCTTATATCCATCTCGATGTAAGTAAGAAGTCATTAAGCGGTATCCGCAGTCTATAAACTCATGGCTTAAAATCTCTTTAACCGATGCTATAACAGTTTCTTGACTCACCATTCCCTTGGACTTATTATAAGTAAAGACACTAGGCTTATTACCTTTTTTGCCAAGACTTGGCCTTCGGTAATAGCTGCTTTGATTCATACCTAACATACAAATGACTTTGCTTTTACTGATTTTATGTTTGCTACAGATACTATCAACTAAATCTTTCTTGGATCGGACGTCCCAAACTTTTTTTTTAAAAGTTCACGTCCAATTTCTAGTTCAATTTCTTTATTAGCTAATAATTTACGTAGAATTCTGTTCTCTTCCTCAGCTTGCTTTAACTCTTTGCTACGATCGTCATAAGTAACTTTTAAGCCTGCCTCTCCTTGTTTTTCATGCTTCTTCTTCCAACTATACAAACTTCCTGTACTAACACTGTATTTACGACAGGTTTCTACAACGCCTAATTCTTCGCAAGAAGATAAAATTTCTAACTTCTCTTCTAAACTCCATTTCTTGTATTTCATATCTCAAATGTACTATTTGAAATTTAGAATATCACTCTGAACTTATAAGGGGCTAAAATAACTAGGCTGCAGCAGTCAAAAAACTGCACAACTAGCAGACAACGATACCGGAAAGGGAGACACACGCACACATGAAGTGAATATGATTGATGATAACACTTATTTGTTAACTGAAAGCGCAACCGATAAAACCTATGGTTACACAAAAGAAAACCCCATAAAAGTAGGCGGTGTAAAAGATAAAACGGGTCCTAAAAATGAACGTCGATTTTTGAATGCGCTCTTTGGTCCAAATGATAAAATGACAACCTACTTTAGAGCAGGAAGTTGCTGTCCGTTTAAATCTCCTAACGGTTTTATAAACAATTTAGGCATGCTTGATCGCTATAGAATCACAGAAATAGGAAGCAAAGATACTCTTGACATTTTTATCAATATGTATGATGAAGGAGATTTACTGGTTCCACAAGGATTGAAGGCACAGCAACCCAAATAGTAGTAAAAAAAAACACCCAATAACAATCGTATTAAAACGCTTTGTTATTGGGTGTTAAAATTTTAAAAGCTGTTATTAATTGTAACCAGCATTTTGAGTAATCGTAATAGTATTGTTAGTATCCAATTCTATTTGCGGAATCGGCAATAACATACTGTTAGCATTTACTCTTGAGGTTAAAATAGCAGGAGTAACATTTGCAGCATTGTCTGTATAAAATGAATATAGCAATGGTTGCATATCAATTATAAGATGTTGTCTCATCACATCTACAACATTGATCGTTGATAGTGTAGTACTATAACGCAACAAATCATACCATCTTTGATTTTCCCCAGCAAATTCCCAACGTCTTTCATTTGCTAGTGCAAGATTAAACTTAGCATCAGTATCAATATTACTTGCTACTAGTGATGTTAACCCAGTCGCTCTTGTTCTAATTTTGTTCATATAAATCAAAGAATTAGCATCTCCTTTACCTGCCGCTTCAGCATACATTAATAATACATCTGCATATCTAATAATTGGGAAATCAAATTCTGAATCATACTTCACAGTTTGTGCTGCATGAAATTTAGTGTAATACAATTTTCTAGGCAAAGAAATATCGGCAGATTGCGCAACAAATGCTCTACGACCATCCGTAGCATTGAAAGAATTATACAATTCAACAGTTGGAGCATTGTCACCTTGATTTCCTGAAACAGTTACCCCACCTGTAGTTGCATTTGGTGCAAAGTCAGAAGTGAAAGGAGAGCCCAAACCTATGTTTCCTGTTTTGTAACGTATTGTAAACAAAATTTCTTTGTTTAACTCATTAGTTGTAGCATATACTCGAGAAGCAGTTGTTTCTAAATCATATCCACTATTAGCAATAATATCAGTTGTTAAAGCTAAAGATTCTGCCTTGCGACCTAAAGTTAAATATACCTTAGCCAATAAAGCTTTAGCAGCCCAAACATTTGCTTTTCCAGCATTTGCAGCTGTAATATTAGCATACTTTGCAGCGTTACCATTAGCAATAGAACTTTGTAGATCGGCAATAATTAAATTATAAACAGAAGCTTGATCAGCACGATTCAAAATAGAAGCGTCGCTACGAGTTACTGGTTCGTGAACTAAGAAAACATCACCAAAAAGACGTACTAAATTAAAATAGTGGTACGCGCGTAAAAAACAAGCTTGCGAAGCCACATCTTTGATATCAGCAGCTGATGCATTTATTGAGTTACCGCCATAAACGACAGCAGTACCGTTATAGTTAACATTCATTTTGTCCAAAAGAATGTTGTTGTTCTTGATATTTACATAAGTGTAGTACCAAAAGTTCTTCAAATTGGTATCGTTTGTACCTACAAAAAATGCATCATAAGACAAAAAGAAAATGTTATCTACAGAGGTGGTAGCGATTTGATTCATCGCTGTGTTGTCTGAACGTAATTCTGTAAATTTCCATTCTTCCGCTGCAGGAGCTCTCATACCCGCATAACAAGCATTAAGAGCAGTGTTTAGTTCAGCAGTATTCGAAAAGAATACTGCCTCCGTAATATATGATTGAGGTGCGATGTCGATAAAACTGTCACTACAACTAGTTAAACCTAACATTAATGCTCCAATAAAATATTTATATGTTTTCATACTTACTATTTTTTAAAATTAAAATTTAACATCAAAACCAAAAACTAAAGTTTTAGGAACTGGATATCCTCCTCTGTCGTAACCCGTAATTAATGGGTTAGAATAAGTACCACCTGACTTTCTGCTCTCTGGATTGATTCCTCTAAAGCTTTTTGAACTTAAGTAAAGTAAATTTTGTGCTGTAAAATATACTCTAAATTGATTTAAACCAACTTTTTTAACCCAGTCCTTGTCCAAAGAATATCCTAATGTAATCTCTCTCAACGCAATGTATGAAGCGTCGTCAATACCGTAGTCCGTTTGAACCCATTGTAGACCTCCATTAGTTTCATAAGGTGTTTTTCCATCACCAGGATTAGATGGACTTATCCAGTGGTTAGCAGTATAATTTAAGACTTGTCTTTTAACCTCTGTGTATCCAGTATCTCCTTCGTACATTTGAATACCTTGTACCCCTTGAAATCCAAGTGATAAATCGATTCCTTTGTAATCAAAACTGTTAGTAATTCCCCAAGTAAAATCTGCGTAAGGATCACCAATTACAGTTCTATCATCTGTTGTAATTTTACCATCACCATTTACATCTACAAGTTTTAAACCACCTGGAGTTAATGTACCCACACTTACGTTTGAGGCTGTAAAACCTGATTTGTTGATATCATCTTGTGATAACCAAATACCATCTGTCTTGTATCCGTAAAACTGTACTAATGGGCTACCAACTTTTGTTATGTACTGCTCACCTCTTTCACCGGTTTGAGGTGTTTCTGCTAAACCACCAAAATCAGTTAATTTCAATCTATTAGATGCATAATTGGCAGACGTAGTCCATTTAAAATCTTTCGTTTTAATGTTCGTAGTAGACAATTCAATCTCATGACCACGGTTTTGAAGGCTTCCAACATTACTCCAAGATAAAGCTGTTCCAGAAAACAATTGGGTATTAGTTTGTAACAATAATTTATCTGTATTTGATTCGTAAAAATCAAGAGATAAGTTAATTCTATTTCTTAATAAACTTAAATCAAAACCTAAATTTGCAGAAACTGTAGTTTCCCAAGTAAGATCTGGATTAGCTCCGGTATCACTTGGCGTAGCTTGACCATTTGCAACAACACCATTTCCTGTACCTGAAACATAATTTGCCGAAATTGAATTACTATAAGGCGTATTTGTTAACGTGTTTAAGTATGGATTGTATGCGTTGTTTCCACCTAAATTATCAGTTCTATTATTTCCGGTTTGACCGTAAGCTGCTCTAAAGTTTAATTTATTAATCACTTTTGATGATGCAATAAACTCTAGTTTAGCCAAATTTGCTCCAGCAGAGATAGATGAAAAAGTCCCCCATTTATTACCTGGTCCAAATTGTGAAGCACCATCTGTTCTAACTGTTGCAGTAAGGTTCAAAAAGTCATTGTAAGAATATACTAATCTTCCGTAGTAAGACAATAATGCTGTCGAGTTTTTTATTTCTCCAGCTGCACTACTTGATAGGTTGTTAGACAATGTTATACTTCCTGCACTATTAAAGGTACGAATGTTTTCATTAGGATAGTTATTCCCTTGAAATACAGACGTATAAAACTCTGTTTTTTGAGCAGAAAAACCAGCTAAAGCATTAAATGAATGCTTTTTGTATTCTTTTGTATAATTCAATGTGTTTTCAGTTAACAAATCTTTTGAGTTGTTTCTTGAATAAACTGCAAAATTTGAATTTGTTTCTGCATTTGCATTTGTACCCACCCATTGCATTCTATCAGAATATTTAAGATACGCACTAGCGGTTGTCTTGAAAGTCAAACTTTTTGTGATTTTATAAGTTAAATCAAAAACCGACTGAATTCTAAAGTCATCTTGCGTGTCATCTTGCAAATTCAACACTTTTAAAGGATTGATACTTGAAGTAGTCCATGGATTGGTTGTACTAGTACTAGTATACATTGAACCATCAGGTAATTCATAATTTGGAAACACCAAACCGTAAAAATACTGAGGATTTACATAATCCCCTACTTTTAGGTTAGGATATGCGCCTGCTTGTTGTACGAAAGCCAGAGTTTCGGCATTGAATGTTGTCGGGATAAAACTTGGAAATCTATAGTAATCTCTATAATCATTTGCAGGTCTTTTCGTTTTGCTATATGTAGGAGCAATATTAACCCCAATAGATACTTTATTATTTAAGTCTATATTGGTTTTAAGTCTAAATTGGTATTTTTCATAATTACTGTTCTTCATCATACTTTCGTCTCCATTGTATGCACCAGAAACTCTATAACTAAAACCTTTTCCTCCTCCAGAAGCACTTAAACCAATATTTCTAAAAGTTCCAGTTCTCATGAATTCGTCTTGATAATCTACTCCTTGACCATTAAGAAATTTTTGTTCAAAAATATAAGATTTTTGAAAACCAGTTGCCACAGATGTTGAACCACCTGTCCAAAGAGGATCAGCTTCTTTTAATGCTTTCTCTGTATACAATTGTTTTACATAATCAGAAGTAGATTGAATATCATATAATTTGTAAGCACTTTTGTATCCTACTGAATTATTGAAACTATAAGTCGTTTTTTTGTTACTACCACTTTTTGTAGTTACCAAAATTACTCCATTTGCACCTCTAGAACCATAAATAGCAGCAGAAGATGCATCTTTTAATACCGATACCTCTTGTACATCGGCCATGTTAAGTGAAGATAAACCATCTTCAATAGGCTGACCATCTACTACAACCAAAGGGTTTGGACTAGCATTGATAGAAGATTGACCACGAATTCTAATTGTAGGCGCCTCACCTGCAGCAGATGATGTGTTTAAAATTTGAACCCCTGCAATTTTTCCTTGAAGTGCTTGATCAACTCTAGAAACTGGTAATTGGTCCATTTTTTCGTTCTTGTAGCTTGATACAGAACTGGTAACATTCGATTTTTTCATTGTACCATAACCAACAACAACTATTTCATTCAGTTGATTACTAGCTTCTGCAAGTGATACATTAATTGTTGTGCTCTTTCCTACAGCAACACTTTTAGTTTCAAATCCTAAGTAAGAAAATTTTAGAACCGACTTAGCACTATTTGCTAAAATCACATATTTCCCATCAAAATCAGTTACTGTACTTTTCCCGTCTACTGTAACAGTAGCGTTTGGAATAGACATACCCGTATTATCAAGTACTTTTCCTGATACCTTGATAGTAGCAGTTTGAG